>NZ_SOPW01000010.1 GCF_004402015.1 Filobacillus milosensis
TTAAACGGTTTGATCGTTTTAGATTAAAGGTGTTATTACACCATCAATATAAAAATGTAGCAGTTCGAGTCGCATAAATTAGGAGTGAGCGTTCGCTCACCCCAACATTTGACTTAGAACCATAGAAACATAAAAACAGCCGGACCTTTATAGGTTCCGGCTGTTTTAGTATTTGTCTAAGATCTCATAGAAAATGCAACAATGAAAATTAGTGCTATGGTTATTAAATTGGGCGATGCAAATAAAAGTAATTTTTTCATTAATTGATATCGACTTTCTCGCTCGTTTTTATCTTGAGTGTGGTAGTTAGCCCGGTTTCGATCCCCATCAACAAATGCACCTGACATTAAGCCAGCGTAAAACAACGGAGCGATTCCAGCAATTAGTGCTATGACCAAAGTAATATCCCAATTTGTTGTAACAAAACCTGCGAACACAGCCATTAAAGCTACAACTAATCCACTAATAAAAAATATATTCATCTAATCCCCCTAAGCAATAAACTTAGCCTTTCATACATTTATACGAGCAATTAAGCATTGTAGTTTCAAAACCTAATTTTTCATAAAGGTTATTAGCATTGTTATTATCCAAATCTACCGCTAGAAATACGGTGGCCTTATTTGTATCTGCAAATTTATTTAGAACATGAACAATTAGCTCTGAAGCAATCCCTTGGCGTCTAGCCTTAGGATGAACAGCGACATCTTCTAAACGTACAAAATCAGTGTCCTCAATATCATCCCATAACACTGCCCCTTGTAACTCACCATCTTTTTCAATATAGGCAGCATCCATGCCAAAATCATCTAAATAATGTCCAAGACGCTCTTCAGCATTCTTCCACTCAAAAACGTTTTCAAAAAGTTGAGCAACACTGTTGAATTTAACACCCTTACTATTAGTTAACGGGTGAATATCATATTTAAGGTCAACTGAATTAAAATAAGCTAACTCATATTTCATTTCATATTGTTTGTACGTATTCTTCCAATCATCATTTTTAAGCGATCTGTTAGTAATGTGGTTTTCTGATGGTACGGTAATAAATAGATCTTTGAAATTAGACCGTTCCATAAGCGTTTCTAATAACCGTGAGACGTTCTCAAAGGTATGTTCCTGTTCTACAAAGACCGGCCCAATCACAAACGCTTCATCATCGCCCGGCTCAAACAAAAATCCAGTAAAACCAATCATCTCTGAATCTTTTTCTATTATCAGGATAGAATTATCCAGTGTGTTCTCATATTCCTTTAACTCAGCCAATAATTCATTCAAATCGCTTACACGCGGATAACCTATCCATTGTTTTTTGTTCGAATAACTTAATTGACATAGTTCATCAATAAAGTTTTGATCCTGTATAGTGGCATATCTAGTATTCATAAAGTCCTCCGTAAGTATAGATTTATTTTGAAAGTTAAGTTATAAATTATAAGCGCATAGTAATAATCATGTTTAGCCACCTTTTTCAGATAATTGTTAATATTGTATAATGAATTGTAAGACTAGGCAAATCATGGAAAGTGGTAGAAATAATGATAAATATAAAAAGAATACATATCATTGGGTCAGTTGGAAGTGGAAAAACTACACTTTCTAGAAAACTTTCAAAAGAATATGTCATTCCACATTATGAATTAGATAATGTAGTTTGGAAAAGGGAAAAGTCAGGAGATATCAGGCGAACGATAGAGGAAAGAGATCAGCAATTAACAGAAATTGTTACTCAAGAAAAGTGGATTATTGAAGGAGTACATGATAAATGGGTTTTACCAAGCTTTAAACATGCAGATATAATTATCTTTCTTGATACACCTAAACGCATAAGAACTGCTCGAATTATTAAGCGATTTGTTAAGCAATTATTAAAGGTTGAAAAAGCTAATTACAAACCGTCTTGGAACATGTTCTTACAGATGTTTAAGTGGAATAATCAATTCGAAGAAAAGAATAAATTTGAAATTTTGCAAACGTTAAAACCATTTGAAGATAAATTGATTATTTTAAATAATGAAGTTGATTTGGAGGAAGTGATTAATTCTAACTATAAAAAATAGAAATGCGCTATTTAGGAAACTTAACTAATTCTGCAATTCTATTATACCATATTTTAGTAAAAAATATCAGTCTGTTTTTTGAATCCGAAACCCCTTAGTATAGAGGGATACTACTATTTTGGAGGGGTTTTATGCTAGGTTTGAAAAAAGGTGAAGTTAAACTTGTCCCACACAACCCAGAATGGTCACAATTATTTAAGAAAGAGAAACAACTTTTAGAAGAAACTGTTGGAGAGCACATTGTTGCCATCGAACATTTCGGCAGTACAGCAATCAAAGGTATTAAAGCTAAGCCAATTATTGATATCTTGGTTGGAGTGAGGGAGCTGGATAACGCTCGAGATTTAGAAGTGAGAACGATGAGCGAAATAGATTACTTTAGATTGCAAAAACAGACGGTGAAGGACAAAGTGATTTTTGCAAAGTTTCCTTATAGGGAAGATGATAATTTCACTAAAACTCATTACTTACACGTCGTCGAATATGGCGGTGACTGGTGGAATGCGCATGTCACTTTTCGTGATCGCCTAAATGAGCATGCAGAATTGGCTAAAGAATATGAATCTCTCAAACTGTCATTGGCTGAAAAATATGCGGATGATGTTATAGCATATTTAGATGCAAAGGAAAGTTTTGTTAAAAAAGTAATAGAATAATCTATTATACAGTCCTTCCAGGTTTATGCCCAGCTTAAATCTGGAAGGATTTTAAGTATCACGGAATATTTATAAGTTATTGTATAAATAAAAGAGTTAAACTGCCTAAGACCCTATAAAATATAATTATTCTTATATTTACGCCGAATTATCTGAATTTCAAAATATTCTAGAATATGAGATGATATTTATTGAGTAACACAAAATTTGGTGGGGGGTACAATTTACATGAAGAAATTAATGATTTTACTTTCTGCAGTACTAGTTCTAGGAGTACTAGCAGCGTGTGGTACTAGTGGAAGTAGTAATGGAGATGGTGGCGACGGCAACGGTGAAGAAACAAAAACATATCAAGTTGCTACTGACGCAAACTTCCAACCATTTGAATACAAAAACCCTGATACTGGGGAAATGGAAGGTTTCGATATTGAGTTAATGAGAGCTATTGCTGAAGAGCAAGGTTTTGAAGTAGAATTCGAAACAATGGCTTTTGATGGTTTATTAGCTTCTATGAGATCGGGTAAACATGATATCGGTATTGCTGGTATTTCAATTACAGAAGAACGTGAAGAGTTTATCGATTTCTCAGATTCTTACTATGACTCAGGTCTAATTGTAGCGGTACCAAAGGATTCAGACATTGAATCGATTGAAGATGTAGCTGGAAAGAACGTTGGTGCACGTCAAGGTTCAACTAGTGAACAATACTTATTAAATAAAACAGATGCTGAAGTAACAGCTTATCCTGAGATTGTTACTGCTTATAAGAACTTAGAACGTGGTCGTTTAGATGCTGTTCTATATGACTTACCAAACGTACAGTACTACATTAAAGAAAATGCTTCAGATAAGCTAAAAACAGTGGGTGAGGTATTAGAAGGTCAACCATATGGTATTGCGATGCCTGAAGGATCTGAATTAGTAGATACTGTTAACGAAGGTCTTCAAAAAGTAAAAGATAGTGGAAAGTATGCTGAAATTTACAAGAAATGGTTTGGTGAAGAACCACCTAAGTAATAGCCAACTTAATAAACTATCATGAACATACTAGAAATCAAGCGTAACAAGTACTTTGCTTGTTACGCTATTTTTCAAGGAGAGATAAATTATAATGATAGAATATTTAATGGACTCGGCTTACTATAAATCTATACCTTATTTATATGAAGGTATGAAACTAACGCTTTATATTACAATTGTTGGTTTATTTTTAGGTTTTATATTAGGAGCATTTGCGGGTTTAGGAAGATTGTCGAAGTACTCAATTATACGTGCTATCAGTACAGTGTACGTTGAGGTGACAAGAGGGACCCCAATTTTAGCCCAAGTACTATTTATTTATTATGGTTTAACTGTAGTGAATATCGGAGAACTAACGTCTGCGATTATTGCTATCACTATAAATGCTGGTGCCTATATCGCAGAGATTGTTCGTGGTGCTGTTCACTCCATTGATCGTGGTCAGCATGAAGCGGGTCGTTCAGTTGGTTTAACTGAGAAACAAACGATGCGTTATATTATTTGGCCGCAGGCATTTAAGCGCATGATTCCACCTCTAGGTAACCAATTTATTATTAGTTTAAAAGATACTTCATTATTCTCAGTAATTGCTGTAGCTGAAGTTTTATACATGGGTAAGCAATATTATAACGCGACATTTGAGATATTTGAAACATTAATTATGGTATGTGTCTTCTATTTAATAATAACCATTCCAACATCAATTATCTTGCGTAGAGTAGAAAGGAAGCTTGATGTATAAATGATTACGGTTAAAGACTTACACAAATCGTTTGGTGATAATGAGGTATTAAAAGGGATTGATGCAAAAGTAGATGAACAAGAAGTGGTCTGTGTCATTGGACCTTCTGGTTCTGGTAAAAGTACATTCCTACGTTGCTTAAATTTATTAGAGGATATCACAGCTGGTGAAGTGACTATCGATGGTGATGTTATAACAGATCCTAAAGTTAATATTAACGAAATACGCTCACAGGTGGGAATGGTTTTCCAACACTTTAACTTATTCCCTCACAAAACGGTAATAGAAAATATTACTTTAGGTCCAGTTAAAGTAAAGAAAATTAGTGAAGAAGAGGCTAAAGAAGCTGCTCTTCCACTATTAGATAAAGTTGGTCTTGGTGATAAAGCGGATGCCTATCCGGATAGTTTATCAGGGGGGCAAAAACAGCGTGTAGCTATTGCTCGCTCGTTAGCAATGGAACCGAAAGTTATGTTGTTTGACGAGCCTACATCTGCGTTAGACCCAGAACTTGTTGGAGACGTTTTACAAGTAATGAAGGACTTAGCAGAAGAAGGTATGACCATGGTGGTTGTAACCCACGAAATGGGCTTCGCAAAAGAAGTGGGTGATCGCGTGCTATTTATGGACGAAGGAATAGTTATGGAAGAAGGCGATCCAAACCAGATCTTTGATGATCCACAAAACCCACGTACACAAGAGTTTTTAAGTAAAATACTATAAACAATATGATGAGGCAACCTTAGTAGGGTTGTCTTTTGTTGCAATGTAGAAGAAATTTAATGAAAAAGTTAAGTTATTTAGTGCTAGGTCGGAAGGTGAGTTTACAAAAGAAGAAGAAAGTTAATAAGTGCACAAAAAAATTAATGGTAATTCTCTTAGATTGCCATTAATTTTCTGTTTTATCATAGCGAATACAACTTAATAATACATAACCAAATACAACACCAAATACGGTAAGTAATTGATCAGGGATGGTAAAAGCTATATATTGTGGCATCTCAATCATAGAATTGAAATAGGACATAATGTAATGAATGATGAAGAGTAGGGTTATTAAACCTATTGATAAAAACTTAACCCAATCAAAGCCCCACTCAGTTTCCTTCCAATTTAGAATTAAATGTGGGATTTTCAATAGCATCCCTATTAAAATAGGACTAATAGCAATAAACAAAATTAAAGGTAAGATGTTAAAAGTGGCATTAGCATATTGTTTAATAATTAAAAAATAATGATCCATCACTAATGCGTATGCACATACAATTAATATAGATAAAAAGTATACTAAAAACCTGATAATGTTCTGTCTCATCAATTATCATTCAACCTTTCCGTCTTCCGCCTTTCTGTAAAATCAAACCATTGCTTGTCACTGTAAGGTTGATTAGCATGGTGTATAACACATCTAATCTGGTCTTCAACACAAGGGTCTATATCTTCACCGATGAGTTTTTCAAAATGATCAAATAACTCTTTAGGGTCTTCATTTTTGATTTCATCAAGAGAATAAATATTTAAGTAATGTACTAAATTGTATGCCATACGATAACCAATAGAAGGAATTTGTTGAAATTGTGCCATAGCTGTTATTGCGTGTGCTCTTTCTTTAGTGCACTTAATCGACTTGGCTAACTCGTCCGCCTTAATGAGATGTAAGTCTTTTAAATAAATATGAGACTTGCGCAGGTTCTGACGTTCTTGATCCGTTAAATCCACCTTAATTGTCATGCAATCACCTGGCCTTTGAAAGTTATTTTTTGTTCTCTATTAAACTAAATCCTAAACCAGTCGGGTCAACTAAGTATGCCAAACAAAAGTCCCCGAAATCCATTTTTTCACGTACCACCATAGCACCATTTGCTTTAGCTTTCTCTACTGTTTGATCAATGGATTCTACTTCAATTTGTACGCGTGTGCCAAGTGGATGATCGTGAGGGCCTTTAGCAATTCCTCCATCAATTCCTGATTCTTCTTGGTTTCCCGTGTTAGCGTGGTGGTAACCATAATTTGGTTCGCCTATTTTCCAATCGAATACTGCGGAGTAGAATTTAGCTGCCTTTTCAGGTTCTTGGCTGCTCATTTCAAATGCAACAACACGATTCATGTTGAATTCCTCCTTTTCCTATAAAATTCGACAAGTGGATGAAATTCCCTTTATTTTTCAGTATGATTAAGAGAGCGTTAATCGATATTCACAAAAGGTGTGGAATAATGGAAACTAATAGACTTTATTTAAGAGACTACAGTGAAGGAGATTTTGATTTTCTAAAATCCCTATTATCTGACCCTGAAGTGGTTCGTTATATTGGTCACGGTACAGTTAAAACTGAGGACGAAATGAAAGCGTTCTTTAGATGGATTCAGCATACATATGTGCAACATGCTGATTTTGGATTGAAGGTCGTGTGTTTAAAGGAAAATGATGAGCCAATAGGGCATGCTGGTTTAGTGCCGCAAACCATTGAAGGTGTGAATGAACTTGAAGTTGGTTATTGGATTGGACGCAGATACTGGAGGAATGGCTATGCCTCTGAAATAGCTGAGGAACTAAAGCGATATGGCTTTGAAAACTTAAACCGACAAAGATTGAATTCGCTGATCCAACCTGAAAATGAGGGTTCAGTAAAAGTTGCTAAAAAAATCGGAATGAAATTGGATAAAAAAATAAAGCTCAAGGGCAAGGATGTTCATGTTTATGCGGTTGAACAGGGATGAATGTGTTTAAAAAGTATAAGGGGGGTTACTTTGAGTAAAAAGTATAAAATCTTATTTCTAGCATTAGCAACAGTGGTTGTGGTTGGATACATAGTTTTAGATGTCTTTATAAAAAGTATAGAAAATAATGATTACCAAGAAGACGTGCGAGGGGCTACTGAATCTTTTATAGAAGATTTATATAAGAAAGGTTCAAAGGAGATTTATAACACATATTTTTCAAGTGATATTAAAAATGAGTATAGTTTATCGGAATGGAAGTATGTACATAATAATATTTTGGAATTACATTACATAGAAATGGCAGAATTAATTGATGAACGTATTGGTTACTCGAAGGTTCTAATTGGAGATGAAAAAGATCATTATGTATCTAAACCACAATTAATTTTAGAACCGGATAAAGAAGACTCCGTAGAATCTGTGGTTAATTGGATAGAAGAAGATGGGGAGTTGAAAGTTTACTATATAGAACTTCCCATTCAGTTAAGTCCCGAATTCAAGTTTACGACATTTGGCGTTCAATAAAGGAGAATCTTAGATGTTTGAGAATATGTTTCTTTATATTGTTTTAACCGTCTTCCTTGTAGCGGTCTTTGTTATCACATTAAGAACCCCTTCGCAGAAAACTAATCAGGAAAAACTGGACATGAGTGAAGAGAAACTTAGGGGGATTGAAGAGATGCGTGAAAAACAACTCGAAGTTAACCAAGAAATATTAAAAGAATTACGTGAAATAAAAGAAGAGTTGAGAAAATAAAATCCCGCGAAGTAGCGGGATTATGTTACTCTGCAAAAACAGGTCCGACATATTCAGCTTTCGGTCTGAATATCGTATTATCCTCTAGCTGCTCCATGACATGTGCAGTCCAACCAATCACTCGGCTTGCAGTAAATGTTGATGTAAATAATGACGGATCTAGTTTCAGTTCTTTCATTACGGCAGCGGCATAGTATTCTACGTTGGTATATAATCCTCGACCTGGTTTAAGGTCCTCGAGTACATTAACAGCAATATCCTCGACTTTTATCGCAAGGTCAAACCAATCTTCGTCCTGCTTATTTTGTTGTAATATATCTTTAAGTGCGATTGCTCGTGGATCTAGTGTTTTATAAACACGGTGACCGAACCCCATTAGTTTTTCACCACGTTCGACTTTTTCTTGAATCATTTGGTGAATATCATTTGATTGCGAAGCTTCATTTAACAACTCGAGTACTCCAGTAGGCGCTCCGCCGTGAAGTGGACCCTTCATTGTGCCAATCGCTGATGTAATCGCAGAAGCTAAATCAGACTCTGAAGATGCGGTAACTCTTGCAGAAAAAGTGGATGCATTTAACCCATGTTCCATCGTAAGGATCATATAAGTTTCTAGTGCACGAACATGCTCACCTCTTGGTTCGCGTCCCGTTACCATATATAAATAATAAGCGACATGATCGAGATCTTTTCGAATATCAGGGAATGGTTGTTTGTCTAAACAATATAGTCGATATGCAATAGCGCTCGGTATTAATGTCGTAATACGAACAGCGTCGTCTACACTAGGTTTGTCTGTTGAAATTAACTCAATTGATGAAGTAACCGTTCGTATAACATCCAGCATTTCTAAACGTTTAGGTAAGTTCTTAATAATGTTTTTTAAATAGTCTGGTAGTGTACGTGCTTCTTTAAATTTCTTTTTAATATCCTCTAACTCATTTGCTGAAGGTAATTTCCCATACCATAATAAATAAGCTACTTCTTCAAAAGAGTGTTCTTTTGAAAGGTTTTTAGCGGGATAGCCAGCATAGATTAACTGACCTCGCTCACCATCAATCATACTTAACTTCGTTTCCGTGCAAACAACGCCTTTTAATCCTTTATATATCATAAGACCCCTCCTTTTATTGTCTACTTATAGTATATGAGGTATGATTGATTAATAAAATTAAATATTTTTAAATGTTTTGATTAATAATATTAATTAGAAGGTGTTATATATGGAATTATCCTGGATGAAAACCTTTGTAACAGTGGCAGAGTTAGGGAACTTTCGGAAAGCATCTGAAGCATTATATGTCTCACAGCCCACGGTGACCGTCCATATCAAAGCGTTGGAAAAAGAGCTTGGCGTGACACTTTTTGAACGAGGTAAACGATTGGTTAAGTTAACTGAAGAAGGGCGAGTTTACTTGCCTCATGCAAAAGAAGTGCTAGATCTGCATCAACAGGGACTTACCCAGATCCAATCGTTTACTCAAGGATATCGACTACAGCTAAAGCTGGCCATTTCCCCTTTAGTGGCTGACACGATTATGCCATTTGTATTGAAAAATTATTTAGAAAACCATCCAGAAGTTGAAGTAGCTGTTGAAATTATGGAATCTCAAATAATCGAAAAAGCCGTAATGGACGAGGTCGTCGATATAGGGTTTACGTTAATAGAATATCGTGGTTCACAACTGAATCAGACTAAGTTATATGAAGATGAAGTGGTATTATGTGTACCTCATGATGGCTTAGATAACGAGACAGCCCCAGCTTTACTGCCCGAGGATTTGCTTGAACAGTATTATTTATTAACTCATAACCACCCTGTTTATTGGGAATCATTGGCCCATCAAATCAAGTCACACTATCCTAAAACAAAAATGATGAAAGTTTCACAAAATCATATCACCAAGCGCTTTATTGTTAGTGGGTTAGGGGTGTCATTTTTGCCCAAATCAACAATCAGGAGGGAAATCTTAGAAGGACGTATTCTTCAAGTAGGATTTCCAGAAATAGAATTACCTCGGGTAAACACTTATGCCTTAACGAAATATCACCACTCGTTGGAAAAAGACTTCATCGACTTTGTTTCAGGGTATCAATTCCAATAAAAAGGAGGACCTATTATGGGCTATGTTATGGATTTGAGGAAATTGGTGGGGACTAGGCCGTTAATTGTGGTCGGCGCAAGTGTGATGGTGTTAAATGAACGCAAAGAGTTGCTACTACAAAAAAGAAAAGATAACGGTTGTTGGGGACTGCCAGGTGGTTCAATGGAACTTGGTGAATCACTTGAAGAGGTAGCGAAACGAGAAATGATTGAGGAGACAGGTTTAACACCTGATAACCTTACATTACTTAATGTTTTCTCAGGTGAAGAGCAGTACTATAAACTCCCGCATGGTGATGAATTATATAATGTAACAGCTAATTATTTATGCACAGAATATGAAGGCAAGTTGCGAATAGACGAAGACGAGAGTCTAGACATTAACTTTTTCAATCTTAAAGAGTTGCCAAAACCATTAAATCCACCAGATATTCCTGTGATAAAGTACTTTAATAATAGGACTTTTGATATAATGGGTGATAACAATTAACTGGGATGTGGTCGGTTGATGGAATTATATAATCGTTTCACGAAAACTTTATTAATAAACTACTTTATTGGTTCGGTCATAGCAGTCGGCGGAATCGGTGGTGTGTTTATTTTTAACACCTTAACGCTTACTCAAACCGACATTGTAGTCTTACTTATTATTTTAATCTTATCCATTATCGTGATGTTCATCGCTGAGTATCGTCAGTTCACAAAAGATGTTCATCCGATTAAACAGGTATATTCAAGTGAAGCCCCAAGTCTTTCAACGATTGAAGCGGGTTTTGTTGCGGCAAATAAACTCCCTTGGTTAACGGTAAAACGAGTAATGGGCCCGCACTGGCTTGGGTTGAGTTTTCCGGCTATTGGTTTAGCTTTATTATCAATCAATATAGGGTTATTATCACTTCCGTATAGATACGTGTTATTTGCTTTTATTGGATCATTGCTAGTGGCTGGAATGCATGCGTTAATTGAGTTTTATCTTACGATGAATGCTGTACATATCGTTACAAAACATATGGTTAAACTAGCTAAAAGTCATTATAATCATTCGCTATCGTTGAATGGTGATGTGCTAATTTCGTTAAAACAGAAATTTCAATTCAGTACGATTTTTATTGGGATCTTCCCACTTTTATTATTCAGTTTAGCTTCTCAGATTCGTTTGGAAGAAGTTTCGGAGTCTATCATTTTTAATTATTGGGAATGGGCAGTCGTCATATTAATTATTAATGTTGTGTTTGCAAGTTTTGCTTCTTACTTACTTTTTAAAGGAATCGACCAGCCGATGCAGCAACTGCAACATGACATGAAGTCTGTGCAAGATGGAGAGTTTGTTAAAACGGATGAGTTGTACTCGGACGAGTTTTCTAGATTGACGTACGGATTCAATCATATGGTTGAGTCGATTAAAGAACGTGATGAAATGAACCAAAACTTATCAGAGAGCTTGATTACTACACTTGCAGCGGCCTTAGATGCGAAAGATCCATATACGGCGGGTCATTCGTATAGGGTGTCAGAGTACTCCGTTGAAATTGGAAAACGTGCGAACTTATCAAAAGACCAATTAACTAACTTAAGGAAATCAGCTCTTTTGCATGATATCGGAAAAATTGGGATCAACGACAGCATCCTCCTAAAGGATGGCAAGCTGTCAGATGAAGAATTTGATGAGATTAAAAAGCACCCAATCTACGGGTATGACATTTTAACTCAAGTCAAACCGATTGAAAAAGTGATTCCGTATCTTGAGGGCGTTCGTCACCATCATGAGCGATATGACGGTGGTGGTTATCCGGATGGACTTAAGGGAGAACAAATTCCACTCTTCGGAAGAATTATGGCTGTTGCTGACGCTTTTGATGCGATGACATCAGACCGACCTTACCGAAAAGGGTTTACTCAAGAGAAGGCGTTATCAATTTTAAAAGAAGGTAAAGGAACGCAGTGGGATGCTGAGTTTGTAGATCTGTTTTTAGAATACATGTATGAAGATGAACCGACACTAAGAAAACTACCGCTCAAGTAAAAGGTATGGTTTAGTAACTTAAAAAGGGGTGTTCTCAATGACCAATAGTCAAATGAATCCTAAGGTTGATGAATTTTTAAGTAATTCAATAAAGTGGAGAGAAGAGTATGTGAAGATGAGGCATATCGTACTTGACTGTGATTTAACCGAAGAATTTAAGTGGAAGCACCCTTGTTACACGCTTGATAATAAGAACATCGTTTTAATACATGGATTTAAAGAATATTGTGCATTGTTGTTTCACAAAGGTGCCTTGTTAAAGGATCCTCACGAGATTCTAATTAGACAAACAGAAAATGTTCAGGCGGCGCGTCAGATTCGTTTTACCAATGTAGAAGAAATAGTTGAGTTAGAATCCATTTTGAAAGACTACATTAAGGAAGCCATTGAAGTAGAAAAAGCAGGCTTGGAAGTGAAAAAGAAAACAGATATAACGATTCCTGAAGAGCTACAGAGTAAATTTGAAGAAATGCCAGCTTTAAAAGGCGCTTTTGAATCATTGACCCCAGGAAGGCAAAGGGCATACTGTCTTTATATTTCAAAGGCAAAACAATCAAAAACGCGAGAGTCGAGAGTTGAGAAATATGTACAGCATATTCTCGATGGTAAGGGGTTAAATGATTAATTAACGGCATTAAGAAAGAGGTGCAATTCGCACCTCTTTTGTATTAGTTAGTCATTTCTACGACATAGGATGTGAGTTCCTTGATTTTACCTGATTTAAAACTATCGAGCTTGTACACATCACAGAATCCATATTTTTTATCTTCGCCAACTTTTGTTGTGAAAGTAATCACACCATTAACAGCAGCTTCAAGACCATGTGTAATCGAGTGATGTATATTCAATTTGAATGTATCATTCGTTTTCATGCCACCAAGGGCCTCTTCTAATGCATTTTTACCTTTGATTATATCATCGCCAACCATTTCCCATTGAACGTCTTCAGTCACGCTATTTAAAATAAACTTCAAATCGCCAGTCATAAATGCTTCATTAAATTCTTCAAAGAACTTCTGTTTTTCCGTAGCCATGGTTAAGCTCCTTTTTATAATAATATCGTATATAAATCATATCAGAATGAATTTCCATACGCTAATGTAGAGGTTGTTCTATCAAGATGGTTTATTGCAAGCTTACGGGAATTTTATTAAGTTTCTTTAAAAGTTCTATATAGTTTTTTAAGAGAAATCCAATGTTATCTATATAGTAGCTTGTCATATGTCCCTTAGAATTTTCTTCATACTTTAACCATGCCGATTCAATTTCTTTAAGTTTATTTAGATGAGATTGATTAATACCATCTTCAAATTCAGCAAGATTAAGTGGGAAAATAACAGCTTGTGTTGTAGGGATACTAATATATTCTTCCCACATGGTTTCATTGATATCTTCTTTATTTAATTCAATTAATGTTTCAATTTTTTTCTGTTGGTTAAGAAGAGTACTAAAAAGTAATTTTAAGTTATCATCAGTAGGATCTTCTTGAACACGTTCAAACGCATACTCGATTGGGAATGCGTTGTATGAAAATAATAACTTCTGTTCAGCTTTAGAAGTTTTATTCTCTAATTGTATTATTTGTTGATTCTGGATAAATAATTTATCTGCTATTAGAAATACAATAAGTGCAGTAAAGGTAATTAATAAGATTTTTTTCCAATTATGTTTCTTCATTTATAACCCTACCTAATATATTTTGTATATCATTGTACTAGATATTAGAAAAGTTTACATCTTAATGAAGAAGGTATTTCCTATGAAAAATAGAAAACATTAATTAGAGGATTATACTTACAGGAGGTCACATTCAATATGTCTCAACCAATTGATTTAGGAAACGAAATGACGTTAATAGATTTATACGATTTAAAGATGCCGGGACGCACGGGTTCTTATGTACTTCATGCTGAAGAGCTAACCATTGTAGAGACAAGCGCGAGTCCGTCGGTGCCTTATCTGCTAGAGGGATTGAAACAATTAGAAATTGACTTAGAAGACGTCAAACACATTATAGTGACGCATATTCATTTGGACCATGCTGGTGGTGTCGGTTTATTTTTAGAAAAGTGCCCAAACGCTAAGGTATATGTTCATCCAAAAGGGAAGCGTCATTTAGCAGACCCAAGCAAATTAATTGCCGGTGCAAGAGCAGTATACGGTGAAAAATTTGATGAACTGTTTGATCCAATTGTGCCTGTGCCCGAAGATCGTTTAGTGGAAATGAGTGAAGGAGATACGCTCGACATTGGCGATGGACGAGTGTTAACGTTTTACGATTCTCCAGGCCATGCCAAGCACCACTTTAGTATCCATGATTCATTAAGTAATGGGGTGTTTACTGGTGATACCATTGGCGTCTATTATCCTCAGGCTGAGGGCTTGAATTTTGTATTACCTTCAACGTCACCGAACCAGTTTGACCCTGATGCCATGCTTGATTCATTGGCAAAAATTGAAGGGCTTCATGTAGATCAAATCTACTTTGGACATTATGGCAGGTCGCGTGACCCTAAGCATGTGTATGGACAAATCCGATTCTGGTTGCCGCGTTTTGTTGAAGCGGGTGAAAAAGTGTTTGAAGAAATGCCTGAAGCATCATTTGAAGAGAAAACAGAAAAAGTCGCAGAAAATCTCGAGAATCTGGTAACGACCCACCTCGTCGAACAGAATATTCCTAGCGATCATGTGGTTTATAAGTATCTAAACCTTGACTTGAAAGTCTGCGCGATGGGAATTGTGGATTATTTGATGAAACAAAATCAATAAAATGAATGTTAAGCTGTGCTCGATATAGAGTGCAGCTTTTTTTATTACCCTAGCATGGAGTTTTTGGAATAAGTGAGAAAAAATTAGGTAAATCATTTAAGTTATTAGAAATAAAGCAATAAAATTTCGCTTAATTAAGAAAAGTTTCGACTTAACTCTTTAAAAATTCGCTTATTCAGATTAAATATTAGAGATTTTTAAATATGTAATTTTTTCCGTTGACACGAAACACAATCCCTATTATCATAAACAATGTTCTAAATCCGATTAAACAAATCGGGAAAGGAGAATTATTTATGTCAACTTCAACAAAAGTACAACCAGTCAGTGAAGTTAAAGACCCTGTAGAAACTAAACATACGGATTTAAATAAATCACAAACAAAATTAATTATTGGTGCATTAGTAGTAACTGCTGTATTGATGGTTTATCTCATGATGACTCAAGCAGCGATGCAACCAGTTCTATTACTACTAGGATTATTATTGGGTTATACACTATTTCATGCGCGTTTTGGTTTTACCTCAGCGTTCAGACGTTTTATGTCGGTTGGGAACGGTAAAGCGCTAAGGTCTCATATGGTTATGTTAGCAGTAGCCGTAACTCTATTCGCGCCGATTCTAGCATTCGGTCTATCATTCTTCGGAACAGGTGCTTCAGGTTATGTGGCACCATTAGGAATTAGTTTATTAGTTGGTTCTTTCATGTTCGGTATTGGAATGCAGTTAGGCGGAGGGTGTGCATCAGGTACACTTTACGCTGTCGGTGGCGGACGTACGGTAATGTTTGTAACTCTATTATTCTTTATTGTAGGTTCAACGATCGGTGCGGCACATTTTCCATTCTGGACACAAGATTTACCATCAATGGAACCAGTATCGCTAGCGACGACAACGGGCTTGGGATATGGTGGAGCATGGGCATTATCAATCGCGTTATTCGGTCTAGTAGCGTGGATTACGCTAGTGATTGAACGTAGAAAAAGCGCGCCGAAAATGGCTCCAGTTCCAACAACAAAGGGTTGGAAACGTATATTCCGTGGTTCATGGCCATTATTTGCAGCAGCAATTGCGCTAGCTGTTTTAAATGCTTTAACGTTAATGACTCGAGGTGCACCTTGGGGTGTAACGTCAGCATTCGCACTTTGGGGATCTAAAGCTGCAGCCTTCATGGGAATAGATGTAGCTAGCTGGGGTTACTGGCAAGGTGCCAACGCAGCCGTGTTAGAATCATCAATTTTTGCTGATTCGACTACAGTATTAAACTTAGGTGTAATTATCGGGGCCTTCATCGCATCAGCAGCAGGCGGCTTATTCAAGTTTTCTAAATTAACTAAAGGTAACGTAACGGCAGCGATTATCGGTGGTCTGTTCATGGGATATGGCGCACGTCTAGCATTCGGTTGTAACATCGGTGCTTACTTCGGCGGAATTTCCTCATTTAGCCTACACGGCTACATTTGGGGTATCCTTGCACTAGCAGGAACCTTTGTTGCACTGTATCTCAGACCACTTTTCGGTCTATCCGTACCAAAATCAAAAGATTCATTATGTTAATGAGAAAAATCTCGCCGTTTATATGCGGCGAGATTTTTTAATGCTTAAAATTATTGTTAAGTACTCAAGTTAGAAAATTTAGTACTTGAGATAATAAGTTTAATACTCAAGATCTTTCTGTTAGTACTTAAGTTAAAATTAACCGTAATTAGTGAAACACTCTAGGAACAACTAAGCCTTCAGCATTTTTTAAGGATATATGAAGTTCCAGGTCATGATTAACCGTAGCAAAAAACACATTCTCAAATTTGATGCCACGTTTCTCGAGCTGTTCCTCCAACCAACCTTCGTTCAGACTAAAGTATCGAAGTATATTCTGGTTAATGTCACCTTCCATGATGACAGGTAGAGCCAATGCTGGCTGCCCACCTGACATACCAAGATCTTCTAAAGTCAGAGCTTTTTTCTCTGATTTTTTTAATACACTCAAACTTCCATCAGATTCAATAATCGCAGTTTGAACCTCCGCAACATCAAATATATCTTTCTCTCGCAAGAGCTGTAGTATATTATCAATGGAGTAGCGAATTCGCTTTAAGTTTTTATTTAATAGCTGACCGTCCTGAACAACGACCGTAGGCTCAAATGTAATCCAACGACCAATTTTTCTGTTCATGATTTTCAGCTTGGCTGCACCGCGCTGTAATAACGCCACAGCCACTAAAGCAACGGCAGTAAATAAATGCTCAATCGAAGGGTCTGCAATATCTGCACCGACGAGGGATCCTAACGTGATAATAATTAAAAAATCAAAAATAGGTAGCTCACCAATCGCGCGCTTCCCCATAAATATAGTCACTAGTAATAGTAGTGGCAGAATCGTAATGACTCGGCCCAACACAATCAATAAATCTTTAAGAGTTTCATCCACGCCCATCCGCCCCTTGCGTCAAAATCTATAATATTAGCATTTTGGACGAAGAACAGAAAAGATATACCCGAATAAAAAACCAACCTGCTCTCAAACAGGTTGGTTCTACTTAGTCGCATCATGGGAGGTTAATCGGTTTCGACCACGTTCTTTAGAAACATACAACAAATCATCGGCATGGATGTGTGCCTTTTCTATCGACTTTTCATCTGAGATTGTGAAGTAGTACAAACCAAATGACGACGAGTACTCCACATTTTCAGGCTTTCCGAGATAATCAACGGTAACCGAAGTAGTTTTTATATTTTGTCGCAATTGATCAATAAGGTCATATGTTTCATCAAAAGTTTTTCCATAAATAAATAGCGTAAACTCTTCGCCACCACTACGGAAAACTTCGCCATCTTCACCTAAGTATAGGCGTACTTGATCAATAAAATGTTGTAAGACCTGATCGCCGACATAGTGATTGTATTGGTCGTTTAATTGCTTAAAACGGTCCAAATCAGCGATAGCAATTCCAATTTGTTCACCAGATGCATTGTCAGCAAGCTCTTCAAGTCGCTTATTCATATATGCGCGGTTATAAGCGGCTGTTAAAAAGTCAGTATAAGCCATCTCTTCGAATTGGTCACGCTCGATTTTATCTTGTGTAGCTCTAGCTTTATAAACAATAGAACGGTTTATTGTATAGTTAATTAAGAAAAAGACAAAGACAAGCTCAAACTGATTTTCAAGTAATAAATAAAGAAGAAAACCATTACTTAATGCTGATTTCAATGTATCGTTAAAACTTCGATCTTTAATAAAACGTACAAATTTGCCTCTGTCAGTAATCTCGCCCCATAGATATAAAATGACTGCTAAGAATAAATCAGACAAACTCACAACAATAATCATCAAAATGACGATTAGAACCCAGTAACCTAAGGGTATTTGTATAAAGAAAGGTTCCAACCACCAATATAGCAAATAGGCGAAAGTGCTGCTTAAAGCAAATGAACCAATATTATAGAAGGTATGTAAGCCTTCTTCTTCATCGGCTGTTTTTGTAAGTTTTCGAGAAATGTAGACAGAGATGCGGTTTAAGGTTTCATAGATGAGAAGTCCTAAGGGGCCCAAAAATACAGCTATTGACAAGCTGTAGCTAATACCATAATCGAGTGTGATTCCTTTATTCGTTGTAAAAATATAACGAAGGTTAAAATATATAATTGAAAAAATCCAGTACAGAGCAATGGTTAGCGCAATGGTGTTAAACTCGAGGCCATCATGAAAACCTAATGCAATCGTGCTTGAGACGGCAATTAGGAACAGTGTACCAATATAAAATTTATCTTTACGCATAGACATCCCTCAAGTAAGATAGTATTGTGTACTTTCTGAAAGTTTCAAACATTACTAGAATATAGTAAATTAGTCCCTTATGCAACTAAAAGTTTTAAATTTAAAATAAATTAAGTAGGTGATGAGATGCAAGTGAAATACGCGATACAAGACGTTTATCCTGATGATTTCGCTCATTGTTATGGTTGTGGCCGGTTAAATGAAAGTGGACATCACTTTAGAACAGGCTGGGAAGATGATCAAACTGTTACGTATTACACACCAGAACCTGAACATACAGCTATTCCTGGATTTGTGTATGGTGGATTGATGGCTTCGTTAATTGATTGTCATGGCACAGGGTCTGCATCATTAGCGCTACTCAGAAAAGATGGTCATGAGCCAGAAGATGGTGTTGAAGCACCTCGTTTTGTGACGGCATCGTTAGAAGTGAAATTTGTTAAACCAACGCCTCAAGGAGTTACGTTAAAAGCAGTTGGAAAGTTTGAAGAAATCCGCCCGAAGAAATTCAAAATTCATACTGATGTTTATGCTGGGGATGACATCGTTGCGAAGGGCGAAGTGGTTGCAGTTGTCATGCCTGATACGTTTACTTCAAAATAGGTTCTATGAATCATCATTTTATATATGTGAATATTTGCTTCCAGTTAGTTAAAAATATAGCTAAAACATGGAAGTGGGTTTGTTATGAATAGTAATATAGGTAAGTGGTTTGAAGCTTCATTAAAAACTTTAAAGACCCTTGGTGATAATAATAAAGAACAGATTCATGTAGGGGAAGCTATGGCTTGTTGGACCTATTTAGCTTTTGTTGAAAGTATTATTGTTTACGAAGAAGTTGGACTCAATACAACCATGGACCAAGAAGTTAAACAATTTGTCAAAGATGCGTTAGAAGTTGCTAACTCACATAAAAAACAGTTAAGGGATTTTATGATAAAAGAAGGTATAACGCTTCCTTCTGCCCCAGAGCATAAACCGAAGTCAGAACCTCAATCTGTACCTGAAGGAGCAAGGTTGACGGATGATGAAATCATGAACACTTTAAGTATTAATTTTGTCTATGCTGGTGATATGTGTGCAGCATCTGCAAGCCAAAGTATCCGCACAGATGTTGGTCTTATGTTTTTGAAATTTCAAATTGATAAGTTTTCATTAGGTGTTAAAGCTAAGGACATGATGAAAAATAGGGGCTGGCTAAAAATGCCACCTTATTATCACCCTCCTGGTGCTCCCAATCCGAATCAACAAAATGAAAAAAATTAACTCGTCGACTTGATCGACGAGTTTTTTATACATCAACATTCGCAAACAGCCCCGTTGTTTTAGGTCCATTTACATCCTCTTGTATTAAACCGATAATTTTTCGTGTGGCATCTTTTGCTTCAGGTATAGGAAATACAGGGAAGCAATGATTCATCCTTGGGTATTCAAAGTAATTGATGGCGACGTCTTGTTCTTTTGCTTTTTTCAGCAATAAACGTGCGTCTGCCAATAACAATTCATGTGTACCTACAAAAATAGATATGCCTCCAAGGTCACGTAAACTTCCGTTAATCGGACTGAGTTTGTAATGAGTGACATTTGTATCGCCTGCCCATGTTTTTCCCATTTCTGATGTGCCATAAATAGCCAACATAGGGTCTTTTCGTTCTAGTGTGTGTAGGTCTGGGTTGGTCATTGTGATGTCTAACCAAGGTGATAATAAAATGAGCTGACCGGGTTGAGGGAGTTCTAATTCTTGAAGCCATTGGGCAAATGCTAATCCCATACCGCCACCAGCAGAATCGCCCATAATAATGATTTGATTTGGATTATATTCTTCCAATAAATTTTTATAAATAGTTAAAACTAATTCAAAACTTCTTTCATAAGTGTAATTTGGAGCTTTTAAGTAAACTGGAACAGTAATGGCTGCTCCTGTTGCTTCGTGTATCTGGTCTAAAAATGCCCAGTGAAAACCTAGAGGATTATTGACGTAAGCACCGCCATGCAAATAAATGATATGTTTATGGTCCTTTGAGGTATGACGATTAAAATAATAAACATTAGCACCATCTATCTCTTGATGCTGAAGTTTATATTTTTTCAGTAAATTTTCAGGAATCACATAAGCTTTTGCATTTTCAACGCTTTTCTCATTCATAAATTGAGCAAATAAATCTTTATTTGAATACCGTTTCTTTGTTCCACGCATCAACAGAAATCGTTCAAATAGCCAACTACACACACTTCTTCTCATTGACGCCCTCCTGTTTTTTGTTAACCTAACTTAACTCATTCAACACTCATTAAAATAATTCCTTCTTTATTATTAAAAAATGATTTTTCCTTTTTATGTCGAATAGGTTATTAACAAATTTTTTTAGGAGGATAAAAAAATGGCTGATGTAACTGTAATGGAAAGAATTCATGAGTTAGAACTTGATTTGATTGCGAAAAAGAAGGAGCTTGCTGAACTAAGAAAACAAGTCGACCCTATTGTAATCGAAAATTACGAACTACTTGATGGCAACGGAAAGAAAGTCAAAGTAGATGAGTTATTTCAAGGCTATGACACGTTAATTGTTATTCAAAATATGGGTAAGTCTTGTAATTATTGTACGCTATGGGCGGATGAAATTAACGGAATTCTTCATCACTTAGAAAGCATTGCGCCAGTTGTGTTTGCTTCTTCGGATGAGCCAAAAGTAGTCTCTGAATTTGCGGACAGCAGGAACTGGAAATTTGATTTAATCTCAACACATGGATCTGAATTTAAACAAGCATTAGGATTTGAAACAAAACCTGGCTCTCCACAACCTGGCGTATCTATTTTAAAGAAAAAAGGCGATGGAACAATCTATCAATATAGCTCTTCACCGTTCGGACCAGGTGATGACTTCTGTGGTATGTGGGGATTTGTTGACTTACTGCCGGAAAGCCAACAGGATTGGGCACCGAAAAAGCAATACTAACTTGAAGTGATAATGATTAATTTGAAAAGTATGGTAATTATTTGGTAAAATTTTCTCGGGTGATTTAGATGGCAAAAAAGAAACATTTTGAAAAATGGGGACGAATTCGAGAAAAAGATAAGAAGCACTTCATTATTTATTATGGAGTTTTAGGTTGGGGGCTAAGCACAGCAATCCTTGTTTTCTTTATTGGAGAGATTGCGGACCATGGTCTAACCTTCGCAGACTATTTTACAGGTGAATGGATTAAAAGCTTACTTATTGCATTTATGAGTTTTATGCTAGGTGGTGTAGTCTTTGGATATATGATGTGGGGCGTGTACGAAAATAATTATCATGATAAATATATTAATACGAATCGGGAGCGATAAAAGAATCCTAGAGGTTAACCTCTAGGATTTCATCATTTTCTCTATTAATCCAATTAATGCACTTAATAACAGTCCGGAGCCTAAACCAATAAGTAGGCCTGCTGCCACTTGATTGTATACGATCCCAATACCCAGACCTAAAATTAAGCCTCCAGGTATAGCGTATGTTGTTCGATGATCCATGCTTTACTTCCCCCTTAATTTAAATGTTCTTTAACTATGTTTTGCACATGTTCTTTAATTTGCTGCCGTTCATCTTCTGATAGATTTGGAAGATAATCGGTGCTTTTAACTGATTCAGGAATTAAAATTGTCGCTGGTTCATCTATTTCAGCGACGACTTCGTCTGAATCTTCTCGTAGAGTTAATTTATCTTTTCTAGTATAACCAATATTAACTTCAGATTTAATATATTCATGATCTTTCGTATAGTAATCTGCGACGTGATGTATTTCAACACAGAGTTCATGTTCATTATCGTTAATCTTTAGCTTGGAGTTCACCTTTCTATAACCATCACGTTCTAATTCATCATTTAGAGTAGGTTCAATAAAAGCCTCATACTCTATCTTCCCTTCATCTTCAGGTATGTCACAACCTTCAATGCTGTTTTCGTTGCATGATGCTAATAAAATTATAAACAATACTCCAATTAATAACTTTTTTAACATTCTAAACCCTACTAAACTCTTTCACCATTTGATGAAATTTTTCCTGTTCTTCAACAAATGGATTATGGTTACTTTCTTCATACGTATAAAGGACTGAACCTGGTGCACATTCATGAATTTCTTCTGAAAAGTCATATGGACATTGAGCATCGTGACGCCCGCCGTATATGACTAATGGGACTCGAATGTCTCGTAATTGTTCTCTCACATCGAAGTGTTGGAAGTCGTAAGCAGAGAAGAAATTCAATCTTTTGGATACGACTTTCCCGCTGGTTGGCTTATTAAAATACTCAAAATATTTTTCGGGTCTGTAAAGTGACATTTTACCCCACTCGCGTCCAGCTTCTTTTCTCTCATCTGGTGTTGAATCAGGCGAGTTAATAACAGCAAAAATCTCCTTCAACCTTGCGTTCAACGGACTATTTTGACAGTACATACTTCCTTCGTGATAAGCATAATCCTTAGTGGCAGTTGCACCACCAACCATAACGCGTGTAAGAGAGTCAGGGTGATTAATAGCATAAACTAGACCCAACATCCCGCCAGTCGAATGCCCCGCAAAAGACCATTTTTCAAAACCTAATGCCTCACGAACAGCTTCTAGGTCTTTACACGATTCTTCCATACTCATCTCAATGTCTTCTTCGACTTTCGATGAGTTCCCGGCTTCTTTTAAATTCACTAAATAAACCTTAAAATCACTCACAAATCGATCAGCCACATGGTTTCCTTTTTCGTTAAACTCACTATACAGGTGAGTGACACAAAGAGGCTCTCCTTCGCCTTGTGTAAAAAACTCGAAGCGTCCTCGAGACGTCTCCACCAAACGTTGTTTCCACATATAAATCCCCCAATGAAACATTTTTCCTGTGAAATAATGTTATAATCATGCCAATTATACTAAAAATTCATAATAAATGGTAATTTTATTAATGATTAAAAAAACCGTAGGGAAACCCCTACGGTTTAATTATAACTTTTTTCTATACTCTAAATATGACTTTCTAATCTCGGGATGATTTTCAAAAAACTGAACCAAACTTGAGATGCAGTGTGTCGTTTCTTTTCCAATATGATGCTCGATGCCTTCAACTTCTTCGTAAATGTTATCCGAATCTATTTCAAACACTCGAAAGAAATCTTCTAGGGTTTGGTGTTTATCGACTATATCTTTTGCGATTTTCTTACCTTTAGATGTTAGAACAAACCCGCGGTATTTTTCATACACACCCAAGCCTTGTTCGTCTAGTCGTTTCATCATTTTCGTGACAGAGGAAGGTAGGACATCTAGGTGATCGGCTATATCAGTTGAGCGCGCATAGCCCTTTTCTTCAAACATCATGTAGATGACTTCTAAGTAGTCCTCCATATTAGGTGTTGTAGACAAATGGCTTCCTCCTTTGTACATTTATATATACTATTTTAGACGAAATGGACAAGTTTTTAAATAAATAATAGTAAACTTAGTGCCATAATTGCCATTCCAGACATCACACCGTAAATAGGCAAGTGCGTTTTATCATATTTTTTGGCTGCGGGTAGTAGGCCATCAAGTGAAATAAATACCATGATACCGGCTACGGCTGCAAAGATTATACCAAACATCAAGTCGTTTAAATATGGCATTAAAATTAAGAAAGCTACTGCGGCACCAATAGGTTCTGATAAACCAGATAAAAATGATAGCTTAAATGCTTTTTTCTTACTTCCAGTTGCATAATATACTGGAACAGAAACTGCAATTCCCTCAGGTATATTATGAATAGCAATTGCAACGGCAATAGCAACACCTAGCGCAGGGTCTTGTAATGCAGAAGTAAACGTCGCAATACCTTCAGGGAAGTTGTGAATCGCAATAGCTAATGCGGTAAATGTCCCCATCTGTAGTAAACTTTTATCCTCTGGTTTTTTATTCATTTCTTCTACTTTTTTGACTTCATGAGGGTTACCTTGTTTAGGAATAACCTTATCAATAAAAGCGATTAAGATCATACCTCCGAAAAATCCTGCAACAGTCAACCAATGTCCTTGGATTTCTCCCATCGCGTTAATCAGTGCATCTTGTGCCTTAAAGAAAATTTCAATCATTGATACATAAATCATGACCCCAGCTGAAAAGCCGAGTGAAAAAGATAGGAATCTAGTATTTGTTGTAGACGCAAAAAATGCTAGAATACTACCGATTCCCGTTGCTAGCCCTGCCATCAGTGTTAGGCTAAAAGCTAAAATTAAATTCGCTTCCATTGTTACTTCCTCCTTGATTGTTAAATCGTTTAGTGTCGTTATGGACAATATGTTTCCTTGAGGAAACTTTTTGACCAAAAAAATTTATGTCGGAAAAACTTTTAATAAAAATATATGTTGATTTTTCATAAATGTGCCTAATTTTATTAAAAAAGTTGTATGAAAGAATAAATGTTTCCTTAAGGCAACTATAACATAAAAATTAAAAAAGAAAAGGGACTTGAATAAATTTTTTTCAAGTCCCTCACATCTTATGACTTTGCAAACAAGTGTGTGCTATGAATATTAAGTTTAGCTTTCGGGTCGATCATAGCTTTGGCATGGTTGACGGCAATCGGCGCTTCGCCAAACCCTGTCGCAATTAACTTCGCTTTTCCTTCATAAGTACAGACATCGCCCGCAGCGAAAATGCCTGGTATGTTGGTCTCCATTTTTGAATTAACGCAAATGGAGTTTTTCTCAATCTCCAGTCCCCAGTCTTTTAATGGACCTAATGATGTGACAAAACCGTAGTTCACAATGACATCGTTAACTTCAAGCAGTTGTGTCTTCTCACCTTTGACTTCTTTCAGTAGGGCCTGTTCAATGAGTTCTTCATTACCCATGATTTCTCCAACTTCATAGGGAGTGACTATTTTAACGCTTGATCGTTCAAGCTGGGTAACACTGTGCTCGTGTGCTCGGAAATTTGGTCGTCGATGAATGAGTGTAACTTCCTTGGCAATGGGTTCTAACGCAAGCGACCAGTCAACAGCTGAATCGCCACCGCCACATACGAGGACACGTCGATCTTTAAAATCATCAAGGTTTTTAACGAAATAGTGTAAGTTTTTACCTTCATATAATTCCGCTCTTTCAACTTTTAGTTTTCGTGGTTGAAAAGCTCCTGCTCCTGCTGTAATGATAATACTTTTTGAGTAGTGTGTGCCTTTTGTTGTGGTAATTTCAAAAAGGTGTTCTTCTAATCTCTGAACATTAAGTACGGATTCTTCAAGATGGATGGTGGGTGAGAAAGTTTGAGCCTGATCATATAAATCATCTACCAGGTCTTGAGCCTTAACACCTTTATAGCCCGCCACATCATAAATATACTTGTCTGGGTAAAGTGCCGATAACTGTCCGCCAACTTGCGGCATGCTATCAATGACATTAACAGATGCTTCTCGCATTCCTGCATAAAAAGCAGTAAACAATCCGACTGGCCCAGCGCCAATGATGGTAATATCGTACGTTTTCATTCAATAACCTCCCAATAGTATAACAAAATAATAACGTTCGTTTAATTATATGTTATATAATAGAATACAAAACTAGTTTTTAGCTGTCAACGTCAGATGAAAATAAAACGTAAGACGAAATTATGTTATATTGAGAAGACAGATTAATAGGGAGGGACACATATGATATATCGTTACAAAAATCAGACCCCACGAATTCACGACACAGCTTTTATTGCGGATAGCGCACAAGTCATTGGTGATGTTGAAATTGGTAAAGAATCTAGCGTCTGGTTCAACGTGACAGTGAGAGGTGACGAAGGACCAATTCGCATCGGTAAACGTTGTAATATTCAAGAGAATTCAATGGCCCATTTATATGAGAAGTTCCCATTAACTTTAGAAGATGAAGTTTCGGTGGGCCATAATGCCATCGTTCACGGATGCACGCTTCGAAAAGGTGTGCTCGTAGGGATGGGGGCGACGGTACTAGATGGAGCAGAAATTGGAGAATACTCGATTATTGGCGCAAATAGCTTAGTCCCATCGGGCAAGAAAATTCCACCGCGTTCTTTAGTACTCGGATCACCAGCAAAAGTCGTACGTGAGTTGACTGATAAAGACATGGATATAATCCGTGAGACGATTGATACGTATGCGAAGAAGGGACAGGAGTTTAGAGATTCGGAGATTTTTGAAGAGTTGTCTCGTTAAACGCGGACTTCTCTGCAAAAAGATCAATAGAAACCCAAAATAGCCCAATAGGCTCGTTGAAAAGCCCAATAGATTAGTTTAACAGTCCCTCCGATTATTCTCGGAAGGGCTGTTTTAAAAACCGCCAATAATGAATTCGTACAAAATTAATAAGCTATCTGCCCAACCGGTGAAAGCAGTGCATCAGCGTTTTGTGATAATATTAATACATATTTGCTAAAGTGGGAGGGTTTCAAAGTGGTAATTCAACCTAACATGTCACCTCGAGCTATTGTTAAGGTGTGGGAAGAGACAAGGTTCATTTTTGATGCATACCAAGTTCCTTTGACAGAACAACCGTTGGAACAGCTATTGTCAGATACAGAGCTTGAACCCTTGTTGAAAAGACTTAATAACCACGTTAACAGTTCAAGTATGACTTGTACTGAAGGTGGATGACAAATTTGACTTAAAACGGAGTAGGTTACTCCGACCAATATAAAACTGAAGGTGTTTTAGTGTGTTATTTTTGCTGGACTAGCTGAAATAGGAGGAGGCTACCTTATCTGGCAATGGCTCCGCGAAAGCAAACCATTGTATTGGGAAATGGGTGGGTGCTGGTGTATGTCTAGCTGGTATGTCAATTATGCTCTTTGCATCTCGCCATTAAAAAACGCAGGTCATTAACCTGCGTTTCCTCATTGCTCTATTCAAAAACTGACTCAAAGAAGCGGGTAGCTGGCCCGTCTAGCAGTTCGTGGTAATCTGCAAATAACGCAGCCGCTGAATCGCCTAACCACTGATCAGGCAACAGTTCAGCCGGTAAATTTGGATCCACAAATAAGAATTTACGGTACTGGTGAACGAGTGCGGCACACTTCACGAAACAAGCCCCGTCACTAACCTCACCTTTTTCAATCATATTTTTATCAATATAATACTTCTCGCTATATTCCTTAATAAACTCCGAATATCGTTCATTTACTTCATCTAAATCCCAGCATTTTTCTACTAAACTTTTAGGGTCGCTCATGCCTTCATACGATGCATGAAAGAATGATACGTAAGAAGAGATATCGTATTTATCAATTAAACGGTGGACTTGCTCTTCTAATGGGTTGGGTGTAATCCAGCAGCTGTTGGACAACAACCCGAATCCACTCCAAACTAATTCTTTCCTCAACTCATCACGCAAATGGCGTTGGTTTTCAGGGATCGTGTACACAAGAATGCGCCAGTTACCATCCCAAGATGGTGATTCAGATTTATAGATTCGCTTAGAAGCCTCATCAATACGTGCTTTCCCTTGTTCAGTTAAAGAGTAATAGCTTTTGTTTCCTCTTTTTTCGGATTGGACCCAGCCTTGCTTACTCATGCGAGAGATGGCTGCGCGCACCGATTGTTCATTATGTCCGAATTCCTTAAGTAATTTGATTAAACTACCAATCCATATAACGTCGCCGTAATGGCGTATGTAATCTCCATATAACGTAAAAATCATAGAACGTGTATTAAATTGTTTATCCATGTTAGATCCTTTCCTTATTCATCTAGTTGAGTGCAGAGCCTATTTTACTACAAGATGAACTATTATTCATTCATTAATTTTTATCTAACGCCATGGTTAATAACGAATGCCAGTAGTTTCATGTTCATAGAATAGAACAGTGGAATTTAAAGTTCAAGTGTATTTTTTTGAAAATTTAAATTTCTTATTGTAAAAAGTATAACGTTTTGATACGATTACGTTAAACAAACGTAATAAGGGGATGTGCTATATGTATAACTATTTAGAGTATGGCAGTTCAGGGGATTCTAGGGGTGTCGTGGAAGACCAGGAGAAATATGATCAGTTTATGGCACGGATTGAAGCGGGTGAGAAAATCGAAGCCGATGATTGGATGCCGGAAGATTATCGTCAAGGGTTAATTAAACTTATATCGATGCACGGGATTAGTGAGATTATGGGTGCGCTTCCTGAGAAAGAGTGGACACCTAAGGCACCGACACTTAAGCGAAAGCTCGGCATTATGGCCAAAGTTCAAGATGAAATGGGGCACGGGCAACTTTTATTACGTGTAGCGGAAGATTTAATGAAACCTTACGGCAAAGATCGTGGAGATATCATAGAAGATATGCTTAGTGGTGATTTGAAATTCCATAACGTATTCCACATGCCAACAAAAACTTGGGCGGATGCTGGTATGGTTGGTTGGCTCGTAGACGGAGCGGCGATTATTTCGCAGACGAATATGCTGGATGCTTCATACGGTCCTTATCAGCGTGCACTTCAGCGAATTTGCCAAGAGGAAGTATTCCACGCGCAGCACGGTGAAGCAATTATTATGGCTTTGGCTGAAGGCACAGACTATCAACGCGAAATTTTACAAGAATCGTTAAACCGCTGGTGGCCTTCACTTCTTATGTTTTTTGGTCCTGCATCAGCCGAAACGACAGGGTCATCGAAGCAGGATATTATGATTAAATACAAAATTCGTAAAAGCTCAAATGAAGAACTGCGTCAGGCATTTTTAGATAAGTACTTGCCGCGTGTGTTCTCGTTAGACTTAACGGTGCCGGATGAAACGGTTCATTACGATGAAGAAAAAGAACAGTGGGTTTACCAACAGCCTGACTGGAATGAATTTAAACAGATTATTAAAAATAAAGGGCCGCGTTCAAAGGAGCGTCTTCGTTTAAGAGAGATTGCTTATGAAAACAATCGTTGGGTTCGTCAGGCATTGGCTGCAGATAAAGTCGGGTCTTAAAAGGGGGAGAAAATGATGGGCACTAGTCAAGAATCTAACTTTTATCAAGAATATGAGGTCTTTAGTAAAAAGAGCGTAAAAGCACCGATTCAGCACCAGTTCAGCTTACTTGCTCCTAATGAAGAAATGGCCTTAAGCATGGCCGTTGAAAACTTCATGCGACGTGAAGATGTTCTCGATGTCTGGGTCGTGAAAAGTAGTAACGTTCGTCGAATGACGAGTGAAGAGCGCTCAAATTGGACGAAACGTTTGGATAACAAAGATTACCGCCGGACAAAAGGTTACGGCTATTTAAGACAGAAGTGGAAAGAAAAAGAACAAGGCATGCTCGATGAAAAAGAGATCTTGTCTTGGAAAGAGGTGAAGAAGAAATGACGGAAGTACTTACAGCCGAAGAAGCAAAGAAAGATGCAGCTTACTTAACGGCACTCAAAGAGTTGATTTACCAGCTGGCCGATGATGATTTTCTCATTTCTTTTCGCGGATCCGAGTGGCTTGGATTAGCGCCTCATATTGAAGAAGATGTCGCCTTTTCTTCAATTACTCAAAACACGATGGGGCATGCATTTATGTTTTATCAGCTGTTAGAGGATCTAGGGGAAGGCGAAATCGATATGCTGGCTCATGAACGTCATCCAAGTGTCAGACGCAATGGCATCTACTTAGAGAAGAAAAATGGTGAAGGTAATTACTTAGAAGAACCTTATTACGACTGGGCGTTAACGGTTGTTCGTAACTTTTTATATGAAACCTTTAAAAAAGTGAAATTGGAAGCGATTACAAAGAGTTCATATAAACCACTTGCCAATATTGCGGGGAAGGTTTTAATGGAACAGCCTTACCACTTAGCACATTGGAAAATCTGGATGAAGCAGCTGCTGAACTCAACAGAAGAGGCTCGCGAACGAATTGAAGCAAGACTCAACGAAGCATGGGAAGAGTTCGGGGATGTATTAGAGTACGGCACGCAAGCAACAGAAATCGAGCACTTTGGTTTAATCATTGGGGAAGATGAGCTAAAAGAACGTTGGATAAATGAAGTATCGAAAACGATTGAAAACTTACCTTCTACTCCAATCGGTAAAAAGTACGGCAGTGGTCGTGAAGGTGAGCATACAGAGGATTTAGATCAAGCGTTAAATACGTTATCTGAAGTTTACATGAGTGATAAGGAAGCGATTTGGTAAGTCACATCTTGGGGGTGAATCATTTTGCCAAACAATCATATGCAGGAAGAAATTCGAGCGGTATTAAAAACCGTCGATGATCCAGAGCTTCCGAATGTTAGTGTCGCGGACCTTGGGATGGTTCATGAGGTCACCGTAGTTGGAGGAGACGTTTTTATTACGATGGTGCCTACATTTGCGGGGTGTCCGGCACTAGATTTTATTCAAAAGAATGTGAAGACAGCGGTAGAAGAAGTGGATTGGGTTAAAGGCTGTGAGGTTCAATTTTCATTTGAGGAAAAATGGTCAACCGACGCCATTACAGATGAAGGGAAAAGCCAACTGAAAAAACACGGCATTGCACCACCACCGGAAAACTACCGTCCAGGGGAAGAGTGGACAGTCGATTGTCCGTATTGTGGATCTGATTACACATCGATGGAAAATGTGTTTGGCCCAACGGCTTGTCGAAGTATTTTATATTGTACGTCTTGTAGAAACCCGTTTGAAGCCATGAAACCTGTGGTGGATTACGTTATTAACTAAATGAGAGGGGAATTTTAAATGGTAAAATTAATCGCTATTTACAAGAAACCGGAGGATCAGGAGAAGTTCGATGAGCACTACTTCAATACACATACACCTTTAACACAGAAAATTCCAGGACTAAGAGATATGAAGGTAACAAAAATTGTAGGTTCGCCAATGGGGGAAACGGATTACTACTTACTTTGCGAAATGTTCTATGACGATCATGAATCCTTGCAAGCAGCAATGAAGACAGACGAAGGAAAAGCATCTGGTAAAGATGTGATGAAGTTTGCCGGTGATATTGTGACATTAGTGATTGGTGAGGAAGTAAATGTCCCATCAGTTAATTAAGGTTTATGAAGAGGGTCAAGTTGGGGTGATTCAGCTCAATCGCCCGAAGGTTTTGAATGCATTAAACCGGCAGATGGTAGATGAAATTGTTGAGCAATTAGAAGTGTACGATCGCAACCCTGAAATTCGCGTGATGGTGATTAAAGGGAATGATAAAGTATTCGCGGCAGGGGCAGACATTGATGAGATGTTGGAAGATACACCACTCTCGATTGAGCTTACAGATCCGTTTGCTGTATGGGATCGGATGACATTAATTAAAAAGCCGATCATTGCTGCGGTAAATGGTTTTTGTCTTGGTGGTGCTTTTGAATTGGCGCTTCATTGTGACTTAATCATAGCGGGTGAGGATGCTAAATTTGGATTTCCAGAAGTAAAGCTAGGCGTGATGCCTGGTGCAGGTGGCACGCAGTTACTTACTAAAGCGATTGGGCAGCGTCGGGCATTAGAGTGGATTTGGCTTGGGGAGATGCATGATGCGGACGAAGCGAAGTCGCTAGGCATCGTTAACCGAGTGGTAGCCCCAGAGCTTGTTGAAGAAGAGGCGATGAGATTTACTCATTCACTCGCTAAACAAGCCCCGATCTCTGTTCGTTTAATTAAAGAAGCTGTTCGAGCAGCTGGGGATTTACCTTTGAGGGAAGGCATGAGACTCGAACGGAAGAATTTTTACCTTGCTTTTGATTCTGAAGACCAAACAGAAGGTATGAAAGCATTTGTCGAAAAAAGACCTCCTAATTTTAAAGGGGTGTAAAAGATGGATTTTGAAACGATTCATTATAGCGAAAAGGACGGACTGGCAACGATTACATTGAACCGTCCGAAAGCTTATAACGCTTTCACGAAAGAAATGAACAAAGAAATCACAAAAGCATTAAAGGTTGCTAATAAAAATAATGATGTCCGCTGTGTTGTTTTTACAGGTGAAGGTAAAGCGTTTTGTTCCGGTCAAGATTTGCAGGACGTTGATGAAAACACAAACCATGCTGAGTTCTTAAGAGAACGTTATCAGCCGATGTTAAAGCAACTTAAGGACACAACAAAGCCTGTAGTTGCTGCTATCAATGGAACAGCTGCTGGTGCAGGGATGAGTTTAGCTTTAGCTTGTGATTTCAGATTAATGAAGCCTGACGCTAAGTTCGTGAGTGCGTTTGTTGGAATCGGGTTAATTCCTGATTCAGGAATGATGTATCATCTGCCACGCTTAATTGGATATGCGAAAGCAATGGAGATGACCGTCTTAGGGAGACCGATGACAGGAACGGAAGCTTATGCAGTTGGTCTCGTGACAGAAGTTGTTGAAGATAATGAGTGGGATGAAAAGGTGAATGAATTTACTCAAAACTTAGCGGGTATGCCAACCAAGTCGATAGCGTTAGTGAAACGCTACATGATGGATAGCATGCACGAGTCCTACGATGAATTTTTGGAAAAAGAAGCGTATGCGCAGCGCATCGCGGGTCAATCCAAAGATCATCACGAAGGTGTCCTATCATTTAAAGAAAAACGGCAACCTACGTATACAGGTCAATAATTAATTGAAGGAGTGAATCGAAATGGAATTAACAAAAGAAGCGATTACAGAAGTTGGCGAAATGAAACGTAAACATTATTCAATGATTATTAATGGTGAGCGTGTAGAAAGCAGTTCGGGTGACACATTTGAAACGTTTAACCCGGCTAAAGGCGAATCATTGGCTACGATTGCGAAAGCGAATGAAGAGGATGCGGAAAAAGCTGTTCAAGCAGCACGTAACGCTTTTGACAATGGTAAATGGCGCAAATACCCAGTAGGGAAGCGCGCTCGCGTTTTAAATAAAATTGCCGAGATTATGCGTTCACGTTTTAAAGAATTAGTTCAAATGGAAGTTTTAAATAGTGGTAAATCTGTAGGTGCAGCAACTGTACAGATCAACCAGTCGATTGAGGACTTTGAATTTTACGCAGGTGCGATTGTTGGTCACCGTGGTGAAGTCAATAACATGCCTTATGGATTCTTTAACTATACACACAAAGAGCCTGTTGGTGTTTGTGCACAGATTATCCCTTGGAACTATCCAATGATGATGGCAGCTTGGAAAATTGCTCCGGCGATTGCAGCGGGTTGTTCGGTCGTAATTAAGCCAGCATCTTTGACTCCAATTACCGCGATTATTTTAAATGAAATCTGTCATGAAGCGGGTGTGCCTGAAGGGGTTGTCAACACAATTCCAGGTTCAGGTGCCGTAGTTGGGGATTACTTAGTTCAGCACGAAGACGTAAATAAAGTTGCTTTTACTGGCTCAACGCCAACAGGTAAAGACATTATGGAAAAAGCATCGCAAACATTGAAACGTCTTACATTAGAGCTTGGTGGAAAATCGCCAAACATCGTGTTTGAAGATGCAGATATGGAAGCGGCTGTTGCAGGGTCGTTATTCGGAATTTTCTTCAACACAGGTCAATCATGTGAAGCGCGTTCTCGCATGTTTGTTCATGACTCAATTTACGATGAGTTTATGGAAAAATTCATTGAAAAGACAGAGAAACTTGTTTCTGGTGATCCAATGGATAAAGGAACACACCTTGGTTCAATCATTAGTAAAGATCAACTAGAAGTGATTGATGGTTATGTACAATCAGCGATTCAAGATGGTGCGACAATTGCGACAGGTGGTAAACAAATACACCCTGAAGGTCACGAAAATGGCCACTGGTATGCACCGACAGTTATTACTGATGTGACACCTGATATGAAAGCTGTTCAAGAAGAAATTTTCGGACCAGTAGTTGTAGTTGAGAAGTTTACGGATGAAAAAGACGTGATTAAGCGTGCGAATGATACGAAATATGGTTTAGGTTCAGCAATCTGGACGACAAACCAAGGGCGTGCAACTCGTGTCGCTCATCAAATCCAGGCAGGTATTGTTATGGTGAATAGCCCATTCTCTGCATTCCCAGGAACACCATTCGGGGGCTACAAGCAATCTGGTTTCGGACGTGAGCTAACTGTTGAAACACTAGATTTATATATGGAAGATAAGAGCGTTTTATCTTACTACGGACCAAAGCCTCTTAATCCGTTTAATGTATAAAAACATAGCTTGATAGAAAGGTAGAGTGTCCATGACGATTCAAAACATTACAGTTGTGGGTGCTGGAGTGATGGGGCGAGGCATTGCATATGTCTCGGCCCTTTCAGGTTTTCAAACTACCCTTGTAGATGTGTCTAAGGAACAGTTGGACCAGGCCTACCAGCACGCTAAACGAACATCAGATAAAGGCATTCAAATTGGAAAATTAACAGAAGATCAGCAAACAAATCTATTGAATAACCTTCATACGACAACTGATTTGGAAGCGGCTTCGGGTCAGTGCGATTTGTTGATTGAAGCTGTGCCAGAAAAAAGAGATATGAAACAGCATGTCCTAGAAACAGCTGATGCTCATGCACCTGATCATGCGATTCTAGCATCTAATACATCAACCATTAGTCCAACTGAGTTAGGGTCCTTTACTAAGCGCCCTGACCAAGTGGCGGTCATGCACTTTTTCAACCCTGTTCATAAAATGAAGCTGGTTGAAATCGTACGAGGTTTAGAAACTAGCGATGAAACGGTATCGATTATCCAAAATGTTTCTCACCAGATGAAGAAAGAAACCGTTGAAGTGAACGAATTCCCTGGATTTGTAACCAGTCGAATTAGTGCACTTGTGGGAAATGAAGCTTTTCATATGCTTCAAGAAGGCGTCGCGACAGCTGAGGATATCGATAAAGCTATTAAACTAGGACTGAATTATCCTATGGGGCCGTTAGAGCTCGGAGATTTAGTCGGCTTAGATGCTCGTTTAAATAATTTAAGGTACTTACACGAAACATTAGGTGAAAAATATCGCCCGGCACCATTGCTTGAACAGTACGTCAAAGCCGGTCGTTTAGGTAGAAAAACGGGTAAAGGCGTTTACGATTACACAGAGAAAGATGAGTTGGTTAAAAAATGAACGAAGTCGTTATAGTCGATGCAGTACGAACGCCAATTGGCAGATATAAAGGTGCTTTAAAAGATATTCGTCCAGATGACTTAGGTGCAATCGTAATTAAGGCATTACTAGAGCGAAATCGTGATGTCGCGCCAGAGTTGATTGAAGAAGTCGTTCTCGGTAATGCCAATCAGGCTGGGGAAGACAACCGGAATGTGGCACGAATGTCTGCGTTGTTAGCCGGTTTACCCGTTGAAGTCGCTGGTACGACGGTAAACCGATTATGTGGTTCTGGCATGGATGCCGTGATGTATGCTGCCCGTGCCATTGCGGTCGGTGAAGGAGATGTGTTTATCGCTGGGGGAACTGAGAGCATGACGCGAGCGCCATTTGTAATGGCCAAACCGGAAAAAGAATTCCCGCGTGGCAACATGGAAATGTATGATACAACAATCGGTTGGCGCTTTACGAATAAAAAGCTGGAAGAGATGTACGGTTCAGATACAATGCCTCAAACGGCTGAAAATGTAGCGGAGCGTTATGAAATTTCTCGTGACGCCCAAGATGAATTTGCTTATGAAAGTCAGATGCGAGCGAAGAAAGCAGTGGAGTCGAATCGTTTTAAAGAAGAGATCGTACCTGTGACGTACCACGATCGTAAGGGTAACGAAATCACAGTGACGGATGATGAACATCCAAGACCAACAACGAGTTTGGAGAAGCTGTCGAAATTGAGACCCATTTTTAAAGGTGGAACGATTACAGCCGGTAATGCTTCCGGGGTTAATGATGGCGCATCAGCTTTGTTAGTTATGAGTGCCGATAAGGCTCGCGAACTCGGTTTGAAACCATTAGTTAAATTTGTGGGTGGTGCTACAGCAGGACTCGAACCCGCTATTATGGGATTAGGTCCAATTTTTGCGACTCAAAAGTTATTAAAACGTACAGGACATTCGGTTAGTGACATTGGACTGATAGAGTTGAACGAAGCCTTTGCGTCACAGTCGTTGGAGTGCATTCGTCAATTGGAGCTTGATCCTTCTAAGGTAAACGTAAACGGTGGTGCGATTGCATTCGGTCATCCACTTGGCGCAAGTGGTGCACGAATTTTAACGACCTTGATCCATGAAATGAAAAAACAGGATACCAAGTATGGCCTGGCCACAATGTGTGTCGGTGTCGGCCAAGGCATCGCATCTATGGTTGAAAATATCGATTAAGGAGTCATGCACATGACGGTACTATTTCATAAAGAAAACGGAATCGGTTACCTGACGTTGAATCGAGAAGAAGCCTTGAATAGTATGAACTACGAGATGCTGTGCGATTTACAGGAGCGGATTAAGGCGATTCATGTAGATTCTGACGTTAGGGTTTTGATTGTAACCGGCGCCGGAGAGAAAGCCTTTAGCGCAGGTGCGGACTTGAAGGAACGTAAAACGTTGAATGAATCCGAGGTCCGTCGTAACGTAAAAGCCATTCAAGATATGACGAACAGTTTAGCAGAGTTACCAATGCCTACGATTGCGGCGGTTAACGGATACTGCTTTGGCGGTGGATTTGAACTAATGCTAGCCTGTGATTTTAAAATTGCTGTGTCTAATACGCAGTTGGGATTGACCGAAACAAGCTGGGCAATCATCCCAGGCGCAGGCGGAACCCAGCGACTGCCAAGAATAGTTGGTGAAATGAAGGCCAAAGAACTGATTTTTACGTCTAAGAAAATTACAGCATCTGAAGCTTTAGATCTTGGAATTTTACTAAAAGTCGTTGAAAAAGAAAAGTTGATGGAAACGTGCGAGGCATTAGCTGGCGATATGCTCAAAAGCGGCCCGGTCGCCATTAAACAAGCGAAGTACGCAATCAACCGCGGCATGAGCACCGACCTTCAAACTGGATTAGCCATCGAAGCAAAAGCTTATGAGCTAACGATACCGACTGAAGATCGCCTAGAAGCTCTGCAGGCATTTAGCGAGAAGCGTGCCCCGAATTTTACTGGGAAGTAGAGCGGATATGCGCGCTCACCGGAATCAATGCGCGTTCGTAGAAAGATATGAGCGTTCACGGAAATAAATGAGCGCTCGCGAAGATAATTGAGCGTTCACGGAAATAAATGAGCGCTCGTGAAGATAATTGAGCGTTCACGGAAATAAATGAGCGCTCGCGAAGATAATTGAGCGTTCACGGAAATAAATGAGCGCTCGCGAAGGTAATTGAGCGTTCACAGGAATAAATGAGCGCTCGAGGAGATAATTGAGCGTTCACGGAAATAAGTGAGCGCTCGCGAAGGTAATTGAGCATTCACAGGAATAAATGAGCGCTCGAGGAGATAATTGAGCGTTCACGGAAATAAATGAGCGCTCGTGAAGGTAATTGAGCGTTCACGGAAATAAATGAGCGCTCGAGGAGATAATTGAGCGTTCACGGAAATAAATGAGCGCTCGCGAAGATAATTGAGCGTTCACAAAAATAATTGTTGCACTCGCGAGATTAATTGTTGCACTCGCAAAAATAATTGTTGCACTCACGCAATCAACCAGAAGCATCGCTAACTAAGGAGGTCACAATAATGAACGACGTATGCAAAATGTTAAATATCCAATATCCAATTATACAAGGTGGGATGGGTAATATCAGTAATGCTCAGCTCACATCAGCCGTATCAAATGCAGGTGGTCTCGGAACGATCGGTTGCGGTACGATGACGCCCGAAGAAGTCGATCGAATCATCACGGAAACAAAGGAACGTACTGATAAACCATTTGCGGTGAACATCGCGCTCGCGGTATCACCACACGCAGAAGAGCTAATCAACCTAGTAATTAAACACAAAGTTCCTATCGTATCACTATCTGCGGGAAATCCAGCTCCATATATTCCGCGACTTCATGAGCACGGCATCAAAGTTATGACGCTTGTTGCATCAGTCAAGCATGCGAAAAAAGCTGAGGAAGCTGGAGCGGACATTCTAGTCGCTGAAGGGTACGAGGCAGCAGGGATTAACTCGAATCTTGAACTCACAACGTTCACGCTCATACCGCAAATCGTGCAAAACGTGAACATCCCAGTACTTGCAGCAGGTGGAATTGGTGATGGAAAAGGTCTTGCAGCAACGCTCATGCTAGGGGCAATTGGTGTCCAAATGGGAACAAGGTTCATCGCGACACAAGAAGCACCTTTCCATGACAATTATAAAAACAAAGTACTTGAAGCTAACGGTACGGGAACCGTGATTATCGGAAGAACTGTTGGCCAAATCCGACGAATTCTCAACACCCCATATGCAGAAAAAATCACGAACCTAGAAAAATCAGGTCTCACCCAAGATCAATACCGCGACATGACTTCAGAGGAATTACATGCGAGAGGTGCACTAGAAGGTGACCTAGATAATGGCTTCCTAAACAGCGGTCAAGTGGCAGGGCTCATTACTGATATTCCAACGGTTCAGGAACTGATTGAAGGTATGGTTTATCAAGCTTCAGAGCAGATGCAAAGCCAACTTAAAAACTTAACTCTAAACACATGAAATATATAATTTTTAGAAAATGGCGATTATTCTAACAAGTTATTGAAAACATTATAACGCAGTGATAAAATAGCGTTAAAATATCGTTATATAAAAATTTTTAGCGAGTTATGAAAGCGCTTTAATACTGTACAGAAGGTGAGCGATGATATGAAACCTGGTATGGAAGTTGGTCGACAAGAGACCATCCATATACAAGTGACTGAAGACATGTTTGCTAGTTTTGAAGGCAATGTGGTTCACCCTGTTTATTCAACAGTCGCAATGGTGTACCACATGGAATGGGTATCACGAAAAATTATTCTTCCTTTTCTAGAAGACCATGAAGAAGGGATGGGAGCCGCTGTACAGGTTAAACACATCGATGCAGCTCCAGAACATGCCAATGTTACTCTTACAGCAACTCTGACAGAATTTCGCGATAATCAACTAGTCCTCACAACTGTAGAAGCTCGACATAATGACCAATTGATTGGAAAAGGGGAAGTCAAACAAGTGATTTTACCTAAAGAAATGATTCAAAAGAAGATTGTGTCTAATAAATAAATTCCTAATTTAGGAGGATGAATATGAGCTTCGCAACTCAATCGTTTCAAGGAGATAAAAATAAAGACCTTTCATTAATCGACAAAATGGCTGAGCACGAACAAGTCGTTTTTTGTAACGATCCTTCAACGAATCTTAAAGCCATTATTGCCATACATAGCACAAAACTTGGCCCTGCAATAGGTGGTTGTCGAATGCAGCCTTACGAAAATTTCGATGCCGCACTTGATGATGTGTTACGTCTATCAAAAGGTATGAGCTATAAGTGCGCGGCAGCTGATGTCGATTTTGGTGGAGGGAAAGCCGTTATTATTGGCAACCCTCAAACGGATAAAACACCAGAACTATTCCGTGCATTTGGTCAGTTCGTTGAGTCTTTACATGGCCGTTTTTACACAGGTACAGATATGGGAACGACACTTGAAGATTTCGTGCACGCAATGAAGGAGACAAATCATATCGCAGGACTTCCTGAAGAATACGGAGGAGGCGGTGATTCGTCGATTCCGACCGCACAAGGTGTCATTTACGGCCTGAAAGCTACAAATAGAATGCTTTTCGGACATGAAGACCTTAAGCCTGTTTCTTATGCGATTCAAGGTCTTGGAAAAGTCGGATTCAAGGTTGCTGTGCGATTACTCGAAGAAGGTGCAAGGGTCTACGTTACGGATATTGACCAAAATAATATCAATCGAATTCAAGAGCACGCAGCGAAATCCCCTGGCACGCTTGAACTGGTAGATGCTAACGATATCTATCGTCAACCAGCAGATATTTTCATTCCGTGTGCTTTAGGCGGGATTATCAATGACACGACCATTGAACAATTCCAATTTAAAGCCATCGCCGGTGCAGCTAACAATCAACTGCTTAAAGAAGAGCACGGTGTTGATTTAGCTAAAAAAGGTATTCTTTATGCACCTGATTACATCATTAACTCAGGTGGTCTCATTCAAGTCACAGATGAACTGTATGGTCCAAATAAAGACCGCGTTTTAGCTAAAACAAAAGAAATTTATAACACGATGATTGAAGTTTATAAAACAGCTGAAATGAACCAAATCTCAACAGTCGAAGCAGCGAATCACTTCTGTGAAAATTTAATGGAAGCTAGAGCAAAACGAAATAGCTTCTATACACGTACTATTAGCCCGAAATGGAACATACGTTATTAATTAAAATGGATTTGGGGGGATGGATATGGAAGAACAATTTCCTATTAAAAAAATCATCGATGATCAAGGGAATTTAATAGATTCAAGTTATGAAAAAGAAATCAATGAAGAGCTCGTAAAAAAGCTCTACTATCATATGAGTCGCATTCGCTTGTTTGACCGAAAAGCGATCAGTCTTCAGAGACAGGGGCGTATCGGAACCTACCCACCATTTGAAGGTCAGGAAGCATCACAGGTTGGTAGTGTGCTAGCGCTAGATTCAGAGGATTGGGTGTTCCCTACATATCGTGACCACGGGGCAACCCTCACTTTTGGAGCGGATATGACACGCACATTCCTATACTGGAACGGTCGTGCTGAAGGGTGTGTGCCGCCAGAAGGTAAAAACATTTTCCCTGCCGCTGTCCCGATTGCAACACAAATTCCACATGCAGTAGGTGCCGCATGGGCAGAAAAACGAAAAGGGACTAAAAATGTAGCAATCGCTTATTTTGGTGACGGCGCAACTTCTGAAGGTGATTTTCATGAAGGTTTGAATTTCGCCAGTGTATTTAAAACACCAACGATTTTATTTAACCAAAATAACCGATATGCGATTTCAGTACCGGTTGAAAAACAGATGAATTCAAAAACAATCGCTCAAAAGGGGTTAGCGTATGATATCCCGAGTGTCCGTATTGATGGGAACGACGTGTTCTCGGTATATTTTGAAACCAAGAAAGCAGTCGAACGCGCGAGGCAAGGGGAAGGCCCTACGTTAATTGAGGCCGTGACTTGGAGAACAGGTGCACATACAACTGCCGATGACCCAACCAAATACCGCCCTGAAGGTCAAGGGGAAGATGTCATTAACCCTATTGAACGATTAGAAAACTATATGAAAAATAATGATTTCTGGGATGAGAAATGGATTGCGAAAATCGAAACAGAGCTAACTGAAGAGGTCGAGTCAGCACTTGAAGCGATGGAAAAATATCCACCAGCTAATCCGGAAGATTTATTCGACCATGTGTTCACCAACACGCCTTCACAATTAGTTGAACAAAAAGAAGCCTATCTTGAACTGATCGGGAGGGAATAAGGCATGAATGTAAAAATGGAAAAGCAATCTGAACAAAAAGAAACTACACAACAACTCACGATGGTTCAAGCGGTTAACGATGCGATGAAAACTATGCTTGAACATGATGATACAACAATTATACTCGGTGAAGATATCGGTAAAAACGGCGGTGTGTTCCGTGCAACTGAAGGTCTTCAAGAGATTTTTGGTGAAGATCGCGTGGTAGATACACCATTATCTGAAGCGGGAATCGTCGGCACATCTGTCGGTCTTGCGGTTAATGGTTTTAAACCGATTGCTGAGATGCAGTTTATGGGCTTTGTTTACCCAGCCTATGACCAAATCATGACGCACGTTTCACGTATTCGAATGAAAACGATGGGGCACTTTTCAGTTCCAATGGTCATTCGTACACCATATGGAGCAGGCATTCGCGCGCCGGAAGTCCACTCAGACAGTGCGGAAACACTTTTCACCCATATGCCTGGAATCAAAGTGGTTTGCCCAGCAACGCCATATGACGCTAAGGGGTTATTAATCGCTGCTATTGAAGACCCGGACCCGGTTTTATTCATGGAACCGATGCGCAGTTACCGAGCACAGCGTGAAGATGTGCCAACAGGTAAGTATTCCGTTGAAATCGGTAAAGGTGAAAAAGTACAAGAAGGTACAGACGTGACGGTGATCGCTTGGGGTGCAATGTTACCTGTTGCTAAGCAGGCAGCTAAACAAGCTGAACAGCAAGGAATGAGCTGTGAAGTGCTTGATTTAAAAACACTTTACCCATTAGACCGTGACTTGATCGCCGAATCGGTTCAAAAAACAGGTCGTGCAGTGATTGTACATGAAGCACATGGAACGGGCGGCCTAGGTAATGACATTATGTCTGTCATTAATGATACATCCTTCTTATACTTAAGAGCGCCAATCGAACGTGTAACAGGATTTGATGTTCCGGTTCCGTTCTTTGCATTAGAAGAACATTACATGCCAACGCCTAAGCGTGTTTTACAAAGTATCGAAAAAGCGGTGCATTTCTAAGGAGGGGAGCCCATGTTAGAAGTCAAACTACACGATATTGGAGAAGGAATGACTGAAGGAGAAATCGTCCACTATCATGTTAAAGAAGGCGATACAGTTAAAACTGACCAGCCCTTAGTCGAAGTACAAACCGATAAAATGGTTGCTGAACTCCCATCACCTGGAACAGGAACCATTAAAGAAATTATCGTTCCTGTTGGAGAAACGGTGCAAGTTGGAACGACCCTTTTATATATTGAAGGGGAAGGGGCGAATCAAACGTCAGAACCTGAACCAAAAGAAAATCGCAAACCGGCTAAAGCCAATAATCAACCTATGCAGCCAAAACGCATGCAAACAACACTTAATCGAGTGTTAGCTACACCTTATACTAGAAAAATTGCCCGTGATAACGGAATTGATATCGAAGAAGTTCAACCGTCAGATCCATCTGGACGCGTGACTGAAGAAGATGTTTATCAATTTATCAATGGTAACCAAACACCAAAAGCTGAACCCGCGACTGAATCGAAATCAATAGCAAAACCAACTCAGCCAGATGAAATTCCGTTCCGTGGCATTAGGAAAAAAATCGCACAAAAAATGACGAAATCAATCAACACCATACCTCATGTGACACACTTTGATGAAATAAATATGACGCGATTAGTCGAGCTTCGTGAGGAACTAAAAGCCTCAGGAGTATCGGTCTCAGTCCCTGCCTACCTAGTTAAAGCACTTACAATCGCGTTAAAAGACTTCCCAGTATTCAACGCTGAACTCGATGAAGAAAATGAAAAAATTATATTGAAAAAAGACTACCATATCGGAATGGCATCAGATACAGAAGACGGCTTAATAGTCCCTGTTGTACATCATGCCGACCAAAAATCGATTCAACAGATTCATAGTGAGATTAAAGAGCTAACGCATAAAGCAAAAGAAGGAAAGCTGGAACACGCTGACTTACAAAATAGTACGTTTACAGTCAGTAATGTTGGGCCTCTTGGTAGTACAGGTGCGACACCAATTATTAATTATCCAGAAACAGCTTTAATCGCTTTCCATAAAACCAAGAAAGTACCGATCGTTACAGATGATAACGAGATTGTTATTGGCCATATGATGAATCTATCGATGTCCTTTGATCACCGTGTGGCAGACGGAGCAACGGCTGTAGCCTTTACGAATCGATTAGCTGGTTTAATCGAACATCCGAACAAACTCATGCTGGAGATGATATAAATGGTTGTTGGAGAAATCACAGAAGAACGCGATCTCATTGTAGTCGGCGGTGGGCCAGGTGGTTATACAGCAGCCATCCGTGCTGCCCAGCTAGGTCTTCAAGTGACACTCGTTGAGGAAACGGATCTAGGTGGAATATGTCTGAATCGCGGCTGTATCCCTTCTAAAGTATGGACACATACAGGTAAAAAAATATCTGAAGTGCCCCAAATGCAAGAGATGGGTATAGGGGTTAATGAACCCGAGTTAGATTTAGACAAACTACTAACCTATAAAAATAAAATAACTGAACAGCTTCAAAAAGGCGTTCAATCACTTTGCCAGGGAAATAAAATTGAAGTGCTAAAAGGTAAGGCAACCTTTACGGCAGAAGACCGTATTGGAGTGGAATATGGTCATCAATTCGATACGTATATCTTTAAACATGCGATTATTGCAACGGGAAGTACAGCAGCTTTACCAAAAGAATTTCCGAAAGCACGTCAACGAATATTGTTATCACATGAATTATTCGATCTAACTGAAATCCCAAACCATCTTTTAATTTATGGCAATGATTATATAGCTTTTGAAATGGCGTCAGCTTACCAATCGTTTGGGTCAAAAGTGACGCTCATCCAAACAGGCGAACTTTCGTTAGACCAATCGATAGAAAAAGAGCTCAAGCGCACATTTAAAAAGAAAAAGATCAAAATCATTCAACAGGATTCGCTTCAATCCATTGAAGAAACGGATGAAGGGGTCACGGTCAAACTAACGGATCATAAAGGAAAAGAGCAGACCATTGAGGGTTCACACCTATATACAAGTGGTCATCAACAGCCTAACGTTCAATCACTCGGAATTAACCGTTTTGGCGTTGATCAAACAGAGGATGGCCATATCATTGTGGACCATACGATGAAATCTTCAGTACCTACTATTTACGCCATTGGCGATGTCACAGAAGGTCCATCACTTGCGGTTAAAGCGATAAAACAAGGGAAGGTCGCTGCAGAAGCCATAGCAGGTGAAAATGTCGAGGCAGACCTTACGTTTTTACCAACGATTATGCATACGAATCCACCTGTCGCATCAGTTGGATTAACTGAGCAAGAAGCGGAAGAAAACAACTTAGACTACTTAGTCGGGCAGTTCAATCTAAATGCCAATGGCTATGCAAAAGTCACTGGAAAGACAGATGGCAACATAAAGGTAATTAGTGATGCAAAAACCGAGATTATTCTTGGTATCCATATGATTGGAGAAGGTGCTATAGAATTATCAAGTACCTTCGTACAACTTCTTGAAATGGCAGCAAAAGTAGAAGACATAAGGTTTCCATTGTTTGCACACCCAAGTACGAATGAAAGCTTACTTGAAGCAGTTGAAGCTCTTTCAGGTCAAGCTATTCATAATCCACCTAAGAAACAACCGGATAAAATTAAAGAAAGGAGTTTTTAATTTTAACCGAGGCATTGAATCAAAAAGGTTCATTAAAAAAGAGGGGGATGTAAAATGAAAAAATGGTTTCAAATGATGGCAGTAGCCGTAATTGGTTTTGGTTTACTAGCTGCATGTGGGGAAGACAGTGGTTCAGGCGGAGATGGTGACTCTTACGTTGTTGGTGCAACACAAATCGTTGAGCACCCGTCACTAGACTTAGCTTATGAAGGTTTCAAAGAAGCTTTATCTGATGCAGGATTAGAAGTTGAGTATGATTATCAAAATGCACAAAACGATCAAAACAATGTTAAAGCCATTTCGGATGGTTTTGTTGCTGATAATGTTGACTTAATTTTTGCGAACTCAACACCAAGTGCGCAAGGTGCTTTAAACGCAACTGAGGACATTCCGATTGTTTATACATCGGTAACTGATCCAGTCGCTGCAGACTTAGTTCCTTCAATGGATGAAGCGGGTGAAAACATTACAGGTGTATCTGACCTTCACCCAGATGCGATTAAAACAACAGTCGAATTTATCGACAAATACTTTGAAGGTGCAACAGTTGGTTTAATTTACAATGCAGGTGAAGCAAACTCAGTTGCGCAGATTGACGCAATCAAATCTGCTGTTGAAGGCACAAGCTTAAGCTTGGAAGAACGTACAGTAGCAAATGCTTCTGAAGTACAACAAGCTGCAACAACGCTTGTAAGTGACATTGATGTGTTCTTTATCGTAACAGACAACACAGTAGTAGAAGCTTTAGACAGTGTGGTTGGTGTTGCAAACGATCAAGACATACCAATGATTGTAGGTGAGCCTAACTCACTTAAAAAAGGCGGTTTTGCAACATTCGGTATTGATTACCACACAATTGGGTATCGTGCAGGTGAAATGGCAGCACAAATTTTAAAAGGTGAAAAAGCGCCAAATGAAATTGCGCCAGAATATCCACCAGAAATTCAACTATTCATTAACAAAGCTGCTGCTGAAGAGCAGAATGTTGAATGGCATGAAGACTGGGATGAAGACGCTCAATTTGTAGAAAGTGAAGAATAAGTATAAGACGTAAAGCAGGCATAGGCCTGCTTTACTGATTACATAACGAGAGGGAGGACGTCATGCTAATATCATTGTTCGGTGCATTTGAATCAGGAGTCATCTACGCCATTATGGCTTTAGGAGTTTACCTATCCTTCCGAGTATTAGATTTCCCCGACTTAACTGTAGACGGAAGTTTCGTAACAGGTGCTGGTATTACCGGTATGTTGATAGTAAACGGGATGTCACCCATCATGGCAACTCTAATTGGGGCATTTGCCGGTTTCATCGCAGGTTGTATTACAGGAATTCTTCACACAAAAGGGAGAATTAATGCATTACTTTCAGGGATTCTCATGATGATTGCCTTGTATTCAATTAATATTAGATTCATGGGACAGCCCACAGTATCAATGCTTAATGAAACAACATTGTTTAGCCAAATTGAATCGTTCTGGTCATCTGGAATTGATTCTGTATTGAATAGTATGTTCATCGGTGCAGAGCGCGTCCCAACCACTTGGGCAATTTTTATCATAATGGGTATTGTCACGATTGCGATTAAGTTTTTACTCGATTTTTTCTTAAAAACAGAGATCGGGTTAGCGATTCGCGCAACAGGTGATAACCAAAAAATGATTCGAAGTCTGTCTGCCAATACGAACTTTTTAATTATCATTGGAATCGGATTATCCAACGGCTTAGTTGCATTATCAGGTGCATTAGTTGCTCAGCATGGTGGATTCGCAAACCTTAACATGGGTATCGGTATGATCGTAATCGGTTTAGCATCAGTTATTATTGGTGAAGCACTTTTTGGTAAAAAGACGATCGCAAGAGTTACCCTTGCCGTAATTGGAGGAGCAATTATTTACCGAGTGGTAATCACCCTAGCATTAAGAGTCGACTTCCTAGAACCAAGTGACTTGAAGCTTATCACTGCGGTATTAGTTATCGCCGCACTTGTTACTCCAAAAGCTTTACAAGCTAGACGTGAGAAAAAGCGTCGACTAGCGAAACGTGCAGCACTCATGAATCAGAGAGGGAGTGAGGCCAGTGCTTAAAATACATGACGTATCTTTAACATTTAATGAAGACACACCTGATGAAAAAAAAGCACTACAAGGTATAAACTTGGAACTTAAAAAAGGTGAATTTGTTACGGTCATTGGAAGTAACGGTGCTGGTAAATCAACACTCATGAACGTTATTTCAGGTAGCTTAATTCCTGATGTGGGCGATGTGTTAATCGATGATAAAAATGTTGTTCACCTTCCTGAATATAAACGTTCTAAAATGATTGGACGCGTATTCCAAGACCCAATGGCCGGTACAGCACCATCCATGACAATTGAAGAAAACCTGGCCATGGCTTATGCCCGAGATAAAAAGCGCCGACTCGTTCCAGGGGTTAACAAAAAACGAAAAGACTACTTTCGTGAATATCTTGAAACACTCAACCTAGGATTAGAAGATCGCTTGAATGCTAAAGTTGGCTTATTATCTGGCGGTGAGCGACAAGCCTTATCATTGTTGATGGCAACTTTCACTGAGCCTAATATTCTTTTGTTAGATGAACATACAGCTGCACTAGATCCGTCTCGAGCTGAATTAATAACGAAAATCACAGCTGATGTCGTATCCAAGTTTGATCTAACCACACTAATGGTAACCCACAACATGCAGCAGGCCTTAGACTTAGGAAACCGTCTGTTCATGATGGATAAAGGCCAAATTATTTTTGATATTAAAGGCGAAGAAAAACAAAACCTAACAATTAAAGATCTACTGGATGAATTCCAGCGTATTCGCGGAAAACAAATTGAAAGCGATAAAGCGGTATTAGGGTAGAATGAAAAATCACGTGATGATCACGTGATTTTTTCTTTATTTTTTATAGTAAGTGGCAATTAAGAAGCGCAACCCCCTTATTAACCGGACAAATTATATGCCATTCCGGAGCTTTTTTTGATGCATCCAGACAAAGTTTTGTCGAAAATTCTTAAATGTTACATTTTTCCGGAGGATTCAATCGATTTTCCGGACATTTCAAACTTTAATTAGAGATTCACTTCTTAAAAATAAAGACACAATAATTAGAAAATTATGTTAAAATCGGTATAAATATCATAGTTGTTAAGAGGTGTTTGGATGATTAAGCGAAAATTATATACATTTTTTATCACCAGTCCTTTAACAGCAATGATTCTTACGGTATTAACGATGATACTCTATCCATTTGGGCCGCTTATGTTGGTAGAAGTAATTAAGATGTTTATGTTCACTCTCTTAATTGCTGCGCCAGTCATATTTGTAGTGGGGATACTTATTTCTATACTTTCTGATTTAATCACTATGCTAATAAGCAGCGGTATTAGAAGTATAGTCGCATTTTCCATTCACGTTAGTATAGGGTTTTAATTAGCGTGAGTTTCGATCCTGTATTAAATGCCCCTATTTATTATTGGGCACCATTAATCGCTTCATTTATTTTCTGGCTAGTTGATGAAATTTTAAGAAGAAAAATGAAAACTAAAATTATAGTACCTGTGCATTATCAGATGTGAGTTTTGAGGTGAAAATATTGTCTATTAAAGGTCTCAACCATTTTTTGTTCTCAGTATCAGACTTAGAACAATCTATAGAATTTTACAGAAACGTGTTTGATGCCAAGTTATTAGTTAAAGGCAGAACGACCGCATATTTCGATTTAAATGGTATGTGGTTGGCGCTGAACGAAGAAAAAGACATACCCCGTAATGAGATCAACCAATCGTACACACATATTGCTTTTTCTATTGAGGAAGCAGATTATGATGTGATGTACGATAAGTTAAAAGAATTGAATGTACATATATTATCTGGCCGCACCAGGGATGAAAGAGATAAGAAGTCGATTTATTTCACTGATCCAGATGGCCATAAATTTGAGTTTCATACAGGAACGTTACAAGACCGATTAAATTACTATAAAGAAGAAAAAAGCCATATGGAGTTTTTTGAGTAAATTTAGAATCTTTTTATTGAAGGTTTTCGTCTATTTGTTAGGGGCTGATTTCTTGAAATTGCAAAAAATCATTATATTATTAATTAGTTTAATAACTGTTGTTGGTTGCACGAATCAAACTGTGGATACAATCGAAGACAATCAACCGACCCTTAACCAAGAAACAATACTAGGTGATATTAATAAGGAAATTGAGTGGCGAGAAGACCTAAGGCTAGTAAAACAAAAAGAAATATGTGAACAAAAGCAGACCCATTGCTTTGAAGATAGACGAGGCTTCTTAATAGAAACGCAGTTAAATGATCAGCAAGATACCTTTTTTAACTTAATAAAGGAATATGAATTGCCTGAAAAAGGGTCATATGAAAAAGAAGGATATTCTAAACATGTCTTTTATGAAAATGGCTACGCATTCTATAAAGATACAAAGATGCTATATGCTGCTCCAAACCATGATATAAATTCAGGTAATCCAACAGAAGACCAATATTTAGGGATTGTTATGATGTGGATTGAATTATACGGAAGTAATAGCCCAACGGAATTAGAAAACAATGAAAATGTTTTATCGATAATAAATGGATTACAAAATATCAGAGAGTATGCACAAAATGAAGAGGTTATCTCCTGGGTTGATAACAGTACATCCATTCTTCAAAGTTTGAAAGATAATGATCAGACAAGTGAGGAAGATTATCTCCAAGCATGGAAAGAGTTAAGTCTTCTTTCAAATGTCGTTAGAGTTTATAGGTATGAGCTAGGAAATTAAGGAGATTTGTTTATGAGGAACTTGCCAAAAGAAAAAATAAAAACAATAACTATAATTCTATTATCTATTACATTAATCATTACTGTTCCAATGCTCAATCATGAAAAGCAAGAGGATGAAGAGCAGTTTGAGTCATTTTTGAATGAATTTTATCACCACTTAGATTTAACTCTTATGGCGGCAGACAATATCTTAGAAAGCCCTGAAGATATTGAGGATTGGGATTACCATTTAAAAAAATTACGACATCATTTAGACCAAACGAGTTTAGTATTAGAAACCGGGAACCGGTTTATCGACTGGGATATACAAATAGAGTCATATTTTTTTAAATATGTTTCAAACTTCAGTGCTGACGATGAACCTACTGAAGAACAGTTAGCAGAGCTAGAAAACATCCGAGATGCACTCCAATACATGAAAGATGGGCTTTACTCAGAAGAAACAGGTCAGGAAAACAAAGACCTAAGTATTGATCAATTTAATGAAATTATTTCAGAAGGTGCGAAACTAGGGGAGTAAGTACATAATAGGAGGACTCATTGTGCTGTGGATAGCGATTATTCTCATACTTCTTATAGCGTGGGGACTTGCTATAAGAGATAACATGAAATGGAAAACAGTCATGGAAACACCAGAAAAACAACCTGAAAAATCGATCGCATATTATAACTATCTTAAATCAAATGGGGTTAGGTGTAGGAAAAAGAACATCGGCTCAGCGCATCGTGTGTCACAAGGTGGATTAACAGGAATGGGTAGGTTCACCAGAATAGATGTGCGAGAAGAAGATTTATATAAAGCGAGAAGTCTTTTGTCTGACTATGACATAAATAACTAATAGCTATAAGGGAACAGATTACGAGTTTTTTCATGTAGCAGTAGTTGAGAATAAGAGGAACTTTAAGAGTAGGTGAATTTAATAGTTATGAACAGGCTCGCAATTATCACAGTCGGAAAAACCCACAGCGGCAAAACAACATTCGCTAGAAAACTAGAGGAACAGTTACCCAATTCAGTCGTCATTGATCAGGATAATCATGCTGAGTTCATCAATGCCTATTATAAAAAATTAATACCAAGTCAAGGCCCAAATAACTTGAAGTATACAATTACTCAAACAATGGTAGATTACACTATAAAACAAACAGACTATCATCTAATAAAATGTAATTCTAACCGTAACCAAAAGAGCAGGTTAGACAACATCAATTATTACAAAAAGAATGGCTTCATAACCATTATTGTCTACTTTAATTTGCCTGAACAGGTCTTGAATGATCGAGTCAAACACACGAAAAGAAGTACAAACATATTTAGAACTGCTTCAAGCTTTGAAGAAGTTTTAGAACGACAAGGAAAAGAGAATGATGTGAAGCATCCGACTCTTCAAGAAGCAGATTACCTATATGAAATTAAAAGCAATGGTGACGTACAAGATGCTATAGCCGAGATACTAGAAATAAAAGGAGTATGAACATGGAAACTCTAACACGAATTTTACCTAGTCTATTTATTGGAATAACTATGATCATAGCAGCACTAATCCTTGCGCCAGCCATTCAGGACTTCAGTGTGGTGATAGAATCTAATTCACAAGAAGAAGAGCCTGAGAACCGACTGCTTAATGTAGAAGAAGTATCTAATATTCTGGACATAGAAGAAAACGAACTTAAAGAGATGATTGTCAAAGATCAAGTTGAAAGAAATCAAAGAACATCATACAACACTTATCAATACATACCATCAATTAAAATAAATAATGAATTTTTGTTTTTAGAAGATGAACTCTATAAATGGTTAGAGTACCATAGTGGCAGATTGCAGCATCAATATGGAAGTTAATTGAGGAGGTTTTGAATGAATCAAATAGAAAAGGAATACCTTTCAATAGTTTTTAATCAATTTCGTCATTTTAAGGAACGGGCTGAAAAAGGAATGGAACAACTAACAGAAGCGGATTTGCACAGAAAGCCTAGTGAAGAATCAAACAATGTAGCTATAATCCTTAAACATATAAGTGGAAATATGCACTCTCGATGGGTGGACTTTTTAACTACTGATGGGGAGAAACCTTATCGAGACCGAGACTCAGAGTTTGTAGATTTGCACGAATCAAAGGAAGAGTTAATGGAGTAGTATTGGGATGAAGGTTGGGAACTACTTTTTAATACATTAGAAAATCTTAAAGAAAATGACTTACATAAAATAGTTACTCTAAGACAACAACCAATTAGTGTATTACAAGCTATTCAAACGGAAGTTGCGCACATTAGTTATCATGTTGGACAGATATTATATATTGGGAAACAGATTAAAGGTGATGAATGGGTAATATTGAGTATACCCAAGAATCAATCAAAAGAATTCAACAATATGGTTTCACGTAAAACGGGGGAGTAAAATTGAATAAAGTTTTATTACATTTAGAGGGGTTAGCAGTACTTGCATTAAGTGTTTACTTCTATAATCATTTAGATTTCAGTTGGTTGTTATTCTTTGTTTTACTACTAACACCGGATTTATCGATGTTTGGTTATGCAGTGAATAACCAAGTAGGAGCAATTATTTATAATCTATTTCATACATATATTCTCGCTATCGGTTTTGTACTAATTGGTCTGATTCTATCAAACTCACTGGTTTTAGCGATTGGTTTGATTTGGGTTGCTCACATTGGTATGGACCGAACAGTTGGTTATGGACTGAAGTATACAACGGAATTTAAAGATACACACTTGAACCGTGTGTGATTAGGGGGAGAAGTAATGAAATTACAAACTAGGATGTGGCTTGGGGCCGTATTAGGTTCCCTAGGGGCTTTTACTGTAGTTAAACTAATCTGGCCAAATACTAGTTTCAGTTATTTACTTATACTTTTAGTCTTTGGATATCTTATAAACTTTTTACTGTCATTAAGAATAAAGAAACAGAGGTAAAACAATGATAATTATGATTAATGGCGCATTTGGCGTCGGAAAAACAACGGTAGCAAATGAACTAGTAAAAGAACTAGACAATAGCATGATTTACGATCCTGAAGAAGTTGGCTTCATGTTAAGAGAAGTGATTCCAGATGAAATGAAGTGGGCTGAAGCCGAGACGGGTGACTTCCAAGACCTTGAACTATGGAGAGAACTGACGGTCACTGTCGCAGAATCCTTACATAAAAAATATAATAAAACCTTAATTGTCCCAATGACCATTCGTAGACCAGAGTACTTCAACTACATCATTAACGGTTTTAAAAACATCGACCGTACTTATCCCTTCTGTCTAACAGCTAGTAAGGAAGTTATTCACAATCGATTAAGAAAGCGAGAAGCAGAAGAGGATGGTTGGTGTTTTCAACAAACTGATAAATGTCTAAAAGCTTATAACGAACATGACTTCAGCGAGTATGTAAATACTGAGGGTATGAGCGTTAAAGAGGTAATAGAAAGTATTAAAAAGCAATTAAAATAAATTAGGAATCGGGATGATTATGATGAATCAATTAAAGAAAGAGATTTTAAATCACCAACAAAATTCAATAGATTTTGTGAGATCACTTGTGAATTTGAGTGAAAAAGAATGGCGTACACCCATTGAAGAGGGGAAGTGGAGTATCGCAGAAATAGTAGCCCACTTTAAACCTTGGGATGAATTTATTACTAATCAGCGAATCCCATTTTTGATCACTAATCAATCCCTACCTAACAGCCCAAATGTGGATGAATTGAACAAGGAATCTGCTTTGTTTGCTAGAAAAGAAAGTAAACAAACTATTATTAATAACTTTGTCAAAGCCAGAACAGAACTATATGAAGCTACTAAGGAAATATCTGATGAATGGTGGGAAAAGACGATCATTATTAAAGCTACGACCCTTTCGTTATATGACTACTTTAATGGTTTAGCTCAGCATGATTCACATCATTCAGAACAGATAAAACAATATGTTGAGAAGAATTTAAATTAGATTCCGAGGTGAAATATGAAAATTATAAATATAGCGAAAATTACTTTTCAAATAAGGAGAGAGTCCTGTGAGGAAAAATTTAGCGGTAACCACATTAATTCTAATCATCTTAGTAACTTTAATCTTCCTAATCAATAATGAAAATAACGATGAAACAGAAGGTCACTTTAGTGAAATTGATGCTATTAATAAAGTACTGGAAAAACACCCTCAATACCCGTCAACTCCTAACAAAAATAAAGTTGTAAAAGATAATGATATGGATCGGTTTTGGTATAAGTTAGAGTTAGGTGCAATTCAAGTAGGCAAAGAAACATATATCATTACTCTAGGAAAAAACAATAGATATGTCGTAGATGATGAAGTCGTCGAGCAATATATCATATATAAAGTATCACCTGAAGGTAAGGAGTTAATTACTGAAAAAGATAATACAGAAATAATGAGTGTTTTTCGTTAGCTCGACCTAATTAGTATACATAATATTGGAGGCTAAACATGGATGCAATTATACAAAAAGTAGCGGATCGAGTAAGGCATTCTAGCAAAAGAACAGTCATTGGAATATCAGGTCATGGCGCTTCTGGAAAAACGACTTTTGCAAAAAAATTATCAGAATACCTAAATCCGATTGAAGTCAATTACATCAATACAGATCCGTATATTATCGGTTCTAGCTTAAGAAAATACACTCTATTAGACTATGAGTATGAAAACAAAAATCATCGTTTTAAAATGACGGCTTGTCACCCAGTGGCCCACAATGCACAGTCATTAGAAAGAGATGTAAAGATGGTTAGAGACGGATTGGATCTATACACAATGGATACTCATTATTTGAAAAGTACTTTAATCACCCCGCAAAACAAAATAACTATTGTAGAGGGTATGAGTGTAGCATTCATAAACCCAGAACTATTAGATCTAAAAATCTATCTATATACGGACGGGGAAACCGAACTAAACAGAAGAGGCATTCGTGACGTTTCTGAAAGAGGTGCGGACATGGATTTCATCAGACAATCACACGAAGAACGACGAATTCAGTATGAACTTTTCATGCACCCTTATCACAAAAACTTTGATGTGGTTTTGAAAAATTCCAATGAAGGATATGACGTAGAAAAGTTAGAAATGAGTGATTACTAATGGTAATAAAAGATCCTTGGTTTACCGTTCAGCAAATCGATCAAGATACATATGCGATTAGTGAATATGGGCACTGGGAGAAAGTCCACTCCTTCTTACTAATTGGCGAACAAAAAGCAATACTCATCGATACAGGGCTTGGGATAGACAATATTAAAAGAATCACAGATCAATTAACGGATTTACCAATCGAAGTGATCACAACCCATGTACATGTCGACCATATAGGAAGTCATGGGGAATTCGAGAAAATCTATGTCCATGAAGCAGATGCGGACTGGCTAGAGAATGGCATTCAAGGCTTACCACTAGAACAAATAAGAAAAGATATTGGAAGAGATATTACGAAACCGACACCCAGGACATTTAACCCCGAGACATATCTTCCCTTTCAAGGTAAACCAACAGGCGTATTACACGATGGAGATGTCTTCGAATTAGGTAATAGAAGGCTAATCATCTACCATACCCCAGGACATTCACCAGGACATATCACTATTTTTGATGAAACAAAAGGGTATCTATTTACAGGCGATACACTCTATGATGACACCCCAGTATATGCTTTCTACCCTTCTACCAACCCAGAAGATTTAGTTGACTCACTAGAGAAAATTTCAAAGATTCCTAAAGTGAACATGGTATATGGATCACATAATATCTTAGGGCTTGCCCCAAATATTTTGAAAGAAGTGCAGGTTGCCGTTAAGTATTTAAGAGAAAACGACCTGACCAAATTCGGAACGGGAACACATAAGTTTAACGGCTTTAGTGTGAAGTTTTAATAAGAGGAGTGTTTTGATGAAGGTACATAATACAGTTCCATATTTTTTAGAAAACTATGAGCCACACGAAGACTTTCTTGAACATTATTATAGAAAATTCTCTAGTGATTTTGAACAGTATTTTTTATTTCACTGTAAGAATCCTGGAGAGAAATAGAGAGCAGCTATTGAAAAATACCCAAGGAAGCTAGCAGATATCAAAGAGTCTAGTGGAAAAATTGAATCGCTTATACAAGAAGTATCTGAAGCATATGAGAAAAAGTATCAAGTTCAATTCACGAAAGATGTTCATGTAATCGTAGGCTGCTACGGATCAAATGCGTTTACCCATCGTCAGTACATACCAGAAATAACGTTTTGTTTAGAAAAACTTTCACCAAATACTGAGCACTTGAAAGTAATCATTGCGCATGAGTTTGGGCATGCGCTTCATAACCTACTGTCTGACCGAGAAGGGATGGATTGGCCAAGTCTAAATTGGGAGAATCCATATATATGGTTACTACAAGAAGGGTGTGCGACTCACTTCTCTAAACAAGTCGCAGAAGCTGAGGAATCTGTTTATTTTTCATATGACGACCAGGGAGAAGAGTGGCTAGAGTTTGCGTTAGCAAACAAACAAGAACTGATTCGGTCGTTTATTAATGATCGCGATAAACAATCACCACGGGAAATTTTTAATGAATGGTTTTCCATTAATGGGGGTAAAAAGCATGACTATACAAGACTAGCTTATTTTATTGGATATGAAATCCTCCAACACCTCATTGAAAAGTACGGTGAATTAAAAGCTGTTACTTCATGGACAGAACCAAATTTCAATCAAGAAATAGAGCAAGTCATGAAAGAATTAATGGAAGCTTAGGTGGGGTTAGATGTCATGGGAACATTATCGATTAAGGAGGGAATAAATGGAATACGTTATGGAATTAAGAAAATTAGTAGGCCAAAGACCATTAATCTTACCGGGAGCTGTAGTCTTAATAGTAAATCAAGAAGATAAAGTAATGTTACAACACAGACACGATGGATCTTGGGCATTACCAGGTGGTTTAATGGAGTTAGGTGAAAGTTTAGAAGATACCGCCAAAAGAGAAGTAAAAGAAGAAACGGGCCTTGATGTTAGTGAATTAGAATTAGTAGATATATGCTCTGGGCCTGAATATTATTTAAAACTTCATAATGGGGACCAGCTTTACTCCGTAACGGCTGTGTATTTAACTCATGATACAAAAGGGCATATGAACATTGATTATTCAGAGTCTCGTGATTTTCAATATTTTAATATATACGACTTGCCTGAAGGTTTGAATGAGGTGAATCGCAGTTATATAGATTCGTATATAAATAAAAAGAGTGTTACAAGGTAAAAGAGTTGGAGTGTTTCAACGTGGGGAAGTTGTATTTCTATAGTGACCAAGTGATTGAGTCGCCAGGTAATAAAAGGTTGGATCAATTACTATTGGCCGGCTTTGAAGCTAAAGATATAAAGATAGGTTATATTCCATCGACTGAGGATAAAGACAAGGAATATTTTAATACAAAAGTTCAATATTATAAGAGTTACGGAATACATAATATGATGTTTTTTGACCTCTGTAGTGAATTTGATTCAATGAGAATTAAGGAATTAATGGAGTGCGACATAATTCACCTCTCAGCGGGGAATCCAATTGAGTTTAGGCATGCGATCAAGAATCGCCAAATGGATAGGGTTTTACGAGATTATTTTAACAACGGTGGAACCATTGTAGGTGTTAGCGGTGGCGCAGTTCAACTTGGTAAAACGACGAATCTATTTCAATTATTTACCGGAAAAATTAACGATGAAGCCTCTGATACATTGAATTTTGTAGATTTTGAATTTCTTCCACATTACAATCGTTGGTCTGATGAGTTTAAGCAAAAAGTTCAAAAATACGCACAAGAAACCGGAACAAAAATCTATGCAGGCAATGACGGTGATGGACTGATTGTAGATGGTGATCAGTTACATATGGTAGGAGATATAGTCGTGATTAGCGAAAATGCATTTATTTAATCATCAAATGAAACGAAAGCGAAATGAGTGATAGTTAGTGGCTGTATATTTTCAAGTTGACTTTAACATTTATCGAATAGGGCATGGTGACTTCCTTCATTCCTTTTTTTCAACGATTAGTTATCATTTAGAATCGGATGGTTGGGGGGCCAAGTATCCTTTGCTATTAAATGAACTGTATTTTAGAGGAATAAATTCTAAAGATATTTCTAATGCAATACAAGAAGTTGAGGAAGTTAAAGAAGGACTAAAAACTTTGCCACCTAGTGAAGTAGTTTGGGATATAGAAGATTTAGACAAAGTACCACCTTGGGGAAATGACATTAGTCAGGAGATTACGAATTTATCAAACTACTTTGTTACAAGTGATGGCAGAGATTTATTTGACCTGCTATTGCTTGCGTTAAATGATGCTATTGAATTGGAAAGTAACATAGAGATTGTATCGAGGTGAATTATTGAAGGAAGATAGTGCGTGATGGGAGGGTCATTGTTGTCTAGTAGAGTAATTATTAACCCACCAATTTCAAATTATGAAGTACCAAAATTAAGGGAACTTGTTGGCTGGGCCAGACGTGATAATGATTATCCAACATTATTTGAACGATGTAACTTCTGGGCTGGAATAAGAGACACTCAGGGAGATTTAATTGCCTTCGGTTATGTATGTGGTATGGGACTAGAGCATGGTTATATGGAAGACATCATGGTGCATCCTGATTATCGAGGACACGGGCTAGGGATTGAACTTGTGAAAAAGTTACTAGAGGAGTCAAAACATTTCGGGTTAGACATTGTTTCAGTTACATATGAGGAAGATAAAGCCCAATTTTATGAAAAGTGTGGATTTACACCGGGCTTAGGTGCAATTTGGAAACGTTTGTAGCTTTTATATATGAGGACTATAAGTGAAAATGATTCTGTCGGTAATAGAAATCAATAATAATGATACCTCTCTTGATCTGATAGGTTTCATCCTTATCTTAGTAGGAATATTAAGCGCTACTTTCCCTTATGCTGCATGGTATTTAGAGATAGGGTGGAAGCTTCATGACACGGAACCTTCAGAATTTGCATTAATAGCTAATAGAGTGATAGGTGTTTTTATATCTATAGTGGGATTGTTTATCTTAATTTAAAGGTTTACTTGATGTACTTCTAAAGTTGTAGAACAATTCAATCGATTTTCTGAAGCTACTAATTTGTAAATCTTGTACACTAACCCTAAGAAGTGATTTTTGGAGGGAGAAAAATGCAATTATTTCATTATCATCATTGGACAGACCTAGTAGAAGAAACAGAAAAATTTTATGTGGAAAATGGCTTTCAAGTCGCTGGACGATTTGCGAAAGTAAAAGACGGAATACAAACGTATCACCCACCATTAGAATGGGAGGATTTTAGAGAGGGAAATCCTTTATTTAGAATAATCGAAGTTAGAAAAGGTAAAGTCAATATAACTTTTGGAGCAGGTAAAAAGCCGATGTTTGACCATATAGGCTTTCTTGTGACTAAAAAAGAGCATGATGATATTTGTCAGAGAGCCAGTGTTTTAGATTGGAATGTGAATGAAGGCGACAGAAGAACATTTATAGGTACACCATATCGCTTCCGTATTGAACTTCAACAACTAGACGATGTTATTGAGGGTGGCCAGGAACACATTACTTCAATGGAAATCAGCGTAAAAGATTTTGACAAGGTAGAAGACTTTTCAAAATTGTTAGGTGAAAATATCTCTCAAATTCAGTTTGTTCAAGGGGAGCAGGTTGGATTGAATAAAGTAGAAATAGAAGGAGAAGAAAGTGGATTAGTTACTGATCCGAATGGTGTAAGAATTAATTTTATTAATAATTTATAAATCGAAACGACTGTTCTTCTTGGAGCAGTCGATTTTTTATGAAAAAGAGCATTAAATTGATTAACAATTTAATGCTCAAACTTTAATTCATGTTTATCCTAAAATATTATAACCAGAATCCACAAAAACCACTTCACCAGTCACACCACGAGATAGATCACTTAGCATGGCCATTGTCATATCGCCGACTTCTTCTTGAGTGACGTTACGCTTAAGTGGTGCTTCATCTTCAATTTTGTGAAGGATCTGATTGAAGTTACCGATTCCTTTTGCCGCAAGTGTGCGAACTGCTCCAGCAGAGATTGCGTTTACTCGAATATTATCTTTACCTAAGTCTAGTGATAGGTACTTAACCGATGATTCAAGCGCTGCTTTGGCAACACCCATGACATTATAGCCAGGAACCGCACGCTCAGCTCCAAGGTAGCTCATTGTTACAATCGCTCCACCTTCAGTCATATAAGGCTTTGCTTCTCTCGCAACAGCAATTAACGAGTATGCACTCGTGTCTTGCGCAAATGCATATCCATCTCTAGAGGTATTAACGAAATCATCTTTTAGATCCTCCGCATTCGCATACGCCACTGAGTGAACAACACCGTGAATAGTTCCAACTTCATCACCGATTTCCTTGAATGCACCTTTAATACTTTCATCATCGTTCACATCACATTGCACAACCGATTTCGCTTCATATTCATACTTCGTTAACATTTTATTTAATTTCATTTGAGAACGTTCTTGGCGGTAAGTGAAGATTAGATTCGCGCCAGCTTTGTAAAGTGACTTAGCCACTCCCCAAGCCAAACTGCGGTCATTGGCAACACCCATTACCACGATATTTTTACCCTTCAAATTCAGTAAATCTTCCATGATATCCTCCTATGAGAAAAGAATTTAGATATTATGCCTAGTTTTAGTATCTGCTACTAATTATATCATAATTCTTTATTTGCTAAACACCCTGTTAGTCGAAAATCTTTCCTGACTTTTCCCGAAAATAAAGCCTGCGGTAAACACAACTAGCATCATTATAAAAGCTGAAAACATGAGCTCTACACCTGGGTGATAATGAGTAATTGGCAAATGTACTTTCTCGCCTAACCATTTAAAAGTAAACATATAACTTACGGTAAGTTTTCCTATAAAAAAATTTAAAACGGCGGTAGTTAGTACAAATTGCAATATAAAAAATAAAAATGCAATTAACCATAAGCTATTACCGACTAAAAAGTTCATTATACTATTCCCGGGTGTAATTGAAAATTTGTATCCGACCCAAAGCCAAAAAATTCCCATTAATATTTGCAAAATAACGGGTGATATATATATTAATTGGTAAGTAATTAAGCCAACAACAAGTGGTGTTAAGATTAAAATTATCTTCATGTAAATAGACATAATTCTTATCTCCTTAATATCTTATTTCTTATAATTCGAATTTGCCCTCTATGATTAATCTCATCTTCAAGCACATGAAACCATATAAAATATTGATTTGAAGGGTGGCCATCCCAAACACATTCTTCATATAACCATTCATCATCTCGCTTGGCTAATTCTGATAATGTTCGCTCTCTGACTTCGTTCAACTTATCTATGTAAAAACCTAATGAGTGACCTTTGATATTCTGGCGGCCCTTTTCACCTAAACTATAGGCGTCACCCCACTCAGCCATCTCTTCTTCATTTGGCTCGCGTCCATCAAAAAACTCAATCTGAAAACCCTTTTCCACTGCAGCCATATGTAATAGTAATGCGCCAATGCTATTCGCATCATCGTGTATCAAATAATCAAGCTCTGGAACTGTTAAGCCCTTGGCAGCTTCCAATGTGGTTTCTCTAATATAATTCATCTGCCAAACTAAATGGCCAATTTGAGATGAAAAACCCTTTACCTTATTTATTTTAAATGACATTGATTAACCTCCTTTATTCTTCCTATTAGAATAGTTCTAGCGTAAATCTTACCATATTTATGCAAACTAAATAAGTTTCAATTCATACATCAATCCTATATACTAGTAAACAGGTAGGAATTATTAGTTATGGAGGCGTTAGAATGCAACCTAAAGTATATATCATCCATGAAAACGCAGAGTGGACGCAGCCCCTTCTTGAAGAATTAGATCAATTAAATGTGCCTTATGAGGATTGGCATTTGGATCAAGGTGTCATTGATTTGTCTGAAGAGCCACCTGAGGGTATTTTCTATAATCGAATGAGTGCTTCATCTCACTCTAGAGGGCACCGATATGCACCAGAACTTACATCTACAGTTCTGGCGTGGTTGGAAAGTCATGGTCGCACTGTGCTTAATGGCAGTCACGCGCTGGATCTTGAAGTGAACAAAGCTAGACAGTATGCAGCACTTGATCGACATGGCATCAAAACACCTAAGACGGTAGTAACGGTAGGGAAAAAACAACTAATTGAAGCGGCTAAGAAAATGGAAGCTCCTTTTATCACTAAACATAATCGTGCAGGTAAAGGGCTAGGCGTCCAATTATTTAACGATGAAGATGCACTTAAAGAATATGTGAATAGCACCGTTTTCGAAACGCCAATTGACGGCATCACGCTGTTACAACAATATATCGAATCAGAGGATTCAACGATAACGCGTTGTGAGTTTATTGATGGCAAATTCTTATATGCGGTTCGTGTGGACACATCTGAAGGATTTGAACTTTGTCCAGCGGATGTTTGCTCGATTGACGATCAATTTTGCGTGACAACTGAAAACACACGAGAGAAGTTCAAAATTATAAAGGATTTCAACGATCCGATTATTGAAAAATACGAAGCATTCCTTAAGGATCAACAGATTAACTTTGCTGGTATTGAGTTCATTCGTGATAAAAACGGTGAGCTTTACACGTACGATATCAATACAAACACGAACTACAACTCAGATGCTGAAAGTAAAGCTGGAATGTATGGGATGAAGGAACTGGCGGAAGCTTTAGCGAATAGGCTTGAAACAATAACTAAACCATAAAGTATAAAATTATGCCACCAAATGTGATGATAAAAAATCCTATAGCTTGAACAAGTGTAATTAGATATTCCTTTTCTTCGGGCTCATGTTTATATTGCATATAAAAACGAAAGACAAATGTAATTAACAATAATGAAAACACTAAAAGAATGATAGTGAGACTATGCTCAAAAATATAAGAAAGAACAAGTAAAATTAAAGCCACTAATGCTAATATAAATTCAATCCGTTTATGTAGCACGTTTACATGTTGGTATTCGCTTGGATAAGGCATAATGTTATATTTTTTCCGAAGAAATTTAACTACAATAAACATGATAATTAAAATGAAAAAGACAGAAGCATAGGCAAGTTCAATGATAAACATTATTATCTCCTTTCTCATTAGGCTAGGAAATTTCAAGATGAAAAGTAGTTCAGTGTATCCAAACCTGAACTACTTTTTTATGTATTGTAATTCACTATTTTAACATAATTTTCTAAATGTTTTAGAAAACTCAAGTATAAACCTTCCCATCTCAAGCGCATACTCAGAAACTTAAGTACTAAAAATTTGAACTTGAGTACTCAGTTCTCCTTATAATTTACGCAATGGTTTTGGATAAATATGTTAAACTAAACATAAAATTGTGAGGGAATAGGGGAGAAGTAATGAAGAAAAGGTTCATTATTGCCATTGGTTGTTTAGTGTTAGTTGTAGGTGGATTATTGGTCTATCCTTATAACATATATCACCACTTCACGGCAGAAAAAAGAGTTGAAAACTTTTTATTTGACCCCAACGTGCAAAACAGGGTATTAGGCACAGATGCTGAAATAACCAATGTTCAATACCTTGGTAACGATATTTATGAACTTCAAACTGAAGAAAAATCTTTTCTAGTTACAATCAAATCAGATGGTTCATCTCAAACCATGAATGTTTTTGAACATAGACAAAGAGTGACTAAAATGGCAGGCTACAAAGATGGCCGATAGAAGCATCCGCATTTAAACCAATCAACAAACATGCTAAAATTATTCAAACAGATCGACATAGTTAAGAGGGATTTATATGAAACAAACAGGACTCGTACTCGAAGGTGGAGGCAGTCGCGGCGTTTATACCGCAGGCGTTCTTCGCTATTTGATGGAACAGGATATCTATTTACCATATACTATTGGCGTATCTGCAGGAGCATGCAATGGTTCATCATATATCGCACGTCAGATTGACCGAAACCGAACGGTGAACATCGACTTTGTGGACCACCCAGAATACTTATCAATTCGAAACTTAATCACTAAGCGCCAGATGTTCGGCATGGACTTTTTATTCGATACGTTACCGAATAAGCTCGCACCATTTGATTTTCAAGCCTTTGAGGAAGCTCAAGAAGAGTTTGTGATTGGCACAACCGATTGTGTCACGGGTGAATCCATTTATTATAAAAAGTCTGACTACCCTAAAGATGTAGTCACCATCCTACGTGCATCAAGCTCAATACCGTTAGTGGCACCAATTGTGAAATTCGACGGTCGACACCTGATGGACGGTGGCATTGCGGATCCAATTCCGATTAAACAATCCATTAAAGATGGCAACCAAAAGAATGTCGTCGTACTGACAAGAAATAAAGGCTACTTTAAGAAACCCCAATCCTTTGGTTGGTATCTTCGTAAAAAATATCAGGAATACCCAGGGATGTTAGAGACATTAGAAAAGCGTCATCAAGTATATAACGAGACGCTGGAGTACCTATTTGAAGAAGAGAAGAAAGGTAATGTATTTATTATTGGTCCTTCAGAAAAGTTAAAAGTCAAACGCATTGAGAAGAATAAGAATCGATTAACAGCTCTTTATCAACAGGGGTATAACGATGTGAAACAACTTGAACAACAGTTAAACGAATTTCTCGCATAGGGGAGGGCAGGGGGATGCGTTTATCAAACGCTTTATCGTATGTATTCAGCTTTGAAAAGAGAGAATTAAACCTTATCTGTTCGTGAGATCGAATCGGTATAACATGGATTGAAACACAAGAAAAATCACTGCAGGTAACACATAATAAAATACAATATCAAAGCGCTGCATCCATATGACAGGAGGTACACTATGTTGAATGACGTAAGGTAAATAAAGCGATAAACCTAAACTCACTCCTAATCTAGCTTCTTTTTGTTCGACATTATCGTCCTCTAAATATCCAATGATACTAATGGTTGCTAGAATGAGAATCAGTAACACAGGCTCCCATTCTCTAAACAACATACGAATCATAAAGTTAAATGCTCCTAATACGACTAATACTATTAAAGTAGCTCTTAACCACAAAATAACCACCCCTATTCCTCAGTCAAATGAATATCATACAAGATGATTTGAAACAAAAAGAAACTAACTGAAGGAAGAATAAAGTAGAAGATCCAGTACAGTGCTCCCATAAATGAGATGGCTTCCATCATCATCATTAAAGCAAAAGGAAGATAAAAAGCTATAATTATACTCACACCAAACTTCGCAACTCTATGACTCACATCTTTCGCCTCTCCAAAACTTCCAAGACAAATTAATAACAGAATAAAAGTAAGTAAAAATTCCATAATAACCCCTCATTACCTTATTTCTTCATCATTCTTATCTAAAAATCTAACACTCTCTAATTCTTCTTCAGAAATCCCGAATTGATACCATACTCGTAGATTACTGTTAGGGAGCGGATTAATGTTTGCTATTCGATCACCAATCATTACACGATCTACTTGACGATCAATGAGTCCATTAACCAGTTTCATAGATTCTTTATAAGAGTAGCTACCATTAGCGTTAGACGTTGTAATATGAAACCCACCTACATAATCAACCGCTTTCCACCCGCTAAATGCCCATTTCGTCATTGCGAACCCATAATAGGCATCACCATTAATTTCTGAACTAAACAAGACATATTCGTGGTCACTGTCTATGTTTACACCATTGATCATCAAAACCTTTTTAACAGGAATGCCTAACTCTGTGTTCTCAACAGCTTCTTTTGAAGAAGGATAAGTATTCATTTCTGTATAGAAATAAAACAGTACAATAATTAGGCTAATAGCTGCTAAACCTATTTTACGAAAAATCACATTCACACGTCCTTTAAACTATTCACTTTTCTTCCGTTTCTTTTCCACTAAAACCGATAAAACAAAAAAAGCCAAAAACCCAATCCCACCAAAAACCAACGCAACCAAGCTTAATCTAGTTGATTCAAATGTCATAAATCCCACAACTAGATTTAAACCAAGAACAGCTAATAAAACCCAGTGCCAGTAACGATTAAATAGTTTCATCATAATTTATGTATCCTTTCTTAATTAACATATAATTTTAATTATTAGTATACTAGTTTATGAAAATATTACCATAACTCATTACAGATTATGTTATTCTAAGAACAAAGTAAACAAATGGGTGATTAGATGAGCCATAAATTAAAGGTAGGCGAGTTAAAAGAAGATTATTTAACTGATGAAGAGATATGGCGGATTTTTACTGTCGTTTTATCTACTAAATCTGTTAAGTCCTCTACATACAAGTATGCACTAATAAAATCTATCATCGAAAATTTGTATCAAATTGATGATAATCACCAGCTCACATACAATCAATTAGCATATGGTTTTGCGAAGATTTATTGGAATCTTGTTGTACATCATGATTTGGAAAATCAAAATAGAGGGGATAGAAATGCAAAGGCTGTAACAGTCATACTGGAGTTCCAAAAAAAGCATGCCATCCCTAATGAATTTAGCTATGATAAAATTAACGATCAACTACAGTTAAAGCTTGTGTCCAAAATAAAGACGGTTATGAAGACTAATGTGTTTGGAGCATTATACGGAGATACCGGTGGTCAATTTTACGCCTTTGACCACAGCCGTGAGTATTTTAAAATTAAAAAAAACGTTCATCAGTTTATGATGAAGTACCAGCTATTACTTGTTAATCTAACAAACTACCATATGGCAAAGATGATTGAAGAGTTGAATGAGGTACCAAGCATTAATTATTTACTTGAAAAAGTTGAGACAGTTGCTAAGAGGAGTTCACTAAAACCATTTGAAAGAGTACTGCTTCATTATTTTGAAGCAAGCTGCTTTTACTGTGGGAAAGACTTGTCTAAGCAAAAACAACCGACTGAAGTTGATCACTTTATTCCTTGGTCGTTCGTCCAATCTGACCAAATATGGAATCTAGTATTATCGTGTAGGCATTGCAATAACACCAAGCGAGATAAATTGCCTGAAAGAGAGTATCTCAATTTCATTATTGACAGGAATAAAGTATTAAAAGAAAAAGTTATTGAATCTCAATCACTATTAGAGAACTACAAAGATAAGAAGATTATCATGTTATATGACTACTCCATTAAAAATGGATTTGATGAAATCTGGGTGCCGAGAAGAGGTTAATCTTCAACACTTTCTAAGAAGATTCTCTTCTCAAACCCTCCACGCTTTTCTGCTTTCTCTTGTCTTACCTTTTCAACAGTATCAATTGAAGCGCCATGTACTTTTGCAAGCGAATGCATGAGCTCTAATATATCTGCTAACTCCTCTATAGCACCTTGGCTGTTATCAGATTCTTGGTATTCAGCTACTTCTTCGTTGAGTTTCTTATTTAATTCTTTAAAGTACTTATCTTCATCCAGAATACTACTATTAAACTTCTGACCATTTTCTTTAATGATTTCTGGTATCTTGTCACGTACAAGTTTGTTATAAGTAGGCATAAAATCCTCTTCCTTTATTTAAATAAAGAGTCAATTAACTTATTAATAATGCTTGTTGCTCTGTCTTTAATTAGTTGTAGAGCGTCATGAGTATTGTTTTTTTCTAATTCTTGTATAACTTTATTTATTCTTTGCTCTGAAGGATAATAAGATAAATCTATGAATTTATCTTTAATTGCATGACCTTCTTGTATAACTTCATAAAGTGTAAGTTGTCTTTTAGATGTATTCACACTATCACTTAAGAACATCATGTTTCCCAGGTTCCCAGCTGGTATGACCGGGTTTGTTAGTTTATATTTTTCTTTTAAATAATATTTAGGTATTACGTGTTCTAAATGATAATTACTTGATTCAAAGTCATGTGAATTATTAGAATAAGCGACTGTTAAAATAAGCTTTGACACATTATTGAATTGGATAGAGGAGTTTGCTAGATCTTCATTTAACCATTGGCTTAATTCAAATTCAAATGATTTTTTGCTAATTTTGTTTTTATATCTATTATTTTTGTTAATATAAATGTCATTTAACTTCCTGTCACCTGTTCCAGACCATCTACTAACTACTACATCTCTTACTAAGTAGTGAATAAAGTTCTTTTTAGCACTATCATAGCTTCTTCGATAATTGTTTTTTTGAGATATAGTATTAAACTCATTATCCACATCAATTTTAATAGACCATAGGGAGGCAAAAAATGATAATACTTGAAAGTTTGTTATTGCCTTGTTTTCATAAACTATTTTAGTTGTACCTGGATGACTAAGATACCTTCCAAAATAATTGTTTAATTCATTAAAAATACTTAATATTTGTGAAACCATTTCTTCTATAGTATTCGGGTCATCAAAAAACTCTTTATAATTAATAATTTCATGTAGTTTATTGTTGCTTACACCTAATACGATTCCAATAGTTGAATAACCAATTTCATTTGCCAGTTCTTCGTTACCCTTGTTTTTACTCCAAAAAACTGGTGATAAATCTGTAATAATCTTACCTAATGCATAGCAAAGCTCAGAAAGGTTTATTGTTTTGCTGTTTTCCATTTCTTCAACGTCAAAACCTTCTATAGAAATATCTCTACGATTGGCTAACAAATCCTTATACCTATCAATTACTTCATTTAATAACATTGCATTATATTTTGAATCATTTAATTGAATTTGATACTTACTCCATTGTGCTGCAAATACCTGATACTTAGTTAATTTTTTCCCACCAGTATTAAGGTTTTGAAAAACTTCAGCAAGTTCACTTTCATCCCCTTCAAATTCTATACATGGAATATCAAGGTCTTTAATGTTAACGGTTTTATTAACTGTATCCTCTATTTCTCCTTGTAAGTCAATTAATTTTAAGGAAGGATCTAAATCGCCAATAAATAAAGGTGTAACATTTTCTTTGAGATTGTTTACTAATTCAGTTCTTTCAACTCGTTGATCCTTATTAAACTTAATAATGAAATTAGTGACAATGTTGAAAATGTTAATTTCTATTTCTTTAATAGAAGATATATTTTCTTTAATATGGGTTGGTAGAAAGTTAGAAATCTTTTTTACAAAATCATTAATTTCACTTTCTAAATATTTTTCAGGCATAGACGTAAATTCATCTAACGTTGTATATCTTTGAAGCCCATCAATCAAACTATATTTTTCCTCTTCTTCATATTTGTAAATTAGTATTGATCCAAATGGAAAACCTTTTTTCAGGCTTTCAATAAATTTCATTTTTTCATTATTTGACCATACTAATTTACGTTGAAATTTGGGTAGTACAACTTTGTCCTTTAATGTTTTATATTTGTATTTTTTAACATCATATTTTTGCATGCCCTTTCCCCCATAATTCTTAAGATATAATCTGTGTATAATTTTGGTTGCTGAAAGTTATTAGTGAAATGAACTTGCGGTTAACGTATTTAATCTATTGTTTTAACTGTTTGACTATAATGCTTAATTAAACATAATTAGTTGTGAACATTTTAACATATTTTGGCTAAATAGGTAGAATAACTGTTTTAATTTATAGTTAAATTAGCTTCTTCTTTAACCACACCCATTTGTTAAGATTGATTTTAACAACTTAGAGTACATGAGGTGATATAGATTTCAAACAGAATGTGAATTTAGGCAACTCTCCCAATTAGTTAATAGACTAATTGTTTTACTTACCTTCTTTACCATTTATCATTTTGATTTAACCAAATTAAGAAATTGTACTAATATTTAATAAGGGTGGATTTTAAAAAAATATAGATTATGATGAAATACAAATCAAGACTTGATTATTCTGGTGTGATTACAGGAGGCTATTGTTGGATAAGAAAAGTATACAATTCTCTTCATATGTAACATCTATGTTATGATGAAGAAAAAGTATTACAAAGGTGTGTCACATGATGGTGTTGGTTTTGCCTGCAATTGCCGTTATAGTCGGAATTATTCCTTTTTTCTTTTTACATAAATGTTGGGTGTCACCACTAATCACAGCTATGGTGTATATTGGGGGCTCTATTTTCTTTGTCGGAGAAAATGAGTGGGCAGAAGATCTCCTCGCTGCTGTAATTGATGCTAAGTTCATGGTTAGTACTTTAGTATCATTTATTGTGGTTTGGAATATTGAGAGTGAGAAGAATCGTGAGGAGTATAGAGACATTTAATTCTTTTACGATATTAATAGTAGCACTTAATATATTTCAATTAATTTATACTTATCGGAAGTGGAAGAGAGAGGAAGTAAGTGATGGAGTCAGTTAAAAAGTATGTCTTAGGTGGGTTAGCTTTTTTTGCCTTATATATCGGCTTTTTATTTATATTCCCAGTGACGTTAGTTTTGTTGGATTTTTCAGATTACCATATGAGCCCTATGTTGTGGAACCAGGAACTGTTTAGTATCACGATTGAAGATGATGGCTATACGTCGGTTGGTACTTGGTTAGGTGGTCTGTTGTCAGTTGTTGTTGGGGTAGTTGTGTTTTTTATTTTGTCTCAGATTATTAAGGCTAGAAATTCCAATTAACTAGGAGCCTAAAAAGGGGTTAGAAATAATCTAACCCCCAGTGTCTCTAATTAACTAAGCAGCAGTATTACTAACCTCATCCACGTATCCATTATTGGACGCTTCTTTAATTAGATCTTCGATGGATTGTGTTGCATCGTCGTTAAATAAATACCACTGATTTTCAGTTGCGTCATAGAGTAATACCTCTGGATATCCCTCTAACAGTTCTTCTGGAAACTCATCAACTAATGTATAGATTTCAAAGCGTTTGATGCTATTGCCTTCTTGATTAAGGAAGTCATACTGTTTAAATTGAGTATAGTTACCAGGTGAACTTGAATTATATCGGGTTGAATAATTCTCTGGTTCATCAACTTTCTCACCTTTATTTTCTATCAATATATCATAAATAACTTGGTAGTAGGCTTTGGCTATAGTTTCGTGTACGACGCTACCCATGGTCATGTGTTCTTCGAATTGCAATGCCTTTACTTCCTCGTCATTAATAACGAGTGGCTCTGTATTAACTGTAACCAGTGAGTTTTTATAACTAACCTGGCTGTTAAACGTTTCTGCAATAAAGCGGATAGGAACCATGGTTCGCTCATTCTTGATATAAGGCTTTGTATCAAGCTGTACCGCCTTATCGTTTTTAATAGCGGTATGGTTTTGTAATGTTAATTGTACCTCTAAATTATTTTTGGTAAGGGTAACGACAGGAGCCGACCATTTAACTGTTGCCCCTAAATTTTCACTAATCACACGTACAGGCACCATCGTTTGACTGTTAATAATTTCAGGCTCTACATCACTATTAAGTAACACATCGTCCACCTTAATTTGAAGAGTGTCTGCGTGCGCTGATAAGGATGAACTCATTAATATCATCACAAAGAAAACTACAGAAAAAACCTTTTTCATAACAAAAACTCCTTTGTAAAGAATTTTCCTATTAAGACCTCTTAATTAAGTAGACGTTCATCGACAAAGACAAGTTTCGGTTTTTATTGAAAATTTTGTCATATTTCTATTTTTTTCTTGTGATTAAATTAAAAACGTTAACCCTAATGGATTAACGCTTAGCTGCTTATTCATCAATATCTTCAATGCTATCTCCATTAGCATCTATTTGTACACTCATCCCAGTATATGACCAGCCTTCAGCCTCTAGGAAATCCACAAACTTATTTAAAAATTCATTGTGACCGATTTGTTCACCGTCTTTAAGAGGTAGGACAAAACCGTCTAATTTTACACCTTTTTCTTCGCTTATAAGTTCATCGTTCTTGGGTTTGGAATAATTCATAATAAATTCTTTTCTTCTCATCTATGTAGCCTCCCTTGGTTGCCTTGCCTAAATCATATCATAAATAATTATGTATTTACTCAGTATAGCCTTTGTCATTTAAATATTGTTTATAAGCCTGTGCACTCTCTAAAGGATCTTGATTGCTTTCTTTCTCAGGTTCAGGCAATAATCGATCCATCTTATTATGTAAAGAATTGAGTAAATACAGACCTCTAAACAGGCAACCTGCTACAATGCCAAAAGCAACAATACCTCCAAAGAGTGGGCCGGTAAGTAATAATAGAAAAGCTAAAGCACAGCCTAATAGAATAGATAAAAATAACATCATATAACTCCACCTCATATTGAATTAGTGACATTCTCTCCACTATATTTTTTAACCTTGTAATCTACTATGGTGTAATTCTTCTTCACATTGTACAACAAAATTTTGAAGTTTGGGTTCGATGTTAATCTTAATTTCATTTAGTACTGCCACCATTAAAAAGTATAAATCTTGACTCTCTATTTTCTCTCCCAAAGCTCTGCGGGCGAGCTTTTTAATATCTTTTTCAGATGTTTTAGAGCCTCTTATATAATACTTTAAGTTTAGAATCCATAGTTTTAATAAGTGATGATATTTATTGGTCTTAACTTTTTTCAGGGTTTCATGGTGAGGTGTTGCGAAGACTTGAATATCAATAAACCAAAATATAGAAGAATTATTTATGAAAAAAGTGATTACGAAATCTGAAGGTAGAAGGCTTGGACTCCAGTCATAAAATAATATATCAAAGTGTTGGTCCATTAACTTTGGCAAGCTTTTCGCGAAAGCACCATTATCATTACCAGAAACATCTATTCCAATGTCTATATCTGAATACTTATCCTTTCTCATAACATCTGTTAGGCTACCTCGTAAAAAAGCCTTTTTTACTTGATTACAGCTATTAACAGTATTAATGACCTCTTCAGCTATATCAATTCTTTGGTCCATACATTTACCTCGCCTGAAATTAAAAATTTCACACGTGAATCCAAAACTGAATCCACGTGTGTTTATTATTAATACAACACATGACTTTTCTGTGTATCAACTTTGTCCCCGGCTGTTTTTAGAACAGAAGGGCCAAGGTCTTTAACCGTTCGTTTTCCAATCAATCCGAGTGTGATATCTAAATCAGCCAGCATGTTACGCATGACTTCTTTAACACCTTGTTGTCCGGCTACAGCTAGTCCATACATGGCAGGTCGACCTACCAGTACCGCACTTGCCCCTAGTGACATCGCTTTGATAATGTCTGAACCTCGTCGAATTCCGCTATCCATAAGAACAGGAATTTTGTCGCCTACAACATCTTTAACGAGTGGTAAGGCATCAATAGCTGAGATCGCGCCGTCCACTTGTCTGCCTCCATGGTTTGAAACGATGACACCATCTACGCCATAGTCTAATGCCAATTTAGCGTCGTCAGGGTGTAGAATTCCTTTTAACAGAATAGGGAGGTTGGTGTGTTCTTTCAAGAATGATATATCATCCCATGTTAAGCCAGTATTACCGAAAATTTGCGTCCAATGCATGATTGCAGACTGTGGGTCTTCTTTTGGTGATTTTTCTAATTTTGATAAGAATGCCGGGTCTGTAAAGTAGTTACCTAACCCTTCGCCAATTAAAAATGGTAAGTAAACATTCTTTAGGTCTTCTTCGCGCCAAGCCATCATCGGTGTATCGAGTGTCACGACAATCGCGGAGTACCCTGATGCATCTGCTCGTTTAAGGAAACTGGCTGTAATTTCAGGGTCACGACTCCAGTATAGCTGGAACCATCGTGGCGCATCACCCATGGCTTCGGCGATTTTTTCCATAGGTACAGAAGAAGCGGAGCTGGTTGTGTAAGGAATGCCGAGTTCCGCACAAGCTTTTGCTGAACCGATCTCACCTTCTTCATGTATAATGGACTGAACGCCAATAGGAGCTAACATGGATGGAGAAGGGTATGTTTGTCCGAATAGCTCAATCGATAGATCGCGTTCGTCTACATTATTAAGCATACGCGGGATGATTTGCCAGCGATTAAAGCCAGAGACGTTGGAGTCCATCGTACGTTCGCCACCTGCACCTCCAGCTATGTAGTAGAATGGACCGTCTTCTAGTTTCTTTCGTGCTTCTTTCTCCCAATCTTCATAAGAAATTGGAAGGCGATTCGGATCTGGATTCTGCATGGTCTGATAGATTGAATATTGAACCTGGTTACCAATGTTTTTCATAAAAATCCCCTTTCATTTCTGTTAATGAGTCGGATGACTAATTGTTATCATCATTGTATAATTAAATTCTAAATATTCCAATAATATTACTAATAAGGGTGAAACTGTGTATATAAAAGATGCTATTTATGGGAAGTTTATAGAGACGGAAAACAATTAGAGGAGGATGAGTGTGAATAAAATTGAACCAATAGAAGTGGCAAAAAACTTCATATCTACAAATCATCCTCATTGTGACGGAGCATTATTAGCAGGGAGTGTTGTTAGAGGAGATGCCACTGAAACATCTGATTTAGATATTGTAATTTTTGATCGTAAGCTAAAAGAGTCTTATCGTGAGTCACTGATTTATAAGGAGTGGAAAGTTGAATTATTTGTTCATAATTTAGGGTCTTATAAGGATTTTTTCAAAAGTGATTGTGAAAGGGCTAGACCTTCCTTGCCAAGAATGGTATCAGAAGGCATCATTTTGAAAGGGAAAAGTGTAGTAGACCCCATTAAAATGGAGGCTAAAAAGTTATTAGCTAAGGGACCAAGACTTTGGTCTAAAGAGGATATTGAAACTAAGCGCTACTTTATTTCTGACGCTTTAGATGATTTTATTGGGAGCGAACAAAGAGATGAGGAGATTTTTATTGCTCAATCATTAGCTGAGATACTTAGTGAATTTGTTTTGAGAACCAATAAACAGTGGGTAGGAACATCAAAATGGACCGTACGTGCGTTAAAGCAGTACGATCCTAAATTTGCTAAAAGATTTGTGCTGTCATTTGATACTTTTTATCGAACTGGAAAAAAAGAAAAAATTATTTCACTTGTAGATGAAGTACTGACACCTTATGGTGGACGGTTGTTTGAAGGGTATTCAGTAAACAAACCTTAAATTATAAATCCGCCAAATCCTCTCTATTCTCTGCTTGAGGTGGTTCTTCCAACCAGCCTTTTTCAATCATGAGGTCTGCCACTTCTTTCGCGAATGAACTAACTTCTGTCATGAGTTTACTGTAGCTTGATCCTAAATCCATTCTTGGACTGGCACCCATGGCTAACCCATAATTTCCTAAGCTTGCAGCAGTTAGGAAGGATATCATGTACAGCATCAATTTATCTGAAAAAGGTGATTCAGTAGCTTTGGTCACTCCAGAGTCCCAAGTACCTGGTGATGGTAAGTTTTCATCCAAAAGTTTATCTGAAAATACTTTTCTTTGCTTTTCAGACATTCGCTTACCCTTCCACAAAATTTTCTGTACCTCTTTATCATCAGCTACTTGTGCAAATCCAATCGCAAGCATGTGTCCCAGTATATTAGTATCTAAGTTTGAAAACAGATGTGTAATCTCATGTGCGGTTAGCGGTCGTTTATTTTTACCTAGCCCATCTAAAAACTTTTTCTTTGTTACAAATCTGACTTTCCTAGGATAAGTGATATATGGTGGTCGTATATAAAGCCCTTTGTTTTTAAGTAGATTAACCGATCGCTCATCAAGGTCAGTGGTAGTTTTCATGCAATAACGGTAAAGTTCACGAACGTCGTTTCTAGAGCTTAAACTATAGCATAATGAATAGGTGCCTAAACCAATCTTAGCCATGCTTTTAGCAAAATTTAGAATGAATATATCTGTAAAGAGTCGTGGTGCTTCTAAATTAACATCAGCTTGTGTAAAACCTTGTGGAATTGGGAATTCTTCAGCCTTAAGGATATTAGTTACACGTTCTAAATATTCATTAGATAGTTCTAATGCATACTCAATAATCGATTTTGTCTGCTCATCTTCTACGATATTCTTAAAGTATTTTAACGTACAAATCGACATGGTATTGTTTAAATAACAAGACCAAAGTCCACCTATTTCTGCAGATGTTAAGCGTGTATCTTGAGAGTTTTCCATAATGTCCTCCTGAAAAAATGCAATCATTATTTACATTTTTTGTTAGAGGGGAGAAAAATATGCATGAAAAATTGAAGGGATAGGTTGGGGGAGGGCCGTGATATTATAGGCCCATGATTTCAAAAATAAATATAACACAGGATAATGAACCTAATACGAGATAAATATTGGAGTAAGTTTTCTTACCTTCTTGTCTTGCTGCCAGGCCAGAAGCTATCATTAAAGCTGCAATAATTAAAAATATGTATGTATTCGGTAAGTAAAAGGCATCGCTGAGGTAGTGAAGACCAAATAGGATTAAAGCAATCGCGCCAATCGCAACTTCTAATATTTTAAACATTCATATCGACCTTTCTTTAAATTGTACGTCTTTCATTATATATGTAGTTCTGTAATAGCACCAGTGTTGGTTGTCGTTTTGTGTGAGTATTGGTTGTATAAAAAGAAGAAGCGCTTGATTAAAGCGCTTCTCGAATAACTTTCTTATAATATAGCACAGATAGTATTCCAAAAATAGAATAGAGTGCTGTGTAAAGTCCCATCACAATCAGCATTGGAGTCCAAACTTCTGAACCGAAGAAGAACCAGCCGGATTGCACGGCGAAGTAACTATGCAGTAAGCCGACTGCCAAAGGAATTCCGAAGTTGAATAGTTGTTTGAGTTGAATCCCTTTTAGTAAGTCTCCTTGTGTGAATCCTAGTTTTCTTAAAATGGTGTAGCTTGGTTTTTCACCTTCACCTTCATCCATTTGTTTAAAGTAAAGCACACAGCCTGAAGTGACTAAGAACGTTAGTCCTAAGAACCCAACGATAAACATCATTAAACCCATGTTCATTTTCTGATTACGACTGGTTTGGAGCTGAGAGTCGTTTCCGGCCCAACGATCGACATCTGTTGATTGGAAAAGCGTATTAGCCCGTTCTAAATCCCCTGAGTCCTTGATATCAAAACCAGTATAGACAAGCGATCCTTTTTGAATGTCTGGATTCATATGCTTCTTAAGTTTTTCAAAAATCGATTGATCAACGACGCAAAGTGGCATTCCACCACCATTTGTATAGTAAGATGAAACCAGATACTCACGGTTTAACCCTGTGAAATCTTGTTCAATCACTGTGTTTTGAGCCTTCAACTCAATTTTTCCGGAGTCTTCAATTGTCATAAATGACTGCATTAAATCCGAATATCCCGTTAATAAGGTCTCGTTTTCTGAAAGATCAATATGGTCGAAGTTTTCATCACTTACAACAGGGAGTGGCATGGCTGACAAATCCATTTCCGGGCCATCTATGTTGATATCCAGTATATCTTCCACATCTGCCATGACTTGAAAGACTTCAATTTGAGTCTTGTCGTAAGCAATGTCCTCCTCATTCAACGCCTGAGTAAATTCTTTTACACTTTCTTCATTTACTAACGAGAAGTCTGCCACAACGAAGTCTTCCGCTGTTTTTTCTGCTGAATAGTAAGCGATATAACTTAAGCTCAACAGACCAATGGCAAGTGCTGAGACCGTTGTAATGATGGTTAGTAACAGTGCGTTTGATTTCATTCGGAACATAATCGACGATAGCGATAATACTTTATTGATACTTAAGTAGCCATTGTTTTGTTTGCGAATCAGCTGGAAAATAAACGCTACCGATCCTTTATAAAAAAGATAGGTCCCAATGATGACAGCTGCTAAGATAAAGCCCATGGCAAATAGTAGTTCTTTTAATGTCGTGAAATCACCATCAAACAGCATCTGTGAGACATAGTAACCAGATGCAATCAAGGCAATCCCTAAGATGCCCATTAGAACTTGCCAAAACGATAGTTTCTTAACTTTTGTTTCTGTAGACGATCGAACATTGAATAACGCCAAAATGCTTTGTTTTTTAATAAACACATAGTTCGTCAACATAATGAATAAGTAGATTCCAATGAAGACAAGTAAAGTCTGAATGAGTGCTTCTGGTGAGAATCTTAAGTTTGCGACAGCCTCTACTCCTGTAATTTTAAATACGATCATGACAATGAGTTTTGAAATCGAAAAGCCAACTAAAATTCCCAGTGCTAGTGATGTGAAGTAAATGATAAAGTTTTCGATACCTAGAATTTTAATGATTCGACCTTTTGTCATGCCAATGAGTTGGAATAGACCAATCTCACTGCTGCGACGTTTGATAAATATGTTGTTCGCATAGATGAGGAAGATTCCCACGATAGCGACTAATAAGATTGAACCGACTTTTACAACGGCTTCTCCACGAACAGTCCCCTTTCTAGCATCCATGGACGGATCGTATTGTAAGGTGACAAACGCAAAATAAATCGCAACACTGAAAATTAAGGCGAAGACATATAAATAATAATTGCTTAAATTTTTCTTAAGGTTACGGAAAATGAGTTGATTAATGCTCATATTGAACCCCGCCTAACACACCTTGAGTTTTCATGATATCTTTGAAAAAGCTCTGTCTGTCTTCGTGCCCTTTATTCAGTTGTGAATAGATTTGTCCATCTTTGATAAAAATGACGCGACTACTGTAGCTTGCTGCAACTGGGTCGTGTGTCACCATCATGATGGTTGAATTACGTTTTTTGTTGAGTTCGCTTAATTTATCTAAGAGATTCGATGCGGATTTAGAATCCAGTGCCCCCGTCGGTTCATCAGCGAAAATAATGCTTGGTTTATGGATGAATGCGCGTGCCGCAGACGTTCGTTGTTTTTGCCCGCCTGAGATTTCATTTGGATATTTATCGCGAGCATCATAGATCCCGAGTTCATTGGCAACTGTTTCGAATTTTTGATTCGCCTCTTTTTTCGATACATTTTGAATAGAAAGTGGTAAAAGGATGTTCTCTTTAACCGTAAGTGTATCTAGTAAGTTATATTCTTGGAAGATAAAGCCCAGGTTATTTTTGCGGAACTCTGCCAGCTTTTTAGATTTCATGTTAGTAATTAAGCTGCCGTCAATTTTGATTGTCCCTTGGCTGACTTGATCGATCGATGATAAAACGTTCAGTAAAGTTGTTTTCCCTGAGCCCGAAGCCCCCATAATACTCACAAATTCACCTTGTTCAATGTTTAGGTCAATGCCTTGTAACACTTCTTGTTTATTAAATTTGTTTCCGTAGCTCTTATGAATTTTTTGAGCCTGTAAAATGTGCATGATTAGTGCTCCTTTCAATGAATCTGAATTAATTGTATATGGGGTAGCGGTTCGTTATCCTTCATTTTACCTAACAATTGAGGTCAGCGTGTGACATTTTTGTCACTTTGTTGTGAAACACATTAATAAAAATAGCTCAACTCCTTTTGGAATTGAGCTATGAGTCTTTGATTTGGATGGTTTTAGTTACATCTTTAATTTCAATATTCCATAAATCATCTTTAGAATCGTATTGAATTTTTTCTATGATTAATGTTTCTCGGTCAAATGTGTTAGAGGTTAATGCTTTGTTAAGTGCTTCTGACTGGGTCAAATCCGCACTTTCAGGTTTTGGGCTTGGTAGAATTTCAAGTTTTCCAAATGTGACTTGGCCAGGATAGGATTCTAATATCATCCCATAATACCAAACATGAACCTCATCACCGATGTTGACATGTTCAGGGGGAAAGGTTCCCCAAGTTGCATGATGAAAATCTCCTTCAACAGGTACTGGATCTACTACTAATATCCTGCCCTTTTCTTTATCTTTACCCACCACATACCCCGTCAAGTCGGGCTCGCCTGTAAACTCTTGTTCAGCATCGACCATTTCAATGGTTGGTTCATCGACGTTGTATTCTGTTTCATTGATAGGCAACAGCGGAACGATGATCCATAACAATATCGTAAGGACAATTAAAGCAGGAATAAATATGATGAAAAACTTAAGTTCATGATTAACGTTTGAGGTCATTTCGTTCACCTCCAGTCATGACGACCGTTTTTTTAAAAACGTATGGGAAAATCAAAAACCCTATGATTACGCCTGTTAGGTTAATGATTAGATCATCGATATCTAGCGCTTCCCTTGCCGTTAGATATTGAGTCAATTCAATCATCGATATCCCCAGAATTGACCATCCAGTTAGTTTCATTAAGGTAGACAAACTCATTTTTCTTAGGGAAAACGAGCTTGAAGGTTGTGCCTTGTTCAAGTTCTGAGTAGACATAAATGTTAATTTGTAATGAGTCCGCAACTTGCTTCGTCAGATAAAGTCCCATCCCAGTGGCTGAGTTATCCTGGTGTTTGGCGGTTGAAGTGAAACCTTTTTCAAAAATACGAGGCATATCTTTGGCGTCTATTCCGCGGCCGAAGTCTTGAAGCGTCAACGTTGTTTGGTCATTTTCATCGTCACTTGTAATCAAAATATCTGAGTCCTCACTGTATTTCACAGCATTAGATAATATTTGCCTAATGATAAATGCGAGCCATTTTCCATCCGTTAAAACCTTCTCCACCGCTAAATCTATATCGAACCCAATTCCTTTATGAATGCACCACGATTTTAGTGTTCGAATTTCCTGATAGATAATCGGTTCAAGCTCTGTTTGTTCAATGTATAAATCGTTTTCTATAATCGCCATGCGCTTTTTATGTAATTGCTGGTCGAGTAGCAGGTGGACACGTAGCCATTCATAGTTGAGGTCAGCTTTTAATGCTTGATCTTCTATTCGGTCAATGATCAGCTGCATGGCTGTTAATGGGGTTTTGACTTCGTGAATCCATGATAGTAATTCATCTTTTTCTTGTTCTAATGAGGTGCGATTATCTGATTCAATTTGTTTAAGGTGTTCAGCTTGCTCCGTAATATTTTTATAAACAATTTTTTCAAAAGGTGTGGCTGGTACAGGAATTTCTGACTCATCTAAGTCAGTCTCGCGATCCTTTAATGATTGATAAAACTTGGATTCCTTTTGATACCGAACGATTAAAAAAATGATAAAGATCGTATTCGATAGAAACAGATAATAGATGATGGACCCCAGTTTGATATAGGGATCGATGTAAGACATAAATAAGATTAGAAGCTGAAAGAAAATGATCAAAGTAATCCAACTGCGACGTTCTGTTAAAAACTTTCTGATCATGTTGATGCCCCTTCTTTTGCTATATAACCTTGTCCAACTTTTGTTTCGATGTTTTGTCCTAACCCAATTTCAACTAGTCGTTTTCTTAGGCGGTTGACGTTAACCGTTAATGTATTATCGCTAATAAACCGCTCATCTTCCCACAATTGATGAATCAACTCTTCGCGGCTCACGATTTTATTTTTATGTTCAATTAAAGCTTTTAAGATATATGTTTCATTTTTCGTCAGTTCGATCGTGCCGGCATCGTTTGATATGGTATTCTTTTCATAATCAACCGTCGCTCCAGCCCACGTTTTAAGGTGGATTTGGTCATTGTTGTAGTTATACACACGACGTAATGTCGCTTGAACTTTTGCGATTAAAACATCGAAATTAAATGGTTTTTGTATGTAATCATCCGCACCAAGCTGCATGGACATGACCATGTCTGTCGGGTGGTCTCGTGATGACAGGAAAATGATTGGCACGTTGGAATGCGCACGAATCATGCGACACCAATGGAAACCATCATATTTAGGTAACTGAATGTCGATGATAACTAGGTCTGGTTTAACCTCACTGAATTCTTCGATGACTTTTTCGAAGTCCTGAATGCCATACACCTCATACGACCATTGAGTTAATCGTTCTTTAATTTCATGAAAAAGTGACTCATCGTCTTCGATGACTAATAGTTTGAACATGGCTAACCCTCCGATCTAGGAAGTACTTGTTAGGGTAAGTATATATGGAGATAAATGGCAAGACAAGATTTTGTTTTATACACTGTTATTCATATGAAATGCACGGAAAACTCAATTAAAGCTCCAGAAAAGTGATGTTTTTGAGTTGATTCGACAGAATTCGGCCCGTTAATTCAACTGAAAAGCTCCGGAAAGCCAAGAAAATCCTCCGGAAATTAATTACCAAAACAAGGGAATGAGATGTTTGGTGTTGAATTAATTAATTTAGAGGAAAAGGATTTATGGGGGAAGAATGATGAAGAGATTTTGGTTTGTTTTAATTGTGTTATTTATCATGAATGGATGTTCTGACAAAGAAGAAGTTAATGGTGAGATGGCAGATGCTTTAAATGATTTAGAAAGAAAGGTGTCGGCATTAGAACAAAAGCTGACCGATCAGCAAGTGAAGATTGATGATCAGAAGGAAACGATTGATGAACAGGCTGAGTTAATTGAGAAGCAAGAACAAAGATTAAAACAAGAAGAGGATATTAAAAAGAATGATCATAGACGTTTAGATGAGAAAATTCATCGAGTTTATGATTTAGTGAGTCAAACCACTGCTTCAGAAACGGCTATTTTAAACAGTTCTGAAGTTAAAGACGGTTATATTGAGCTAGTAGTAACTTATGCAGACATGGTTGAAGATGAAAATGCTCCTAATGGATTCCGATTAGAAGAGAAAAACGAAGAGACGGTACTTGTTGATGTTAGCACACCCGTATATTTAGGCAGCATCGATCCTCATCGAATGCTAGATATTCAAGGGTTCAAAAGTAAAAAAGGCGCATTTTTGGAGTTTTTCAAGAAGGACGGGGAAATTGTATTTGTACAGGAAAGATATTTACCTTAATAGATTGGAGTTTTATATGTGGAAGATCTAAAAGTTACAGCTTTTAAAAAATCAAGTGATTGGATGAAACGTCATGCGCGACCGTTAGAAGCGGCAAGGTGGGAGTATAATTTTGAAGATGGAACAAAAGAACAAGTTTTGAAATGCTTGAAGGCTTTTCAAAACGATGATGGCGGCTTTGGTCATGGGATTGAACCTGATTTTTGGTTACCACAATCATCATCGATGTCTACATGGGCGGCTGGGCAAATATTAATTGAAGTAAAAGCCGATGCTAGTGATGAGATGGTACAAGGGATGATTTCGTATTTAGTTCGAACATATGACCATGAGACGGGTATGTGGCCTTCGGTTTTACCAGAAAATAATAACTACCCACACGCACCATGGTGGGGATGGCATGAGGGTGTTCAGGAAAACTGGATGTTTAACCCGGGTGTGGAGTTAGCGGCATTTTTAATTCATTGGTCTGAAGAAAACAGTGAAGCTGCAAGCATTGGGTGGGCTTCGGTTGAAAAAGCGGTAGACCATTTGATGAATTCAAATAAGATGGATTTTCATGAGGTTAATAATTTTCAAGAAATGATTAGAATGTTAGAAGTTAGGCAAGAGACTTTTAATGAGAGGGTGTCGTTTTCTTATGACGCAGTAACCAAACAAATAAACGACCTGGCTGAAAAGTCGGCTGAAAAAGATCCTTCAGATTGGGCGACAGGTTATAAACCCTTGCCATTAGACTTCGTTAACAGTCCTGATGATGTTCTCTACGAACGGTTCGGGCCGTCATTAATTGAGAGAAACCTGGAATTTTTCTTCAATCAAATGACTGATGAAGGGACTTGGGATGTGTCGTGGGATTGGGGTAGCTACCCTAAAGAATTCGCGATCTCAAGAAGGTACTGGCAAGGCATTTTAACCGTCAATCGTTATAAAAAACTAAAATCTTTTGGTATTGAATAATGAACTAAATGTTATTCGGAAGAGATGCACATACTAAAAAGAAATAAAAAATAAGGTGATTCGTAATGGTACATGAATTTAATGATGTTTTTATGCAAATATTGATTCTGCTGACAATCAGTGTAGCGGTTGCTATTTTAGCCAGTAAATTTAAACAGCCTTATAGCATTGCTCTTGTAGTTGTTGGTTTAGTGATTGGATTAATGCATTTACCAGGCATTGAAGAAGCGCAAAAGTTTATCACTCAATCAGCGGTTTTTCAGGTTGTGATTATTTCAATTTTCCTACCAACATTGCTAGGTGAAGCGACGTTAAATTTACCGTTTTCAGATTTAAAAGAGAACAAAAAGCCAATTTTAGCACTGGCATTTGTGGGGACATTTATCTCGAGTTTAGTCATCGGATCAGGTATTTACTTTTTATTAGATTTGCCACTGGTGGTTGCCTTCACATTTGGGGCGTTAATGAGTGCAACAGACCCCATTAGCGTGTTATCCATTTTTAAATCATTAGGAGTGACTAAAAAGCTGACCACGATTATTGAAGGGGAGTCTCTCTTTAACGATGGGATTGCCGTGGTTTTATTTACGATTGCTTCAGTTTATCTTTTAGATTATATCGATATGGGATGGGCTGGTTTAGGCGAAGGTGTGTTATTATTCGTTAAATTCGCCATAGGTGGATTGTTAATTGGTGCAGCATTTGGACTTCTGGCTTCACGGGCGGTCAGTGTCATCGATAATTATCCAATGGAGATCACGCTTTCGATGCTTCTGTTTTTCGGGAGCTATTTTACAGCGGAACTGATTCATGTTAGTGGTGTGATTGCGGTTGTTATCTCTGGTCTAGTCTTTGGTAACTATGGTGGAAAAATTGGAATGAGTCCCGTTACCAAATTAAGTATCCATACATTTTGGAGTGTCGTTGCTTTTATTGCGAACTCAATCATTTTCTTGATGGTGGGCCTTGAGATTAATCAAATTGATCTGTCAGGTAAATGGGGAATGGTTCTACTAGGAATTTTAATCGTTATTGGCGCAAGAGCCATAGCGACTTACACTAGTCTAGCGCTTATAAAAGGTTTTCCAATGAAATTCAGACACGCCTTGAACTGGGGTGGACTTAAAGGGAGTTTATCCATTGCATTAGCCTTAAGTCTGCCAACGGACTTTGATGGTCGTGAAGATATTCTTGTATTAACATTAAGTGTTGTCCTGTTCTCGTTAATTGTTCAAGGTTTGACGATTAAGCCTTTAATTAAGAAAGTAGGCATTCTTCAAGGTGATGAAGGGGTCAAAGAATACGAAGAAGTTGTTACTACCATTTATCGTTACGAAACAGCGATTCAAGACTGGGAAGATATGCAGAATAAGTCGTTCATCACGCGTGCTGAACTGGATGAATTGAAAAAAGAGTATCAAGACAAATTAGATGACTACTATGCCAAATTAGATGATTTATATGATCAGTATCCAGAGATTAAAGTCAAGCATATTAGAAGTGCGAAACGTGACGCACTGTATGTTGAATATCAATCGGTTAAAGAGCTTGTTCGAAGAGAAATTATCACAGATGATGTCGGTTCGAAACATATGAGTGAGATTTTAGAGAAGATTGAAGACATTGAGACCAAAATGAACACAGAGCATTAATACAACGAGGGACTTTATTTATGAAAAACTTCTTAGATCAGTTTTACACGATTGATGAAAAGACAAGGAACTATATCATTGAGATTGCTTTACAGGACTATGATGAAATTTTTAATACTTGGGATTCGGCCGTTTATAATATTCGTGACCTGGACTCGAGTTTAAAGACATTTCTTGAAGATTGTTTTTATGATATTGCTAATGAACATGGTGTGACCCTAAGGTTCAATATGAATGATGAAGTGAAAGACCAGAAGCGAGAGAAAAATATAGAACAAGGGATTCGGAATTATTTTCATTACAATCTGTTTTTGACACGGAAAGAGTTTACCCAGAAAAGAAAACGAGCGCTGTTGTATATTGTGTTTTCCTTTTTATTTACCCTGGTATCATTCTTTGTGCAGTATGTAGACAACGATATGTTTGCTTATAAATTTGTGTCCCTCAGCCTAACAGTTGGGGGCTGGGTGTTTATGTGGGAAGCTTTCTCCATGCTGTTTATCAACAGTAGTGATTTAAGACGGAAGCGCAAACAGTATGAGAGGATTTTAGAATCGACGGTTGTATTTATGTATCAGTAAAAATTAAATATAGGATAGGGGAAAAGAGATGGTAGATGTTTTAACAGATTTAAAAATTGGTGCGCCGCGTGACGATGTAGCTGCTTACGCTGGAAACCCAGATAATGCAACGGAATGGTATGTCAATATTAAAGAAGTCGAGTGGAAAACAGACAGGGCTGTTAAGGTTGGTTCAAAAGTTGCTTTTAAAGCACATTTCTTAGGTAGAAAGCTTGCTTATATTTATGAAATAGTTGAGTATGACCCGGGCAAAAAAATGGTGATGAAGACAGCTGATGGTCCTTTTCCTATGGAAACAACATATACGTGGGAGGAAGATGGGCCTGGTTTGACGCGTATGACATTGAGAAATCGAGGGGTTCCCAGTGGTTTTTCAAAGGTGATTACGCCGTTTATGGCTATGATGATGAAGCGGGCGAACAAGAAGGATTTAGAAAAAGTGAAGGAGATTATGGAGAAGAAGTAATATAGACAACAAGGGGAGACTTACATATGACACAGTCAGTAATTTTTGATATGGATGGAACGCTATTTCAAACCGACCAAATCCTTGAATTATCACTTGAAGATACGTTTAACCACTTAAGAGGAATGGATTTATGGGAAGGACTTGCCCCGTTAGATAAATACCGTGAGATTATGGGTGTGCCTTTGCCTAACGTGTGGAAGGCCTTATTGCCAAATCATTCTCGTGAAGTGCGTGAACAAGTGGATCAATATTTTTTGGAATGTTTAATTGGGAACATAAAGGCTGGTAATGGCGCTTTATATCCGAATGTTAAATTAACTATGGAAGGGTTGGTTGAGCGTGGTTATTCAATTTATATAGCAAGTAATGGATTAGTTGATTACCTAAAAGCGATTGTTGAGTATTATGGTTTAGATGATTTTGTGACCGAGACGTTTAGTATTGAACAGATTGATTCGTTGGATAAGGCGGATTTGGTAGGAGCTATACTGGATAAGTATCAGGTGAGTGAAGCAGCAGTGGTGGGTGATCGCTTGTCGGACATTCATGCAGCGAAGAAAAATGGATTAATAGCCATTGGTTGTCGCTTTGATTTTGCTAGAGAAGAAGAGTTGGCTCAGGCAGATTATGTGGTTGATGATTTATCAGAGTTAACAAAGGTGATCGGCGGTTTGAAAGTGAAGTAAGGAGGGGTTTATGGTATGTTTTTCTGGATTATTATTATAGCTATATTAATGCTGTCAATTGGTGCGGTGGCTAAGGTGAATGATATTCAGAAACATTTAGAGGAAGTTGATGAAAATAGGGACGAAACGATTCGAAAACTCAATGATTTATATAAAAGTGGCCTACTGAAGAAATCCGAGTTAAAGGTTAAAAAGACAGAACACAAGCGTAAAATATATTTAGATCAATTGAGTGAGCATCTACATAAATTACATGGACAAGGTCTACTAACCGATGACGAATTAGATGAAAAGTTGGAACAGTTACATAGAATACATGACGACCATGAAGATGTGGTTAAGTTGAGGCAGGAAACTGGTAATGAAGACATTGTATGTTTAGCAAAGGACTTAGGAGATGAATGGGTTTGTGTTTGTGGTGTGAAAAACGATAAAACAGGCTACCCAATTAACTGCACGAACTGCAATCGGAGTCAGCAATTTGTGTTTAATTATTATGCGAAAGGGAAATAGAAGCGAGTTAGTGACCTCGCTTCTATTTTTTATGGATAATATTTAGAAGTTTTTCAGAGGCGGATTGGTTGAGCATTCCCATTCTATTTTCTTCTTTATCCCAAAGTAAAATTTGAGTGGGGTCTGCCCAGATATAATAGTCTACCAAGCGTTCAGGCATGTTTTTGTCATATAAGAAAAATAGCACGAGTTTTAAGTTGTGTATTTGCTCTTTTCTAGGCGAGCCTTCTCTCCATTCAATAGATTTAAATATTTCTCTCAGTTGGTCTATTTCGTCTTGGTCAGTCACCATCCAATCTTCTCCATTCTGGTGCACATCTACTCGATTTAAGTCTTCGAGATTTTTGTGGTTTGTGCTACATGCAGTTGTGATCAGTAATAGAACGACGATTATTATGATATTTTTCACGATATTGACCTCCTGGACCTTTTAGTTATTAGACGAAACAGGGTGAGAAAAGGTTCCGTGGTAATTAGTGGCCGATACTAAATTTTTAGTGTCCAATACTTTTGGTTAGTGGCTGCAAATCTGAATTAGTGTCCAATACTATAAAGTTAGTGTCCGATAAAATAAAAACGACCTTGCTTAAGGCAAGGTCGCACCTCTTATTCCTCAAAAGTTCCTTTGACGACAGCCACATTGTGTTGAACCATTACTTGACCGCGTGCCATAACTGTATCAATATCCAATGTCTCTTGATCTAGCAACACTAAATCAGCATCAAGTCCTTCTTGGATTTGCCCTTTTTGTTTTAACCCTAGAATGGAAGCGGGATTTTTAGTGACCACTTGTAAAGCTTGTTCCAAATCAATTCCTTCACCCTTTACCGATTCTACAAATGCTTCATATAACGAACGGATTTTACCTACTTGAAGGCCAACGAGTTCACCTTTTTCATTGAACTCTGGCAAACTACCTTGAGCGTCTGACGTGAAAGTCATGTTTTCCACCGGGACGCCTTCATTCATCATACGCTTAAGGGCTCGACTGCTTGGGATGGTAGGGTCGTTTGGTGTGTTGGGAATAGTGCTTGTAGTAAAGTCCACCAGACCACCTTTTTTAGCGTAACTCACCCCGTGATTAAACAATGCTTCATTTCTGTTGATGTGTGTTGGTTGAAATTGCTCAATCGGCAGGTTCGTTTGTTCAACCACACTTTCCAATAATTGCAGGCGATCGTGACCGCCACCCACATGAACATTCACGATTCCTTTTTTGCCAGACAGCATTCCACCAATCCGTGCTTGAGAACCGATTTTGGCTAGTTCATCAACTGTAGGCTGCGATGAGCGATGGTCGGCTATGGCAATTTCGCCTGCCCCTATAATGACATCGATTAGCATGATGTCATCCTCAACCTTACCAGTCAGCGTGCGCACGGGGACATGGTAGTTGCCGGTGAGTGCGTAACACGTAATTCCTTCTTCGCAAAGTGCCTTCGCTTTCGCAACAAGGTTAGTCATCGTACGTGTGGTCCCATCCGTGCCGATGACACCAACTACAGTTGTCACCCCACTCATGGTGGCATCTGTTAGGTTAAGCTCTGGTGTTCGAGTGTGGAAGCTTCCTTCCCCACCACCGCCAGTAATATGAACGTGGCCATCAATAAATCCTGGTGTCATAATTTTTCCTGAAGCATCAATTGCCTCGGCCCAATTAGGTACTTCAATCACATCATCGATTTTTGCAATTTTATCATTTGCGATTAAAACATCCTTCATGCCTAAAGGGTGCGGTGCATATACGTTCGCATTTTTGATTATTTTGATCATACGATCTCTCCTAATCTATGAATTATACGTATTATAACAAGAATTTGATTAAGAGGAAGTTGTTGAATTAATTTTTGAATTGTAGTGGCGGATAGAGTTATCAATCTCGCGGATACCCCCCCTCATCTGGCGGATAGAGGTGTGGACCTCGCGGATAAGAGGGTTACACTAGCGGATAGACATTCCGATTTCGCGGATAGAGATGTTAATCTCGCGGATAGACACCCCAAACTGGCGGATAAGCCCTCTTAAGTGCATTAATTGGTTAAAAACTTGACGGCGGTCAAGTTTTCTAACCATTACCCATCATCTAAAAATCATGTTATTCTTTATATGAATTAGCTAGAGCACCTTGAAGGAGCAGGACTTAATGCGAAAGAAATTTTCTTTGAAAACAAAAATTTTAACATTAATTATCTCGTTGTTACTGTTTGTGACAGTACTTATAACGGGGATTTATAGCTACATAGAGTGGAATCAAACAAAGGAATCGATGGGACAACGCGCACTGGATGTGGCCACTTCAATCTCATTGATGCCCGAGGTGATTGATGCATTCGAGTTAGAGGAACCATCTGAAGTAATTCAGCCAATTGCTGAAAATATTCGTGAGAAAGTCGGAGCGGAATTCATCGTAGTAGGTAATAAGAACAGTATTCGTTATTCGCATCCACAAGAATTTAAAATTGGACGAAGGATGGTCGGTGGTGATAATGACCAGGCGTTAATCCATGGTAATTATTATAAATCTGAAGCGATTGGGTCACTAGGACCTTCGCTTCGTGGTAAAGCGCCTATTTTTAATGAACAAGGTGAAATCATTGGACTTGTTTCGGTTGGTTTCATGCTTGAAGACATTCGTGGGGCGATTTATGACCGATTGGAAGTGCTCTTCGTTTCAGCCTTTGCGGTACTTGGCCTAGGTGCAGTTGGTGGGGTTTTCCTAACGCGTAGCATTCGTCAGGACATTTTAGGTCTGGAACCCCACCAGATCGTCTCGCTATATCGAGAACGTAAAGCCGTCCTTCGATCTATACGTGAAGGGATTATTGCGATTGATCGTGATGGAATGATTACGATTTTAAACTACTCGGCACGAAAACTACTAGGACTAACTGAAGATATGAAGTATAAGCATATCAATGAAGTGTTACCAAACACCAAAATGTACGACGTGCTTGAAAATGGTGAGTCCGACATGGATGATGAGATGATTCTTAGGAATCGAGTGGTTATCGTGAATCGAACTCCGATATATGAAGACGGAGAAGTAGTTGGTGTGGTTGCCAGTTTTCGTGATAAGACGGAGATTCAAGAAATGCTTAATGCTTTATCAGAAGTGAAAAGTTATTCAGAAGATTTGAGGGCTCAGACCCATGAGTATACGAACAAGTTATATGTCATTTCTGGCTTGCTGCAACTTGGAAACTATCAGGAAGCAATCGACCTGATACAGGAAGAGTATGAACAACATCAGCACCAAACGAAAAAATTGTTTAAACATCTAGAAGATCATACGGTACAAGCTATTTTATTAGGTAAAATCGGTAAGGCATCTGAGAAAAAAGTGAATCTAATGATTGATGAAAACAGCTCGTTGAGTCCATTACCTGCGCACATTAATACATCGAAAATGGTCACGATCCTGGGGAATCTTTTAGATAATGCGATTGAAGCAGTAAGTGACCAAGAGAATAAAGAGATTACATTCTTTGCGACAGACCTAGGAAATGATATTATTTTTGAAGTAAATGATAACGGTGTTGGCATTTCAGATGAAGCGCAACGTCAGATCTTTGAAAAAGGCTTTTCCACAAAAGGGATGGATGATCGAGGTTATGGTTTATCCATTGTTCAAGAAGTTGTAGAGGAGCTTCAAGGCCTGATTGAAGTCAATAGCGAGAAAGGTCGAGGAACCGTATTTACCGTTTATCTACCTAAGCAATTGAAAGAGGGTGACAATACCTAATGTTAAAAGTGGCGATTACTGAAGATGATTATCGTGTGGCTTCCATCCACGAAGGTTTTTTGAATAAAATTGAGGGCTGCGAAGTTGTTTTTAAGTCGTTAACTGCTGAAGATACGATAAATAAGTTGAAAGAACATGACATCGATCTAATTTTATTAGATATTTATATGCCTGACCGTTTAGGAACGGAGATTATAGAAGAAATTAAATCGATAAAACCTGAGATTGGCATTATTATGATTAGTGCTGGTACGGATAAAGAAATTGTACAAGATGCTCTTCAAAAAGGCGTGTTCGATTATATTATCAAACCTGTTACTTTGGATCGTTTTGTTGAAACAGTGGAGAAATTCAAGCAATTTTATGAAGAGCTTCGTCGTAAAGATGAGGTTGACCAAGAGTTACTAGATCAGTACTTTGGTCGAACCGGTGCCAAAGTAGAGGAAGAACAAGCAAACACACCTAAAGGAATTGACCCTCTTACACTAAAAAAAGTAAAAAGTATTTTAAAGCAAGAAAATGGTGTTACAGCTGAGGAGATGGGGCAACATATGGGGGCTTCACGAACGACAGCGCGACGCTATTTAGAATATTTAATTTCGGAAGGCGAGTGTCAAGCCGAGCTTGAGTACGGAATTGTCGGCCGCCCTGAACGAAAGTATTACCAAAGCTAGACCAGCTAGAAGCTGTTCTAGCTTTTTTTGTTTGTATCATAAGTATACTGGCGAGTGGAAGATTATAAAGTGGCGATACCCTTCTTGACTGGCGGATAGCTTCCACGATTTAGCGGATAGATAACCAACTCTAGCGGATACACCCCTCCCTTTAACGGATAGGAAAGTGAATTTAGCGGATAAAGGTGCCAATCTCGCGGATAGACACCGTAAACTCGCGGATGGAGATGTCTATCTGGCGGGTAGCCTCTAACCGTGAACAAAATGAACAAAATTAATTTAAAATTTTTATTACGGGTTATTTTGAAAACGGTTACAAGATTGAATTTTCATTTTAGTATTGTGAATAGAAAATCATTTGTGACATTTTTGTTGCAAATTTATTAAAACAATTTGAATTAGGGGGCTTTTTATTATGAAGAAAATTTTAGCGTTAACAATGTTCGCTATGTTAGTACTGTTCTTAGCCGCTTGTGGTGGGGACGACTCATCAGAAGAAGGCAACACGGACAGTGAATCTGAAGGCAATGGTTCTGAAGAGGCTTCAGGTGACAGTGGAGACAGCAATGGTGCATGGACACCATCTGAATCGATCGAAATTGTTGCTCCAGCAGGCGCTGGTGGCGGTTGGGATACAACGGCTCGTATGGCGGCGCAAACAATGACTGAAGAAGGCATTATCGAGCAAGACATGGGTGTTGTAAACAAAGAAGGTGCCGGTGGTGCGATCGGTTGGGCTTACATGGCTGAAAAAGCAGGAAGCAACCATAATCTATTCGTTTCATCTTCTCCAATTTTATTAGTACCTTTAAATGGTCAATCTGAGTATGGTCACGAAGACTTTACACCTATCGCTAACGTGATTGCTGGTTATGGTGCATTTGCAGTAGCTAAAGATGCTAAATGGGATAACTTAAACGAACTATTCGAAGATATGAAAGAAGATCCACAAAGCGTAACAGTAGTTGGTACATCTTCTCCTGGTAGTATGGATCACATTCAGTTCGTGCGTTTTGCTAAAGCAGCAGGCGTAGATATCACGAAGATTAAATACGTTTCTGCTCCAGATGCTGGTGGTGTTACTCAAGTACTAAACGGTAGCGCAGATGTTTATTCAACTGGTGTTTCTGAAATTGCTGAGCAAGTTCGCGCAGACAAACTAAGAGTATTAGCTGTAACATCTGAAGAGCGTTTAGATGGTGAAGTACTATCAACATTCCCAACAGCTAAAGAGCAGGGAATCGACGAAACGTTTGTTAACTGGAGAGGTTTCTTCGGTCCAAATGACATGGACCCGGCAGCTGTTAAATTCTATGAAAAGAAATTCAAAGAACTAAGCGACTCTGAGGCATTCGCAGATATCCGTGCAAACTACGGTTGGAACGAAATGTACATGGGAAGTGAAGAATACAAAGAATTCTTAGATAAAGAAAAACAAAACTTAAAAGAAATCCTTGATGAATTAGGCTTAACTAAATAATTCTCTCAACAAAAAGAAGTCAACGGTCACTCCGTTGGCTTCTGATAATTTTTGTATGTAAAAAAGGTAAATTTTTCTCCATATAGGAAGGAGTGTATCCTGATGTTAAAAGGGGTCAATCGTAAAATTGGATTAATATTGTTCCTTTTATCAGCTGGTTATTTATATATGAGTTTCCAGCTTCCAACCTATCCATATATTCCAGTGGATGCTGATGCTGTTCCTAAGGCTTTAGGCTGGGTTCTATTAGTCTTATCAATAGCTTTATTTTTTACAAAAGACAACGACACAGAAGAACAAAAGGCCAAGCGTCATATACCTAAAAAAGATGTCATGGCATTACTAGGTGTACTTGGACTTCTAATAATCTATATCTTCTTATTTGAAATAGTTGGTTTTATCCTAATGACGACACTATTTGTGTTCTTTTGTTCGTGGTTTTTGGGCTATAAAAAACATTGGGTTAATGCGATTGTTTCTATTGTATTCCCTGTCTTTTTATATAGTATTTTCGTCTTTTTACTTCAAATCAATTTACCACAAGGTATTCTACCAATTTAAGAGAGGAGGGAAAGCATGGGAGCTATTGATGGAATTTTAACAGGCTTTGAAGTTGCCTTTAGTTGGCAAGGTATTATGTTCGTTTTATTAGGTGTTTTTGTTGGTACATTTATCGGGATGCTACCCGGACTAGGTCCTATTAGTGCGATTGCAATTATGATCCCGATTACGTACGGCATGGATCCGTCACTGGCACTAGTTATGATGGCTGGTGTTTATTATGGTGCGGTGTTTGGTGGTTCCACATCGTCTATTCTATTAAATGCGCCGGGGATATCTGGTACGGTGGCGTCATCATTCGATGGATATCCGATGGCTCAGCAAGGAAAAGCAGGTAAGGCACTTGCGATTGCTGCGATCTCCTCATTCGCTGGAGGTACGATTAGTGTAATTCTACTTATGATTTTCGCGCCAATGCTGGCTAGTGTAGCGGTGTCGTTCGGTCCGCCAGCTTATTTTGCTTTAATGTTACTTGGTTTAACCGCAATCTCAAGTCTGTCAGAAGGGTCAACGATTAAAGCCTTGATTTCTGCTGTGGTTGGTTTTATGATTGCCACAATCGGGATCGACCCACAGACAGGTACAGCAAGATTTACATTTGACAGCGCCAATCTATTAGATGGTATTGATTTCTTAGTGATTGCCTTAGGTTTATTCGCAATTGCGGAAGTTTGCTATCTGGTCATGAATCGTCATAAATCTATGGGCGGTTCAGGAAAAGATATTGGAAGCTTAAAAATTACAAAAGATGATGCTAAGGAAATGAGTGGTCCAATCGGTCGACACTCGATTCTAGGTTTCATCCTTGGTATCTTACCAGGTGCAGGTGCGACAATCGCATCTTTCATCAGTTATATTACAGAGAAAAGAATGTCTAAGAATCCTGAAGAGTTCGGTAAAGGTTCAATTAAAGGTTTAGCTGCGCCTGAAACATCGAACAACGCTGCAACAAGTGGTGCGTTTGTGCCGCTATTAAGTTTAGGTATTCCAGGTTCGGGTACAACAGCTGTAATGCTAGGTGCATTCTTGGTACTTGGGTTGCAGCCAGGTCCAATGTTAATGGGTGACCGTCCAGAGGTATTCTGGGGTATTATCGCAAGTATGTATATCGGTAATGTTTTCTTATTAATTTTAAACTTACCGTTAATCCCATACATCGCAAGAATTTTAACGATTCCACGTCCGATGTTAATTTCATTGGTTTTAATGTTCAGTTTAATCGGAGTATATGCGATTAGCTTTAGTGTATTTGACTTGTATCTATTGGTTGCATTTGGTGTGCTCGGTTACTTAATGCGGATGTTTGCCTTCCCGGCACCTCCGTTTATCCTGGCGTTTATTCTAGGTGGTATGATGGAGCAATCATTCCGTCAATCAATGACTATCTCAAATGGACAGCTATCCATATTCTTTGAAAGCAATATTGCGTTATCATTAATTGCATTATCAGTGCTTTCATTTGCTTTCCCAATTGTGAAAAACTTGAGAGGAAAGAAAAAAGCTTAACTGAAGGTTGTTGCTTATGAAAAAGTTTGGGATTTTAATAGTGTTAGCTGGATTCTTTTATTTGGCTATACATTCAGGCCTATTAGATTCTTTTACAGCTAATCAACAATTGACCTTATTAATACTAGCTATAGCCATATATTTGTGGACAGCTGCGCCAATTCCAGCAGGCCCCTCTAGTATTCTAGTGCTAGCTCTCATGATTGGATTAGGCGTGGCCGAGCAAGAAGAATCTGCTTTTCGCGGCTTCTTATCGCCGGCTTTATACTTTATTGTTTTACTATCACTCATAAGTCAGGTCTTAGTGAAAGTTGGCTTCGACCAAGTGGTAGCTGAAGTTTTTCAAAAAGCAAGTAAAGGTCGGGTTAGCCGGATTATGGTTGGCTTACCATTACTTTTACTTGTTTTGCCGATTTTTTTACCGTCTGCGATGGCGAGGTATAAAATTCTTTACCCCTTAATTTCTAAAATAAATAGTTTGTATGGCTTCGACCAACGTAGTCTGTTTAAAAAATTCGGTTTATATATTATTAGTTTTTTCAATCAGAATGCCACACTCATCATCTTCACGGGTGGTGGCTTTTCTGTGTTTGCGTATCAATTAATGGTCGAGTATGGCGTTGGGCGTTTAAGTTGGACAGATTGGTTTACACTTATGTTCATTCCGCTGTGGATGTCGATGCTACTATCGGCTTTGGTGATTTTCTTATTTTTAAAATGGAAAACTGCATCGTCCGAGCTGGTGGATGCACCATTTGAAGAAGAGGTCGGACATTCTGTCTTAGAAAAACATAATCAGTTTTGGCCGGTTGTGATCGCTTTCGCTGTGATGATTTTAACGTGGGTTTTTACCGACCCGAATGTTGTTCCAATTATTATTCCTCCCATGTTGTTGGTTGTGTTTTATGCCCTTCCTCAAATAGGAATAGTTGATAACCGATTGATTCGCAGCTTTGACTGGGAGAGTTTTTTGTTGCTAGGGACATCTTTCTCCTTAGGTTTGCTATTATCAAATAACGGTACAGCTCAGGTGATGGCTAATAGTCTAGCAAAAATCATGCCGACGGATTCAAATACATTTTTACTCGTTTTAAGTGTGGTTTGTTTTATATGGCTGCTCCGACTATTATTTACAAACTCATCATCTGCAATCGCGGTTATTTTCCCAATCATGATTTCGTATGCTGAGATTGTTCACATTTCGCCATTGGCCCTATCGATGTTAATGGTGATGGTGATTGGTGGGACATTATTGATTCCGATTCACTCTCCATCGACGTTTTATGCCGGACAGGAAGGCGTATTTACAAAAGGTGAAATACTCACAATCGGATTCATCTCAAGTACAATCATGTCATCCATCGCTATAGCGGCTGTGTTTTTATATTGGTAAAACTCCTTAAGTCTTGGCTTGAGGAGTTTTTTCTATTTATTCTCTACTTTCAGTTTTGCTAAAAGAGAAGTAATTCTATAAGAAGATTTCAGTGCCCTACGAGAAAAACACTGTATTCTATGAGAAGTTTCGCTTGTTCTATCAGAAAAATTGCTCAATCTACGAGAAGTATCTCACTCTCTATAAGAAAAATCATCACTTCTATAAAAAATATGTCCCTTTTGAAACCATAGACCTAGGTCAACCGTAGTAATGTTGGAATCAAAAATAAAGGAGGTTACTCATTGAGTCAGATAGCATTAGAGTTAAAGGATGTTAAAAAGACAATAAGTAAAAAAGAGATTATTAAAGGGCTAAGTTTTAACGTTAAACAAGGAGAGGTTTACGGTTTTATCGGGCCGAATGGGGCAGGTAAAACTACGACAATTCGTATGATTGTAGGGTTAATGAAATTATCGGATGGCGACATTAAAGTGCTTGGTAAAAGCATTCAATCAGATTATAGTGAAGCTGCCAAAAATATTGGGGCAATTGTTGAAAACCCTGAACTTTATCCATTTATGTCCGGGTGGAAAAACCTAATCCACTTCGCTAATATGTATGAAGGCATTTCAAAAGACCGCATTAGAGAAGTGGTTAAATTAGTAGGCCTTGAGAAAGTAATTAATGATAAAGTAAAAAAATATTCGCTAGGAATGAGGCAGCGATTAGGTATTGCCCAGGCTATATTACATAAACCTTCTGTATTAATTTTAGATGAACCAACAAATGGTTTAGATCCTGCTGGTATTCGAGAAATTCGTCAGTATATCAAAGATTTAGCTGTGAAAGAAAATGTTGCAGTTATTATTTCGAGTCACCTGCTATCAGAGATTGAGCTGATTTGTGATCGAATTGGAATTATTAAGCATGGTGAATTAATCTCTGAACGATCAGTTAACGATCAGGATGATTCAAAGTCAGAAGAAACAAAACAGAAAGTGTTACTTGATGTGGAACAGGTGGACCATGCTGAGGGCATATTAAAAGAACTTGAAATCCCTGTAAACCGTGAAGGGGGCCAGCTTTTTGTGGAATTAACTCGTCAAGAAGTGCCTGGCATAGTTAAGCAACTTGTGAATAAAGATATTGCAATTTATACTGTTGCAACCACTAAAGTAACTTTAGAAGATGAATTCCTAGAGTTGACAGGGGGGAACGTCATTGAGTAGATTTTTCAAGCTTTTATTTAATGAATTGATGAAAATATTTGTTAGAAAAACCACGTGGGTTATGTATGGTATTCTTACCGTAATTGTCATTGCAGGTATTATTCTAACAATCACTACTGACCAAATTGAAACCGAGTATTCGGACAATTGGCGTGAAGAATTAAAGCAGGAAAATGAGAACTTGGCAGAAGAAAACGCTGAAATGAAACGAGGTAGTGAAGAGAGTGGTATAGATTTTGGGGTTACTTATTTCGAAGAACAAATTAATAAAAACAATTACTACTTAGAAAATGATATTAAACCACTTAACTATGGGGCATGGCAGCATGTATTAGATAATGCTGGATTAGTATCACTAATAAGCTTATTCACAATCATTATTGGTTCTGGAATCGTGTCGAGTGAATTTAGGTGGGGGACGATTAAGTTGCTTCTAATCCGACCAGTTTCACGAACCATGATCTTAGCATCAAAATTTGTTGCTGTACTACTTTTTGCTTTATTTACGTTAATTTTCTTATGGATTGTATCATTCATTTCAGGAGCTATTGTTTTCGGCTTCGAAGGATTTAATCCAAGTATTGTCCTGCAAAAAGCTGAAGGCCTCGTGTATGTACCTTTAGTAGGTGAAGTGCTAACAGAGTATGGTTACAACCTTGTAAACCTTGTTATGATGACGACCTTTGCATTTATGATTTCTACCATCTTTAGAAATAGTTCAATTGCTATTGGGCTAGGGATATTTTTGATGATGGGTGGAAATATGGTTGTTCAAATTTTCTCAGAGTATGACTGGGCTAAATTTATTCTTTTTGCAAATACAAACCTGAGACAATATGAAACAGGAAACGTGTGGATCGATGGCATGACATTAGGATTTTCGATTACGATGTTGATTATATATTTTGTTGTATTTATCGTATTGTCATGGGTCTTCTTCAATAAGAGAGATGTGGCAGGTCAATAATTATTGTTCCATCACACCAAATTGAAGCATGTGTTGAACATTGCGTTAATCGCATTTTTTGAAGGTCCTAGACCAATACACCTACGGGATCTCATGAATTAATAAAAATGCCTCAGAAGGTCATTATTTCATGACCTCTGGGGCATTAAATATTATTCACTAATCCATTTATCAACGGTATCACGGTTTTCTTCAATCCACTCAGCAGCAGAATCTTCGAATGATTTACCTTCTTCTTCATAAGCACTCATCATTTCTTCAAGCTCAGAAACTTCAATGTTCCACTGAGATAATATTTCATATGCTTCAGGGTATTTCTCTTCGATACCTTTATATGAAAGTACATACACATTGTCATATTTTAAATGTCCTTGAGTATCTTCTAAAAATTTAAGATCATACTTAGCGAACATAGAGTGTGGTCTCCAACCTGTAATGATAAACGGTTCTTTATTATCATATTTAGATTCAATGACACCCATCATAGCAGCTTCACTAGATGGTAATAATTCAAAACCTTCTAAGTTATAATCTTCATCATTCATCACAGAATTAGACAGTTGAACAATACCAGCACCTTCACCGATCGTCACGATCTCACCGTCGAACTTTTCTGCCTTACCTTCTAAGTCTTCGATTGTCTCTTCTTCAACATATTCTGGTACAACCCATCCTAAAGGAACTTCTTCATAACTCGTTGAGACTTTTTGTAGGTCGTCTTTGTATTCATTCCATAATTTTTCTTCAGTATATGGCAACCATGCATCCATGAAGAAATCAACTTCTTCGTTTTTCATCCCTTCCCAGATGACGGGTTGATCCAATAGTTTAATTTCAACCTCATAACCCACTTCTTCTAGAATCTGTTTAGCGATTTGAGTAGGTGCTTCTGTACTTGTCCACGAAGTTTGGCCAAATACAATTTCTCCTTTACTTTCGCTACCACTATTTTCTTCAGAATCGGAACCTGAACCGCCACAAGCAGCTAAAATCAATACTGTTGTTAACATCATAGTTGTTAAAATCTTTCTCATATCTATTAATCTCCCTTTCTTTCTAGTGTTAAGCTTTTATATTTCTCTCTTAAATTTTCTGGAGTGAATTGCATGGAATCAGCTTCCTCAGCTCCCCAGCAATCATACTCTTCGCCTTGTAATTTTCTCTTTATATTAGGCGTATTATAAACTTTTAAGTTATAAACCCAATTCGCCATCGTTGCCATCGCAGACATGTGTGCACCTTCATTCGATGCAGAACAAATATCGTGAACGAGATGAATGTTGTAATCCCTGAAGTACGCATCAAAAACAGATGTCATGAGGCAGCCATCCGTTACAACGCCACCTATGATTAAGTCTTTTACCCCTAAGTTTCTAAGCATGAGATCTAGGCTTGTTTCGTAGAAGGCGCTCCAACGATATTTATCAATGACAACATCATCAGTTTCAGGTTTGATTTCATCCAAAATTTCAATTTGGTCGGTGCCGTTATTGTAATAGTAAGGCGTACCATCGTCCTTAAGCGGTTCACCGACCGATAATCCAATACGATCAGTACGGTTAATTTGTTTTGTATATATAATGGGTATATTAGACGCTCTACAAGCCTCAATCAGTTCTTTAGCATTTTGAACCACTTTCTCCATGCTATCTAGTCCAAAGTGAGACTCTTTTTGTAAATCAATTAATACTAGTGCTGTTTGGTTCTTCATAAGATGACTCCTTTATTTCTCTTTTGGGACGCAATTAAAAATTTCTCTAGACTCTAAGGTGTTAGCCAGGCGCATAATCCAATCCAAATACTCCTTTGCCTCACCAATTGATTCTAAGTCACGATTAGCGATTCGTTTGGCATCTTCGCTATCAGGATTCTTTGAAATTTCTTCGATGGTTGGTTCAGTTTGGTCGATCGCTTTTGAAATAAGGCTTCGTTCAAGTCGAATCATTTTAACGAAAAAGTTTAAAAAGTTCTTAAGAAAGTCTTTTTCGGCAATAAAATGATCTTTTCTTTCGCCCTTTTTCCAAACCTTGGTTACCATTTCAGTTTCCATAAGTTCACGAATCCCATTACTGACACTTGCTTTACTCATGGCAACTTGATCTTTGATTTCATCTAATGTCATGGGTTCTTCTGAGAAATATAAAACACCGTATATTCTTCCAACTGACGGAGTAACCCCGTATATAACCATGGATTGTGCAATCGCGCTCACGATGACGTCCTGTGATTCTTGAAGTTTTTCAGTATGTTGGCTCAATATATTATCCTCCTTTATAAAAATAGAAAAGTAGTTAATTAATTTGTTTAATTTATATTATATATTTTATACAAAATGAATTAAATGTCAAATCATGTTGAATAGCGAGTATATTTTTTCCAAATTCGTAAAAATTAAAAAGGGTCAGATAGTTGATTCAGTCATTGGGGGGACTTTAAATGAGTTATAATGAGTATTGGCAAAAAATATATCGTGTCATGGAAGAGTGGAATAAACTCTCAGAGAGCTACTGGCGAGATTATTCCGGGTTTTCATCGTGGCAATTTTGGGTTATCCTGGCAATGGTAGTTATTCCTTTAATTGTTCTAATATTCGCCGTGGATCGAAGAAGAATCTTTGAAGTTCTTTTCTTTGGTTATACCGTGCACATTTTATGGGATTATATTAATGATTTTTTAGAGATTCACTTATTTTTTGTTCATAATTACTTCTTAACAACAATGCTTCCGTCTGCGTTTAATATGACTGCTTCCGTACTCCCTGTGGCTTTCCTTTTGCTTTATCAATACTGTACAAATCATAATAAGAACTTTTATTTGTTGACATTGGTTCTTAGCGGAATCTTTGCATTTGGAGCAGCGAGTTTGGAAGAGATGATAGGTATGGTTGATATTAAAAATGGATTTAATAAATTTTATATTTTCTTAATTGATGTTGGAATTGCTTATATTGCTTATTGGTTTACGAGGTTTATTTTAAAAGTAAGGAAACGGGCTGGAGTGCAAAGTGAATAGGGGAAAGTAAAAAAAGGAGACGAGGGTCTCCTTATGATTATACTTTTTCATAATTAAATAAGTCTCTAATTTTTTTGATATTCTTTTCTATTATTGGCATGGATCCGAAGTTATTACTCAAGTTACTTATGACTTTAGCTTTTTCTAAATGCTCTAATGCTATTGAGTATTTTTTTAATTCTTTATGATTTACGCCTAAAATAAAGTGTAATTGTCCAAAACCGAATAGAGAATTTGTTTTTTGACAATTAATAATCCCTTCTTCTGCATATTTTATTGCTTCCTCAGGTTTATGCTCAAGTGTGTAAGCTCTAGCTAAATTATATAAAATTAATGTCAACAGGTCATTATCATGTATATAAGGAAGACTTTCTATTGCTACTTTAGCATCTTTATAGATTACAATAGCTTTTTCGAAACTTCTGATTTCACTGATATCAATAAACAAATTTGCTTTATTAATTAGTATTTGAATTTCGCGCTCAGAATAAGACTTAGTACTCGTATTACAAAGTTTTAAAGCTTCTTCCAATAGTTCTAAAGCTTCGTAGTGATTTTCATCTAAAAAACGCTTACAAAGGGATTTATGCCATAGAATAAATTGCTTAAATTTATTGTTGTTCATCAAAGGGGTTCTTTCTTCTCGTTTTATTAATTCTCTTAACATTTCATAATCGTCATTTTTTACAAGTTCTCTTGCCTCTAACTCAACTTCTAATGCATAATCAACTCTTGAATTATATGTTGAATCATAGAAATAGTTAATATCTACACCTAGTCTTTCTGCAATTTGAAATAAAATATCTGCAGCAATAGCTAGCGAACCATTTTCAATTTTGCTAATATAAGCTTGCGTACATATTCCCTCACATAGTTCTTTCTGGGTAATCTTGAAATATCTTCTTAATTCATAAATTCTTTTACCTATTTCCTCACGAGTATCCAAAAAAATTCCCTCCAAAAGTATGAAATATTCCAATGTTTATATTTTTTGAGAAAATCAAAGGAAAACAAAGATAATTCCTTCTGAGATGTTCGAAATCAGCTGTAATCGCTAATACGAGCATTTTAAAATTCTGATACTATCTAATTAGAAAGTTGAAACAGATAAATAGGAGGTGAAAAGAATGAGAAAGTTACTAGGTATCGCAGTCATCACTGCACTGATTGTTGGTTTCTCTGTAAACGTAAGTGCTGGTGATCTAAACGATTCAGTTATGCAAGCTGAAATGTTTGGTAAAAGCCAAGGGGACAATGATTTAGGTTCTCTAGACTAATACCAACTTACTTAACTCAAAGCATTTCCTTATAAGTCGTCCATATTTTTTATTCGTCCATAATTTTATATGCTACCAGAAATTATAATAGATTTTTGGTAGCACTTTTTTTACATAATATCTTAAAACTATAAAAATATAAAGGTTATTATTACCAACATTTTCATAGACTTAGGTATATTATAATGTATTTACATAATTTTTTTTACTATAAATGTCGAATTTTGTAGTTTAAAAGTCATATTAATCGGGAGGCTCTTGTTGTATGGGGGAGAAGCGTCTAGCTAATGAACACAGAGTGTTAAGCCCGGAGGATTTTGTCGAAGGTTATCAATATATTACGGAATATTTGAATGAGGGTATACCACTCCGGGATGTTTTGAAGCGTGCATTGAAATATTTCGAAGATCGACTGGAAGATTCGTATTGTACAATCATGTTAATGGACGAAGATAGTACCGAGTTTATTGGAGGTGTAGGGTACACACTTCCAGATAAAATGGTTGAAGAGTTTACAAATATTCGCTTGTATGATGGCTTAGGTACTTGCGGTACAGCAGTGGTGCGTGGAGAATTTGTTTTTACTCCTGATATGAATAATGACCCGAAATGGAAGAACTATCTTTATATTGTTCAACCATATCAATTGAAGTCTTGTTGGTCTGTACCTGTCTTTAAACCAGGATCACAAGAAGTTATTGCAGCCTTTGCCACTTATTCGAAAAATTTTAAGCAATCTCCAAGTCAAGGTGAGATTGATACTTTGAATGCTTATAAAGAGTTAATTGCACTTATTATTTCTAATTATATGAATGATAATAACGCAGTCTTGGAGTCATCAGTGACTACAGATCAACCTTTTAATAAGATGGCAGACTCGCCTGAGGAATACGCTAACTTGATTAAAGAATCATTAAAACAAGGTGAGATATTCCCTTATTATCAACCTATTTTTAAAGGTGAACATCATGAACTTTATGGGGTTGAGGCATTAGCAAGATGGGATCACCCTGAGTTTGGCGTCATATCGCCTATAGATTTCATTGAACACGCAGAAACTTATCAATTTATTGACTGGCTCGATGAAGTGATATGTCATAGAGCTTGTAGTGATATGAAGCAGTTGATGGATGAGTCTGGGAAAGAGTTTATCTTATCTGTTAATGCGTCAGCGATTCATATTAAGCAAGAGGGTTTTGCTAAACGCATAGAACGCATTTTAAACGACACACAATTTCCGGCGAAGTTATTATCTATAGAAATAACGGAAACATCATTAATGGAAAACTTGAAAGATGCAGCTGTAACGTTTCAACAGTTAAAAAAGTTAGGCGTTAAGGTCTCGATTGATGATTTTGGTACAACCTACTCATCATTAAACTATTTAAAATATTTACCGGTTGATACGATTAAGTTAGATAAAACATTTATTGATGATGTTGATAAGAGTCCAGTTGATCGTCGAATTTGTAAAACGATTATTCAGCTAGGAATGGATTTGGAGTTAGATGTAATTGCTGAAGGTGTCGAGTATGAAAAGCATTTATCGATTATCCGTGACTTTGGCTGTGAAGTATATCAAGGATTTTACTTCAGTAAACCTTTAGAACTGCAGAATTTGAAGGATTATCTAATAAGTATATAGTCACCCCCTAATATTTATATAGATGTAATTGGACTGCCAATTGAGGCGGTCTTTTTATTTACGGAAAGTTGAGAATAAGCTAGAAAAAGGAAAATATATCCTTGTTGTCGAATATAATTATATAGAAATGTCATAAAAGGAGGGTTGTGTTTGACTACTTTAAAGGCAGCAGAAACGATTACACATAAATTCACAGGTGAAAGAATCACGTTTTTAGAGACAAGTGCAGATACGGATGGAGCGTATGAATACATTGAAGTATTTTTACCTCCTGGTGGTGAAGGTCCACCACTACATTACCATATGAAATTTGAGGAAGAGTTTGAAGTTAGAAGGGGAGTTAAAGGTTGTTAGGGGAGATGAAGGGCATATTTTAGTGGCTGGTGAACAAATTGCGGTTCCGAAAGAGACGAACCATATGTTCCTTAATGCTTCAAATCAAAAGCCGGTTACCTTTCGCGTTAAAATTACCCCTGCTCATCGCTTTGAGGATTCCATGCGGATTTTGTATGGATTAATGCGAGATGGCAAATCTGATGACAAAGGCATACCAAAAGATAAGGTACATTTAGCTTTAGCCCTGGAAATGCAAGATTCTCGAATGGTGGAATTACCCTTTTTCTTACGTTATTTAATGAAACGTTTAGTTAAAAAGGGTAAGAAAAAAGGCATTGATCAAGAATTAATAGAGAAATATGCACGATAGTTACATTGGGGGATGCATGAAGGAGTAATGTACGGTAGCATTTAAGTAGTCAAAGGAGTGTTTACATGGAACGATTAACAGATGAACAAATTGAACAAGAACTATCTAAATTAGATAACTGGAAACTAGTTGATGAGAAATGGATTCGCAGGCGCTATAAGTTCAAAGACTACTTAAACGGTATTGATTTTGTACGTAAAGTAGCTGAATATGCTGAAAGTCAAAATCATCACCCGAACATTGCGATTGATTATAAGGTCGTAACTCTTAAAATATCATCGTGGGAAATGCGTGGGTTGACGGATTTAGACTTTGAGATGGCTAATCATTTTGATGAATTATATGATGAGTAATAAAGTAAAAACCGCCGAGGAGGCGGTTTTTCTTTTGGATACTTATAGCAACAACCATGCAATGAGTACACCTGCAGCACCAAATGTTAAAGCGTAACCTATATTCCATAGCGTCAATTGGTAAGGGTTTCGCTTGAAATATTGATTCAGCATCGTAATCGGAATATTGAATGTTCCGGTCATGTCATTCGCAATGACTGAAATAATCATGACAACTGAAATACTAAGCGGATTTATGGAATCTAAAAATGGGGTGACAAAGAGCCCTTGTAAGCTTAGCGTCACAAGTGGGTGAAAACCGAAAAACGCTAGAACCATGGAGCTTAACTGTATAAATATAAATAGTAAAACCGGTGACTGCTCTAACCATGCAAACGAGTCCATCATCTGATCAAAAATGGGAGTACGGCTAATGACCTCATTGAATACTCCGATCGGAATCAGAAGCATCATGAAGTTTTGCATTGTCCAAAGATGATCACCCCAAACTTTTTGGTTATACCGAATGAACGTTTGTAATTTTTGCGTTATTAAAGCCCAAGTCATTGTGTATGGAACAATAACGAGAATGATAGCATCAAAGAAATCTAATCCTGTTACAAAATGAAGGCTGGCAGCTACTACTATAAATAGAACTAAGAATAACCCAAGGGACCCAAGGTGCTTATAATTTGTAGTAGATTGGCTTTGTTTGCTTGGTGTTGGCAATTTTATTTTTCTATACTTAAAGTATCCTAATGAAGTATCTAATAAGAGCATAGATACCGAAAATGCAAACAAAACTGGTAGCAGGATTAAGTATGACGATCCAGTATAAGCAACCACTAGCGCGATATAGACCTCAATTGGACTCCATGTATTTGCAGCAGCAAATGGACGTAAAATCGCTCGTGTCGCAAATTGCTCGGTTATGTTTTTGTTGAAGTTTGATGTCTTATCTTTAATTAGGTTGTATATAAGTGGGATTGTAGAAATAAAAATAAATAGAGTTAAAACATAACTCGTTAGATAGGATTTAACATATAATTTCCCAAGGTTCGGTGCGTTTTTTTGTAACGTTTCAAAAAGAGATTGATCATAACCACCAACAATCATATAGTGGTTGATAAACGGTATGATATAGAGTAATGAAAGTAGTAACCCCATTGATGTAAAAAAGGTAGCGATTTCATCATAAGACAATTCATAAATAAAAAATAGTAAAGTTGCAATGATTAAAAATATAATTCCAATTATTTGATATATGCGATTTGAACCGAATATTGAAATGGCAAATGCCCCTACACCAATGAGTCCTTGTATTAGAATCAAGCCGTCGTAGGTAACGAATAGGCTAAGGATATAGCATATTACAAAGCTTGTATATAAATAAAACTGCATTCTTCTCATTTGACTCACTCTTTCTTACATAACTCCCTAATATCTTAACAAATCCCATTCTATTATCCTAATTGATAGTTTTGAAACTAGGTCATTTAATAGAGGACTTACCAAAACTTACTATCAATAAACGAAACAAAAGGACTGATTTGTAATATAACCGACATAAAAATTTTATATTTTCGAAAAAACATTTTATAAGTATATATACTTATAAAATATACAATAATTTACTATTTTTGACGTTGAATTAATATATTTTGAGAGATTGTTAATTAGATGGACCTAATATTGAATGTTTGTTCATTTTTAGGTGTTTCAAAGTCCTTGCAAAATGGGATTTTTGACGGATTCCTAGTAAACTAGTAATGCATTATGATGTCTTTAAGAGATTAGTCAGAAAATTCATATGACCTAATCTCGATAAAGGCAAAACTGGTGAAAGCCAGCGACGCAAAGCTACAGGGGCTTCTGTGCACAAGCACAATGCCAGCCAGCTACCGAAGGATCAGGGAAGTGAGATAGAGGGAATAGCCTTTTAAATCCGGAGATGTTAAAAGGTTTTTCATTTCTATCTTACTAGATCAACCCCGTCATTCGGTAATGGCGGGGTAATTTTTGTAATGGAGGTGAACATTTTGATTCTGCATAACCTGAGTACTGATCAAGCCATTGCAGACAGTATTAAACCTGCCTATACATTTAGCAGACGGTTAAAAGGACTAATGTTTACCAAGCAACTCGACTCAGGTTGCGGATTGCATATTTTACCCTGTCAATCGGTACACACACATTTTATGCGATACCCCATTGATGTTGTGTATGTGAACCAAGATTTAGTCGTTGTCGATATCGACGAGAATCTTCCTCCAGGTAAGTTCGGGAAACGGAGAAGGGATGCGCGATCGGTGCTAGAACTCCCCACTGGCACCATCGCGACATCCGATTTACAAATCGGTCACCAGTTAAGCTTTGAAAAAGAATAATATTTTAAAAGGAGATGTTTATAGTGAAGAATTTATTCATGAACTTCCTTCGTGAAGAAGAAGGACAAGGTATGGCAGAGTATGCGTTGGTGTTAGGTGTTATTGCGGTTGGAGTTGTTGCGGTTTTAGCAACGTTTTCAGGAGAAATTATCAATGTATTTAACGACGTTATTGCAGGATTTACAACTGAGCCAGACACAGGTACACCATAAAGTAAGATCTATCCTAATAGAAAAACTTGGAAAGGAGGGCGCGAGCAATGGACATTTTAATCGACTTGCTATTATTCACTGTATTAATCATTAGTTTATTCACAGATTTGAAGCACCGGAAGATTTATAATAAAGTTCTTTTTCCGGCATTAATCATTGCTCTCCTCCTTCAACCAATGATCTATGGTATGGACGGAATCAAAAGTTCAATCTTAGGATTACTTCTTGGTTTTGGTATTCTTTTGATTCCATATCTGATGGGTGGAATGGGAGCTGGCGATGTAAAATTACTCGCGGTAATTGGCGCGATTACTAGTCCAGCATTTGTCTTTGCGACAGCCGTTTATATGGCAGTGCTTGGTGGAGTAATTGGTCTAGCGCTAATTATAATTCGCAAAGACTTTTTTAAACGCTTATATTACGCACTTTCAAACATGAGATATGGAATGCAATTGTTATTTCCAAATAAAGAAACGATGCAACGCACCTTTCCGTACGGTGTAGCGATTGTTGGGGGAGCATGTTTATCATTCTTTCTAGATGGAGTGGTGATTTAAATGTTCCGAAGTGAAAAAGGTCAGTCAGTAGTGGAGTTCGCATTAGTCATTCCGCTATTGATGATTATGTTAGTCGGTGTCTTTGATGTTGGGCGGATGATGTATTCGTATACAGGGTTACATTTTACAGCACAGGAAACCGTACGCCTCGGAGGCTTTGGCTATACGGATGAAGAGATTACGAACTTTGCAAAGAATCACTTTCAAACAGGCGAATCAGATAAGTTAGGAATTTCAATTTCTCCAACAGAATCTAACCGCGTTTCAGGTGAATATGTAACCGTCAAATTATCTTATCCAATCACCCCTTTCACACCTTTTGCGAAGCAGGTCTTTGGTGATGATATTCAAATTACTGCTGATTCAACAATTAGGGTGGAATGATGGGAGATGTCTAATGATGAAGTATTTAATGAAAAGTGAAAAAGCAAATGCAACATTTCTAGTTACAATCTCTTTTACAGCCTTGTTAGCATTAACTGGATTAGTCGTTGATGGTGGTATGTTGTACATGACACACCAACACCTTCAAAAAGCAGCGAACGCATCTGTATTATCCGGTGGTCAAGAACTGACGCAGGAAGAAGAGGTTGTTCGGCAAATTGTGGATGAGACGCTCGAACATCATGATGAGTTAAGTTCTTTTAAAGGAATCACGATTGTAAAAGAGAATCGTGTCACTTTGGAACTGGAAAAGCCAGTTGAAACAACATTTATGAAACTATTTGGAATTGACTCGGTAGATGTGGAAGTTCGCGCAACAGCTCGAGTTGGGCCTATGGGTCGAGCTAAAGGTGTAGCTCCATTAGGTATTGATGAATCAATAGAATTAATTTATGGGCAGGAATATACCCTAAAAGTAGATGAACATGATAGTGATACTGGATTTTTTGGTGCATTAGCAATAGACGGCACAGGAGCTAGTACTTATAAAGAAACACTAATAAATGGTTCTCTAAGCGAATTAAAAGTTGGAGATATTGTTGATACAGAGACTGGTAACATGGCTGGGCCAACGAATAAGGCAGTTAAGACCTTGGTAGATAGTGTTTGTGAAAATATGTACGAACGTGATTGCCCTAGAGTTTTGTTGATTCCAGTTTACAAGCCTTACAACCATGACCAAAACCAAATGAAACAAGTAGAAATTACAGGTTTTGCTTATTTTTATGTAACAGAACCAATGGATAAACATAATAAAACAGTTACTGGGGTTTTTATTGAAAGAACAGGCACTGGGTATGAGTTAGATGAAGCTGTCGACCGGGGTGCATTTATCGTTAGACTGACAGAATAAGTAGTAGGTGAGAATATGCAATCAAAATTACTCTTTTTATTAGCGATCCTAATGGGAATCATTACGACCGCTATCTTTTTTTATACAAATCAATCAGAAGCACCGGACCCCACTGACGAGGCACCTATGATGGATGTCATTGTATTAGCTGAAGATGTGACTGAGAATCAGCGGTTAACCGCTGAAGATGTGCAGGTGAAGTCAGTTCCAGAAGATCAGGTGCACGCGCAAGCTGTTCAATCGGTAGATGAAGTCAGTGGAAAGTTTGCTACAGCAGACATGGTTGCTGGAGAGGTTGTTCTTGCTCATCGACTCAAGTCGAGTAAAGAGGAACAAGACCTCGTTTCGCGTAAGGTGAATGAAGGATATCGAGCCGTGTCGGTCGGGGTAGACATGGTTCGGTCAGTTACGAATTTAATTAATCCAGAAGATTATGTGGATGTAGTTTTTACATATGAAAATACTGAGAAAGATAATCCGACCTTACAATTAGATCCAACAATACTAAGTAGTGATTCGATTCAATTAATTGATAATAAAGAATCAGTGCTTTTATTAAAAAAAGTAAGAGTTTTATCAGTTGGCAGGAAAATGGTTTCTGGTAACAATGGGGAAGAAACAGCAGAGTATAGTCAGGTAACATTGGAGCTGAATCCTGAAGATATGATTACTCTGGTTAACGCAAGTGAGGAAGGTTCAATACATTTAGCTCTTCATTCACGTATTGTTGATGAAGGTGAAAACGATAGCGAAGAATAGCTTCTTTAATGGGGGAGAGTCATATGACTGAAGAAGTAAAGAAAGAAGGACAAGTTATAACGGTCTGCAGTGGTAAAGGTGGCGTAGGTAAAACGGTTTTGGCTGTTAACCTGGCTATTGCATTAAGTAAGAAAAATGTTGATGTCGCACTAATAGATGGTGAATTTCAGTTTGGAGATGTTAGTTTAGCCATGGATCTTCAATCGACTTTTACGATGAAAGATGTAGTGGAAGAACAAGACCGCTTGGATGAATATAATATAACAAATTATTTAACGGAGCATGAAAGTGGTGTGAAGGTTTTATCTGCGCCGAGTCGACCGGAGTATGCTGAACTGGTGTCTTCTGAAGTGATAAAAAAAACGGTTCAATTATTAAAGAAAAACTTTGATTACGTTGTTGTTGATGCGGGTCATGGTATGGATGACTCAACCATTGATTTTATGGAAAATGCTGATAAAATCCTCGCGGTGACAACACTTGAAGTGGCATCTATGAAGAATACGAAGATGATGGTAGAAACGATTCATCAATTACAATTAGAGAAAAAGCTGGAACTTGTTTTAAACCGTTATAACATGGACAGTTTAATCAAGCCGGAAGAAGCTCCGAGTATGTTACGTGCTGAAGAGGTACGTTATATTCCAAATAATTTTAAGTTAACATCTCAATCAATGAATTTAGGAGTGCCAGTCGTTGTCAGTCATGCAAAATCTGACGTTGCGAAGGGTATTTTTAAGTTGGCGCAAGCCATTATCGATCAAGAAAGTGGTCGACCTAATAATAAAAAAGATTCGTTATTGGGTAAGATGTTTTCATTCTCTTTATTTAGTAAGTAATAACCAAATGGTGGAGGTGTCGTTATGAGTTTATTAGAGCGTCTTAAAAACCAAGATCAACATGGAAAACGTCCGGCAGAGGGAAACAAGCATAAGCCTGATGAAGCACAGGTCGTTCAAGAAGCGGCACCAAAACCTGAAGTTAAACAGGAAGTAAAATCTGCAACCCCTGTTAAAAGTAAGCCTGTATTAGATGAAAAGCATACAAAGTTTAAAAACTTAATACATAAAGAAATTTTAAAAGAAATTAAAGGTGATCAACCGAAAGAACAGATTATCCCGGTTGTAGAAGAAATTGCTGTTGATTTGATTAAAGACAATGAAGAATTCAGAACGGTTGACCGTAAACGCGTGGTCGATGAACTTGTTAACGATTTAACAGGTTATGGTCCGATTAATCCGTTGTTAGAAGATGAAGATGTATCAGAGGTCATGGTGAATGGACCAGATCAAATTTATTGTGAACGTAATGGTCGCTTAGAGTTAACTGATTTATCATTTCGTGATGATGACCATGTGCTTCATGTCATTGAAAAAATTGTGGCTCCATTAGGTCGTCGAATTGATGAGAGTAGCCCGATGGTGGATGCACGCTTACCGGATGGTTCACGTGTTAATGCGATTATCCCACCGCTTGCATTGAATGGTCCGACTTTGACGATTCGTAAATTCGCAGCCGACCCATTTAAAATTGAGGATTTAGTGAGCTTTGGCACGTTATCTCAAGAGATGGCGACGTTTATAGATGCCTGTGTAAAAGCGCGATTAAACATTTTCGTCAGTGGTGGTACTGGTTCAGGTAAAACAACCACGTTAAATGTGTTATCGAATTTTATTCCAAATGATGAACGAATCGTAACAATTGAAGATGCAGCGGAGCTCCAACTTGGTCAGGATCATGTTGTTTCATTAGAGTCCCGACCACCCAACTTAGAGGGTAAAGGTGCCATTTCAATTCGGGATCTCGTTCGTAACTCATTACGCATGCGACCTGACCGTATCGTCATTGGTGAGGTTCGTGGTGCAGAGGCGTTAGATATGTTACAAGCCATGAATACTGGTCACGATGGATCCCTTGCGACAGGTCACTCGAACAGTCCGCGTGATATGTTGTCGCGCTTAGAAACGATGGTGTTACTTGCAGGTGTAGAACTACCGATTAAAGCCATTCGAGATCAGATTTCTGGAGCCATTGATGTCATTATCCAGCAATCACGGTTAAAAGATGGTTCGCGTAAAATCGTCAAGATTACAGAGGTGCAAGGCATGGAAGGCGATGTGATTGTACTTCAGGACATTTTTGAATTTGAACAAACTGGTATCGATGAACAAGGAAAAATTCAAGGTCATCTGGTACCAACCGGCGTGCGACCGAAGTTTTTTGAACAGCTGACCAACGCAAATGTTCATATTCCAACAAATGTCTTTGTGAAAGAAGAGGAGTGGAACGTATGAGTCTAGACTCTCTCTTATTAATAGGCGTTTTACTAACTTCAACCTTCTTTTTCTTAGCACTTTTTCACAAGCTGTTTTATAAAGATCAACGGATGAAGAAGCGGGTACAGCAGTTCATTTTTGAAGAAGAGCCAGATGAAACGCCTCAAAAAGATAAAAAAGTCAAAATGGCTGTTGAATTCCGTTTGACGAAAGAGAAGATTCGTAAGGGTTTGCAAAAGCAAGACAAAGGAAAACAAATAGAGATGGATTTACACCAGGCTGGCATTCCGATTAAACCAGAAGAGTATGTCATGTTCAGGTGGATTTCAATCGCCTTCTTTGCGGGCTTATTTAAACTCATTTTTGGACATATATTGTTCTTAGTTGTCGGAGCAATATTTGGGTTGATGCTGCCTCGCATGATTGTCGCACGTAAGAAGAAGCAGCGAATTAATCAGTTTAATGATCATTTGGCTGAAATGATCTCATCTATTGTTAGTGCCTTAAGAGCGGGTTTTAGTTTTCCACAGGCAATGCAAAATGTTCGAAATGAATCGCCATCACCAGTTAAAGAAGAACTAGATCAATTATTAAAAGAAATGCAATATGGTGCTTCGGTTGAAGATTCCTTGAATCGAATGAAGGATCGTGTCCCTAGCGATGACTTAGATTTGATGATTCAAGCCATCGTCATTCAACGTCAGGTTGGCGGTAACTTAGCTGTCGTATTAGAAAAAATTGTACATACCATACGAGAACGAATTAAAATCCATGGCCAGATTAAGACATTGACCGCTCAAGGTAGGATGTCAGGCGCAGTTGTAGGCTTATTACCGCTCGGATTAATGACTATGCTCTATGCAATAAATCCTGAATATATTTTAGTGCTTTTTAGCAACCCAATCGGAATTGTACTTTTAATAGTTGCATGCATTTCCATGGTTATTGGGTTTGTGTTGATCAGAAAAATTACTTCAATTGAGGTGTGAAGTCATGGTTGCAGTCATGTACATGATGACAATTATATTATTAATAGGTGGCTTCGTGCTGTACAGACGTGAAATGAGCCAAAAAGTAAGTTCTCGTAAGTCCTATGTTTATGGATTTGAAGGGACAGCAGCAGTTGATGTAGCAGAGGAAGAAGAGGATAAGCGATCACTTTTTCAACGTCTGATCCAACCTAAATTAAAGGTGTTCAAACGTCAATTTAGACGTAATATCCCATCTGAAAAACAAGAAAAGCTTGAACTCAAACTGTTGCGCGCTGGGAATCCAATGGGGTTATCACCGTTTGAATATCGCTTAGTACAATTGATCTTATATGTATCATTTCCTTTATTATTTAGTATTCTAGCAATCATTGGCAATGCCTCATTCGGCCGTGTGTTATTTATGATTCTATTAGGATTAGGGTTGGCTGCCTATCTACCGGTCGTTTATTTGCGAATGAAAACAGCTACGCGCTACACTGAAGCGGTAAAAGAGTTACCTGACTTTATCGATTTGTTAGCAGTTAGTATGGAAGCTGGTTTAGGTTTTGACTCTGCTTTAAGTAAAGTGGTTTCTAAACAAGAAGGTGTTCTATCTAACGAATTTAGACGCTGTCTAGAAGAATTAAAACTCGGTAAAACGAGGAAAGAAGCTCTGTCCGGGATTAGGGAGCGGCTAGAGGTTGATGATATTAAACTATTAATCGGAAGTATTATTCAGGCGGAACAGCTAGGTGTCGGAATGGTTCAGACGTTGCGCGTTCAGTCCGAGGAGATCCGCGAACGACGTAAGCAACGTGCTGAAGAACAAGCTATGAAAGCTCCGATTAAAATGTTATTCCCTCTTGTCCTATTTATCTTCCCTTGTATATTTATCGTGCTATTAGGTCCAGCCATTATTCAAATTGTAGAGATGTTTGCGAATCAGTAGAAGCACGCTTTGAGTGAGCGTGTTTTTTACTGCCTAAAATTCTCATAAAAATAAGGTTGACTCCATTAAAAGAAGTTACAACTCCATTATTACAATGTCTAACTCTGTTAATCGAGGTTTCAACTCCATTAATCTCCACACCAACTCCAATAAAAAAAGCCTCCGTATGAAACGGAAGCCAATAATTTTTAATAAATTCTATTGACAAATCTCCTCATAACGTGTAAATTAGTCAACAATACTTTAACAAATAAAAGCGTTTAAGCATTTATGCGTTTAAGTGTATTGGTGGAAAGGAAGGGGATTTTATAATGACAGTAACAGTACAAGAAACTCAACAAGTTCCAAAACATTTACGGAAGTATACAGCTAAACAAAATTATGATGCTTATACTCCGATTAATCATGCTGTATGGCGTTATGTCATGAGACAGAATCACCATACTTTAAAAGACTTAGCGCATGAAGCGTATACAGATGGATTAAGAGCTTCTGGTATTACAATCGAAAAAATTCCGAATGTATATGACATGAATAAAGCTTTGGCACCGTTTGAATGGGGTGCCGCAACAATTGATGGTTTCATCCCAGGTGTGGCTTTCTTTGAATTTCAAGGGAATGGTATTTTACCTATTGCCACGGAAATACGTAAACTGGAGAATATTCAATACACACCAGCACCGGATATTATTCATGAAGCGGCAGGACATGCGCCAATCCTTTGTAACGAGAAGTACTCTGAGTATGTAAAATTATTTGGGGAAATTGGTAAAAAAGCTATTGCGACAAAAGAAGAGCATGAGCACTTTGATGCGGTTCGTAACTACTCAAATCTTTTAGAAAAAGGCGGTGCAACTGAGGAAGAGATTCAAGCAGCTGAGCGAAGAGTTAAAGAAAAAGAAGATGCTATTCAAGGTGTTTCTGAAGCTGAGAAAATTGGTCGCCTATACTGGTGGACTGTGGAATACGGGTTGATTGGCACGGTTGAGGAACCTCGCATCTATGGCGCGGGCCTATTATCCTCAGTAGCAGAAGGTAGCAATATTTTAAGCTCAGAGGTAGAAAAACGGCCATTTAATGTACAAGAAATGGTTGAAACAGCTTTTGATATCACGAAACCCCAACCTCAATTATTTGTATGTACTAGTTTTGATCAATTAATAGATGGTTTGAAAGAGTTCGCTAATGAAATGGCGTTCATAAAAGGAGGGACTGAGAGTTTAGAGAAAGCAATTCAATCCGAAAATACGGCTACGTCAGTATTTAGTTCAGGCCTTCAAGTAACAGGCATTTTTTCTGAACGACTAATAGATAATGAAGGTAATTTAACTTATATTAAAACGAATGGGCCGACTAACCTGGCAGTTGATAACATTGAACTTCCAGGTCACGGAACCAATCATCACGCAGATGGGTTTGGCTCACCAGTAGGTAAATTAAAAGGTCTAACAAAACCATTAGAAGACTTAAATGATGAGGAATTGGTTGGACAAGGAATCATAAAAGGCGAACGCGCTACCCTAAATTTTGAAAGTGGTGTCGAAGTTAAGGGTGAAGTCAAAGACATTGTTAAGAAAAATAATAAAGTCGTGCTTATTAATTTCGAAGACTGCCGTGTCACTCTAGGCGATAAAGTATTATTCGAACCTGAATGGGGTGTGTTTGATATGGCGGTTGGTGCTGAAATTGTATCTGTTTTTGCAGGTGCGGCTGATGGTGAAGCGTTCCACCCGACCGTAAACGCGGAACCTGAAGAGGAGAAGGTACTTAGTGAATTAACGCCAATTGAACAACTTTTCCAAGACGTCCGCGATGTTCGTGAAGGTCGTGTTGAAAACGTAGAGGCTGAGTTAACACGTGTAGTTAATGAAATTAAAGAAGTCTCTCCTGATGATTGGTTGCTAAGAATAGAGATTATAGAAATTTTATTAGCAAAAGAGATAGCGTCTGAACTATTAAAAGAGGTTAATGAGGAGCTCGAGCGAGTTAAAATGCTTAATGATGAGTGGTGTACATTGATTGAGCGTGGCAGAACTGTTGCGAAGAGTGCTCCATTAATTTCTGAATAAAAAGTTGAGGAACTCGCGTAACTGCGGGTTCTTTCAGTTTTATGTGGCTTGTTTATATGCATATGATACAATAAGGTCATGAGAGGTGAACGTCATGGCATTTAAACGAGATGTACATATTGAAGCACCAGCAGAATTAGTTTTTCGTGTTTTAACTACCTATGAATATGCTCCCAAGGTTTTAAATCATATTGAAGATGTTGAAGTTATAGGTGAGCATATTGAAGTAGGGACTAAAATTAAAGAAAAACGAAATATTAATAAAACGTTGGTGGAGAACACTTTAGAAGTTACAGAGTATAAACCAAACAAGAAGTTCGCGACTCACAGTGAACAAAATGGTATTGATTTAATTTACGAATATACCTTGTCAGAGGTTGAAGGTGGAACAGACATTAATTTTGAAGGAAAAATCAAACCTAAAGGTCTGCGAAACAAACTTTACAAACCATTGATTGGTATGCTCATTAAAAAAGAAGACGGAGATCATTTGCAACAATTAAGAGAGTACATTAAACGAAATTATAATGATGAAATGACCAGAGACTAACTCTGGTCATTTTTTTCTTGAATGGAATGATAAGCACCAGTGATCGCAAGAGAAATGCAATGTGCAAGGTATATAGCTGTCATTAAGAAAAATGAAAATGAAATGCCTTCTACTATAATGACCACTGCCCACGCAATAATTAGAATCACTAACATAATATTCCACGATGAAGCCTTCGCTCTGTTATTTAATTTGTAATAGCGTTCATCAAACCAGCGCTTCTTTTTACCGACTCGTCGCTGAATAAGGTATACAATCAACGCAATAAGCACACCCAACCCAAGTCCGGTTAAGCCAATTAAAATATTTTCAGTCAATATTTTCATCTCCTTCAAATATAAATATGTCTTCAATCTGACAGTTGAATATTTGAGCCAATTTATGAGCTAGAACTAATGATGGTTTATAACGGCCCTTTTCTAAAGATATTACCGTTTGCCTAGATACATTGAGTTTTTCAGAGAGGTCCTCTTGTGTGATGCTCAAAGCCTTTCGTTTATTTTTAATTAAATTCTTCATGCGATCTCCTTTAAGATTTAGTAAAGTTAACTTTACGTAAAATATACTTTACATTTTGTTGTGTGTCAAGTAAACTTTACAAAAATCTTTTTAAATGAGATGGAGAGTTATGAGAAGTATAATAATAACAGGAGGTTTTAATTATGAGAGAATTTCATGAGTTAAAAAGCATAGGGGAAGTTGATGGGTTAATAGAAAATCATAAACTGTCATTTATATATATTTCTAGACAAGGGTGTAGTGTATGTCACTCACTTTTACCTCAAGTCCAGAAACTGATGGAAGATTATCCCGAAATCCAGTTGGGTCATATTGAAGCAGACGACGTACCAGAAGTAGCGGGACGATTTTCAATTTTTACCGTGCCTGTACTCATATTGTTTGTCGAGGGTAAGGAATATTTGCGTGAGGCCCGAATTGTGCAGATGGATCAATTTAATGAAAAAGTAGCTAAGATTTATCAAGGGGTTATGGGTTAACCCCTTATTCAAAGACGACTTCAAATTCTTCGCAGACGACGAGCATATTTTCATCGAAGGAACGGTTGCTTTCTGCAAGTTCACGGTTAAAGAACTTAATATGCTCTCTACGCCAGTACTCGTAACTTTTATCGCCTTCTCCCTCCTTAAACGCAAACTCTGCACTAACTTCATTAAAAGGAACAATGTCGACTTTCTTTGTTTGAGTGATGAGAATGGCTTGTCCGTACCAATCTGTAATAATGTTGTATTCACCGACTTTGGGAATGTTTTCACTGTCATCGATATAAAATTGATATAACGAACACGTAGCCGTTTTTTCTCCTGCTTTAACAAGAGTCGCCAGCTCATCAGCTAACTCAGGACCATCACCAAATGGCCAAGCTTCATAGTTGGCTTTTGCGGCTTCTTTTGGCACTAATGTTTGTAAAAAATTTTGCCACATGGTCTTCACGGATTGTTCATTCATTTTGCTTACACCTTCTTACAAATATGACATAATAGTGAGTAACTATCATAATTATTATACCACGTGTACGAAAGGGGAATAGGAGATGGAAAATTACAGTACGACCTTATTAAGGTTTTCAGCTTTATTTGCAGTGGTTGGAGCATTTATTGGATCGCATATGGCAGGTTCAATGGAATATCAGTTTAAATCGATTCATGCTCATATACTGGTTGTGGGCTGGTTGACGTTATTTGCTTGGGCTGTGTTTTATAAAGTGTTTTATCGTGTGAAGTCTAAATTAGCTACAGCTCATGTATGGACTGGCATCATTGGTACATTTGGTTTGACCACAGGTATGTGGGTTTACTTCGTAAGACCATTTGAACTTCCAAGTGGGTTTGTGACCGTTTATTTCATTGTCGGTGGCACGACCTTGTTAGTGAGTTTCGTGTTATTTTTCCTATTAACTTTAAGCAATTTTAATGAAAAGAACGTTTAAACGATAGAGTGCATTAATAAGAAAGTTTAACGCAAGTAAGTTATAATAATATATAACCTTTAGCATGCTAAGAGATGATCACAACATTAAAGTGGCGTCTCTTTTTTATAGCTAAAATTTTTTCAATATTTTAGCATGTTTTATATGAAAATAGGGAATGGACAATTTAGGGAGTGAATACGTTGATTGAGATTAAGCAATTGAGTAAGTCTTTTAATGATGGAACAGAAGCACTAAAACATATTGACGTCCATTTTAACGAAGGAGAACTGACTTGTATTATTGGTCCGAGTGGGTGTGGTAAGACAACCTTACTTAAACATATTAACAGGTTGATTGCTCCGACCAATGGTGATATAGAAATAAGCGGATCCTCTATACTGAATCAAGATATTGTTGAACTCCGTCGCTCTATCGGGTACGTCATTCAGCAAATTGGTCTTTTTCCCCACATGACCATTGCAGAAAATATTTCTGTGGTGCCGAGGTTACTGAATTGGTCTAAACAAAAAATTAATGACCGTGTCGATGAAATGCTCGAAATGGTGAACTTAGAGCCTGAAGTCTTCCGCAATCGCTATCCATTAGAATTAAGTGGTGGACAACAACAGAGAGTCGGAGTGGCTAGAGCTTTAGTGGGTGACCCAGATATAATTTTGATGGATGAACCGTTTAGTGCGCTAGACCCGATTAGTCGTGAGCAATTACAAGATCAATTGAAAAGTTTACATAAGCAACTGAAGAAGACGATTGTATTTGTTACACACGATATGGATGAAGCTTTAAAAATCGCGGACCGAATCGTGATTTTAAGGCAAGGGGAAGTTGAGCAAATTGGTAGACCTGATGAGATTTTACAGAATCCTGAGACGGATTTTGTTAAATCGTTTATCGGTGAAGAGCGTATGACACGGTTTATGAGACAATCTCATAAGACTGCGAAATACTTTGAAGATTGGTTTGTGATGGAGAGTCATGGACAAGTTAAAGAAGTTAATGCTGACACTGGCATGGATGAATTAACGACTCTTTTTGTCGATCAAGGTTATGATTCAGTTGAGGTTATTGAAAATGATCGTAGCATAGGGTATTTAACAAAGAATACATTGTTGAAAGCTCTAGCAACAGAGAGGAGTGAGTAAGCATGCCTAGTTTTGTTAATGGATTTTATAAATGGGGGCAGGAATTCATAGCAACAGTCATCGACCGTAGAGAGTTGATACAGACTGCATTTATTGAACATTTATGGTTATCGTTTATTGCTATTTTTATTGCGTGTTTAATTTCTTTGCCATTAGGTATTTGGATTGCCCGTGCCAAACGCATGGCTGAACCGATGATTGGTGTAACTGCAGTCATGCAGACTATTCCAAGTCTTGCATTGTTCGGTTTTTTGGTTCCGTTAATCGGAATCGGCACGAATACGGCTTTAATCGCATTAACGATTTATGCCTTACTCCCAATTGTGAGAAATACTTATACAGGGATTTCGCGTGTGAATCCAGCCATGATTGAAGCAGCAAGTGCGATGGGTATGACATCCAAGCAACGATTACTGCGTGTTGAATTTCCACTAGCCTTACCTTTTATTATGGCTGGGATTAGAACTGCAACAGTATTAACAGTCGGTGTTGCAACTTTAGCAACGTTTGTGGGTGCTGGTGGTCTAGGTGATGTGATTTACCGTGGCCTACAGGCTTACAATCAACATTTGATTTTAGCGGGCGCTATTCCCGTTGCGATTTTAGCAATTATGTTTGACTTTGTTTTAAAATACTTCGAGAAAAAGACGACACCTAAAGGTATTCAGATTAAGTAATTAATGGAGGTAATTATGATGAGAAAAAAATTAATTGGTTTTATAGCAACTTTATTATTAATTAGCTTATTAAGTGCATGTGGCATAGGTAGTTCTGGAGATGGTGATAAGGAAATCGTCATCGGAGGGAAGCCATGGACTGAGCAATTCATTCTTCCACATATAATCGGTCAATACTTAGAGGCGAACACTGATTTTTCTGTACAGTATGAAACGGGATTAGGTGAAGTGGCTGTTTTAACCCCAGCTATTGATGATGGAGACATTGATGTTTATGTGGAGTACACAGGCACAGGCTTAGAAGCGGTTTTAAACGAACAAGCTAAAGAAGGCGAATCCTCTGATAGTGTGTTAAAACGAGTAAGAAAAGGTTATGAGGAAGAGTTTAACGTGACGTGGTTAAAGCCTCTTGGCTTCGAAAACACTTACACGCTTGCTTATCATCCGGATAGTGGCTATGATGCGGAGACTTTTTCAGATTTAGTTGAAGTTTCTAAAAATGAAGATATGCTATTTGGTGCACCTCATGCATTTTATGAACGTGAAGGGGATGGCTATGAAGCGATGATTGATACTTATCCGTTTGAGTTCTCTGATACAAAGCCCTTAGATGCGAACGTTATGTATGAAGCGGTAAATAATCAAGAAGTTGATCTTATCCCGGCATTCACAACGGATGGACGTATTGAGCGTTATAATTTAGGGACAACAAAAGATAACAAAGGGTTTTTCCCTAAATACGATGCGGTTCCTTTAGTCAGAATGGAAACGCTTGAAAAGTATCCAGATCTAGAAGAAGCGATTAATGGTTTAGCAGGTAAAATTTCAGAAGAGGAAATGCAGGAAATGAATGCGAAAGTGGATATCGATGGAATGAAGGCAGAAGATGTTGCAGAAGAATTTTTAAAAGAAAAAGGGTTAATCGAATAATTAATTTAATTTTATAAGATAATGATAATCACTAAAACTCTTATAGAAAAAGTTAGAAGTCTAGGGTGCGTTCCCTGGACTTTTTCTTTATAATTATAATTAGATGGTTTATTTGTCGAATAACGCAAAAGTGTACTTTTGGTCTACAGAAAATGTGTTATTCATTTGATATATTAGGGTAAACTATAGCAAGGTTTGTAGAAGTTTGGGGGAACACCAAGTGAAATTATTCGAATTACTAAACCACGTTGACGAACCAACCCAGCGTGACCTTGAAGATATAGATATTACTGGAGTTACGGATGATTCACGTGATGTAAAGCGTGGCTACATGTTTGTGGCTGTTGAAGGTTATAATCATGATGGACATCACTATATAAATGAGGCGTTAGAGAATGGGGCTAGTGTAGTTGTTGGTGAGCAGCAACTAAACCTTAGTGCACCATATATTCAAGTCAATGATACAAAACGTATTTTAGGTCAAATGGCTAGCCACTTTTATGGACATCCATCAGACCAGAAAATCGTAATTGGTGTAACTGGAACTAACGGTAAAACTACCACCAGTTATATGTTAAAGGCCGTTTTTGAGCAAAATGGTTATAACTGCGGATTAATTGGCACAATCGAGTATTTTATTAATGGTGAATCTTTACCAAGTAAAAACACGACACCAGGAGCAGTTACTTTACAAAAACTGTTACATGATAGTCAAGATGATGTGGTGATTATTGAGATCTCCTCTCATGCTTTAAAACAACATCGAGTAGCAGGGGTTCAATTAGATGAGGCAATTTTTACTAATTTAGACTCAGAACACTTAGATTATCATAATAGTATGCAGGAGTATTTTGAATCCAAGTTTCAAATATTTAATTTATTAAAAGAGAACGGATATGCGTTATTAAATTCTGATGATAAATGGTGCCGACAAGCTATTGAACAATTAAGAGACTCTAAAATTAATGTTCACACGGTGGGAATAAAAGAAGAAAATGATGTTCAAATATTTGAACATCATCAAAACCTTCATGTTAAAGGTGCCACATCAAATGAATTACTAGAACTTAAAATGCCAGGATTGCATAATCGTTATAATGCAGCGTTCGGTTTATTGACGAGTGAAATCTTTAATTTGAATCGAAATGAGTCGATTCAAGCTCTTAATCATGTTGAAAATATAAGAGGAAGGTTTGAAATTGTCTATTTCCCTGGAAATAAAAAAGTTGTTGTCGATTATGCTCATACTCCAAAAGGATTTTATCATTGTTTAAATACCATTCGGGAGTGTGGTGCTCGTCGGATCATTCATGTGTTTGGTTTCCGTGGAGCGCGTGACCCGTCGAAAAGGTTATCAATGATGAAGCAATCAATTGAAGTAAGCGATTATTATATTTTAACGTTTGATGATTTAAATGATACTCCGGAGAATGATATGGAACAAACGCTGAATCAATTCCATAATCAGTTTGGTAACAATAAAGGAGAAGTCGTAACTGACCGAACTCTTGCGATTGAACGGGCTATTGAATTAGCAGGAGATGGAGATTGGGTAGTTATTACTGGAAAAGGTCATGAATCCTTTAAACATGATTTTAAATGGGGAACAAAGTCAGATTTAGAAACTGTTGAGAAAGTGTTGGAACATGTCCAAACAGCCACACGACTAAGTTAAAACGAATTAGCGAAAAGCTAGTTCGTTTTTTTTTTGATAAATACGTAGTTAGTTTGTAATGTGAATAAAGTAAAAAGAAGTTGGATGTTTTTCAACGAAAAGCGAAAGGCGGCGACTCCTGGTCGACTAAAAGCGGCCACGTCCTGCGCCTGCGGTTACTCGGCGCAAAATAACGCAAAGAAGTAAAGCAAGTAGCTTTTGTGGCCACCGTCGACAATTGACCGTCCAGGCCTTCGCGGGAACAGCACGAGCCGAAAATCACGCAGGATGCACCTGCGTCTTCTAGAAATGCTTCGAAGTCAGCTTCCTCGGTGCAAAGGTGCAATGAAGCAAATTCATTGAAGTTTCTTAGTTGAGGCCGTGCCCGCGGAAAGCGTCCGCCTGTAGCGATTCGCAGAATGAACGACAACTTTAATATAATTTTGCTTGAAATAAAAAAACTAAGGTCGCACTACTGGGGAATAGTGCAAAACCTTAGTTCCTTAGGGGGGTGACCCTAATTATTTATATCAATAATGCAGGTAATTAGTTGTTTAAGTCTACATGTTTACCTTTAACAAGGTAAATAATACCCTCTGCGATATTAGTGACGTGATCTGCTGCACGTTCTAGGTATCTAGAAATAAATGCTAACTGCGTGATTGAACTAATTTCATCTGGATGCTTAGTCATATGCTTAAGCATTTTTTGAATTGAATCTCCATATTGATTGTCAACTTGATCATCAATACGAGAGATTTCAAAAGCTTTTTCCAAATCTTCTTCTAAATAAGCGTCAATAACTAAATCAAGCATCTGTTCAACAATTGATGCAGTATTTAAAACATCTTGTTTTTCTTGAGGTAATTCGGCATTGCCGATTCGTTTTACAGATTTAGCGATGTTGACAGCAAGATCACCAATACGTTCAATGTCATTGGTTGCTTTAAGTGTAATAACTAAGCGACGTAGATCTTTTGCAACTGGTTGTTCACTAGCAATTAACCAGATGGCTTGATCATTAATCTCATCTTCCATTTTATTGATTTCTTCATCATGATCTATTACTGCTTGCGCCTGTTGTTCATCTTGTTGATCCAGAGCAATAAGGGATCTCGTTATAGCTGATTTTGCCATATCATTCATCTGTAAAACTTGATCTTTTAACTCTTGCAATTTGTCCTCAAAGTTTTCTCTTACCACAGAACAAGCTCCTCTCTGAATATGCGCTTATCCAAAGCGCCCAGTGATATAATCTTCCGTACGTTTATCCGAAGGGTTAGAGAATAATGTTTCCGTCTCATCAAACTCAACCACTTCACCGTTTAAAAAGAAAGCTGTTTTATCTGAGATTCTTGCTGCCTGTTGCATGTTGTGAGTAACAATTATAATGCTGTAATTTTCTTTTAAATTCTGAACAAGTTCTTCCACTTTTAGCGTTGAAATTGGATCAAGTGCCGATGTTGGTTCATCCATTAGAATGACATCTGGTTCAATTGCCAATGTACGGGCTATACATAATCGTTGCTGTTGCCCACCAGATAGTCCATATGCGTTTTCTTTTAAACGATCCTTAACTTCATCCCAAATAAATGCATCTTTTAAGCTTTTTTCAACAATTTCATCTAGTGTTTTCTTGTCTCGAATGCCGTGAATTTTTGGCCCATAAGCGACATTTTCGTAAACTGATTTTGGAAATGGATTAGGTTTTTGGAAAACCATTCCGACGCGTGTTCTTAAATCTTCAACTTTAAACGATCGATCTAATATGCTTTTTCCGTTATATTTAATGTCACCAGATGTGCGTACACTTGGAACCATTTCAACCATGCGATTTAATGTTTTTAGGTAGGTTGATTTACCACAACCTGATGGACCAATAATAGCGGTAATTTCTTTTTCATTAATAGACAGGTTAATGTTTTTTAAAGCATGTGTTTCTCCATACCATAAATTAAGATCTTGCGTATCATACACTATATTTTTTGGATTTGGAGTATTGTTTTGATCTGTCTCTTTTATACTCATACTGTTTCACTCCTCCAATTAGTACCGTTGCTGGAATTTATTGCGGACAATAACCGCAATGGAATTTAGAATAAATAGAATTAGTAACAACACAATAATTGTGGCTGCAGCTAAATTAGCGTATTCATCAACTAGTGTTGAATCTAATGTCCAATAATAGATCTGCATTGGTAATGCTGTGAATTTATCTGTAATGCCTTCAGGGAAGGGGATTAATAAAGCTGGTATGCCGATAACTGTTAATGGTGCTGTCTCCCCAATGGCACGCGAAATCGCTAATATAGATCCTGTAATCATACCTGGTAATGCAGCGGGTAATATAATTCTTCTAATCGTTTGCCATTTAGTAGCCCCCATACCATAGGAAGCTTCGCTTAAATGTTGTGGTACGGCACGTATTGATTCCTGTGCGGCAACAACAACGATTGGCAAAATGAGTAAGGATAGTGTTAATCCACCTGCTAATACAACGTTTCCGAAATCCATTGCACGCACGAAAATAGTTAAGCCCAGGATTCCATAAACAATGGAGGGTACTCCTGCTAAGTTAGAGATGTTCGTTTGGATAATGGATTGAGTTCTGCCACGTTTTAAATAGAGTTCAAGATATAAAGCTGTTCCAATTCCAATGATGACTGTTACTGGTATAACAACAGCCATGAGCCATAGGGTTCCGAGTATGGCCCCCATTATTCCTGCTCGACTAGCTTCAGTTGAAAGTCTCCCTGTTAAAAACTGATAGTCGATTACACCTAATCCATCATATAAAACTTGAATTAACAATGCTGCTAATACAATCAAACCTAAAATCGTTGCGAAAAAGAATATATATTTAAGGAAGTTGTTTTTTACTATCCGAGAATTCATACGTTGTTGGACTTGATTTATGTCAATATATTTCATTTAGTATTCCTCCCTAAACTTGCGTGTAATATAGCGTGCAAGTAGGTTCATTAATAACGTGAATACAAATAAAGTCATAGCTACTGCATATAAGCTAAAGTAAATGGTCGATCCGGCTGGTGCTTCACCACCGGCAACTTCTACGATATATGCGGTCATTGTCTGCATTGATTGAGTGATATCAAAAGTAAAGTTTTTCGAGCTTCCACTTGCGATTGTTACAATCATAGTTTCACCAATAGCGCGTGAGATACCAAGAATAAATGATGCAATGATTCCTGATAATGCTGCAGGAATAACTACTTTAAAGGTGGACTCTAATCGTGTTGCGCCTAATGCGAACGCTCCTTCACGCATTGAGTTCGGTACAGAAGACATTGCATCTTCTGATAAAGAAGCAATCATCGGTATAATCATAATCCCCATGACAATACCTGGACTTAAAATGTTCGTTGCATCAACAGCTGGCCAAATTGAGCGAAGTAGTGGCGTAACAAATGTAAATGCAAAGAAACCATAAACAATTGTTGGAACACCAGCTAATACTTCAAGCATAGGTTTAAGTGTACGTCTTACTTTGTCTGATGCGTATTCGCTTAAATAGACAGCTGCCATAATGCCAATTGGTCCTGCGACTAACATGGCTATTAGGGATGAAAGAATAGTTCCGTTAATTAAAGGCAAGATTCCAAAGTCAGGATTTTGACTTAATGGATTTAACTCAGTGCTTGTGAAAAATTCTGTTATAGGTACTCTTTTGAAAAATTCAATTGTTTCGCTAAATAAAGTATATATAATTCCTATTGTTGTCAGAATCGATACAATGGCAAAAAGAAATAAAATCGTGGGTACTAGCTTTTCAAAAACACTGGATATATTCTTTGATGATTTCTTTTTCTCGATCATTTCTCTGACAGGTACAGCATTTTTATTTGGGTTGCTGTTCGTTGCCATGGCGGTTCCTCCTTCCAGTGAGAAAAACTTGGTTTTTACCAAGCTAGATTGCAAATGCCTTTAGATAAGGACATGCAAGTTATTATTAAATGAATAATAAACTAAAATGAGAGCGGTGAGGCTCCCACTTTAGCTGCTATTTAATTTTTCTTACTTCAATTCTTTAAGTTCGTTAGCTAACTTTTCTGCTTCTTCTTTAGGTAATGGTGCGAAACCAACTTCTCCAGCGTAGTTGTTGACGTTCTCCATAACCCAAATTGCATAATCAAGTACCTGAGGTTTTTCTTTAGCGTGATCTACGTTCAAGTAAGTGAATACTGGGCGAGTGAAGTTAGCATATGGACCATCTTCTGAAATTGTTTCAAGTGATGGTTTAACTGGTCCATTACCAAAGTCAATACCTACAGCTTTTACTTTATCTTTGTTGTTGTCATAGTAACCAAATCCAAAGAATCCAATTGCGTTTTTATCTTCAGAAACAAGCTTTACAAGAGTTGAGTATTCTTGTTGAAGGTTTGCATCTCCAACCATATCTTGTTCATCTAAAATATTTTCATAGAAAAATTCATAAGTTCCGTGATTTTCATTTGGTCCGTAAGTTTGAATCTTGTCACTTGGCCAATCTGAGTTAATATCTGACCATTTAGTGTATTTACCTAAAAAGATATCGATTACTTGTTGTTCAGTTAATTCAGTAGCAAAATCGTTTTCAGGGTTTACGACGATTGAAATACCGTCTAGTGCTAATTTTAATTGTTTAATATTCATTCCTAATTCTTCAGCTTTTGCTTTTTCTTCTTCTTTAATTGTTCGGGAAGCATCGTTGAAGTCTGTACCATTTTCAATTAAAAACGTCTCAAAACCTGCGCTTGTTCCAGAACGACTAACTTCTACTGAAACATTTGGTTGTGAGTTAATCATGTATTCTTCAGCCATTTTAGCCATTAGCGGGTAAACTGTTCCGGAACCGTCAACTACAACGCTGCCTTCTAGTTCTTTATTGTCGCCATTTTGATTACCAGCGGATTCATCATCAGATCCACAAGCTGCTAAAGCAATTAATAGTAAAGTGAAAATTGATAGAACTAAAATCTTTGACATCTTTTTCATTTTTAAATGTCCCCCTTAGGAATATCTTTTGCTTAACTTTCAAATTCATCATAAATCTTAATATCCCAAATGTCTGTAAAGCTTATGTAAAAATTAAGTTAAGAAAATGTAAATTACTGATTTGACGGGCTAAATGGATGGTTTAGAGTAATAAAATTTGGCTTAATATAAATAAATCCAAGGTGAAAGGAATAGAGTGACCCAATAATATGAGACAGGAAAAAACACCCCCTATGTCGTATGTAAAAGTATTCGACAATTTAGGAGGTGTTTTTCTTTATGGGTAAAAATCGATTTTATCCTGAAGAAGTG
>NZ_SOPW01000011.1 GCF_004402015.1 Filobacillus milosensis
CTTAGCTCTTTGGGATAATTATTTTGCTTTTTACCCATTGTAAACACGTCCTTTAAAAATGTTATTTCCATTGTAAACATTTCGCCAGTTGGTGTGTCCACTTTTTATACTAACCCTCAATAGACCGATCGATATAGCGGATAGAAGTTTGAAACTAGCGGATAGAACCTTCAGACTTGCGGATAGGACCCCAAAAATAGCGGATAGTATCATTGAAATAACTTTTACTTATGAACATTAAGTCATATTAATCATGCCATTTGAGAATTTTGACCGCTTTGTGGCAAAATAGACATAGAGTATGTAACAGGAGGTTTTGCGATGAATTCGTTTGATGATAAAGAAAACAAAAAAAGTAATCAATTTACCATTATGAAGGACGACCCAATAGATGGTCACCCAGGTTATAGTGGCGGTGGCTCATTTAGTTTAGAAAACATGTCACCTTTAATCGTGGATCCCAATGAAGATAAAGTTTGGGTCGATATGGGTGCGATGCATGCGCGTAGTGAAGTGGAAAAACGAATTAAGTTCGTCACTGATAAAGAAGAAGTTCCAAATGGTAAGCCTTATTGGATTGTATGGGTAACCGTTGAACGCCATGAACAAGGTCCGTATTATCATGGAGTTGCTGCAAGCTTTTTAGAGGTTGACCGTGAAGCGCGTCGTGGCTTTAAAATTCTAGCTGAGCACGTTAACCGTATGGATAAATCACTTAAAGGTAAAATAATTGTGGATCAAATGGATGATCATTCTAAGAAATTGCTCGGTGAATTTTTAAAAGAATTTAACGAGGAATATTGGAACAATTCAACTGGTGAATTAAAACAATCTTTCGCATAATTTTTGAATACATTGTGAACATTTAATGTTTAGATTGTAAGTTAGACAAATACTTTGTAAAATGAAATCAAACATGGGTTTTATATCGCATGTTTATTAGGACAAATAAATGGGGCTGGCCAATATAGGTCAGCCCCATTTATATTTATAATCATTTTCCACAGACCTCTTTTGGTTCAGTACCTTTAATATAATAAGTTAATCGTGTTTTCTCTTCGCAAGCAGGCCCTTCTAATTTACCAGAAAAGGGGTCGACTTGAAGTCCAATGACTCCAGTGGGCACTTGGAAGGTTTGTAATGGAATATTTTCATGTAAACGTTCCATGTAAGTTGCCCAAATTTCTTTTGCTGCACGATTCTCTTGAATGCGTTCAATTTCCCTATTATCGTCAAAGCCTGTCCAAATCGCAGTAGTATAATGTGGAGAGAATCCAATCATCCAACTATCGTTCGGTGTCGTACCCGATTTCCCTGCGTATTGATGCGTTAATCGTTGAGCGATTGACGCGCCAGTGACATACATATAATCATTCATTCGAGAGTCAAACATTCCCGTTAGCAAATGAGTAAGGACAAACGCATGGTTTTCCTCAAGTCGACGTTGCGGCGTCTCAGCTTGATGTTGGTAAACAATATTACCATCACGGTCAACGATTTTTTCGATAACGTAAGGGTTGACTGACCAACCTTGATTGGCAAGCACACTATATGCCTCAGCCATTTCTAACACTGAAACGGATGCCGTACCTAAAGCTAGTGATAAGACAGGGGGCAATTCGGCATCCAGACCAAAAGCATCGGCAGCTTGAACTAAATTTTCTGGGCCTATATATTGATTTGTTTTAATAGCATAAATATTATCGGACACAGCTACAGCTTGAGCTAATGTAACTGGACGGTTAGCGTAAGTATCACTGTAATTAGATGGTGAGTATATTTCACCGTTCTCAAGAGAAAAGGTCGTAGGGCGACTATCTAAAGTGGTTGACGGTGTAAAACCATAAACAAGTGCCGCGTAATATAAAAAAGGTTTAAATGTTGAGCCTGTCATGCGTTCGGCTTGAGTAACCCTGTTAAATGGTGATTCATCAAAACTTCTTCCTCCTTGTAAGGCAACTATTTTTCCTGTACGTGGTTCAATGGTCACAGCACCAATCTGTAACTCGGAATCACTTGGCATTTGTTCTTGGACAGTCTGTTCAAGCTTTTCCTGTGCTTGATGGTTTAGGGTTGTGTGAACTTGATAGCCTTTTCCATCTAATTTTTGCCGGTCGATACCCAAAATGTCCGCAGCTTGATTCATAGCAAAATCGGTAAAATATTGGCCGACTTCAGGCTGCTGTTCTGAAGCGGTAACAGCTATCCTTAGATCAACACGTTTTGCCTGGTTCATCGCAGCTTCACTAATTTTATTCGTTTCATTCATACGCTCTAGAATCCACTCTTGTCTATTGATGGCATTCTCATACGAAATTAAAGGCGAATAAACAGATGGTCCTTTTGGGATTGCAGTGAGTAATGCGGCTTCTTCTAAAGCAAGTTCATCAGCATCCTTATCAAAATAAAACCGACTTGCTGCTTGTACACCGTATTGTCCGTGTCCAAAATAAATAGTGTTTAAGTAACCCTCAAGAATCTCTTCTTTATCCTGGAAAATTTCGAGCCTAAGAGCGATTAATGCTTCATGGATTTTTCGCTCCCAGGATTTTTGGTGTGTCAGATAAATATTCCTGGCATATTGTTGTGTAATCGTACTTGCACCTTGAACTTTATCGAAAGCCAGAATATTATGATACACTGCACCAGCTATTCGTTTAAGATCAAAACCGAAGTGATCGTAAAAATGTGCATCTTCAGCTGAAATAAAAGCGTCAATAAGATGAGGAGAGATATCATCTAATTCAACCCAAAACCGGTTTTGGACACCTCTTTCAACTGAAACGACTTCCCCATTTTGCCCATATATAACAGTGTTTTCGTCTAAACTGTATTCAGGAGGCCCCTGCATGACTGAGTATACTAAAATGACTAAACCTGTTGATATGGCGAATGCGATCGCAAATAAAAAGGTATTAAAAAACTTTTTTATCATGATTATCTCTCCTACTTTGATGTTTAATTGGACATCTTTACAATCAGACATACTTTCTATTTAGTATGTAAATATTGCCAAGAATTTAAACGTTGTTTACTTTTAAAATATAGAGGTCGTTTCAGTAGGTAAATTGGTGTATAATAAACTTTTAAACTAAACAAAAAGGTTATTTTATGTCAAAATATATAGGGTTCTTTTATATATTTGGTTAAGATAGAAAGGAAGATCGCTTTGTCTAAAGAACAAATTCCTGTTCATATAAAAATAGATACGGAAATAGAAGATACGAATGGTAATGAGAACATTACACGTACAGAGCATGGCTCTTATATTCATAAAGGTCACATTCATATGATAAAATATGATGAACAAATGGAAGACTTAGGTGAAGTGTATACAACAATTGTAATCCAAGAAGACCGTATATCGATTAAACGTGAAGGTCAATTACAAATGCACCAGGTTTTCCGTATTGGACATAGTACAGAATGCGTTTATACACACCCTTATGGTAAATTTCGGATGGAAACAACCACACACCGAATGCAATTTATTAAAGGTATAGGTAACAAATCAGGAAAACTTTATATAAATTACGACGTGATGTTGAATGATCAAGAACCACGTCGTCACGTATTTGAACTACAGTTTCAAGAGGAGGAGGAAGCTTAATGAGTATCGTAGGACAGATAGAACAAACGCTAAAGCAGGAGATAGAACAAGCCGTAATAGAAGCGGGATTAGCTTCAACAGAAGAAATGCCAGAGGTTATATTAGAAACACCAAAAGATAAGGCCCATGGTGATTATGCGACAAATATGGCAATGCAGCTAGCACGTATTGCAAAAAAAGCTCCACGCCAAATTGCTGAAGAATTAGTAGAAAAACTGAATGCTGAAAAAGCTTCTGTGAATAAAGTTGAGATAGCAGGTCCAGGCTTTATTAACTTCTTCTTAGATCAATCGAATCTAACAAGTGTTGTAGATACGATCCTAGAGCAACAAGAAGCGTACGGAAAAACAAACGCCAGTGGTGGCAAACGTATTCAAATTGAGTTTGTCTCAGCAAACCCAACTGGTACGCTTCACTTAGGTCACGCTCGTGGTGCGGCATTTGGTGACGCTTTAGGTAACGTAATGGAAAAAGCAGGTTATGATATTGAGCGTGAATATTACATCAATGATGCCGGTAACCAAATTGATAACTTAGCTCTTTCAATTAATGCCCGATACTTTCAAGCCCTTGGCAAAGACTTAGATATGCCAGAAGATGGCTACCATGGTCAAGATATTATTGATTTAGCGCAAGCGCTTGTTGATGAACATGGAAAACGTTTTGCAGATTTAGAGGAAGAAGAACGCCTGCAAGAATTCCGCTCATATGGTCTTAAGCATTTACTCGAACGTATTGAAACAGATCTTGAAAACTATCGCGTGACATTTGATTCTTGGTTCTCAGAAACCTCTTTATATGAAAAAGGTTTAGTTGAAAAAACGGTGGAGAAGCTTCGAGATAAAGGCTTTGTTTATGAAGCTGATGGTGCGACCTGGTTCCAATCAACTAAATTCGGCGATGATAAAGACCGTGTACTTGTTAAGCAAGACGGCTCATACACTTATTTAACGCCTGATATTGCTTACCATGAAAATAAGATTGAACGTGGTTTCGATGAGTTAATTAACATATGGGGAGCTGACCACCATGGTTATATTCCTCGTATGCAGGCTGCAATTCAAGCGTTAGGTCATCCTAAGGGCACACTAGATGTAAAAATTGCTCAAATGGTCAACCTGTTTGAAAATGGTGAAAAGGTCAAAATGAGTAAACGTACGGGTAAGGCGGTCACGATGAAGGAATTAATTCAAGAGGTTGGTCTTGATGCCACACGTTATTTCTTCATTATGCGTTCGAATGATGCTCATCTAGACTTTGATATGGATTTAGCCAAATCACAATCTAATGAAAATCCTGTTTATTATGTTCAATACGCACATGCACGTATTTGCAGCATGCTACGCCAGGCTGAAGAAAAAGGTATCGACCTTAATGCTAAAGCTGACACTTCTTTACTTCAATCGGAAAAAGAGGTGGACTTACTCAAACGCTTAGGTGACTACCCACAAGTTGTTGCAGACGCGGCGGACAAACGTACACCTCACCGCATTCCGCAATATGTGTTTGATTTAGCTTCTGACCTGCACAGTTTTTATAATGCTGAAAAAGTTATTGACTTAGATAATAAAGAATTAACTCAAGCACGAGTGGCTCTAATGAAAGCTGTAAGAACAGTAATCAAAGATGCATTAGCTCTAGTTGGTGTTAATGCACCTGAAAAAATGTAAAATAAAAAAGCTTTGACCTAATGATGGGTCAAAGCTTTTTTATTATTTATCCAAACGGATATTGATAATTTATTTCTTCATCGAACACAACATAATCGAGGTAAATCATAAGTAGCAAATACCAATTCCCGCTTTCAGGATCAGAGACGACGATGTGATCCTTACCAGCTTCTCGCAGAATTCCTTCAAAAATTTGTTGTTTTTGGCCTTCAAAAGTCATATAAACCTTTACTGGCTTACCTGTATTTAACCTCAGTATATTTTCGATGTAAGATTGTTCACGACCAATTGGTCCGCCTCCACCAATAGGAATTTGAACCTGCTGCCCTTGCACTTGACCTTGACCACCTTGCATACCGCCTTGATAAGGGCCTTGGCCTTGTTGCATTGGTCCCATGTTAGGCATCATGCCCTGCATTGGCCCCCCTTGTTGACCACCCATCATACCTTGGCCGCCTTGCTGCATTCCTGGCATCATGCCCCCTTGCATGCCTTGAACCATCCCTGGCATCATTCCGCCTTGTTGGCCACCCATTCCAGAACCGCCACCTTGCATCATTCCTGGCATCATCCCTTGCATAGGCCCGCCTTGTGAGCTGCCACCCATACCTGGATAACCTTGGCCTCCGCCAAACTTACCACCTGAACCTTTACCGGGTAAAGACATTTTTTTACCTCCACTTCCAGACCATTTGTTTTGCCCGCCTGGCCATTTACCAGAAGGACCTTTCATGTTACTGGGGTTGTTGAAAGATTTTTTATCTGGCATTTTTCCGCCTTGCTGTTTACCTTTTGATGAATCCAACGATCATCAACCTCCTATAGTTAATCTATTAATTAAAATGCTTCTGGACACTCTGAAGGTGTCGGAGCATAGAAACAGTGAGATTTAAAGCGCCCAACATTCCATTGCCCAAACCATTGAGGGCGACATTCTGCTTCTGGTCGATAGAACCATAATGAATTGGTGGCAGGCTCCCACCTTTGACCATTTACCGCCCGTCGTGCTAACCGTATATCTTTAGGACGAGCTCGTTGATAGAAGTAAGACTGTGTTGTAGCTTCAAATCCACCTGGTGATTGATAAATCATATCTGAAAGAGTATCAATCCCAGAGAAGTCTAGACATTCGACTAAAACCCGGTTGACACCAACGTTTCCAACTAACATCATTCCGAGCTTCCCATCACCTTCAGCTTCTGCTCTCATAAGCCTTGCCAGTTCACGGAGTTGGGCTTCGTTATAAGCAATAACCGCCAATTAATACCACCTCTTTCTAGGCAAGCCATTTGCAAGCATTCTTGTAGTTCATAACAATCACTAGTTCATTTATATGTGTATTTGGGTAAAAGTTGATTAATAGGCTTGTACTTTTTAGTACATTTGACTAAAAAATGATTAATGTGAGGAGGGGGGGAGATTTGGAGGATTGACCAAAGTTTTTATTTATGAACACAAAAAAACTGAGCCACCTAAGTGACTCAGTTCATAGTTAAGGCTAAACAGCCATAATTTTTTCTAAATCTTCTTTTGTTTTGCGATGACCTACGTAGAACTCTCCGAACTCCGCAAAACGTGCGCTCACTTCATCAAACCGCATTTCGTAAATGAGCTTCTTGAATTGAAGCATTTCGTGAGCGTATAATGTCACGCCCCATTCCCAATCGTCAAACCCGATACTTCCAGTAATGATTTGGCGAACCTTACCTGCATATTTACGGCCTGTCATACCATGCTCGTACATCAGGCGGCCGCGTTCATCTTTTTCTTCCATATACCAGTTGTTAACGGCATCTTTTTTACGATCCATTGGGTAAAAACAAATATGATCCCATTTAGGTAATACCGGCTTTAATCGAGCCTGGAATTCTGGGTCTGTATTAGGGTCCTTACCTTTTGCCATATAAGCTGATAACTCAACAACTGAAACATACGAATAAGCAGGAATTAAAAATTCCGCTAACTTAGTTTTATTAAATTCAGTTTCTAAATCTGTTAATTCATCCATCGTTGGACGAAGGTTCATGATTAAAAGGTCCGCTTTTTGACCGATGATTTGGTATAAACCAACACTTCCATTTCTATTCGCTTCAATGTCTTCCCAGCTTGAAAGAAGTGCATTGAATTCATTTAACGCCTGGTTGCGTTCTTCCTGAGAAGCTAATTTCCAAGCTGTCCAATCAATTTGGCGAAAATCATGTAAACAATACCAACCATCAAATGTTTCTACTGCTTCGGGCATTGGATTCACTCCTTGTGTTCTATTCCTTTTCCAATTACAACTATATCATATGGCTTACAAATCGTTAAAAGATAAGTGGTGAATGTTTTGTTACGAATCTTCAAAAAGAAAAAGTATAAAAATGTGCCTTTTTATTAGTTTGTGGTATTTAAACCCTTGTTTTTAGATTGAAATTTCCGAAAAACCTATTTAAAGCTCCGGAAAGAAGATGTTTTTAAGTTGATTCGACAGAATTCGTTCCCTTAAACGTCTTGAAAACCTCCGGAAAGCCAAAGAAAACCTCCGGAAAATGTTGTTCTTTTTTATACGGAATTAGAATTATAACGTTTATTAAGAAAAAAGTATTATTTTGTTGAGAGGTTGTTTATGGAGAGGGCAAGACGGGAAGATATCAACACATTATAAATTCCAAGGAGGTATTAGGTTGAGCGATAAGAACCGTAAAGATGAACAGCTAGAACAGTTAAGGGTGAAAATGGTGAAGTAGAAGCAGACCATTCACTTCTAACAAGTGACTCTGTTTTATTTGATGCGCTTTACATCGTGGGCAGCCCATCGATGGACAAAAAGTTCAAGCAAGATTCACTATACTTCCTTCATGATGGCGTTGGTGTTGTGACGAATGAAGACAAGAAATCATTTGTTAAAGAATTCGTTGCCGCTATCGCAGAACACCGCCATTGGAATCGTGAGTTGGTATAAATAAAAGAGGCTGGGACAAAAAGTAAGTGACAGGTGTGAAAGGCGAATGTTATTATCGAAGCTTCGCTTAGCGTAGTCAAAATACGTAGACTCCTGGTCGGCTAAAAGCGGGCACGTCCTATGCCCAACGCCGACACTTGAACGTCCGGTGCTTCGCAGGAACAGCACGAGCTGAAAATCACCTAAAACGAACGGATGTGAGTTTTAGGAAGTTGAAGCCGTGCCTGCGGAAAGCGAAGTATTTTGACGGAGCGATAAAGTAAACCCGTACTATGATGATTAAGCTTTAATCAGAGTACGGGTTTTATACCAATAAAAACTTATGTCTCATCTTCTTTTAATCTTTATAAACTCTCTTATTTCGTTCCTGCATTAACTCAAGTCGGTTTTGAAACCAGTCTTGTTCTTGAGCAGATAACTCTCGGTTATCAATATTAACGCCACGTTTTGATAACTTTTTCTCGATTCGATCAATAACCTGCTGAACGTTTAATGGTTTTTTAAATAATTGTTCAAGCGATGACATGACACTTGGGTCAATCGAAGGATATTTGAACTTAGTTGGTTCACCTTTTAAAGCATAGTCATAAAACGTTTTAAGTAATTGGGCGCGTTCTTCACCTTTGCCTTCAACGTCTAAATATATTTGAACGGCTGATCCATTTTTGACACGACGTTGTGATATGCCGGCAAATTTTTTACCCTCAATGCTTAAATCATAGCTGCCAGGACAGTAAGATTGTTCGATTTCATAAGCTTTAATAGGTAAATTTTCTTCTTCAAATAACCATTGAATAAAATCAACCATCGCGTCGTAGCCATCATGAATATCAAAGTCTTTGGCATCAGGAAAAACAAGAGAGATGTTTAATACTCCCTCATCTAGAACGACAGCCAGTCCACCAGAGTTACGGACGATGACCTCGTACCCCTGTTCTTCTAAGAAACGAATACCTTCATCTAAATAAGGCAAACGGCTATCGGGAATTCCCAATACAACTGTAGGCTCGTGTACCCAGTAACGGATCGCGGTTTCCTTTTCATGGCTGGCAGTTAAACATAAAGCGTCATCAGTAGCGAATGATTCAATAATTTTAGCTTTGGTCGCGTTACTATGATCTATTTTTCTAATATATTTAAAATCCAATAAAGAATGCTTCATTATAATCGGTCCTTATATCAAAGTTTACATATAGTAGTTTAATCGATTTTGAGCTAGTAAGAAAGTATTCGTGTATAAATGGCGAAAATGCCATAAAAATATTATAATAGAATTAATTGGAAGAAAGGGATGTGGATTAAATGTTAACAGGTATTTTGAAGCTAATAGCATCAGGCATTGAGTTTTTCTTAGGGATTCCATTTGTAGGTGGAGTCTTTATTCTTTCTAGTGGATGGGGCGCACTACTGTTCATGCTATTATTTTATATCGCTATTTTAATACTATCTATTTATTTTGGCCATGCTAAGTGGGGTGCAATTACAGGAATAGCCGTATCCATTTTGGCGTTTATTCCATTCCTAGGAATGGTTCTCCACTGGATCGCATTCTTTGTTTTATTAATTGATGGAATCCAAAATGTTAAATATGCAAAAGCAGAAAATTAAAAAAATTAGCTCCTGGCTGGAAACGGCACGGGGGCTTAATTTTTCCACATTTACGAAAAAACTTAATACAAAAATTATTAATTAAGAGGATGTAATTCAAAACAAAAATCGTTATAATGAATGATATATATTTAGAAAGGTCGGAAAAAATGTCATATCGCAATGAACAATTAAGCGAAGAAAAAGTATTTAAAGATCCAGTTCATCGGTACATACACGTTCGCGACCGCGTTATCTGGGATTTGATAGGAACTCCGGAATTTCAACGTTTAAGGCGGATTAAACAGTTAGGAACAACTTATTTAACCTTCCATGGGGCGGAGCATAGTCGCTTTAGTCATTCATTAGGAGTTTATGAAATTATTAGACGTATTGTTGAAAACTTCAAAGGTCAGCCGAATTGGAGTCATGAAGAACGATTGCTATGTTTGTGCGCAGCGCTTTTGCATGATTTGGGACATGGTCCATTTTCTCATTCATTTGAGAAAGTTTTCGACTTAGATCATGAAGACTTTACGCGTGAAGTTATTCTCGGTGATACTAAAGTAAATGAAGTGTTATCTAAAGTCGATCAGAACTTTCCTCAGGATGTAGCGGATGTGATACATAAAACATATCCAAACAAACTTGTGGTGAGTTTGATTTCCAGTCAGATTGATGCGGATCGCATGGATTACTTACAACGAGACGCTTTTTTTACAGGTGTGAGCTATGGACATTTTGATATGGAACGGATTCTTCGTGTGATGCGACCAATGGAAGACCAAGCTGTGATTAAAGAGAGTGGTATGCATGCGGTAGAAGATTACATTATGAGCCGTTATCAAATGTACTGGCAGGTCTATTTTCATCCAGTAACCAGAAGTGCTGAAGTGATCTTAACGAAGATTTTGCATCGCGCTAAGGAATTATACCATTCTGACTTTAAATTTAAGTTAGCGCCAACTCATTTTATTAGTTTCTTTGAAAAAGAAGTTTCATTAGAGGATTATTTGAAACTGGATGAAAATGTGGCGTTTTACTATTTTCATATTTGGCAAGAAGAAGACGATGCGATTCTAGCAGACTTATGTCGTCGTTTTGTCGATCGGGATTTATATAAATATATTGAATTTAACCCTGGTCACCAGTACCGAGAATTGATGGATTTAAAAGATTGTTTTATTAAATCGGGCATTGACCCTGCCTATTATTTGGAAGTCGATTCATCATCTGATTTGCCTTATGATTTTTATCGCCAAGGGGAAGATGAGGAGCGACTGCCGATCTTACTACAAATGCCGAACGGAGAATTAAAAGAGCTCTCTCGCCAATCGGATATTGTTGAAGCTATTTCAGGTAAAAAACGTACCGACCATAAGCTATATTTTGCAGAGGATTTAGTGGATCAACTACCCGAAGACAGTGACATCAAACAACGGATTAAAGAAATATTAAAGGGATAGGGGCTGAGCAAATGTTAGAAGATCACGCAAAACTGATGGCGTTTTTCGAACAGGCGCAGGAAGTTGTTGGGCGAAAACGTCTACAAAAAATGGTGTATATATTGAAAAAATCAGGCTTTGATTTTTCAGAGCGATATTCCTTTCATTTTTACGGACCTTATTCAGAGGAACTATCAACTCGCATAGAGGAACTATGTAATTTAGGATTTTTAGTGGAAGAAAAAGAGAAGGAAAAAGGGTATTATCAGTATCGTTATACGTTAACGGATAATGGGACAAGCTTTTTAGATGACTCTAACATAAACACGCCAAATATGTCGGGTTTAATTTATAAAATGAACGATCAAAGTTCAAAGTTTTTAGAGCTGGTCTCAACGATGCTCTTCTTCGATAACTTTTCCAAAGAAGAAGTTGAACAAAAGGTTTTAACTGTTAAAAGTAAGCAGAATTACACAGATGAAGATTTTAAAGAAGCGTGGACATTTATTGATGAAATGAAGAAGCATTAAACATATAGAAAATCCTCATTTACAAATCGCGTAAATGAGGATTTTTTATATGATATTAAGATCTTTTCCGGACCTTTTTTTCGTCTAACCAGGGTCGAATCGTGTCGAAAAGTCTTAAAAATCACCTTTTTCTGGACTTTCCGCCCATACTTCCGGACTTTTTAATGCGGTAAAAACACCAACTGATAAATAAACAACACTGCGAAAATATAAAGTAACCAGTGAACTTGTTTGGCTTTACCCATAGCCAGTTTCATCACAGGGTATGCAATGAATCCAAACGCGATACCAGTTGCGATACTAGACGTTAAAGGCATGATTAGTATGATTAAGAAAGCTGGGAATGCCTCATCTAGTTGATTCCAATCGATTTTAGCGATATTCGCCATCATAAAGCTACCTACAATAATGAGTGCAGGTGCTGTAATAGCTGATAAACTAGCGACAGCTTCAACTAAAGGCGAGAAGAATAACACCAGGATGAATAAAATAGCAACGACTAATGTTGTAATCCCCGTACGACCACCCGCAGCAACACCTGAAGATGATTCAATATAAGCACTTGTTGGGCTTGTCCCGAACATAGCGCCGACCGTAGTACCGACAGAGTCGGCTAAAAGTGCTTGCTTGACTCGAGGAAATTTTTTGCCTTTCATTAAACCCGCTTGTTGAGCAACACCAACCATTGTGCCGGTCGTATCAAATAAAGTAACTAATAAAAAGGAAAAGACTACTGTATATAAGCTGTATTGAATGACATCACCTATAGCAGTTATAGGGTTAAACACAGCCAAGCCGTGTTCAAATGAAGGGACCGACATAACGCCTTGGTCAAACTTAAGCTCACCTGTAAAGAAAGCAATAGCACCAGTTAATACGATTCCGTAAAAAATAGCGCCTTTTACTTTGAGGGCCATCAATACAATAGTTATAGCTAACCCGGCGATAGCAAGCATTGCTGAAGGGCTGCTTAAATCTCCTAACTTCACTAAGTTCACAGGATCATCAGCAATAATTCCAGTTAAACGAAAACCAATAAATGAGATGAATAAGCCGATTCCGGCAGTAATACCGTATTTGAGATTTTCCGGAATTGCCTCAATTAATATTCGTCGTAATGGTGTAACAGATAATAGAATAAAAAGTAAACCTGAAACAAATACTGCTGCGAAAGCAATACTGTAATTAATATCTGGATTATTTGCAACCACTGAATAAGCAAAGTACGCATTTAGGCCCATGCCTGGAGCAACCGCAATTGGGTAATTCGCAAATAAAGCCATCCACAATGTACCTACGACTGTTGCGATAATTGTCGCGATGTAAACTTGTTCAAATGGAACGCCGGCGTCTCCTAATATTGATGGATTAACAAAAGCGATGTAAACCATCGTTAGAAAAGTCGTGATACCAGCAATAATTTCAGTTTTAATCGTCGTTTGTCTTTCTTTAAGTTGAAAATCCAATTTCTCCACCCCTTAAAAACGAACATTTATGACAACAGTTATTATAATATTCGTTTTTAAGCTCAAACGCAACCTCTTTTTGGCAAAAAAATAATGCCATTTAATTTTAAACGACATTATAAGAGTCGGTGAAACAATCTGGCGAAAAATTTACTAAGCCATAACCGATAAGTATTAGGTTGCTTAATCCAATCATCATAAAACGGCATCGAATCTTTCATATCTTCTTCAAAGAAACTGTATATGTGCCGGGTTACCTTTTCATCAAGAATAATAAGATTGACCTCTTCGTTAATATATAAACTTCGTCTATCAAAGTTAGCTGTCCCGATATCACACACTTTCTGGTCAATAAACAACGCCTTCGCATGGTAAAATCCGTTAGTAAATAATTTCACCTCAGCACCAGCTTCATGCATTCGTATTAAGTACGGTAGCGAGGCTTCTTTAACGAGTGGATGGTCTGATTTGTGTGGATAAAGGATCGACACTTTAACATTTTCTTTTAATTTTTGCTCAATTAGCTGCATGATTTTTTCGCTTGGAATGAAGTATGGTGATCCGATCGAGATATGCGTTTTAGCTTTATCAATTAGATCAATAAACGTATGTTCGAGTGAATTATTAGATGAAGGGATCAAGTGACATGATACATCTCCAGGTTCACTATTTTTAATAGGGAGGTTCAGCACATCTTCAGTATTTTTTTCCCAATCATGACAAAATAAATCTAAAAGATCCTGTATGATTTCCCCACTAACCCTTAAGTGATAGTCACGCCATAACGAAAATTTGGAATGGTCATTAATGTATTCATCCCCTATATTGTACCCACCAATGTAACCGGCCTTCCCGTCAATAATAGAAATTTTGCGATGATTACGATGGTTGATTGAATAAAAAAGCCTTCTCCAATCGAGTTTTTTACTATAAGTAAAATGAACACCTGCTTGTTCTAGTAAACGAATATCTTTATGTTTAACAGAAAATGAGCCTAGCCGGTCAATAAGTAAATAAACGTTTACGCCACGCTCGCTAGTGCGCGCCAAAAGATTAAAGAATTTATGACTGAATTCATCGTCTTTTACAATAAAAAAAGAAACACATACGTAGTGTTTGGCATTTTGGATATCTTTGAAATAAGTTTTGTACAAATGTTTACCGTTATTGAAAAAATCAATTTGAGCTGTACGAGCCGGATAAGTCTTTGGCGACATCTCTTCAGGTTTTGATTGAACTAATAAAAATATTACCAACAATAAAATGATGACAGCGAAGACCCACACAGATAGCTCCCCTTTCTCAAGTAGTATGTAATAATTTATAAGTCCTTATACGATGGAAAATGTCGATATTTAACATTGACTGAATGCTCACTCATTGTATAATAAAAGATAACAAAAAGAATTTTCATGGAATTTAAACTTTTCATGATATATGATATTTATAGACTACGGTTACGGGGGGAAAAGAATGGACACATTATTACTAATTAACTGGATTGCCTTTATTGGTGTAACCGCTTACGCTATTTTCCTGTTTGTACAGATTGTTCGCACGCGTATTGCTTACATCAAGATGGGGAAAAAAGTTGATTTCGACCAAGACATGAAACAACGCGTGAGAGATATAATCACCTTTGTATTTGGTCAGAAAAAATTATTAAAAGATAAAAAATCAGGCGCTATACACGTCATGATGTTTTACGGGTTCTTACTCGTACAATTTGGTGCAATTGATTTCATATGGAAAGGTCTAGCACCTGATTCGCACTTACCGTTAGGTTTCTTATATCCTGGTTTCACATTTTTTCAGGAGCTAGTAACACTAACGATTTTAGTCGCAGTCGTATGGGCGTTTTACCGTCGTTATATTGAAAAGCTAGTTCGTTTAAAACGTGGATTTAAAGCTGGGCTTGTACTCATTTTTATTGGTACATTGATGTTATCAGTATTAATGGGAAATGGTGCAGGAATTGTTTGGCATGGTCATGAATTAACTTGGACCGAACCAGTCGCATCCATGTTTGCCCTGCTATTTGGGTGGATGGGTACCACTGCAGCTGCAACGGTCTTCTATGTCATGTGGTGGATTCACTTATTTGCGTTATTAAGTTTCTTGATTTACGTACCACAATCCAAACACGCACACTTAATTGCCGGGCCTGCTAACGTCTTTTTAACGAAAGACAAAAAGCACGGTAAGCTTAAGAAAATTGATTTTGATATTGATGAAATGGAAGAATCTGATGAAGAACCAACGTTTGGGGTTGGAAAAGTTGAAGATTTAGACCAACTTCAGCTATTAGATTTATATGCTTGTGTTGAGTGCGGGCGCTGTACAAATGTCTGTCCGGCATCGGGTTCAGGTAAGATGCTGTCTCCAATGGACATCATTGTTAAATTACGTGATCACTTAACAGAAAAAGGGGCAGCAGTTACTGGAAAATCTGCTTGGGTGCCATCATATGCTTTTGCAGGTACACAAGGGAACCAGGTCGCTGCAGACCCGAATGGCTCGCTTGCTCAGCAAGTAATGGAAAAAGATTTGATCGGTGATGTTGTTACCGAAGAAGAACTTTGGGCATGTACAACTTGCCGTAACTGTGAAGACGCATGTCCGGTTATGAACCAACATGTTGATACAATTATAGATTTACGTCGTTATTTAGTGATGACTGAAGGTAAAATGGATCCTGAAGCTCAACGTGCCATGATGAACATTGAGCGTCAAGGTAATCCATGGGGACTTTCTAAGAAAGACCGTGAAAACTGGAGGGAAGTTGACGAGACGCTACGCATTCCAACTGTGAAAGAAATGAAGAAGGAAGGCGAAGAGTTCGAATACTTATTCTGGGTTTCTTCAATGGGGTCTTATGATAACCGAAGCCAAAAGATTGCTTTAGCCTTCGCGCGTTTAATGAATAAAGCAGGCGTTAAATTCGCTATTTTAGGTAATAAAGAGCGTAACTCTGGTGATACAGCCCGTCGATTAGGTAATGAGTTCTTGTTCCAAGAGTTAGCAGAGAAGAATATTAAAGAGTTTGAGAAAAATGAAGTGACAAAAATCGTAACGATCGATCCACACGCTTATAATATTTTCAAAAATGAATACCCTGATTTCGGATTTGAAGGTGAAGTGTATCACCATACAGAATTGTTAGCTGAACTATTGGAAGAAGGTCGATTAAAACCTGAACAAGCAATCAATGAGAAGATTACTTACCATGATTCTTGTTATTTAGGGCGCTACAATGATGTATATAACCCACCACGTACAATTCTGGAATCTATACCTGGTGTTCAGTACGTTGAAATTGAGCGAAACAAAGAAAACGGAATGTGCTGTGGTGCTGGTGGCGGTATGATGTGGTCTGAGGAAAAAACAGGTAACCGCGTCAACGTTGCACGTACAGAGCAAGCATTGGAAGTGACTCCAAATACGATCTCAAGTGCTTGTCCATATTGCTTAACCATGTTAACAGATGGTACAAAAGCGAAAGAAGTAGAGGAAGATGTTACAACACAAGATGTTGCCGAGGTGCTTGAACGATCAATATTCGGTGAACCAGCCAAGATTGATCAGCCAGCATAAGTAATTTAACCTCCTGATACATGTTGTCAGGAGGTTTTCAATTTTATTATAAAATTGTTAAATTTCCATTTTTTTATATTGCTATTTTTAGAAAAATTTAAAAAACATGTTGCATTTTGATGATTAGTTTCTTAAAATAAAAGATGTTAAACTTATCTGAAAAAATTAGGGGATTCTCGAAAAGACTTACATACGGGTTTTGTAAATAAAATATAATGGAGTTTTAATTTTTTTAATTTTAAATTATTAGAAAATTAATTCTATTTTAACCCTTTGAGAAGGTCATCGAGAAAATATAACAATAGGGTGATCGAGTTGAGTAATCCATTATTAGAGATTAAAAATCTGAAGACGTCCTTCAGAATAGGGGAAAAGTATTACGCAGCGGTTGACGATGTATCCCTAAACGTAAATGAGAATGAAGTCCTAGCCATCGTTGGGGAATCTGGCTCAGGTAAAAGTGCGTTAGCATTCTCAGTTATGGGACTACACAACCGTGCAAAGATTGAAGGGGACATTTTCTTTAAAGGTAAGAACATTGCCAACTTACCGACTAAAGAAATGAACAAGTTCCGCGGTAATGAATTGTCAATGATCTTCCAGGATCCATTAACAGCCTTAAACCCATTAATGGAAGTCGGTAGACAAATTGATGAAGTATTGATTTTGCATAAGAGTAATATGCCAAAATCTCAACGTAAAAAGTACATAATCGAACTATTAGAACGTGTAGAAATACCTAGACCAAAACACGTTTATAATCAATTTCCACATGAGTTGTCTGGTGGTATGAGACAGCGTGTGATCATCGCGATTGCTATCGCTAATCAGCCAGAACTACTTATTGCAGACGAGCCTACAACGGCATTAGACGTTACCATTCAAGCACAAATCCTTGATTTAATGCGCGAGTTAAAAGATGACTTGAACTCTGGAGTAGTACTTATTACTCACGACTTAGGTGTTGTTGCTGAAATGGCAGACCGCGTTGCTGTTATGTACGCAGGCGAAATAGTGGAAATTGCAGATGTAGATACATTATTTAATAATCCACAGCATCCATATACGCGATCATTATTAAGTTCAATTCCACTACTTGACGATGCTCAAGATAAACTTCACGTCATTCATGGTATTGTACCGTCGCTTAAGCATTTGCCGCGTGAAGGTTGTCGATTTAGTGCACGTATTCCTTGGATTGAAGAAGATGCACACGAAGAACAACCGACTTTACATGAGATAAGTCCAGGTCATTTTGTTCGATGTACGTGCTATAAGCATTTCTACTTCCCAGACGAGAGCAAGGAGGATCAGAACCATGACGTTGCTAAAAGTTAATGATCTTAAAGTTCACTTCCCAATTAGAGGTGGAATTTTAAATAGAAAAATTGATGCCATTAGAGCCGTTGATGGAGTAAACTTTGAAATTAGACAAGGTGAAACTTATGGACTAGTTGGTGAGTCAGGTTCTGGAAAAACGACAACTGGTAAAGCTGTAATGGGCTTAAATAATATTACTGATGGTGAAATTTACTTTGAGAATGAACTATTAAACAAGGGTAGTAAAGTAAATATCCGCCGTGATATTCAAATGATATTCCAAGACCCTTATTCAAGTTTGAATCCTCGTAAACGTGTTTTTGATATCATTGCTGAACCTATACGAAATTATGAAAAACTCTCGAAGCAAGAGGAGAAGAGACGTGTGCAAGAACTTTTATCACAAGTAGGACTTTCTCCTGAAAGTATCTTAAAATATCCACACGAATTCTCAGGTGGTCAACGCCAACGTATCGGTGTTGCACGCGCAATTGCTTTGAAACCAAAGCTGATTATTATGGATGAGCCTGTGTCGGCATTGGACGTTTCAGTACAAGCACAGGTATTAAACTTTATGCAAGAATTGCAGGAAGAATTAAATTTAACTTACTTATTTATTTCCCACGATTTAGGTGTTGTTAAACATATGTGTGACCGAATAGGAATTATGTATAACGGACGTTATGTTGAAGAAGGGACAAAGGAAGAGATTTTTAACGACCCTCAACATATTTATACAAAACGTCTAGTAGCCGCTATTCCGGATATTGATCCGAAAAGACGTCAAGACAACTTTAAGTTCCGTGAACAAGTTAAAGATGAGTTTACGAACTCATACAACGACTATTTCGACGAAGATGGCTTGGCATATCAATTAAAACCAATTACCGATACACATCGAGTAGCGTTACCAGAGAGAGGTTGATTTAAAAATGTGGAAATTTACAGTTAGACGTTTATTAATAACAACACCTCAAATTATTCTATTAAGTGCTATAGTGTTTATCTTAGCTAAAATGATGCCAGGTGATGCGTTAACAGGTTTAATCGATCCAACTCTAAGCCAGGAACGTATCGCTGAAATGAGAGAAAAACTAGGTTTGAACAACCCGTGGTATATTCAATATAGAGATTGGTTAGCCGGAGTTGTACAAGGTGACTTTGGCCAATCTTTCAAATACCAAATGCCGGTGACAGAATTAATCTGGCAGCGAGTTATTAATACATTTTGGTTATCACTAGTATCAACCATTATGATCTATGCAATTGGACTACCTTTAGGTATTGTTAGTGGTCGTTACAATGACCGCTTAATTGACCAATTAATTACTGGTTATACTTATTTAGGATTTGCAACGCCAGTCTTCATTTTCGGTTTAGTTGCACTTTGGATTTTCGGATTCATGTTAGGTTGGTTCCCAACTGGTGGTTCAGTAGAGCCGGGATTAGAACCAGGAACATTCGAATACATCCTAAGTAAATTACATCACTTATTATTACCTTCGTTGTCTATTGCTCTTATAGGTACAGTTGGTACTGTGCAATATTTACGAAGTGAAATTATTGATACCAAACAACGTGACTTTATTATTACAGCACGTGCAAAGGGTGCACCTGAAAGACGAGTGTATAATCGTCATATCTTTAGAAACTCAATTCTACCAATTGCAGCATTCTTCGGATATGAAATTATTAACTTGATTAATGGAAGTATTTTCATTGAACAAATATTCAGTTATCCAGGCATGGGGAATTTATTTATTGAATCAATCATGCTTCGAGACTATTCAGTTGTAACTGCTTTAGTACTATTATCTGGTATCCTGGCTATTTTAGGTGCTTTATTATCAGATATTATCTTAAGTGTTGTCGATCCACGTATACGTATTAAATAAAATAGCAGACATCAATGGGGGTGAGCAAAGTGTCTCAAAAACAAACACAGGGTGATATTGAAAAAGCTGTTAAAGAACAACAAGAGGAAAAACAAGAACAAAAAAGTCCATCAGGTTTTAGAATATTTTGGAGAGAAATTCTAAAAGATAAATTAGCTCTAGTGTCACTAATATTCTTTGTTTTAATAACTGTAGTCGTATTTGGCGCATCAGAAATATTAGACAAAGCAGAAGTAACAAGAGTAGATCCATTTAACATTTATCAACCACCTTCCGATGAATTTCTATTAGGTACAGACCAGGGTGGACGTGATATTTTTGGACAATTAATGATTGGAACTAGAAACTCCCTGGCTATTGGATTTCTAGTAACTTTATTATCAGGTATTATCGGAGTAGTATTCGGAGTTGTCTCTGGTTACTTCGGAGGTCATATTGATAACGCATTAATGCGTGTAGTTGATTTCTTTATGGTTTTACCATTCATTATGTTAGTTATTGTATTCGTAGCAATTGTTCCGAAATACAGTATCTGGACATTCTCATTAATCATGACCGCATTCTTATGGATGGGTATAGCTCGACTCATACGTTCAAAAGCTTTGCAGGAGAAAGAGTTAGATTACGCACAAGCTTCCAGAACATTAGGGTCATCACATACTAAAATTATTTTTAAACAGGTATTACCTAATATTACATCGTTAATTGTAGTAACAATGACACTAAACTTAGCTGCCAATATTGGAATTGAGTCCGGACTATCTTTCTTAGGATTCGGGTTCCCTAAAGATACGCCGAGTTTAGGTACATTATTAAGTTATACAACTAATCCAATCACGCTTGAAGAGCGTTGGTGGATCTGGTTACCAGCAGCAGTATTAATTTTATTATTAATGCTATCTGTACGTAACGTAGGTGAAGCACTTAAACGTGCAGCAGATGCTCGTCAAAGAAGAGCATAATACTTTTGGTACCTACACTGAATGAATCAGTGTTGAGTATATAATAACTTATCAGTCACAAGGCTGAACAAAAATTAGGGGGAGGTTATTAATTATGAGCAAATCATTATTAGGCAAGTTTCTATTTGTCTTAATGCTCGCTTCAATGCTTCTTATCGCCGCTTGTAATAGCGACGAAGGAAGTGACACTCCAGATGATGGAGGAGAAGATAACACTGAAGACACTACAGATGATGGATCAGATGATGGTTCAGAAGATGATGGTGAAAGCAGTGACGATAAGAAAGAAGAAGACACTGACGGTCTTTACAGCATTGAGGACTTCAGTACTTCAACTTCAAATGACGGAGAACTAATCGACGGTGGAGAAATCACTTACGGTTTAGTTTCTGATACTGCGTTTGAAGGTACGTTAAACTGGAACTTCTATTCTGGTAACCCAGATGCGATGGTTATCCAATGGTTTGACGAGTCTCTATTAACTTACGATGAGAACTACACGATCACTAGTGATGGTGCAGCTGAATATGAAGTTAATGAAGAAGAAAGTTCAATTACTTTCACTATTCGTGACAATGTAAATTGGCATGATGGTGAGCCTGTAACTGCTGAAGACTGGAAATTCGCGTATGAAGTAATTTCACACCCGGATTATCAAGGTCCTCGTGGTAGCACAGTAGGTTTCACATTACTAGAAGGTATGCAAGACTACCGTGATGGTAATGCTGATACTATTTCAGGTATCGTTGTAGAAGACGAGAAAACAATTACTTTTAACTATGAGCGTTTAACTCCATCACTATTAACTGGTGGTATCTGGGGTTATCCTTTAGCTAAGCATATCTTTGGTGATATGGCAGTAGCTGATATGGCTTCTTCTGACGCTGTACGTCAAAACCCAATTGGTTTCGGTCCGTACAAAGTTGATAGCATTACACCAGGTGAATCTGTAACTTACGTTAAGAACGAAGACTACTGGAGAGGCGAGCCGAACTTAGACAAAGTTACTCTAAAAGTAATCAGCTCATCTACAGTAGCTAACGCTTTAGAAACTGGAGAAGTTGACTTAGTAGATAGCTTCCCGGTTGATCAGTTCCCAGACAACTCAAACATGGAAGGTATTGAGTGGTTAGGTGATATTGATCTTGCTTATACTTACATTGGTTTCAAATTAGGTGACTGGAACAAAGAAGAAAGTCGCGTAAACTATAAGCCAGACGAAATGAAAATGGGTGACGTTGAACTACGTCGCGCTATGTGGTATGCGGTAGATAACAATGCAGTTGGTGAAAAGTTCTACAATGGCCTACGTTGGGCTGGTACAACTCTAATTGCACCATCTCACCCAGCATATCATGATGATTCAATCGAAGTACCAACTTATGATCCAGAAAAAGCTAAGCAAATCTTAGATGACGCTGGATATAAAGATACTGATGGCGATGGTTTCCGTGAAACTCCAGATGGCGAACCGTTAGAAATTAACTTCGCTGCTATGTCTGGTGGAGACGTTGCAGAACCATTAGCACAGTACTACCTACAACAATGGCAAGCTGTTGGCTTAAACGTTGGCCTATTAGATGGTCGTCTACTTGAGTTCAACACTTTCTATGACCGTGTAGGTAACGGTGGTAACGATGACCCTGCAGTAGATGTTTACATGGGTGCATGGGGTGTTGGTTATGATGTAGACCCTAGTGGTTTATATGGTCCAACAGCTATGTTCAACTTCCCTCGTTACGAGAGCGAAGAAAACACTGAACTTCTAGAAAAGGGTCTTTCTGACGAAGCATTCGATACTGAATACCGTCAGCAAGTTTACAGTGACTGGCAGAAACTAATGGTTGAAGAGATTCCTGTATTCCCAACTCTTTACCGTTCAGTTCTAATCCCAGTTAACGAGCGTATCGCTAACTACGATATCTCAGTTGGTTCTGGAGTATACCTATACGAGTTAGGTGTTACTAGCCAAGACTAATTTTAAGATAAACAGGCTCAAGAGATTACTCTTGGGTCTGTTTTATATATTTTCACTTACTTTAAGTAATTAACTTACATAATATTATGTAGTATGTTAAAATTGAATTATTAATTGAGAAAGTGAGTGATTTTATGTCATATCATAAACTGCCAACAAAATATATTGAACAAATCTCATTAAACGTTTCAGATATAACACGATCTAAAGAATTTTATATTAATAAGTTAGGGATGAAATTATTAAATGAAGAAGACCATAAAGCAACTTTGTCTTTTGATAATCAAACCCCTGCAGTAGAACTAGTGCAACCTGAAAATGTTGTACCACTAGACCGTTCAAAAACTGGATTATTCCATGTAGCATTCCTTGTACCATCTAAAACAGATTTAGCCAATGTAGTCTATTACTTATGGAAAAACCAAATACCAATCCAAGGTGCATCAGATCATCTCGTTTCAGAAGCATTGTACTTACAGGATCCGGACGGAAATGGTATAGAAATTTATCGAGACCGCCCCCACGAAGAATGGAAGTGGAAGAATGATCATGTGGTGATGGATTCAGTACCATTAGATGTTGAAGGACTTTTACAAGAAAGGTCTGAAACTGGGTGGAAAGGGTTCCCTGAAAATACAGTCATTGGTCATATTCACTTACAAGTTCATAACTTAGAGGAAGTCCGCCCTTTTTACGAAAAGTTGGGCTTTGACATTGTTGCTGAGTATGGGCCCCAAGCTTTATTTATGGCTGACAACCACTATCATCACCATATTGGTTTAAATGTGTGGAATAGTCGTAATGGAGAAAAGAAGCATAACAATGAAATAGGGTTGAATTGGTATTCTATTCAAATGACTAAAGAAGAACGAAAAGAAATTAGAAAGCGGTTAGACATAGAATTAAGTGGTGGTCTTTATACAGTAGAAGACCCATCAGGGATAAAAATAAAATTTTAATTAGATGAGCTTAGGGTATTCCTTAAGCTCATTTATTATAGTCCCAAAGAATTCGCCACTTACCTTGTAGTTCGGTAGCATACACATCCTGAACGATAGTAAAATTACCATATTTACCTTTATAAGTTTTATAGATTGCAAATTTAATTGCTTGCTCAAGTGGTTCGGCACCGTCTTCCATCGCCCAATTCGTAACTTTGGTAGGCTCACTTAATGTATATGAATAAGTGGTCACACCAAAATGGTTCATAAATACATGTGCTCGATCTTGGATATAGTACCCTTTATCAAACTTTTGCTGCATTAATGGGTGGAACATCTCCCATGATTCAGAAAAAGTACCGTCTTGCTCATAGGTGTAAAATTGATGGACAGCCTCAGCTGCTTGCTCTTCAGGGGACTTTCGACCATTAAACAAACTGATGATTAATAGAATAATAACTGCTAAAGCCCCGCCTAAAATTAATATCCCTTTGGCATTTCCTCTTCTCCTCATAGTTCCACCTCTTCAATGCATGTCTATAGTTAATCATATTAATTGAGGTACAGGTTTATTAACAAAAACACGAATCTCTAAATGCATTTCTATTAGATGGGTACCTTATAGATTGATAAAAAGCTCCTATAGAGAGACAAGAATTTCAGGTAGACCAATACTAATTTCTCGTAGAGCGATATAAAGTTCTTATAGAATAATGGAAACTTCTCATAGAACGACAAGAATTTCTTATAGAAGTAAGAAAACTCCTTGTAGGTCACGTGATAGTCCCCATAGATTGATGAAAAGTTCTTGTAGATTAATATTTACCTCACTTTATCAGAAAAATTCAACTTATTGAGCGAGCGTTCAGTCGGAAATATGTTATAATTATGTTAGCGTTTACAAAGACGAGAAAAAGGGAGGAATTACTGTGGGTAAAACAGTTATTGTAGCAGGTGCAAGAACGCCTTTCGGTAAATTTGGTGGAGGATTAGCTCCACTAACAGCAGCTCAATTAGGGGGCATTGCAATTAAAGAGGCGCTTAAGCGTGCGTCGGTTGAAGGTAAGGATGTACAAGAAGTAATCATGGGGACGGTTCTTCAAGGTGGTCAAGGACAGCTTCCTTCAAGACAAGCGATGCGTTATGCAGATATTCCTTGGGAGACAAAAACGGAAACGATTAATAAAGTATGTGCATCAGGTATGCGTAGTGTTGCTTTAGGCGACATGATGATTCGTTTAGGTGAAGAAGATACTATTGTTGCCGGTGGTATGGAAAGCATGAGTAATGCGCCATACTTCATGCCAAATGCTCGTTGGGGCATGCGTATGGGTGATAATAAAGTTGTAGATATGATGGTTCATGACGGTTTAACATGCTCATTTGAAAGTGTACACATGGGTACTTATGGTAATCGCACGGCTAACAAATTTGAGCTATCTCGTGAGGCTCAGGACAACTGGGCAGCAGCAAGTCATGAGCGCGCTCTTAAAGCGATTGAAGATGGAAAACTAGCAGAAGAAATCGTACCAGTTGAAGTACCTCAGCGTAAAGGTGATCCGGTAGTTGTTGATACGGATGAAGCACCTCGTGCAGGTACAACAGCTGAAAAACTTGCAAAACTTCGTCCGGCATTTGATAAAGATGGAACGATTACAGCAGGGAACGCACCAGGTGTGAATGACGGTGCAGCAGCAATGGTATTAATGTCTGAAAAAAAAGCTAAGTCGACAGGTCAAGAGCCGTTAGCTTACGTGATCGGTCACGAAGAAGTAGCTGTTGAGGCTGAACGCTTCCCAGAGACTCCTGGTATCGTGATTAATAAATTACTAGAAAAAACGGATTACAGCATTGATGATATCGATCTATTTGAAGTGAATGAAGCATTCGCGGCGGTATCTCTAGCGAGTGGGAAAATTGCTGGATTAGACCCAGAAAAAGTGAATGTGAACGGTGGTGCGGTAGCACTTGGTCACCCAATTGGAGCAAGTGGTGCGCGTATCGTGTTAACACTAGCTTACGAATTAAAACGACGTGGCGGCGGTATTGGTATTGCTTCTATTTGTTCAGGTGGCGGCCAAGGTGACGCACTATTAATCGAAGTACCGAAGCAGTAACAAACTGGCCCGCTCGCAGTCACGAAATTCTAGCACTCTAGCAGCTTTCGTTAGTGTTTTAGTAAGTGACATGTGAAGCGTGGAAGGTTAGTAGTTATTGGTAAGTGTTTGAAACTGATGAGACTCCTGCAGAAAAACGAGACAATTGAGACCCCGCAGGAAGGGTTCTACTTGAATAGACTTCTTTGAACCCTTGCGCCGAGGAAGCTTGCATCGAAGCGTTACTAGAAGACGCAGGCGCACATACGTAAGTGAAGTCCGAGGAGGCTCAATGCGAGTCTGCGGTCGGCTAAAGGCAGCCACGTCCTGTGGCCAACGCCGACACTTGAACGTCCTGTTCTTCGGAAAGCGAATCAATTACAAACACTATAACGAGCGTGAACTCAACCAATTTTTCAAATAAAAAGAAAAGAAGGGAAGGAATAACATGACAATCAAAAACGTAATGGTCATTGGAGCTGGACAAATGGGATCTGGTATCGCACAGGTTTTCGCCCAGTCAGGCTTCGATGTAAAACTTAACGATTTATCTGAAGAGGCTTTGCAAAAAGGTCTTGCACATATGGAAAAAATTCTGTCTCGTAACGTGGAAAAGGGCCGCATGACTGAAGATGAGAAAACGGCGACGCTTAACCGCGTGCAAACGACCTCATCATTAAACGATGCGAGTGATCGTGATTTAGTGATTGAAGCGGTTGTTGAGAACATGGACGTGAAAACGAAAGTCTTCCAGCAGCTTGATCAAATTACACCGAAACATGCGATTCTAGCTACGAACACGTCATCGCTACCAATTACGGATATTGCGGCGGTGACTGATCGTCCGGATCAAGTCATCGGGATGCACTTCATGAATCCGGTACCGGTGATGAAGCTTGTAGAGGTGATTCGTGCGATTCAGACGTCGGATGAAACGTATGCAACGATTGAAGAGGCGGCGAAAGCTTTAGGTAAGACGCCAGTTGAAGTAAACGACTATCCTGGTTTCGTTTCGAACCGTATTCTAATGCCGATGATTAACGAAGCAATCTACACAGTATACGAGGGTGTGGCTGAGCCAGAAGCGATTGATGAAGTGATGAAGCTCGGTATGAATCATCCGATGGGACCGTTGACGTTAGCTGATTTTATCGGCCTTGATACGTGCTTATACATTATGGAAGTGTTATATGAAGGGTTTGGCGACAGCAAGTATCGTCCGTGCCCGTTACTGAAGAAGTATGTAAGTGCTGGCTGGTTAGGTAAGAAATCTGGGCGCGGCTTTTACGTGTACGAATAAGGGGGAGCATCACGATGAACTTAAATTTTACTGAAGAGCAGGATATGATGCGTAAAATGGTGCGTGACTTTGCGCAGAATGAAGTAGCTCCTGCGGTTGAACGAATGGAAACTGAGGACCGTTTTCCTGAAGAATTGATTGGGAAAATGGGCGAGCTTGGTTTATTAGGAATTCCGGTGCCAGAAGAGTATGGTGGCGCTGGGATGGACTATGTGTCTTATATTATTGCGATTCATGAGCTGTCAAAAGTGAGCGCAACGTTAGGTGTCATATTATCTGTTCACACTTCGGTTGGGACATTCCCAATTTTACGATTTGGAACGGATGAGCAGAAAAAGCATTACATTCCGAAGTTGGCGTCTGGCGAGTACTTAGGTGCGTTTGCGTTAACTGAGCATGGTGCAGGTAGTGACGCAGGGTCGCTTAAAACACGTGCAGTTAAAGATGGCGATGAGTACGTGTTAAACGGCTCTAAAATTTTCATTACCAATGGCGGTTATGCGGATACGTATATTGTGTTTGCGAAAACTGATGCGGATGCTGGTAGTAGAGGCGTTTCGGCGTTTATTGTAGAAAAAGATACGCCTGGTTTTGAAGTTGGTAAGCCTGAAAAGAAAATGGGGCTTCATGGATCGGCGACTGTGCCTTTAACATTTGATAATTGTCGAGTACCGGTTGGGCAACTTCTTGGTCAAGAGGGCGAAGGGTACAAAATTGCGCTTGCGAACTTGAATATTGGCCGAATTGGTATTGGTGCTCAAGCATTAGGTATCGCTGAAGCTGCGCTTGATGCAGCAACAGGTTATGCGAAGGAGCGCGAACAGTTTGGTAAGCCGATTGCGCATAATCAGGGGATCTCGTTCAAGCTAGCGGATATGGCGACGACGGTTGAAGGATCGAAACTATTAATCTATAACGCAGCTTCTATGCATGAAGCGGGTGTGGATTGTGCGAAAGAAGCATCTATGGCAAAAAAGTTCGCGTCACAAACGGCGATGGATGTTTCGATTGAGGCTGTTCAAGTTTATGGCGGTTATGGTTATACGAAAGATTATCCGGTTGAGCGCTATATGCGAGATGCGAAGATTACTCAAATTTACGAAGGAACAACTGAAATTCAAAATCTAGTGATTAGTCGACAACTATTGAAATAGGGGGAACCAAACATGAATTTTCAATTAACAGAAGAACAAACGATGTTACGAAAAATGGTGCGTGACTTTGCGGAAAACGAAGTCGCACCGACAGCGGCAGAGCGTGATGAAGAAGAGCGTTTTGACCGTGTGATTTTTGACCAAATGGCGGAGTTAGGTCTGACAGGAATTCCTTGGCCTGAAGAGTATGGCGGGATTGGTTCGGACTTTGTCAGCTACGCGATTGCGGTTGAAGAGTTATCACGCGTATGTGCATCAACTGGTGTAACTTTATCAGCGCACATTTCACTAGCGAGCTGGCCGATTTATACTTACGGTAATGAAGATCAAAAGAAAAACTTCTTACAGCGTCTAGCAACTGGTGAAGCGCTTGGTGCTTATGCATTATCAGAGCCTGGCGCAGGAAGTGACGTAGCTTCGATGCGTACAACTGCGAAGGCAGATGGCGACGATTATATTTTAAATGGAAGCAAAGTATGGATCACAAACGGTGGCGTGGCTGATATATACGTTGTTTTCGCCAAAACGGATCATGATGCGAAACATAAAGGCATCTCAGCATTTATCGTTGAAAAAGGTACGGATGGATTCACATTCGGTAAAAAAGAGCAGAAGTTGGGAATCCGTTCGTCTCCTACGACAGAGCTAATTTTTGAAAACTGCCGTGTGCCGAAAGAAAACATGCTTGGTGCTGAAGGTGACGGATTCAAAATCGCGATGACGACACTTGATGGTGGGCGAAACGGTATCGCTGCTCAAGCAGTTGGTATTGCGCAAGGTGCGTTAGATGCGGCAACTGATTATGCGAAAGAGCGTGAACAGTTCGGTAAGCCGATCGCGAAGAATCAAGGTATTTCATTCAAGTTAGCTGACATGGCGACTCAGGTTGAAGCATCTCGTTTACTGACATACCAAGCAGCTTACAACGAGTCGGAAGGCCTGCCGTATCAAAAGGAATCAGCTATGGCTAAGTTATACGCTGGTGATACAGCGATGAAAGTAACGGTTGAAGCGGTTCAAGTTTACGGCGGTTACGGCTATACGAAAGACTACCCGGTTGAGCGTTTCATGCGTGATGCTAAAATCACTCAGATTTACGAAGGTACACAAGAAATACAGCGCTTAGTCATTGGGCGTATGGTGACGAAATAGGCAAATAAATTTTTGGAAGAGGCAAATATTTTTTCGAGATAGGCAAATAAATTTTGAAAAGAAGCAAATAAGTTGGCGAAAAAAGCAAATAAAGCCAGTGAATAAGCAAATAAATTCGGTATAGAGCCCAATAGAACCCACAGAAAGGATGAACTCGACATGGATCAACTGGCTGAACGCATTTCTAATCAGGATCAGCGAGCTCTAGCGCGAGCGATAACTCTCATTGAAAATGATCATCTAGAGAAGCTTAGCTTGATGAGTGAGCTCAACGCGCGTAAAAAACATGCACATTATATCGGAATTACCGGTTCGCCGGGTGCGGGGAAAAGTTCGCTTGTTGACCGTTTGATTACATTGTTGCGTGAAAAAGGCAAGACGGTTGCGGTCATCGCAGTTGATCCGACGAGCCCTTTTAGTGGCGGGGCACTCCTTGGCGACCGCGTTCGGATGCATAAGCATTTTACGGATCAGGAAGTTTTTATCCGAAGCATGGCGACGCGTGGCAGTCTCGGCGGTCTAGCGCGTGCGACGAAAGATGCGATTCGTGCGTGTGATGCGTATGGTTTTGATTATATTTTGGTTGAGACAGTCGGCGTGGGTCAGTCGGAGCTTGATATTATGAAGGTGGCAGATACGACAGCCGTGATGCTGACACCAAATAGCGGTGATATTTTACAAATATTTAAAGCTGGGATTATGGAGATTGCTGATCTTTTCATTTTAAATAAAGCAGATCTTCCAGGAGTCAAAAAGCTCAAGAATACGTTAAAAGATCTTATTCACATTGCTGGTCATCGAGGATTTGAGCCATTAATCTTAGAGACGAGTGTGAATGAGAATTTTGGTTTCGATGAGCTATTTGAATCGTTTCAAAAACACCGTAACTATCTCCTTGAAACTGAAGCAGGTCAATCGAAACGGAACGAGCAGCTGCAATACGAGGTTTATGAGTTGATTCAAGAGGCTCTTTGGAAAGATGTGCACCAGTTTATCGAAAAAGACCCGGTCAAAAAAGAAGAGCTCAAGCAAGTAGATGATCCTTATCATTTAGCTGAAAAATGGCTATCGGAATGGTACAAAGTAGGTGGAGCGGATGGTTAAACCCATTGACTCATCAATTAAAGATGAAAATTTGATTAAACAACGTCGTGAAGAACTGCAAAAAGGTGCGGTCTCGCTTTTTAAACAAAAAGGGTTTCACCGTGCGACAACTAGAGAAATCGCTAAAGCGGCTGGTTTTTCGATTGGGACGTTGTATGAATATATTCGAAAAAAAGAAGACGTCCTATTTTTAGTATGCGATGCGATTTATGATGAAGTAAAAGCACGTATGGAGTCTGTAATTAACATTCAGGAGTCCACGCGTGAAGCTCTCCATGAAGCGGTGAAATCTTATTTTCAATTGATGGATGATATGCAGGATGAAGTGCTCGTGCTTTATCAGGAGCTTAAAGCGTTACCGAAAGATGCGCAGGAGTATGTTTTAGGTAAGGAAAAAGAGATGCTCCAGCTCTTAGAGCGAGTGATTCAAGATAGCTATCCATCTTTGACTGAAAAAGAACTCAGCCTGATCTCGAATAATATTTTTATTCAGGGCCAGATGTGGGGCTTCAGACGTTGGATTTTACAAAAAGAATTTACATTAGAAGAATATACAGATTTACAATTTGAGTTATTACAAACACAGCTCGGCAAACGAGCCATTCAGTAGAGGAGGTTAAACTTATGCAACAACAGGAAACATACAAAGTCAAACACCCTGTTCGCTTTGTGACGGCGTCAAGTTTGTTTGATGGTCATGATGCATCCATTAATATCATGCGTCGAATTTTACAAGCAAGCGGTGCGGAAGTGATTCACCTTGGGCATAACCGTTCAGTAGAAGAAGTCGTGAGTGCTGCGATTCAAGAGGATGTGCAGGGGATTGCGATTTCGTCATATCAAGGCGGACACGTGGAATATTTTAAATACATGGTTGATTTATTAAATGAAAAAGGTGCCGGTCACATTCGCGTTTATGGTGGCGGTGGCGGGGTTATTTTACCTCGTGAGATTAAAGAGCTCCATGACCATGGTGTGGCGCGTATTTTCTCACCAGATGATGGTCGTGAAATCGGTCTACAAGGGATGATCAACAACATGTTAGAAGAATGTGATCACCCGACACCACTTGAATTAGAAACGGATGCGAAAAAAGCTAAAGATGGCGACTATCAAGCGATTGCGCGTCTGATTTCGCATGTGGAAAACGAAGATGTTTCAAGTGAAAAACTACAAGATCTACTAAAAATCACGCGTGAAGACGTACCTGTTTTAGGGATTACAGGAACAGGTGGTGCAGGTAAAAGTTCATTAACTGATGAGCTCGTGCGCCGTTTTGTAAACGAAGTGCCTGATAAGAAGATTGCGATTTTATCAGTTGACCCGACGAAGAAGAAAACAGGCGGGGCGCTACTTGGTGACCGTATTCGTATGAATGCGATTTTTAATGAACGAGTGTATATGCGTTCACTTGCAACTCGTCAGTCAAAAAGTGAGTTGTCACAGGCGATTCTAGATGCGATTCGCGTAGTGAAAGCGGCTGACTTTGACTTTATCGTGGTTGAAACGAGCGGGATCGGTCAAGGTGATGCTGAAATTACAGAAATCACAGATCTATCGATGTACGTGATGACAGCTGAATTCGGTGCACCGACACAGCTTGAGAAAATCGACATGATTGATTTTGCGGACTTTATCGTTATTAACAAGTTCGAACAAAAGGGTTCTGAAGATGCATTTCAACAAGTGCGCAAACAGTACAGCCGCAGTCGTATGCTGTTCCACGATGATCCGGAGACATTCCCAGTGTTCGGAACGATTGCATCTCAGTTCAATGACCCAGGAACGAACACATTATTTGCGTCGATCATTGAAACGGTAAATGACCGTTATGGTTGGAATGCTTCAGTACCGTTTGATACGAAAATTAAGATTGTTGAAAAGCAGAACTTAATTATCCCTCCTGAACGACGCCAATATTTACGCGATATTGTACAGACGGTTGAAGGGTATAAAGAAGATGCGAAGAAACAAAGTGACATTGCGCGTAAGCTTTATCAGCTAAAAGGAACTGAGGAAGAGCTTGGTGAAGTTGAAGAACTGAAGCAGCTCATCGAAAAGTACGAAAAAGAGCTTGAGCCAGACAACAAAGAAAAGCTTGAAAAATTTGATGAACTAAAAGAAACGTATACAAAGGATCAATTATCATACAAGGTTCGTGATAAAGAATTCACAGTGGACCTTAACACTGAAAGTTTATCAGGACTTAAAATTCCAAAAGTCGCGTTACCTAAATACCGCGACTGGGGCGATCGATTACACTGGATGCTCATGGAAAACGTGCCAGGTGCATTCCCATTCACTGCAGGGGTCTTCCCGTTCAAGCGTAAAGGTGAAGACCCAACACGCCAGTTTGCCGGTGAAGGAACGCCTGAGCGTACAAATCGCCGTTTCCATTATTTATCGAAAAATGAAGCGGCTAAGCGCTTAAGTACAGCGTTTGATTCAGTAACATTATATGGGGAAGACCCGGATGAACGTCCTGACATTTACGGAAAAGTTGGGGAGTCTGGTGTAAGTATTTGTACACTGGATGATATGAAAAAACTTTACGATGGTTTCGATTTAGTTGACCCGATGACATCCGTTTCGATGACGATTAACGGCCCAGCACCGATCATATTAGCGATGTACTTTAACACAGCAATTGATCAGCAGGTGGCGAAGTTTAAAGACGAAAATGGCCGCGAGCCAAACCGTGATGAATACGAACAAATCAAAACAGAAACGATTTCGGTTGTTCGTGGTACGGTTCAAGCAGATATCTTAAAAGAAGACCAAGGTCAGAATACGTGTATCTTCTCAACAGAATTTGCTTTACGTATGATGGGTGATATTCAAGAGTACTTCATCAATCAAGAAGTGCGTAATTATTACTCAGTTTCAATCTCTGGTTATCACATTGCTGAAGCAGGTGCGAACCCAATCAGTCAGTTGGCATTTACACTGGCAAACGGCTTTACGTATGTTGAATACTACTTAAGCCGTGGCATGGATATTAATAAGTTCGCACCAAACTTATCGTTCTTTTTCTCGAACGGACTAGATCCTGAGTATACGGTGATTGGCCGTGTCGCTCGCCGAATATGGTCAGTTGCAATGCGTGATAAGTATGGTGCAAACGAACGCAGTCAAAAGCTGAAATATCACATTCAAACTTCTGGCCGTTCCCTGCACGCACAAGAAGTGGACTTTAATGATATCCGTACGACGCTTCAAGCGTTAATTGCGATTCAGGACAACACGAACTCGCTTCATACGAATGCTTATGACGAAGCGATTACGACACCAACTGAAGAATCCGTTCGTCGTGCGATGGCGATTCAAATGATCATTAACAAAGAATTCGGCTTAACGAAGAACGAAAACTCACTACAAGGTTCATTCATTTTAGAAGAATTAACAGACCTTGTAGAAGAAGCCGTTCTTCAGGAGTTCGAACGCATCAATGATCGTGGTGGTGTATTAGGTGCAATGGAACGTCAATATCAGCGCGGTAAAATCCAGGAGGAATCACTTTACTATGAAGGTAAGAAACACTCTGGAGACTTACCAATCGTTGGGGTAAACACATACGTGAACCCTAACCCGCCATCAGAAGATGAGATCAACTCAATGGAAATTGCGCGTGCCTCTCAAGAGGAAAAACAACAACAGATTAAGAACCTGCGTGACTTCCAAGGTCGTAATAGTGACGAAACAGAAGCGGCACTTAAACGACTAAAAGAAGTTGCAGCTTCAAACGGTAATATTTTTGCTGAATTAATGGAGACTGTTAAAGTAGCAAGTCTTGGTCAAATCACAAACGCACTTTACGAAGTTGGCGGACAATACCGCAGAAATATGTAAGAAAGGAAGTCTTCGCGTTTTTTGCGCGAAGACTTTTTTCTTTGGTTATCACAACCGGACACAAATGTGTGTTTTCCGGAGTTATTTTTCTAGTTTCCGGACCCTGTTCACACATATCGAGGGTCGAAACTTGTCGAAACAACTTAATAAAAGCATTTTTCCGGACCTTTGTTGACGATATCCGGACTTTTAGAATAAAAATCAACAATTTTGTCTAGAATGAAACACGTCTATAAAAAAATAAAAAAATACTTGAATTGACTAACCATTGTGGTATTCTGTAAACTAGAAAAATAGCAATTATTTTGGTTTTAGAATCTAAGGCTTTCGCCAGTCAAAAATGGCGACACCTTTATTGGGTAAAGGAGTGCTGGAAGTGACGTTGGAAAATTATACGAAAGATCAGCTAAAAGAAGTTTCAATGGTTGAGATTGCCTATGACATTTTAGCCGAAGAAAAGAAAGCGATGAACTTCAATGAAGTATTCGACTTAATCGCAGAAGCGAAAGAATATACACAAGCACAAAAAGAAGAATTTATCGTGCAATTCTATACTGACTTAAACATCGATGGGCGTTTCATGTCTGTTGGTTCAAACATGTGGGGACTAAAAAAATGGTATCCATTTGACCAGCAAGAAGATGATACGATTTCATTTACAGAAGAAAAGCCTAAGAAGAAAAAGAAGAAGAAAAAGAAAAAAGAAGAGTTGGTTGAAGAAGAAGTTGAACCGGAATTAGTAGAAGATGATTTCGACAATGATATCGAAGAAGATGACGATGAAATATTCGATGATGACGTTGAAGACGATGATGATCTAGCTGAAGATGACGATGAGGAAGATTTATAAAGTTTCGCTTGACTTCCTTATGTTAAAACCTTAAGATTTTATGTGGGCTCTCAAAAAATCCAAAGCTCCCGACTTGGTTCGGGAGCTTTTTTTGTTTTTATAGCTCTGTATTAAATTGTGATATGTAAGAATGACTCTATAAGTTGAAAACTTTTTGTATCTTAAAATAGCACATTGATTGAGCGAAAGGCGGCGACTCCTGGTCGACTAACTACGGCCACGTCCTGTGGCCAACGTCGACACTTGAGCGTCCAGGTCTTCTATAGCGTCCGCCTGTAGCCGCAATTAATTACACTCAACTTTAACAGCGTCAAAAATAAAAATATTAATGCACTTATAAGGAAAACTATTTAAAAACTCCCCTAATAAATTACACATCAGAAAGGCAGGATATCAAATGACAAAATACATTTTCGTCACAGGTGGAGTGGTTTCATCTTTGGGAAAAGGAATCACTGCAGCATCATTAGGAAGACTACTTAAAAATCGCGGGTTAAATGTAACGATTCAAAAATTTGACCCTTATTTAAACGTGGACCCAGGTACAATGAGTCCTTATCAGCACGGTGAAGTATTCGTTACAGAAGACGGTGCAGAAACCGACCTGGACTTAGGACACTATGAGCGTTTTATCGATATTAATTTAAACAAATACAGCAATATCACAACAGGTAAAATCTATTCGTCAGTGATTCGTAAAGAACGCCGTGGAGATTACCTGGGTGGAACAGTGCAGGTTATCCCTCACATTACAAACGAAATCAAAAATAAAGTATTCCAAGCAGGAAAAGAAACAAACGCTGATGTCGTGATTACAGAAATCGGTGGTACAGTTGGGGATATCGAAAGCTTACCGTTCTTAGAAGCGATTCGTCAGCTGAAAAGTGACCTTGGCCGTGAGAATGTCATGTACATTCACTGTACACTCGTTCCTTATATTAAAGCAGCAGGTGAATTAAAAACAAAACCAACCCAGCACTCGGTTAAAGAGCTGCGTTCATTGGGTATTCAACCAGATGTGATAGTGTTAAGAACTGAAATGGCGATCAGCAAAGATATGAAAGAAAAAATTGCTTTGTTCTGTGATATAAACGAAAACGCGGTTATTGAAGCGCGTGATTGTGACGTTTTATATGAAGTGGCACTTGAAATGCAAAATCAAGGTCTTGATCAATTAGCATGTGACCACTTCCACATTAATTGCCAGGATGCCAATATGGAAGAATGGGACGAGCTTATTAATCAAGTGAAAAACCTTTCTAAAACAACAACAATTGCATTAGTAGGTAAGTATGTAGCTTTACAAGATGCTTACATTTCAGTTGTTGAAGCATTAAAACATGCTGGTTTTGCTCACGATGCTGATGTTAATGTAAAATGGGTGAGTTCTGAGGAGTTAAATGAACATAACGCTGAAGATATTTTAGGCGATGTTGATGGGATTTTAGTTCCGGGAGGATTCGGTGACCGTGCGATTGAAGGAAAAATTGCGGCGATTACCTTTGCAAGAGAAAACAAGATTCCATTCTTAGGCATTTGTCTTGGCATGCAGCTTGCGACAGTTGAATTTGCCCGTAACGTATTGGGTCTGGAAGGTGCTCATTCGGCAGAAATTAATCCAACAACTCCACATCCAATTATTGACCTTTTACCAGAACAAAAGGATGTTGAGGACCTTGGTGGTACACTTCGCCTTGGCGTATATGCTTGCCGTTTACAAGAGGGTACGAAAGCACACGAAGCTTATGGAGATGAGGTTGTTTATGAACGACACCGCCATCGTTATGAATTCAACAATGAATATCGTCAACAAATGGAAGAGCAAGGCTTTGTATTCTCAGGAAAAAGCCCTGATGATCGCTTAATCGAAATCATTGAACTTACAGATCATCCGTGGTTTGTAGCGTCGCAGTTCCACCCTGAGTTCAAGTCACGACCAACGCGTCCGCAGCCATTATTTAGAGATTTTATTGGTCATAGCATTAAGTAAAAATATTAAGTGATCGAGACTTCCCATTTTCATCAACAACTTACATGAATGGACACAAAAGAGGAAAATTTTTCACATTCGACAAAATATCCGATTGATTAACTCCCTTAATTTGTTAGAGTTAGAGTAGACGACTTATAAAGAACAAGTCAGACAGGAGAGGGGGGGAAGGATATGGGTGAGGTGTTTGTTGTAGATGATGAGGTGGGGATCCGGTTGTTACTTTCCGAAATTATTGGACAGGAAGATTTTAAAGTCACAATGTTTGATAACTCGGAAAATGCTTTAAAGCGAGCAATTAATGAACCGCCACAATTAATTTTTCTAGATTATTTAATTCAACCGATTCGTGGTGATCATGTAGTTGAAAAGTTGAAAGAAGCTTCACTTGATATTCCTGTTGTGCTCATCAGCGGTATGGCTAAGGAAGAAATTGAGTCAAACTTAGGGGAGAATATGGTTTATCAAGTTCTAGAAAAACCATTTACGGTGGATCAAGTTAAAGACATTTTAAATGACGTTAAAGTACAACAATAGATTTTAAAAATCACTGTTCATCATGAGCAGTGATTTTTTACTTTTAATGACAGAGACAGTTGCGAATTCTAATGCCACTTGGTATCCTTATAATAGGTGTGAATTCGACTAAAGGAGGAACCATTAGTGCCATTAGTATCAATGACAGAAATGCTCAACAAAGGTAAAGATGAAGGCTATGCTGTTGGGCAATTTAATTTAAACAACTTAGAATATGTACAAGCCATTTTACAAGCGGCTGAAGAAGAGCAATCTCCAGTAATAATCGGTGTTTCTGAAGGAGCAGCGAAATATTGTGGAGGTTTTAAGGTAACAGTAGCGATCGTTAAGTCGTTAATGGAAGCATATAACACAACAGTACCAGTGGCTATTCATTTAGATCATGGTTCTAGTTTTGAAAAGTGTGCAGAAGCGATTCATGCTGGATTCACATCAGTTATGATTGACGGTTCTCATTTTCCATTAGAAGAGAATATCGCATTAACTAAAAAAGTTGTAGAACTTGCTCATATTCACGGAGTTTCTGTAGAAGCAGAATTAGGCCGAATTGGTGGGCAGGAAGATGATATCATTGTTGATGATGCAGAAGCAGCGTATGCGATTCCATCTGAATGTGATCAGTTAGTTCGTGAAACAGGTGTTGATTGCTTTGCGCCGGCACTAGGTTCTGTTCATGGTCCTTATAAAGGGGAACCCAACTTAGGTTTTGATCGCATGGAAGAAGTTCAACAACTAACCGGTTTGCCATTAGTACTTCATGGTGGAACAGGTATCCCAACAAAAGATATTCAACGTGCCATTTCTTTAGGTACGGCAAAAATTAATGTTAATACTGAAAGCCAAATCGCACAAGCGAAAGTCGTGCGTGAAGTTTTAAATGAAAAGCCGGACTTATATGATCCGCGTAAGTATTTAGGACCAGGTCGCGATAAAATTAAGGAAACAGTCATGGGTAAAATGCGCGAATTTGGTTCTTCGCAAAAAGCATAATTAAAGATAGAAGTGGCTAATCCATTGCTAGTTGGGTTGGCCTTTTCGTGTATATTGTAGCCAGAATTATACAATTAGGAGGAAAAATTTATGAATTTTTTTATTGATACGGCGAATATTGATGAGATTAAAGAGGCTCATAGCCTTGGAATTTTAGCTGGGGTTACAACAAACCCTTCATTAGTGGCGAAAGAAAACGTATCATTCCATGATCGTTTGAAAGAAATTACATCAGTGGTAAAAGAAGGTTCAGTAAGTGCTGAAGTTATTTCTGAAGACGCTGAAGGGATGTTAAAAGAAGCTGCACAATTAGTGGAGATTGCACCTAATATTACAATTAAGCTTCCAATGACTCTAGAAGGGCTTAAAGCTTGTAAGCAACTAACTGATCAAGGTGTTAAAACAAATGTAACGCTTATCTTCTCAGCAAACCAAGCATTATTAGCGGCGCGTGCTGGAGCAACTTATGTATCACCATTCTTAGGCCGTCTAGATGATATTGGTCAAAATGGCATGAATTTAATTGCTGAGATCGCTGAAATTTTCGACCGTCATGGTATTGAATCACAAATTATTGCAGCAAGTGTACGTCACCCGATGCACGTTCATGAAGCGGCATTACACGGTGCACACATTGCAACGATTCCGATGAAAGTCATCAAACAGTTAGTGCGACACCCTTTAACAGATAAAGGTATCGAGAAGTTCCTAGCTGATTGGGAAGAAGCGAACAAGTAAGATTGGATTTTAAAGCATGATTTCAGACGTTTTTCACATAATAAAGATAGACTAATTTAAGAGGAGTATTACTAAATGGAAAAATTACTCATCGAAGGTGGACACAATTTACGTGGCGAAGTTCGTGTAAGTGGAGCTAAAAATAGTGCAGTTGCCCTACTCCCGGCAACGATTTTAGCTGAAGGCGAAGTGACGTTAGAAGGTCTTCCAGATATCTCTGACATTCAAATACTGAAAGACCTGCTGTCAGATATCGGGGGTAAAGTTGAGCAGAACGGTGAAGATGTAACGATCGACTCATCAAATATGGTATCAATGCCATTACCTAATGGTCGTGTGAAGAAGTTAAGAGCGTCATATTATTTTATGGGCGCTATGCTTGGACGTTTTAAGAAAGCCGTTATTGGTATGCCAGGCGGTTGTAACTTAGGCCCGCGTCCGATTGACCAGCACATCAAAGGTTTTGAAGCATTAGGTGCACAAGTGACAAACGAGCAAGGCGCAATTTATTTGCGTGCAGAAGAATTAACAGGAGCAAAAATTTATCTTGATGTCGTTAGTGTGGGCGCAACGATCAATATTATGCTTGCAGCTGTTCGTGCAAAAGGAAAAACGGTTATTGAAAATGCAGCCAAAGAACCCGAAATCATCGATGTAGCTACCTTGTTGAACAGCATGGGCGCGAATATTAAAGGTGCCGGTACTGATGTTATCCGTATTGAAGGTGTCGATCATCTTTCTGGATGTCAGCACACCATCATTCCTGACCGAATCGAAGCTGGAACTTATACGATTATCGCAGCTTCAATGGGGCGGGAGGTTGTCATAGATAATGTCATTCCAATTCACTTAGAATCGCTGACGGCGAAGCTTCGTGAAATGGGAGTTAAAATTGTTGAAGATGACGATCGTTTAATTGTAACGACCGACCAAACATTATCTAGTGTGGATATAAAGACGCTTGTTTATCCAGGTTTTCCAACAGACCTGCAGCAGCCGTTTACAGCGCTTTTAACTCAGGCAACTGGAACGAGCATCGTGACGGATACCATTTATTCAGCACGCTTTAAGCATGTTGATGAGCTCCGTCGAATGAATGCAAAAATTAAAGTCGAAGGAAGCGCAGCAGTCATCACGGGACCTGCAGATTTAGAAGGTGCAAAAGTTCGTGCAACTGATTTACGAGCTGGTGCATCGCTAGTCGTTGCCGGGTTAATGGCAAACGGCGTAACAGAAATTGTAGGTGTCGAGCACATTGACCGTGGTTATGCGCATTTAATGGATAAATTGAAAAACTTAGGTGCAAAGGTTTGGCGTGAAGATTTAACAGAAGAAGAAGTTAAACAATATCAGAATTCTTAGGTGACACTAGGGGAGGAGCATTGAACAATGGAAAGAAGTTTATCAATGGAAGTCGTCCGAGTTACTGAAGCGGCAGCACTTGCTTCAGCACGTTGGATGGGACGTGGGGAAAAAGAAGAGGCAGATAATGCGGCAACAGAAGCAATGCGTACAGTTTTTGATACGATTCCAATGAACGGTCGTGTCGTAATCGGGGAAGGTGAACGAGACGAAGCTCCGATGCTTTACATAGGTGAAGAGTTGGGGAATGATCGTGAAAACGGTCCGAGCGTTGACATTGCAGTTGACCCTGTCGAAGGAACGAACATCGTGGCTGAAGGTTCATGGAACGCTTTAGCTGTTGTAGCAATAGCTGATCGTGGAAAAATGCTCCACGCACCAGACATGTACATGCAGAAAATCGCTGTCGGCCCTGAAGCAGTTGGTAAGATTGACATTGACGCTTCTGTTACAGACAACTTAAAAGCAGTTGCCGAGGCGAAGGGTAAAGATGTTGAAGACGTAGTAGCGGTTGTATTGAATCGCCCACGTCACCAAGAAATCATTGATGAAATTCGTGCGGCTGGTGCCCGTATTAAGTTAATTCCTGAAGGCGACGTTGCCGGTGCGATTAACACAGCGTTCGACCATACTGGTGTTGATATCCTGTTTGGAGAAGGCGGCGCACCTGAAGGCGTTCTAGCTGCGGTTGGATTGAAATGTCTAGGCGGCGAACTTCAAGGACGCTTAATGCCTAAGAACGATGAACAAATTGCACGCTGTCACAAAATGGGGATTGAAGACGTTAATAAAGTCTTAACGATGGACGACCTATGCGGCGGCGATGACGCGATCTTCGCAGCCACCGGAATCACAGACGGCGAGCTATTAAAAGGCGTTCAATTCAAAGGCAACAAAGCAACCACAGAAACCATCGTTATGCGAGCAAAATCAGGCACCGTCCGCTTTATCGACGGCAAACACAGCCTAAAACAAAAACCAAACTTAGTGTTTACGGATTAATTATAGGAAAACAGGCGCTGGAGAAGCGCCTGTTTTTTTTTAATGGTGCCGGAACTTTGATTAAAATGTCCGGAAAACCAATTATAAGCTCCGGAAAAAAGATCATTTTAAGGTTTATCGACAAGATTCGACCAGCTAAACTTTTTAAAAACCTCCGGAAAGCGTAAAAATTTGTCCGGAAAATTATACTCTAATTTTAAAAACAGTGAAATTTCATAAAAGATTGTTGAGAAATTTTATTGAAAATCCCATTTTCAACTAGTGATACGACTATTTTCTGCTGTTTTACAATTCTTAGGTTTTAAGGTATCTATAAAGTATCATAATTGAAAGATGGTGAAACTATGGGGCAATCATTAGAAGTACCAATATCTCTTCTGCGAACAATTGCTTTTAACTTTAACATGGACGCCAATCATATTAACCAACAATCAATCAAACAAGACCTTGCTAAATATATATCAGGCTATAGAGGGGAAAAGTCAATTAAGTATTTTATGTACAATATTATTAATAAAAACTATAAAGTGTTTCATAACGCTAGACTATTTACAAAAGGTCAAAATTTTGAAATCGATGTTTTAATGATTACTGACCAATTCTTATCGATAATAGATGTGAAAAATACTAGTGGAAACATTCGATTTGATCATGAATTTGGAGCCATGTATCAGAAATATCAAGGTAAAGAAAAGGTCTATCAAGATCCTATTGAACAAGTAAATCGACATAAACGCTTACTTGAAATTTGGTTAAATGAGCGCGGTTACAAGATACCTATAGAAACCTTGGTTTGTTTTGTTAATAAGCATGCGATACTTGAACGCGGTCAAAGCCCAGTAGATCCAAGAATAATATACGGTTATAAGCTAGCTCAAAAATATAAAGAGTTACAAGAGAAATATCAAAACCATCCTTCAAAAATACTAACAAATAAATTAATCAATCAATTGACTGAAGAAAGTAATCCATTGGACCAAGAACTTTTCAAAAAGTACGGTATGAATAAGGAAGACTTTAAACCTGGAGTGATCTGCTCTCAATGTTTAAAGAAGACGGTTAAACGTCAAAGGCACCATTGGATTTGCGCTGAATGTGGGTTTACCGATCATGAAGCACCTATTCGAGCGCTAAAAGACTACTTTCTTATATTTGGACCCAAAATTACGAATGAACAAGCTCGCCAATGGCTCAACGAAAATAATGCAGATTATGTAAAAAGACTGTTAGATAAGTGGTCGGTTAGAAAAGAGGGTACTGGACGCAGTTTAGTATATTATTTAGACTTCGATTATCAAACTGACTTTGAATATCTATTGAATTATCTTGAAAAACACTTCAAACGTCCGGAAAACAAATTCTAAACTCCGGAAAGAGGCCGTCTTTAAGGGGTTTCGACAAGGTTCGATCTGCTAATCCATCCAAGAACCTCCGGAAAGCCGAAAAATTTGTCCGGAAAGTTAACAAAATCAACCTACCCACCACAAATTCCAAATCCTCACTTGTATCTCTCCACAAAAAAGGATAGAATGAAGGGGTAAGCCAACCTCAGTTTCCTTTTCTCACTTCATGAGACATTCCAATTTTAATCCAAAAATTCAAAAAGAAAACAAATAAATAAAAGAGTGGTGTTTTTGTGGCTGGACAAACGTTAACAATTGCGGAATTAGAAACAAAGACGTTGAAGGAGTTATATGCTCTTGCGCGTGATTTTGGTGTTTCTTATTATGCAAAATTAAATAAAAAAGAATTGATTTTTGCGATCTTAAAAGCGCAGGCTGAAAAAGACGGCAAAATGTTCGTCGATGGTGTATTAGAAATTATCCCGAATGAAGGGTTTGGATTTTTACGCCCGATTAACTATGCGCCGAGCCCTGAGGATATTTACATATCGGCATCTCAGATTCGCCGATTTGACTTAAGAAATGGTGACTTGGTCTCAGGTAAAGCACGCCCGCCGAAAGAAAACGAGCGTTACTTCGGGCTTCTACACGTAGATGCTGTAAACGGTGACGATCCGGAAAGCGCCAAGGAACGTATTCACTTCCCTGGTCTAACGGCACTTTACCCTGATCGTAAAATGACATTAGAAACGAAAAGTAATATGCTATCAACGCGGATCATTGATATGATGTCACCGGTGGGTTTTGGTCAGCGTGGTCTTGTTGTTGCGCCTCCAAAAGCAGGTAAAACAACTGTACTTAAAGAGGTCGCGAATAGCATTACTGAAAATCACCCTGACACAAAGCTGATCATCCTATTAATCGATGAGCGTCCGGAAGAAGTAACGGACATCGAACGTTCAGTTGCCGATGATGTTGACGTAGTCAGTTCGACTTTCGATGAAGTACCGGAAAACCATATCAAAGTGTCTGAACTTGTATTAGAGCGTGCGATGCGCCTTGTTGAGCACAAGCAAGATGTTGTGATTCTTTTAGATTCAATCACACGACTAGCGCGTGCATACAACTTAGTTATCCCGCCAAGCGGCCGTACATTATCAGGTGGTATCGACCCGGCGTCATTCCACCGTCCGAAACGATTCTTCGGTGCGGCTCGTAACATTGAAGAAGGTGGAAGCTTAACGGTACTTGCAACGGCATTAGTTGATACAGGCTCACGTATGGATGACGTGATATATGAAGAGTTCAAAGGTACGGGTAACATGGAGCTTCACTTGGATCGTCATTTAGCGAACCGCCGAATCTTCCCAGCAATCGATGTACTGAAATCCGGTACACGAAAAGAAGAACTTTTACTACCAAAAGAACAGCTGGATAAAATGTGGGCAATCCGCAAAACGATGCAGGATCAAAATGATTTCTTAGAACGCTTCTTACGTCGTTTAAGACAATCGAAAACGAACACAGAATTTTTCAAAGTCATGGATGATGAGATGAAAGGCGGCCGCAAGTAATACGCAAGATTCCGTTTAGAAAAACTTCTTGCAAAAACTTGTGTCAGTTGATATAATCTCTCTGTATGAAAAGAAAGTGCTCCCGTCAACGGACGGTGAAATTAACTCTGTTTCCACAGGATTCAGGGCAAGAAGGAGAGTAATAACATGAAACAAAACACCCATCCAGAATACCGTAGTGTTGTATTCTTAGACACAAGCTCTGATTTCAAATTCTTAACTGGTTCTACTTTAGAATCTGAAGAAACAATCGAATGGGAAGACGGTAACACGTACCCATTAATCCGTGTTGAAATCAGTTCAGCTTCTCACCCGTTCTACACAGGTAAGCAAAAAGCTGACAAAGTTGGTGGCCGTGTAGACCGATTCAAGAAGAAATACAACCTTAACTAATTTAGGATGTTTTAAAAATGAGGCTGGCCGTTCACACCCGCTGAACACCATCGTAATCGTTATAATAAGATATAACCTTACTATTGGTGGCTCAGGGTGTGCGGTCAGCTTTTTTAATTTAATAAAAATTTGAATTAATATTGATTGAAATCCGCAAAATCTCCAATGAAAAATGTTGAGTGGAAAAACCTAAAGTCGCTAGCGCGAGGAAGCACAACACTCGTAAGATATAGCGGAGCGGTTTTCGAAATGTATATTAAGTTTCAAGGGAAAATAGTACATATGACCCTTCAAGATTTTGCTATAATAACGAAATAGATGATAGACCATATAAAAAGAAGAGGTGCCGTTCATGATGTATGTGATGGAACACAAAGGCTGGTTAGAAGTCATTTGTGGAAGCATGTTTTCAGGGAAGTCAGAAGAACTCATTCGTCGAGTACGCCGTGCCACTTACGGTAACCAAAAGGTACTCGTTTTTAAACCAGCATTGGACAACCGTTATGACGATGAATCGGTCGTATCACATAGTGGAGATTCCGTTTTAGCTCGCCCAATTGAGCATTCAAGCGATATTGAACAGTACATTACAGAAGATATTGACATCGTAGGAATTGATGAAGCTCAATTTTTTGACGAAGACATTGTAACTGTTGCTCAAAACTTAGCGGACCGAGGTATTCGTGTGATTGCTGCGGGACTTGATCAGGATTTTCGTGGAGAGCCATTTGGACCGATGCCTCCTTTAATGGCATTTAGTGAGAATGTCACGAAATTAAACGCAATCTGCCCAGTATGCGGCTCGCCGGCAAGCAGAACACAGCGATTAATCGATGGCGAACCAGCGTCGTATGATGACCCAATTATTTTAGTTGGCGCTTCAGAGTCTTACGAGCCACGTTGCCGTCATCACCATGAAGTACCTAACCATCCCCGTTCAACAAAGCGTGTTTATACCGAACGTGCAAGTTATTAATTTAAAAATGAAAGCTTAAATGCTGGAGCATTTAAGCTTTTTTCATATGAATTCAAGATTTGTGATATGATATAATGTGGAGTATGACAGATAAAGCAGAGGTGTACGTGAATGTTTGATAAACTACAACATATTGAAGACCGTTATAACAAATTAACGGAGCTGTTGATGGACCCAGAAGTCATCAACGATTCAAATAAATTACGCGAGTATTCAAAAGAACAATCTGACTTAATAGAGGTTGTTGAAAAATACCGCCGTTATAAAGAAGTTAAAGAATCCATTGAAGATGCAAAAGCCATTTTAGAAGATGAATCTGACAATGATTTACGCGAAATGGCACGTGAAGAATTAGAAGAGCTTGAGCCGGAAATGAGCGAGCTTGAACAAGAGATGAAGCTTTTATTAATTCCAAAAGATCCAAACGACGAAAAGAACGTTATTTTCGAAATTCGTGGAGCTGCTGGTGGAGAGGAAGCGGCATTATTCGCTGCAAACTTATACCGTATGTATTCGCGTTATGCTGAAAGCCAAGGCTGGAAAACTGAAGTTATTGAGTACCACGAAGCAGACATGGGTGGTTACAAAGAAATCATCTTCATGATCAACGGTCGAGGTGCTTACTCAAAACTGAAGTACGAAAATGGTGCGCACCGTGTGCAACGTGTCCCTGAAACAGAATCAGGTGGACGTATCCATACGTCGACTGCAACCGTAGCCGTTTTACCTGAAGCAGAAGAAGTTGAAGTCGATATTAATGAAAAAGATATCCGTGTTGACACATTCGCATCATCAGGTCCTGGTGGGCAGAGTGTAAATACGACGATGTCAGCCGTTCGTTTAACACACGAACCTACAGGCGTTGTCGTGTCGTGTCAGGATGAAAAATCACAGATTAAAAACAAAGAAAAAGCGATGAAAGTACTACGTGCACGTGTTTATGAAAAGTTCCAAAAAGAAGCACAGGCCGAGTACGATGAAAACCGTAAGTCAGCGGTAGGTACAGGTGACCGTTCTGAGCGAATCCGTACGTATAACTATCCACAGAGCCGTGTGACAGACCACCGTATCGGTCTAACGATTAACAAACTAGACCAAATCATGGAAGGTAAACTTGAAGAAGTCATCGATGCCTTAATCATTGAAGAGCAAACGAAGAAACTTGAAGAAGTCGGTGAATAATGTGAGTAAGACTGTAAAAGAGGCCCGTGTCTGGGCTTCTTCTTTTTTAAAAAAACATAATCGAGAACCACGCGTCGCTGATTTGATGCTTCAACATTTGTTGGATGTTGGTTTGGCAGACTTTTTGTTGATACAGCGGGAAAAGTTGAGTGACGAAGTGTGGACTCAGTTTGAAGGCTGGATCGTTGAGCACGCTGAATCAGGCAAGCCTCTTGAGCATTTCACAGGCGTGGCGTCGTTTTACGGGCTTGAGTTTTTAGTGGATAAAAATGTGCTAATCCCACGCCCTGAAACAGAGGAGCTCATTGAAGCCGTACGCCCATGGGTTCGTGATGGCGACACTGTGGTTGATGTGGGAACCGGAAGCGGGATTATAGCAGTAACCTTGAAAAAAGTGCTGCCATCTACACGTGTGCTGGCAACGGATATTAGTCGTGCGGCATTGGAAGCCGCTTCACGTAATGCGCAGCGACACGAAACAGAAGTGGAATTTTTAGAAGGCAGTTTTTTAAAGCCTGTACTTGGCCAAGTGTCACCAGACATCATCGTCTCGAATCCACCGTACATTCCAGAGCGTGAGCGTGTAGCCTTATCAGAGACCGTGATGCACGACCCAGAGTCAGCGTTATTTGCGGATGAAAATGGCCTTGCAGCCTATCGAGCCATTGTTAATCAGGTCATGCAGTTTGCGAAGTTACCGAGATTAGTCGCCTTCGAAATCGGCCACGATCAAGGCGAAAGCGTGCCGAATATAATTCTCGAGGTATGTCCGAAAGCTAATATTGAAGTTATTAAAGACATCAACGGCAAAAACCGCATCCTATTATGGAAAAATTAGAATGAAGCCCTGCTCAAATTAAGAGAGCAGGGCTATATTTTTGGTTTAATGAAGTAAATGACACGATTAATGAAGTTCAGATTCGTATTAATGGAGTTGTCCCCCGGATTAATCAAGTGGGGTTCTTTATTAATGGAGTTGTCGAGCGGAATAACGCAGTTTTCTTAAGAATTAAACGCATGCGCTTCCATTTGTATTTATATGAAGTTGATGCATCGAATAATGAAGTTAAAGCTCTTTTTAATGAAGTTTCCCAACATATTAATAGAGTTAAGTTCCAAATTAATGGAGTTGCCCTCCAGATTAATGAAATTTTCCAATAAATAAAGAGCCCTGCCAACCAAAAGGACTCTCCACCTATTATTTCTTCCATTCATTTTTCAGCATGCCATAAACGATATGATCCACATAATGGTCATAGAGCCATTCAGCACAACGAATTCTGCCTTCTTGAGTAAACCCTAGTCGCTCAGGTACACCACGGCTCGCCGAATTCCCCTCAGCCGCACGAATATCAACTTTATTCATGCCAAGCTCACCAATCGCGTAATCAGTTAACGCCCCGGCCGCGCGGGTCATAATCCCTTTTCCAGTAAACCCTTCACCAAGCCAGTACCCAATATAAGCGATTTTATTAGTCCAGTCCAATTCATTAAAACCTGCGACACCGCAAATCTCACCGCGATATAGCACAACACAGTTCAGCCCTTTATCTTCTGCGTACATTTTTTTACTCATTTTAATATAGTCTTTCGTGTGCGTTACCTCCGTCGTTTTATCGATCCAAGGCAGCCAAGCACGCAAATGGTCACGAGACCCATCCGTTAACTGAAAAAGTTCCTCTGCATCGCTGTGATTCACCAGCTTCAACGAAAGCTCTTCATCAATTTTGTACACAAACATAATAACTCCCCCTTATTAAGTTTTAAAATATATCATACCATTCCTTTCCAAAAACTCAACCAACTTTTCTACAAATTCATGTATAAAATCTATTAACTCTGTTCATAATGCTTGTAAGTTAATAGATTACGAGAAAGGTTGATAGAGATGAGATACGTATTAATCAGTTTAGCACTTATAATTGGGGTTCAATTTTTTTATTCGCAAGCAGTAGCGGAGCCAAAGCCTCAACAAGGTTATCAGGTCATACCAGATGAAGCGATTCGCCTAAGGATTTTAGCGAACTCAAATAGTGATAAAGATCAAGAACTCAAACGCGAGGTTCGTGATCGTGTGAACGCTGAGATTACTAAGTGGGTAGAAGACCTCACTTCAATTGAAGAGGCGCGAAAAATTATTAACAATAATATGGATCAAATAGAAGACATTGTTGCAGAAACAGTGGGTGACCAAGACTTCACGGTCAATTATGGTGAAGTAGAATTTCCGGACAAAATCTATGATCGCTACGTGTATCCAGCTGGAACATATGAGGCAATCCTCATTACCATCGGCGAAGGCATGGGTGACAACTGGTGGTGCGTGTTATTCCCGCCATTATGTTTCGTAGATTTTTCAAACGGCGCAACCGTGCTCGACCATGAAAATGCCGAACCTGCGTTAGCAGATGAAACAGAAGAAGACGTTGAAGTGAAATTTTTCTTATGGGAATGGATTAAAAACGTATTTAAAGCATAGACCCGCGTCTCCCCCGGTGCGGGATTTTTTATGGGAAATTTTAATAGAATCGGCCACTAATTTTCAAATATCGGCCACTAAGCTGCAGTATTGGACACTAAAATTTAAGAATCGGCCACTAACTCAAACTCTCCAATAATTTTTCTATTAAAAATATCATATTTTCACATCCTCGCACATAAATTCATAGAGAAACTAGATTTGAGGAGAGTGAGACGATGATTACGATTACACCGGTTAAAGAACAGACTAAAGAAGATTACGATTCGTTTTTTAAACAGGAGAAGGATAAGGAAGAACTTTTCAACGAACCTTGGGTGAAAGATCACGGATACTTTCTTGAACTGGACGGCAAGCATCTCGGATTTTTTGTGTTGTACCCGATTAACGATAAAAAAGTCTGGCTGCGTCGCCTCGTCATGAGCGAACAAACCAATCCAGCTATTCTCGTAATGGTGTTCGACTGGGTTGCAGAAAAAGCCAAGGATCAAAAATTCAAAGAACTATTTGTCCACGTCCAAGACTCATCGACATCCCCACTACTCCAAATGAATCGCTTTGAAGAAACGTTTGAACCACCCGTTCATGAACCGAGCGATGTCGATTGGTTCATTCGTCATTTATAGCAACATACTTTACCAAGAGCGTGATATAATAACATTTAGACACGAACACAACTAAAGGAGATCACGTATGGCTGAGCAACAAACAAAAATATGGAAGAATTCAAATAAACATATACAAGAAGCGGCTGAGCTTTTAAAACTTGGAAAGCTCGTCTCTTTTCCAACAGAAACCGTGTACGGCCTGGGTGCCGATGCGACGAACGAACAAGCCGTTCAAGACATCTTTCGCGCTAAAGGAAGACCATCTGACAACCCACTCATCGTACATATTGGCACCCGCGATGTGCTAAAACAATACGTAAGTGACGTCCCGCCAAAAGCCGATCAGCTCATGGATGCCTTTTGGCCCGGCCCGCTTACGATTATTCTGCCATCGAACGGAACACTCGCACCCAATGTGACAGCAGGACTTGATACCGTGGGGATGCGCATGCCCGATCATCCACATGCGCTCTCCCTGCTCCAAGCATCTAAGCTGCCAGTAGCCGCACCAAGCGCTAACCGTTCAGGCAAACCAAGCCCGACAACCGCAGACCACGTCTATCACGACTTAAACGGACGCATAGCCGGAATCGTCGATGGCGGTCCAACCGGTGTCGGCGTTGAGTCGACCGTACTCGATTGCACGCTCGCCACCCCAATGATTTTAAGACCAGGCGGCGTAACGAAAGCAGAGCTTGAAGCAATGATTGGACCTGTCGATGTCGCTTCTTCAGTTTTGGAAAAAGGGGAAGCCCCCCGATCGCCAGGGATGAAGTACAAACACTATGCACCTGACGCCCCGATATGGATCGTCCTTGGTGGAGAGGCCCGTATGCGGCAGGTGGCAGAACAGGCTGCAGGCGGTGGAAGAAAGGTGCAGTTCCTCATCAGCAAGGAACGAGCACAGGAATTAGGTATAAAAGATGCCTTAATTCTGGGCTCTCGAAGTCAGCCGGAAGAAATGACGAGCAAGCTATATGAATTACTGCGAGAGATCGATACGATGGATGTCGATGTTGTTTTAGCTGAAAGTTTTTCTAAAGAAGGAATCGGTGAGGCGCTCATGAATCGATTAGAGCGCGCCGCAACTGAAATCATCGAATAAAAAGTCACGAGTTACTTCTAATATGTGTTGGACATGCATAAATTTAATTAGCATGTCCAAGGCATAGGAGGAACGCTCGTGACTATTTTTTATGAAAGCATTATCCCTATTGTGTTATTATCCGTAGCAATTGGAATGGACGCCTTTTCTGTGGCTTTATCGATTGGCCTTATGAATGTAAGGTTGCGAATCATTGCAGGATTTATCTTATTAGTTGGATTATTCCATGTCATCATGCCACTCGCTGGTGTAACGCTCGGCCACTTCCTCTCACACAAATTAGGTGTGATTGCTCAACTGGTCGGCGGATGGATTTTAATTTTTATCGGTGCTCAAATGATCATCGCCACATTATTAGAGAAAAATATGACGCGGAATTTACACTTACCAGCCATAACCATCCTTGCATTTACAGTCAGCTTAGACAGCTTTTCAGTCGGTTTAAGTCTTGGAATGTTCGGCTTAAACCAAGTTGCTATTATCATAATGTTCGGCATCATGAGTATGTTTTTATCGTCACTCGGAATTATTTTAGCCAGACGTGGACAAACCCTCTTAGGAAAATATTCCGAAGCCCTCGGTGGGATCGTGCTAATTTTTCTTGGATTGAAAATGGTCTTATAATATTAAAGTGCCTGCGTGCCAGGCATTTTTTTGTGCCTTTATGCTGACTGATTCTGAAAGTCCTTGAAGAAGATGCTAGAGTTCCCATAAAAAGCTCGGAAGTTCTCGTAGCATGTGCAAAAGTTCTCATAGAAGATTGAAAAGTTCTTATAGCTGGCATGCAATCCCTCATAGGACCAGTGAATTTTCTCATAGAATAATTGAATTTCCTTATAGAGCGAAACCTCATATAACATACAGAATTTCCCCCTAAAGTGAGTGTGAAAAACTACCACTTTAACCCTCTCTTATGATATAGTTCAATTGACAAGTTTTTTTAAAGAAAGAGTCGCCTTCAGAACTTGCAGCAGTCAAGTTTTCCTTATGAATGTGGCAACTAGGAGGGTTCGCGATTGGAGCGAGTATTATTCGTTTGTACAGGGAATACATGTAGAAGCCCTATGGCTGAAGCAACCTTAAGACATAAGCGTAATGATTTAGAAGTTCAATCCGCTGGTCTGATGGCAGGTATGGGACAAGAAGCTAACCCTAAAGCAATTGATGCGCTTAGAGAAAAAGGGGTAGAAGGCTTCGATCATAAATCTCAGCCATTAACTGAAACGTTATTAGAGTGGGCGGATGTCGTTTTAACGATGACATCACATCATAAACTAAACATTGAAATGGACTATCCGCGTTACCGAGATAAAGTTTTCACTTTAAAAGAGTACACGCGTTTAGAAATGGATGATCCTAATCCAGATATTGCGGATCCGATCGGGACATCAATAGAAACGTATAAACTAACACTTGAAGAGATAGAAATATATATCGATCGTTTGAAAGACAAATAGGAGGGTTAAACATGAAGGTTATTTTAAGTTCAGACCACGGCGGCGTGAATCTTCGTAAAGAAGTTGGATCATTACTAGAAGAGATGAATATTGATTATGAAGATATGGGTTGCACTTGTGAAGAGTCAGTGGACTACCCGGATTTCGGAATTCCTCCAGCAGAGCGTGTTGCCAAAGGTGAATTCGACTATGGAATTTTAATCTGCGGAACAGGAATTGGAATTTCGATGTCTGCTAATAAAGTAAAAGGCATTCGTTGTGCTTTAGCTCATGATGTATTTAGTGCCAAAATGTCACGTCAACACAACAACGCTAACATGCTAGCGATGGGTGAGCGTGTAATCGGACCTGGCCTGGCTCGTGAAATCACGAAAGCTTTCTTGGAGTCTGAATTCGATGGCGGCCGCCACGAGAAGCGCGTAAATAAAATTATTGCATATGAAGAACAATAAAAACGATACCTGTTCCGGGGAGGAGCAGGTATTTTTTGAACCACTGAAAGTAAAATCACATCGGTATAAATAAATTTTTACTATAAAAAAAGGGGTATTCATTTTGAAAATCGAGCAGATTCAAGAAGAAATTCATGTTATAATGAATCAGTGGAAAGAAGAACAAATCGTAAAGCCGAAGCGCCTATTTATCCTTGGCTGCTCCACGAGTGAGATTGCAGGTGAACGAATAGGAACCTCAGGCAGTACTGAGATTGCTGAAGCTATTTACGATGAATTGAAAGCGTTTCAAAAAGACACAGGGGTTGAGCTTGCCTTTCAATGTTGTGAACATTTGAATCGGGCAATCGTCGTTGAACGTCATGTTCAAGAACGGATAGGGTTGGACGAGGTCAATGCAGTTCCGCACCCTAAAGCTGGAGGTTCGATGGCCTGGCATGCTTATAAAAGTTTTGATGACCCGGTGCTAGTTGAAACCATTCGAGCGGATTATGGAATGGACCTTGGCGATACATTAATCGGCATGCACTTAAAACAAGTGGCAGTTCCACTCAGATTTAAACAAAATTCAGTCGGTGCTGCACATGCGAATTTTGCATACACGCGTCCGAAATTAATCGGTGGCGAGCGTGCGATGTATCAAAAATAAACCGCTCAAGCTTAGGTAAATCTATTAATTTTTATACATAAGGAGGCTTTCTCTATGACTCATCTATCAAACCAATTGCACGAAGTCGATTCGGAAATGCTGGAGGCGATCAATAAAGAAAAAGGCCGTCAGCACGATAAAATTGAACTCATTGCATCAGAAAACTTCGTATCAGAAGCTGTTATGGAAGCGGCTGGCTCTGTATTAACGAACAAATATGCAGAAGGTTATCCAGGTCGCCGTTACTACGGTGGTTGTGAATATGTTGATATTGCGGAAAATTTAGCTCGTGACCGCGCGAAGAAACTTTTCGGCGCTGAACATGCCAACGTTCAACCGCACTCTGGCGCTCAGGCGAACATGGCTGTTTATTTTACAGTATTAAAGCCTGGTGACACGATCCTTGGTATGAACCTAAACCACGGTGGACACTTAACGCATGGTAGCCCAGTTAACTTCAGTGGAAAGCTTTATAACGTAGTGGACTACGGCGTTGAAGAAGGTTCTGAGCAGTTAGACTATGAAAAAGTTTTAGCTAAAGCGAAAGAAGTAAAGCCAAAATTAATCGTAGCTGGTGCTTCAGCGTACCCTCGTGCGATTGATTTTAAAAAGTTCCGTGAAATCGCTGATGAGGTTGGCGCGTATTTACTAGTCGACATGGCACATATCGCAGGTCTAGTAGCGGCAGGTCTTCATCAAAGCCCAGTACCTCATGCGCATTTCGTGACAACAACAACTCATAAAACTTTACGCGGTCCTCGTGGTGGTATGATTTTATGCGGTGAAGAGTTTGCGAAGAAAATTAATAGTAACGTATTCCCAGGTATGCAAGGCGGCCCATTAATGCACGTGATTGCTGCTAAAGGCGTTGCTTTTAAAGAAGCACTCGAACCATCATTCAAAGATTACGCACAAAAAATCATCGACAATGCTAAGCGCTTAGGCGAGTCATTAACTAAAGAAGGCGTTCGTCTCGTTTCAGGTGGAACAGACAATCACCTATTATTACTCGACCTTCGTCCCCTAAACTTAACAGGTAAAGTGGCTGAAAAAGCATTAGACGATGTCGGTGTAACAACAAATAAAAACACGATTCCTTTTGATCCAGAAAGTCCTTTCGTTACAAGCGGTATCCGCATCGGTACTGCAGCTGTTACGACTCGTGGTTTCGGAGCGGAAGAAATGGACGAAGTAGCTTCAATTATCGCGTTCACGCTTAAGAATCATGAAGATGAAGCTAAGCTTGAAGAAGCAAAAGCACGCGTGGAGAAGCTAGCGGATCAATTCCCAATGTACAAATAAAAGTAAAGTAGCGGACTCCCGCTACTTTTTTCATGTGATTAGGGTAAATTAAAGTGGGTGAGGAATTTTACCGTACTTAGTTTACGGTTTTCCGGACCTTTTTCTGATGTTTCCGGACGTTTTCAGGCGCTAACTAGGGTCGAACCTTGTCGAAACAACTTAAAAACATCATTTTTCCGGACAAGTTAAAGCGTTTTCCGGACTTTTAACAAAACTTTTATTTCATTTCATCAACAATCGCTCGATTTCTGTTGCATCGAACGAGATATTTCGCTACAATTCAATAGATATTTAATAAAGGAGAGATTGGCTCGTGGGAAAAGTATATGTATTTGATCATCCTTTAATCCAACACAAATTAACGATCATTCGTGATAAAAACACAGGAACAAAGGCGTTTCGTGAACTAGTGGATGAAGTTGCGACGCTTATGATGTACGAGATCACTCGTGAACTTCCATTAGAAGATGTGGAAGTCGAAACACCGGTAGCAACTGCTAAATCAAAAGTTTTAGCTGGTAAAAAACTAGGTGTTATTCCGATTTTACGCGCAGGTTTAGGTATGGTAGATGGAATTGTGAAACTTATTCCAGCTGCTAAAATTGGACATGTCGGTCTGTACCGTGATCCGGAAACATTAAAGCCTGTTGAGTATTACGTTAAATTACCATCAGATATTGAAGAACGTGAACTAATTGTAACGGACCCGATGCTTGCAACGGGTGGTTCAGCGATTGAAGCCATCAACTCGATTAAAAATCGTGGAGCAAAACAGATTAGTCTAATGTGCTTAATTGCAGCACCTGAAGGCGTTGAAGCTGTTAAAGAAGCTCACCCTGACATTAACATCTATGTTGCTGGTCTTGATGAAAAACTTAACGAAAAAGGTTACATCATTCCTGGTCTAGGTGACGCAGGTGACCGCTTATTTGGCACTAAATAATTTGAGCTAGAGGTGAATAGCTTGCGAAAACTTAAAGTCATGACGATATTTGGGACAAGACCAGAGGCGATTAAAATGGCGCCGCTTGTTCTTGAGTTACAAAAACGATCGGAAGAATTTGAGCCGATTGTAACAGTAACCGCACAGCACCGAGAAATGCTCGATCAAGTTTTAAACATTTTTGGAATTGAACCTGATCATGATTTAAATATTATGAAGAAAAAACAGTCGCTCGCTCAAATTACGACGCGTGCGCTTGAAGGTTTAGATGAAGTAATGAAAGAAGCCAAACCAGATATCGTGCTCGTGCATGGTGATACGACGACAACGTTCGCTGCCAGTCTGGCTGCATTTTACAATGAGATTCCAGTTGGGCATGTGGAGGCAGGTCTTCGCACATGGAATAAATATTCGCCGTTCCCTGAGGAAATTAACCGTCAGGCAACTGGTGTTATTGCTGACCTACACTTCGCACCAACAACTCAATCGAAAAACAATTTAATGCAAGAAAATAAAGATGAGGAAAATATCTTTATTACGGGTAATACAGCAATTGATGCGCTTCAAACAACGGTTTCAGAAGACTATCAGCATGATGTCTTGCAAAAAGCTGAAGGCAAGCGACTGGTCCTGATGACAGCACACCGTCGTGAAAATCTCGGTGAAAACATGGACCAAATGTTCCGAGCGATACGCCGCATTGCCGATGCACATGAAGATGTTGAAGTCGTTTACCCTGTACACTTGAACCCAGTTGTTCAGGAAGCAGCGAAAAAATGGCTCGGCGATCACGACCGCATTCAGCTAATCGAACCGCTTGAAGTTATCGATTTCCATAACTTCGCATCAAACGCGCACTTAATCTTAACGGATTCAGGAGGCGTGCAGGAAGAAGCACCCTCGTTAGGTGTACCTGTTCTTGTGCTGCGTGATACGACTGAACGTCCAGAAGGCATTGAGGCAGGCACGCTAAAGCTTGCTGGTACTGATGAAGACAACATTTTCAACATGGCGGACTTATTGTTGTCTAATACTGACGAACATAAGAAAATGTCTCGCGCGTCCAATCCTTATGGTGACGGTCAGGCTTCACGCCGAATTTGCGATGCAATTCGTTATTACTTTAATGAAGCACCAGAAAAACCAGATGAATTTCTATAATGTAAAATCCCGCCGCGGCGGGATTTTTCCTATTATTGGCTAAGTGTCCAATACTGCGGGATAAGTGGCCAATACTTCAAAATTAGTGGCCGATCCCCTCAATTTAGTGTCCAATACCACAAAATTACTGTCCGATAATTTGCCCGCATTGATAATTTTTGTTTCCCTAAGAGCATGACTTCTCTAATTTTCCACACACTAAAGGGAAAAAGAGGAGCGCCATCCATGAAAAAATTCATCCTATGTTTCCTATTAATCATAATTCCAACAACTACACTACACGCTGAAGAATCAACCTGGATTATAGAAGTTGATCAAAATCCACATGACATAAAAGATTACATAGAGGACTATCATCCACTATTAAAAGTAGAGCACGTGTATGATACTTTAATGGACGCGCTAGCTGTCACAGGTGACACTCGCCATATTAAAGCACTTCACGAAGAGCAGTTTGTGAAGTCGATTCAGCCTGTTCAAATGTACACGGTCCCATCTAACCACGCTGAACCCCAAATCCACCCAGAAAGAGCACGATATCACCCAACTGGTTTGCCTTATACCGGAAAAGGGGTGAAGGTTGGTGTTATCGATACAGGTATTGACTACACCCACCCTGATTTGGAAAAAAGTTTTCACGGCGGGTTTGACGTGGTTGATTTTGATGAAGACCCAATGGAAACGAAAGCAGGAGAAGGTATGCCGACTCTTCATGGGACGCATGTCTCAGGTATTATTGCCGGTAATGGCCTGATGCAAGGTGTTGCTCCTGATGCCGAGATTTACGCATATCGTGCGCTCGGACCAGGTGGCTCAGGGACAACCGCACAGGTGATTGCAGCTTTAGAACAAGCAATCAAAGACGGTATGGATATTATAAATATGTCGCTCGGTAGTAACACGAATAGTCCGGATGACCCGATGACTCGTGCCGTCAATCGTGCAGTCGAACTTGGGACTACAGTCATTGTTGCGAACGGAAACAGCGGTCCTGAGGAATGGACGGTAGGATCACCTGCTACTTCGGAAAAAGCAATCTCTGTCGGTGCGGCAATTACGAAGCAAGAAGTCGCTCAAATTAAAACAGCTGATTCGCCAACTATCCCAGTCCGTCAGTTGCCATTATCCGAAAGTTGGGATTTGAAAAAAGGTTACCCGATTGCAGCGCCACAATCACTAAAAGAACTCGAACCGACGATTCACGACCGAATTGTTTTAATTAAAAAAGGAAATACACCATATTACGAACTCATCCAACAGCTTGAAGAAAAAGGGGCGACAGCTGCATTAATCTACAATGGACCACAAGATGACCCTAATCAATGGGAGTGGGTTCAAGCGCCTTTCCCTGCTTCATACTTAACAGAAGAAGAAGCAAATGCTTTAATTCAAGGCGAATTGTGGCTGCAAACAAATTATAAAACAATCAAAAATGCACTGGCCCCTTTTAGTTCACGCGGACCTGTGGCATCATCTTGGAACATCAAGCCGGACATACTAGCGCCAGGTGTCGATATCGTCAGCACCATTCCAAACGGATACGCTGCATTACAAGGAACCAGTATGGCTTCACCTTATGTTGCTGGGGTTGCCGCTTTATTAAAAGAAGCCTATCCACACGACACACCATCTCAAATCAAATCACGTTTACTATCATCGACTAAATTATTTGAAACCGGAGATCAAGAGGCACCCCCATCCGAGCAGGGGACAGGTTTTATTGACACAAAGCAAGCGATCAATTCTACCTATAGCATAGAAAATAACCGCTTAAACTTTGGAAAAATAGATGCGACGCATAAGTATGTTAACCAAACCATTACGATAAAAAACCACGATCGTGAACCGCTTAACGTGAGGTTTAATATCCCTAAACGACAATCAGGGATCGTGTGGGACCTTCCAATGAGCACTACGATCGAGCCGAAAACGAGTCGTTCATTTGAAGTCGGTGCCTCAATCACACCAGACCGACTAACCAAAGGCAATAAAGAAGGGTTTATAGAAGTTGAGCTTAACCAAAAGATCAATCACTTACCATTTTTATTTATTAACAAAACCTCCGACTACCCGAGAATTACCGGCTTTGAATTAGATATGGAACCATTTCAAAATGAACAGTTAACGGTCAGGTTCTTCGTTAATGAAAATGTTGAACAATTAAAAGTGATACTAATTGAACCTAAATACCTAAGAACAACTGAATGGTTTACAGAAACAGATGTGAAAAATGGAGTGTTTGAAAAAACATTTGAAGTTCAAAATCTACCAAAAGGTGAATTCAAAGCCATCTTCCAAATCGAACAAAATGGGGAGACAATTACTGAAGAAAAAAACATATATTTACCAGAATTCTAGAGAAATGCAACCGTTTTCAAAATTAATGTGATTTTTGTCACAAAGTTGTTTCAAATTCTATGTTTTAACAATTGACTTTGAAATACTCCTATTGTAATCTAATTTAGTGTGGGCAATTGTTTTAAGAGTGTTTTTTCTACAAAATTTTTGCCCCAAAAAAGATTCATCTACAAACAAATTCCTGCTAGTTCGGAAAGCATCAGTTTTCCATCTATCAAACGGAATGGAGTGGTTACACTGAATAAACGTCCACTTCAAGGAATGGCAATCACAGCGAGTATTTTAAGTTATTTGTCTGGTTCGACCATTGTTGGTGTCTTATTCGGCAGATGGTTGGATGGATATTTAAACACTTCCCCAATTTTTCTAATCATAGGTTTATTACTTGGTTTGGCTACCGGCGTGTATGGTATGATTGTTTTGGTTAATAAGTATCTAGGAGACGATTGATGTGTACGACTATACATACATGATGCGCCGCCAACTGAAATGGATGTTGTATCTTCTGGCGATTCTTGTCGTAGGATGGGAATTCACAGAATATCAAACATTTTTCGCGGGGTTAATTTTAGGTGCTGGAATCAGCGCACTTAATCTATGGCTTCTGCAGTTCAAAATTAATCGAATTGGACAAGGTATTGTCGACGATGACGGGAAAAAGCGAACATTAGGAATGCTGACCCGTTTTGGAACAGCAGCCTTAGCAGCTGTTATTGCTCTACAATATCCAAAAATATTCGACATGGTTGCTGTGATACTAGGTTTAATGACACCTTACTTGGTCATTATCATAGATTATTTTTTTCATCAAACCGAACTAACCACTAGGAAGAGAGGTGAATGAAGTGGAGCACAAAAATCCTATGTTGCACGATTGGTTAGGGATATCCTGGTTGGATTTTAACCTATCAAACGTGTTGATGATGTTGGTTGCATCAACGATTGTATTCATACTCGCTGTTACAGCAAGTAAAAGTCTACAACGTAAACCAACAGGCTTCCAAAATTTCATGGAGTGGGTCATCGAATTCGTTAAAGATATCATTGGTAACACAATGGATTATGAAACGGGTCGCCGCTTTATGGGGTTAGGATTAACATTATTATTGTACATCTTTGTAGCTAACATGCTTGGTGTTATTACAATGGTGACCTTTAACCATGAACTATGGTGGAAATCACCAACCTCTGACCCAGGTATTACATTGACGTTAGCAGCGATGGTAGTAGTACTATCACACTATTACGGTGTGAAAATGAAAGGTACAAAAGAGTACGGAAAAGAGTTTTTCCGTCCATTACCGTTTTTATTCCCACTGAAAATCATTGAGGAATTTGCAAATACGTTGACGTTAGGTCTTCGTCTTTACGGTAACATTTTCGCAGGTGAGATCCTGTTAACTCTATTAGCAGGTCTAGTAGCATCTGGCACCATTGCAGGTATGCTAGGTGGCTTTATCCCGATGCTTGCTTGGCAAGGATTTAGTATCTTTATCGGGGCAATTCAAGCATTCATCTTTACGATGTTGACTATGGTTTACATGTCTCACAAAGTGAGCAGTGACCACTAATTTTTGTGAATTAGTACTTGGCAAACAAGTCAAGTATTCTAATAAAATTGACTCGTTCATTGGCAAAAAGCCAGTAGCGCAGTCGCACTTATCATTTTTTAACTTATACTTCTATACCCGTAGAAAGTATAAAAATAACACTATTATAAATATATCTTGAGGAGGAATTTCTTATGTTAGCAGCTGCAATCGCAGTAGGATTAGGTGCACTAGGTGCAGGTATTGGTAACGGTTTAATCGTAAACGGAACAGTAAATGGTATCGCTCGTCAACCAGAGCTTCGTGGTACTTTACAAACTACAATGTTCATCGGTGTTGCGTTAGTTGAGGCGCTTCCAATCATCGCAGTAGTTATTGCCTTTATGTCAATGGGTCAATAGTTTTTACGACAAACAACTAAATGGCGAAGTCAGACATATGAACTTCGCCATTCCTTTATGTAGAAAATGTGAGGAGTTAGCCGAAAGGAGTGAAGGCTGTGTTAGGTACCAACTTTGTTTTAGGTGCATCTATTAATACTGGTGACATGCTAGCGCAATTAGTAATCTTCATCGTCCTATTGGTTCTTTTGAAGAAATTCGCATGGGGACCATTAATGGGAGTCATGAAAGAACGTGAAGATCACATTGCGAGTGAAATAGATACAGCAGAAAACAACCGCAAAGAAGCAGAGCGCATGATGGACGAAGCTAACGCTGAGTTAAAAGACGCTCGTCAAAACGCACATCAAATCATTGAAGATGCGAAGCAAACGGCAAAAACACAGGAATCATCTATTCTTGATGATGCAAGACAAGAAGCAGAGCGCATCAAAGAAAGTGCTCGTGAAGAAATTGCCCAAGAACGCGACAAAGCGGTACAGGCATTACAAGAACAAGTGGCTACGCTTTCTGTTCAAATTGCAAGCAAAGTTATTGAAAAAGAACTTTCAGCAAATGAACAAGATCAACTCATTCAAGAATACTTAAAAGAAGTAGGCGAATCGAAATGAGTAACTCAGTCGTAGCAAAGCGTTATGCCGTAGCCTTGTTTGAAATTGGTAAGGGAAAATCCAATTTAGATCAATTAGAAGAAGAACTTTTAGTTGTCTCAGATGTTTTTAAAAACGACGAATCGTTAAATGATTTTCTAAGTAACCCTCGCGTTTCAAGCGGGCAGAAAAAAGAATTCATTCGTAGCGTTTTTAAAGATGTTTCAAAAGACACGTTAAATACATTACTTTTACTAATCGATAAACGTCGCATGGATATCGTTCAAGATACCGTTCAAGAGTTTATCGCTATGAAAAATGAATCCAGAGGAATTGCGGAAGCTAATGTTTATTCTGTTCGTGAATTAACAGAGGACGAAACACAACAAATCCAAGATGTGTTTGCGAAAAAAATGATGATTAACACCCTTCGCATTAACAATATCGTAGACCCATCGATCATAGGTGGATTAAAAATCCGTATAGGTAACCAAATCTATGACGGAACAGTTCAGACTCAATTGAAACGTTTAGAACAGAAGTTAGTAACTGCAAACAAGTAAAGATAGGGGTGAAATGGATGAGCATCAAAGCTGAAGAAATTAGTGCGCTTATAAAGCAACAAATTGAAAACTATGATTCTGATGTTGAAGCAAACGAAGTCGGTACTGTAATCGAAATCGGTGATGGTATCGCACGTGCTCACGGTCTTGACAACGTTATGGCTGGAGAGCTAGTTGAGTTTTCAAACGGTGTAATGGGTATGGCGCAAAACCTTGAAGAGAACAACGTAGGTATCGTCATCCTAGGACCATTTACAGAAATTCGTGAAGGCGATGAAGTTCGTCGTACTGGACGCATCATGCAAGTACCAGTAGGTAAAGAATTATTAGGACGTGTTGTAAATCCATTAGGTCAACCCGTAGACGGTTTAGGCCCAATTGAAACAAGTAAAACTCGTCCAATCGAATCACCAGCACCAGGGGTAATGGCACGTAAGTCAGTACACGAACCATTACAAACTGGTATTAAGGTAATCGACTCGATGGTACCAATCGGTCGTGGTCAGCGTGAGTTAATCATTGGTGACCGTCAGACTGGTAAAACATCGATCGCAATGGACACAATCATTAACCAAAAAGAAACTGGCGTTATCTGTATTTACGTAGCAATCGGTCAAAAAGAATCAACAGTACGTGGATTCGTTGAGACACTACGTAAAAACGGCGCGTTAGAATACTCAATCATTATTAATGCAGGTGCTTCTGACCCGGCTCCATTATTATTCCTAGCTCCATATGCAGGTGTAACAATGGGTGAGGAGTTCATGTATAACGGTGAACACGTATTAGTTGCATACGATGACCTTTCTAAACAGGCAGCAGCTTACCGTGAACTTTCACTACTATTACGTCGCCCACCAGGTCGTGAAGCATTCCCAGGGGATGTATTCTACCTACACTCTCGTTTACTAGAGCGTGCGGCGAAGTTAAATGACGAATTAGGTGGCGGTTCACTAACTGCACTACCATTCGTTGAAACGCAAGCGGGTGACATCGGTGCGTATATCCCGACAAACGTAATCTCGATTACGGACGGACAGATTTTCTTACAATCTGACCTATTCCACTCAGGTGTACGTCCAGCGATTAACCCAGGTCTATCGGTATCACGTGTTGGTGGTTCCGCACAGATCAAAGCGATGAAGAAAGTAGCAGGTACGCTACGTCTAGACCTAGCTTCATTCCGTGAGCTAGAATCATTCGCACAGTTCGGTTCTGACCTTGATAAAGCGACTCAAGCGAAGCTAAATCGTGGTCAACGTACTGTAGAAGTACTAAAACAGGGTCTTAACAAACCTCAACCAGTTGAATATCAAGTGGCAATCATCTACTCACTTGTTCATGGTTACTTAGATGATTTACCAATCGGAGATATTCAGCGTTTTGAATCTGAACTATTCGTATATTTAGATCAACATGCATCTGAATTATTAAGCCATATTCGCGAAACTGGTAAATTGCCAGAAACTGAAGATTTCAATAAAGCAATTGAAGACTTTAAAAATACATTTGCTGTAAGTGAGTAATGATGATGAAGTCTCGAAAAAAGGTGGTGAGACGTAGTGGCATCGCTTCGTGACATTAAAAATCGTATTAATTCAACGAAAAGTACACAAAAAATCACGAAAGCTATGGAAATGGTGTCTGCTTCAAAGCTAAATAAAGCAGAACAAAACGCCAAAGCATTCGTTCCTTATATGGAAAAAATACAAGACGTCGTGTCTAGTATTGCAGGTGGAAACACTGGTGCTGATCATCCGATGTTACAGTCTAGACCTGTTAAAAAGACAGGCTACATTGTCATCACATCAGATCGTGGTCTAGCTGGTCCTTATAACAGTAACGTTTTACGTGCCCTTTACCAAAAGGTCCAAAGTAATCATTCATCAGCTGATGAATATACAGTGATTCCTATTGGTAAAATCGGCCGTGATTTCTGTAAGAAGAATGGTATGCCAATCGCTAAAGAAGTGACAGGTTTACCAGACCAACCAGATTTCGCTGAAATTAAAGAAATTGCAAGCTATGCAGTAGACTTATTTGGTGATGAGGAAATTGATGAACTAAATATTTTCTACAATCACTTCATTAGTGCAATTTCTCAAAAAGTAACGGAACAAAAAGTATTGCCATTAACGGATATCGATACAGAAGGTCAAAAGTTAACTTCATATGAGTATGAACCAGATGAAGAACAAATTCTAAAAACACTATTGCCACAATATGCGGAAAGCATTGTTTACGGTGCATTGTTAGATGGTAAAGCAAGTGAGCACGCATCACGTATGACAGCTATGCGTAGTGCAACTGACAACGCTGATGAGCTTATCGATGACTTAACACTTTCTTACAACCGTGCACGTCAGGCAGCAATTACACAAGAAATTTCCGAAATTAGTGCAGGTGCAGCAGCGTTAGAATAACGTTTGACATGAATTCGTGAGGAGGGAAAATGATGAGTAAAGGACGCGTAACACAGGTAATGGGTCCAGTTGTTGACGTAAAATTCGACAGCGGCGACTTGCCTGAAATTTATAACGCCCTAGTTATCGCTGGTAATGATAGCCGCGATGAACTAACACTTGAAGTTGCTCTTCACCTTGGTGATGATATGGTACGTGCGATCGCGATGGGTTCGACTGACGGACTTATTCGTGGCGCTGAGGTTGTGAACAAAGAACAACCTATCTCAGTACCAGTTGGTGAAGCAACATTAGGTCGTGTGTTTAACGTATTAGGTGAGCATATTGATTTAGGTGAAGAAATTCCTGCTGATTCTCAGCGTGAACCAATTCACCGTGAGCCACCTAAGTTCGAAAACTTAGCGACAGAAACAGAAATCTTAGAAACAGGTATTAAAGTTGTAGACTTATTAGCACCGTACGTAAAAGGTGGTAAAGTAGGTCTATTCGGTGGTGCGGGTGTTGGTAAAACCGTACTTATCCAGGAGCTTATCAATAACATCGCCCAAGAGCACAGCGGTATCTCAGTATTCGCTGGTGTAGGTGAGCGTACTCGTGAAGGTAACGACCTTTACCACGAGATGAGCGACTCTGGCGTAATTAAACAGACTGCCATGGTATTCGGTCAGATGAACGAGCCACCAGGTTCTCGTATGCGTGTAGCATTAACTGGTCTAACAATGGCAGAGTACTTCCGTGATGAACAAGGTCAGGACGTACTATTATTCATCGACAACATTTTCCGTTTTACACAAGCAGGTACAGAGGTATCAGCCCTACTAGGTCGTATGCCTTCAGCCGTTGGTTACCAGCCAACACTTGCAACGGAAATGGGTCAATTACAGGAACGTATTACATCAACGGATAAAGGTTCAATCACTTCAATCCAGGCTGTATACGTACCTGCCGATGACTACACTGACCCGTCACCGGCAACAACGTTCGCACACTTAGATGCGACTACAAACTTAGAGCGTAGCTTATCAGAGCAAGGTATCTACCCAGCGGTGGATCCACTATCATCAACTTCTCGTGCTCTTGACCCTAACATTGTAGGCGAAGAACACTATGATGTAGCTCGTGAAGTTCAGCGTACGCTACAACGTTATAAAGAATTACAAGATATTATCGCAATCTTAGGTATGGATGAATTATCAGACGAAGACAAGCTAACAGTTTCTCGTGCTCGTCGTGTACAATTCTTCCTATCACAAAACTTCCACGTGGCTGAGCAGTTCACAGGTCAAAAAGGTTCATACGTGCCAGTTCAAGAAACAATCAAAGGGTTCAAAGAAATCCTTTCTGGTAAATATGACAACCTTCCAGAGGATGCGTTCCGTCTAGTTGGACGAATCGAAGAAGTTGTTGAAAAAGCTCAGGCAATGGAACAGTAATAAGGGGAGCATAAGCGGTGGAGCGTTCACCGCTTGTTGCGTGCCCAAGGAGGGGTAAGTTTGAAAACACTAAATGTGAGTGTTGTCACTCCTGACGGCCCTGTACTTGATGGTACTTATGAAATGGTGAGTGTTCGTGCGGAAAGTGGTGAACTTGGTATCTTACCAGGCCACATTCCACTAGTTGCACCATTAACAATCAGTGCAGTACGTTTGAAAAACGAAGGCCAAACAGAACATATTGCTGTTAGCGGTGGATTCGTTGAAGTAAGACCAGAACAAGTGACAATCCTAGCACAAGCAGCAGAACAACCTTCCGAAATCGACGTTGATCGTGCAAAGCAAGCTAAAGAACGCGCTGAACAACGTCTGAACCAGACAAAATCAGAAGACATTGATCATAAACGTGCGGAATTAGCATTACAACGCGCAATCAACCGTATTGATATTTCGGAATAGATAAATCAGATGAAAGACCTGACTTTAGCGTCAGGTCTTTTTTGAATAAACTCATCATTTTGAAACAACTGTGCAAAGAACTATTAAAAAGAAATTTAACAAAATTTAACTTGATTTGGGACAAACCTATAGTCTTAAATTCACTCAAAATCGCTAATTGTATAAAAAAATAAAACTTTACTCATATTACTTACAGGACTTAGAACCGACAAAAATCGATATAAAAATATCAATAGGTCAAAAGTTTTATTTCAACAAAAAGAGGTTTCGTGTCGATATTACCCGGGAAATGCCGAAGTAGAAAGAGATTTAGAGGTGTAAACATGTTTACTGATATCGCGATTGATTCAATTGTTTTTATGTTCTCGCATATTATTTTTATCATCATCGCTTGGAAGTGTCTAGAAGCAGTAAAAATTGAACAGATCTTTAAGAAAAACAGAGTAGCAGAAAGCAGAATTCTATTTATCATGTTGTCCATTGTGATTGGAACGACTGTCAGCAACTTCGTCATTGATTTCATTCAGTGGTCTAGACAACTTCAGCACCTATTATAATTAAATATCTTATATTAGATGTATAAGTCGGCATGGCTTTGACCATCCTTTTACAAAAGGTTTTTTTCAGGGGGATTTAGCCATGCGGATGATTATGATTTTTCTAGTTTTTTTCTATAGTATTATTTTATTCTATCAATCTACCAATACACTTGTAGCAGATGTTTCCTCAACTTCTCAATTAGCTGAGGTTTATGAAGAAGAAGGCTGGGGTATAGACCGAGTAGAAGTAGTTAACTACGTGATCACTGACAAACAGGAAGCGAAAAACTTTTTAAAAAACAATGATAAAGACACCCTCAAATTAGAGGGTGTGATCGAATCATATGATGTGGTTGCTGTCACAAATAATCAAGTTAAAGTTATTTATAAGTTTGAGAGCAATCAATGGAATGAAGATGTGAAAAAGTATCTACAAAATACGATATTTAACACAGAATTTCGTCATTTTTTTAAAAAAGGACAAATATTCTCTTGTTTTCAGTCGAATATTGATGATAAAATAAGTAGTAATTTTATTGTTAACAAAATAAGTAAGTATTTCGATGTGCAAGAAACAAACGTTATGGACGAAGGAAATTTTACAGTAGTTAGTGGAATAACAGATCAATTTGAACAATATATACCAATGAACAAAGAAAAGATTAACATTCAATATTCAGTTCGGGAAACTAAATCAGGTAAAAAGACAATCACAATTGGAACACCTATCCTAGTAATTGAATATTAAATAACATACGGAATATCGACACGGAGGGAAAAACCTTGGAAAAAATCATAGTATCCGGTGGAAACCAATTACGTGGTACGGTAAAAGTTGAAGGAGCAAAAAATGCCGTATTACCAGTAATTGCAGCTAGTATTATGGCTAGTGAAGGAAAAAGTACATTAAAGCAAGTTCCTGACTTAGCCGATGTTGATACAATTAGTGAAGTTTTACGTTATATGAATATAAATGTTTTACAATCTGAAAATCAATTAGTTGTTGATGCTTCTAATCAACTAAAAACTGAAACACCTTTTGAATATGTTCGCAAAATGAGAGCATCAGTATTAGTTTTAGGACCACTATTAGGCCGTTATGGTCACGCTAAAGTCGCTATGCCAGGTGGTTGTGCAATTGGTTCACGTCCAATTGATCAGCACTTAAAAGGCTTTGAAGCTATGGGTGCAAAAATTCATGTAGGTAATGGATATGTAGAAGCTTTTGTTCCTGAAAAATTAGTAGGAGCTCGTATTTATCTAGATTTTCCTAGTGTAGGAGCTACTGAAAACTTAATGATGGCAGCAGCTCTAGCTGAAGGTACAACAGTAATTGAAAACTGTGCTAGAGAGCCTGAAATAGTAGATTTAGCAAATTATATTAACCAAATGGGTGGTAAAGTTGTTGGCGCTGGTACGGAAACAATCCGTATCGAAGGTGTACCAACACTTAAAGGAGTAGAGCACAATATCATACCGGACCGTATTGAAGCAGGAACGTTCATGGTTGCTGCAGCAATTACAGGCGGAGATGTAGTTGTAGAAGGTGCTATTCCTGATCACTTACGTTCATTAATCGCCAAAATGCGTGAGATGAATGTTCACATTGAGGAATATGAAGATAGTGTACGTGTCGTTGGTACTGAACTATTAAAACCAGCTGACATCAAGACTCTACCATACCCAGGATTCCCAACTGATTTACAATCTCAGTTTATGGCATTAATGATGCAAGCAAAAGGAACGAGTGTCATCACTGAAACAGTATTTGAAAATCGTTTCATGCACGTTGAAGAGTTTAGAAGAATGAACGCAACAGCCAAAATTGAAGGTCGTAGTGCAATCATAGAAGGTCCATCAAAGTTACAAGGTGCAGAAGTTGCTGCAACTGACTTAAGAGCAGCAGCGGCTCTAATCATCGCTGGTCTTGTAGCAGAAGGTCATACAACAGTAACTGAACTAAAACACTTAGATCGTGGCTACGTCAACTTCGAATCTAAACTTCGAGGATTGGGCGCAGACATCGAACGTGTAACAGAAGAAAGTGAAGAAATCGACCAAGTTGTCGGTGAAGACGAATTAGCACAATCTAGTTAATTGATATTAATAGGAAAAAGCGGCTTATGGCCGCTTTTTTTATTGTTTATTTTTATAAAAATTCCATTAATACAAGTGCGAACTCTATTAAAAGCACAGAGTACTCCATAATTCTTGAGATCAACTCCATTAATTTGGCGCTCAACTCAATTAATAAAGAAACTCACTCCATTATTCCATTAAAATAACAAACTCTTTTAATCATGCAAAGAACTTCATTAATCCTGAATTACAACTTCAATAATATAAAAATAACTCAATTAAAATGGACATCAACTTCATTATTCTTTTAATAGAAGTATGAACTCCATTAAAAAGTTAAAGCACTCTATTAATCTGATCACTAACTACATTAATCCCATTCCTAACTCTGTTAATCGCAACGTCAACTCCATTATTCCGTCTACGAACTCCATTTAAATTTATCAATATTTAGAAGATATAATAGACAGCCCCTCAAACCAGTTAGAGCCACAATTCGGACAAGTTTCTATGAAATAAATCTACTGTTTTGGTTCTATTAAATTCATTTTGGTAATACTTATATGATAGATACAGTTTGATCTAGAGGAGGAGCTGTCGCTATGATTAAAAATCGAGAAGGACTTGTATTTGTCGCCATTTTAATAGCAGTCATTGCTGTGTTACCAGCGGTTATTGTACTGCCGTTTTCGAAGGCATCCACTGAATCCATTGAATTGAATGAAACGCAAGAAACCCAACTGGACTTAACGGATCAGCCAACAGTTCAAGTGATGAGAAGTGCAAGCGGACAAATTGAGGAAGTTCCATTAGAACAGTACGTGGTGTCAGTGGTATCATCTGAAGTTCCGGCAAGTTTTGAACTAGAAGCTATTAAGGCACAGGCACTCGCCGCACGAACGTATATCGTTCAAAAATTAGTAAACGGTGGAGCAACGGAGGAGTATGATGTTACGGATACTGTACAACACCAGGTCTATAAAAATATGGATGAATTAAGAAGCGCATGGGGTGTTGATTATTCCTGGAAGATCAATAAAATTAAGCAGGCTGTTCAAGAAACAAGAGGTCAAATCATTACGTATAGTGGTCAGCCGATAACGGCGCAGTTTTTCTCAACCAGTAATGGTTATACTGAAAATGCAGAAGATTACTGGCAAAATGAGATCCCATATTTAAAAAGTGTTCAAAGTCCATGGGATGAAAATTCACCTGAATATTTAGAACAACAAATACTAACGAGAACTGAAGTTGTAAATAAACTTGGAATTGATCAACAGGCGATTCAAGTTTCTAATACTGTAAGAACAGATAGTCATCGAATAAAAGAAATTACAATCAGTGGAAAAACATTCTCAGGTAGAGAGGTTCGTGAGTTACTGGGCTTACGTTCGAACGACTTTACCATAGAGGTAAAAGGTGATCATATCATTTTCACAACAAAAGGTTATGGCCATGGTGTGGGGATGAGTCAATATGGTGCTAATGGAATGGCTGAAGCTGGTAGCGATTATAAAGAAATTGTCAAACATTATTACAAGGGCGTCGAAATCAGTGATATTCAAGAGATCATTGGCTCCTTAAGCGCGATGAATTAATTCGACAAATGCTTTAGTTTACCCATAAATTCGATAATAATCTAAAATTCGTGATATTTTTTTAAAAAATTTGTATTTCCAATGTATATAATCCTTTTTTTTCGTTCAGAATGTTGCTGAGGTGATGAAAATGAATGAAAAAGAAAGGAAACTCATGCAACAATCTAAATGGAAACGCTTGACGCGCCAACGCTGGTTTTACCCTACGCTATACATTACGCTAGTAGCTGTAATATTAGCCGGGGTTATGGTTTATCAATTCAACGCATCGAATGATGTCACTGACAACGATGCAGTGAATGAAGAGAATCCAGCTGACTTAGTCGACAACACAAATGACGACGACTCAGTTCCAGTTATGGCCGATCAAGAGGATTTAGTGATGCCGACACTATTAGGGGATCAAGCTGAAATCATTACAAACTATTATGACGCTGAAGCAACTGAAGAAGAACAAGAGAGTGCACTTATTTTCTACAACAACTCTTACTACCAAAGTAAAGGCGTCGATATTTCATCTAAAGATGGAAAAGCGTTTGAAGTGGTTGCTGCCCTTAGCGGAACAGTAACAGCTGTTTTCGATGACGAATTACTAGGTAAAGTTGTTGAGATTGAGCATGATGAGACACGCTCGACTTTCTACGCGAGCTTATCAGAAGTGAACGTAGCTGAAGGTGACGAACTTGATCAAGGTGATGTCATTGGAGTTTCCGGTACAAACGTGTATGGAGACGAAGAAACTACAAAAGTACACTTCCGTCTTCTAGAAAACGGCGAACCAGTCAACCCGAATTTTCAATAACGAATAATAAAAATCCTCGCTGAGATAAGCGAGGATTTTTTTGTTTGGATATTAATATGCTAAATAATATATAAAAAACTAAAGTTAATTCTGCAGAGAACGTAAGGCGGCGACTCCTGCGGGAATAGCGAGCCAGGCAAGACCCCACAGTGAGGAACGAACGAGGAGGCTTGCGGATCGCCCGCGGAAAGCGTCCGCCTGAAGTGATTCGTCTGATTCAAAATCGAACTTTGAAATGGTTTAATCACAACTCTTTAACTCATTAACATATTTCCGTCAATTCCTGAATAAACTGTACCATCACATCTTTAGAGGTACATCAGGAGGCGAGGAGTTTGCACGATTACATCAAAGACAGAACGATCAAAATCGCGGAGCACCTGTTAGAGACAAAGAAAACTGTACGTGTTATTGCGAAAGATTTCGGGGTTTCAAAAAGCACCGTGCACAAAGATTTAACCGAAAGGCTTCCAGCGATTAACCCAGCCTTAGCGAAAGAAGTTAAGGAAGTTTTAGATTACCATAAGTCGATCAGACATATACGTGGCGGGGAGGCGACGCGCAAAAAGTACAGAGATCAGACGACAACTGTTTAGTACAAACATCGCCTGTCACCCATACATATTCATCAAACTTAAATTGAGCGAGGCACCCTACCTGTGACGGGCACTCCTTTATCGACTTCTACGTTCATAAAGGGTCATTTCTTCTTTAACCGTTTCACCACCAGCTTCTGTCCACTGTATCACGGCATAAATTTTTTCAATATCCTTAAATAAAACAGGGTCACCATTTGGCTTAAAAAGTGATGAATCCACCGTACCAGTCGGTGAATTTCCTAATTCAACCGGTTTATTCCATGACCTTGAAACCCCTTGAAGAGCAATATCAAGTCCATCAACAAGCGCGAATGTGCGGAAGTTGAAATCCTCAACTTTAATATTTTCTTCACCTACATAGTTTAGAATGCCATTTCCAGCGACCTGATTAGTTGGAACCAGCTCCACTTTATACTGATCCAATTCCCAATGCTCAGTCTCTCCATCCATTAAAAACACATAATAATGATTCGATTGGTCATCTTCATTTTGATTTATAAAAAACATCGTTACCACAATGGCACCAATTAATATAAAAGCTCCAATACTTTTTAAATCCATTATTGATCCTCCTACGCACAAAAATCAAACAAACGTTTGATTGAATTATCGCAAATTTTATCTAATAAAAAGACTAGCATAAAACGTGCTAGAAAAAAACGAATATATTTTCAAAATTAAAGGGTTAACATGCTAAAATAAATATATAGAAAATTTTGAAAAAAAGGGGGCAGCATGTACAAATGAGAAAGAACTTTTACACGGAAGACGCGTTACTTAAACGACTGTTAGAGAAGCACCTTCCTAATAAATTTTTCAGGTACGCGGATCAGGCTTTAACGACATTCGGTGATCAAGTGGCAAACGAAATCGACGAACGCGCCGCACACACCGATCGTGAAGGCCAGCCACGCTTAATTAAATATGACAAAATGGGTAATGAAATCAATCACGTGTGGGTCAATGAGGGATATCAACAGACCGTCGAAGACACCTACAATACAGGCATCGTCGGCTATATACATAAAAATATCCCCGAACTGGGTAAGCGCGGCAACTACATTTACTCCTACGCCCAAGGCTACCTGTTATCCCAAAGTGAGCCAGGCTTTTATTGCCCAGTGACCTTAACGATGGCAACTGCATACCTCATCGACTATTACGCTGATGAGGATTTGCGCGAAAAATTCCTTCCACACGTGATTTCAACCGGAGACGTTGAGTTATTTGAAGGCGCCACATTTTTAACCGAACGCCAAGGCGGCTCAGATGTGGGTGCAAATGAAGTTAGAGCAGAAGACCATGGTGATTACTACCGTTTATATGGTGAAAAATATTTTGCCAGTAACGCAGGACAGTGCGGAGTGACCATGGTGCTGGCAAGAATTCCAGGCGCACCATCCGGGACACGCGGGCTAAGCCTTTTCTTGGTTCCATGGGAAGAAAACCGAGCAACAAACCTCCTGAGCATCCGCCGTCTAAAAGATAAGCTCGGTGTGCGCGCTGTCCCGTCAGCCGAAGTTGAATTCGAAGGTGCCAAAGCCTATCTTGTCGGTGATCCCTCACAAGGGTTTAAGTACATGATGGAGGCGCTGAACCTTTCCCGTGTCTGTAATACCGTCGCGTCACTTGGAATCATGCGCCGAGCATATATAGAGGCTCGTGATTACGCAACGAACCGGGAAGCATTTGGCGGCTCGCTTGTGCAATACCCAATGATCCAGGAAACCCTTGTCAACCTTGCTGTCAAACTTGAAACAGAAATGGTCGCAACCTTTGACATGATCGACCTTTTCGATGAAGTCATGCGCGGCCACGCGAACGAAGAAGAGCGAGCATTACTCAGACTTTACATCGCCCTACTTAAAAAAGAAACCGCCGAGCAAGCCATCGAGTTTTCACACGAATCTATCGAAATGCACGGTGGTAACGGTTATATCGAAGACTTCGTGACACCTCGATTACTGCGCGACGCCCAAGTCCTAACCGTTTGGGAAGGCACCGCAAACATCCTGGGTCTCGAAGTCATGCGATTACTTAAAAAGTACCAGATTCACGAATTCTTTTTGGAAAAAATGAAAAATCGCTTGGCCAAATTAGAAGGAAAGGCGAATGAACTCGCCACCCCTGTTTTCGGAGCTATGAAAACACTAGGGAAGGCACTTGCTGAACTAACATCGTTTGATGAGCGCAGCCAGCTCATGTATCCAAAGAAAATTGCACAAATGATGACCGATATTCTAGAAGCCGTTGCAATCCTTGATTTTGCATTAACAGAAGGCGACGAACGCACCCTGGCCATCGCAGAAATTTTTATAGAAAACACGTTCTACGAAGGCAGAATTGTCGCAGAACCATTACAGCTGAAATACTTTGATCTCATCGTAAATCATGAGCACTCAAAACAGGTTCATTAAAATAGTATCAATTAAATTAAAAAAGTAAGCAGCTCAATTAAGGAGTGAAATCCACATCCCTAATTGAACTGTTTTATTGTAAATTGAAATATATTTAACGAACTGGCAGAATAGTAAAAGAAACTCAGCCCACCATTAGGAGGACATAAATGAGTCAATATAATGCAGGAAATGGGATGGTTTATATTATTAATCAGCGCCCTGGCATGTCTGTTTAAACTTAATAAGACTCACTATCTTATTCTTATAGGATTTAATATGCTGATCGGTCTTGTCTATCTCACCCTAGAAGGACTTATGGGTTTAGGAATACCTGTAGCATTTGCAAACGGATTATTAACCTTCGCAGTCATTGGGTTGAAAGAAATACTTTCCGAATTAATCTCAGGTGGCACAAATAAATCTGAATGAGCTTTTTCCAAAAAGGAAAATGCTCTTTTTTTTGCCCTAATTTATGAAAACTTCATTTAAATAAAAATGAACTCCATTAATCAGCAAACAAACTCAATTAATCCAACACAAAACTCCATTATTCAGTTCAACAACTTCATTAATCACAATCTAAACTCCATTAAAACGTTCTTGAACTCCATTAATCACAAAAACCACCACAACATTCACCCTTTTGAAAACAAATTGTCATACTAAGTAGTCCATCCGTCCTAAAGTTTTACAAACAAGTTAAAAACAATGTGACACTCCACCCAAAAAGTGATAAAATATTACAATAGAATACTATATTTTCGCACGTGTCAGGGGGATCATTAATTCATGTTTGCTAGAGATATTGGAATTGACTTAGGTACAGCTAATGTGCTGATTCATGTAAAAGGAAAAGGAATTGTATTAAACGAACCATCAGTGGTTGCAATGGATAAAAATTCAGGTAGGGTCCTAGAAGTAGGACATGCCGCACGTCGTATGGTCGGACGTACGCCTGGGAACATTGAGGCGATTCGTCCACTTAAAGATGGAGTCATCGCAGACTTTGACGTGACTGAAGCGATGCTACGCTATTTCATCGGTAAAATTAACGTTAAAGGTATGTTCTCAAAACCACGTATTTTAGTATGCTGCCCAACAAACATAACAAAAGTTGAGCAAAAAGCGATTAAAGAAGCGGCTGAAAAGAGCGGCGGTAAGAGAGTTTACTTAGAAGAAGAACCAAAAGTAGCAGCAGTTGGCGCAGGAATGGATATCTTCCAGCCAAGCGGTAACATGGTTATTGACATCGGTGGAGGAACGACAGACATTGCAGTATTATCAATGGGCGATATCGTAACCTCTGAATCTATTAAAATGGCCGGTGACAAACTGGATCAAGAGATTTTACAATACATCAAACGTAAATATAAATTACTTATCGGTGACCGTACTGCAGAAGACATCAAGATCAACGTAGCAACTGTCTTCCCAGGATCACGCAACGAAACGATCGACATTCGTGGCCGTGACCTTGTATCAGGTCTACCACGCACCATTACAATTGGTTCAGAAGAAATCGAAGGCGCACTTAAAGAATCTGTTTCACTAATCGTTCAGGCAGCTAAAACCGTACTTGAAAACACACCACCAGAACTATCTGCAGATATTATCGACCGTGGTGTCATCCTAACAGGTGGCGGTGCACTACTTGACGGGCTAGATCAATTAATGGCAGAAGAACTTAAAGTTCCAGTCTTCATCGCAGAAGAACCAATGCACTGCGTAGCCAGAGGTACAGGCATCATGCTAGAAAACATCGACAAAATCGCGAAGATTGGGTAACATCGTCCGCAAGAAACGATTCATATTTTTTAAAAAATTTTGCAAGACCATTCATAGAAGTACAACACCAGCCAAGGCAGATGCGGCTTTTCCTTTTTGAACAACGAAGGGACCGCAAGCCTTGGCTATACATAAAAACGATTCACCCATTAAAGGAGGCGCTTGTTATGCTTAGAGGCTATAACACTGCAGGAGCTGGCATGATTGCGCAACAACGATACCAAGAATCACTTTCCAACAATATGTCCAACATACTCACACCAGGTTACAAAGCAGATCGCTCAACCATGCGTGCATTTCCAGAAATGCTCATCCGTGCTTATGACAGTCAGAAAATACCGACACAAAGCAACCTTCAACTTCCACATAACACAAATGTCGGCGCAATCAATACCGGCGTTTATATGCAGGAAGGTATTCCACTTTTTGAACAAGGTTCAACACGTGATACTGGTTTATCAACTGACTTAGCACTCATTAACGGTGATATGCCAGACGATACAGGATTTTTATTTTATACAATCCAAAACGGTGACGGTGACATTCGTTACACACGTAACGGGAACTTCACAGTTGATGCTGAAGGTTTTTTAACGACTTCAAACGGGAATTATGTATTAGACGAAAATAATAACCGTATTCAAACTGGAACAGAACAGTTTCAAGTAACAGAAAATGGACAAGTGATTTCTCCTTTTGATAACACCATGCTTGGAATTGCTTATCACCCGAATGCGAACGATCTCGTTAAAGAAGGCGCAAACCTTTTTAGAAATGAAGGAGAGGTTGAAGCGGTTGATGCAAGAGCGACTGCAGGAGTTGACTTTAGTGTTTCACAAGGCCAACTTGAAAGCTCAAACGTCGACCCACAACAAACCATGACTGAAATGATGAGATCATATCGTTTATTCGAAATTAACCAACAAGTCGTCAAGACTTACGATAAAAGTATGGATATGGCAGCCAACCAAATTGGCCGTCTGAGATAGGGGGATTAGGGAATGCGTAGTATGTTAAATGCAGCGTCAACAATGGGACAATTGCAACAACGCATGGACTTAACATCAAATAACCTTTCCAACATGAATACATACGGGTATAAATCAAAGCAGGCTCAATTCTCATCATTATTGTTCCAACAAGTGAATAATATTGGTGAAGGAGATGAAGAATCTCCACGTTTTACACCTGAAGGGATTCGTGTTGGCTCAGGTGCCAAATTAGGGCATACGAGCATGAACTTCAGTGTGGGCGCACCTCAAAGAACTGGACGTGCATTGGATGTTGCCATTCAAGATGCCAATCGATTCTTTGTGGTTAACGCACCATTAGAAAACGGTGGAACTGAAGAGCGATTTACGCGCGCGGGGAATTTTTATATCCAACCCGTAAACAATAATGAAGAAGTGATGCTGACAACAAGCAATGGCACACCTGTCCAAGGTCAGAATGGTCCTATTGTATTGGATAATAATTTTAATGATATTGAAATTCTAAAAGATGGATCAGTTCGAGTGACACGTGGTCAAAACAAAGAAGTTGAAGCAACTCTACAACTTGTTGATATTGCACGCCCGAACGCCTTAGAGGCAGTTGGTGCAAACACGTTTAGATTAGATGAAGAGGACTTAGGTGTTCCAGTTGCTAATATTGTTAATGATGTCGTTCCAGAAGAAGGCAACCTTCTTCCAGGTGCATTAGAATCATCAAATGTTGATATGGCAAAGGAATTCACAACACTTCTGGAATCACAACGCGCATACTCATTTAATGCCCAGTCAATCCGTCTCGGCGATCAAATGATGGGGCTAATCGGAAATATGAGATCTTAATAACTCGCTGTAATGTTGCATAGTTAAGTTTTACTCATTAAAATAGTTAAGGGATGTATTTTCCCTTATGTACATAATGCTTTCATAGAATAGAGGTTTACACATGACTTCAGAAGAACAAAAAAACGAGACAAAAGTTTTTAATAAAAGTGAAAATGAACCCAAAGAAGGTCAAGATACGAATAATCGAAAGAAACGCAGAGAAGCTAAAGAGGCGAAGAAAAAAGAAACAGAAAAAAAACCTGGCTTTTTCAAAAGACGCATTCGTTTTATACCAGTCTGGTTGCGTGTCATATTAGTCGCTGCGCTCTGTGTAGGAGCATTCATTTTTGGTCTATCTTTTGGTTATGCAACATTAGGCGAAGGTGAAGATCCATCTGTTGTACGTGATTTAGAGTTCTGGGAAAATATTTGGGACTATATTCAAGGTAAGTAACTTTATCCAAGGAGGTACACCATGTTAGATATCGAACAAATTAAATCGATTATCCCTCATCGTTATCCATTTTTATTAATTGATCAAGTCGACGAACTAGAAGAAGGAAAGCGTGCTGTTGGGTACAAAAACGTAACGGCAAATGAACCGTTTTTCCAAGGACATTTTCCTGAGTACATGGTTATGCCGGGTGTCTTAATTGTTGAAGCATTAGCGCAAGTCGGAGCTGTCGCTATTTTGAAAAAGGAAGAAAATAAAGGCAAGCTAGGCATGTTTACTGGAATTGATAAATGTCGTTTCAAACGTCAAGTCAAACCAGGTGATCGCTTAAAGCTTGAAGTCGAAATTATACGATTAAAAGGACCAATTGGTAAAGGTAAAGCCATTGCCACAGTTGATGGCGAGACAGCATGTGAAGCGGAAATCATGTTTGCTGTTGTTGATCCAAATGAAGATAAATAATTTTAATCCTGTCGTGAGTAGCGGCAGGATTTTTTGTCATAATAAAACCAAGGAGGTTTCATGATGACAAAACAAGAAAATCCCGGCGAAAAAATCGAAAAAGTCTCACGCGAATTAATGAAAGAAGGCATTCCAAAGCGTGCCTCAACATTTGCTGCCTCCATGGGATATCTACGAGCACAGAAGAAGAAAAATAAATTGCATTAATATTGATAAAAACTCAAATAATGGTAACACTATGCTCGAGGAATACAACATTAGGAGGTACAAATATGAAATTAATCAAATTACTGTTGGCTTCAATTCTAGTTGTAGGAACATTAGGCGCATGTGCCACAGATGAGCAAGAGCCAGACCAAAACCAAGAGCAGCCTGAAGATGGCGGCGAAAACGGTGGTAACGGTGAAAATGGCGGTAATGGCGATGGTGGCATGAATGGCGACAATGGCGGTAACGGTGGAAATGAAGACGACCAAATGCAAGACGACATGGATGACCCTGAGAAAGAAAAAGAAGAAGAGTAATAATCGAAGCTTTCGCTTTAAGGCGAAAGCTTTTTTATGTTAAAAATTCCATTAAACGAGGATGCAACTACATTAAAATTTGCTTCAACTCCATTAATCGGAGGAGACACTCCATTATTCGGATTAGCAACTCCATTAATCGAGCTCCCAACTCCATTAATCACCCCAATCACTCCATTAAAAAAAGCTCCTGCCTAAGCAGGAGCTTCCAACTCACTAGGCCTTCACATCAAGGTGATTGCCTAAATTAGGGTGTTGGACATTTGAAGACTCTAACATTTTCATTAAACCTTCCGCTTGGATATTAGCCTGGTCCTTAGCTTTGCCCATCAAACTCATACCCACTTGTTGCTTTAACTGTGCTTGATTCATCACAACAGAAGCTGCTGCGACATCCATAAAATCACCTCACTCAGACCTTTCTTGTTATATCGACAAATCCACTAGCATTTTTATTGATAATGACAAAATATCAAAATTTTTTAAAAAATTTTGAGTAAATATATTCACATTATTTAAAAATATTGTAAAATATGTATGTAACAAAAATGGAAGTAATTAATAGGAGGAGTAAAAGATATGGTACCAGTTGAAAAAACAGATAAGTACTGTATTAAGAACCAGACGATGCTCATTTCACCTAATTATGATCCCATTTATCAAAGCAAAATTTACGAAAAGGACAGAATTATACTTGCGAAACAAACGCCTATCAACATCATTGACTCTTCCTGCATACAATTAGGCGGCGCAACGATGGATGGGCGAAAACGAGCAGTCGAGTATGTGACGAAGAAGAAAGTTATGATTCCCATACCTGTCGAACCAAGCAAAGGTATTATTTTAATGCCAACACGAAAAATCAAAGATCCAGGCTGTGAATGGATTGCCTACTGCCATGTCAAAGAATACGAAGCGGCATATGGTAATAAAAAAGAAACCAAAATTACGTTCTATAATGAAGACACTTACCAAGTTGATATACCTTACAATAAAATGCGCAACCAAATTTTGATCGCAAGCCATGTGTTTGGCTATTTCATAAAAGATCAATACATCTCATAAAGCACCTCACCCCAAACTTTTACCAGTAAAAGAGAGGGGAGGTGTTTTATTTTTGGTTTAAAAAATTAAATTTCAGTTAAACTACAATCTACTCCGTTAATCCAAAGAAGAACTCCATTAAAAAGAGTATTAACTTCATTAAACGAGAAGTCAACTCCATTAATCGTAAGTTAAACTCAATTAATAACGCTAAGAACTTAAAAAAACATATCAAGAAGGAAGGCTCCTGCCTGCAGGAGCCAACATATTAAATTCAAATAATAAGTAAAGTTAATGCATTAATCTGCACATAAACTCTATTAATTACAACTCCAACTCCATTAATAGCTCACAAAACTTCAATTAACTAGTCCGTTCAAACATCTTTCACATTTAAACAAGCCTCTTAGGTTGTAAGGACTATTTTTTTTACGTATAGTAGAAAGTGACTGACTGGTCATTCTAAAAAGAGGGGCTAAAAATATGCATGAAAAGAAGAAACTTTTAATCGAAAGCAGTATTGAGCTTTTTGCGGAAAAAGGGTTTCACGCGACATCGGTTCAAGAAATCGTGAATAAAGCAAACGTCGCTAAAGGTTCATTCTATAACTACTTTCAATCAAAAGAAGAGTTAATTGTCTCGATATATGACTACTATTACGGGACGATTTTGGAGAAAATGAATAAAGCGAAGGAAGAAGCGTCCACACCCAGAGAAACGCTTATCAAACAGTTAAAAATTAATTTTGATTTTATTTTAGAAAATAAACCAATGATTATTATGATGTTGCGCGATCAAGTACCGCTTGGTGATGATGCTGAATCGTTTATTTTAAAAATGCGACAGCAGAACTTCGAATGGTCGAAAGCGAATGTTCTAGAGATATATGGCCAGGACATCGAGCCGTATCAAAATGATGCTGCGGTACTTCTGGAAGGCTTGTTACATAGTTATTCGAGCTGGCTAGTGATGGATGAGCACGCAATCGAGCTGGATCACTTGCCTGAGTTTTTAGTCAAACGACTGGATAATATGTGTTACGGCATGATTGAGGAGAAGGCCCAACCGCCGATTCAGCAGCTGCCTCACTTTTTCCAAGATCAGGCATTAACGTTTAATAAAATCAGACAAAAGATCCAAAGTGTGATTCATGATGATCAAGAAAAAGCACTGGAAGCACTTGATGTGATTGAGGTGGAAGTACAAAAGGAAGAACCGCAATCAATCATAATCGAATCCATGCTTAATCATTTAAAAAAGTTAAGCGACCTCCACGAGGATGTTGAGGCGTTAGAGAAACAACTAAAACAACAACGGGGTGAAAATAGATGAAAAAAATAATTTGGGTATTATTAATCGCAATGGTTACATTAGTAGCTTGTAATGAGGAACCGGAAGAGGAAGAAACTGAAACGGTCGCAACACCAGTTGAGGTTGCGGATGTTGCGCTAACTGACTTTACAGAAACGCGTACATTAATAGGGCGCATGATGCCAAGTGATCAAATGCCAGCGATTCCACAATTCGCAGGTGAAGTAGATGAACTAATGGTCAAGCGCGGAGATACCGTTGAAGAAGGAGATGTTTTAGCTGAAATTGTGAACCCTCGATACGGCCGCACAGAATTGGAAGCACCTATGGACGGACAAATCCAACAATTAAACATGGTTCAGGGTCGTGCAATTACGAACGAAAACCCGGCAGCCATGATTGTGGCGATTGATCCGTTAAAGCTATCGTTCAATGTGCCATCGAATGAGTTAAAGAATTTTAGTGTAGATGAGGAACTAGATTTCACAGTATCACAGCTCGATGAAAAAGGTACGGCAAAAATCACATATATTGCTGATACAGCAGGTGAGACAGGAACATTTAACATTGAAGCTGAGGTGGAGAACCCAGGTCAGAAAATTAGCGCTGGGGTAACCGCTCAAGTTTTATTAGAAAAAATAATCGCTGAAAATGTTTTGACTGTACCGACTGAAGCGGTGGTAGAACGTGAAGGCGAGACTGTACTTTATAAAGTAGAAGATAACAAAGCGGTGCGCGTACCAATCGAAGTGGTTGCGATGCAATCTGAACGAACAGCAATTCGCACTACAGAAGACAGAGCGCTAGAACAAGGCAATTCAATTGTCGTCCGCGGGCAGCTAACTTTATCTGACGGACAGGAGATCCGCGTCGTTGAGGAGGGTCAATAATGCGCCTCGTAGAATCGTCCATTAAACGTCCCGTCGGCGTAACGATGATCATCCTTGCGATTTTAGCGCTCGGGTTCGTATCATTCAGAAACCTATCAGTCGACTTGTATCCTGAAATTGATTTACCGATTGCGGTGGTTGCGACGAATTATGAAGGCGCAGCGCCGCAAGAAGTTGAAGAACTCGTCACCAAACCGATTGAATCATCAGTCGCGACCATAGAAGGTGTCGAGACAATTCAGGCACAATCGCAGCCTGGAAATTCACTCGTGATTTTAATGTTTTCAACCGATACCGACCTCGATAGCGCACTACTCAATGTCCGGGAAAGCGTCGATCGGGTCAAAGGCTTTTTACCAGATAGTGCTGGCGAGCCAAATGTGCTGCGCTTTGACCCGCAGCAAATGCCGGTCATGTGGGTTGGTTTAACCGGGTCAGACAAAGCAACATTACAAAGCCTGGCGGAAAATGAAATTCAGCCATTATTCGAACGCCAAAAAGGTATAGGTTCTGTACAAATCGAAGGTGGAGTGAGCGAGGAAGTTCGCGTAGAGCTGAACCAGCAGAGCTTAAGCCAATACGGCTTATCATCGCAACAAGTGCTTAACGCCATTCGAAGCGCCAACCAATCGGTATCTGCTGGCGTCATTTCGCGAGGCACCCAGGAATTACAGATTCGAATTGTTGGAGAATACGACTCTTTAGAAGACATTCGTGAGACCGCGATCCAAACGCCACAAGGTGAGTTTTTACAATTAAGTGATGTGGCGAAAGTTGAACGCGGCTTAACTGAACAAAACAGTAAATCACTCGTCAACGGTAGCGAAGCCGTCGTCATGAATGTGCTAAAGAAAACGGACGGGAACACGGTTGCCGTATCCGATGAAATTCAAGATGCGATGGATGACGCAAGAGAAAAACTTCCTGAAGGCGTCAAGCTCGATATCGTATTTGATACAGCTGACTTTATTCGAATGTCGATCGACTCAGTTGTTCAAAACTTATTACTCGGGGCAGCGTTTGCGATATTAATTTTACTCTTATTCTTAAAGAGCTTCCGCGCAACGCTTGTTATCAGTTTTTCAATACCAATTGCGGTCATCACGACATTCACGCTGATGTACTTCACAGGTGAGACCGTCAACATTCTGACGATGGGTGGACTCGCGCTCGGAATCGGGATGATGGTCGACAGTGCGATTGTTATACTCGAGCATATCGTGACCTACCGAGAGAGTGGTTATTCAATGAAAGAAGCGGCGAAACTTGGTGCATCAGAAATCGCACCAGCCGTGATCGCTTCAACAACAACAACGCTCGTCGTATTCTTACCGATCGTGTTCGTTGACGGAATCGCATCTGAGATCTTTACGCCGCTCGCGCTAACCGTGGCCTTTTCACTTATCGCATCACTTGCAGCATCACTCACATTAATCCCGATGCTCTCATCTAAGATGTTGAAAAAATTAAGCAGTGGCCAGGGGCGTCGCTATTGGTTCGACCGATTCTTAGATCGTTTAGCAGGCGGATACCAAGGAATGCTACGCCGTGCGTTGAAATTTAGAAAAACGTCAGTGATTATTACGACCGTCGTCATCGCAGCGAGCTTAATCCTCGTTCCGCGATTAGGGTTAGCTTTTATTCCTGAAGCGGACCAAGGCCAGATTCAAATTGATGTTCAGACACCATCAGGCACGAACCTGGAGGAAACATCTGATGTTGTTGATCAAGTTAATGAAATCATGGAAAAAGATGAAGAATTGGTAGAGTCGAGCTTTGTGACTGTTGGTGGCGGTGGCCAAATGGCGATGGGTCAGCAATCGAACAACGCATCTTACATGATACAGCTCGTGCCAAAAGATGAGCGAGACTTATCAACAGAAGAAGTCATGCAAAAATGGGATGAGCAAATCCAACAAATCGCAGGTGCTGACATTTCAGTTGGCGTGCTCGGAGCGGGAATCAGTAGTGGAGACCCAATCCAAATTCAACTGTCTGGCCCAGACCATGACGTTTTAACAGAATTAGCTGAGCAAGTCGTGACCGTCATTGAAGACATTGAGGGTGTGCACAACCCTGGAACTTCTGCGGATGAAGGGCGACCTGAAATGCAGATTCAGGTGGACCGTGAAGCAGCTCAAGAATACGGCATGACCTACCAGCAAGTGATGAGGCAAGTTAGCTCGCAGTTGAACGGCCAAGTCGCGTCTCAATTTAGATCTGAAGGCGAAGAACTAAGTGTTCGCGTAATGACACCAAAAGAAGAACGCGACACGATTGAAGAGGTTGAAGACTTGAAAATCACCACACCAGCTGGTGAACAAATTCGACTGTCGACAATCGCTTCCTTAGAACAAGTCCAAGGCCCGACATCGTTAACGCGCCAAAACCAGCAGCGCCGTGTCAACGTAACGAGTGGTTTAGTCGGAAGTGACTTAGGAAGCGTGACATCTGAAATTGACGAGCGCTTAAGCGGCATGACTTTCCCAGATGGCTACAGCTACTCCATCGGTGGGCAGGCAGAAGACATGCAGAACGCATTTGAAGACTTAGCACTCGCGCTCGTGTTCTCAATTTTCCTAGTGTACGCCGTGATGGCCGTGCAATTCGAAAACTTCTTACACCCGTTCATCATCATGTTCTCACTACCGACCATGATCATCGGGGTCATACTCGGCCTGTTTGTCACAGGCTTGCCGTTATCGATTCCGGCTTTTATCGGGGTCATCATGCTCGCTGGAATTGTCGTGAACAACGCCATCGTGCTGGTCGACTACATTAACATCCTGAGACGAAAAGGCGTTGAAAGATTTGAAGCAATACTCGAGGCTGGAGCGAACCGTCTCCGCCCGATTCTAATGACATCACTTACGACCATCTTAGGGATGATCCCACTGTCAATAGGACTAGGTCAAGGTGGAGAAGCCCAGCAACCATTAGCCGTCGTGATCATCTTCGGACTCTTATTCTCGATGCTGATCACACTCGTGCTAATCCCAGTCGTCTACACACTATTCGACGACCTATCACGAAAAATCTTAAGAAAATCTTAATTGAAATATGGAGGCTCCCGCCTGGTGCGGGAGCTTTTTTTGGTTAAAAGATTAGATACTGCGTTAATCGAGAGGAGAACTCCATTAATCGAAGGATCAACTCCATTAATCAGAAAACAAACTTCACTAATCCCAAGTTGAACTCCATTAATCAGTCGTCTACATAATTTCCCTCATAGAAACAAGCTCATATTTTAGAAAAACTAGAATGAACTCCATTAATCAAGGTGGGAACTTCATTAATAAGTGAATCAACTCCATTAAAAAGCACTCCAACTCCATTAATCACTCAACCAACTCTATTAATCCAAATAAAAACTACATTAATACCTAACTTACAATTTTTCGCCAAATAGCAACTTTTTTTCATCAAAATCCATCCAAAAAACTCACAGCTCATTTAAAAATCAAAAGTTCGTGAAATTTACAGCTATGATCTAACTTGGTATAAATATATTGTCAAGATTAGCTGTTTTTCCCATTAAATATTCTCCCACTACCAAAACCTGAACGTGCTCACACCAACTTCTAATCTTGACTACTCCCTTTATGAAAGAAGGCTTCAGTATGAATAAACCACACGAGCCTCCAACTAAACTGCTTAAAATGTTAACCCTCAATAGAAATATTGCAGACCTGACAAAAATTCCTGATTTTAACGATGACATAGCGAGTTTCAGCTCAGGATACAAAGGAGAACTATCCATCGACCATGACTTGAATTACATATTAGATGATCATTTCCGTCTCCATAATTTAAGGCTCCCCATTAATGATTGGCATTTTGAAATCGATACCCTTTTAATCTTGAAGAACTTTTTCTTAATCCTAGAAATAAAAAATTTAAAAGATATCATCATGATTGATCATGAAAAAGGGATCATGACTCAGCACACAAACGGTGAAATAAGGACTTATCAAGATCCTATACTCCAAGTGGAGAAGCAAGCACGCCAGCTCGATTATTGGCTAACCCAGAGAGGTTATACCATTCCCATAGAAACCCTCGTAGTTTTTGTTAATAAAAATGTTCACCTTAAAGATAATCACCACGAACGCGTGATTTATCCATTTCGCTTAAGCCATAAATACTATGAGTTTAAAGAAAAACTTCAATACCTGCCTTCTATCCCAACGCAAGAACTTTCCCAAATGCTAATCAACTCACATGAACGACACAATCCTGATTTTTTAGAAAAGTATAATTTAAAGGAAGAAGATTTTCTGCCAGGTTATCTATGTGAAAAATGTGGGCAGAAAACGATACATCGCATGGGCTACGCTTGGAAGTGTTCGCCTTGTAATTTTATTGATAGACAAGCACCGCTCAACCGGTTAAAAGAACGTTATTTACTATTTGGACCTGAAATAACAGCCAGACAAGCAAGTGAATGGCTTCAAGTGCCTGTTCCGACTGCTGGATTTATGCTGAGAAACTATGGTTTTACAAAAGTCGGAAAGAAAAAAGGAACAAAATACAATATGGAATTTGACCACTCAACAGCTTTTCAATTTCTGCTAGATTACAGTGATCAATTGTATAAAAGAAAATTAGATGAAAGCTTCCGTGATTAGCACGGAAGCTTTTTTTGGCAGAAATCCATTAATCCAAATATGAACTCCATTAATCACTGGAGTAACTCCATTAATATCAAACTCAACTCAATTAATCGAGATCCAAACTCAATTAATCGCAAACCTAACTCCATTAAAAAACTAAAATTCTATCCTATTTCCATTTTCTCAATCAATCCAATCAAAAATCTAAGCAAACCATCAAGAAAACCTCATTTCCCACCCTCCAAACAAGCATTTTCATGCCTTTTACAACATCGCAAATCCTTGGTATAACTATAAGTGTCAAGATTAGTAGAAGTTGCATCACACTTCGACCGGTCGAGCGAGGTAACATTACAATTTAATTGATTATAGGTAACAAAATATAAAATTAATTAGTAGGTGGATGAAACGAGCTGTTGGCTAAAATGGGGAAGGTCAACGAAGAGTAGTCATAAGGGAATTTCGTGATTTTTTCTATCAAATAATCATTTATCATGTCCTTTCACACTTCTCTAATCTTGACGCACTAAAAAACTTTTAAATAAATTGAAACCAATTAACTATATTAACGTCTATATTATTGGGTGGGGGAAAACCAGTATTTGTTGCTTCGGGCGATTGCAACATTGCTGGTTTTTCTTGCTTTACCCCATCCTCCCCAACCAATCCACACCTTTCTCACTAAATTCTAATTTTCTTTTAAAGTTAAATTCATTTTCAAGAGGGTATAATAACCTTGTAAGCTTTCAATTGAAAGGATAATGAAAATGACGACAAGAAAAGAACGTCGCACTGAAAAACAAAATAAATCCAACAAAAAGAAAATCATAATGACAACAGCAGGCGTACTCCTAGTCGCACTTTTAGCATTCGGAGCCTACCTCTACTTGAAGGTTGGCGACACAGTGGAAGCGATGTACACGCCGCTTGAATCAGACAAGAACCGTGATGTCGCTTCAGCCCTAGAGAATGAGGAATCTATTAATATATTATTACTCGGAGTCGATAAGCGCGAAGGGGACAAGGGACGCTCAGATACCATGATGCTCTTGTCACTCAACCCGCACACGAACGAGATGCTGAAGTTTAACATCCCGCGTGACACGTATGTCGAAATCCCGGGAGTAGGTATGGATAAAATCAACCATGCGTACGCCTTTGGCGGCTCAGATCTTTCCGTTCGCACGGTAGAAAACTTCCTCGACACGACGGTGCACTATTACGCGAAAATTAACATGGAAGGTCTTGTTGATGTGGTCGATGCGATGGGTGGAATTACCGTGCAAAACGATATACACCTAACGCGTAAAGAGTATGACTTTCCGAAAGGTGAGCTGACGCTAAGTGGGCAAGAGGCACTGATCTATACACGCATTCGTAAAGAAGACCCCCGCGGTGACCTTGGCCGTAATGATCGTCAGCAAAAAGTGATTAATGCCTTTATCGAAAAAGCATCATCAGTCAGCTCTGTCACAAAAGTTGACCCGATTCTTGATGCAGCAGGTGAGAACGCAGAGTCCAACGTCGATATGGCGACAATCAGAGCACTATTCAAAGACTACCGAAGCACACGCAACAACCAGGAAAAAGAATTCATCGAAGGAAGCGGAAAAATGATGGGTGGTGTATGGTATTATGTCGTACCTGACTCAGAAATCATCCGTCTTCGAGATAAGTTAACGCAGCACATGGAAGCTAGATAAAATGCGATTTTTGCCGTACTGATTGAAAACTCGACGCCTGCTAATCTTTGGTGATCCGCTGACCTATCAAGCATAAAAATTCATGATCACTTTGTTAAGCTGGGCAGCCGTCCGGTTTGCATACAGAAACACCCCAGGTAACTGGGTAATATTCGGAAAACTTCCCCCTACACAAAAGAGGCAAGGGTGAGTGCGCGACTCATCCTTGCTTACTTTTTTATTGAGTAACACCTTCTGTTTTCAAATCAATCTTAGACCTCACCCAATCTATATGCTCTTTGAAATTATCTTCAGTGACTTTCCGCCCAAAATCTTCTGGCACACCACCTGCACCACTAATCTTTTTCGCAATATCATCCCCAACATGAGGGTAGAAATGATGCCCATCAAAATAATTTGAAATGTTCTCCGTTACTGAATTTGGGTACATAAAGTTATAAACAGTATCAGTCGATTCAACAATATCTTCTAACCATTTTTCATAGTCTCCGAAGTTACCTTCTTCGACTAGAGCATTAAACAGTCCTTCATAAGTCGGTGTTGTATAAACTAAGATCTCAGTCTCAGGATACGCCGCCTCTATGTCCTGTAAAACCTTTTTAAATTCCGGGTTATATTCATACTTGTCCCCATAGAACATCCTTTTAAATTTAGCGATTTTTGCCTCAGTTTGCTTAATCTTAACTTCCCGAGGAAATTCTTTAGCTAGCGCGACATTCTCACGATTGTAATTTCTTAAATCAACAATTTCATCCGCCTTTGATAGTTCATAGTTTCGCTTTGCATACTCATAAATATCTTGAGACAATAAAATTTTCCACCTGTAAAAAGGTTCTTCAACCGTCTCGATATACTCATCAATATTTAGATCTTCTTTACTCTGCGACAAACTGCTTTTAAAAAAGTCGACGCCGATTATAATCCGCTCAAATTCGCTACCTTTTTCACGCACCGCATAATCGATTAAACTTTTATATTCTTTAAAAGACAAATCACTAACCGAGAAGTTGTAGACATCCATCCCTGTAAAACTATGTTGATTAATGTACGTCGATCGACTACTTCCAATTAGAAGAGTGTCATAATCAAAATCTGAATAGTAGATGTGATTCACTTTCTGCTGGCGTTCATCAATCTCAGCCTGAACATCATTGTATTCGTGCGCATGACCGAACGTCCACATGGGGTCGATCCAATAATTAAATCCAGCAAAAGACCCAAGGCCAAGGCCAGCTACTAATAAAAATGTCACGATAAAACTTTTATAAGAGACCATAAGGATACTCCTTAGAAATTAAAGTATAAAAACTCAGAGATTTTCTGAAGTTGTAAGGCAGCGTATATAAATAATCCGACCGCGAATAATGCGTGAAGAGGTGTGGGTTTCAATTTTTCCGTCAACTGATTTGAGTTCCTTAAGAAAACTGTAATGATAAACGCGCCGATTAAAAATAGTCCTAACTTTATTAAATCATCCATTAATGTAAATGTGTAAAGCCATTCATCAGATAAACCTAACCCCAACCGAGCATTCATAATACTTGGAATCTGTACACCATTTAAACCAACCATCGCAGATAAAACCTGCATCGCAGTTGTAAAATCTGGTGCGCGGAACAATACCCAAGTCGCGTTAATGAACTGAAACGTCACGAACCAGGCAAGTAGAGTAGGTAATCTAAATCCAGCCTTACTCCAAAAACGGTGAATCACACTCGCAATGCCGTGTAACATACCCCAAACCACGAATGTCCACCCTGCACCGTGCCACAAACCGCTGATAAAAAATACGATTAATATATTTCCATAAATACGAGCAGCATGGACGCGACTTCCGCCAAGCGGGATATAAATATAATGCGTCAAAAAATTCGTCAACGTAATATGCCAGCGACGCCAAAAATCCTGTATACTTACTGCTTTATAAGGAGAATAAAAATTAGTTGGCAATTTTATATTAAATAGCAATGCCGCACCAATCGCCATATCCGTATAACCACTGAAGTCGAAATACAACTGGAAGGTATACGACAGAGACGTCACCCAACCATCAAAGAAAGTAAGGGTCTCAGCTGAGCCAAATCCAGTAGTCGCCCAAATCGCGAACGTATCTGCGATGGCCACCTTTTTAAACAAACCTATAGAAAAAATAAACAACCCCTTAGCAATGTTCTCCGCATGTATTTTTCGATTATTAGAATCCATATATTGCGGCATCACAATGCTGTGGTGCACAATTGGACCCGCAATTAACTGTGGGAAAAAAGAAACGAACAACGCATAGTTTAAGAAATTACGCTCCTTAGCAACACCACGATAAGAATCTACTAAATATGCAATTTGTTGAAAGGTGAAAAAGCTAATCGCTAAAGGCAGGATCAAATGTAATACGTTAAAATTCGCCCCAAACGCATAGTTTAAGTTTTCTACTAAAAAATCATAGTATTTAAAAAATCCTAATAGCGAAACATTGAACAAAATCCCTAAAGTCAAGAATGCTTTTTTCTGAATCCCAACCTGAATTTTCGTTAACCAGATTCCAATAAAAAAGTTCACAAAAATAGAAGCCAAAAGAAGCGGCAGATAGATTGGATTCCACCAACTATAGAAAAAAAGCGACCCGCATAAGAGCCACACTTTAGCAATCGAGAAATTGAATCTATTTAAAATATAGTAACCAATAAACATGACTGGTAGAAATACAAATATAAATTCGAACGAGTTAAATAACATGGTGATTCCCCTAAAATTGTAATAGAATACCATTCTCATAATACGACAAAACTCACAACTAGACAATATCTCGCGCTTAATATTAACTTTCCAGTAAGATCTAAAGTATGTATTTATTAAAAGATGCCCACAATTAAAACAGGGGGGATGTGAGCCTTGAATGCATTAAAACAAATTGCAAAATTTATATTTAGACATATAGAAATCCCAATCTTATCATCACTATTATTCATTAAAATGGTATGGTTTGCCCAAGAGACCGGGATTTACTTTTTAACAAAAGACCGAATCATGGTTAATATAGGAGAAGTCATCTTGCTATTCTCTATTGTTCTTTTATTTTCCAGGGTAAGTCGACTGCTTGTCTTATTTTTTATTGGATTTATAGGATCTTTTATCATTTACGCGGATCTCGTATACTTCCGTTATTTTGGTGACTTAATTACCACACCAGTCTTGAGTCATTCGAGTCAGATGGGAGATATCTCAAGCAGTATTACAGAGCTAATGTATATTAGAGATTTCAGGTTCTTTATTGATATCATCTTAGTTCTGGTCGCATACATCATTCTTAAGATAAAAAAAGTGAAGCAGTATTTAATGTGGAAAGAACGCTTAGCTTTATTAGCGGTTGGGTTAATCGCAGGGCTGTATATGACGATCACACCTATTAACAACTACACAGAAGAATATGGTACAAACCTATTTGTAAACACATGGTCGAACGTATCAGTTTACAATGTTATTGGCCACTTAGGCTTCCACGTTTTTGAAACGCAAAAGTATGTAAGAGACAACATCATTAACTCTCCAACATTGGCAGAAGGGGAGGCAGAAAAGATTCGTGAGTGGTTTGATGAACATCATGAAAAACTCGATGAAAAAACAGAGTACTTCGGCACGGGTGAAGGAAAAAACGTAATGATGATTCAGCTAGAGTCGTATCAAGATTATTTGCTTGGACAATCAATTAACGGTAAAGAAATCACGCCTAACCTTAATGACTTAGCAGATAATGCCTACCGATTCACGAATTTCTATCACCAAGTGGCTCAGGGACGTACATCAGATGCAGAGTTCTTAACTCAAACATCGCTATATCCATTACCGACGGGTTCGGTTTATGTGCGTTACCCGACAAACACTTATGATAGTCTGCCAAGCTATTTCAAGGATTATGACTATTCCACAACTGTCTATCATTCGTATGAGGAAAACTTCTGGAACCGCTCAGTCATTTATCCGAACTACGGCTTTGATGAATTCGTAGGGAAAGGTGACTTTGAACCCGGCGAGATAGCAGGACCTTTTGAAACGTTAGGGGATGAAGGTGTCTTTAGACGCATGGTGAACGACAATGTGGCCCAGCAACCATTTTATTCATTTGTGGTCGCGCTAACGAGTCACCATCCGTATTATAATATCCCATCAAAATATTATGACTTAGATACAAAACCATTTGATGGTACAATCTTTGCCCATTACCTCCACTCGGCTCACTATGTGGATTACGCCGTCGGACAACTGGTTGATAAGATGAAAAAAGAAGGACTATGGGAGAACACTGTGTTAGTCGTGTACGGCGACCATGACAGTGGCATCGAGTTTACAGAAAAACACGCTAAAGCACTAGGCATGGATACTGATCCCGTATCATTGAAAAATGTTCAGGATAAAGTACCATTCATTATCCGAATTCCGGGCATGGAAGACCAGGGCCGAACATTCGACCAAAGTGTCGGCATGATTGATGTGGCTCCGACTCTATTGCATGTACTAGGCAAAGAGAAAAACGCCTATCATTTCGGTAACAACATGTTTGATATGGAAGACCACTTAGTACCATTTAGGTATGGTGGTTATAAAAAAGGCGACATCTATTATGATGCCTCGCTCGATGGTGAAATCGAGAACGGCTCATGTTATGATGTCTCAGAGAAAACAGAAATAGGAGTAGAAGAGTGCGTGGAAGAAGCAAAACGAACAAGAGAAATCCTCCGCATGTCTGACGCCGTCCTCAACCATAACTTAATAGAAAAATTTAAGGCACAGGAATAATTCCTGTGCCTTTTTTATATGTGGGAGGTTTTCGACATTGGTCGAAAACCAACAAATTTCAATAAACCAGTTCTAAACTACATTAAAACCGAAAAGAACTACGTTAATCTGAAGCCAAACTCCATTATTCGAAACACGAACTCCATTAAAAACTCCACCAACTCCATTAATCTCATCTTCAACTATATTAAAAAGTATCCGGTCTAGACCGGATACGCATCCACTAAAAAGAGAAAGAAGGTTTTCGACATTGGTCGAAAACCAACAAAATTTCAATAAACCAGTTCTAAACTACATTAAAATCGAAAAGAACTACGTTAATCTGAAGCCAAACTCCATTATTCGAAACACGAACTCCATTAAAAACTCAACCAACTCCATTAATCTCATCTTCAACTTCAAATATTTAAAAGAAGAAGGTTTTCGGCTGAAGCCGAAAACCATCAAATTAGAAAAAACCTATCTAAACTTAGAATAACAGTGCTAATTTTTAAGGGAAAACCAATAAAAATTCTCTTAACCCTAAAAATTGTTCGCAATAACCTCAAAAAAATTCGCTTAATTCAAACCAAAGTTCGAAATAAAAATGCTCCCAACCCAAAAGGCTAGGAGCGACACCAAACACACCCTACTCACTATACTTCTGCAGCAACTGCGCAGCAATATAATACCCATGCTTACGCTTAAGCGTCACATTCTCACCCAAACGCTCATAAATCTCTTCATCAATCAAGCCTAATTCAAGCGCTTGATCCCATGGCGTGGCACTCACATTAGCACCGTCACCAAAAACCTCAACCAAGTACGAAGCGAACTCATCACGTGTAAACGACCCTTCTTTAAACGTAGGATCTTCCATGTTTGCAACCTGAATCTCACTCGCGTACTTATTATAAGCCTCTTTATTACTACGCTCTAACCCATTCGATAAAATATTAGCCATATGCAGTCGATTTAAGTCCGATTCGATCTCCAAATCATTCTTATAACCGCCAGTAACTACACCAAAATTAATCAAATACTGAACGGCCTCATCGAACCATTCACCTTCGTAAGGATAACCGATATCAAAATGCTCAACCTTCGCACCTTGCTTAGCCAATGTCTCACGCAAGCTCTCAATCACAACTTCAGACTTCGACATCTCCCTGAACGTCATGCCTCGTTCTATCGACAACGGAGCAGCTGTGCCTCCAGCTTCCCCGACAGCCATACCCGTTGGAATAATGCGCGCACTACCCGCCGCAAGCGAAGTATACCCTGCAGACCGACTTACAACTAACAAGTTTTCAACCTTAAGTGGCACGGTCGATCTAAATGGAATCGCATACTGTGTAGGTGCTGAAATGATGTAGCCATAATTTGATAAGTCGGTTGCTTGAACATCGACAGGATACCCACCAAAAGCAATGCCGTCCCAAAAATCAGTGTGCGTCCAAATATCTTTCATTTTCAGCATATACTCAGATTCTATGTGGCGAGTCTCACGGACGTAGAGCTCATCAGGGTAACTGGCAATTTCCGCTTCTTCAAAACCTGGAAATTCCTTTCGTAAAAAGGTTAAAACATGCTCCGTTTCACGCTTTCCTTTTTCTATTGCAGCTTTTAGATCTGCAGGATTTGTCCCATCAACCCCAAAAATTTGTAATGCATTAATAATAACGCCTTCAGTGCCATCATCCTCAGTCGTTCGAACGATGTTTAACCCACGCAATCGAGTATTCTCCTCAACCGCATTATACTCATAAGCTAAATCGTTAAACCCCCAGGCAACAGTAGGCGTTGTTTCACCACCTCTAAACAGCCCATCACGTGCTGCTTGTTTAATCCCGCTCCAATTGACATTTTTAAAATGCATCATTAACGTTACTGCCATTTGTCGATCACCAAGGTTATGATCGGCACCGCCTTGATAATAGGGGGCACCAGCCATCACAGCTAAGTCGCCATCCTGCGTAGCGTCAATAAAGCGCTTGCCTTTCAACTCTAGTACATCACCATGTCGCTCTACTTTTGCACCTACTACCGTGCTACCCTCCATAACAGCATCCTCAACAGTCGTGTCCAAAGTTAAAGTTAAGTTAGGCTCACTCAACACCAAGTGCATAAAAGCATCCTTACCCCGTTCAATATCAAACGCTACATCCCCACCAACTAAGTCATGCCATTCTTTAAAAATACCGGCAACAGCTGAATCCCCGCCAATGCCATTAACTAAATCGATATAATTCAACATCCCATAAGTCATAAGCCCACCAAGACCATCACGTTTTTCAATTAAAAGAGTGTTGGCCCCATTACGAGCTGCGGCAACCGCAGCAGCTACTCCTTCAGGTTCACCACCAATGACTACCACACCATATGTTTGTCCTGCCAACTCTTCATTTGTGGGTGCCTGATAATCGGTATGTAACTTTCCCTCGCTTGTCGAGGCCATAAGAAAAACAATAGAACCAATAACAATGACTGACAACACCAAGACATAAATATGTTTCAATAACAAACCCCCTAAGACGACAAATTCCGCCTTAGTTATGCCCAAATATCCCCAGTCTATCCTATTATCAAAAATCTCATTCTATAAAAATTACAATAAATTAAAAGATTATAACATTTTGTAAACATCTGTAATTATTTTGCAGATTAATGTTAGTATGAATGGGGTAAATACAAGAAAGGTGATAAACATGAACAAGGCAAACAAACGTAGAAACTTAGATGAAATCCAATTAGCAAGAGCATTTGCGATTTTCACAGTTCTGATTGTCCACTCAACATCGAGTGGGATAACGACAATACCAACAGATTCAATTCTGTTTCCGATATATAACTTTTTAAATATAGCTGGAAAATTAGGGACACCGACATTTATTATGTTGAGTGCGTTTGTCCTTTTTTATAATTATTATCCACGCGAAACGAACTGGTCTTTAATGAAAAGGTTCTATGTGAAGCGGATTAAATATATCCTAGTCCCATATATTCTATTTTCTGCGATTTACTTCGTCGTGAAATGGTATCTATATTATGATTATCCAAGCTGGGGATTTGTAGCAGATAAATTTCTAACGCAGTTATCAATTGGTAAAGCACATCCACATCTATACTTTGTGTTTATTAGTGTTCAATTCTACTTGCTGTTCCCACTTTTACTTAAAATGTTTAAAAAGTTGGGGTTCCTTAGAAAAAACGCTATTTGGATCGGGTTACTGGTCCAATGGGTATGGGTATATCTGAACAAAAACTATTTTGGAATTGAAATAAAAGGGTCAATCTCTTTATCCTATTTTTCATTCTACTTTGTTGGGGCGTTTCTTGGCATTTATTATAATGAAATTAGGGAAAAGATGCGCGAGCCAAATTATCGCTTCAAGAGGCTGATTCCTATTTTCATGGGGTATGGAATTCTTGTAATTTTATATACTGGATATATGTATCTAGCAAGAACAAATGGGCTAGGTATCATCTATGAAACTCTCCCCAATATAGTGATCTCTTATCTGGCTGAGTTCACTTGGGCGACGCACGCGTTATTTGCAGGCCTTGTGATTTTCTATTTCGCACACGTTGCAGAGAAAAAGTTTAAAGCTCGTACGAAAATGCTATTTATGGAAATTGGTGCGACTTCATTTGGGGTCTATCTCATCCACCCGTTAATATTGATTTACTTTAGACGTTTTTTAGATACAGGAAGCCCGCTCGTTTATAATGGATGGCAAGTCTTCACATTTGTCATGATTACGCTTCTCAGCTGGTTGGCAGTACGGTTCGTGTACTACTTTATACCAAGCTACTGGATCATTTTCGGTAAGTTAGATCCACAACAATTTAAACCATTAACTAAATATATTAGAGACAAAAAATAAGCAGCTGACATTAGCTGCTTATTTTTTATCTAACTAAATATTTTAATGGCTTGCCTTGCTGTATCAACAGCTTGCTGCCTCTTAACAGTCACTTGCTCATTAAGACGCTGCACAACAGATTCATAACGGTCAAAAATTTCCTTCGAGTGTGTCATGATATCTTCAGCTTCCCAGTTATCCTCCCGAACATGCCCGGCAACAGGTTGCTCGACCATCGATGCAAACGAATCAATTTTTGGATCATACGATAACGCAACAAAAGGCGTTTCACTAATCGCCGCAAAAATTAACGCATGAAGGCGCATGCCTACAAGCAACTTCGACTCGCCAATCAACGCAATTTTTTCTTCCATTGATAAATCATGCGGTGCCACCAAACTATCTTCTCGCATCATTTTAGCGGTGTCCTTAGACGTTTTCAGGTCATGCTCACCGTGCATCGGCACAAAGACTATTCTGTACCCGTCACGAGCTAATTGGTCCAGGCTATCCGCAATTCTTATCAAATAAGGCACCTGCGTCTGCCAATCGCGCACGCTGACAGTCACCACCGGCTTGTCTACATCGGCACCATCCAACCAGTCACTCGAAAACTTCGTCCCATCAAGCCCTAACACCGGGTCTGGCACTAGCGTGACCTCAGGCCGCACGCGCATACTCTCAACTAAAGCCTTCGATTCCTCATCTCGCACCGTAATGCTATCGACTCTATTAAACGTAGATTTCAATACCCACTTAGACAACGCGCGATTAACAGGCCCAACACCTTGCGCATAAACAAACACAGGCTTGTCCATCCACTTGGCCATGCGGATGACGCCAGAATAATAAGGGATCGACTTCATCCCAGTCGCATCTTGCATCAAGCTACCGCCACCACTAATCAAGCCATCACTTTCGTGAAGCGCCGCACGTACTGCCTTCAAATCAAAACGATTAACCGACTCAACCTCATACAATTCAGCTGTCTGCTGAGGATTATTCGACAGCACAACAAACTCGATATCATCACGCAACCCACGTAATGTGTTCACAATCGAAAACAAAATCGCTTCATCGCCTACATTGTCAAAACCATAATAACCAGAAATGACGACTCTCATCGGATCCACCTCTCAGGGATATACTTGTATGCTCTCTTGAAAATGAACCCGAAGACCACAACCGCAATTAACCCAATAATTAAACCGAACAATAATCCATATGCAGTACGCAACATCGAAATCTCAAGCGGTATATGATAGTGCGTAAATGTATTCACAATTGATAAAAATCCAATCACACCAGGAATCATAAATAGTCGGCCCCACAGCTTGCTGATTCCCATCACATACAATCCGAACACAAAAGCAGGGAAGCCCAGTAAAAATTCCTTCGTTCGTGGTCGTACATATAAATACTCTTCTAATAAATGACGCGCAGTCATCTCAATCGAGCTCACGCTACTTGTATTACCCGTACGCAACACGTAATACACACCAGCACCGCCAATAAACACCATCACAAGTGCGTGCCAATATTTGATGTCCATGTTTAACATACGTAGGGCAATCTGCCAGAAGAAATAACCAGCCACAAACGCTATAGGCAATACATAAACCAGCTTCACGCCACGGAACATTTCAAATCCGGTAATGAATCCTTTACCATTCAGCACCGCCACAACAATAATAATTCCCACAAACGTATATAATGCAGCTAATAAGTACTGTTTAATCACCTGCGCAACCGACGCCATACCATGCTCAGACGTCTTCACCACCGCATAACTCGGTGCGGCAACTGCGATACCAAGCGCAAACACCTGCGCAAACAACAACTTATCAGTCGCTAAATAAGCTAACGCCAACAATGCCATCACAGCCGTGACACCTAACCGAGCCAAGCGCACAGGCACAATCTCAGAGGCGATATAAATAAACATAATCCCCTCCGCTAAAGCAGCAATCATACTCCATACAGGCACCTGATAATCCTGAAAAGGCTTTGCAGGTCCAGTTTCAAACTTCGCTGGCATCTGTTGCTCTAGCTGCTCCAAGAACAAGACTGTCGCATCTAAGCTCTCATTCGGTTCTGTCTCAGGCACATGTAAAAATAACGAACGCATATTACGCTCTTTCACAGCACGGACTGCTCGATCGACATTTTCCTGAAGCTCCATAACCTCAAGACTCAAACTATGCAAACGAACATGATCATAATTCGTCTCACGTGCAATCAACGTATTTCCTTTTTGACCGGTAAACTCAATCGAATAAAAATGATAACCGGCATCATTTAGTGCCTTCGAATATGAACGAACGGCTGCTAGTTCTGGGTAACCAATGGCCTCTTGCCCGGAGAAAAGGATGCCATTTAGGTTTTCATTTTTCATATCTAACAATGCTTCTACCGTAGTTTCATTCCCATACTGATTGGTATTTTCAGCACGTACAATATATTCGAAACCATAAGATTGAATTTCCTCAATCACTTCACGGTCATAACCCAGCACGGTATCAAGCGCCAATTCCTTATCCATTGAAAGGTAAAGTAATCGCTCATCACCAATCATCACTCTATCCGTCACAAAATGCTCTTCAATAATATTCGCATAATACTCTTCGTTCGGAACGGAAATAAATATCCCTTCTAAATCATCACTAAAAGGGTAATCATAAGGACTAAAACGCAATGACTCTTTTAGATCCGTCGGTGAATATATATCAATCTTATCCTTCTCATCCATAGACTCTAACGAAAGTGGTTCAACACTAATGGTTGTCAGCCCGGCATCCTTCAATTCCTGCAACGCATCCTCCATTGTGAGGCCACTTTCTTCAGTCAATTCAGCAAGCTCAAAATAAGGCAATACCGTCTCATAAGTCGTATTTGACTCCTCAACCTGCCAACGTGTATAAATACCTGGCAGAGACGCCAGTAATAATAAAACAACAATCCCCCATAATACCAATCGTTTTGACAATGCATTTCTCTCCTTTATGTATGATATTAAGTTAATAATAAATGACCTTAATCTCTAAAAAACTTCCCAACCACAGGCAACTTCGCTAACACATCTCGATCCATTGCTTTATATAAGAAAAGTTGAGCGACAAACACAACGCCTCCAACAACGACTGCACCTGCCACATAGCCCATCGCTTCTAGTCTTGTCCAAGAAACAATATTCATGTATAAAGTAGGAACACCAATCACAGCTCCCATTATAATAGAAGAAAAAATGATTTTGATCCCTCGAACATCCATCACTTTAAACGGCACCGCGCGATAGATAAAGGCAACAGTCGCGCCAATTAATAGGATATAAACGATTAACGTTGAAATGGCCGCACCGTCGAGTCCATAAAGCTGAATTAAAACAACATTCAATACCGTTTTTACAACAATCGCACCGAGCACGATTAACGCGCCACGTCCAGCCCAGTTAATACCCTGCATAATTCCAATCGCTACTACCGTAAACGATGTAAAAGCTGAACTTAATCCTAAAATCGCCAATACCGAGTTACCTTGTAAATCGGTAAACAACGCTAGATTCAACGGCAACGTCAATGCAAACAACCCTGTCGCAGCTGGCCAAGACACTAAGTGCGTCATATAAAATGTCCGTTCAACCACTGAACGTGTCTCATCAAACTTTCGCTCAGCTAACTTCTTCGTAATGAGCGGAACAAGAGGGAGGATGACCGACGTCGCAAACACCGTTGCAATTTGAACAAGTGCCAATCCACGTCCATAAATCCCGTATAAGTAATTAATGTCTTCAGTTTCTGTTCCAGCCGTACGCAAGCCAAGCGGCACGGTAAACGAATCGACCACATTCACTAAGGCCATCGTAATCGTACCAACCGCAATCGGAATCGATACTTTCAAAATCTTCTTCGCCCAATGCTTAAACGTAGCAAACGAATAACTCGCCACGCTCGAATCAATCTTCACATCAGAACGCATATATTTCACGCGTAAAAACACAAGCGACATAAATGCCCCAATAATCGAACCGGACATCACGCCACCAGCAACCACTTCATCCGAAGCACCTTGCTGAACAAACCAATAGGCCGCAACTAAAATAATCCCGACACGCACGAATTGTTCCAACACCTGCGATAAAGCAGTCGGCGTCATATCCTCAAACCCTTGAAAATAACCTCGATAAACCGCCATATATGGTACAACGATTAACGTCGAAGCCACAACAACTAACGCCAACTCCGTCTCAGGACCACCGAGCATATAAGCGAGCTGATCTGAGAACGTATATATAAGAAGAAAACTCGTTAACCCAAATAAAACACCCAAAATACTTGCCGTAATATAAACCTCTCGAATTGCACCTTGATCATCACGCGTCCGGGCCTCCGCAATTAACTTCGATATCGCAATCGGAATCCCAGCCACAGATAAAATCATCGCGACCATATAAACAGGATAAACTAAACTGAAAATCCCGAGCACTTCATCCCCGGCGATATTCTGAAGCGGTATACGGAAGATACTCCCCAATACTTTCGATACCAATGTCGCAACAGATAATATAACCGTACTTTTTATAAAAATTGAGGCACTCATCGCTTACCCTTCAACCGTTTTCCAATGACCTTAAGTCCAAAGTGGGGGAGAGCAAGCATCCGGCGCCAACGACTCGGTTGCTTTAATAAGCGATAAAACCACTCTAAATTCATTTTCACGAAAAACTCAGGCGCACGAGGCATCGTGCCAGCAACCGCATCAAAGCTGCCACCGATTCCCATAAACACGCCATGGTCAAATTCATCCAAATGCTGACTGATCCACTTTTCCTGACGCGGTGCTCCGAGTCCAACAAATACTAAATCAGGATTCGCATCTTTAATCTCCTGTAAAATCGCCGGGTCATCCCAATCGAAAAACCCATCTCGATACCCGACAATCTGAATGTTAGGAAACTGTTCCTTAATCTTCGAATGTGCCAACTCAATCGTCTCAATCGACGCCCCAAGCAAATACACACGATAACCATGCCTAGCCGAACGCTCAAGCATCGCCATCATCGTATCAAACCCTGTCACACGCCCCGGCAATGGTTCTCCTAAAATCTGCGCACCCTTCACAACACCAATGCCATCAGCTGTTACATAATCAGCCTCATGAACCAGTTGCATAAATTCATCACTTTCCTGAGCATTCATCACAATCTCAGGATTCGCAGTCACTACAAACGTTTTCTTTCGTTCTTGAATTCGTTTATCTAATAGGTTCACAAAACCATCTTGATCTATATGAGTAAATGGAACTCCCATAATGTTAACTCGCTTCATATCCAAACTCCTTCTATAGTAATGCATATTCTAAATAATACCATATTTAATATGTAGGAAAAATAACATTTCTATTACATGATACCCGAAAACAAACCCAATTAAAAAAGCTCGCCGCAATTAGCAGCGAGCCTATATATGATTATTTAGTTTGTTCATCTTCAGTAGTTTGTTTTGCTTCTTCAGCTTTCACATCCACCACATAGTCTTTATGGATATAAGCAGTATCACCATTATAAGTGATTAAGTACCAGTCACCATCTGTAGCAGGTACATCACCTTTACCTGGAATACCAGGAACTATTTCATCATGACTTAGTGAACCGACTTTGCTGGCATTCATAGCTGGTGCACTACGTACATTTAATGTAGAACCAGGAGTATTCACTCGAAGTGGTGCAGCAAATTCTAAGAAGTCACCATGAGCCCACCCAATTGTGCCATCGTAGTCAACTTTATACCAACCACCGTTATAACCGATAACTTCAACAGATGCGCCAGTAACAATTTCACCAACGATGTTATTTGCCCAAGTATTAGGGTAAGAACGTAAATTCAAATGCGGTTCAGCAATTGAATTCATCATCACTCCTTGATACTTCTCTGAAACATGATAACGATCTTCAATAGCTGGTAGTGACGTTTCGCCAGGCATGTCTAGATATTCTGGAATATCAAACTTCATGCTGAATGAATCATCAAGATTCGCACTTTCAAACATTTCTTTAATCTTCTCAGCTTGAATCGTAGCCCAAGCAGTATGAGTTGCATATTGATGGTAGCCTAATGAGTCTGGATTCCAACGCATTTTATATAGCGTATCCTGGCCCTGGCTAATATAGTTACCGCTAATCTTTTTAGCGCCACCAATGATCGCATCAGCTGGAGTGAACCAACCTTGATCAAAGGCGTACTTAGCGCCACCTTTTGTAGGAGAGTTGTCTACAGCGCCGTACCCATACATGTTGTACACGATATGGTCAACACGTGGGTCATCCGTATCTCTAATAATGATAGGTTCCTCTTTACCTTCACTATTTTTCTCAGTAGGAACTTGTCCATTGGAGTCAACACCGACCCCTTTAGCTAAGGTAGATGTTCCATTTCCTGTTTCATGGAAGGCGTGTGCAATTAGATAGACTTCATTTACATTATAGGTCTTGCTTGCTTCAATAAAAGCAGCAGCCTCTCCATCTAAAATTCCTTTTCCTTTTAATATATTAGAATTAATCTGTTGTGCTGTTAATCCAGATTGACCGGAAAGAACTAGGAATTGATAGATATCGCTTGAATCATTTTCAAAGTTAGCAGGGTTAGCATAATACTCAACAACACCCTGACTAGCAATAAATTGACCCGCTCCATCCAATTTAGGTGTCTTATTCATTTGAACATTTATCATATTTGAAAATGTGTAATCATAAGATGAAGTTGTGTATTTTGTATCAGTATCTGGATCTGGAACATTGGATTGTTCTATGACAGTCAACATTCGAGACAAAATCGCTGACGTTTCTCCACGAGTGGTATTGTCTTTAGGAGCAAAGTAAAGATTTCCTTTACTATCAGCTTTACCACTAATAATTTCAAGTGTAACTAATTCTTGAACAGCTGGAATAAACCAAGATTGAATCTGATCCTCGTCTACAAAATTAAGTTCAGCCTGTTCAGCGTGAATGTCTTTATTCTCTAATGCACGCTTAATCATGACAGCCATTTCTTCTCTTGAAATTCGATTATTTGGTTTAAATTCACCACTTGGGTAACCACCAACTAAATCGTGGCTGCTTGCGACACGCGCGGAATGGTAATACCATTGTCCTTCTTTCACATCAGTAAACGATTTAACATTACTTGTATTTAATGAAAGATTCAAAGAGCGTACTAGAAAACTAGTAAACTCTGCACGAGTAACATCACGGTCTGGTAGATATTCACCATCACCGTAACCACCAAGTATGCCTTGATCGATTAAATCACGCATACTAGATTCAAAATAATGACCGGAAATGTCATCATGACTATCGGCAAAAACAGTCGTTGCCGATGAAAACAATAAAGCAAAAGCAACAGTAAGTATGATAGAACGCTTCATATTAATTATGTATTCCTCCTTGTAGAATTTTCTGATAGTTATAATCTATCAAAAATTGTCGAAGAAGGACAGATAAAATAGTAGGATTTTATAATAATAGTTTAAATAAAGCTTAACTAACCCGAAATAAAACATAATTAATGAAAATATTCTATTATATCTGTAAAATTCTGATAAAACTATTGACATTTAATAGATGATTGTTAATAATGATTAAAGAAAAATAAATTTTCTAAAAAATTAGAGTTACAAGTAGGAAAAATGTAATATATTTATAATCTACTTGTAAAAACACGTTGATTTTCAGTAATCATAGTGTTATATTTTTAATATGAGTTTCATAGGCAGCAAGAAATTTACATATGTGAGAGGCTCATAAGCATCACCCGAGTTAATAATGAAGGCTATAATTTTACATAATCATAATTGTGTTAGGAATTATAGTTTTCAATATATTAAATATTTTAGTTTCAAGGAGGAAATGATTAATGGCTAATCTACGAAAGAACGGTCGTAAAGTATTTGCGACGTCTGTATCAGCTGCTATGGTAGCATCTGCAGTAGCACCTGCAGTGGTATCAGCAGATCACCAGTTCACTGATGTTTCATCAGACCACCCTTATCATGATGAGATTAAGGCAATGGTAGAAGCTGGTGTAGTAACAGGTTATCCTGATGGTACATTTAAATTAGGTGAACAAGTAGCTCGTAAAGAAGCTGCTGTAGTAATGGCAGGAATGCTAGATTTAGAAGCTAGCGCCGACACTGAGCTTCCATTCACAGATGTGGAAGCAGATGCTTGGTATACAAACGCTGTTAAAGCAGTATACGAAGCAGGTGTAATGGTTGGTCAAGAAGACGACGAATTTGCACCAGATGCACAAATGACTCGTAAAGAGTTAGCACAAATGATTTATGCTGCATATGAGCTAGATGCATCTCCAGAAACTGAGTTACCTTTCACTGATGTTGAAGAAGGTGTTTGGTACGAAGAAGCTCTTAAAGCTCTTTATGCTAATGGACTAATTTCAGGTCAAACTGAAACTACTTTCGGTCCAGATGCAGACATGAAACGCGGTGACTTCGCGTATCTAACTGCACAAACTGACTTTGCTTTAGGTAGCAAACTAGAAAAACCTGCACCAGAAATGGCTATGGTTGAAGAAGTAAGTGCTACAAACCTTAAAGAGGTTACAGTTGAATTCAACACAAACGTTGAAGGTAACGAAGATGTAGCTGACAAAGCTAACTATTCATTTGAGAACACTGCAATTGCTAGTGTTTCTGTAGATGGAAATATGGTAACAATCGCATTAGATAGTGCAGTATCTCAACAAACTGAAGAAACTCTAACTGTTTCTGAAGATATTTTAGCTGAAGAAGGAACTTTTGATGTATCATTCTTTGATACAACTGTACCAACTGCTGATTCAGCAGAAAACGTTGGTGCTAAACAAGTTAAAGTTCACTTCAGTGAACCAATTGATGCTAGTGCATTTAGTCAATTATCAACTTCAGATCAACGTGATATTTTTGAATTAGTTGGTGAAAATATTTACGTTGACGATGTGACATTCTCAAACAATAATAAAGAAGCGGTAGTTTCATTCTTCTCAGATTTAGAAGATGGAGATTATGAGCTTAAGGTTAACGGCGGAATCTTAGTTGATTATGCTGGTTATACAGTAACTGAGACAAGTCTTGATGTCACTGTAGAAGCAGACACTGAAGCTCCAGCTTTAGTTGACTACAAAGATGCAAACCAACGTACAGTTACTTTAGTTTTCGATGAGCCAATTGCTGTTGAAGACTGGGATGAATCAGCTTTCTATCACACTAACTCAAAGAACTCTGCTTCATTAGTAAAAGCTGGTGAAAAAGATAATGAATTAGTTGTAGAGTTTGATAACAACCACTTACCTGCTGGTACTGCTTATGTATATGTTGATGGAGAAGCAGTTACAGACTTATGGGGTAATGAAAACGAAAATCAACTTGACATAGTAGTAGAAGTTGATACTGATGAAGAAGCACCACAAGTATCAGAAGTTAAACTTGGTGATGCACAAAATGAATTAGTTGTTACTTATGATGAAGTTGTAGATCAAACAACAGCTTTAGACAAAGATAACTATGCAGTTTTAAATGCAGATGGTGATGAAGTTGTAATTGCTGGAACAGGTATCAACCCTGACGGTAACAAAGTTACACTTACATTAGCTAGTAACTTAAGTGGAGATGCTACATTAAAAGCTGATGGCATTGAAGACTTAGTTGGAAATTCACTAGATGAATTTGAAACAGATTTCTACGCTGAAGATGTTACAGCTCCATCTGGATTTAGCGCTACTTACTATCCAGACAAAAATGGTGCAGGAGTTCATAGCTTAATCGTAGATTACGGTGAAGCTATGATGACTGAAGGCGGATACTCTGTATTGGATATTGAAAAATATCTTGTGAACAGTGAAGACCTAGTAGATTACAGCGGTTACGTGAGTCTAAATGCTATTGATGGTGATAGCAAAGTAGAAATCGTTTATGATTACGCTTCTCACAATGAGGACGATTCAAGCTCAGCAAATGCAAACCTATTTGCTACTGGTACAAACAACATTAAAGTTGCTAGAGTAGCTGATAATAGCGGAAACACTACAGATAACTTAACAACAACATTTGACATCACACTACAGTCTGACTTTGGTGCTGTTAAGCAAGTTGCTACTTCTAAAACAACATTAGATGTTACTTTAGAAGAAGCATTAGTAGACTATGATCGCGATGACTTTGCTTTAGTTACTACTGGTGGTTACACATTAAAAGACTCAGAAATTTTAAACGTTGAACTATCATCTGGTGGCAAAGTATTAACATTTACACTACATCCAGATTCAGCATTAACTACAGATGCTCTTTATAATAATAATGGTTCATTAGAGCAAATAAATGTTAATACTACTGAAACTAGTACTCAAGATGTAGTTGCAGTTAACCAATTTGGTGATCACTTAGATATTAACTCAGCACTAGTAACAGATGGTATCTCACCAACTGTAGTTACTGACGCTGAAACTCGTGTTGATACAGATGCTAACCATTCAAACGTTACACTAAACTTCACTGAAAATGTAGAATCATCTATTGCTGGTGCTACTGGTGACAACTTTGTAGTAACTGACGAAGATGGTCAAGAGTACACATTTGCAGGTACGACTGGTACTCCATCTGAAGAGAACACATTTACTGTTCATATTCCATCAACTAGTGACAGTTCTAACACAGTTACAGTTTATGTTTACGGTAAAGATGTGAAGACTAAAGAGCTTTACATTGATTTCTCAGATGCTAACTACTTCACAGATGAAGCTACTCCAGCTAATGAAGTTGAAGACTTCTCTGTAACAGTTGAAGTATACGGCAACTAATATTAACCATTAAAAGAGTGAGCCTCAGGCTCACTCTTTTTAATACATAAGGGTGTTAATAGAAGTGAAAAAATCTATAATATTATTAATCATAATTTTATTCATCAGTGCTTGTTCAGATAATAATGAATTAGAAGGCGATATTGTATTCGGTAAATTAAAAGGTAACAATGAAATACAAGCAATTAACGTTTTTACTATTGGTGAAAAAATGAATTTTCTAATAGAAACAAATCAAAAGATTGGTGTAGAAGAAGTAAATGTTACATTGAATATTCTTAATCCCAAGGGTGATTATGAAGAGGTTACAAGTAATTCTATGCCAACAAATCCTGAAGCTGATCAAATAATGAACGGTTTACCAGCAAGTTTATTTGAACAACTTGGTGCCGGAGCCTATCAATTAGAAGTCAATATTGATGGAACTGTAGTAAAAGGTGAATTTATATATGAAGAGTAGTAAAAAAGTGAACTAATATGGTTCACTTTTTTTGTTTGATAGACTAAAATTGTAAATAGTGTAAATACATAATGAAGGTTGGAATAAGAATGTTACATAAGTCTATTACATGGTTAACATATATTGTAGTAATCGGTGCAATATTTATTTCGGCTACTGATTATGGGCTATTCTCTGATTCAGAGTTCTATAAATGGCATATATATTTTGGTGTTATTTTTATAGCTTATTTATCTTATAGAATAATAGTATCAACTGAATTTAATGTGATTACTATTTTAATGTTTTCAATATCATTAATATATCTATTATCTTTTATAACTGCTGCTTCACCGGAAGGGAACTTTACTGAGTTTTTCCGATACATTACTTACGCAGCGTTGTTTGCATTATTATTAGATTTACAGACAAGTAATAAATCTATAAAATTATCATTACCGTACTTATTTATATTGTTTGGTATTTATTTAATGATAGTTCCATTCTTAAGTCTTTCCGGAAATCTTGAATTTAGAGATGCTGTATTAGGAAATAGGTTCTCTGGTTTCTTTCAGTACCCAAATGTGTATGGTGCGGTTGGAATGTCTTTCTTCTTGTTTAGTACAAGTTTAATACTTAAAAGAACTTCATGGATCAATATAGTTATTTACTCTTTACCATTGGTTCTATTCGCATCGTCTCTATTTTTATCTCAATCAAGAGCAGCCTTTTTACTATTTCCAATGATATGGATGCTAGGATTGTTTTTAATTAAGCTGCATGATCAGTTCAAATATATACTGGTCAGTTTGACGAGTTTTGGTTTTGCTGGATTACTTTATATTAAAATGTCACCAATTCCTAGAAATGAAATAATGACTGGTTTTTGGGATCAGTTAATTGTATATTCATTAATTAGCCTAATCATAGTAATTACGTTAGTCACCTTGATTAACAAATTCATTCATATAAAATCTGATAAAAAAATATATAATTTCATAATACCAACCGGAATTACAGCATTAGGTGCAGCGTTCCTAATCGATATATTATTTAAAGGTAAAATATATAGCTCATTACCTGAGAATCTACAATCTAGTTTCTCTCGTATTAGCCGTCTAGAAAAACAAGACTTAACTTCAGATCGAAGGTTCGACTTCTATTCTGATGCACTTAAAATGTTCAGTGATTCTCCTTTAATAGGTTGGGGTGGAGATAGTTGGCCAACACTCTATTATGTCTATCAAAGCTTTCCTTATATAGGGAATGATGTTCATAGTTATTTATTTGAACAGTTATTAAATGTAGGTGGAATTGGAATATTAGTACTTCTAGCTACATTGGTATTTATATTTATTAAGTTGCTCAAGAATGTAAATAATAAGGCGGTCTTTGGCAGTTTAATGGGGGCAGTAATGTTAATTGCACACGCATCAGTGGATTTTGATTTATCATTTGGTACGGCTTGGTTTATTTTAATCTTGCTATTCGTACTGGGTCTAAATAATTCAGGTGTGTCTTCTAACAAATTTATTATAACTAATACGAAGAAAAAGTTGCTTATCACAATACCAATACTAGCAGTTGTAGCTTTCAGTACGCTCTACTCAACTAGATTCTTACTCGCAGAAAAAGCAATCAATGATGTTAGAGGTCAAGATCTAAACGTTGAGAAAACTATGGAAGTTTATGAAAAAGCACATAATTATAACCCCTACGATATTGATACAATGATTCAATTAGCTGCAATATACGTAGAGCAAGATAAAGAAGAAAAAGTATATGAAATAGCAAACTCTATTTATGAAACTGAACCTAAAAACCCAAGAGCAGTCATGCAAGTTGGGAATGCATATGCATCATATGGTGAGATTGAAAATGCTCTTAAATACTATAATAAGTCACTAAAATTAGATGAGTATAATATAGATGTGTACAGTAGAGCAATCCGCTTAACATCTAGTGAAGCTGTTAACTGGATGCAATTAGGGGTTTTGAAAAAAGCCCAGGATATGGCCGAGAAAACAGTTCAATACTATAATCAACATCAAGAAATGAAAAATTCGATCGAACCAAAAAGTAACTTAAGAGACACGAAGTTAAGCAAAAGTTCATTATTTTTAACAGCTCAAGCATTTGCTATAAATGAACAAGACGAAGATGTTATACAAGTTACTAATAGATTTAAAGGGAAAGAAGATATTGACTTACGAGCGAAAGCTTTGAAATATCTAAGTTTGGGCAGGCTTAACAAAACTAAACAACAAGAAGAACTATATAACGGTCAAGAGAATCAAAAGCAATTTGATCAGTATATTAAAGCATATAAGCGTGCAATTTATAAATAAATATGTCGAATTACGTCTAATATTCTGTTAAAATCCTGTAATATTTATGATATAATTCAGTAGAGTTTGAGAAAATTTGCTAATAAGTAAGTTTTAGATAGGGGTAATTCGATGAACGATCATATGGAAGAAGAAATAAGCCTTAGAGAAATTATTGAAACATTATGGGAAGGGAAATGGATTATAGCTGGAGTGACAGCTATTATAGTGGCACTAGCAGCTATTTATAGTTTCGTTATTGCAACTCCTACATATGAATCAAAAGCAACAGTCGTCATAAATAAAACAGATTTACCTACAGGATCTTTAACGGAATACACAGATAATGCGACTTCACGTGATGTAGTTGTACAAGTTATGCAGTCTCCTGAGGTTATGCAGCGTACTAAGAAGAATTTAAACTTAGAAGAGAAAACAGTTGCCTCTTTACAGAATAATATCAATGTGAGTGTGCCAAAAGAGAATGAAACTCTGATACACATTTCTCAAGAAGGTGCTGACAGGGAATTAATATCGACAATCATTAAAGAGGTTATAGCAAATACGGAATCCGTCATTAAAGAAGACCTAAAGGATTATTTCACATCCTATGAGAAACTTTATCAAGAAAAAATGCAAGAAGAAGAAGAAGCGTTAACTCAATACTTAGAAGAATATAATGCATTAGAAGAAGCAAATGGGTTACCTTTACTTGTACTCTTTCAACAAAACGCAAGTGGCACGCAATACGTTTTAGAAGCCAATGAAGAATTATTACAAGAGTTAAGAGACTTAGAGAAAATCACTCAAGTAGAATACGAGCAGATTAATGCTAAGATTGACCATGCCAACGAAAATTACAAGAATTACTCTATAAAATACGAAGATGCAAAAACAGCTAATACATTAAATATAGTAGAAGAGAGAATTGGTACATTATCGAGTGCGTATGCAGGAATCGATCCAGTAAGTCCTAATAAGCTATTAAATATAGCGATAGGTTTTGTATTAGGGTTGATGGTAAGTGTGTTCATTGTATTTATAAGAGCTTATTGGAAGAATTCATCAGTAGAATAGCTTTATTTGGAAGACCTTGTCAGATTTATGGCAAGGTCTTTTTTAATGGCTCTAAAATATATGTTGGGGTACAGATAATTTTCTGACAAATAAAAAACACGCAATCTCCTAATTTTGTTAAACTTTGTTTAGACCAATAAACAAGTACAAAAAGGAGATGCGTGTATTATGAATTTTAACATTTCATTGCCTGGATTAGAAGAGTTTATTATTACAAAAACAGTTGAAGCGGATGGACTTTACCAACTCCATATGGAGTTGGAGAGACAACCTCATTGCTGCCCAGAGTGTTACACAGTCACAAATCGAGTACATGATTATAGAGTACAAAAAATTCAACACGTTCAAGCTTTTGGTAGAAATACGGCTTTATTTTATAAAAAACGACGTTATTCTTGCGTGAATGCAACGTGTGGTAAACGTTTCTATGAAAATAATAAGGTTGTTGAACGTTACCAAAGGCAGTCCACGGAGTTTAACCAAGCTCTAGCCATTGAATTAATACATGGGAAGAATTTTAAAGATGTCGCTAATCGCTTTAATACCTCGTCAACAACTGTTATGCGTCGTTTTGATGATATTAGTTCTTCTATGTTAGAGGAAACAAAGGAATTGCCTGAAGTGATTGCCATTGATGAATACAAGGGTGATGC
>NZ_SOPW01000012.1 GCF_004402015.1 Filobacillus milosensis
TTACATGTATTATTACAATTATATACGACCTTTTTCAAAATTAAATTGCCACAGCCCTGTTGAATACAGGACCGTGGCAGCATAGGTGTTTTTTCTTGTCTCATTTCCCTGGGTCAGTTCAGGAACTCACCTTGGATTTATATTGGGGGAATTATTTAAAGGAAGCAGCTTGATAACGTGTGCTGGCTACAGCATATTCACCACGAGAGACATTCTGTTTGGGGGAGAACGTCGCAGTGATTTCAGGTTCCAAATCATAAGGTCCTTGGTTGACTTCAAAGTTGGCATTCAAAATATTTAAGTCAAGTGCAAGTTGAACATAACCTTTTAAATGTTCAGGAATTTCATCTTGGTCATCTAAAACAATTCGCTCACCTTTATACTGAACGGTTACGTCACCTGTAAAGTCATTAGCATCTTCCCCTAATCCTAACGCTTGAACAAATGAGTAGGCTAATTCAGCTCGACTAACTGAGCCGTTTTCATTAAATGCACCGTTATCTAATAACATAACGCCATCTTGATGTTGCTTGTCGTCACGTAAAGCAGCTCCTTGAGCAATTACTGCGGATGCGTAAGGCTGTAAATCAGATGACAAATCTGAAACCTTATCTAATTGATTTAAATTCTGCCTTATATTCGCACCCATTAACAAGTATTTGGCTAATTCACCACGATTTAATTGTTTTTGTGGTTTATACTTACCACTTGAATAACCATCAACTAATCTTTCACTAACAGCTAGCTTGATTGCATCTTCCGCTGGGTCTCCTTCAATATCATTCAATCCTGAATATCCACTAATACTAGTTTGTTTGATTGTACCGTGTATTTCTTCAGGTAAAGCAGTACCTTGAGGGTTTTCTTCAGCACCTCTTAGTCCAACGAGTTTAGCTTCCCATTCACCAGGCATTGGGTTATTAACTATGACAGTTCTGTCAAAGTATAATGTAAATAATACTGAAATACCTGAGCTATATTCATTACCTTTAGGATCAACTAATACAAGATTAACAGGATTACCTGTTGCCCCTATTACACCTTCAGCATCAACTTTAGCGTTGATTGAATTCATACCTTCTTCAACTGTAAACGTATGTGTGTTATCTGATACATAAGTGACCGGGTTATAATCGACTGTGAAAGCTTCAGTTTCTGCGTTAACATTTACTGAACTATTAAATTCCCGATTAGCATTTATTGTCTGGCCATATGCCTTATTAAACACGACTTGATCAAGAGCAGCATAAGCGTTTACGTAGCCTGAACCGACTTCCCATGATTCATGGCCAGACATGTTCGTTGCAGTTTGCTTAAGAATTTCTTTTATTTCATCTGGTGTTAAAGTAGGATCAGCTTCTAGCATTAATGCTGTAATACCTGCTACATGTGGCGTCGCCATAGATGTTCCACTCATAACCGTGTAATAAGGCAAATATGCTGTTTCGATCATTTCAGCATCTGTTTCAGCACTTAATACCGCTAATGGAGAAGTGGTTTTTGCAGAGATGATATCCACACCTGGTGCGACTACTGTTGGTTCATCTTTCCAAGTCCAAGTTTGACCATCCATTTCAAAAGTGCCACCAACACCTTTTGTTCCACGAGAAGAGAAATCAGCTAACGTACCATCCTTTTCACCTGCTCCAACAGAGATGACCCATGGCGCTTTAGCATATGGGTTATGTGTATTTTCGCCTGGTCCATCATTTCCTGCAGCAAAAAGTACTGTGATACCACGCTCATATGCTTTTTTACTTGCTACATTGACTGGGTTTAATGGATCGAAATCACCTGAAGACCCCCAAGAGTTCGTTATAACGCGAATATTAAATTCAGATTGATGAGTGACTGCGTAATCAAATCCACCAATTGCATCTAGGATAAATAGTGCAGCACCTGAACCGTATCCGACTAAATCAGCTCCAGGGGCGACCCCTGCATATTTCCCTCCTGAGTGAGCACCTGTTCCACCAACTGTACCTGCAACGTGCGTTCCGTGTCCGGAGTTGGTATCCGTATTAACGATACCTTCTTGATAAGTTATTGGTAATAACTCTGGTTCCAGTGCATTTAAGTTTGTAGTGGCTAGGACGTTTTCAACAAGGTGTGATCCGTATTCAAGATCTTTATGAAGCCCATCGACACCACTATCATTGACGACGACTCCGATTCCTTTTCCTGTAAACGGTAAACCATTGTTTTCTTTATGGAATTTAGTATCAGTTTGTAATCGGCTAACGCCTGTTATGTCATTGGATTCAGCATTGTAATATTCTAATTCTTTATTTAAGAAAATGGATAGTACTTCTTCGTTTTGTTGTAGCTTCTCTATATGACTTTTAGTAGCTAGAACCCCCGCAATCGGTAAGGATTCCATGTATAATCCAGTATCAATGCCTAACCCTTCTAAGAAAGACTTCTGACTGGTTGTAACTGGTCCGTCCTGTTTGTAAGTAATTACAACTTCAACTAACTCTCCATCATCAACGGTTGAAAGTTTCGCCTCTAAGCTGTCTCCTAAATGAGCTAACGAGCCTGCCTGTGATGTTTGAGGAGATAAAGGTAAAAATAAAGCCATGACCATTACAAAAATCGTCAATAAACTAATAAGTTTTTTATGTTTCATAAGTTACCCCTTTCTAAATGTATATAAATTTATTTAGACGCTTTTTTTACAGCTTCATAAGCATTGACATAGCCTGCTCCAACCTCGAATGTCTCGTAGTCATCCATAGGTGTAGCTGTATTCATCAGTATTTCTTTTACTTCTAATGGTGTAAGTGTTGGGTCTGTTTCAAATAATAATGCAGCAATTCCTGCGACATGTGGTGCAGCCATTGATGTCCCACTCATTGTTGTGTAATAAGGGACATAAGCAGGATCAATGAGCTCAAGGTCATCAGCAGTTGCTAGTAAAGGTAACGGTGAAATAACTCTTGTTGAAATAATCTTATACCCAGGAGCCGTGACCGTCGGTTGATCTTGCCAATTCCAAGTTTCACCATCCACAATGACAGTTCCGCCTTGATTTTCTATTCCCCTAGATGAGAAATCGGTTAATTCGCCAGTTTTAGTACCAGCTGCAACGGTGACAACCCATGGAGCTTTTTTGTAATTACCGGAAATTGTTCCTTCCTCTGGGCCTGAATTCCCTGCTGAAAAGACCGTTAGAATACCACGATCATATAATGCTTTTGTTGCAACATTAACTGGGTGGTCTGGATCAAATGGTGTTCCAGCATCACTTGTATCACCCCAAGAGTTAGTAATCACCCGGATGTTATAATCGTGTTGATTAACTAGGGCATACTCAAAAGCACCTAAGATGTCCAAAATGGCAACCCCAGCTCCTGAACCATAACCGATTAAATCGGCTCCAGGTGCAACACCTTCATGTTTACCGCCTGATTTCTCTCCAGTCGCCCCGACAATTCCAGCAACATGTGTACCATGTCCCGAGTTATTATCGGTTGCAGGAACATCTTCTATATAGGTAACAGGCAGAAGTTCTGATACAGCGTTAAGGTTCGTAGCTCCCAGAACATTCTGAACTAGGTGAGAGTCATATTCAAGATCAGCGTGCGTTCCATCTACACCACTATCGTTGATGACAACACCGACCCCTTTTCCTGTAATAGGAAGGCCATTGTTATATTCTTGTAAGTTCGAATCTGTTCTTACATCGTTCACGCCTGTAAATTCAGTAGCTTCTGTATTTTCATATTCCAAAGTCTTGTTATATACAATTGATCGAACTTGATCATCTTCATTTAATGACTCAATTTGTTCTGGTGTAGCTATGAGCCCTGCTAAAGGAAATTCGTGGAATATAATGCCATTGCTAAATAGATATTCTTCTAGCAAACTTTCGCGTTCTTTGTAGGTAGTTTCATGAAAACTAACTATGACCTGTAAGCTTGCCTCGGTTTCTTGAAGAATCTCTTGCAAATGAGGGCCTAACTTACTTTCTTGTGAGGCAGATATTTGGCTGACATTTTGAAAACCTAAAGAAAGTAGTAAAACTAATATTGTTGCTGTTGAAAGTATTTTTTTCATCAACAATCCTCCTCTTTATAGAAAAGTATATATTTTCTGAAAAATTAAAGATATTATGCATCGGTCTAAAGATTCTAATACTTTTATCTATAAAAAATAATACTTTAGTATTATTAAAGAGCATAAAAAAACAACCATCTAATGCAGATGATTGTTAATCTAACGAATCTAATGTTGGCGGAATGCTAACTAATCTATTTTTCACAGCATGTATGATGAGTTGAGAACGACTTTTAACTTTCATTTTTTTGAAAATATGACTGACATGAATTTTTACAGTAGTTTCAGAGATAAATAAACTTTCAGCAATTTCTTTATTAGATAACCCTTCAACAACTAGTTGAAGCACTTCTTTTTCTCTACTAGTTAATTCATTTGCGTGCGGTTTTTCGTTCTTTCTTTGATGTAAATCTAAGAGTTTTTTAGTCATCATAGGGTGGATGTAGGATTCACCACGATCAATAGCATAAATAGCCTCGATAACTTGGTTCGTTGGTGCATCTTTAAGCAAATAGCCTTCTGCACCTAATTCGATGGCTTGATAAAAATAATCTTCTTGACTGAACATCGTAAGAATCAAAACTTTGGTTTCAGGTGATACGACCTTAATCTCATCTAATAGTTGTAAACCATTTTTATTCGGCATATTGATATCAAGCAAGATAATGTCAGGTTGATATTTTTGTGTGCCAGTTTTAGCATCAAATTCTGATGAAGAACCACCAATGACATTTATGTCTTTCTCCATATTAAGGATATTCTTTAACCCATCTCTAAGAACAGTGTGGTCATCAATTAAATAAACATTAATCATCTTCATCACCCTTCGCTTCAAGTTGTGGGATGGATAAATGAATAGTAGTACCCTCCCCGGGTTTACTGTTAATATCAAGTGAGGCATTAATCTTTTCAGCGATTTCATTCATTTGTAAGATACCAAAATGTGGCTCCTTTTCTACTTTAATCATTTCATGAAATAGCGAGAATCCTTTTCCATCGTCAAAAATATTCAAATGAATCTGTTTCTGATCATAAGTTAATTTTATGATAATTTGTGAGGCTTCACTATGTTTAATGCTATTTCTAACACTTTCCTGAAAAATATCAAAAACTGTTCGCTCTACCATAGAACTAACAGGGTAAGGTTTACCTTTTAACTGAAAATCGATAGGTAAATTAGTGTGTTGATTAAATTCACTAAGTCGCTTATGAATGGCAGGGATGAGTCCTGTTTGATTATGTTTTGGAGGTCGTAAAGTATAGATTGAGTTACGAACTTCCCATAAACTGGAGCGCAAATTCTCAATACACTGATTTATATAATGCTCACTGTCTTTAGGCTTCTGACCTAAGTATCGTTTGGCAGATTCAAGTTGTAAGACTGCTGCAGCTAGATTCTGTGCAATTCCATCGTGAATGTTTCTGGCAATTCGGTTTCTTTCTTCTAATAAATGGTTTTCTTGTTGTTCGTGTACTAAAATCCGAGTTTTTAAAGTGGCGGCTAGTTGGTTAGCTAAAGTAGCTATTATATTTTTTTCTTCTTCTATAAAACTATTATGTCTAGATTTAGCTAGAACTATGAAGCCTAGAGTTTCTTCATCAAGACGAAGTGGTGCATAGATGTAAGACCTCATATCTTTGGAAAAGATTTGGGACAAAGGTCCGCTACCTTCATTTTTTCGGTTTTCAAAACTAGTAATGGACGATATTTCATGTAGAAGTTGCAAAGCATTATTATCTAAATCATTTTTCAAATCTGGGAATACGATTTCCCAAACACCATCCTCTAGGGTTATTAAGCAAATTTCGTCACAATTTATAAATCTCTTTAATTCATTCATGGAATGTGGAAAACCATTTTCTTTTATCATATAGGTGTTTAGGTTCCTGGTTAGCTTAAACATTTTTTTAAGTCGATTTTTTTCCGTGTTTAATCGTACAAAACTCGCTCCAATGATAGACAAAGCAACTAATGGAGAGAAAAAGAAAAAATAAGCGACCGCATCAATGTTTCCCCGATTTTGATTTCCTATTATATAAAATAATAATCCGTACAATATTGAAAATAGAGCGCTACTTGATTCGGACACTAGTTTGTTTTTCCAATGTTTAAAAGTATAAGGTTGGGGTCTTAAAATCAAAACCAAATCTACCATTAAATTATTAATAATGTAAAAGGTGATAAGAAACGTCAAAAATGTTAATGTACCAGTCCAAACACTTGTACTAAATGTAATTTCGTTTAATGATAGTAACTCTGTAATCAACTCATGAGTAAGAAATAGACTTATTGCAAGCTGTGCAGGATTGAAAAAGATGGATCGAGCTGGTCGCTCGTGTAAGAGGTTGACAGAGAAGACAGTCAAACTATAAACAATCATTGCAGTTGGCAATTCATAAATTAGAACCATTACAAAAATTAATGGGAAATTAATGGTTGTGAAACCTTTCCAAACAGGAAATGGATAATACTCAGTAATTCCTATAAACAGAATAAATAGAACTAAAATTAAAGAGGAGCTGGGATTTATGTCAACAAAATAAAATGAACCAAAAATTATACTCCATCCAATGATTGTAGTGAAGTACATATAGAGTTTTGCGAAATGTTCTCTTTGTTGGTGTTGCACATTGTCATCTCCTTAATCCTCTACTAACATATTAGGTTCGATTAGAAAGGTTATAATCCTGCATCCTAAGTGATTATTTTTAAACCAATCGTTGATGAAATAATCATGAGGATGAATAAAATTCTAAGAAGTGATGTACGTTCATTAAACCATAGAATTCCTACAACCGCACTTCCAGCCGCTCCAATACCAGTCCAAATCGCATAAGCTGTGCTCATTGGAAGTTTTTCCATTGCTATGGCTAAAAATATAAAGCTTAAAGAAAACGCAACTATTAAAAGTAGAATTGATTGCCAATTCTTTTTTTGATGAACATAGTTAATAGATAATACGCCAGTCATTTCAAACAACCCGGCTAAGATCAGCGAGAACCAATACATTATTCAACACCTCGCTCGTCAGTTACTAATTTTAGCCCAATCACACCAAATAAAAGTAAGGCAATAAGTAAAATTTTTATTACATTAAAAGGGTCATCAAAAAAGAGAATATCTGATAGCACAGTACCAGCTGTACCGAGTCCTACAAAGACAGCGTAAGCCGTACCGACAGGGATTCTCTCGCCAGCTATAATCAACAAATAAAAGCTAATAAATATGGCTATAACGGTTGTGCTCCATTCAATTAAACTACCTGCGTGCTTTAAGCCAATAACCCAAATGACTTCGAAAAAAGCACCAATAACTACTTGTAACCAAGCTTTTTGCATTAGAACACCTCATATATAGGAAGCCCGAGAGAATCTAATGTCTCCCGGGCTTTACGTTTTGAATTAATTTGTAACTATTTTATCACGACTTAACGTCGAATTCTATTGAAACAGTTGTTTAGAAAAAAGTATAATTTATGTTAGGTGTTTTAAAGAAGGAGAGTTTATTTATGCAATCTTGGAGTCAATTCATTGTTGAGAAAAAAGCATTTCAGAATTTTATCATTCTATTAATTTTGGCCAATGCGGTTTTAATAGGGATGGAAACATACCCAAGCATTTATAATCAATATGGAAGTATATTAAATGTATTAGATATAATCATTCTAGCCATATTTACTATTGAGATCGGACTTAAATTAATTGCTTCAGAACCATCAAGTAAATTTTTTAGAGACGGTTGGAATGTGTTTGACTTTTTAATCGTGGCATTCAGTTACATATTTGTGGGGTCATCATTTGTCACGGTCTTACGTATTTTACGTGTACTGAGGTTATTTCGCACCATTTCAGTTGTTCCATCGTTACGAAAGTTGGTAAATGCATTATTAATGACACTCCCTTCTCTTGGTACAATTATGTTGTTATTAGGAATCGTGTTTTATATATTTAGTGTTATCGGAACGGTTTTATATAGTGAGGTTAGCACTGAATATTTCGGTACAATTCAACATACAGCCCTCACATTATTCCAAATGATCACACTTGAGTCATGGGCGAGTGGAGTTATGCGACCTGTAATGGAAGAAGCGCCGTATTCTTGGATTTATTTTGTAACATTTATATTAGCGGGTTCATTTGTTGTCCTTAATCTATTCGTGGGAGTTATAGTGAACAATTTTGAAAAAGTTGAAAAAATGGAACTGGGCCAAGACAATGGTGAAGAAGAGCTAAAACAGGAAATCTCACATTTAAGGACAGAAATTAAAGAGTTAAAAGAATTAGTTAAAAATTAAATTAAGGACAGAGAAAATAATTCAGAAAAGTGTCGAAATTTATTGCGGAATTTGTGATTTAATGGTACTTTTAAAGTAGTATATTTTACGTTCGTGTTACAAATGTTTCGTTTTATTTAAGAGTTCAATGATTCACATGGAGTGAGTATATGGATATTCGTCAATTTTTCAAAAATGTATGGGATAGTTTTTCGGTGAAAAGGGAAGAGCCAGCTTTTGCAACAGGACATGCTGTTGTAGAAGAGGAGAAGAAAAAGGAGAGTTATCAACAGTTCCAAGCTGCTAAGCTGTTTGATCGTGATAAAAACGATGATGAACCTAAACAGAAGCAGGAACAACAACAGGATGTCTCACCTTCTAATTTTGAGCCAACACCTGAACCGAAAGACTACCGAAAAAAAGATAAAATTGCGTTAGACTTATTAGTAGCGGTTGATCAAATGATGAGCGACCGTGATTTAGTCAAGCAAAATTTAGACGATGTGAGAGATCGTTTAAAGCACAGTGATGATTATGTGAATAAGTTAACGCAAGAAAAGGCACAATTAGAACAAACGGTTTCTGATAAAGATACTGAAATTGGTCGTTTAGAAGATCAAATCGCAAATCGCAATATGAAGTACGACCAATTGATGGAAGATTATCAAGATATGCAAATGCGCTTAACTCGAGAAATTGAAGAGCTTAAAAATAATATCAATATCGAAGAAGAGCGTTATGCTAAGTTGAATGAAACTTATGAACGTTATCAAATTGAATCAATGTCTAACGTTCAAAAACTTGAAGATAAAATTCGTGAACTCGAAGCTAAGAATGAAAACTTACAAAAGAAATATTACAAGATTCGCGAGGAAAATTCATACTTACTTGGTATGTTCAAGGACTTCAATAATCGCATGAGTTCATCATTCCAAGCTTATGATTTAGATGATGATTTAGAAACGAAAGCGAATGAGACAGAGCACGAAGACAAAGAAAAGCAGTCTGTCAAAACCTTCGAGCCGGAAAACAAATAATTTTGGATGATGAAGTCGCTTTGCCGGCTTCATTATTTATATATAGAGCTTCTTGTTGAGAAATGAGGCTAAGATATGTCATATACTTTTAAGTTAATAGAACTAATCGAATTGAATAATGGACATGCTAAAATTCGTATTTCAATTAATCAAGAGGAGAAGTTATTCTGGTTGAAGCTTGATACATTGACTTATAAGTCTTTAAATCAAGTGTATAACCAACTAAATGGATCGTTGACGCGCCTATCATTTATGTCGAAACGGAATCCGTTTACGGATAGTTTTTCTAGCACTTTGACAGCTGTAAAAGGGTATGAACAGCGCAAGTTAGATTTTAATTGTTCGGAGTTATACACTCATAAACTTAATCAAATTAAGGAAGCTAGTACTTTTAAGCAAATAGAAGAGCTTTCTTTTATTGAGTTGCCAGAAAATATGGCTCAAGCTAAAAAAGCTAAGGAAACCAACAAGAAAGAAAAACAGGGCGAGACGAACAAAGCTAAAGGGTTTGCTTCTTTTAAAGTTGATGATGTTGTAAAGCAAACTGAAACGACTTCGAATAAAAAAGAAGATGTCGTAGAACAGAATAACTCTACTTCTTTAAAAGAGGATCAAGCTGAAGAACAAGTCGACGAGGACATTATTTTTGATAAAGAGCAATCTGAATCGGATTCGTACAAGGAAAGTCCTAGCCTAAATCAATCACCTTCAATTAACGAACTTGACCTTATAGATCAAGATGAATCAGCACGCTGGTTGGGGTCCGTTTCTTTTGTGAAAGTTTTTCAAAAAGGTTTAATGGCCGCAGCAGCTTTAGCGTTAGTATTAGCTTTTTCTAATGAGCATTTCTTTGCTACAGAGTCAGAGACATCGGAATTTAATGAAGATAAATATTTAGTCAGTTCTAGTGTAAATTTGTCTGAAAAAGATGTGAGTATTGGTAAGAAGGCTCAGGAAGAAGCAAGTGTTCAAGGTGTTCAGGTTATTCAAAGTGAAAAAGAATTTCCTATGTATGAAGTCAAACAGGATTTATTCTATGGCTTACCTGAAGGGTATGTGGCTTTAACCTTTGATGATGGTCCATCATATTTCACAAAAGAAATTGTCGATGTATTATCACAGCATGGAGTAGCTGGTACGTTTTTCTTTGTCGGAACGCAAATAGAAAAGTATCCTGAATATGTTTCTTATACGGAAGATGAAGGACAAGTGGTTGGAAGCCATTCTCATCAACACGCTAATTTAAATAATTTAACGCCGAGCTTATTAAAAAATGATATTTTGGAATCTATAACTGGCCTTGAAGGGCTTGTAGGAAAACAAGTAGAATTATTCCGCCCGCCATATGGTGCAGCAGATTCTGAAGTGGTAGAAGTATTGAAACACCAAAACTTAAAAACAGTCATGTGGAACCGCGACCCAAGAGATTGGGAAGCCAATAGTAAAAATGATATTGTAGAATATTTTAAAAATGTTAACCCTTCTGGAGGAATTTATATTCTTCATGAAAATCAATATACTTTAGAAGCCTTGCCCGAGATATTGGACTATCTAGAGTCTAAAGGGTTAAAAGTAGTAGGCTTACAATAAATATTTTAAAAGGTACTTGAGCGCGATGCTCAAGTACCTTTTTATTAGTGCGCTTGTTGCTGCGTGTGAGTAAAAGAGTTTAATAATTGGTTTTGTGTCTGTTGATCAAATTGTGCCACTTGATAATAACCATTATCATTTTGATAAAGGAAAATTTCATATGCCATTTCACAAATATTTGGCACACTATCTTGAAGCACACGACGAACAACTGGGTTAGTCGCTTCTAATGCAGCCATTGTACAACCTGATGCAGCGGCTTTTAAATGCCCAAGCATGAAGCTAGAATAACATTCATCATTTAATTCTTCAGGGTTCATTTTTGGTTGCTTAGGCTGTCCTGGAGTAAGACCGTATGTGACATCGTTACTTAACTCCATGTTATAAGTTGTCGTAGGCTGGGGAGGGCGCTGTCCTGTTTGGAAAGCATCTACAACTGTGTTATATAGTTGCGTCATATATTGATGTTGTTTGTTTAAAATATCTTTTAGTTGTTGGTCTTGGATTCCTTGTTCATACAACTTATAGTGTTCCATTGCTCCAATTATGCCACCAACGACTTCTTTTACGTCATATAATTCATGTGCTGAGTGGCTTTGCTGAGCTGGCATTTGGTTAGAATTTTTCATCTGACTATTTGGATTTTGTTGTTGATCCATGGTTGTTATCCTCCTTTAAAACAGTGGTACAACTATTAAGATGTTTCAAATGACCTAATTTATACATGAGTCATTTTTATATCTATAAATAAATATAATTTACTACCTTGCATTATTCAGTACTACGTGGTAAATTATAGTTATCACTATTGAATTATATTCAGTACCGAGAAAAGAGGTATAGTTATGAACACCCAATTTAAAAAAGGCATCTTAGAACTTTGTGTTTTGGTTCTAATTTATAAAAAAGATCAATATGGTTATGAGTTGGCACAGAACATTTCAAAAAACATTGATTTGGCAGAAGGTTCACTTTACCCTTTGTTAAGGCGTTTAACAAAAGAGGAGTACTGTACGACTTATTTAGCTGAATCAAAAGAAGGACCGCCACGCAAATATTACCAATTAACAGACAAAGGAAAGTCATATATGGACTTTTTGATTAAGGAATGGGAAATGTTTTCGGTAAATGTGAATGAATTAATCAAGGAGGCTTTGAAGGATGAATAAGGAACAGTATTTAAAAGAATTAAAACAATTACTTTCTCCTTTAACAAAAGAGGAAAGAGATGAAATTTTATACGATTATCGTGAGCACTTTGATAATGGGATGCGAGATGGAAAAACAGAGCTTGAAATTATTAATGAATTGGGTTTGCCTAATGAAGTAGCAGAAAATATGCTGGAAGAACTTCCAGATGCCGAACAACAACCTAAAAAATCCAATACAGATTATGCGCGTATGATTGTTTTAGCCATAGTATTAATTTTCGTTAATTGTATTTTTGTATTAGCTCCAGTTGTTGCAATTATAGGTGCTTATATAAGCCTTTATAGCGTTGTATTTACTTTTATTTTTAGTCCATTTGTATTTTTGTATCATTCACTAGTTAATGATGTAGGAAGTGTAATCGCTAGTCTCTTTACACTTGGTATGGGTATTTCTGCTGGTGTATTGGTTTTTTTAGCTCTTTTATGGATTGGAAAATGGATTTATCGAATTATTCGTATGTACATTAATTTCAACATTAAATTGGTGAGGGGGTATTAGCGTGAAAAAAATTGCGATTATTGCAGCGATTGTATTGGTAGTTAGTTTTATTGGGTTGGCTATTACAGTTTCGGTCAGTGGGGAATCCTTAAAAGAAACATTCATGGGTCAAACAGAGACGGTTGAAGATAGTAAAACTTTTAATGGTGATGAGATTAAACATATTGAAGTGGATATAAGCAGTGCAGAGGTTAATGTTATGCGTACTGAAGAATCAAATATTACAGTCGAATATTATGGGAAGTTTAACAAAATTTATCAAAATCAATTTAAAGTCGAGAAAAATGGTGATGAACTTCAGGTTGAAAAAAAATTTAGCCCTTCCTTTTTTATATTTAACTTTGGTACAGAAGCGAAAATTGACATTTTTTTACCTGATCAAGAATTTCAATCTTTTGAGGTAGATGTTTCAGCTGGGAAATTAGATTTACAGGATCTAAAAGTTAAGGATTTAGAAATAGATACGAGTGCTGGAAAAGTGGAATTAGCTTCTGCTGAAACTGAACAAACATCGATTGATACGTCAGCAGGAGAAGTCATTGTTGATGGTATTACTGGTGATTTAGATATTGATACAAGTGCAGGGAGAGTTGAAGTTAATCTTGAGCAACTTGCACAGCATATCAACGTCGATACGTCAGCAGGAGAAGTAATAATTAATACGTCTGAAAAGCCAACAGACTTGACATTAGACTATTCAGCAAGTGCTGGTAGTGGTAAAATTGATTTTCCGTTAGACAGTTATCAAGAGAATTCACATAATCGAATACGAGGAATTGTCGGGGATGGGACTTACCGTGTTGATGTAAGTACTAGTGCAGGTTCGTTTGAGTTTAATGTGGATTAGAACCTTTTTATAACCAGTTGTGATTATTAAATCATGGCTGGTTTGTTTTTTATTAATGCGGCAGTTCTTTTCACTCTTGAAACCCACTTGTTAAACCTCTAAGCAGCTAAAATTCTAATAAAATGTAATGTAACTTCATTAATAGATATGGCAACTACATTAATATACAAACAAACTCCATTAATCGAAGGCATAACTCCATTATTACGCCATGTAACTCCATTAATAACTCAGTTAACTTCATTTATACAAAAAAGTCAGACTCTCACTTATGTGAAAGTCTGACTTAATATCAATTTAATGCCTGACTTAGGTCTTCTAATAAGTCGTCAACATCTTCAATGCCTACTGAAATACGGATTAATCCATCAGTAATACCTAATTCTAATCGTCGTTCTCTTGGAATTGAAGCATGTGTCATTTTAGCTGGTACTGAGATGAGGCTTTCAACTGCTCCTAAACTCTCAGCTAGTGTAAAATAACGTAATTTAGCTAAAACTTCATCGGTTTTTGCCTCAGATCCAACATCAAAAGAAACCATTGCGCCAAATCCAGTTGCTTGTTTTTTAGCTGTATGATGCCCAGGGTGGGTGGGCAGACCTGGATAGAACACACTGTCAACGTTTGGATGTGGTTCTAAGAAGTCCACAATTTTTCTCGTGTTTTGTTCATGTTCTTCCATACGAATGCCTAACGTTTTTATCCCGCGCATGAGTAACCAGGAATCTTGAGGTCCTAAAACGGCACCAGTTGAGTTTTGGATAAAGTGTAAGTCTTCACCTAATTGTTCATCGTTCACAACAACTAAGCCAGCCACTACATCACTATGTCCACCTAAATATTTTGTGGCACTATGAAGAACAATATCAGCGCCAAGGTTTAATGGATTTTGAAAATAAGGTGTGATAAACGTGTTATCAACAATTGTTAAAAGATTATGTTTTCTAGCAACATTTGAAGCTTTTTCAATATCGGTAATCTTTAGCAGTGGATTGGTTGGCGTTTCAATGAAAATGGCTTTAGTATTTTCTTGGATAGCCGATTGAATATTTTCGGTTTCACTCGTATCTACAAATGTCGAATCAATACCTAAGCGATTTAAGACACTTGTCATCACACGATAGGTACCTCCATATACATCATCCGTAAATACCACATGATCGCCACTATTAAAAAGTATCATGACTGATGTGATGGCTGCCATTCCTGAGCCAAAAGCAAAGCCTCTTTTACCACCTTCAACATCTTTTATTAATTCCTCAAGTGCATGTCTTGTTGGGTTACCAGTTCTAGAATACTCAAAGCCTTTGTGATTACCAACTGAATCCTGCTTGTAAGTACTAACTTGATAAATTGGAGTAGACACAGCACCTGTTGTTTCATCGCCGAATATTCCACCGTGTATAAGCTGTGTTTTCTTACGCATTTAATCCCATCCTTCATAAATTTGTTTGCTTAAATAACGTTCGCTACTATCCGGAAAAACAGTAACGATGTGACTACCTTCTTGTGCAGTTTCTGCTTCTTTAAGTGCTGCAACAAAAGCAGCTCCAGAAGATGAAGCGACTAAAAGGCCTTCTTTTTGAGAAAGTTGTTTAACCTGCCTAAAAGCATCTTGATCTGAAATGGTATGAATGGCGTCAAAATACCTGTTATCCATGTATTTAGGTAAAAACTCCATGCCGATTCCTTCTGTCTCATGGGGACCTGGTGCACCACCATTCAATATGGAGCCTTCAGGTTCAACGATGACAGTTTTGATGGAGTCATTTTGTTCTTTTAAATAACGTGAGACTCCCATGAATGTACCGCCTGTTCCAGCTCCAGCAACAAAAACATTAATATTTCCATCAAGGTCATGATAAATCTCAGGGCCTAATGTATTGTAATAAGCCTTTGGATTGGCCGGATTGGAAAATTGAGAAGGGGAGAAAGAGTGATCTATTTGAGCTTCTAATTCTTTCGCTCGATCAATAGCTCCTTTCATTCCTAACTCAGTTTTGGTATGAACAATTTCCGCTCCTAACGCTTTCATCAAAGCTTGTTTTTCGATGCTGAATTTTTCTGGAACCACGTAAATAATCCTAAAACCCTGATTGATGGCTGCTAATGCTAGACCAATACCAGTGTTACCAGCTGTCGGTTCAATGATAGTACCTCCTGGTTTTAGGAGGTTTCTTTCTAATGCATCATTTATTAATTCAACACCCAGACGGTCTTTCACGCTGCCGCCTGGGTTAAAATATTCTAGCTTTGAGAAAATTCGGCAGTTATTTGGAATATCAATTTGAGTAATTTCAAATAAAGGCGTTCTGCCAATCAAATCTTGAATATTTGAAACATAATTCATGACGTTATTCCTCTCCGAAAACATCTTTCCATTCAGCTTGGTGATCGAGCATTTCTTGTGCGAGTTCCTTTGCACCATCTAGGCTATGATTGGCTGCCCAACCACATTGAACTTCGTTACATGCTGGAACTTCATCTGCTTTTAATACATCATGGAATGTTTTTTCTAATGCTTCAATGATTTCGTCGTAGTCGTCATGGTTCAAAACGGCAAGGTAGAAACCGGTTTGGCATCCCATAGGTCCGATATCAATTACATTTTCTAAGTGGTTACGAATGTTCTCTGCCATTAAATGTTCGATTGAGTGTAGTGCGTCCATTTTCATGTGAGCTTTATTGGGTTGCTTGAATCGAATATCGTATTTGTGAATCGAATCCCCATTTTGTCCTTTCGTCACCCCTACTAAGCGTACATAAGGTGCCTTAACTTTTGTGTGGTCTAGGTTGAAACTTTCTACGTTCATTTTCTTAGTCATTTGAATTCTCCTCTCAAATATTAGTAACAAATTTATAGTTTTCTTGCATGGATGAGCCAGACGAAGTTGTTCAGCTGTTTAAACCTGACTGTGAAACCTGCTTGTTTAATGATATGTTCTAACTTCGGAATGGTTGTATAATATTCTCTTAACAAATCTTTAGCTAAGTTACTATACCCTTTCTCTTCGGCATCTCTAATTACCTTCTGGTGACTTTCTTCATCTTGAAAAATTGTATCTGCAAAAATGACCTGCCCCTGATGAGACAAAACATCGTAATACAATTCAAATGCTTCTTGTTTTTCATTATCAGTTAAATGGTGAAAAGTATAGCTGCTTACGATGCTGTCAATCTGATCGGACTTTGGAAAATTGATCAGATCACCATCTAAAATTTGTTCATCGGGAAATCTATGTTTAGCAATTTGAAGCATCTTTTCATTAGGTTCAACACCTATGACATCTAGGTTATAGTTAATTAATTTATCAAATAGATTACCTGTACCTACGCCGAATTCAATGGTTTTACCTTTAGCTTTGGAAGCTACCTCGTCAAGAATTTCCTCGTAATGCTCAAAAACTTCTTTATACTCTATATTTTGACCTGAAACTGCATCATTGTAAGAATCAGCCCATTCGTCAAATATATTCATGAACTCTCTGCCCATGTATGTTCACCTCAATAAATAGTATTCCTACCTGTTTAATAGGAATTATATTCATAAGTAGTATAACATGTGATTAAGTGAATAAGCAAAAGTGAAAGATAGGCAATGAATAGAAGGGGAAAAGTCCGGGATTCCCTTTCAAAAGTCCGGAAACAGGAGTTTTTTAAGCGTTTTCGACAAGATTCGACCAGTTAAGTTACCAAAAAGGCTCCGGAAATTAGAAAAATAGATCCGGAAACAGAAGAGTAGGATCCGGAATCTGATTTAATTTAAAAAAACTGAGGCAAGGGCCTCAGTTTTAGACATAATAGTGTATTTTGCGGTTCGCATATTGATTCACTGAACCAACGTAATCATTTAAGCGCGGTGCATCTTGAATGGCATTTGTAATAAATGATTTAGCAGATCTAATTGCTTCTAAAGGTTCTTGACCTTTTGCAATAAAAGCAGTGATTGCTGAAGCAAAGGTACAACCTGCACCATGAGTGTAAGTTGTGTCAATGATATCTGTTTCAATTAAAATAAATTCTTCGCCGGCATAATAGACATCAATTGCTTTCTCACTATCGACATCAGATCCACCTTTGACAATAACGTGCTTAGCGCCTAACTCATAAATGCGTTTGGCAGCTTCTTTCATTTCATCTACAGTGGTAATGTTGTCCATCTGTGCCAACTGTCCAGCTTCAAAAAGGTTAGGCGTTGTTACTAGAGCTTTTGGAACTAAAACATTGCGAAGTGCTTCAGCATTCTCCGGGTGTAGTGCTTCATCCTGACCTTTACATACAAGAACAGGATCAATAACAGCATCTAAGCTCTGCTTTTCAATGACCTCAGCAGCTAATTCAATAACTTCAGCTGTAGGCAGCATTCCAGTCTTCATGATGTCAACACCAACACCGTCAAGAATGGTGTGAAGCTGTGCCTTAACTGTATTTAACTCTATAGGATAAACATCGTGAGCCCAGTTTGATGATGGGTTTTGGGCTACAATGGTTGTTAAAGCTGTCATCGGATAAATACCGATTTCTTGAGACGTTTTAATGTCCGCTTGAATTCCAGCTCCACCACTAGTGTCGGAACCAGCTAATACAAGAGCTTTTTTCATAAAAGTATTCCTCACTTTCAGTACTGTTTTTTGGGCTACCTAAATGGTTAACTGCGCCTCCAACTTACCTTAAGGGTCGCCCCTCGGCAAGTTTTCTCACAATATTTATTGTAAGGCAATTTGTGAGGTGATACAAATAAGTTATTTTAATAAAACATTATGAAGTTGTTTTTGAAGCTGCACCTGCACCAGCTTGCTCTTCACGCCATTTCATAAAGAGTAAGATTAACCCGCAAGAAAATAGCATAAAACTTGTCATTAAAAACACAGCTGAAATACTATACCACCCAGCAACAATACCACCTACAACAGGTCCAATCATATTTCCTAAAAAGCGAAGACTGGTGTTATAGCCCATGACTTCACCTTGAATCTGTATTGGTGCCACTTGCCTAATGTAAGCCATTCTAACTGGAATAATACCACCTAATGTGACGCCCAATAGGAAACGTACGATTACGAGCTGCCATACTTCATTAACGAATGCACCAGGTAAGTAGACGATCCCGGCAGCAATGAGTAAACCAATCAAGATTTTTTCATACCCTACCTTATCTGCAATTCGTCCCCAGCGTCTAGTCATCAATAAGTTACCTAAACCGGTGATTGAGAAGGCGATACCTGATATAAAGGCTAGGTTGGCCGGCCCATTTAGCTCACTGACATAAAGGGCTAATATAGGCTGAACCGCAAAGTGTGCGATTTGCACAAACATAGACAAAATAATCACTGAAATTAACATAGGCTGCCTTAGAATGAACTGTACAACTTCTTTTCTAGAATAATTTTCTTTCGCGTTTTCTTCATCTTTGACTCGGAACTCTTTTACACCAATTAGGACTAAAACTCCAGCTAGAAAAATAGTTCCTGAAGTGAATTGAAACGCTTGAGCATAACCAATCGTATCGGCTAGAAATCCGCCAAGCATTGGACCCATTAATGTACCTGTAACTGTGCCTGTTTGAAGCGTTCCTAACACACGTCCTGAGATTCCTTTTTCAGTTTGTGTTGAAATTAATGCCTGTGCCATAGGGATGAACCCTGTGAAAACACCCATGACAAAACGAAGGAGGAACAATTGGAATACAGATTGCACTTCTCCCATTAAAAAGACACTGGTTCCTAAACCAAATGCCGCAATAATAAGGATGGGTTTTCTGCCAAATTTATCTCCAAATCTACCCCATATAGGTGAAACTAAAAATGCAGTTAAAAAAGTTACTCCAAATGTATATCCCGCCCAAGTCTGAACGTAATCATCTGAGAAATTGCCGAACGTCTCGATATATAAAGATAGAAATGGCATAACCATTGTCATACTACCTGCAATAAAAAAACTGGCGAACCACATGATCGCCAAATTACGTTTACCTCTTGCTTGTTGATCCAAGATTGACCCTTCTTTCTAATACTTCGGTAACCGATTATTTCGTTAGGCTAAATATTATCACAATTTACCGAAGTTGTCGAATGGACTGTTTGTTTAGTAATGTACCTCAAATCAAGGGTTATAAAGCATTTTTAGTTAAAAAGGATTATTTTTTTTAACCACCAAAAAACTCCTGCCACATGAGCAGGAGTTCGATATCAAGTTCTGGATAACACCCTTGGTTTTACGGCGATACGATCTGAAATATCACAATCCGTACCAAAAATTTCTTCTGGTGTGCCATTTTGAGATACTTCACCACCTCTTAAAATAACGATACGATCAGCTAATGCTTGAGCATCTTCTTGATCATGTGTCACGAATATTGAGGTAACGCCAGTTGTTTTTAATATTTTACGAAGCTCTTCACGAATTTTAATTTGTAAATCTGCATCCAAGTTACTAAACGGTTCATCGAAAAGGAGCAATTTAGGTTTGGGTGCTAAGGCTCGCGCTAATGCTACACGTTGTTGCTGTCCGCCACTTAGTTCATATGGGTAGCGTTTTTCGTAACCTTCTAAATTCACTAACTCTAAAACCTCTTGAAGGCGAGCTTTTTTATCTTTACGAGACCATTTCACTAAACCAAATTTAATATTTTCAGAAACTGTCATATGAGGGAATAAAGCATAATCTTGAAAAACCATTCCAATACCACGGCGTTCTGGTTGAACGAATTTAGATTGACTGCACATGCAATCATCTCCAACCATAATATTACCTTTTGAAGGCATCTCTAACCCCGCAATTAAACGCAATAAGGTACTTTTCCCACTACCGGATTCTCCTAGAATTGTAGTGATTTCTCCCTTGTTTATTGTTAAATTAAATTTATTTATCGTTAAATGATCAGAGTTTGAGTAGCGGTATTGTAAGTCTCGGATATGCACAAACATATGATTACTCCCTTTCTAAAACATGATGGAAAAAGTAAATTGCAATTGCACTAATGATAATGATTAATATTGAAGGCACAGCAGCTTCATGAATCATTTCATTAGAGGCGTATTGAAATGCATTAGTTGCTAATGTTTCAAAGTTAAATGGTCGTAAAATCAGAGTCAATGGAAGTTCTTTTAATATATCGATGAAAGCTAAAATAAACCCTCCAAAAATTGCGCCACGGATTAATTTTAAATCTACTTTAAAGAACGATTTTGTAATGTTTTGGCCTAATATTCTTGATGCCTCTGTAAAAGAAGTTCCAATTCGTTCAAAGCCAGATTCTATTGAGTTATATGCTACTGCTAAATAGCGAACGACATAAGCAAAGACAAGCATGAAAATACTCGTACTTAATACGTAAGAAGAAACTAAAGTATTTTGGTACATGAATTTATCTATGCCAATAAATAACGTTACTATTCCTACAGCAATAACTGCACCAGGAATAGAATAACCTAATATCGTTACTTTAGGGAAGAGTTTTGCTGTTAAACCACGGTGTAACCTGGAAAAATTACTAATCACAATAGCCATAATAGTTATTAATGTAGCTGCGATTAAAGCAACCATTATTGTATTACCAATCACACTTAGTAAATCCTCTGAGAAAAATTGTTCATATGTTAGGGTTGCCCAGTAAATCAGTTGTATGAATGGAATAATAAATGCGACCGCAAATACTGTCGTTGCATAGCTAAATGCCACCCACTTACTGACTCCTTTTAGTTGCACTGGTTTTAGTAATTTAACTTTTGTTGTTGTGAAACTGAATCGTTTTCTTCCTCTAAGGACTCTCTCAGCAATTAATAACCCTAAAATAATAAGCATTAAGGTACCTGATAGTTTAATGGCTGAAGCTAAATCGCCAAGCCCAAACCATGTTTGGAATATAGCGGTTGTAAATGTTTGAATCCCGTAGTATTTTACAACGCCATAATCATTTAACACTTCAAGAATAACTAAGCTTACTCCAGCAACAATAGATGTCCGCGCTAATGGTAGAACGATCTTGAAATAAATTTTCCAAGGATTACTTCCCAGTAGTCGCGCATTTTCTATTAGAGATGTTGATTGTCTTGCTAAAAATGCTTTAGTAATTGTAAAAACATATGGGAACAGGAAAATCACAAATATAAAAATAGTACCTGGCATATTCATAATATCGAAATATTGTTGGTCCACTGTCACGCCAAACTGATTACGTAAAGTGGTTTGAATGACACCTGTATAATTAATAATTCCGTGATATGTGTAAGCGCCAATGTAAGGTGGAATAGCTAATGGTAAAATTAGCCCCCATTGAAAAAAGTTCCGCAGCGGGAATTGATAGGCGGAAATAATCCAGGCCAGACTAGAACCCACTATGGCACTTAGAACTCCAACAGCAACCACTAATATAAGTGAATTTTTAATATATGTGTTCAACATGTATTCTCGAATGTGTGCCCAATTCTCATTTGGTTCACTGAAAAATTGAAAAATGATGGATAAGTTGGGGAGTAGAATGAGTATGATAAATACAATGCTCAAGATTGCCCAACTATTCATATTGCTTTTAATATTTCTAATCCAATTCAAAGAGTTCACGCCCTTAATTCTAATACACCTTATCCATCATACAAAATAATTAATCGTTTAGTAAGTCTCTCAGCTGAAGTATTTAAAAACGGACATAATAAAGACTTAAAAACCAAAACAGGCTGCTGAAAATTCAACAACCTGACTTAATTTTGCTATTACTTCCAATTTACTTCATTGAAAATTTTAACTGCTTCTGCATTGTTTTCACCTAAGATTGACAGGTTAATATCCTGTTCTTTGAAGTCTCCCCACTGTTTTAATGTTTCAGCTGGTTCAACATTCGGGTTAACTGGATATTCGTAGTTCGCGCTTGCGAATTGTTTCTGAACATCTTTAGATGATAAAAATTCGATTAACTTAACTGCGTTTTCTTTATTTTTTGCGTGTTTTGTAACTGCGATTCCACTAACGTTGACATGTGTACCTGTTGTTTCCTGATTAGGGAAGATGACTCCCAGCTGTTCAGCTACTTTAACTTCCTCTTCATCAGCAGAATTTAGCATACCACCAAGGTAATAAGTGTTCATAACGGCTAGATCACCTTCGCCAGCAACAACACCTTTAGCTTGATCACGGTCTCCACCTTGTGGATCACGAGCCATGTTATTTACAACACCTTCAGCCCAAGCTTTAGCTTCTTCGCGTCCTTTTAACTCAATAAACGATGCTAATAATGACTGGTTATAAATGTTCTCTGATGAACGAATTAATACTTTGTCTTCCCATTTTGATTCAGTTAGATCTTCGTAAGTTTTGACTTCACTCGGGTCAACACGGTCTTTATGATAAACAATTACACGCGCACGTTTAGTAAGGCCAAACCATTTATTGTCTTTATCACGTAAATTTTCAGGGATGTTTTCATTAATCGTGTCATTGTCAATGCTTTGTAGTAATCCAGCGTCTTTTGCACGGAATAAACGACCAGCATCTGATGTGTAGAATAAGTCAGCAGTTTGTTCACCTTCACGCTTCATACGTTCAATTAATTCATCTTCGTCACCTTTAATGACATTAACTTTAATTCCAGTTTCATCTGTAAATTCTTTATAAAGCTCATCATCAATGTCGTAATGACGGCTAGTGTATAAATTAATTTCCTCTTCACTTGATTCATTGCTGTCACCATCTGAAGTACTATCGTCTCCACATGCTGCAAGGAAGATAACCGAGAGGATGATTGATGTTAATAAGAAATACTTGATTTTCATAACTATTTAACTCCTTTTCTTAGTTTGGTATTGAGAATAATTATCATTTTCATTTACTATTGTTATTGAAAATCATTCTCAAGTCAATAGATTTTTAAAAAAAATATAAAAAACCTGCTCCCTTATTATGGAAGCAGGTTCATTGTCTTATGAATTAAAGATCAAATAGGTCACCTGATAGATAACGTTCACCAGTGTCAGGTGCGACAGCGATGACCACTTCACCAGGTTGTTTACGCTTAGCAACTTCAATAGCTGCATAAGTTGTTGCACCGCCTGAAGGACCAACTAAAATACCTTCTTCGCGTGCTAATCGACGCGTAATATCATAAGCTTGATCGTCTTCAATTTTTAAAATCTCATCGCAAACATCCAAATTTAACGTGTCCGGTACAAAGCCAGGACTTGTTCCGACAAGTTTGTGCTTACCTGGCTGACCTCCAGATAAAACAGGCGATCCTGCAGGTTCCACAACGTGTACGGTTAGATCTTTATATACCTTTTTCAATTCCTCACCAGTTCCTGTCACCGTACCGCCCGTACCTGAACTCGCAACAAACGCTGACAACGGCTTGCCAAGTTGTTTCATCGCTTCTTGAATTTCTAGTGCAGTCGATTTACGGTGTGCATCCGGGTTGGCCTGGTTTTCAAACTGCATCGGCATAAAACTATTTGGAATTTCATTAAGTAATTCTTTAGCTTTTTCAATCGCTCCAGGCATTTTTTTATCCCCAGGAGTCAAGACCACTTCGGCACCATAAGCTTTTAGCATATTAATGCGCTCTTTAGTCATCGTGTCAGGCATCACAAGGATTGCCTTATAACCACGAGCGGCCGCATTCATCGCAAGACCGATTCCTGTGTTACCGCTTGTCGGTTCAATAATCGTCGAGCCCTCTTTAAGATGACCTTGTTTTTCAGCCTCTAAAATCATGTTATAAGCTGCACGGTCTTTCACACTTCCACTAGGGTTGAACATTTCAAGTTTTAGATAAATATCAGCACCGTTTGCTGGATTAAGTCGATTTAATTTTACTAGTGGCGTATCACCAATTAATTCTGCAATATTATTTACAACACGCATGCTCTTCACATCCTTTAATATCAATCTCAATAACCTCAGTTTACCAATAGGGATTAAACGAATTCAACTATCTCGATTTACTTTTATCATACCACAGCCTCTTATATTCTATGGCTAAATATGTGTTAAGATAAAAGAAAAAAGGTGAGTGACAAAACCAAATGACTTATAAAGATGAAAAAGGGATACATACAGATTTTAAAGAGCGTATGACTTATGGTGATTATCTCGATTTAGACTCCATATTGAACGCCCAACATCGTTTATCTGATCACCATGATGAAATGTTATTTATTATCATTCACCAAGTCAGTGAACTGTGGATGAAACTAACCTTACACGAAATTCGCGCTGCCATTACATCCATCAAAGACGAAAACTTCGACAGCGCATTTAAACAGCTAGCACGCGTATCAAAAATTCAAAACCAGATTATCCAAGCATGGGACGTGCTCGCAACCATGACGCCAGCAGAGTACTTAGAGTTCCGCGACCATCTAGGCCAAGCATCAGGATTCCAATCGTATCAATATCGAATGGTCGAATTTGCCCTAGGTTATAAAACGCCACATGTGTTAAAGATTTATGAAAAAGACGAAGCGCTCCATCAACAATTACAAGAAGCCTATGAAGCACCTGGCCTATATGATGTAGCGATTGAAACACTAGCGAAATCAGATTTTGACATCGACTCCAGTGTTCTGCAGCGAGACCTGACGAAGACTTACGAGGCCAACGAAAGCGTTGAGAAGGCTTGGATAGAAGTGTACCGCAATGTCGACAAGTATTGGGATCTATATGAACTGGCAGAGAAGTTAGTGGACATTGAAGACTGGATGCAGCAATGGCGTTTCAGGCATATGAAAACCGTTGAACGAATTATCGGCCATAAGAAGGGGACAGGCGGCTCCTCAGGTGTCGGTTATTTAAAGAGTGTGCTCGATCACTATTTCTTCCCTGAGCTGTGGAATGTCAGAAGTAAATTATAAGTAGGACAGGCTCGCTTAGTTGCGAGCCTTTTTTTACTTTTTAGGGAAAAGCCTGTGGTGATAGGACCAAGTTTTCTCATAAATAGTTGCAAGGTTCGCATATGAAAGTTGCTATGTTCTTATAGAAGGGAGGATCTTTCTTGTAGACGGTGACCAATTCCTGCTATAGCCACAAAAAACACCCAAGCCTTAAGCTTGAGTGTCATCTTCTAAAATTGCCCGAACTGGACTGCCGTCAGCACCTTCAATATTAAGGGGGAGCGCAGTTAGTCGATATTCGCCAGGCGCAACATTAGATAAGCGCAGCCCTTCCAAAATATGAACGCCACTTTTTAATAAAGAATGGTGCGTATCTAAGGTCTTGCTGTCTAATGGGTCAACTGAAGGTAAATCAACGCCCAACAGTTCAATGCCATTTTCTAATAAGAACGGACCGAGTTCAGGGTCGATGATCGGAATCTGAGTTGGGAATTCATCACCAGTCCATGTTTCGGTTTTTAATAACACGCGACGAACGTTTGTAAAGTCGATGTCTTCAAAATCATTGACGGTGATCTCGCCTTTTGTTGAAACGTCTACAACGAGTGCCGGCCCCACAAAAATATCAAGTGGGAGTTGTTCAATGGTCATCCCGTTTGACTTAAAATGAAAAGGTGCATCAACATGCGTTGCCGTGTGACAGCTAGTCGTGATTTGACCTACATTAACAGATCCTGTTTCTTCCTGCGACCAGGTCAGGTCATAAGAAAAAGGTGTGTCTCCAGGCCAAGTCGGTGTATTCGCGTTAAGTAATCTGGAAATATCATAAATCATATGATCAACTCCTTATGCAATAATGCCACGCTCGTTTTTGTATGTTTTATAGGATTCATCATCCATAATCTTTTTAATCGTTAAAACGGTTTGATAAACATCCTGGAATGAAACATAGAATGCAACAGGTGCCAGCCTTATAACATTCGGTGAACGGAAGTCAGGAATAATTCCATGATCCTTTAAAGCTTTACAAATACTTGCTGCTTCTTTATGTTCAAGACATACGTGCCCACCACGATGAGCATCCTCTCGTGGGTTCCCAATCGTGAAGTTATAGTCTGATAACAGCTCCTCTACTAAATACATTAAGTAAGCTGTTGCCTTTAATGATTTTTCGCGTAAACGATCCATGCCTGCTTCTTCAAATAATTCAAGCGAACCAATTAATGGTGCAACGCTCAATACATGAGGAGTTCCAATTTGGAATGCACCGGCAGTATCAGCTGGTGTAAAATCATGCTCCATATCGAACTGTTTTTGTTTATCTGAACCGAACCATCCTGAGAGACCAGGTTCAACACCGAAGTGCTTTTCGTGCACAAACAAACCAGCGACTCCCCCAGGTCCGTTATTCATGTATTTATAGTGGCACCAATAGGCGAAGTCAGCCCCAATTTTATGAAAATCATGTGGGATTGCACCGACTGAGTGACAACCGTCCCACCCAATAGGGATGCCTTTTTCATTGGCAGCTTGGGTCACACGCTTTAAGTCCAATAACTGACCACTACGGTACAACACAGTAGGTAAAACAATTAGGGCTACTTCGTCGGTCATTGCCTCAATAATGTCATCCTCATGGATCGTTCTTCCGTCTCGACTTTTTACACGGATTAAATGTTCATCCGGGTCTAAGCCGTGTAATTTTAACTGACTTTTCAAAGCATAAATATCTGATGGAAAATTAAGTTCATCAGCTAAAATTTTTGTGCGTTTTCCTTCTGGTTTAAAAAAGGTAGCAACTAGCTGGTGTAAGTTTGTAGTAGTGGAGCCCGTAACAACGACTTCCTCAGGTTTTGCTCCAACTAATTTGGCGACTTTTTCACCTAAGTTCTCAGATAGATAGAACCAAGGGTGATCGCCACTCGTCCAGCCATCAATCCCAAACTCTTTCCAAGCGTTCATGACGTTGAGAAGTTTTTCCTCAGCTCGCTTAGACATCAATCCGAGTGAGTTTCCGTCCATATAAATCTGATTATCTTTTATGTAAAATTCATTTTTAAATTTTGATAGTGAATCTTGCTCATCCAGTTTTTTAGCGAAAGTTTCTGTTGCTTCAAACATACAATCCCTCCTAACCTCAATATATCATAAAAATAAAGAAGGGTGAGAAGATTAATCCCCTCACCCGAGCATAAATTCTTTAAATGTCTCTAAATCACAAGGCTTTGAAAAATAATAGCCTTGGAAATAAGCACAATTTAGTTTTTGTAAAAATTCAAGTTCTTCAGCTGTCTCAATGCCTTCAGCAATCATTGGGATATTAAGTTCACTTGTAAAGTTAGTAATCCCTTTTAATATCGCTTGATTTCGTTTGTTTAAATGGATGTCCTGGATGAATTGACGGTCAATTTTAAGGAAATCAATATTAAACATACTGACATGAGAAATGGATGAATACCCTGTACCAAAATCATCAAGCGCAAACCGAATCCCTAATTTTCTAAAGTCATTAATGGTTTTGTGAACAATTTCCGGGTCATGAATTAACGTTGTTTCTGTAATTTCAAAAATGATATTCCTGGCATCAACTTGGAAATGATTTAATGTATTTTTGACGTTCGTAATAAATGAATGCCTTAAAAAACGTTTAGGAGATACGTTATTAGAAACTGTTAAATCGATCTGATAATCCATTTTCCAACGTTGAATGATTTCACATGTTCTTTTAAATACAAATTCATCAATTTGGTGGATGAACCCTGACTGTTCCGCAATTGGAATAAAGGCGCTTGGCGGAATAAGCCCATGAACCGGATGCTTCCAACGCACTAGAGCTTCTGCGTAACTCGTTTGAGGACTGTCTTTCTTCATAATTGGCTGCAAGTAAACATCAAGTTCATTATTCTCAACAGCAAAATACAAATCTTGTTCTAATTCATAATCATTAAATGTTCTTTTTTCAACGTTCTCTTCGAAGATTTGCCAAGAGTTTTTACCTGTTCCCTTTATATATCGCACAGCACGGTCTGCGTTGTTTATAAGCTCGTTAAGGTTTGAGCCGTGTTCAGGGTAGTGGGTGACACCTATACTTGAAGTGACTTGCAGTGGATATTCTTCAATAACCATTTTACGTTCTAGTGATGCTTTTAAACGGATGGCAATATCGTCAATCGTTTCACCATCCCGGAGTTTATTAATCATAATAATAAACTCATCACCGTTTAATCGAGAAGCAATGCCTCGTTCTTCTACAATACTCTCAATTTTTGATCCAGTCATGACCAGTACTTTATCTCCAATGTCATGGCCTAGAGAGTCATTAATGGATTTAAAATTATCTAGATCCAAGTAAATCAGCCAAAACGGGTGCAATTTCTTTTGTGATAATAAGTTGTTAATATGTGATTCAAAGTTTCTGCGGTTTTTAAGTCCAGTCAGGTGATCGTGGTTTGTAATGAATTCCATTTGCTGTTCATAAAGTTTTCGTTCTGTGAAATCAATTAGGATTCCGTCAATTTGTGAAATGCGACCTTCTTGATCAAAGATAGGGATCGCTTGTTCCTCAACCCATTTAATTTCTGAATCACGAGAGATAATTCTATATTCATGCTTCACTTTATCACCGCGAAGCATCTTTCGCCTATTTCTAGAAAAACGTTTGAGGTCAGCTGGATGAATATAAGATGTCCAATTAAAGTCACTGTGATAAACATGTTCGACATTCACATTAATCATGCGCTCAATACCTTTAGAAACATAATCGAGACGCTTGTTATCTAAATTAAAGGAACATACAATCATATCTAGTGAGTCATAGATTTTCTGAAGCCTCTCATGGTTTGCTTCAAGGCTGTACTCCATATTCCGCAATTTAGTGACATCTTGAACAATCCCAATTAATCGTGTGACCCCTCCATTTTTATTGATGATACTATCCCCACGAACATGAAGAATTCGAACGTCATCATCTTCTGTCATGACGCGATAATCCATTTGGAAACTAGTGCCGTATTCAATAGCTTCTTCAAGAGCGGTTTTAAAACGATGATAATCTTTTTGATGAGTGACTGAGAGAATCTTCTCTAAATCTAACGGCTGTTTTTTCCATTCTTCACGATCGTAAATTTTGTAAACTGGGTCAGACCAGTGAATTTGATTATTTGGTATATCAACTTCCCATGTGCCAATATTGGCTACTGCTTGTGCAGATACCAATTTGTCTTTAATGCTGGATAGATCGATTAAATTTCTTTCAGTTTCAATTAAGTCATGAACAATAGTAAATAAACCAATCACTTCGTTGTTTTCATAGATTGGTGTACTCGTAATTTTTACAGGGACTTCGTAACCCGTTTTATGTAAAACTTTAGAATAGTGTTTAACCGAGCGTCCATTTAACACTTTATAAAAATAATCTTTAGTAGTGTCTCGAAAGTTATCAACTAAGAACTGGTCAAAAGGCTGTAGTGACAAATCCGATGCATCGTAACCAAACATATGAGTGATTTGGTTATTGAAATCTATGATTTTGCCAGTGTGGTCTATGGTGATTATACCGTCTGGAAAGTTCTTAAAAACGTTGTGGTACATGCGTAGTTGTGAATGGTCAAGGTGGTTTAGTTTTAGTGTTGTTTGATGCGTGAGATCCATCCCGGCCATAATAATTATTCCCCATCTCTATAAAACAATGATATAGTTATAAATACTTATGAAGTAGTATAGCATATCGGTGAGTTTTTTCCTATAAAATGTAGATAGCTAATAGGTTTTATTCTGAAGAAATAAAGGTATAATATATTAATAATGATTATAATAAAAATAGATCAGAATCAGAAAAAAGGAGTAGAGTAATGAGAGCCATTATTATTTTGTTGATTTTCACGTTATTAGCAGGCTGTGGACTTATAGAAGAAGTGAATAATACGCTTGATTATGGTAAAGAAGCAAAAGACTATGTCAGTACGATGGCGAGCTATCAAGATGATGTATCAACTTTCTTAAATAAAAAAGAATTAACACAAGAAGACTTTGAAGAATTAAAATCTATGATGGATGAAATTGAAGCGGAAGTGAAGGGCTTCAACGAACTTGAGCCACCGAGTGTAGCTGAAGGCGTTCATAACAAGATTGAGGAACAAAACAATCAAATTTTAGAAGCCATTGATGAAGCGAACCGCCAGATTGAGCAAGGCGAGTTTGATCAAAGTGCGTTTGAAAATCTGGAAATTGTTAAGTCTCTAGAAGAGTTAAAATCATATAGAGAACAGATTGAAAACTTCATGAATAATTAAGTGAAAAAGGTACTTGAGACGGGTCTCAAGTACCTTTTATTATTTTTACATTTTAGCTTCAGTTGCATTAACAGCGTTTAAGCTTTGTTCTAAGTCATTCCAAATATCTTCCCATGCTTCTAAACCGCATGACATACGAATAAGTGTGTTAGAAATACCCATTTTTTCACGTGTTTCTTCAGGTACAACAGCGTGAGTCATTGAAGCGGGGTGTTGGATGATTGTTTCTGCATCCCCAAGACTAACAGCAATCTTTAAGAATGATAAACGGTTAAGGAATTGCTGTGCCTCTTTTTTATCACCTTTTACTTCAAACGCAATGACACCTGCACCCAGTTTCATTTGTTTTTGAGCAATTTCATAATCTGGATTGTCTCGGTCAAATGGATAATAAACATTTTTAACATTTGGATGAGCTTTTAACTGATCAACAATCGTTTCAGCTGTTTGTGAATGACGTTCCATACGGATTGGTAACGTTTTTAAACCTCGAAGGAGTAGCCAAGCATCAAATGGTGACATCGCTCCACCAATGTCTTTTTGTGTCGTCATAGCTACTTCTGAGATAAATTCTTCTTTACCTACTAATAAACCGGCAACCACATCCCCATGACCACCAATGTACTTAGTCGCACTGTGAATAACGATATCACAACCAAGATCTAGTGGACGTTGTAGATAAGGGCTTGAGAATGTGTTGTCTACAACAACTGGAATATCGTATTCTTTCGCCACACGCGCCACCATTTCAAGATCGATAACTTTCATCGTTGGGTTGATTGGTGTTTCGACATAAATACAACTTGTCTCAGGTAAAATATGTTCTCGAATTTGTTCTTCGCTATCCATTGAAATGAAATCGGACTTAATATTATATTTGTCTTCCATTAAAGTCAAAAGACCAAATGTACAACCATATAAGCCTTGTGAACATAGAATATGGTCATTCGCTTTTGTTAAAGCAATTAATGTTGCAGAAACGGCAGCCATTCCTGTAGCAAACCCAAGGCCGGCTTCACCATTTTCTAAAGCAGCAATACGTTCTTGTAGTGCTGAGACTGTCGGATTACCTAAACGGCCATAAATGTAACCGTCTTCTTCACCAGCGAAACGGCGTTCACCTTGTTCTGCCGATTCAAATGTAAAAGTTGAAGTTTGGTAGATTGGTGTGGATAAGCTTCCTAAATGATCCTTAGAATCGTATCCAACGTGTACAACTTCTGTTTCAAAATTTCTTTTCTTCATGTATTTATCCCCCTTACCCATGTTAAACAAAATCTCACTATCTAATATTGTAACATAAAAACTGTAAGCGCTTTCTTAATTTTAAGATAAAAACGGGGACTAATCCCCGCTTAAGCTGCTTTGCTATGTTTTCGTTTTAATGTTCTAATTCGTTCATAGGAATAAAGGATTAGTCCGATCCAAATTAGGGTAAAGGTAATAGCGTGAACTTGTGTAAATGTTTCATTAAATAGAAATACACCTAGTAATAACATTATCGTCGGTGCGAAATACTGTAAAAATCCAACTAAGGATAGTGGAATGCGTTTAGCACCTTGCCCGAACAATAGAAGGGGAAGAGCGGTTGCAAGCCCGGTTCCTAATAGGACAAATCCTTCCCAACTAAAGCCAAGAGCTCCGAACTGATTAACTTGTAGATAAGTAATATAAACGATTGCAACTGGAGCTACAATTAAGGTCTCAATGGCCAACCCAAATATAGGATTTAAATCTACTGTTTTCTTTAATAGACCATAGAATGCAAAAGTGATGGCCATGCCTAGAGCAGCCCATGGGACAGACCCGAAGTTGTAAGTCATATAGAATACACCTAAAAAGGCAAATCCAATCGCTACCCATTGAAGTTTTGAGAATCGCTCTCTTAGAAAAATAATACCGAAAAAGATACTGATTAATGGGTTGATATAATAACCGAGACTTGCATCAAGCACACGGTCAGAGTTAACCGCCCAAATAAATATCACCCAGTTCAAACTGATTACTAAACCAGCGGCTGAGATACCGAGGAATTTTTTCTTATCCGAAATGATTTGGCGCCACTCGCCAATAAAGAGGTTCCATCTGCGAATAACTATAATAAATAAGATCATAAATACAAATGACCATAAAATGCGGTGGGCTAAAATTTCCCATGCTGGTACATGTTCAACAAGTTTCCAATAGAGGGGAAGGAATCCCCAAATGATATACGCGCTAGAAGCGTAAATGGTACCTAAACGCTCTTCTGTCATGAGTAACATCTTCTTTCTATGTATATATGATTTCTGAATTCTAATACAGTCAACCAACTTTTTCAATAAACATGCTTACGTTTGTTGTTTGTAAATGATTTCGTTAAACTATCTATATAAGGAGGCCGTACATTTGAATATTCATATTAGTGATGAAGCAGTTAATTGGTTTAAAGATGAAATGGATTTAGTAGAAGGTGATGTTGTTCGTTTCTTTCCGAAATACGGTGGAACAAGTGATTTCCAAGACGGTTTTTCCATTGGGTTAGAACCCGGTCGCGCTGACGTTGCAGGAGTAGAAGAAGAAAAACAGAACATTATATTTCAAATTGATGAAAAAGATGAATGGTTTTTTAAGGAACAAGATTTATATATTGATATTAAAGAGGGCGAGCTCGTGTTTTCGAACGAGTCGATCGAGTAATTTAGGAGGATTTCCATGGCTTGGACAAGAGAGGAAGCCTTTGATTTCTTAAAAACAGTTTATAACGATGAAGTTATGCAAGATGAAAAACGGCGAATTTTTAAAATGTTGAACCGTCAATTGTATGAACGTTTGGATGACTTGGCGATTAATAATGCCATATCTGAACGTGCCGAAAAACAATTATACTTTTTTAAAGAATTTACGTTCATGCCTGGCGATAATATTTTTCAATCGATACGTTATTTGTTTTTAATGGCGCGAGGTGAGAAAGAACGTGAAAGGCAAATCACAGAACGACACTTAGACCGCATTTATAAATCGTTATTCCAAGCAGCGGGTATGAAAAATCCGGTCATTCCTGAATCATTTTGGGAGACACCATTAGGGATTGCATGCACGATTGCCGAGAATGGGGTTGAAGAGGTTTACCCTATATTAGATGAAATGAAATAATCCTTCTCCACGATGGTGGGGAGGGATTTTTTGTTTGATGTCATGAAAAAGACCAATAGAAAGTATTTTTGTGACTGGAGAAGTATCATTTCCTCCGTCCATCGACCGATTTTGATTATAAGCTTCGATTTACATTGACTTAGAAGGTCATCCTCGCATATATTTATATTAACATCGAAACAGTTATTTAATCATTATCGTAAAGGGTGTTTGAATATGTCGCAAAAGGAAACGATTACTATACAAAATTCACTTGCACTAGATTGTTTATCTCTAATGTACAGAGTGACTAATGTTGACGTTGTGATTGATGAAGATATGGATAAAAGAGTTGCTCGCAACGATGAAGTTGAGCAATGGGTTAAACATGTCGCTGAGCAATTGGATGATGAGTGGAAAAAAGAATTTGAAGTGTTTTTTAATAGTGAGAGTTATATTGCCATATCAACGATTACTCATATAATTAGACACCAAGTTCATGAAACTGTGCCTCAATATATTAACATGCTAAAAAACATTGATGTTCAAACGCTATCAAATGGTTTTTTAAATGTTGGAATGAATCCGGATTATAAAGAAGTAGATTTTGAATCAACAGATCAAACATTACAAACTATACAAAAATTAAACCTGGTCGAAGAGGAAAAGTGGAAGTTACTATACTTAATTCACGATGGAGAACACACTAAACAGCGTCTAATCAAGTTAATTGAGTATTTCTACGAACATTTTTATAAAAATCGAGAAGATGAGTTTTATAGAAAACAGGAACGATATTTACAACAGTTGCACTCCGATGATTCAAAGTTAATTAAATTACTTAATAACTACGGGGGTCTTCAAGGTGGAAAAGATGTCCTGCTATTTCCATCTTATTGTCTCAATACAGGTGTCATCATTGCTCAAATTGCGTCTGAAGAGCCATTGATTTGTGTACTTGGATTGGAGCGCTTAAATGCTTTTGTTAAAGAAACTGATGACAAGGAAACCTTGGAGTTACTAAGAGTATTAACAGATGAACGACGCTTTAAGTTGTTGCAATTATTAAGTAAAAGACCATGCTATGGTTATGAATTGGCCCAAGAATTAAAAATTTCGAACTCGACTATATCTCACCATTTATCTACCTTATTAACCCATCAATTTGTTGAATCAAAACGCGTAGAAAATAAAGTTTATTATCAAACAAATAAAGAGGAAATAAAACAGGTCCTTGATCAATTTCAGTCATTGTTTAATTAAGAAAGGGTGGGCTTTCTTATGACCGAACATTCGATGTATATAGAATGTTTAATTTAATATAAATAAAAAGGGGTGTTGTTTATGAGTACACAAGTTGCTACAACGCATGAAATACATGAAAAAGAAGTCTCGTCGATTTTTAAAAACAAGAAATTCTTGTTATTCGTCTTAACATTTTTAGCATCAAGTTTTAGTGTTTCGTTTTTTATGTTCACTGTGAACTGGTATGTTGTTGATTTCTTAAGGCTTGAAGCGATGTTAGGGCTAGTTTTCTTTGCATCTTCAGTTCCTCGATTAATGTTTATGTTAATAGGTGGGGTAATAGCAGATCGTATTAATCGTGGGTGGATTATGTTTTTGTCTGACTTCACTAAAGGGGTTTTACTCATTGGTGTGATCGGTTTGCTAATGTTCGATATGCTGTCGATTTGGTTGTTAATCGGTTTGGCACTAGTATTCGGCTTGTTGGATGCCTTTTTCTGGCCTGCCAGTTCATCAATGCTACCAACTATTTTGAAGAAAGAAGAGTTAACAAGAGGCAATTCGATTGTTGAAACGGTGAGAAATATTTCTATTGTTACTGGACCAATTTTAGCGGGGGTTATCATTGGATTTGGTAGTTATACGATTATGTTTGCCATAGTCAGTGGAATGCTTCTTATTTCAGCTTTGGTTGACTGGATTTTAAAAAATAAAATAAATGATGAAGAATTACAAGACAAATCAGCCAACAAAGAAAAGCCGTCTTCGATTTTTTCTTCTATTAAAGAAGGGTTAGCTTATTTAAAGCAGTCACCGTTTTTATTAACGCTAATGTTGACGGTCGTATTTTTAAATTTAGCTTTTGCTGGTCCTTTACAAGTAGGGATGCCGATTTTTGCTAAAAATGTTTTGGGTGGGGATGAATTAACTTTTAGCACATTAAGCGCGGGTCTTGCGATTGGAATGTTATTAGGAACAATACTGGTAGGCGTATTAAACATTAGGAAGAAACGTGGTTTGGTTGCGGTGGTCTCTATTGGTGGGATGGCGATCTTTTATACAGCATTCAGTTTAATTGGTGTCTTTTGGGTAAATGTAGCTTTAGTTGTTTGCATTGGAATATCTGTATCATTTACAAATGTTCCTTTGACAGCGGCTATTCAACATCACACTGAAGAAAAATATATCGGTCGTGTTTCGAGTTTAGTACAGTTTTCGGCGATGGGACTTATTCCTATTTCGTATTTAATTACAACTATGTTTATTAGTCTTGGTGTCAAGATTGATCAAATCATGATGTATGCTGCGCTCACACTATGTGTGTTATCAGCGATTGTATTAATTAAAGCAAAATCTTTAAGAGAATTAGATTAAAATTAGGTATTATGGGCAATTTTTGTTATAATATAAAGGTTGAGTAATTTTTTAGAACGTCAACAAGTAATAGAGGGAAACGCGGTGCGTGTTTCTCTTAGGATACAGAATAGGAGAGTATTTATGCAAGAGAACAAAGACATTCGCAATATAGCGATTATTGCCCACGTTGACCACGGAAAAACGACATTAGTGGATCAGTTGTTACACTACTCAGGAACATTTCGTGATAACGAACATGTAGATGAGCGTGCAATGGATTCGAACGATTTAGAAAAAGAGCGCGGTATTACAATTTTAGCGAAAAATACGGCGATTAACTATAACGACACAAGAATTAATATCTTAGATACACCAGGCCACGCAGACTTCGGTGGTGAAGTTGAACGTATCATGAAAATGGTAGATGGTGTGCTACTAGTTGTTGATGCATATGAAGGTTGTATGCCTCAGACGCGATTTGTATTAAAGAAAGCATTAGAAGAAAAATTAAAGCCAGTTGTGGTTTTAAATAAAATTGACAGACCAAATGCACGACCTGAAGAGGTTGTTGATGAAGTATTAGATTTATTTATTGAATTAGGTGCAGATGATGATCAATTGGAATTCCCGGTTGTTTATGCATCAGCATTAAATGGTACTTCAGGTGAAGAACCGGATGAGTTGGATGAAACGATGGAGCCTGTGTTTAAGACAATCTTAGACTATATCCCGACACCAGAGCGTGACGTGGATGCGCCACTTCAATACCAAATTACGATGTTAGATTATAACGATTATGTGGGACGTATTGGTGTAGGGCGTGTGTATCGCGGACGAATGAAGGTTGGCGAGCAAGTTGCTTTAATGAAAAAAGACGGCAGTATGAAGAAATACCGTGTGACGAAGCTATTCGGTTTTATTGGTTTAAAGCGAATTGAAATCGAAGAAGCTGAAGCGGGAGATATCGTTGCAGTAGCTGGTATGGAAGACATTAACGTTGGGGAAACAGTTTGTGATGCTGAAAACCCAGATGCGCTTCCAATCCCTCGTATTGATGAGCCGACTTTACAGATGAAGTTCGTGACGAATAACAGTCCATTTGCCGGTCGTGAAGGTAAATTCGTAACAGCCCGTCAGATTGAAGAGCGTTTATTAACTCAGCTTGAAACGGATGTAAGTTTACGTGTTGAGAAAACGGACTCGCCTGATGCATGGGTTGTATCAGGTCGTGGTGAGCTTCACTTATCGATTTTAATTGAAAACATGCGTCGTGAAGGTTTTGAATTACAAATTTCTAAACCGCAAGTTATCATTAAAGAAATTGATGGTGTGAAATGCGAACCTATGGAACGTGTTCAAGTTGATGTTCCAGAAGAGCACCAAGGTGCAGTAATGGAATCTCTTGGCCAGCGTAAAGGTGAAATGCTTGATATGGCGAACCAAGGAAATGGTCAAGTTCGTTTAGAATTCAAAGTACCTTCTCGTGGATTAATTGGTTATGCAACGGAATTCATGACACAAACACGTGGTTTCGGTATTATCAACCACACATTTGATTCTTATGAGCCAGTTGTTGGTGGCCGTGTTGGTGGTCGTCGCCAGGGTGTATTAGTATCTCAAGAAAAAGGTAAAGCAACGAACTACAGTATTTTAGCTCTTGAAGATCGTGGTGTCATTTTTGTTGAACCAAATACAGAAGTGTATGAAGGTATGATTGTTGGAGAGCACAACCGTGAAAACGACTTAACGGTTAACATCACGAAAGAAAAAGCTCTAACAAACGTTCGTTCAGCAACAAAAGATAACACACAAACGATTAAATCGACTCGTAAATTAACGCTTGAAGAAGCGATTGAATATCTGGATGATGACGAGTATTGCGAAGTTACACCAGAATCGATTCGTTTACGTAAGAAAATCCTGAATAAAGGTGAGCGTGAGCGTGCGCAGAAAAAATCAAAATTAAATAGCTAATTCATGTAAAATCCGCTGATGAGTCAGCGGATTTTTTTATGTAAAAGGGAAAATTCTTTTAATCAAAGTTTAAACTCCATTAATTGGACCATGAACTTCATTAAAACGAAACCAAACTCCATTAATCAGCTTCTAGACTCTATTAAAATGAACTCAAACTCCATTAATCGCAATGAACACTCAAAATAAAAACCCTCTTGCTTAGATCTAAGCAAGAGGGTATACATATTTTTTATTGAAAATGTGGGTCCATTAATAGTCGATCAAGCTCTTCCATATGACCTGTTTCATCTGCAATCATATCATCTAACTTAACGGCAAGTTCTGTTAAGTTTAATTCTTCTGCTAATTGCTTACGCTCTTCATAACGGTCAATCGTTGCTTTTTCGGCATCTCGAGCAGCTTCGAGCATCTTTTTAACATCTGTTTCCTGAGGAACAGGTGCAGGCTGGACAGTAGGCGTGCCACCTAGAGACTTGATTTTTTCAGCTAGGTACAGCGCGTGACCTTGTTCGTCAGCAATTTCCCCCTCGAAAAAAGGTTTAAGTGTTGCGCGGTATAAACCAGTCACAACTGCAGCGTTGTTTGTATACATAATGGCTGCTGTGTATTCGTTGCTTAAATCTTCATTTAATCCATCAATCAATTTTTGCATTTTTTGATCCATCATATCATCCACCTTTCTTAAGGATTCTACAATTAATGTTCCCTAAGAGGAGGGATAAAAAACATAAAAAAGGAACTCGTATGACTACGAGTTCCGATAAACTTTATGATGCTTTATGTTGTAAAAGTTTATTTAATTCATGTTCAATTTTCTTCAAATACACGTCTTTGCCACTATTTCGGTACTTCAATAATGCTTTTTCGATATGATGTAATGCAGAATCAATATGTTGTGAAGTATTACCTTTAGTATTGATTTCAGCCTCTAATTCATTTTTAATTTGTTTAATTAAAAATTCGTTGCCGAACTGATTAGCTAATTCTACTAGCTGTTTAGCTGAAGTGGATAGTATATTAATTTCGTTTACATCATCTTCTGAACGAGGCATGATTTTATATTCATCATAGTTATAAGTTAAAACGCCAGTAATGGATTCATAAAAATGGTTCACCCCAACTAAGTGAGTATCTGAATCGATCACAAAGTTACCGGCAGAATCAACTGCTTGATAATTATTAAAGCCATCTTCGCATTCAACATAGAAATTTTTAATCGTAACGAGTTGACCTTCTAGTGATTCGCCAATCGAGTCAGATGTAATCACTTTTGGTTCTGGAACTCCAGTACCTTTTTCTACGATTGATATATTATCTTCTGCTGGCAGGATTTGAAGTAATCCAAAATACTCTTCAGTTCGAGCCTTAGCACTAATTTTATCTCCTACTTCTGCTCCAAAATGATTAGCGCGAACAACGATGCCTGCGGAGTCATCTTGTACGTAATAGTTGTACATCCCTCCTGCGTAAAAAGCTGCAGTAATGACTCCTTCAATATGAACTCGAGTATCTAACTCAGCTTCTCGAGCAAATTTAATCGATTGAAGAGGGATTTCTTTAATAACATCATCTTCACTTCGCGGCATGATTTTATACTCACCATAGTTGTAATCAACGACACCCGTAATTTCATCATAAGTTTCACCAACTGTGAGAAAACCAGCATCATTATCAATTACGAACTCTCCATTAGCATCTTTGGCTGTATAATCATTGTGTTCATCAACAGATAAAATTTCAACGTCCTCAATCGAGACTAACTGAGCTTCAACAGTTTCTCCAAGAACAGTCGAAGAAATAAGAGTAGAATCGATGGGTGTAGTATCTTTTTCAATGACTTCTGCATTCGCATTAATAATTTGCAGCATGTCATAGTACTCATCTGTCACACCTGAGGCTCTAATTCTATCGCCAACGTCAGCTTCTAAATCCCCTGTACGTACCACGATCCCTGCTGTACGGTCTTGGACATAGTAATTGGTTTTACCACTGCTTACAACTTTATGTGTAATTGTTCCTTCTATCGTTACATTTGTTCCAATTGGCGCTGTTCTTGCATCGGCAATGATAGGTTCGCGCTCGAAAGCAGGTTCATAACCCTCATTTAATGCAGTTAATTCATCTGCAAAAAAGATTCGAGCATCAACAGGCACTTCATTCCAATCATTTGGAAGGTAATACATACCTGTATCAGAATTAGCTACATAACGATAAAGCGCTCGATCATCATATCTTGATCGGAAAACAAAAGGCAGTTCCATTAGAGGTGTTTCTTCTGACCAAATACCTTTTTGTTGTTCTTTGGCTTCTCGGACAGCATTTTGATATGTCTCGTATGTTTCCATTGATCCGACTGGCCAAATGAAATACGTGGCAGCATAACCTTCTTTAACAAGCTCTAAATTTGTATTTAGTCCATCTTCAGTCCGAACGACTTCTCCTAAAACACGTCCGTAAGTATCTAACGGTTCTTCACCCACTTTGATGACAACTTCATCACCTGGTTCTAAAAGTGAACTTAAATAATCTTTAGCTAGTTCACCGTGATATTTTTGAGAATGATTAGGGTCTTCTAAAATTAATTCCTCAGCATAATTACTTTGATGATATGTCTCTGGGGTGTCCATATTAAGAAAGCGTATAGTTGTTTCACCTAAAATAGGTTCATTAACGTGAATTGTATCTCCATCGACAATTCGGTCAACTGTTCTAATGTATTCATCTTTTACTTCATTACTAGGCGGTTCAACCTCTTCGTGAGTTCCAATGTAGTCAAATGTATCTGTAGGAAAGGCGATCCATTCTTCGGAGGGGGAATAATTGTTTGTTAAATCTTGATCACCGCTAGTAACAGAAAAATCTCTCACTAACGTCATGTCTTGTGTTTTTGTCTGATTATCTCCCCAAAAATCTCCTGGGTCCACGCCGACTTTACCGATAGAGTCGATAACTTCACCTTGACGAGTGTCACTGTCGTAGTTCTTAAATAACACGATTGCATCGTCACCATTAAAGTTATAAGCATAAGAATTACCTGTTACGTCAGCTTGGTTTAAAATAACTTGATTAGCATTACTATGTGCTGTGACAAAAGTTTCCCCAGGAGCAAGATTACCTGCTAGAGTAAGTTCATTGGCATAACCATCACCAGCTTCTAACGATGCGCCATTAGTAAAACTCACAATTGAATAGTTCGTTAAATCAATCGACTGACTTGTCCCATTATATAGTTCAACGGCTTTATTATAGCTACTTCCTTCGATATATTCTGAGATGATTAAATCTTGATGACTGTCAGCTTTACTATTAATAGATAGAGTAACTATAAAAAGGGTTACAAAAATAAAATAGAAAAACTTCTTCACCCGAATTCCTCCTTTTTCCTCCATAAATATTTTTTAACAACTTAATTATAAATTTATATAGAATAAAAGTCTTGAAAATGGAAGAAATTAAGGAATAATGTCTAATGAAATTAAGGTGAGGTAGGAAAATAGTATGAAAAAATCAAAAAATATCAAAAAACATCTACAAGTTGTGACAATTTAATGTATAATAGCTAGTACAGGATTTAATTGAGTAGCCAAAGTTGCATAAATTTTCAAAATAATAGGGGGTAAAAAGTTACATGAAAAAATTCAACAAATTTCTGTTATTTTCTTTAATCGCTTCTCTAGTACTAGTACTAGCTGCATGTACTGGTGGCGATGATGAAGACACAGGAGATAACGGTGAAGAAACAGGCGAAGAAACAGGTGAAAACACTGGCGAAGATACAGGTGAAGAAGCTGGTGGAGATTCAGAGCAAGTACTAAATGTAAACATTAAAGAGGAGCCACCTTCTCTTAACCCTGGACTAGCATCTGATACAACTTCTAGTTCAGTATTAGATCAGGTATTTGAAGGTTTAACTCGTATTGGTCCTGATGGCCAACCAGTTAATGCAATGGCTGAGAAGATTGAAACATCTGATGACTTAACAACATACACTTTCACAATTCGTGAAGGCGCAACTTGGTCAAATGGCGATCCTGTAACTGCACAAAACTTTGAGTATGCTTGGAAATGGGTATTAAACCCAGAAAACGCTGAAACTGACTATGCGTATCAACTTTATTCAATTAAAAATGCTCAAAAGGCAAAAGCTGGAGAAGTTTCTCTAGATGAAGTTGGAATTACTGCTAAAGATGATAAAACATTAGTTGTTGAGCTAGAGCAGCCAACACCTTATTTCTTACATTTAACTGCATTCCACACATATTACCCGGTTAACCAAAACGTGGTTGAAGGAAATGATGAGTGGTTCACTGATGCAGGCGATACTTTCGTAACTAATGGTCCTTACAAATTAGAATCTTGGTCACACAAAGACAAGATTGTACTTAAGAAGAACGAAGACTATTGGGATGCAGAAAACGTATCAATTAAAACAATCAACATGTTCATGGTTGAAAACGAAGATACAGCTCTAAACATGTTTAACCAAGGTGAATTAGACTGGGTAGGTTCTCCATTTGACTCAGTACCATTAGCTTCTATTCCTACACTTAAGGAAGAGGGTAAGCTAAACATTTCACCACTAGCTGGTGTATACTACTATGCATTTAACGTAGATGAAGCACCATTTAACAATAAGAAAATTCGTAAAGCATTTGCTATGTCAATCAACCGTAAAGCAATTGTTGAAAATATCACTCAAGGTGGACAACTTCCAGCAATGGCACTTGTACCACCAACAATTTGGGAAGAAAATGAAGAAGGTTACTTCCAAGATAACAACGTAGAAGAAGCTAAAAAGTTATTACAAGAAGGTCTTGAAGAAGAAGGAATGGATGAGTTACCTCCAGTAACAATTCATTACAACACAAGTGAAGCTCACGCTGCTATCGCTCAGGCGATCCAAGATATGTGGAGACAAAACCTAGGAGTAGAAGTTGACCTTGCAAACGAAGAGTGGCAAGTATACCTAGATACAATGGGTAACGGTAACTTCCAAGTTGGTCGTATGGGTTGGTTAGCTGACTTTAACGATGCGATTAACTTCTTAGAGATTTTCCAAACAATTGGTGGTAACAACTACACTAATTGGGAAAATGAAGAGTATGCTTCTTTACTTGAAGAATCAAGAACAATTACTGATAAAGAAGAACGTACTTCTGTTCTAAAAGAAGCTGAACAAATCTTCATGGATGAACTACCAATTTCACCAATTTACTACTACACTAACGTTTACATTAAGAAAGACTACGTTAAAGATGTAAAACCTAGTGCAATGGGTAGTATCAACCTTAAATACGGTTCAATTGAAAAATAATTGAATAACGTTTTAACTTAAAAAGTGAATATTATATAGACACACATAATTATATGGGGGGCAGGTATATAGGAGCGATTCTATATACCTTCTCTCGTTATAAAGCAAAATTAACTAACTTTTCACACATCAAGAAATTGGCTCCTAAAGATTAAATAACAGTTGTTTAACTTATTTTTATATTGTCTTTATTGGGGTGAATGCTTCACCCTTTTTTAATGGCAAAATAGAGTTAATTTTTTGAATTTTGCTTGAAAAAAGTACAAAACGGAGGTGGAAGATTTGGGTAGATATCTCATACAGAGATTCGGATCAATGGTGGTGTCGTTATTCTTCATTGTCACAATCACTTTTATCTTGATGCAGTTAGCACCAGGTGGGCCATTCGCTTCTGAGAAAAAAATACCGCCAGAGATTGAACAACAAATGAACGAGAAATACGGTTTAAATGACCCACTTCATATCCAATATTTTAATTATCTTAAAGACGTTGCACAATGGGATTTTGGCCCGTCTTTTAAATACACAGGTCAAAGTGTAAACGATATCATTAACCGTAGTTTTGAATATTCTCTACTATTAGGTCTAGAATCTATATTCTTGGCTTTATCAATCGGTGTGTTTTTAGGGGTTATAGCTGCACTTAGACATAATACTTCTGTAGACTATACGGCTATGGTCATAGCAGTATTAGGGATTTCCGTTCCCAACTTTATATTGGCGGCTGCATTGCAGTACTTCTTTGCAATGAAGTTAGGAGTATTACCAGTTGCGCGATTTGACTCATTTCTGCACACGATCTTACCTGCTGTTGCATTAGCAACAACGCCAATGGCATTTATCGCAAGACTCATGCGTTCAAGCATGTTAGATGTTCTGAATTCTGATTATATTAAAACAGCAAAGGCAAAAGGTTTAAATGAAAGGGTTGTCACGTATCGTCATGCCCTAAGAAACGCTATTATGCCAGTTGTTTCTTACTTAGGGCCTTTAGTTGTAGCAATTTTAACAGGGAGTTTCGTTATTGAGGAAATTTTCGATATCCCTGGTCTAGGTGCAGAATTCGTTAACAGTGTAACAAACCGTGACTATACAGTAATCATGGGTACTACGGTATTCTTTAGTGCATTGTTACTTGTATCTATTTTATTAGTGGACTTACTATACACACTAATCGACCCTCGTATTAAGTTTGGTAAAGAAGGAGGGAAAAGCTAATGTCACAACCTGAACTAAATAGAGCAGAATTAGAACAAAGCGATTTTGAACCTTTAGTGAGGGATGAAGCCGAAGCTGAAAAAATTTCTGGTGAAAGCACTTCATATTGGCAGGATGCTTGGCGTCGCTTTAAAAAGAATAAGTTAGCTTTATTCGGAATGGGAGTCATTGTATTCTTAGGAATCATGTCATTTCTAGGTGGACCTATTTCCGGATATGATTATTATACAAATGACTATATGGTTACAAACAAAGCACCTAGTCTTGAGCATTGGTTTGGGACTGACCCTCTAGGTCGTGACATCTTTGCACGAACGTGGTATGGTGCGAAAATTTCATTATTTATCGGTATCATGGCTGCATTAATCGATGTAATTATCGGTGTAATCTGGGGTGCAATCGCAGGTTACTTTGGTGGTCGTACTGATGAAATTATGATGAGAATTGCAGATATTCTTTACAGTGTTCCTTATTTATTAGTGGTAATCCTTCTAATGGTTATTTTGCCACAAGGATTATGGACACTGATCTTGGCCATGACATTCACCGGTTGGATTAATATGGCGAGGATTGTTCGTGGACAAGTTATGCAATTAAGATCAGAGGAATATGTCTTAGCGGCTCGTACACTAGGTGCTAATAGTAATCGAATTATGTTTAGACACTTAGTTCCAAATACTTTAGGTCCAATTTTAGTTACCTTAACATTAACTATTCCGAACGCGATCTTCACAGAAGCATTCTTAAGCTATCTAGGATTAGGAGTACAAGCTCCACTAGCAAGTTGGGGTACGATGACCTCAGAAGCCATTAGTGCACTACAATATTATCCATTCCAATTATTCTTCCCAGCATTCTTTATCTGTTTAACTATGTTGGCATTTAACGTAATTGGTGATGGTATGCGAGACGCGTTAGACCCTAAAGCTCGTAAATAAAGGAGGGGAAAACCGTGAAAAAAGTTTTAGAAGTAAAAGATTTAAATGTCTTTTTTGATACGTATAAAGCTGAAGTACAAGCGGTTCGTGGCGTTTCTTTCGATTTGCATGAAAAAGAAACTTTAGCCATTGTCGGTGAATCCGGTTCTGGTAAAAGTGTAACGTCACAATCGATTATGAAATTAATACCAATGCCTCCTGGTAAATTTGCTGGAGGTTCAATAAAGTTTAATGGTGAGGAATTAATTGATAAATCCGAAAGACAAATGGAAGATATTCGTGGTAAAGAAATCAGTATGATCTTCCAGGATCCAATGACATCATTAAACCCAACGATGACAGTTGGTAAACAAATTGCAGAAAGTCTTATCAAACACCAAAACATGTCTAAAGCACAAGCACGTAAGCGTGGTTTAGAATTATTGGAATTGGTTGGTATACCTAATCCTGAGGCTCGTATAGATCAGTATCCTCACGAGTATTCTGGTGGTATGCGTCAAAGAGGAATGATTGCCATTGCATTAGCATGTAACCCGAAAGTGTTAATTGCCGATGAGCCAACAACAGCACTTGACGTAACCATCCAAGCACAGATTTTAGACTTAATGCGCGATCTACAGGATAAGGTAAATACGTCAATCATTTTAATTACACACGACTTAGGTGTAGTTGCGAATGCGGCACACCGTGTTGCTGTTATGTATGGTGGTAAAATTATTGAAACGGGTACAGTTGATGAAATTTTCTATAACCCGACGCACCCATATACTTGGGGTCTATTAGGTTCAATGCCAGACCTTGAAGGTGATAGTGATGAGGAATTACAAGCTATTCCTGGTACACCACCGGATCTAGCTGATCCTCCAAAAGGCTGTCCTTTTGCTGCGCGTTGTCCTTACGCTATGAAAGTATGTGAAAACCATATGCCAGACTACTTTGAGCTATCAGATACTCAGAAAAGTGCCTGCTGGTTATTGGATGAACGTTCACCTAAGGTAGAACCACCTGAATCTGCAAAAGTAGGAGGTTCGAAACGAGATGAGCAATAATAAAGAAAAACTTTTAGAAATAAAAAATCTAAAGAAACATTTCAATGTTGGCCGTAAAGCGACATTAAAAGCTGTTGATGGGATTAACTTTGATATCTATAAAGGTGAAACTTTTGGTTTAGTAGGTGAATCTGGTTGTGGTAAATCAACAGCTGGACGAACTGTTTTACGCCTTTATGAAGCTACTGATGGCGAAGTAGTTTTTAACGGTCAAAATGTTCACAGCAAAAAATCTGGTAAAGATACTAAAGAGTTAAGCAGAAAAATGCAGATGATCTTCCAGGACCCTTATGCATCTTTAAACCCACGTATGACGGTTAAAGATATAATTGCAGAAGGTATCGATATTCATGGCTTAGCTAAGAATAAAAAAGAGCGTGAAGAAACGGTTATTGAACTGCTAGAAACTGTTGGACTAAATAAAGAGCACGCTAACCGCTACCCTCACGAATTCAGTGGTGGTCAGCGTCAGCGTATTGGTATTGCCCGTGCTCTAGCGTTAGATCCAGACTTTATCGTAGCAGATGAGCCAATTTCGGCTCTAGACGTTTCAATCCAGGCACAGGTAGTAAACTTAATGAAACGTCTACAGAAAGAAAGAGATTTAACTTATTTATTCATCGCACACGATTTAGCTATGGTTAAGCACATCAGTGACCGTGTAGGTGTTATGTATCTAGGGCGCATGATGGAATTAGCTTCTAGTGACGACCTATATAAGAACCCATTACACCCTTATACACGTGCGTTACTAAGTGCGATTCCTGTAAGTGATCCGGATGTAGAAAAAAACCGTGAACGTGTAATCCTTGAAGGCGATGTGCCAAGCCCGACAGATCCTCCAAGCGGTTGTCCATTTAGAACAAGATGTCCACTTGCACAGGATGTTTGTGCAGAAGTCGTTCCTGAATGGATTGAACATGAGAAAGGTCACCACGTAGCGTGTCACGCTTATGATGAACGCTTTAGTGAACGGTTTGACGCTGCAAGAGAAGCAATGTCTTAATAATAACCAAGAGCCTAATAGGGTTCTTGGTTTTTTACATAATAAGTTTTATTGAGACAAAATAGAAAAAAACAGGCTAAATTTCTTTCTTTGTGTAAAAAATGTTATCATAGAGTGGGTTTCAATATTTAACGTATTTTTAGGAGGTAAAGAAATGCCAAGTGAAACGTTAAATCAATTTTTAAATGACAATTTACAAGAATTAAAAGACCAAGGTCTATACAACGAAATTAATGTAGTTGAAGGTCCGAATGGTCCAAGAATTACGATTGATGGGAAAGAATTAATTAACCTATCATCAAACAACTATTTAGGGTTAGCAACAGATGATCGATTAAAAGAAGTAGCAAAAGACGCTGTTGATTCACATGGCGTTGGCGCTGGTGCAGTTCGTACAATTAACGGTACACTCGACTTACACGTAAAATTAGAAGAAAAGATTGCAGAATTCAAAGGGACTGAATCAGCCATTGCTTATCAGTCTGGTTTTAACTGTAATATGGCAGCGATTTCAGCCGTAATGGACAAGAACGATGCGATACTATCAGACGAGCTTAACCACGCTTCAATCATTGATGGTTGCCGCCTGTCTAAAGCAAAAATTCTAAGGTTTAATCACTCCGATATGGATGACCTTCGTCAAAAGGCAAAAGAAGCTAAAGAATCAGGTCAATATAATAAAATTATGATTATTACTGATGGTGTCTTCTCAATGGATGGAGATATAGCAAAACTTCCTGAAATTGTTGAGATTGCTAAAGAATTTGATTTAATTACGTATGTTGACGATGCACACGGCTCTGGCGTTTTAGGTAAAGGTGCTGGTACAGTTAAACATTTTGGGTTACAAAATGATATCGATTTCCAAATGGGGACATTATCAAAAGCTATTGGTGTAGTTGGTGGCTATGTAGCTGGTAAACAAAATTTGATTGACTGGTTAAAAGTCCGCTCTCGCCCGTTCCTATTCTCTACATCTTTATCACCTGCTGATGTAACAGCTTGTACTAAAGCAATTGATTTATTGATGGAATCAACTGAACTTCACGATCGTATGTGGGAAAACGGTGACTACTTGAAGAAGGGTTTAAAAGAGCTTGGATTTGATATTGGTGACAGTGAAACACCAATCACACCTTGTGTCATAGGTGAGGAAAAAGCAACACAAGAGTTTAGTAAACGACTATTTGATGAAGGTGTTTATGCTAAATCGATCGTATTCCCAACAGTTCCTAAAGGCTCTGGTCGTGTTCGTAATATGCCAACAGCTGCTCATACTAAAGAAATGTTAGATGAGGCGCTGGCTATTTACGAAAAAGTCGGTAAAGACATGGGTCTTATATAGAATTGAATGAAGGGGAATGGAGGAAAACACCGATGAACAAGATTCTCATAACAGGAGCACTTGGTCAAATTGGATCTGAATTAACAATGGCTTTACGTGAAAAATACGGCAAAAACAATGTCATCGCTACAGATATTCGCGAGGCAGATAGTCCAGTTGTGACACAAGGCCCATTTGAAATATTAGATGTACAAGATTATGACAAAATGCTTGATTTGGCTAAAAACTATGAAGTCGATACGATTATGCATTTAGCAGCATTATTATCAGCTAAGGCTGAAAATAATCCGAAGTTTGCTTGGGACCTAAACATGGGTGGTTTAGTAAATGCGCTTGAGGTTGCCAGAGAATTAGAATTACAATTCTTTACCCCAAGTTCAATTGGTGCATTTGGTCCATCAACGCCTAAAAAGGATACACCTCAAGATACCATTCAACGCCCTACTACAATGTATGGTGTGAACAAAGTATCTGGAGAACTTTTATGTGATTACTACTATTCTCGTTTTGGCGTCGATACACGTGGCGTGCGTTTCCCAGGCTTAATTTCGTATGTAACTGAACCAGGTGGCGGAACAACGGATTATGCTGTTGAAATATATTACGAAGCTTTAAAAAATAAATCTTATACCTCTTACATTGCAGAAGGTACGTATATGGACATGATGTACATGCCTGATGCCATCAATGCGATTATTCAATTGATGGAAGCTGATGGGGATAAGTTAGAACATCGTAACGCATTTAATGTAACAGCGATGAGCGCAGCTCCAGAAGATTTTGAAAAAGCCATCCAAAAGCAAATTCCAGATTTTGAATTAAGCTATGACGTCGATTCAGTTCGTCAAAAGATTGCTGACAGCTGGCCGGATTCTATTGATGCTGATTGCGCATCAAAGGAATGGGGCTTTAAGCCAGAATTTGATATCGATAAAATGACAGAAGATATGTTAGATAAACTAAAGACAAAGTTGGGCCAATAACGCCCAACTTTTTTTCATTGTGTATAAGTAAAATCAGAAAAATTAAGTCAATGGTTAAACGAAAGGCGGCGACTCCTGCGGGAACAGCGCGAGCCGAAAATCACGCAAAACGAACGGCAGTGAGTTTTGGGAAGTTGAGGCCGTGCCCGCGGAAAGCGTCCGCCTGTATCTTCTAAAAATTAACATCTCAAATTAATTAAAGACCTCATCCAGTCGACTCGAATAAAACTCTAATGCTCGACTATAAGCTTTAATCGATTCATCATCCGTTGTTTCTAATAACTTTGTCATCAAAAATTCCATGGCTAAATCTGTATCATCTAAATTATATAACGTCATAGCAAAAAAGATGTAAAATGCATTGTAGTCAGGATACTCGCTCATGCCGATTTCTAACGTTTCACGAGCCAGTTCATATAATCCAACTGCACGATAGCTGCTTCCCAGACATAAAAGTGCTTCTCTTCGGTCTTCTAGATTTAGATCATGTTCCAGTGCTTGTTTGTAAAACGAAATGGCTTGTGGTGCCATATCCTGTTGGTCATGAATATATGCTGTTTGTAATAATATATCAGGGTCATGAGGGTGATCTTCCAATAAGGATAATGCTAACTTCCTTGCTTCATCTAATTGATTAGCTTGCCTTAAGCTTTTTAGTTTATCTACATCCATTGTTTTGCTCCTTTTTTTACATTCATTCTCAATCATATTGTATAGGTCAATTTCATACGAGGCAAACTAAAATCGATTACGCATGTTCAAAACAATTTACTTAGAGTTCCTAAATTTTCTGTATGTATTCATTTACGTTAAAATTTTATTAAATTTATTAGAAATAATAGACTAAACTATCTAATACTTACGCATTGGTATCAAATCCTCTTACATGTTACGAATTTCTGTTTTGACTATTTTCCGACAATTAACTACAATTTTCTTTGTGATAAAAAATTCCAAGGAGGAGTTTCATATATAAGTGTAAGTTGAATTTTCAAGATAGTGTCTAGATTTGTTTAAAATTATTAGGAGGAAAACAATGAAAATTAAAGAAAAGTATCATTCCGATGATTACCTGGGCAAGGGTGTCCAGAAGACCTCTTTATTTATAAGTGGTGGATTTTTGATCTTATTTTTTCTATTAGCATTTTTAACACCAGAATTTACTTCAAAAGTTGTAAATGACTCATTTAACTGGTCAGCTAAGTGGTTTGGTTTGTTCTGGCAGTTATTAATGTTAGCGACCTTAATTGTAGGTCTAATCTTAATGTTTACTCGATACGGTCGAGTGAAGTTAGGTAAGCAGGAAAAACCTCATTTTTCTAACTTCCGTTGGATTGCCATGATCCTTACTACATTATTGGCAAGTGGTGGTGTGTTCTGGGCTGCAAGTGAGCCGATGTCACACTATATGACAACCCCGCCTTTATTTAGTGCAGAAAACTTAAGTGCATGGGACCGCGCAGTTCCAGGAATGGCGCAAGCCTTTTTCCACTGGGGATTCTCTGCATGGGCTGTTTTAGGTACGGTTGCAACGATTGTATTAATGTATGCGCATTACCATAAAGGCATGCCGCTTAAACCAAGAACTATTCTTTATCCACTTGTTGGAGATAAAATCTTTAAGCGTTATAACCCATTAGGTTTAACAGCTGATGTGACATCAATTATTGCAGTTGCAGCAGGTACGATTGGTGCGATTGGATTTTTAGGTTTACAGGCAGCTTACGCATTTGAACAAATCTTTGGTGTTCCAAGTACACTGTTTATGCAGATTATGTTCATCGTTATTCTAATTGGAATCGCAACGATTTCTGCAGTAACAGGTGTAGATAAAGGGATTCAGATTTTAAGTCGTGTTAACGTGAGTTTCGCTGTTATTTTAATGATTATTATTATGATTGTTGGACCAACACTATTTATTCTAGATATATTTGTAGCAGCGGAAGCATTTCAACTTCAAAACTACCTTATGATGAGTTTAACTCGTGGTGACCAGGCTTGGTTAGCATGGTGGACAGTCTTTTTCTGGGGTTGGTTTATCGGTTTCGGTCCGATGATGTCGATCTTTATTGCTCGTATTTCGAGAGGACGTACGATTCGTGAATTAATTGTAGCTGTTGCGATTATCTCTCCAATTGTCAGTAACTTATGGTTCGCTACTCTTGGTGGATCAGGTGTGAAGTTCGAAATGGAGAATGAAGGGTTAATTTCCGGTCCGCTGGGTGATGTAGGACAGGAAGCCGCAGTTATGGCCATTTTAAATCAATTGCCAATGAGTGATTTATTTGCCTTCGCATTCTTGATTATAACGGTTATTTTCGTTGCAACAACAGCCGACTCAATGTCATATGCATCAGCTGTTGCGGTGACGGGTAATGATGATCCGAGTAAATATATTCGAGTATTCTGGGCATTAATTTTCGGTGCCGTAGCCGTTGCATTATTAACATTAGGTGAAGGTAGTATCAGCTTATTACAAAGCTTTATTGTTGTATCTGCTGTACCTGTATCCCTATTACTGCTTCCACCGATTTGGGATTCTGTTAAAATCGCTAACAAACTGGCGATTGAGCAAGGTGTTAAACGTAAAGAAGATCGTGACGAAATATAAAATGAAAAACAATGACGTCTATATGGCGTCATTGTTTTTATATAGGATTAAGGAATTATATGAGTGGTATAATATAATTAGAAACTATGTAAAGAGGTGAAGCCATGAAAGCAAAACCTTGTATCAATTCATTAACTGTAAAAAATTCACACGTCTTACCCCCAGATACCAACAGTCACGGAACTTTATTCGGGGGTAAATTAATGGCTTATGTTGATGATGTAGCTGCGATTGCAGCCACTCGACATGCTCGTATGCCAGTTGTTACTGCATCAACTGATTCGGTTGACTTTTTGAATCCAGTTAAAGAAGGTAATACGATCTGCTTAGAAGCCTATGTCACGTATACACACAGAACGTCAATGGAGATTTTCGTTAAAGCAATTACGGAAAACTTAATTACAGGTGAAAGGCAAGTATGTACAACGGCGTTTTTAACAATGGTTGCTTTAGATGAAGAAGGTAAACCAACAGAGGTCCCGCCTGTGCTTCCTGAATCGGAAGAGGAAAAATGGCTACATGCTGGTGCCGCTAAACGTGCAGAGTATCGTCGTAATCGCAGGAAAGAGTCAAAAGAATTGGCTGAACGTTTTGGAGCAAGTTTTCCTTGGGATCCAACAACAAATCAAAAAGCGTAATTGACAATTGGTCAAGTAAGATTTACAATTTAATTATGAAGGAAATTGTTGGTGTTACTACATGAATAAAACAATACAATCGGGGATTGGTAAGTCCGCACTACAGTTAGTGCTAGCCAATAGTCATGAGATAGAAGATACCAAAACTCGAGTCATTGAGTCTGATTATTCTTTTTGTACAGGTAAAACAGGTTCAATGGATATGCAAAAAGTTGTCTCGGCGATTGAGACAGCAGCGAAACGAAATGAAATTATTGATGAAACCCTTTATCGGGAAATGCATGCACTCTATCATGCAATTCTCGAAGCTTTAGAAGGCGTGACTCGCGGGCAGGTTCTGCTTGGAGATGTCATGCGTACGGTTGGCTTACGTTTCAGCGTTGTACGAGGTCGTCCGTATGAAAATGAAGCAGAAGGTGAATGGATTGCCGTCGCATTGTACGGAACAATCGGCGCTCCGATACGTGGATTGGAGCATGAAACTACGGGATTAGGCATTAATCACATATAATAAAATCGCCCAGAGTTATTAGTGGTGAGGGGGCTGATTCTCAGACGTAGACTGAGGATTGGCCCCTTTTTTTGTCTTCAAAGAAAAAACAGTAATTTCTCATAGCAAGGTAAATTCTTCTTATAGAAAGATAAAAAGTTCTCATAGAAAATCAATAATTTCTCATAGGGGCAAGTAAAGTTCTCGTAGCATAAATGAAAGTTCTCATAGCAATTCGAATTTTTCTTATAGAGAGATAAAATATTCTTATAAAGGGAGTGGCATGATGGAATTGAATGGCTTAGACCTTAATTTAGAAAAAATCAAACGTGTTGTATATAATTTTGAAAACGTTTCCATATCAGAAGAAAGTCTAAATGACGTTAAAAAAAGCCGAGCAACTGTAGAAGAATATTTAGATGACCACCAAATCATATATGGTATTAATACTGGCTTTGGAAAGTTTAGTGATGTAGAAATTGAAGCAGAAGATCTTGATGAACTTCAATATAACTTAATTTTATCGCACGCTTGTGGGGTTGGTGAGCCATTCTCAGAATCTGTTAGTCGTGCAATGATTTTATTAAGAGCAAATGCTTTATTAAAAGGTTTCTCCGGCGTGCGTCCAGTTATTGTAGAGAGGCTGATTGATTTATTAAACCACCGTATACATCCAGTAATCCCACAACAAGGTTCTCTAGGAGCAAGTGGGGATTTAGCGCCATTAGCTCACCTCGCCTTAGTTTTATTAGGTGAAGGAGAAGTGTTCTATAAAGGTGAAAAAATGCCTTCTGCTGAGGCTTTAAATCAGGCAAAAATAGAACCTATTCAGTTAAAAGCTAAGGAAGGGCTTGCTCTGATTAACGGTACACAGGCGATGACTGCAGTGGGTGTCCTGGCATACATAGAAGCAGAACAAGTTTTAACTTATTCAGAAAAAATTGCAGCGATGACCATGGAAGGGCTGCAAGGAATCATATGTGCTTTTGACGATTTGATCCATAATGCAAGAGGACATATAGAACAACGAGAAGTTGCAGAACGTATAAGAGGCTACTTACAAGATAGTAAGCTTGTCACTAAGCAAGGAGAAAAAAGAGTCCAGGATGCTTATTCCCTGCGTTGTATCCCACAAGTCCTTGGGGCGTCATGGCAGACATTAAAATACGTAAAAGAAAAATTAGAAACAGAAATTAATGCAGCTACAGATAACCCACTGATTTTTTCAGATGAAGGAAAAGTGTTATCGGGTGGGAATTTTCATGGTCAGCCTATAGCCATTGCGATGGACTTACTCAAGATTGGTATGGCTGAAGTGGCAAACATGTCAGAGCGCCGCATCGAGCGACTCGTAAATCCACAGCTTAATGATTTACCACCATTTTTAAGTCCCGAACCTGGTTTGCAATCGGGTGCCATGATCATGCAATATACTGCTGCCTCACTTGTTTCAGAAAATAAAACCTTAGCTCACCCAGCGAGTGTTGATTCTATACCTTCATCAGCAAACCAGGAGGATCACGTAAGCATGGGGACCATTGGGGCTCGCCATGCTTCGCAAATTATAGAAAATGTGAGACGTGTGATCTCTATCGAGCTTATTTGTGCGATGCAAGCGGCCGAACTGCGTGGAACAGATTTAATGGCTGATGCAACATCTAAACTGTATCACGAAGTAAGGTCAGTTTGTCCAAGTATTAAGAAGGACAGAGCATTTTCGAAGGACATTGAGAACGTGCAGGAATGGATTAAAGTTTAATATTTTCACATATATTTTTAACTAAAAAGGGAGGAACCATGTATGTCTAAAGAAGTAAAAACAATCCGTGCACCAAGAGGTACAGAACTAAATACAAAAGGGTGGGTTCAAGAAGCAGCTTTACGAATGCTGATGAATAACCTGGATCCCGAGGTTGCTGAAAATCCGGATGAACTAGTGGTTTATGGAGGTATTGGGAAAGCAGCCCGTAACTGGGAGAGCTACGAAGCGATTGTAAATACATTGAAATTATTAGAAGAAGATGAAACGATGCTTGTGCAATCAGGTAAACCTGTTGCAGTGTTTAAGTCACACAAAGATGCGCCAAGAGTTCTTTTAGCGAATTCAAATCTGGTTCCGGCTTGGGCGAACTGGGATCATTTCCGTGAGCTTGAGAAAAAAGGCCTTATGATGTATGGGCAGATGACGGCGGGTAGCTGGATTTATATTGGAACTCAAGGGATATTACAAGGAACATATGAAACATTTGCTGAAGCGGCTCGTCAACATTTTGGTGGTTCGCTTCAAGGTACGCTAACTGTGACAGCGGGTCTTGGTGGAATGGGTGGTGCCCAACCATTGGCAGTTACGATGAATGATGGTGTCGTGATTGCGATTGAGGTTGATGAAACACGAATTAAACGTCGTATTGAACATCGCTATTTAGATAAAATGGCTACGTCATTAGACGAGGCTTTAGAGATGGCTAATGAGGCTAAAGCTTCAGGAAAGCCATTATCCATCGGTCTGCTTGGAAACGCTGCAGAAATTTTACCTGAATTAGTTGAGCGTGGTGAAACGCCTGATTTAGTTACTGATCAAACATCGGCTCACGACCCATTAAACGGTTACTTGCCAGTGGGTTACTCAATGGAAAAAGGGGCAGAGATGCGCCAGTCAAATCCAGATGAGTACCTTAAAGACTCACGTTCTAGTATTAAAGCTCACGTACAGGCGATGCTCGATTTACAGAAAGCAGGAGCTGTAACGTTTGATTATGGAAACAACATCCGCCAAGAAGCTTATAATGAAGGATTGGAAAATGCTTTTGATTTTCCTGGATTCGTTCCAGCATTTATTCGCCCGCAGTTCTGTGAAGGTAAAGGACCTTTCCGCTGGGCAGCACTATCTGGAGACCCTGAAGACATTTACAAAATCGACGAAGTGTTGCTAAAAGAATTTGCTTACAACGAACACTTGTGTAAATGGATTCGCATGGCACGTGAAAAAGTGGCCTTTCAAGGACTGCCATCTCGTATTTGCTGGTTAGGATATGGAGAGCGAGCACGCTTTGGAAAAATCATTAATGAGATGGTGGCTAACGGAGAAATTTCAGCACCGGTTGTTATTGGCCGTGATCACTTAGATGCTGGATCTGTTGCTTCACCAAACCGTGAAACAGAATCGATGAAGGACGGAAGTGATGCAGTGGCAGACTGGCCAATTTTAAATGCGTTGATTAATTCAGTGAACGGTGCCAGCTGGGTATCTGTTCACCACGGTGGTGGTGTAGGTATGGGCTACTCACTACACGCCGGTATGGTTATCGTAGCAGATGGAACTGAGGATGCAGCTGAGCGTTTAGAACGCGTTCTGACATCTGACCCAGGCATGGGTGTGGCGCGTCATGTTGATGCAGGCTATGAATTAGCTGAAACAACGGCTCGTGAAAAAGGCGTACAAATCCCGATGTTGAATCAAGATTAATCAATACTAAATTAATTTTGCGAGTTATTGAGAAAAAGTGGCGAGTCGAAGTAGCTGTCCTGGCGAGTGACTGACCCCAAAACGGCGAGTGAGAACACTTCCCAAGTGGCGAGTCAACCACCCGTGTTGGCGCAGTGCCACTCTCAATTCGTCATTATCATTAAAAAAATCAACTTAGGAGGATACCGATGACACAATCAACTTTACTTTATAACATAGGGCAATTACTCACGATGGATCAATATGAAGGACCTGTTCGCGGAAAAGATATGGGGAACCTTGATGTGAAAGAAAATTACGCAGTGTTGATGAAAGACGGGAAGGTAGAGAAAATTGGACCAAGTGATGAATTAGCAGATACTCAAGCTGACGAAAAAATTGACTGTCAGGGGAAACTTGTGACACCAGGCCTTGTTGAGCCCCATACACATCTCGTGTTTGGTGGTTCTCGCGAGCACGAAATGGCCTTAAAACAACAAGGTGTTCCTTACTTAGAGATATTAAAACAGGGCGGAGGAATTTTATCAACTGTCCGTTCGACTCGTAAAGCTTCAGAAGAAGAACTTTATGAAAAAGCGATGTTTCATTTAAATCGCATGGCTTCATATGGTATTACAACGATGGAAGCAAAAAGTGGTTATGGCATGGACAAAGAAACAGAATTAAAACAGCTACGAGTGGCTAAAAAAGCCGGAGAAAACCATCCACTTGATTTAGTGTCTACGTTCTTAGGAGCACATGCGATTACAGAAGAATATAAAGAAAACCCTGAAGCATTATTAGATGAGATGGCATCTTTATTTGATCAAATAAAAGAAGAAGATTTAGCAGAGTTCGTAGATATTTTTACTGAAACAGGCGTATTTACCATTGAGCAATCCCGTCGTTATTTACAAAAAGCCAAAGATAAAGGCTTTGATTTAAAAATGCATGCCGATGAAATTGATCCATTAGGAGGCACGCAGCTTGCGGTTGAGCTTGGTGCGACTACAGGTGATCACTTAGCTGTTTCCACTGATGAAGGTATTAAACAGTTAGCTGAGTCAGATACCATTGGTGTACTTCTTCCAGGAACAATCTTTTACTTAGGCAAAGGGGAATTTGCTCGTGCTAGAAAAATGATTGAAGAAGGCGCAGCAATCGCAATTTCAACTGACTTTAACCCAGGTAGTAGTGTGACAGAAAACATTCAGCTGATTATGTCACTTGCAGCACTCAAAATGAAAATGACACCTGAGGAGATTTGGCATGCGGTTACGGTCAATGCTGCACATGCTATTAATCGTGGGGATGAAGCGGGTCAAATTAAAGTTGGACGTAAAGCTGATGTTGTGGTTTGGGACGCTACAAACTACCTATACATTCCTTATCACTATGGCGTTAATCATGTGAATACAGTCTTTAAAGCAGGTCAAAAGCTTTTCGAACGAGGTGATTTACTTGTCTAAGTTTTTAAGACCAGCTGGACAAGCAAAGTTCGTCGATCGTCATACGAAAAAAATGAATGAATTATTAGTCGCTAAAGAAGGTCATAATGGCCCAATCAAATATGGTTTAGTTGGGTCACCACTTTCTAAGCCATCGATTAGTCATTCTGGAGCATCATTCGCTCCGGGTACTATTCGTCAGGCAATGGCGAGTTATTCATCGTACTCGAATCATTCTAACCATGACTTTCGCGACCTTAGTATTGTAGATTTCGGTGATGTTTTAATGCAACCGACGGATGTGGTTGAATCTCAGGATCGCATCTATCAATCGGTATCAGATATTTTATCAAATCACGAGGTAGAAAACTTTATCATGTTTGGTGGGGATCATTCAGTTAGTTTTCCTGCTATAAAAGCTCACCATGAACAAGGGAAAACAGTAGGGGTTATTCAATTCGATGCCCACCATGACCTTAGAAACTTGGAAGATGGTGGTCCCACTAATGGCACACCTTTTCGCAGGTCTATCGAGAATGATGTTCTTAAAGGTGAGCATATCGTTCAGATCGGTATTCGAGACTTTACCAATGCTAAAGCCTATGCAGATTATGCTGAAGAACAAGGTGTGAAAGTTTACACGATGCAAGATGTCATGCGTGGCGACATTCATCAAATTATTCAAGAATCTATTGCTTACTTAACAAATAAAGTCGATCTTATATACCTGTCCGTAGATATGGATGTGCTCGATCAGGCCCACGCTCCTGGGTGCCCAGCCATTGGACCAGGCGGTATGGGTAGCTGGACACTTTTAGAAGCAGTGGAACAAGCAGCACAACATGAGAAGGTAAGGGCAATGGATATCGTGGAAATTGATCCGACTGTTGATATAAGAAACATGACGAGTCGTACAGCTAGTTTTGTATTGTTTTCTTATTTAAAAGGTAAGGAATTATAACTATGACGAAAATATAAATTTTTTAAAGGAATCTAGCTCGCCATGTCGAAATAGAATTATAGGAGTAATATACCATATCATAAGTTCTATAGGAGTGAGCCTTTAGATGAAAAAGCTAAATCGATGGATTCTCGGTTTATTCATAGTCATCATTGGCTTGGCGAGCTATCTAGTTGTCGAAGCGAATGGAAGCAGTGGTCAATTTATCAGCATGAGCCATTCTGGAGTTCAACATGATTTATTCGAAGAACATGAGGAAATTTACTTGGGTAAATGGTTGAAATGGACTGGTGAAGATTCTCCAGTAATTAAAAATGTAAATATTTATACTGATGATGGACAACTTTTAACAGAAAATCATCCAGAAATACGTATTAATACATATGTAGATGAAAGCCTTACAACTGGAGTAATCTATAACAAAGCGGATCATATGCAGTTGATTAGTAAATATAAAAAAGCTGAAAACTATCAACTAAAATCTAATGATATCATGCTGGTATTTGAAATTGACCTGCTTAACCCAACCTATCAATTCAATCTCGATCAATTTGAAATTGAATTCGAACTAAATGGGCGATTAAAGAAACAACAATTGATTATGAAAAACTTTATATTTCATCAGTAAGGTTGGGTAGAATATACCTGGCCTTTATTTTTTGACTAAAGTTTTACTTATTGTAAATCGTTCTAATTTTTCTTAAAATGTGAAGAAGAAAGGAGTTTTAATTTTGAAAAAAGCAGATGTACAAGCTCGAATAGATGAAGTGAAAATGGATTATATTCGTATCCAAGGAGATTTAGATAAATTAGAAGCAAATGGCGGTAACGTCACAATGCTCGAAAAAACATTATCACGATATGAAGAAGAATTAGCAGAACTGAGAAAACAGTTAGATCAGGCTGCTGAATAATAGTCGAAAGACCTGCCTCTTTTTAAGAGGTAAGGTCTTTTTTTATTTAACTTTCCTGCAACTCATCTAGTAAATTCCTTCAAAACTATCACTTCGATAAAAACATAAAATGATAAAGACCCTCCGTCCTGTAAAAATGACCAATTACATATTTTTATAGTCATAATCTTCAACCCTATTAATAAACTATGAATAACAATAATAAAAAGATAGATAGGCATAAAGCAAAAGCAGTGCATAAAAGATTAGGGGAGAGAATTTATGAGGTGTTTAATAGTTTCCAATACTGATCGAATGGTTCTGATGTTTTTTGTTCCACATATTAAGTTGCTTACGAAACTGGGGTATGAAGTGTCGCTTGCTGTACCAAAAACGGATACCTATATCCATCAATTGAAAGAACAGCTGCCCGATATTCCCATCCATCACATACCTTTTACTCGAAACCTTAATCCAGTAAAAAATATGAAAGCTTATAAATCCTTAAGAAATCTAATAAAAAAGCAAGACTTTGATTTGATTCATGTCCATACACCGATTGCTTCTTTTTTAACTCGAATGATTACACCAAAAGGACAAGCTTTAATTTATACCGCACATGGGTTTCATTTTCACGAAAATGGCTCAAAAATTAACAACCGTATTTATTATTTAGCTGAAAAATTTGCAGCTAAAAAAACATCTCAACTCATCGTCATTAATGAAGATGACCGAACACAAGCTACATCAATATTTCCGGATGAAAAAATTAACCACATTAAAGGTGTAGGAGTAGATGCATCTTATTTTAATCCTGAACATTTTTCAGAGGATGATAAGACAAAAATAAAACAATCGATGGGTATCCCAGAACAGTATCAAGTCATAACGCATGTTGCAGAATTCACCGATAATAAGCGGCAGAAGGATATTATTCTAGCTGCAGAAAAAATGAAAAGTTTAACTAAGGAATTTGTCATTTTGCTGGTGGGTGAAGGTCCAGGTAGAGATGAAATAAAAGCTGAAATAAGTAAAAGAAATTTGGACGAGCATGTGCGATGTACGGGGTTTCTGCATAATATTCATGAAGTGTTAAGTATTACGGATATTGGATTGCTTGTTTCGTTACGTGAGGGTCTTCCGAAATCCTTAATGGAAATGATGTCGATGGAAATACCAGTCGTAGCAACAGATATAAGGGGAAATCGGGATTTAGTTACCGATTGTGAACAAGGGTATTTAATCCCGCTTGAATCTCCAGATGATATTGAACTTTCTTGTCTTCAATTAATGCAAGATGAAAATCTAAGAAAATATTTAGGTAAACAAGGACGAGAGAAAATCTTAAAAGAATATGATTTGAATTTAATTTTAGGAGAATTACAAAACATCTACCAGTCGTTTAAGCCTCCTGTCGAAAATGAGTTAAATGTTCTTAAAAACAATAAAAAAATTAAAAGTGTACTATGAATGGTTTGAGGTGACTTATGAATAATGGAAAGTTCGTCATATCGCTTGATTTTGAATTGAATTGGGGTGTCCATGATTGTCTACCAGTTGAACAATATATAAACAATTTATTAGGGGTTAGAGCCGTTATTCCAATGGTTCTGGAACTTTTCTCAAAACATAATATTCACGCAACATGGGCGACGGTAGGTTTTCTATTTTTCTCGAATAAAAAAGATCTCTTAAAAGCTCTTCCTGTCGAGCAGCCAGCGTATGAGAATGAAAAATTATCATCCTATGCTCATTTAGAAAACGTAGGTTTTAACGAAGATGATGACCGGCTTCACTATGGTTCTGAGCTGATTGAATTAATTAAACGTCACGACAATCAAGAAATCGCCACACATACGTTTAGTCATTACTATTGTCTCGCTGAAGGTGCAACGTCACGTGCTTTTGAAGTAGATCTCCAGAAAGCTTTATATGTAGGTGAGCAAAACGGTGTATTGTTTAAATCTATTGTTTTTCCAAGAAACCAGATAGATCCTTCACATCTATCAATATGTGAAGCGAATGGGATACAAGCTTACCGTGGAAACCAGGACTGTTGGTTATATGATGTAACTACAAAAAAGGATCATATTTTTAAGAGACTTCTCAGGTTGGTGGATACCTATATCAACCTAACAGGCTCACACATCTATTCATGGGAAAGCTTAATCGATGGGTTTTCAATGGTTAATGTACCTGCTAGTCAATTTTTAAGGCCATTTTCAAGGAAACTAAAATGGCTGGAACCATTAAAAATAAGGCGCATCAAAAAAGGAATGACCAAAGCAGCTAAAACGGGTCAAATCTATCATCTATGGTGGCATCCTCATAACTTTGGGACCCAAATTAATCAAAACATGAAATTATTGAGCAAAATAATCTCACATTATAACGAATTAAATGCGAAGTATGGGTTTGAAAGCTGTTCAATGTCAGATATTAGTAACTATGCACTAACTGAATCTAATTATAAACGTGGTGTAAGTCATGATGTTAACAAGGAAAGCTATTGATTTTGGAGTTATTAGATTATTAGTATTTTTTATTCCATTTATGTTTTATATCAATTTGATTGTTCAATTGAATGTTTCTTTAGCTGATTTGTTTATGATGATCGTGCTCCTATGGTTTCTAATAGATCATGATAATCGAAAGATTCTGGCCGTTGTTATAAATAAGTATCACCTAATCTTGGTGTATATGCTATTACTTATCTATTTTTGTATTTTGAGTATGCTTAACTACATTACGAATACAACTATTGATTTCCCATATGGTGTCTCAGCCATTTTAAAACTATCAGTCAATTTTGTTTATATTACAATCTTCTTAGTTTACCTAGAGAAATATAAGGGTGAGATATTGAACACTATTTTGAAGTGGTGGAAGTATGTTGCGGTCATCATTTCACTTATATGTATAGGAAGTGTTTTTCTTTATAGTAATGGAAATGATTACGGACTGACATTAGACGGCCGAGCACAAGGTACGTTTAAAGATCCGAATTTAGCCGCTTTATATTTAATCGTCTCCTTTACGATCATTGCTCTATTAAATCTTTTTTCTAATAAAAAGACGAGTATTAGTTTGAGTATGGTAATTGTTTTAATCGCAATTTTAGTAACAGCATCTAGAGGTGGTATTTTAGGTATCTCTTTAGGTCTAATGTTAGTGATATTTCTCAGTTTTATAGCTGGGAGAGTAAAAGAATTGTTTTTGTTTTTAATCATGACTGTTCTCTGTTCAACGATCATTCTTTGGATCGACTCATCTTCGGATGTATTAAGCTTTGCTTTTGAAAGAGTGTCAGGAATAAGTGTTCAAGAGGAAGGTACGTCTTATCGGTTATTTTTGTGGCAATCTGCAATCAAAGTATGGGAAGCTAATCCAATCATTGGAGCAGGCATTGGCCAATTCTCGACTTACTCACATGAGATGTTTGGTTATACCATCTCACATATACCGCATAATACGTATTTATCATTTTTGTCCGAAACAGGATTGCTAGGCTTTATAGCTTTCATGTGGTTTCCGTTATTTTTAATTAGTGTTCTGGCCATTGGTTTAGTCAGTACGGGGGAGAAATTATATTTTTACGCTTTGCTCGGTTTTGTTGCAATAGCAATTCAAGCACTAACTATTAATATAGAAAACTTAAGATTTATTTGGATTTTTATAACGATTATCTTTTTCATCATAAAAAATGACCAAAAGCCACTAGTCGCAAAGGGACCTTGATAGGAGGGTGAGAAATGAAAGAAACAATTTCAATTCAAGAAATTTTCCAAACAATAAAAAAGCGTTTCATTTTAATCTTTCTCTTAACGCTGATTGCTGTTTCTGCAGCCGCTGTACTAAGTTATTATGTTTTAGTACCTCAATATCAGTCATCGTCACAATTTATTGTAGTACAAAAGCAGGTAGAAGAGATTCCATATACATTAAACGACCTTAATTCAAATGAGCAACTCATGAATACGTATAAAGAGATTATTAAAAGTCCTTTAATTTTAGAAAAGGTGATCGCTAATTTAAATTTGGATACTACGCCAGACCAACTAACGAAACAAGTAGAAGTGAGAAGTTCGGAAAACTCCAGAGTAGTGACCGTGTCAGCATTAAGTGAGCAACCTGAAGCTGCTGTGACTTTAGCCAACACCGTCGTTAATGAGTTTAAAACAGCCATACCTACTATTCTAAGTGTAGATAACGTACACATCTTATCTAAAGCCAATATCTCTAGGGAACCTGTTAAACCTAGGCCGCTCATAAACATGATTGTAGCTGGCATGATCGGATTAGCAACAGGAGTCGGCTTAGCCATCATGATGGAATTTCTAAATACAAAAGTGAAGACAGAGCGGGATATTGAACAATGCGGGGTCCCAGTATTAGGCACTGTATCAAAGTTTGAGAATGATCCTAACCGTAAGAAAAAGAAGAAGAAAAAAGCAAAACAGAAAAATATAGAACATCTACAGAGAGGAGATGGAGCTTTTGACACGTAAGAAGAAGGACTCGGGTAGCCAGCTTATTGCCATTGATCGAAAGAACAAACAAGGTTCAGAACAGTTCCGTGCTATTCGATCAAACTTAAATTTCTTTTCTGTAAATAAAAATCTAAAAACTTTAGCTGTATCATCACCTAGTTCGGGAGATGGAAAAACCATGACGGCATCAAACTTAGCTATTGTATTTCGTCAAGAAGGGAAGGAAGTGCTTTTAGTTGATACCGACTTACGAAAACCTTCTATTCATCAAACATTCGATGTACCAAATAATTATGGATTAAGTCACCATCTATTAGGAGAAATGAAAGTAGAAGATATCATCACAACTTCTTATCTCACAAGTGTAGATATAATCACCAGCGGCCTGATTCCTCCTAACCCATCTGAGATGTTAAGTTCCCCTCAAATGACGGAATTTATAGAAACAGTTAAAGAGATGTACGATATTGTTATTTTTGATACGCCACCAATCCTGGTTGTTACAGATGCTACAATCGTTGCCAATAAATGTGATGGCGCACTACTTGTTGTTCGTCATAAGAAAAATGAATTAAGTCAAGTAGAACGTGCGCGTGATCAATTAAAAAACGCGGATGCTCATTTAATTGGAGCAGTATTTAATGGGCCGAAAGTTCCGAAAGAGGCTTATTACTATTAAGGAAGATTGAAGGTGATATCACAATGTTAAAAACAAAATATAAGCGTGGCTTGGTAAAGATGGCTGATTATTATGGAACGACAAGTAAAGAAAAGCTAGAAGACGTTGATGTGCAGATTTCTATGAAGAATCTGTTTCCAGGCACTCAACTACATTCTAGCACCGATGAATCACTACACAGTTATGGAAGAACATTGGTTATTGACTTGAATAAATCTGAAGAAGACATTTTTTCAGAAATTCGGAAAAATGCTCGCTACAAAATTAACCGAGCAGCAAAAAGAGATAATGTTCAATTTTGTGCAATTTTTTCACCAACCAATCAACAAATAGATGAATTTGTTGAGTTTTTTAATCAATTTGCCAAAAACAAAAACATTCCTAAATGTATTAAAGGAAAACTACAAGGTCTTAGAGACAAAGACGCTTTAACCATCACTTATGTTAAAGATGAGGATGAAAAGACGTTATGTTATCACGCTTATTTAAGAACTAAAGAATATTGCTCAATGATTCACTCGGCATCTGCACGTTTTGATAATTCACAAATCAGGTCATTGATCGGTCGAGCTAATCGTTACCTTCATTGGGAAGACATCAAAATGTTTAAAGAAAAAGGTCATAAGTGGTATGACTTTTGTGGCTTATTTGTTGATCCGAGCACAGACGATGAGCTAAATCTAAATCGATTTAAAAAAGAATTTGGGGGAATTGAGATAGATGTTGATAAAAAAATATACGCCCATTCCCTCATAGGTAAGGCGGTTGTTTTCTTGTTTAAATGGAAAATGAGAAACAGGCCGGAATATAATCGAGCAAAGCTTATTAAACACCATAATTACTCTCTTGGAAAATGAGGAATAACCTGTGGAAATAAAAAGATTGACGCTTAAAAAGAATGTAACTTGGACCTTGAGCGGGAGCATTGTTTACTCATTGGCGCAATGGTTAATTTTAGTCGTTATTGCCAAAGTAGGCACAGCAGAAATGGTCGGGCAGTATGCCTTAGGCCTCGCTATATCAGCACCCATTATAATGTTTTCTGAAATGAAGCTAAGGATCGCGCTTGTGACAGATGCTAAATCGAGTGTTGATTTTAGTTATTATTTAGGAACGAGAATTGTATGTATGTTGTTTGCGATCGTTGCCATTATCTTATCCATCGTGATATTTGGATATTCCTTTCAGACAATGATGATTGTGTTGCTGATTGGTATAGCGAAAGTGTTTGAATCGCTTAGTGACATTTTCCACGGCCAGTTACAAAAGCAGGAACGAATGGACTTAATAGCTATTTCGGATATGTTAAAAGGAATAATTACAGTTCTCACTTTTGCGTCACTGTTAATATTGACTGAAAGTTTAATTGTGGCTGTGATGGGACAGGTGTTAATTTGGGCGCTCCTACTTATTTTGTATGATTGTTTCATTACTAGAAAATATGTTTCTATTTCACCTAAATTTCATTTTAAAACTGTAAGAGGACTGATACAACTCACCCTTTCTTTAGGGACAATGGCGTTACTTAGTTCAATTAACACAAATATACCAAACTATATGGTTGAACATTTTCTAGGGAAAGAAGAATTAGGTTACTTTGCAGCCATTGCCTATATTTTGTATGCAGGAAATCGTTTAGTAGATTCAATCAGGCAACCTGCTACACCTAGATTAGCCAACCTGTTTGAACGGAAAGATATGAAAGCATTTCGGAAACTACTTTTTGGTTTATTACTTGTTGGGTTATTCATAGGAATAGTAGGGGCATTGGTTGCCTATATGTTAGGCAGTTTCCTGTTAACAGTGATTTATACAGCTTCATACGCAGACTATTCAGGTTTATTTTTGATCATTATGCTTGCTGGTCTGTTTAGTTATCCAACGAAATTTTTAGATGCCGCACTAAATTCAACCAGGAGTTTTAAAATACAACCTTATTTAGCTTTAGGTTGGTTGGTAGTAAGTTTAAGTAGCTGCTTATTATTAATCCCATCATTTGGTTTATATGGAGCAGCTTTTGCTGTTGTCATTGGTTCGTGTGCCAAATGTATAAGTTACAGTATCGTTTTATTTTTGGTTATGAGAAAAGCTAGGAAGTTACACAATCAGATTTTGGAAACAGCTGCAATAACGGTATAAGGGAGCTAATAGGTTTGAAAATTAGTGAAGTGAAAAAGAGTCTAAAAAAAGATCCACCATATTCGTATTATTCAGCTCTTCAGAGGCGAATGGGCTTAATCGTTACTTGGGTATTACTCAATGCTTTTCCTTCTGTATCAGCTAATACGATCACTGTTTTAATGCTGCCTTTAAGTCTTATGGCTTCTGGGGTGTTATATTATGCAATCCTTAACGCTAATTTGACCTTACTTATATTGGTTTTCTTTTTATCTGTTTTTATTTACGTATTGGATGGCGTGGATGGCAATATTGCAAGATTTAAACGAACCACCTCCATTCAAGGCGTTTACCTGGATCGGCTGGTTCACAATATTACAGGACCTATCTTTTTCTTAGTGGTTGGTTTTGCAACGTACGAGATAAGTGATGACATTTTTTACCTACCTTTATTTATAGGTATAGCCATCTTTAGTGAGCTGTCACCGTTAGATGTATCTCAAAAAGACGTTGAAGCTTTATTTATTAGACAAGCAGTTCATAAACAGACGCTAAATTACGAGTTTTCTATTCACAAAAAATCTGATAAGGCATGTGGGGCAAAGCTCATCAATCATAAAGGCCGATTAAATAAATTCATTAAATCCATTTTAACAATTGATGGGTTTTACATTTCTCTAATTATAGATGTGTGGGTGTTTCAAAACCAATTTTATTTTACGGCCTTGCTCGGGGTGATTTATATACTCGGTAAAATTTATGTGAGATCTAACACCACAAAATGGGAAAAAGAACTTATTGAAGTTCTTGAAAAATTAAATGTAAAAGAAAGTTGACTTCGTGGTTGATGCAGGTAGGTTAAATAATACGATGAAGCGGAGGTTTAACATGTCTCCTTATCCACCACGTCATGCAAAGCATAAAAAGAAGAAGGTTTGGTTATGGGTGATTCTATTAGTGCTAATCGTTTCACTCTTAATCTTTCTCTCATATTCTTTCTATTTATATAAGCAAGTCGAAACGGTAGTCGCTACGATGTACAAGCCATTAGAAGATTCTGAGCTAAACAAAAGTAATGTCAATCGTTTATTAGCAGATCAAGAGGTCATTAATGTCCTATTACTCGGTGGCGATGAGCGGGATGGAGAGTCTGTCAGCCGTACAGATTCAATGATCTTTGCATCTGTTAATCCAAAGTCTAACCAAATCTTAATGTTTAGTATTCCGCGTGATACCTATGTAGAAATTCCGGGTTACGGAATGGATAAAATTAATCATTCTTATGCATTCGGTCAAGAAGAGTTGACCATAAAAACTGTTGAGAACTTTCTGGATGTTCCTATACACTTTTATTTTAAAATCAATATGGAAGGTTTTGAAGATGGAGTCGATGCGGTAGGAGGAGTGACAGTAACTAATACGTTTGAATTCAGTTATGGTGGCTTTGAATTTCCTAAAGGAACATTACATTTAAATGGGGAAGAGGCGCTAGAGTTTACTCGAATGCGTGATGTTGATCCGAATGGTGACTTTGGAAGAACAAGCCGGCAAAGAGAAGTCATCAAAGCGATGATTGGGAAGGTTGTATCATTTGAATCATTTACAAGAATTAATGAGGTTTTGTCCGTGATCGAGGATAATGTCAAAACCAATATGCAGCTAAGTCAAATGAAGGAACTTTATTTAAGTTATAGAGGGGCCAGGAAAGAAATCGCAACTGAACACATCGAAGGTTCTGGCGAAATCATTGACCAGGTATGGTATTACGTTTTGACTGATGAAGAAGTTGAGAGAATACGTGGAGTAGTGAAAGAACATATTCAAGAGGAATAGACAAACAAGTCGATCCTAGGCTTGTTTGTTTTTTAGTGCCTCTAAGCTAGAGTTTTTCTTAAAAATTAGAAATAAGCTGTTGAAAGTTCGTAATAAAAAAGTACTCCCACATAGAGCGGAAGTACTTTTAAACTTATAGATGAGGCTTCCTCATGATATTTTATTTGAACGTCCTATGAGTTCTAACGAGTCTCCATATTGATGAAACCATTGAAATGTCAATTTAAGTCCAAAGCGAAGGTCGCGCTCAGGTTTCCAATGGAGAGCTTGTCTTAACTGAGTGTTATCTAATTGTGAATGATTAATATCACCTGGCCTGGACTCATAATGGTCGACACCTTTGATTAGACTTATGCGGTCTAGCTCATAAATCAGATCATTAATGCTGTGTCTCGTATTATTAGACAAGTTATACACACCAGATAAGTCATATTGGACGCCGAGGTATAAGGCATCTGCTACATCTTGCACGAAGATAAAATCTCTTGTTTGTTCACCATCACCGAATACTGGTAACCTCTCGCGCTGTAAAATTTTTCTGATGAAGACTGAAATCACACCACCTTCACCTATATTGCTTTGTTTAGGTCCATAAACATTAGAAAACCTTAAACATAAAGTGTCCAGATTAAATAATTCAGTCCACTTCTGACAATAAATTTCGCCGATGTATTTGTTAATGCCATAAGGAGAAAGCGGGTTGCAAATTTCCAGTTCATTAATTGGCAGGTTTTGATTGTCCCCATAAACAGCTGCTGTTGAAGCAAAGACCACTTTTTTTACATGATATTTTTTGGCTAAACCTAAAATGTTAGCTAAACCGAATACGTTAGTTTTAGCATCCATTTGTGGGTGATCAATGGACTCGCTAACATTGACCTGGGCCGCTAAGTGAATAACCACATCAAATTGTTCCTCTCTAAATACATGATCACATGAAGGGCTTTCGATACTCATATTATGAAATTGATGTTTGAATTTCACATTATTTTTATCACCGGTCGAAAGGTTGTCCATAATATGAACATCATGACCATGATTATAGAAAGTTTCAGCGACATAGGAACCAATAAACCCATAACCACCTGTAACTAATACTTTCAAAAAATCACCTCGTCAATTAATTAATTACTTTATATCTATGCGCAAACATTCATTAATAGAATTGGTATAGAAAAAATATTTTTAATAGAGTAAAAAATATATGTATCAGTGTATTTTTTGCTTATGACTTGTTAAGATGATATTGTTAGAAAAAATTTCTGTGAAATAAAAAGTGAGTGTATCAACATGACAAAAGAAACTTGGTATTTTATAAACACGGGTACACATGATGCGGCTTATAATATGGCATTTGATGAATGCTTGTTAAATTGGCACAGCAAAGGGGAAATCCCACCAGTATTACGCTTTTATACTTGGGAACCTGCGGCAATGTCAGTAGGATATTTTCAAAAAGTCGATGGAAAGATACATATAGAGAACGTTAATCAGCATGGTTTTGATTTTGTTCGTCGACTAACGGGTGGTCGTGCGGTTTTACATGACCATGAATTGACTTACAGTGTCGTCGTTTCAGAGGATCACTCCAAAATGCCTAAAACGGTAACAGAAGCTTATCGAGTGATTACGAAAGGATTATTAGAAGGTTATCGTAATCTAGGAATCGATGCAGATTTAGCCGTACCTGAAGGGAAATTACAACAAACAGGCTCTGCAGTTTGTTTTGATGAACCATCTTGGTATGAGTTAGTTATTGGTGAGAAAAAAGCTGCTGGCAGTGCACAGACTCGTAAACAAGGGGTCATTTTACAACATGGTTCAGTGCCTATAAGCATGAATAATGATGTGTTATTTGATTTATTCGCTTACCCTAATGAAAAAGTGCGAGAGCGGGCAAAGGCAAAGTTTCAAGAGAGAGCAACTACAATGGAAGCTTACTTAGGGAGAAAATTATCGCTGGAAGAAGTTGAAGATGCCTTTTACAAAGGGTTTGAAAAGGGCTTGGATATAGAGCTGAAGCCGTATGAATTAACGGCTGAACAAGAGCAGGAAGTGCAAGAACTTGCGAGGGAAAAATACGTAACAGATGAGTGGAATTTGTCTTCAAGTAAGAAGCGGGCTAATTAAACTTTTAAGGGGTGGAACGGATGACGAAAAAAAATGAATACGTCAGAAAACCTGAATGGTTAAAAATTAAGTTAAATACGAACAAAAACTACACGGGCCTTAAGAAGATGATGCGTGAGAAAAATTTACATACAGTATGTGAGGAAGCACGTTGCCCGAATATCCATGAATGCTGGGCAGTAAGAAAAACGGCTACTTTCATGATACTTGGTAAAGTGTGTACACGTGGTTGTCGTTTCTGTGCGGTTAACACAGGACTGCCTACAGAAATAGATTGGCAAGAGCCACAGCGTGTAGCTGAATCAGTAGAAATCATGGGTCTTCGTCACGCTGTAATTACAGCTGTTGCTCGTGATGATTTGAAAGACGGTGGAGCAGGTGTGTTTGCTGAAACTGTAAAAGCGGTTCGCGAGCGTAACCCTGGAACAACGGTTGAAGTTTTACCTTCAGATATGAAAGGTGACTATGAAAGCTTAAGAATGTTAATGGATGCGAAACCTGATATCTTTAACCACAATATCGAAACGGTTCGTCGCTTAACACCGACTGTGCGTTCGAAGGCAACTTACGATCGCTCATTAACTTTATTGAAGCGCGTAAAAGAAGTTGCTCCTGACGTTCCGACAAAATCAAGTATCATGGTTGGTTTAGGCGAAACAAAAGAAGAAATCCTTGAAGCAATGGATGATTTACTAGCTCATAATGTTGATATTTTAACAATTGGCCAGTATTTACAGCCAACACGTAACCACTTAAACGTGGTACGTTACTACGAGCCAAGTGAATTTGCGGAGTTACGTAAGATTGCTTTCCAAAAAGGGTTTAAACACTGCCAATCAGCACCATTAGTTCGTTCTTCTTACCATGCGGATGAGCAGGTAAGTGAAGCGGCTAAACGTCGTCGTGAACAGTTTGAAGAAAATTATATGAAAAACCCATCATAATATGAGAAAAACCGTTAGCTGCTAAGTCAGCTAACGGTTTTTTTTAGCTAAATTTCAGTAAAAAATAACATGACTCCATTAATCGGGAAAACAACTCAATTAATAAAAGGTCGCACTCCATTAATAGCCAGGCTAACTCCATTAATCACGATTACAACTTCATTAATCTCCTTTCAAACTCTATTTAACCCAAACAAAAAAACCTCAATCAAATTGAGGTCCAGGTTAAAAAGGATAAGCAATAACAAGTATAATAGTGATGATGGTGGCTGAGGAGGTAGCAAGTGCTTTCCCCCAGTAAGATGGCTTATTGATTTTTCTAAGTAATAAGTAGTTAAACCCTAAGAACACTAGACTGCTTATTGTTAAGGTTAGGATAGCTTCTAAAGAAAGTAAGTTCATCGGTTCACCCCAGCTAAAAGCAACCCATAGAAACAAAAATAAATAGTAAGAAAATACGCCAATAAGGACATTTACTAAATAGAAAATGAAAGCCTTAGCTTTATTCAAATGATCACTCCCAAGAAAAAAGTTCAGTTGTTATTTTAATATTAACAACTGAACTTATTTTCATCTACATTGTTATGAATTTGTTTGTTGGGCGAATTTAACTAAGATGTGGGAAAGGTGTTCTTTTTCGGTGTCATTAGAAACCTTCCACAATTCTTTGAGTAAATATTCTTCTCGGTTTCTAGGGCTTTCATGAGAAGCTAGGAAATCACCAACACCTTTGGCTGCTTTTGTTAACGCTTCATCACTTAGGCCGAGTTTCTCTCCTGTTTCAATTTTGTTTCCTAGATAATCTTTAAAATACTGAAAGTTTTCTAGAATTTCATCCTTTTTCTCATCGCTCATTTTTGACATGTGATTATTAAGGTTGGACATTACTGAATCTCTCCTTTATTTAGGATTCATTATTCAAATTCCCTTAATAACCTAAGTTTAAAACATGTCTCTATTTTTCGTTTGTCATCAAATGGTTTTCGTAGATGACGTCATATAAGTCTTTGTAAGAAACATGCTCATCTTTAAACTCTGTTGGAGATTCTAAACCGGCTGCAGCTGCAATGTTAAATAAACCTTCACGTACCGATACAACATAATTGGTAACTCTGTACGATTTCTCTTCAATATCTAAAGCCTTTTGTAACTTATCATCTGTTGTCGCGACACCAACTGGGCAATGGTTAGTATGGCATACCTGCGCCATAATGCACCCAACAGTTATCATGAATGCTCGTGCGACTTGAACTAAATCTGCTCCTAAAGCAAGAGCGATCGCTATTCGATCTGGAGTAAACAATTTGCCTGAAGCAATGATTTTGACTTGGTCACGTACACCTTGATCAATTAATGCTTGGTTTAAAATGGGTATCGCTGATTTGATAGGGAGTCCGACACTATCGGCAAGCTCTTGATAAGTAGCACCAGTACCTCCTTCGCCGCCGTCAACTGAGATGAAGTCAGGAATCTTACCAGTTTCTTTCATCGCGATAGCGAAGTCTTCAACATCTCGCTGTTGGCCGATTACAATTTTTACGCCTACAGGCTTTCCTGAAACTTCTCTAATCTGATCAATAAAATCAAGCATCGTATACGGATCGCTAAATTCTTTAAAACGGTTTGGACTGTCCACAGTCTGGTAGGGCTCTATATTACGAATTTTTGCTATTTCAGGCGTTACTTTTTCGGCTTCGACGTGTCCGCCACGGGTTTTTGCCCCTTGAGCTAATTTGATTTCAAACGCTTTTACCTGTTCGATTTCAGATTTTCTTTTAAGTTCTTCCCAGGAAAATTCACCATCTTTGGTACGAACACCAAATAACCCTGGACCAATCTGCATAATCAGGTCGACATTCCCACTCAAGTGATAGTCGGAAACGCCACCTTCACCTGTATTCATCCAAGTACCACCAGCACGCCCAAGACCTTTTGATAGAGCGGTAATGGCATGACTCCCGAGTGCGCCGTAACTCATGCCTGACATTCCTATTAAACCTTTAACATGAAAAGGATTTTTACATCTTTCTCCAATAACGACTGTATACTCGTCGTTAAGGTAATAAGGATCAATTTCTTTTTTCTTTCGATACTCTTTACGTGAAAAGAGGTATTCTTTTTCGATATTATAAGCATAGGACTCAATATGAGGTTGCTGTTCAATAGCTAGCTCTTCTTCTAATTTAGGGAACATAGCATTCTTTATGTAGTACCCTGGTGCATCATAATCTCGTTGTGATCCAAAACCCACTAAACGATGTTTATATTTAGCTGGTAAAACGATATTTTGATAGTCTTTTCTTGAAAAAGGCTTTCCGTCATTATCTTCTGTAAAAAGGTATTGTCTAAGTTCCGGACCAATACTTTCAAAGAAGTAGCGTATCCTACCTACTAGTGGATAGTTCTTTAAGACCGAATGACGTTTTTGGTTCCGGTCGACAAAATAGCTATAGAGCATGAAAAACCCCGGTAGAATAAGTAAGAAGAAAATAATTATTAATAAAAGTAATGAAACAATTTCAGACATTGACTCCCCTCCCAAAGCAATATATAATTTCAATCATGAAATTCAAAAATGACTGAATAAATTTAAGTGATATTGTAAATATACCACATCTTTATATGAGTCAATCAGACCATCACGAAAGAGAGGTTTATTATATGGAAAGTTTATTGTTTATTTTAATGTTGATTGGGGCTCTTGGTGTCATCTCTCAATGGTTAGCATGGCGTTTTCGTATGCCCGCGATCGTCGTCATGTCCGTGATGGGTTTATTAGCTGGTCCGATCCTTGGCCTGATTAATCCTCAAGAAGACCTAGGCGGTATGTATGGGCCTTTGATTTCCATAGCAGTAGGTATCATCCTATTTGAAGGTAGTTTGAATTTAGACTTTCGTGAGATTAAAGGGTTAGGTAAACCTATATTCCGTATCACGACAATAGGTGCGTTTTTAGCGTGGATATTTGGCTCATTAGCCGCACACTATATTGCTGGTTTATCATGGGCGGTAGCATTTGTAATTGGTGGTATTTTTATTGTGACCGGTCCTACAGTAATTTTACCTTTATTACGGCAAGCAAAACTTAAACCAAGACCAGCTGCCATATTAAAGTGGGAAGGAATTATAGTTGATCCATTTGGAGCATTAGTTGCCGTTTTTGCATTTGAATTCATTAAATTTTTAACTATGGATACAGTAACTTTTGCGACAGTTTTAGCTTTCTTAGCCGGTTCACTACTTGCTGTGGCTATCGGTGCGTTTTTTGGATATGGAATTGGCTGGATGTTTGAAAATGGCTATGTACCAGAGTTTTTAAAGTCCTCTGTCGTCCTTGCCAGTGTCATTATGGCGTTTGCTCTAAGTGACACAGTTATGCATGAAACAGGGTTACTTGCTGTGACAGTCATGGGGATGACGATTGCTAATATGCACATATCATCGATTGGTGATATGCGTCACTTTAAAGAAAATATCTCAATCTTACTGATATCAGTCATATTCATCATGTTGACTGCATCATTAAACACAGAAACACTTTTGTCTATTTTTGATTGGCATATCATTGTATTCATTTTGATAATGCTATTTGTTACGCGACCTTTAAGTATTTTCTTATCTACGGTTAATACTGATTTAACATTTAAAGAAAAATTATTGGTCGGCTGGATTGCGCCTCGCGGGATAGTCGCTTTAACCGTTTCGGGGTATTTTGCTAGTGTGTTATTAGAAGCTGGCTTTGAAGATGCAGAAATTCTAACATCATTAACCTTTGGGTTAGTGTTTGGAACCGTTGTAGCACACGGTTTTTCAATAGGTTTTATCGCAAAAAAACTTGGCTTATCAATTGAGAGTAAACCAGGTGTGTTAATAGTAGGTTCAAGTAAATTTTCAGCGAACTTTGCAAAAGTCTTAGAAGACTTGAATATCCCTGTATTAATCAGTGATTCATCTTGGAGTCGTTTGTCGCACGCCAGGCGATTAGGCGTTCCTTATGAGCATGGAGAAATCCTGTCTGAGCAAACAGATTATCAAATCGATTTAACACCATATGAATATATGATTAGTTTAACGGAATATGACTCGTACAATACACTGATCAGTTCAACGTTTATGCCATCATTCGGCAGAGAGCATTTGTATCAATTGCCACTGCAAGTGAATCAAGGAGATCACCTTGAAGATGTAAGTAAGCACATCAGTGGCCAAATTCTATTCGAAATGAACATGAACTGGAGTGTATTAAATGAAAAAATAAATAATGGTTATTTATTTAAAAAGACGACCATTACAAATCAATACACTTTTGACCAATATCTACAAGAGTTAGATAAAGACAGTGTATTATTAATGATTCACCGCAAATCAGGCCATATTAACTTCTTTTCTCCAAGCGGAGAAATTCGTCCGGAGAACGGAGACATCGTTATTAGTTTACAAAAACCTGTACAAAATTAATCTCAGGCACCAATCAATATTTATGTTGGTTGGTGTTTTTTTATTTAAAACAGGTGCAAAAATTTAATTAACAAGCGATAAATATTACTAAGTATGTGGAGTAGATATCAAGCGTAGTTAAAATACGTAGACTCCTTTGAGAAAAACACGAGCTGAAGATCCCGCAATTAAGCGCTTTTTGCTTGCCGAGGAAGCTGAAGGCATACTCACGGAAAGCAAAGAGTTTTTGACGAAGCGTGATATTATTTATGATTAGATGTTTCAGGAAACAGATAAGAATATTCCAAAAGAAGTTTAGAAGGTATTTTATGTGGGTATATAGAAGTAGGTGCAGAGCATCAAATATTTTGATGATATAATAATTATCATTATATTAAACATAAACTTACATACGTATCCTTGAATTGTGAGTATTTTTATCTAATCGCGAGTATTTTAAAATATAAGAGAGAATAATAATTTTGTGACCAAAACAAACATGTAATAGAAAAGATTTTACATTTATATCCGTTAATACGAAGTTTGTATATACAGGTTTGTATTCGATATTATTAAATAGAGGACTCATGGGATTTTTACATATTTACGATAGATGATCCGGTTCGGAGGGAGGAAAAAAGTGAATAAAGTTAAAAGTGTATTCAACAAAGTTGATCGAGCTTTTATGAAATTGGAAGAATTCCTTTTAAGCTTTTCAATCATTTTAATTTCAATCATGATTGTTGGAAATGTATTCGCTCGTGAACTTTTTGATTCAGGTGCCTTCTACTTTGCTTATGAAGTAAGTAAGTTTGCAATCATCATTACCACATTCTTAGGAATTAGTTATGTTGCTCGAAAAGGCCGTCATATCAGCATGTCTGCTTTTTATGACTTTGCACCTATGAAAGTAAGAAAAGTTATGATGATTATCATTAATCTTGTAACAGCAGCAGTGATGTTTGTGTTAGCTTACTATACTTATGGGTTTGTGATGGCTGAGTATGAAAGTAATGCGATTACTACATCATTACAACTACCACGTTATTTAATGTATATTTTCTTACCAATAGGCTTCTTTGTAACTGGTGTTCAATTCCTTCGTAACACATTTGTGAATTTCACTAAAAAGGCAAAAGATAAAGTTTACTTAGGAACTGATGCAGTAGATTACAACGATGAAAAAGATAAGGAAGTTAAATTAGAAGATATTTCGTCTGTTTAAAATATGAGAGTTGTTAAAGATCGTTGATAAGTTAAGTGGAATATTTTTATACGAAATGCGAAAGGCGGCGACTCCTGGTCGACTAAAACCGGCCACGTCCTGCGCCTGCGATTACTCGGCGCAAATTAAAACAAAGAAGTAATGCAAGTAGCATTTGTGGACAACGTTGACACTTGACCGTCCAGGTCTTCGGAAAGCGTCCGCCTGTAGCGATTCGCAGAATCAACATTAACATAGCTAAAATTTAGAAAAATAAAATGAGTTGGAAAGGACCTTAATATGTTAGCTACATTATTGTCTATAATGATCGTCTTCCTATTTTTAAATTTTCCAATGATGATCCCGTTAATATTAGGGCCATTACTCGTCATGTTTATTTATAACGGAGACAAATTAGATCTATTAATGAATACATTTATGAAACAGCTCTTAACGGGTATTGAGTCACCAGTTTTATTATGTGTACCTTTATTTATATTTGCAGCTGATATTATGACAGCAGGGAAAACGTCCCAAAGGTTACTGGACTTTGTAGGGTCGTTTATTGGACATATCCGCGGTGGATACGCTGTTACAACAGCAGCATCATGTACTATGTTTGGTGCAATTTCTGGTTCCACTCAAGCGACCGTTGTTGCAATTGGTCGTCCGATGAGGGAGCGTTTACTTAAAAATGGTTATAAAGATTCTAGTGCTATGGCACTCATTATTAATTCAAGTGACGTAGCATTATTAATCCCACCAAGTATCGGGATGATTATATATGCTTTAGCTGCAGGTCAAGGAGTTTCTGTTGGTGATTTATTTATCGCAGGTATTATTCCAGGTCTGATTGTATTTTTAGCATTTGCTATATACAGTATTATTTATGCAAAAGTTAAAAATTTGCCTTTGGCTCCAAAAGCTAGTTGGAAAGAAAGGTTTCATTTCTTTAAGAAAGCTTTATTACCTTTGGGTTTCCCAGTCTTAATTGTTGGAGGAATCTACCAAGGGTGGTTTACACCTGTAGAAGCATCAGGTATTTCTGTTCTGTACGCATTAATTTTAGAGGTTCTAATTTTTAGAACGATACCTTTTACACGAATACCCAAAATTGCTTTATCTACAGGTTTAGTAACATCTGCGGTATTTATACTTGTTGCCGGTGGACAGATGTTTACTTGGGTTTTAGGTTACGCTAGAATTCCACAGCAAATTACTGAAGCTGTGTTGGGTACTGATCCAAGCCAATTATATGTCTTAGCAATTGTAAGTATCTTCTTCTTTATTGGTTGTATGTTTGTGGATCCGATTGTAGTTATTTTAATACTAACTCCAATCTTTGTTCCGGCAGCTCAATCTGCTGGGATCGATTTGATACACCTTGGAATTATCATTACATTCCAAGCAGCCTTAGGTTCTGCAACACCACCGTTTGGAGTCGATATCTTTACAGCCAGTGCGGTGTTTAAGAAACCGTATCTCGAAGTTATTAAGAGTACACCGCCATACATTGCAATGTTATTGGTGATTGGGGTATTACTAATATTGTTCCCACAATTATCATTAGCGTTAATTAATTAGTTATAAAGTGAGTTTTTTAACCACTTTAAATAAAATATTTCAAAATTACTTAGGGGGTAATTATTATTTTTAACAAGAAGTTTCTCTTAATGTTAGTTGCCATTTTATCGCTAAGCTTAGTACTAGCGGCATGTGGCGGAGATGACAATGAAGACACTGGAAACAACGAAGAAGGTCAAGAGGAAAGCGAAAATGATTCTGGAGACAGTGGATCAGAAAGTGCAAGTGATGTTGAATACGAAGAGCAAGAATGGGAATTCGTAACGGAAGAATTAAAAGGCCAAGTTCAGTATGAATATGCTGCAGAATTTGCTGATCGTATTAAGGAAAAAACAAATGGTAAAATTACTGTAACACCTTATGAATATGGTGCTTTAGGTAGTGAGGTTGACCAGGCACAGCTATTACAAGATGGCGGTGTACAAATGGCAGTAATGTCACCTGGTTTCACAGGTGGTCAGGTACCAGATGGTCAGATTTTCTCATTACACTATTTCTTCCCGGCAGATCCGAAGTTAACACAAGAAGTACTTAACACAAGTGAAGCTCTAAACAAAGACCTAAGAGCTAAATATGAAGAACATAGTATTTCACCATTAGCTTTCTGGAGTGAAGGTTCAATGGCGTGGACGAGTAACGTAGGTATTGAGAAACCTTCTGATTGGGAAGGCCTAAACATGCGTGTACAGGAATCACCACTAATGAAGAAAACTTATGATGCTTATGGTGCATCAGTTCAGTCATTAAGCTGGGGTGAGCTTTACACAGCACTAGACCGTGAAACTGTTGACGCACAGGAAAACCCTGTTTTCTTCATCGAATCAGCTAGTTTCCACGAAGTACAAGATACACTTACTATTTCTCGTCATAACAACTATATCGCTATGACAACAGTGAATACTGAGTGGTATAACGGTTTAGGCGATGCTGAGAAACAATTAATTGATGAAACAGTTGAAGAAATGCAAAGCTGGGTATTTGAAGAGCAGAAGAAGCAAAACGATGCAGGACTTGAAGCAATTAAAAATGATTCTGAGTATGACACTAAAATTATTGAGCTAACAGATGAGCAAATTGCAGAATTCAAGAAGGTTGCAGAACCTGTACATGAGTACTACAAGAATGAAGTTGAAGGTATCGATCCTGCAATTTATGACAAGTTAAAGAAAGAAATTGAAGAAGTTTCAGGAGAGTAATCTATTAAGTGAGACCTGGTAAAGTTAAAGCTTTACCAGGTTTTTTATTTTGTGACTGTGTTGCGAATTATTTGACAATACATAGTTATATACATATAATAAAATTAACATCTAAATATTCCCTAAAGGGGAGTAGCTTATTACGATATAGTCGTCATGACGAGATACAAATATCTCCGGCTATTTCGGCAACGTACGTTTAAGTTGTAAGCGAGACCTTTACGTAAACGCATCTGTTTTCGTAAAGGTTTTTTTATATTTAATTGTAATGAAGCCATTACCGTATGCGTTTGCGGTAATGGCTTTTTTTAATACTGAGTACCTTAAATCAATTGACAGAGTAAAGGGTCCTCAAAAAGGGAATATGAATTGTATCATGATAAGCTACAAAAAATGATTTATTTTTATGATATATTTCGGTATAAAAAAGCCTGATTTGTTATTAAACTATAGGGGTAAGGAGCGATCGGAAACATGGATACAGCACTATTATTAGAATATGGTTGGGTATTACTTGTACTTATTGGATTAGAAGGTATTTTAGCGGCAGACAACGCATTAGTTCTAGCAATCATGGTTAAACACTTGCCGGAGAAACAACGTAAGAAAGCATTATTTTACGGTCTTTTCGGAGCTTTCGTTCTAAGGATAGGTTCTTTATTTATTATTTCGTTCTTAGTTGATGTATGGCAGGTTCAAGCTTTAGGTTCTCTATACTTACTGTATATCGCAATCAATCATTTAGTTAAAAAATACGTAAAGAAAAGAGAAAAGAAAACACCTGAAGAAGCCGATGCTGAAAGAGATTCAAAAGGATCAGGCTTCTGGATGACAGTCGTTAAAGTAGAGTTTGCTGACATTGCTTTCGCTGTCGATTCTATTTTAGCAGCAGTTGCTTTAGCAATGGCATTACCTAATACACCATTACCTCAAATTGGCGGTATGGATGGTGGTAAATTTAGTGTCGTTCTTTTAGGTGGACTAATCGGTGTAATCATCATGCGTTTTGCAGCAACTTATTTTGTGAAACTGCTAAAGAAACGACCTGGCTTGGAGACAGCAGCTTTTATTATTGTAGGTTGGGTTGGTGTTAAGTTAGCTGTCATTACGCTTTCTCACGAAGATATAGGTTGGATCCCTTATGATTTTGCTCATTCAACGCTTTGGAAAGCGACATTCTACATTATCCTTGTCATCATTGCTGTAATTGGCTGGTTCTCATCGAGCAAAGAGGATGATGAAGACGAAGTTAATCCGTTAGATAAAGACTAATAATAATTTAGTTAGGAAGAACTAATCTCTTTTTAGGGGTTAGTTCTTTTTATTTTGGAAAAAACATATACTAATATAACGACTAATACTGAGGGAGGCCAAACATGAGAAGAACTTACTTCTTGGGTGGGACAACAGCAAAAGGCTATTATCGTTTTTATGATGAACTTATATCTAATTTAGACAGAGTGTTGTATATAGAAGGCGGATTTACTTCAATTGTGCACCCAATGCTTAATGAAATAGTAAAAACTTATGAGAAGGACTATGAAGTTGGCTGTGTTTATAATCATATAGAACCCAATCAATTAGAAGCGGTAGTCATACCAGAAAAACGACTGGCAATTATAGATCGAACAAAGGTGGGAAATAAGAAATTAGCTTTTCCTAAACTGCTGGAAAATCTGATTTACATTGGTGAAGGCTATGATTATGAATACTTAGCTAAACACAAAGACTATTTAATCCAAGTACGTGAAGAAGTCAAAAACTATTATCAAAGAGCAATCAATCATTTTGAAAATGGATTAAAGTATCATGAAGAAGTTGAAAAAATATATATTCAGTTTTTGAATGTCGATAAAGCCAATAAAGAGACTGATGTTCTGATTAGGCGCATTTTTAGAGCAAGTTGGTTAAATAAAAAATCAACAGTTGTAAACAGATATTTAGGTGCTGCTACACCTGATGGACCAATAGATTTTGTGCTGGATTTAACTCAAGATGTTGAAGAACGGATTTTTATTAAGGGGCGCTCAGGAACTGGTAAATCTACGATGCTTAAGAAGATTGTGAAAGAAGCAGAACAAAGAGGTTATGACGTTGAAATTTATCATTGTGGATTTGACCCTGAAAGTTTAGATATGATTATCCTTCGTGAACTAGGATTAGCGATTTTCGACGCAACAGCACCGCATGAACACGAACCTCAACGCTCAAATGATGAAATTTATGATGTCTATGAATTATTTATTGATGGTAATCCCGATCAAGATTATCAAGAACAAATATTAGAGTTAAAAGGAAAATATAAAAAGGAGACCAAGAAAGCCACGAACTGTTTGAAGTCTATACAAGATCGACAAAGAGCATTCGAAACGGTTTACAAAAACGCTTTAGATGAAGGATTTTTGAAAGGTGTTATTGCAAGGATAAATAATTGGATAGAGTCTTAAAGAAAGCAACTAAACCAGTCGAAATGAATAACGTTTTGGCTGGTTTTTTAAATTCAAAATGACTGAATAATTGTACTATTAAATTTGAAAACCTTCTCATTGACTTCGCTAATAAATCATAATATAGTAATAAAGTCGAGTAACCTTATAGGTATTATCAAATATAAATATAACATATGAAAGGGGAATACAAATGTTATTAATTTTAAACATAATCATCATGTTGTTATTGCTTACTGTTTTATTTCAAATGCAAAAGAAACATATCACTTTTAGTAAGAGAGTTTTTACTGGATTAGGCTTAGGGGTGCTGTTAGGAATTTTTCTTCAAATTGCCTATGGTTCAGACAGTAATGTAGTATCAAGTACAACCGATTGGTATTCATTAGTAGGGTCAGGCTATATTCGCCTGCTAATGATGATCGTCATTCCACTAGTTATGGTATCCATCATAAAAGCCATTACTAATTTAGAAAAAACTTCACAGTTAGGTAAAATGTCTGGATGGATTATCGGAATACTTATTGGTACTTCTATGATCGCCGCCGTTATTGGGGTGGGTACGTCAGTTGCCTTTGATTTAAATGCTGATCAAATTGAAGCTGGCCAATCTGAAGAAGATCGTGGGATGTATTTAGAAGATCGATTAGGCGATGTACAGAATATGTCAACACCTGAGCGTATTCTAGCGTTTATTCCTACAAATCCATTTCAAGATATGACAGGTGATCGTGCAACATCTACGATTGCAGTTGTTATTTTTTCAGCATTTATCGGCATTGCCGTACTAGGACTAAGACGTAAAAGGCCGGAACAAGCCGAAATGTTCACTAAAATGATAGACGCAGTTTATGGTGTAGTTATGCGCATTGTAACACTTATCTTACGTTTAACACCGTATGGTATTTTAGGTCTGATGGCTAACACAGTAGCACGAACAGATGTAGGTGGAATCATAGAACTGTCTAAATTTGTTGCGGCGTCTTATGTAGCACTACTCATTATGTTTGTAATCCATTTATTATTAATTAGCTTCTCGGGATTAAACCCTCTAACATATTTGAAAAAAGTATTGCCAGTACTAGGATTTGCTTTTACATCACGATCAAGTGCGGGTACGATACCGCTTAATATTCAAACGCAGAAAAACAACCTGGGTGTACCTGATGGGGTAGCGGATATGTCGGCTTCATTCGGGGCAACTATTGGTCAAAATGGCTGTGCAGGTGTCTATCCTGCTATGTTAGCAGTCATGATTGCACCAACTGTTGGAATTAACCCATTGGAACCAAGCTTCTTACTCATGCTGGTATTAATCATTGGTATTAGTTCATTCGGTGTAGCTGGAGTTGGTGGTGGCGCAACATTCGCAGCACTTATCGTACTATCAGCAATGGATCTGCCAGTTTATTTAGCGGGACTATTAATCTCAATTGAACCACTAATTGATATGGGTCGTACAGCGCTAAACGTAAACGGCGCCATGACTTCAGGTACCATTACTTCAAGGGTATTAGGTACTCATAACAAAGATCGATTCAACGATCCAAGTGCCAACCAAATTGATATGTCAGAGGTATCTTAAAGTACAACAGCTCCTCATTAGAGGGGCTGTTTTTTTTAATAAGCTATGAAATTGCTGAAATTCAAATAAAAAATAAAGTAACTGCATTAATCAAACAAGTAACTCCATTAATCAAAAACTCAACTCTTTTAATCACGATACAAACTCCATTAATTAGTGCGCTTATTTCAGGATTTCTATGCAAGAAGAGGGGGCCCACTATTATTTAATAAGTAAATTCTATTAAAAAGTAAAGCTACTTCGTTATTAATGAATGTAACTCCATTAATCGTAAGTCCAACTCAATTAATCGAAAGCTGCACTCTGTTAATCAGGTACATAACTCCATTAAACGGACCAGTCACTACATTAATCCAAAAAATAGAGATACTTCTAATTTTAATTAGCTCGAATATTCTCATTAAATAATCAAAAAGTCTTAGGTTTACCAAGTAATAACTTTTTTTACTTACCAAAATATGAAATAATAGAAGAAAAGTGATCGAGGGAGTGTCAAATATGATTCCAACAAAAGAAGAATTAGAGAAGTATGCAAAATTGACAGTAGAAAAAGGTGTTAACATCCAAAAAGGACAAGCACTAGCAATTAATGCACCCATTGAAGCAAGAGAGTTCGTACACTATGTAGTTGAGGCTGCATATGATGCAGGTGCTGAAGGTGTACGTGTTGATTGGTCCGATGAAGTATTAACTCGCAAAAAATATGACCGTGAGCCACTACATATTCTGGAGAATGTACCTGAGTGGGTTGTTGAAAAGCAAGTAAGTCACGTAAAAGATGGTGGAGCAGTGTTATCCATCTATGCGCCAAACCCAGATTTATTAGAAGGTGTTGACCCTGAACGCGTGGCAAAAGCATCAAAAGCATCAGGTCAGGCTTTAAGTGAGTACAGAAGTTACATGATGAACGATCGCGTCCAATGGTCAATCGTATCTGTACCAACTGAAAAATGGGCAAACAAAATTTACGATGGAAAAGAAACTGAAGAAGCTGTCACAGCTCTTTGGGAACAAATTTTCTCAATCGTTCGTGTCGATCAGAATGATCCAATTGAAGCTTGGAACAAACATAATGCAACGTTATATAAAATTCGCGATTATTTAAATGATAAAAAATATCATGCACTAGAGTATCAGTCAGAAGGTACGAAACTTACAGTTGAACTACCAGATGGCCACGTATGGTCTGGCGGTGGCGCTGTTGCTGAAAACGGTGCAGAATTCAACCCGAATATGCCTACTGAAGAGGTGTACACAGCACCACACCGTGAAGGAATTAATGGAACGGTAACGAACACTAAACCATTAAACTATAATGGGAACTTAATAGACGGTTTTAAACTAACTTTTAAAAATGGTAAAGTGACTGACTATAAAGCTGACAAAGGCGAAGATACCTTAAAGCATTTATTAGATACGGATGAAGGTGCAGTTCGTATTGGTGAAGTGGCATTAGTGCCTCATTCCTCACCAATCTCTCAGTCAGACTTAATTTTTTATAATACGCTATACGATGAAAATGCATCTTGTCACCTGGCATTAGGTGAAGCTTATCCGACGACGCTTAAAGGCGGAGATAAAATGTCTCAGGATGAGTTAAGAGAGAATGGATTAAATACAAGCTTAATTCATGAAGATTTCATGATTGGCTCAGCAGATTTAACGGTCTATGGTGTGACTAAAGATGGTAAAAAAGAAGCAATCATCGAAAACGGTGATTGGGCTATTGTATAGTAATTAAATAGAAAAAGATAAGTACGGCGAGTCTCCCTGTGGAGGCTTGCTGTAACTTAATAAAAAAAGAAGCGTCTCATTTTAAACGGCCAGAGTCCAATGGTGCCTTTTAAAAAGAGCTAGAAAAGAAGGTAGAATTATGAGTTTAGTTGGGAAGATGATTAAGTGGCATAGAAATGATCAAGGCATGACCCAAGAACAATTAGCTGAGGGGATTTGCTCTGTCACTCAATTAAGTAAAATTGAAAATAATCAAATACCAGCTAATGATGATCTGTTATTAGCTATCGCAAATCGCTTAAACATACCGAAAGAAAAAGTGTTAAATACAGTAGATCCTTCATACATGTCTCTGATCAATAAGTGGTTGAATGAAATACATGAGTATAACTTGCCAGGTGCTCAGGAAACTTTTGAGCAACTAAAGAAATGCTCACTGGAAGATGAACCTTATGATGTGGAATTTCTATATTATTTGGCTTTATTTGGTTATCTTTTAATAACTAACCAACCCAAAAAAGCAGACAAAATTCATCGCCATATAAAAACGTATGAGGATATTTTTGAAGATGTCGCTCCTTATAGTTTTCATAAGTTTTATGGTGAGTTCCTTAAGAATAAAGGGCTTTATATTGATGCATTGAGACATTTAAAAGAAGCTGAATGTATTCTTCAGGATATTGAAGACCCTGAACTTTTAATGCTATTGGCAATAGTAAATAGTCACTTAGAAAATGTATTAAGCTCGAATCGGTATGCGCGTCTAGCTTTGAAAAAGTTTCAAGAAAAATTATTCTATTCAAGAATAATAGAGTGCGAAATCATTTTAAGCGCTAATTATACGTTTATTCATGAATTCTCGATGGCAAAAGAACAACTTAATCGTTTAGTTAAACTAATAGATGAAAAGTTAGATCCTCGTTCAGTCGTTAAAATTTACTTCCACATCGCTTTAATTCATTGTTTAAAACGAGAGCTTGATGAAGCAGAGAGATTGCTTAAATATTCTTTAAGCGTTGATACTGATGAGACAGAGTTGATTCATTCTCGCTATTTAATTTCTCATATGTATTATTTAAAAGGCGACTTGAAACAAGCGAAGCAATATATTGAAGCAGGTCAAAAGTTTGCTGAGGAATACGCACTTGATTACTACTTAATGAAATTTAAAGTTTTAAATTATTTAGTAGAAGATGAAAAAGAAGTTCTAATAGATTATTTAAACAAACGCGCGATTCCATTCCTGCGTGTGACAGGACAAGCTTTTGATATGAAATATTATCAACAGTTGCTTGGTATTTTATATTATAAATTGAAAAAGTATAAAAAAGCAGCTGAGATTTTAATTGTCGCTGATTCCCGCCGAGAACAACTGATGGACTTCAAATAATGCAAAAAAATGTATAATTCAAGATAAAATTTTTAAAATTTTCAAAAAATACTCCACAAATTACCTTTTTTTGTGTATAATGAAGTTGGTTGTGGTTCTTCAAAGTTTACTTACATATGTCATATTTTGTTGACAACAAGAATATATTAGTGGTGGGTATCTATTTTTGTAGGTGTGGGGAGGAACTAATTAATGCATAAGTATGATAGGTTTGTCAACAAGTTTGAGACAAGACTAGGAAGAGACCTCTGTCCTAAAGAAAAGGACTTTGTATGTTGGGTGTGGGAGAAACATAAAGGTGAAATCAAAGTAAAAAAATAGAGAAAGAATAATTTTAGCACTGCTTTTAACAGGCGGTGCTATTTATTTTGTTTAATGGGCAAAATAAATTTTAACTGCTCAAACCCCGTTATCGCAGTGGAGTTATGTGTTAATACTGCAATTCGTTAAAATTTACCCTTTATTGATAGCGTTACCATATGCTATAGTTATAAAAATTAACAAAAATGAGGTGTTTCAGCATGAATCAAAATCAAGACCAATGGAAAACCAGAATTGGATTTATGTTAGCTGCCATGGGTTCTGCTGTGGGGTTAGGTAACATTTGGCGTTTTCCATATGTGACAGGAGAGTTAGGTGGCGCTACATTTCTAATGGTTTACCTAGCCTTTGTCTTCCTAATTGGTATTCCGTTACTACTTAATGAGTTTAGCATAGGTAAAGCAGGTCAAAAGGATGCGGTTGGTTCCTTTAAAAACTTAGCACCTAATACTAAGTGGCACTGGACAGGCTTTATGGGAGTTGTTGGTGGAATCTTAATTTTAAGTTTCTACAGTGTCGTTGCAGGTTGGTCTTTATTTTATTTATATAAATATATTACAGGTGCTTACTGGACCGAACCAGATGCCGGTTTCGGCGCTGTGTTTGGAGAGTGGATTGCGAATCCACTTTATCCATTACTGTGGCAAGCTTTATTCCTAGGTTTAACCTTATTTATAGTTATCCGTGGAATTAAAGGTGGAATTGAAAAAGCGAATGTCATATTAATGCCTGGATTAGCATTACTAATGATTTTTATGGCTGGTTATGTATTGACGTTAGACGGTGCAGTCGAAGGATTAAAATTTTTATTTCAGCCAGACTGGTCACAATTAAGTAATCCAAAACTTTATTTAACAGCTTTAGGTCAGGCTTTCTTCTCGTTGAGTATCGGTGTTTCTGGTATGTTAACGTATGCAAGTTATTTAAAATCAAAAGATCGATTGCCTGCAGCTGCGATTGGCGTCGGTGTGATGGATACAATCTTTGCCGTGATTGCAGGTATTATGATTTTCCCGGCTGTGTTTAGTTTTGGTCTTGAAGTAGGTTCTGGTCCACCGCTAGTTTTCATTACGTTACCTACTATTTTTGCTAGTATGCCTATGGGTAATATTGTTGGTGTCGTGTTCTTCGTTTTACTAGCAATGGCTGCTTTGTCATCAGCTGTATCATTACTCGAATTACCAGTATCGTTCTTTAAGCGAACGGTTGGTATGTCGAGAAAAGCGGCGACATATCTATGTACAATAATCATCTTTGTACTTGGTATTGCTTCATCATTAGGCTTCGGCATCTGGAGCGGTGTCACTTTTGGCGACCAAAATATCTTAGGCATGATTGATTATGTAACTGCTAATTTCGTTATACCGTTTGGTGCGCTACTTATGGCATTTTTTGTAGGTTGGTATTTGGACAAGAGTCAAGCGCGAAAGAATAGTGAAATCCAAAGTAGTGCCATGTTTAATATCTGGTACGTCATTATCAAATATATCGTACCTATTATTTTAATTTTGATTGTTGTTGCTAATTTATTTAATATGACTGTGTAAACCTTAGGTGCTATACTAGAGTTAGTTCGATAATATAGGAGGATCAAGATGGGTGTTTCATATAATGCGATTATCCGTCAGATGAAGAATGAATTAAAAAACTTAGATGATTCGACATCAGATCAACATGTTATGGCTAAAATGCATGTGATTAAATCACTAGCTGATGTGGTTATTAATTCATATGAAGAGGTTGGCTATGAAACGTCTGACCTGGAAAACTTAGAACCAAAAGTTGTGGAACCCACACAATCAACTCCATCGATGAGTGATGCAGAAGCTCGCATGATGGGATTTAAACCTAAACAGAAGAATAATTCTGAACATCGATTGGATGAAGATGACGCAAATGGTGAATCCATCTTTGATTTTTAACTCGTATTAAAGGGGAATGAATATGAAAGCTTTATTATTAATTGGAGTTATTAACGGATTCCTCGCTGTAGCTCTAGGAGCCTTCGGTGCACATGGATTGGAAAGTAAATTAAGTGAAAAAATGCTTGCTACTTGGGAGAAAGCCGTTCAGTATCAAATGTTTCACACAACTGCAATCTTCATTACAGGTATTTTGATGCTGCGTTTTGACAGTTCAATGCTCACATCGGCAGGTTGGACATTTTTAGTAGGAATCATTTTATTCTCAGGTAGTTTGTATATTTACTCAGTTACAAGTATTAAAACCTTCGCCATGATTACACCAATTGGAGGGCTAGCCTTTTTAATCGGTTGGGTGCTTCTTGGAATAGGCATCATGAAGATGGTTGGATAGTAATTTGAAGAGACAGTCTAAAAAGGCTGTCTCTTTTTTGGTGGCGGATAGGACGTCATTACTGGCGGATAGAAGTGCTAATCTAGCGGATAGCAGTATGTTACTAGCGGATAGTGAACTTCTGTCAATAAAATGGACATTTTTCACCCTTAGTTTGGCGAACCTATTTTTCTTCCGCACGACGTTGAAAACGTCGCTTGGAGGCCCTGCCATGAAACAATCGTT
>NZ_SOPW01000013.1 GCF_004402015.1 Filobacillus milosensis
AAGTAAGATCCCTCAGAGACGATGAGGTTGATAGGTCCGAGGTGTAAGCGTGGTGACACGTGAAGCTGACGGATACTAATCGATCGAGGACTTAACTTCGAAGATGAAAAGACGTCCCGTTTTTCAGACTTTCGAGCGTTCGTATTTAGTTTTGAAGGTACTAACCTTTAAAAATATTAAACTTTCACTTGCATTTTTCAGCGAAGGTGAATATAATATTATTTGTCTCGGAAATTTTCGAGCTACATAAATAACAAGAACAAAAACTAGTCCGGTGGCGATGGCAGAGAGGTCACACCTGTTCCCATGCCGAACACAGAAGTTAAGCTCTCTAGCGCCGATGGTAATTGGGGTGTTTCCCCTGTGAGAGTAGGACGCTGCCGGGCTGATAATTTTTCTTTTCCTTCGTGGACAGTCTAATAACATTCCAGCGTAGCTCAGTGGTAGAGCAATCGGCTGTTAACCGATTGGTCGCAGGTTCGAATCCTGCCGCTGGAGCCATTAATTTGGAGAGCTGTCCGAGTGGTCGAAGGAGCACGATTGGAAATCGTGTAGGCCGCTACCGCGGTCTCGAGGGTTCGAATCCCTCGCTCTCCGCCATAATTTTAATATGGCCCGTTGGTCAAGCGGTTAAGACACCGCCCTTTCACGGCGGTAACACGGGTTCGAGTCCCGTACGGGTCATCATCAAATTAACATTTGCACATCATGTGCTTCGGAGGATTAGCTCAGCTGGGAGAGCACTTGCCTTACAAGCAAGGGGTCGGTGGTTCGAGTCCGCCATCCTCCACCATTAACATTTTAATAGTTAAATCATATTATAGTCAGGAATCTTAAAAAAGGTTCTTTGATAACATCGCGGGGTGGAGCAGTTCGGTAGCTCGTCGGGCTCATAACCCGGAGGTCGCAGGTTCAAATCCTGTCCCCGCAACCAAATATGGTCCGGTAGTTCAGCTGGTTAGAATGCCTGCCTGTCACGCAGGAGGTCGCGGGTTCGAGTCCCGTCCGGACCGCCATTACATATAAATAACTCTTTTATTGGCTCGGTAGCTCAGTCGGTAGAGCAACGGACTGAAAATCCGTGTGTCGGCGGTTCGATTCCGTCCCGAGCCACCATTTTTTGGAGGGGTAGCGAAGTGGCTAAACGCGGCGGACTGTAAATCCGCTCCCTCAGGGTTCGGGAGTTCGAATCTCTCCCCCTCCACCATTTAAATTTAATATAATATAAAAAGTAGGGGTATAGTTTAATGGTAAAACGAAGGTCTCCAAAACCTTTGATGTGGGTTCGATTCCTACTACCCCTGCCATTTTAATTATGGCGGTCGTGGCGAAGTGGTTAACGCACCGGATTGTGGCTCCGGCACTCGTGGGTTCGATTCCCACCGATCGCCCTCTGTTGGGCCATGGCCAAGCGGTAAGGCAACGGTTTTTGGTACCGTCATGCGCTGGTTCGAATCCAGCTGGCCCAGCCATTGCGGAAGTAGTTCAGTGGTAGAACACCACCTTGCCAAGGTGGGGGTCGCGGGTTCGAATCCCGTCTTCCGCTCCATTTTTTATCTGGCGGCATAGCCAAGTGGTAAGGCAGAGGTCTGCAAAACCTTTATCACCGGTTCAAATCCGGTTGCCGCCTTTCTGAAATTCAAATAGAAACGATTGTTGGTAAATCATATTTGGTTTATCTTTTTTTGTAACTAGTGGTTAATTGTTTATAACAATTAACCACTTTTTTAGCTTTAATATAGGTTAGCTCTAAAATATATGTTAGGGTTTTGACTCTCCTCACTTAATCTCCTAATTTTGTAGACACTAATTAAAACAATAATGATTATTTATTATTAATAAATATCGTTTTTCTATTCCAAGTAGTTTTCTCTTACACTTATTTCTATTCTTACTTTATAATGAAATAATATTACATCATTGTCAAAGTCATATTGACATAAAATATCAACAGAATTATAATTAAACTAAAATTTCTGATAATTTTAAAAGTTTTACCTTTTTTCTTTCTTCTGTTTGAAAGCAATTATTATATGTCTGAAAACGCATTGATTTAATTTTTGCGTTTCAAATAATTAATAATATAGGGGGATGCATTTTTGAGAAGAATGTTTAGTTGGCATTGGATAATAGTTTTGTTGATATTTTTCTTTATGGCTTTCATAGTTGGTTGTGTGCCAGACGAAGCTCCTGTTGAAGATGATGAAAATACCGAAGAAGACAATAGTGATTCTCAGAATGATTCAGAAAATGATAATTCTTCAGATGAAGGTAATTTATCTGGTCAACTCGAAATTCAGTATTTCGTAGGTGGGTATGGTGATTCATGGTGGAAAGAAGTAATAGGTGATTTTAAGGAAGAATACCCGAATGTTGAAGTTGTCGAACATGCCGGTCCGAATATTAATGAAGAGATGAGATCTAGATGGGTTTCTGGCAATCCACCTGATGTCGTGTATATTGATGGTGCAGGTTCAAGTGAAACCCAAATGGTTGAAGATGGTCAGCTAATGAATTTGAGTGAATGGGCCAAAGAAATTGAACTGGAGGATGGTACACCTCTATTAGACAATTTTATAGCGGAGCCTGCATCTTATGATGGTGAATTGTACAGTCTACCACTAGTATTTGATACTTGGGGAACTTGGTACGATAAAGCTTGGTTTGAAGATGGAGGATATGAAGTACCAAAGGACTTTGAAAGCTTTATGAACACAATGGGAGATATTAAGGCTTCTGAAGACATTCCACCTTTTGTTACAACAGGTCAGTACCCTTATTATTTCTTAAGAGGAATGTTATATCCAGCATTTTCTGCATATGGCGGTGATGAGCTACTTGCTGGAGTAATTACCGGTGAAGAAGGTGCTTGGTCGAGTGAGGAAGTATTGACAGTTATGCAAAATGTACAACGAATGCAAGAGGAAGGATACATTGATCCTGGGTTCGGTGCTTTTAACCATACTCAATCGCAAATGAATTTCCTGCTTCATGAAAACGCATTTATTCCAGTTGGTTTCTGGCTGCCAAATGAGATGGCTGGTGATACACCTGAAAATTTCCAATATGGTTTTATTCCTTCACCTATGAATGAAGCTGGTGAGCCCATGGCGATTGTACCGGACTTACGACCTCTTGCCATTGCGGAAGAAGCTGAAAACCCTGAAGCAGCTAAGGCATTTGTTGATTTTGTGTTCACCAGAGAGTATGCAAAGTTATTCTCTGAACATACGGGTGCCATTATGAATATTTCAGGTGTAGACCTATCCCAAAACGAAAATGTACCTGAGTATTTAATAGAAGCGAATGCTATGATTAATGATCCAGAACAAGTTCAAATTTATCACAAGCCTCACCCTATGAGTGCTGATTTAGAAACGCCAATTAGCAATTCATTAGTTTCACTTATGCTTGGTAATATAACTGCAGAAAAATTTATAGAAGAAGCAGAAAAAGCAGCTGAAGAATACCGAAACAATCAATAACTTAACTTTTTAGAAATATATATGGAATGTGGGGTATTTTCTCTCTACATTCCATATACTTTTTAGGCGAAAAGAGTGATTACATGGTACAAAATAAAAAGCAAAAATATATCTTTCTTGCCTTTTGTTTAATTCCTACATTCGTTATGTTTAGTATCTTTACACTTTATCCATTATTCAGTGGACTATATTTTTCATTTTACGAGTGGTCTGGATCTTCACAATCTCGAGAATTTGTTGGTCTTAATAATTATATAAAATTATTTAAAGATGAAATCATTCCCGCTACAATATGGCATGATTATTTCTTAGTAGTGACAAAGGTTATTGGCATTATGATTCTTGCTCTTTTTATTGCTGTTGCTCTGACTCAACTAAAAATTAAGGAAGCGCCATTTTATCGAATCATCTTTTTCTTTCCAAATATAATGTCTGTTGTTGTGATAGGTATTTTGTGGATGTTTATTTATAATCCTAGCCTTGGTTTAGTAAATTCAGGGTTAGAAATCATTGGCTTAGAAAAATGGACAAAGCCTTGGCTTGGGGATGAAAAGTGGGCATTACCCAGTCTTGTTCTACCATCTATTTGGGCGGGTATCGGATTGTTTATGCTTTTATTAATGGGAGGTATTGCGAATATCTCTAAAAGCACTTATGAAGCAGCTCGAATTGATGGAGCAAATGAATGGCAGCAATTTTGGCATGTTACATTACCATTAATTTGGCCACAAATCAAAATCTCCATATTATACATAGTGATTACAACGTTAAATGGTTCATTTATTATCGTTCAGGTCATGACTGGTGGAGGACCAAATAATTCGACGCATGTAATGGGATCTTATCTGTATCAACAAGCATTCAAGCAATATAATTTTGGGTATGGTGCAACCATTGGGGTCATGATCTTAGTGGTATCACTAATAACGGTTTTATTACTACAATTTCTACTTAGAAGAGATAAGGTAGAGTATTAGGAAAAGGGGGGGGAACAAATGAAACGCACAGTGGGGCAATTGATGGCTAGAACAGCTCTTAGAGTTCCTCTATTCTTATGGACAGTAGCTGTACTGTATCCGATATTTTGGATGTTTCTAGGTTCATTTAAGACCAATGCTGAGATATATTCCAATCCATGGGGGCTACCTGAAACATTCAATTTTCAAAACTATGTAATGGCTTGGACAGATTATAATATTAGTACTAGTGTTTTCAATAGTTTAATCGTAACTGTATTAGGAGCTATTCTTTGTTTGATTTTAGCTATTCCAACAGCTTACGCCATAGAGAGAATCAAATTTAAAGGTAGTCACGTTCTTTTTACACTCTACATATCTGCCATGATGATTCCGATGGTCTTGGCATGGATTCCATTATTTTTCTTATTGGCTCAGTTGAATTTATTAGATAATTTGGTTGGGCTTGCAGTTGTTTACGCATTATCACAATTACCTTTTACGATTTTCGTTTTAACGAGTTTTATTAGTACAATCCCTAAATCCTTAGAAGAATCAGCGGCAATTGATGGCATGTCACCCTATGGAATTCTGTGGAAGATCGTAACACCATTAACGATGTCAGGCATCATAACCGTAACAATAATGAATACCATTCAATTTTGGAATGAATACTTTATGGCCCTTATATTCTTGCAATCAGAAGGAAACTACACGCTTGCTTTAGCAATTGATTATATCAGCAATGAAGCACAGTATACAAATGCTTGGGGGACGTTATTTGCAAGTCTAGTTATTGCTATTATTCCAGTTATTATTTTGTATGCGATCTTCCAGAGACGAATTACAAAAGGAATGACAGAAGGAGCAATAAAAGGATAAATAAAATGTCACGATAATATCGTGGCATTTTAATCTTTAATATTAATATTTATCTTAAAACCCTCTTGTTATATTTATTAATATCTTTTATAATGAGAAACACACAATATATTGCGTTTGTTTTAATTTAAAAAACTATATATAGTATTAACTTATTAAGATGCATATTGCTTAATAGGGAATCTGGTGTAAATCCAGAACTGCCCCCGCAACTGTAAGCGTAGACGAAATGGTTTGCCACTTTATAAGTTACTCATGTGAATGGGTTATTATAAGGGAAGGTCCAGAGTAGGTAGAACGCGAGTCAGGAGACCTGTCTTAATAAGTAAAGTTTCACACTCTTCGGGGATTGAGAGAATGAGACGATAGTGACAAAGTTAGTTAATGATGCTTAAGCATGTTTTCTAATGAATCTTATCGTTTTATTCGCTTCTCCTCGGGAAGCGAATTTTTTATTTTGGAGGGATTTGTATGTCAGTCAAAACTCAAATGAAAACGGTGGTTCTTAAAAATAGTGAAGAAAATGAATACTTTGATCATCAGAGATTAAGTACATATATCGATCAAATGGCGATAAATTTTAGCCACCTGGATTTAGAATCTTTTAAATCCAAAATAATAGACTCATTAGCAACAAAAGAATCTATTACGGAAGAACAAATTACTAATGAAATTTTGTTAAGAGGACTTGAGAATATAAGTCCTGATGAACCTGATTGGACTTATGTCTGTGCACGAGTCTTTATTAATCAGCTATATAAATCTGCAGCTAATAATAGAGGGTATAGCTCTAATCAATTCTATGGCAGTTACTATGATTTACAAGTTCAACTCAATAACTTAAATATTTATAGTGACTTACTTTTAACCAATTATACAAGAGAAGAATTTAATGAATTGGAGAAAATCATTTGTCCTGAACGAGATCAGTTATTTAACTATATTGGCATTCGAACATTAGCTGATCGTTATTTAGCTAGAGATCATGAAGGAAATGTATTTGAATTACCTCAAGAACGATTCTTAACGATTGCGATGACTTTAATGGTTGATGAACCAAAGGAAAATCGTCTAGAACTTGTGAAAGAAGCTTACTGGGCTTTAAGTAATCTATATATGACCGTAGCGACACCTACTTTAGCTAACGCAGGTAAATCCTATGGACAGTTATCAAGCTGCTTTATTGATACCGTAGATGATAGCTTACAAGGAATTTATGATTCTAACACGGATATTGCTAACCTGTCTAAAAACGGTGGAGGTATTGGCGTATATCTTGGAAAGATCCGTTCGCACGGTAGTACTATTAAAGGGTTCAAGGGTGTATCTAGTGGCGTCATGCCCTGGATGAAACAATTAAATAACACGGCAGTAAGTGTGGATCAACTAGGTCAACGTCAGGGAGCGATCGCAGTTTACTTAGATGTTTGGCATAAGGATATTTTTAAATTTTTAGATGCAAAACTAAATAATGGTGATGAGCGTCAGCGTACGCACGACTTGTTTACTGGAGCTTGTATTCCTGATTTATTTATGGAAAAAGTTGAGGCGCGAGAGGATTGGTACTTATTTGATCCTCATGAAGTTCGAGAAGTCATGGGCTTTAGTTTGGAGGACTTCTATGATGAAGAACACGGTTCTGGTACATTTCGTCTAAAGTATGATGAGTGCGTTAATCACCCCAACTTAACGAAAGAAAAAGTACCAGCTATAGAAATTATGAAAAGAATAATGGTAAGTCAATTAGAAACAGGTACGCCTTATATGTTTTATCGAGATGAGGCTAATCGTAAAAATCCAAACAATCATAAAGGGATGATATACTGTTCAAATCTATGTACAGAAATCATGCAAAACCAAAGCCCAACAACAGTTGAAGAACAAACAACTAAAGACGGCAAAATTGTGATCACTAAAAATCCTGGTGATTTTGTCGTATGTAACTTATCTAGTATTAATCTGGGGAGAGCGGTTCCGAATGATGTACTTGAACGTTTAATCCCAATACAGGTAAGGATGTTAGACAATGTTATTGATTTAAATCATATACCTGTGTTGCAAGCTCAATTAACAAATAAAAATTATCGAGCAGTCGGTCTTGGGACATTCGGTTATCATCACTTATTAGCATTAGAAGGTATCAAATGGGAATCAGATGAAGCTGTTGAATTTGCCAATCACCTTTATGAAAAAATTAGTTATTTAACGATACATGCCAGTATGACATTAGCCAAAGAAAAGGGAGCTTATCCTTATTTCTCAGATTCAAAATGGGAAGATGGACGTTATTTTGAGGAGCGTGGCTATAGTTCTGCTAAATGGAATGAGTTAAGACAAGAGATCCAAACTTATGGTATTCGAAATGGTTACCTGATGGCTGTAGCACCTAACTCAAGTACAAGCCTGATCGCAGGAAGTACCGCTAGTATTGATCCTATTTTTAAAAAGTTCTACTCCGAAGAGAAGAAAAACTATAAGATACCAGTAACAGCTCCAGACTTAAACGCAAAGACATTTTGGTTATATAAATCAGCCTATGACATCGATCATACATGGAGTATTAAACAAAATGCAGTACGTCAAAAACACGTGGATCAATCTATTTCATTTAATTTTTATGTTAAGAACGACATCAAGGCAAAAGAACTATTAGATTTACACTTATACGCATGGAAATCAGGTTTGAAAACGACTTATTATACAAGATCAACATCGTCCGAAATCGAAGACTGTGAAAGCTGCGCATCTTAAGGGAGGAGTACGAAATGAGCCAATTAATGAAGGAAAGAAAATTATATGATATCAACGCTCCAAATGCCTCAACCGGCATCATTAATGGAGAAAGTTCAAATGTTTTAAACTGGGATGATGTTCGCTTTAATTGGGCTTATCCCATGTATAAAAATATGCTAGCTAACTTCTGGACACCTTTTGAGATTAATATGTCGAATGACCGTAAGCAATGGCCAGAACTATCAAGCGATGAACAGGAAACTTTTAAAAAGATTATAGGACTACTAGCATTTCTTGACTCCATTCAAACCGATTATTCTTCGAAAGTCGCAGATTATTTAACGGATTCAAGTCTGGCAGCATTAATGCAAGTACTCTCGTTTCAAGAAGTGGTTCATAACCAATCGTACTCTTATGTGTTATCGTCGTTAGTTGATAAACATGAACAGGATCAAATTTTTGAATACTGGAAACACGATGAAATCTTATTAGAACGCAATAATTTTATCGCAGAAGGTTATGAGCGTTTTGTTGAAGAAAAAACACCACAAGCCTTTATTGAATCTGTTGTTTATGATGTTGTTTTAGAAGGGTTGTTCTTTTACGCAGGGTTTGCGTTCTTCTACAACCTCGCACGCAATCAAAAGATGGTTTCAACGAGTACGATGATTAACTATATTAATCGCGATGAATTAATTCATGTAAACTTGTTTGCTCATATTTTCAAAGAGACTCTTAACGAGAATCCAGAACTCGATACTAAAGAAAACATGCAATTTGTAACCGATACGTTTAAGAAAGCTGTTGATTTAGAAGTGAAATGGGGACAGCACATTATTGGGAATAAGATTGATGGCATTAACATGAATGAGCTTGAGGATTACATTAAGTACACAGCTAATAAGCGTTGTAAATTATTAGGAGTAGACGCACCCTATCCTGAGATCAAAGGTAATCCATTAAAATGGATTAAAGCCTATAAGGAAGTCGATGAAGGAAAGTCCGATTTCTTCGAGCAAAAATCCCGTCAGTATACCAAAGTATCTGATACAAATGGGTTTGATGAATTATAATACTATTTAGGCAGGTTTTGAAAAATAAACCTGCCTATTTTTTGTGGTTCATTTATAATGGAGATATTGGGTTAGGGGGAGAAAAAGATGCATGAATTAAAGTTAGAAGATTTTAATACAATTAATCATCTATTAGACACAGACTATCACTTTCCTGAAATCAGAGCTGTTGTTGAAGGTAATCAACCTGGATGGGTATTTGTAGATCGTATTGAAGAACCGCATACAGCAATGATTTTTGTAGGTGAAGCGAATGGCTTTATGTTTGTTGGGGAGATAATTGATGAATTCCTTCAAGGATTAAATCCATTTATAGAGGAAGTAATAAAACCTAGACTATTAGAAGACGGGATTAATTACTTTGAGTGTTCTGGATCTAGTCCAAAGTGGAATCAGGCATTAAAGAATGAGTTAATAAAGAATTGGTATGTTAAAGAGTGGGAATGCCTGCTATTTGAATTTAAAGAAGCACAGTTTGATTTAGAAAAGAGCTTGAGTCACAAGCAAGTGAGAAAAGTGAATGAGGCGTTGTTGGAGGATAGAGCTATAGAAAATAGAGATTGGCTTTTAGAAGTTATTAAACCTTACTGGAGATCCATGAATGACTTTTATGATAAAGGTATTGGTTATGTAGTCATAGATGATAATCAGATTGTTAGTGTTTGTCATTCTTGTTATGTTGCAGGAGATGTGTATAAAGTCGATATTGTAACGCTGAAGGATTATAGAAAAAAGGGGTATGCTAGATTAGTTGCACAAGCTTACATAGCTGATTGTCTAGCGAACGATAAAGTGCCATATTGGGACTGTATGATTGAAAATGTAGCTTCACATAAACTAGCTGAGTCACTTGGTTTTGAAGTAGAAGATGTTGCGAATTATTATGACTTTTACTTTAAGCAAGATACGATTGACTAATTAAGTAAATACGTGTTATATTTATATCTGTCGTTAGCAACAGAATATCTTATAACATGCCGGTGTGGCGGAATTGGCAGACGCGCACGACTCAAAATCGTGTTCCTCACGGAGTGTCGGTTCGAACCCGACCACCGGTATCTTTAATTAGAAAATTAAATTTAAAAACAAAAAAACTCACAAACGTTGATACATCAATGTTTGTGAGTTTTTTGTTTTGTGAAAATTCCCAATGTCCCCATTCCACATGAATTTAAGAGACACTCGCTTAACTAAAAATTGAAATACCTTTTGTATAAATTAACGTGAAGTGTTGTTTTAATTTGCTTTAATTTGTAACATTTGTTGAATACGTTGATAATAGTGTTTAGAAGTAAAAAAGGAGGAGGGAGCACAGGTTTTTGTGTTAGAGAACTAGAGCAAGCAACTTATAGATATGCTAAAGTGTACTTTAAATATATAAAATAAAAAACTACATAGAAAAGGTGGTTAAGGAATGTCAACGAAGGAAGGTTATATTGATGTAACTGGTGGCAAGGTATGGTATCAAATGCATAATTATGAATCCGATCAAACACCAGTCATTGTGTTACATGGTGGACCAGGTTCGTCGCATTGGTCCTTGCAAGTATTAAAAGCTTTAGCGGATGAACGGCCCGTAGTTTTTTATGATCAATTAGGTTGTGGTAAATCTGACTGTCCAGACGATACGTCATTATGGCATATCGACCGTTTTGTAGAGGAATTGCATCAAATAAAAGAAACCCTAAAACTTAAAAAATTTCATATACTAGGACATTCTTGGGGAACTACACTTGCGGCAGCTTATTATTTTAAGCATCCGGAAGGCGTGAAAAGCATTATTTTTTCTAGTCCATGCTTAAGTGCTCCAATATGGGCAAAAGACCAAGACCGAAATCGAAAAGAATTGCCCCAAAATGTGCAGCAAACATTAAAAGATTGTGAAGAAAACGGAACAACAGATTCAGAAGCGTATAAAGAAGCAACGGCTGTATTTAATAAACATTTTGTATTACGACTTGATGAAAAGCCTGATTGGTTAAAAGAGGGAGCGAAGTATAGAGGTTCTAAAGTTTATAATGTGATGTGGGGCCCGTCTGAATTCCATGTCACAGGAAATCTTAAAAACTTGGATTGCACAGCGCAGTTAGAAAGGATCACCGTTCCGACCCTATACACCTGTGGGCGCTATGACGAAGCAACACCTGAATCCACAAAATATTTTAGTGATCTTACACCCAATAGTAGTTTTCATGTTTTTGAAAACAGTGCGCATATGGCTTACATAGAAGAACATGATCAGTACATTCAGGTGATGAGGGATTTTTTGAATAAGTAGGAATAGCGGTTGGGTCTATTATGACACATCGGTAAATTTAATCTGTAAAAAATTAAGGGTCAGGCCCCCCATATGGACAATGTCCACGAGGAGGGCCTGACCCTGACTCTGACACTTACAATAATATATGTCAGAGGAATGATGTACAATTCGGTTTTTAAAATGCCGGAATAGAAGCGTCGCCTTCACGAGAGTTTAAAAATTCGCGTACCTCTTCGCTCGTCATTGCCTCAGCTAATTTTTGAATCAATTCTGAGTCCACATTATCTTCACGTGCGACTAATGTAATGGCGAATTTATTATCTTCTTTTTCTGTGATAAGCGCATCGTCAGCTGGCGTTAAATCTAAGTTACCCGCATGTGTCGGGTTAACTATAACGCCATCAAAATCTTCATATAAACGAGTTAATGCCGCTATACCTGCTTGCTCGAAACTAAAGTTGTGTGAGTCTTCTTTAATATCATCTAGTCCATACTGTTCGCCGTCTATTTCTTTCAGTTCAATTAAATTGTGTGAAGCTAATAGGCGAAGGGTACGATCGATGTTGGATGGATCGTTTGCAATACCAATCGATGCGTCCTCTGGAAACTCTTCAACGCTAGCGTAATCTTTTGCATAAAGGCCGAAATTAGCATAATAAATCGGCTGTACTTCTGTTAAATTAGCATCTTTGTTTTGGTTGAACTGTTTCATAAATGGAACATGTTGTGAGAAGTTAGCATCAACCTCTTCGTTTGCTAGTGCTACGTTTGGTTGAATATAGTCACCCATTTCAACAACCTCTACGTTAATATTGTCTTCAGCGAGAATTTCCTTTGCAATTTCTACAACGTCTAACATAGGTGATTCAACCACAGCAACTCTTATTGTTTGTTCTTTATTTTCACTTTCAACATTATTATCATCACTTGAGCTTTCTGTGTCCTTACTGTCGTTGCTGTCGCTACATGCGACTAGCACAGATGTTAGGACTATCATCATAATTATGAATAATTTCTTCATTAGTAATTTCCCCTTATCTTTTGTCTATTTTTCTTGCTAATGTAATGCCAGCATATTGAATGAGTTGTACAAATATCACCATAATAATGATAATATAAATCATCAAATCGGTTCGAAATTGTAGGTAACCGTAACGTATGGCGAAATCACCGATTCCACCACCACCAACGACTCCCATAATGGTTGAGTAAGAAATAAAGCTAATCGTTGATGTGGTCATGCTTAAGACGAGTGCTGAGCGTGCTTCAACGTACAAAAATTTAAAGATAATATCTTTACTCGAGGCACCCATTGAAACAGCTGCTTCCATGACGCCTTTAGGGACATCGAGAAGCGATTGCTCTGCCAGACGAGAATAGTGCGCAATGGCGATCACGGTCATTGGGACGGTCGCAGCTGCTGTACCAATCGCCGTTCCCATAATAAAGCGGGTGAACGGAATCATAAAGATAACAAGTAACAAAAATGGAAACGAACGAATAATGTTCACGATTAAGTTTAACGATGAAAAGACAACTTGATTTTCAAGCAATTGTCCTTTGCGACACAGAAATAAAAATGTGCCAACTGGAAGTCCAATTAACAATGCTGCTAGTATTGAAAAACCAACCATAATAAATGTTTCGCCAATCGACACCCAAATCTCTGTTTGGTACTCAACTAATATATCAGGCATGGTTGATGTCTCCACTTGATTTCAATCGTTTGATAAATCCTTCTGCACTATGTTCCATTTTATGTACACCTGTCGGCTCAGTCTCAATTTCTTTATAAACTCGACCATCTGCCATAACCGTCACTCGCTCACAGATGCTTTTGATTACTTCCATTTCGTGACTCACTATAACAATGGTGACGCCAAATTCTTGATTAATCCGTTGTAATACTTCGAGCACTTCCGCAGTTGTATTCGGATCAAGCGATGACGTCGGTTCATCACATAACAACACTTTAGGCTGGTTGACAATCGCACGTGCAATAGCGACTCGTTGCTTTTGCCCGCCACTAAGCTGACTCGGATATTGATTTTTTAACGTTTCCAGGCCGACAAACCGCAAACTCTCCACGATTTTTTCTGCCCGACCTTTTTTCGGTGTCTTAGCTAGTTCTAAAGGCATGACAACATTATCGAAAACTGTTTTATTGCCGATTAAATGATACCCTTGGAAAATCATAGCTAACGACTGACGGATCTGACGGATTCGCTTACCTTTTAGATGATTTAGCGTTTCTCCATCAATGATCACGTCTCCTTCATCAGGCTGCTCGATTAAGTTCATCATACGCAGTAATGTTGATTTCCCTGCACCACTCGCACCGATAATTCCATGAATTTCGCCCGATTTTATACTTAACGATACCGACTGTATGGCTTCAAAAGAGCCGAACCGTTTGCTGACATTATTTAAAGTAATCATAAAAAAACCCCTTCCTTAAATGAAAGGTGATTCAAAACATACCTAGTTATTATAACTTATATCCACGTCAATTAACAACGGTTGAAGGCTGTAAGGATAGCTTGCAGTATAATTTTTAAGTAAACGTAATTTAGAGGCAGGCGTGCTTGCTGAAAATGAGATGAAACAAGATTGTGACTTTATTTAAAGATTAACTACCACCGTTTTCTGTTGAGTAATGAAAATTTTAGTTGAATTCAAGATTATAAGGGGTAAGTATGAGAATCAATATTACCTTAGTGTGTACAGAAACAGGAGATCTAAATTATCATACAACTAATAACAAGAGGAATAACCCAGAGTGATTGGAGATAATACATTCCTCACCTTATAAAGACACGTTACATAGAGAATCAAAATAATTAGTTGCTTTTTTTACGTAGAAGATTATTCTTGAAAGAAGAGGCTGAGAGAAAAATTACTAATTTAATCAAAAAGCCGTACAATGATTGAAGAGTTAATCATCATACGACTTTGTGTTTACGCTTTCGTCTAAAGTGAAGACACTTCTTAAGCGAAAAAGCTCTCTCTTATTCAAAAAGGGACTCATCTCTATGACTAATAGTGGGCCAGATTATTTTAAGCCCCTTCAGTTTCAGTAGTTTGATCTTCATTATTTACAAGATCTGTAGAACTGATTAAACGAACTCCATTTGTTATTGACTCATATAGTCCTAAATAAGTCAGTAATAATGCTAGGAAAATAACTTCTACACTAACCCATATGAAATCAGAGATGAACTCTTGAGAAGCCAACATACTTCTAACATAATTACCTAAAACTCGGTCTACAAAAGTTAAAATATAAGCAAGAGGTAACAATGTCATTATTCTGTCACCAATTTTTTTGTTAGAGTTGGAGTAATTACGCTGCCTAAACGTATTTGCTAGGTTAGAGTGAACGTTCCATGCACCGTACAAGTTGTAAATGGGGATTAGAAAACTCCAAACTGATTTACTGGGCTTAATGGGATAACTTATGTTGTAATATTGCATGTCTATATGGACTTTATACATCCATATAAAATATACGAGGTATATTATAAATAATGAGACAACAATAAAAATGTTGATTGCTTGTTCCATTTGCGCTAGAGATAGGTATAAATCGTAATTAATTACATAAGAAATTGTGGTGGATAAAGCTACTAATTCAGCCAAAATAATTACATATAGTAAGGTTCGTAAAATTTTACCAGAAGTTTCAGATGCTAGTTTATTCATTAATAATCACCTTTCATGTTCTAAATTTAAATTCTCAAGAAAATTAATCGCCTCTTGTAAGGTCGACACATATACGATTTTTAATTTTAGGTCCTCTTCTTTTAATACATTGCTTGCTTCTCTTTGATTGCTAGACTCCCCGTAATACACCGCATCTTTAGGTACAAAAAAGATATCTACACCATTTTCTTCTGCAGTTAAGAGTTTATAGCGTATGGCCCCAACTGACCCTACAGATTGATCCTCTTCAATTGTTCCTGTTCCAGATATTAATATAGAGCCTTTTCTTGAATAGTCTTTATTTAGCTCTTCTTCTAACAGCCCAATAGCAATCATTAGTCCAAAAGAATCGCCATAATATTCTGAGGCCTCGTGAATGATATCAGATATTCTATCTTGATTTTCAACTACAGTCTGATGTTCATTGGTTAAATTAACTGCGTTTACAATGGTTTGCTCCTTATAATGTTGAACATCTTCTTCGTATTCTTTAGTAAAGTAATTATATTCATAATCACTAAGAGGAAGATACTCTATATCGTCATATTGCATATCTAGAAAGAATTTTTCTAAGTAATTCTTGATTATACCTGAATGAACATATGTAAAATATACACTCCCGTCTATACCTAACTCAGTTACTGTTTCAATGTCCCCTTTGGCTGTAAACTCTTCATGTATTGGTTGTAAAAGTAGATAAGAAACGATTAGTGGAATTACCAGCAGTAGAATGCTTATTCTAGCTTCTTTACTCATTTTAACCTTCAGTAGCTACACCTCCTGTCTAAGTCTTTATAACTAATATATCGGAAATCGGTAAATAATTTTGACTATTATACGAAAATGCTTTTTGTGGAGAGGTTAATACAAGATCTATGAAATGACCACAAAGATATTGCCCTTGTACATATTCCTACAGTGTTACGGTTACGATAAAAATAACTAAAAATTTGGGAGGAATATACATGACCAAAGACTCAAAAGCACCTAAGGTAAAAAGGAATGGAAAAGGTAAGAAACCTGATGAACAAAGAAGGGGTAAAGCTAAATCAAGTGCTAGAAATACGGATAATTAAATACTAAAAAGAACTTGTTTTTCATGGTATAAGTTTTTTATGGTGAAATAAGATTTTTATGTCGCGGATATGTTAGGTTTGAGTTCTTTAAGGCTACATTTAAAAAAGCCCTGGTGCTTCAATGGACAACTGTCCACGAATAGCACCAGGGCTTGCTTTGTAAGAAAAACTAATATAAATGTGCGACAACCTTTTGCATATCTTTATTCTTTTGGCTGAAGGTCTTCAATTGAGTCGATATCCATATAGGATGGAACAACCATTCCAATTCTTGCACCTTCAAGAAATGGCCCCAAGTCGTCTATATGATCCTTATGTTTCTCGTAGAAGCTTGCGTGTGTTACGGGCATCCACAAGCCAAATGTAGCGTCGGCTTCACCGTTAGCTAGTGTTTCAAACATCACAGCAACATCTACAGGTGTTGATTCCACTTCATAACCTTTGTTTTTCAAAACTTCTGTCATTACAGCAGTCGCAATGCGGTCAGAATCCCATGGAATTGCTACAATTTCAATCGATCTCCCGTCTACTTCTTGGACACCTTTTGTCCATTCTGCAACTTTGTCTGGGTTATCCTCAATCCATTGAGCTGCAACTTCTGATGGTTCCGCATCATTGATTTGATTCATCATATTTTCCATATCTTCAATTTCTAACTTGAATTGATCAAGCAGTTTATAGGCGTTTGGCATATCTTCTTTAAGCCCTTTACGTGTTCCAGTTCTAATATCCTCTGATCCTCCATAAACTTCCTTTGGATCGTCTAAAAACTTCATGTCAGGGTGTTTCGCAAACATCCAATGGGGTGTCCATCCTGTAATAATAATTGGTTCCTTATTCTCGATAGCTTGATCTAATGCAGATAACATCGCTCCTGTAGAAGAGAAATTTGCCTCCCATCCTTCTAAAGAATCATACTCTTCTAAAGCTAACTCAGTATTTTTACTAGTACCAGCACCAGGCTCAATACCTGTTATTGTGTAATCTACAGCTTCACTGTAGTTTGTATCTTCACTACCGGTTGTACTATCACCTTCATCTGAACCACATCCCGCAACTGTCAAGGTTGCTACCATTGCAACAAGTAAAGATATTAGTTTCCAACGAGTAATTTTCATAAGTCCTAATTCCCCTATCATTATAAGATTTTTGTTTATTATTTTTTGGTATTAAATAATCAATGAAATAATAATCGAGTTGTTAGGCACAACAAGACCAATTATTATTTCACCTGCCCAGTCTCTTTTAAATTTTCCAACTCAATTTAGCTAGCGATATTGTTCCTTGTCGACCTTTTACGTGACTTTATTAGTGATTGTGCCCTATGTAACTATATATTACTTATTGTTAAAGCATCAAATAGTATCGACACTTGTTTTCGTTCAATCTATTCAAATATTGAAGCTGAATGCAATATTTCACTTAAACTCACGAAATTACTCAAACTTTTTGCTATTTACTCATAAAACAATTGTTTACACATATAAAATTTGCTTAATAACACAGGTAATTACATCGTCTTACAAAGTGAAGGCATTTTATGATGTGATTAGTATTTTTTGCTGACCTAAGTAAGTGGTAACTATGATAAAATAGGGCAGTATGCGTGAGAAATTAAATACATAGATCATCAACATGGGAGTGGACAAATTTGAACAAAAAAGACATCGCGAATATTCGTAAGCAATTTAAATTAGATAATGAATTTTTAAATATAAGTGAGATTTTTAATGTGTACATAATGAAAGAATCGAGTGAGATCTATCACCATCAAAGCATGTCATTTGATTTACTTGAAGAAGAACAAAAAGAATTATTTATGAACAACTTCAAAAAAGTTTTGACCGGTCAACTCGATGAAAAGTTATTTGAATTAAAGTTCCAGCGTGAAGTGGAGAACAGCAGTCAGCTTATTCTTCATCAAGGTCTTCTGAGTCAAGAGAGTGAAGATTGGACGAATCAGATGCTTCAATTGGTGGAAAAAATGTTGAAGGAAAAGCAGTATGAAATGGATATTGTGATTACATTTATCCGTGGAGAATACAGAAAACCAACAAAGCGAGCGAGTGAAGAGTCGGAGGAAAGTAGCCGGGATACGGTATATTCCAATCCATTTATTCTGTGCAGTATTAATAAGACACAGGATCCGAAAAAGGAACTTCTATTTGATTATGTAGAAAAAGAGTTTAAATACAATATTGTCGTTGATCCGATTATTAATCTTAAAGCTCCAATTTCAGGTTTTCTATTCCCAAGCATAACGGATGGGGCTGCGGATGTTAATCATGTCCTTTACTCGACAGGGAAAGCCAATGAGCTGGACTATCATCTCATTGAAGAGGTTTTAAATGCTGAAGAAATTATGACTGCTCAAGAGGATAAGGTTGTTTTCGAGGAAATCGTAAAAAATGTAGCGGGTAATCAAATTAATACAGCGACACTTTCTAATGTATATGAGGAAATTCATCGTGTTATAGAAGAGAATGAAGAAGAGGATACTCCGAAATTAGATAACAAAGATGTAGAAAAAGTTCTAAAGAGCAGCGGAGTAAAAGACATTGATAAAGAAAAGGTAGAGAGTGCTTTTAAAACAGTGATTGATGATGAATCATACGAGTTCAAAGCGAGTAGTGTAATTCCGAAATATAATAAGAAATCGATCAAAATAAAAACAAAAGTAGCAGATATATCGGTAAGTCCTCAAGACTTGAAGTATTTAAGACAAGTACATGTGAATGGTAAGCTTTGTTTAATGATTGATGTTGAAGAAAACGCAGAAATTGAAGGGTTTGAAATGATTCCGGAAGTTTTATTCCAGAAAGCTGAGGATTTTTCAGAAGAGTAAATGGTGCCAATAGAGACAGGGAGGAATTCCTGTCTTTATTTTGTGAAAAATTCAATTGACAGATTATTCTTTCAATGCTAATATATTTTTGCTAATATCCCCGTATCATTGATCAATTCTCTGATCAACTCCTAAAATCTTCATTTGATTCTTTCCAAATAAAATTTTAAAACCAACTACATACTGAAAGGAGGGAAGCCCTTTACTATTGTTGGGGATATTATCAAATCCAATTAAACTAGAAGAAGGTGTAACCATGGGACTTGATATGTATCTTTATTCGGCTCCTAAAATTGAAGGATTAAAAATGGAGGAAGTCATCCACGCAAATAATTATTTACCGACTCTCGAGAAGGAAAATAATGATCTTTATTCAAAAGTTAAAGATTATATCAAAGACTTTGAAGAGTTCGGGCATAAATGGAAAAGCCTTTTTACTGAAGAATTGTATTGGAGAAAAGCTAACCATATTCATTCATGGTTTGTTCAACATGTGCAAGGTGGCGAAGATCTAACCCAAGCGCTGCTCCGACTTGCAGTTCGTCATGGCCTTTTGGTAAAGGTACAGGCATTCCATCACTTGAAAATGTATTAACCGGTTTTATATACAAAATCGGCGCTTTAGGAGGAGCCTTGTATGGATCCTCGTTCATTTCAGATTCCAACGCTTCATATTCCCCTTTGTAATTTAGGGCTGTGCCATAAATCTGTCCTGTGATGGGGTTGTCTAGATTTAATTGATTAAATGCATAGTTCTGTTGATTAATCGTAACTTCTTGTTGTTTTTGATGATATTGTCCATGTTTAAGTTGTTTAATTCCTTTTAACTTCACTTGTATGTTAGACACAAGATTCACTCCTACTCGTTTTAGGTTAAAATATGGCGTGAAAATACTATTTTACGTAATATCCATCTTTTTGGCCGTTTTTAGACTTATCTCGAACATACCCCATTAAGTTTAAGTTAATCCGTTTTCATCAATAAATGATTTTATAACATATTGGAAATAATACCAACTAGTAAAAACAGTTAGGAGGTAAATTTATGTTTAGAGCATCTGCGGGTGACTATATGATGGATATTTTGTTAGATTGGGGAGTTGATCACATTTATGGAATGCCAGGGGATTCCATAAATACTTTAATTGAGTCCATAAGAAAGGTAAAAGACCAAATTAACTTTATACAGGTTAGGCACGAAGAAGCTGGCGCTTTAGCAGCAGCAGCTTATGCAAAATTAACAGGTAAGCTTGGTGTTTGTATGGGGATTGCCGGACCTGGTGCCATCCATTTATTAAATGGCCTTTATGATGCAAAATTGGATAAAGCTCCAGTATTAGCCATTGTAGGACAGGTTGAAACAGATTTAATGGGAACAGATTTCTTTCAGGAAATCGATCTAGCTAACCTTTTTAAGGATGTTGCCGTATACAGTCAAATGGTTATGTCTGCCGAACAACTCCCAGCTGTATTAAATCAGGCAATTAGAACAGCTTATGACAAAAAAGGCGTCTCAGTTCTTATCATTCCTGACGATATACCAAAGTTTGAAGTTGAGCGACATGCCCGACAAACAAGTTCTTTTTATGTTCAGTCGAATATACTTCCTCAAGAAAAAGATGTAAAGCAAGCAATTGAAATCTTAAATGAAGCAAAACGGCCGGTTATTTTAGCAGGAAAAGGTGCAAGAGGTGCAAGTGAATCTCTCCTTACATTTGCTGAAAAAATGAAAGCGCCAATTGTTCTTAGTCTACCAGGAAAAGGTGTTATTCCAGATGAACATCCTTATTGTTTAGGAGGACTTGGTTTAATTGGTACCAAACCAGCAACTGTTGCAATGGAAGAAGCTGATGCGTTAATTATGGTTGGCACATCTTTTCCATTTACAGGATTTCTACCTGAAAATGCGAAAACCATACATTTAGACAAAGATCCATCTCAGATTGGAAAACGTTATGCCGTTGATGTTGGACTTGCTGGTGATTCTCTTCAAACATTAAACAGTCTCATAACCTTAGTTGAAAATCACAATGATGGATCTTTTCTGGAGGACTGTCAGGAAAATTTAAAAGAGTGGCGGCAAAAATTACATGAGCAGGAACAAGATGATTCAATCCCCATCAAGCCTCAGCGTGTCATTCGTGCACTGCAGGAAGTGGCAGATGATGATGCCATTCTTTCAGTAGATGTCGGGAATGTCACCGTATGGATGGCCCGCCATTTTAACATGACAAATCAAAAATTTGTCATCTCAAGCTGGCTTGCAACTTTAGGATGCGGCTTACCTGGAGCGATTGCTGGAAGTATCGCTTATCCTGATAAGCAAGTATTTGCCATATGCGGGGATGGTGGTTTCCAAATGATGATGAATGACTTTGTCACCGCTGTAAAATATGACCTTCCACTTGTGGCAATTGTTCTTAACAATCATAAAATCGCAATGATTAAATTCGAGCAGGAAGTAATGGGCAATGCTGAATTTGTTACCGATTTACATAACCCAAATTTCGCTCAATATGCTGATATTTGCGGAGGAATAGGATATCGGGTAGAACAACCTGAGGACTTACTACCTGCATTGAAAAAAGCAATATCAGCAAAAAAACCATGTATTATTGATGTTATTGTGGATGCGAATGAAGCACCATTACCTGCAAAAATAACATTTGGACAGGTGTCAGGCTATGCTCGGCACATGCTAAAAGAATTGTTTCAGGAAGGAACAATCCATAAGCCACCACTCTAAATCAAAAAAGGGAGAAGATGACATAGGGCTTTTTCCTTTTTTGATGTCCATATAGCTAAACAATTAGGTTAGCCAATCTCACTAGGTGCCTTTTTATTTCAAACTGTAGACATGAATTGTGTGTACAGTTTTTTCTTTTAGAACTAATCATCAACAATTGACATATTAAAATAATTTAATATAATGATATATAAGGTGTATTAAGATTTTCATAAAAGCTTCTCTTTATTATACAAATTTGGGTAATAAGAAAATTTAGTTGATCTATAAAAGGAGAACTGATAATAATGACTAAATTATTTTGTAAATCATGTGATGACAATACAAAAGGGAAAAGTAAAACATCTATTAAAACTATCTTTGCAGGGTTAATTGCCCTAGTTGCATGTCCTTGTCATTTAGTAATATTTATACCATTGTTAGCAGGTACAGCATTCGGATCAGTACTCGCACAATATACAGGCATACTTACTGCAATTTTCGCTGTAATATTTGGATTAAGTATTTGGTATTTAATTAAAAATTTAAATACCTCAGAAAAAAAACAATAGCCTTAAACGATATAATTTATCTTAAACTCATGTTTTATATAAGTATCACAGAATAAGGTGGGGAAAAAATAGTGAAAAAGGAAATCGAAATCCAACTACCAACTAAATATGGAAATTTTGCTTCAAGTATTTATAAAGATAGAGAAGGAAAAGAGCATATCTTAATGGTTCATGAAAAAACGAAATTAAATGATGCCGTTATTCTCCGTATTCATTCAGAATGTTTAACAGGTGATCTATTTCACTCATTAAGATGCGACTGTGGTGATCAATTGCATGAATCGTTAAAGATCATAGGAGAAAACGGTGGGATATTAATTTATCTTAGACAAGAAGGAAGAGGAATTGGTTTAACGCAAAAATACTTTGCCTACAAAATTCAAGATGCAGGATATGATACAGTAGAAGCAAATGAAAAGTTAGGTTTTCCATCAGATTTGCGAACTTTTAAACCTGCTGCCTATATACTGAAAGATATCGGTATTAATAAAGTACGGATTTTAACGAATAACCCTCAAAAGATAAAAGAGTTAAAAGATAATAATATTGAAGTGTTACAACGTATTCCATTATTAATACAGTCAAATGAGCATAATGATTTGTACTTGAATACTAAGCAAGAAAAAATGGGTCATTTATTAAATGTTTAAGTTTTAACCTTAAATGTTAACTATCATGGATTCGACCTTTGACCATTTTTATCAGATGGATAGTAATATGGGGGTGAGGTTTTGGAGTCAACTATAACAAAAAGTATAGAAGATACTTTAAGTAATATTAAAATTATTACTGGTAGCATGGATTGTCAGTTGATTACGATTGAAGGTTCTTGGGATGTTTGTAAACAACGGTGTGAATTCCCGTCACAATTTGTATTTCGACCTTCTGATCACGCGAAAAATTATATAGCGGAACATAATAACATTCACATTCTGGATCAAAGAGGGATTAAAGATTTAGAGTTGAAAATACAAAATAATTCATACATTTTTATTCCATTAACATTTGAATCTATGAATTTGGGGGTAATCTTACTAGAACATACTTTAAAAGACTTATCTCCATCACAGGAACTCTTTTTTAGTTCTGTAGCAAATACAGCATCAATTGCGATCGGAAACGCACTAAAAGCATGTTTGTTTTCTATCCTTGAACATATAAGTCATCTCTTTACAGAACGTATGGAGCTGGATCATAGACTTCAAATCATAGCGGATGGTACAAAAAATACGTTCGGTCAAGAATTTGATTGTGAAATCTTTCTGTACGACCCAGTCACAGAGACATTGAATTTAAGGGCTTCTACAAAAACTTCTAGGAAGTTTTGGGAAATGTATACGACTAATTCAAATCAAGGATTAAATGGATGGGTGATAAAAAATAAAAAACCTATCGGTATTTCAGATGTAACTAAGGACTCAAGAGCTATTCAAGAACATGCAGATTTAAACAAGATAATAGGAGTAGCGATAACTCCAATTATTAATCACGGTCGCATTTTAGGTGTTATTAACCTGTTGTCTGATAAGCCAAAAGATTTTTTCGCTGAAGAAATTTGGATTCTTCAGATGTTGGCACAACAAGCTGGAAACGCCTTGGCGGAGGCAATTGCCTACGAACAAATGGAAGAGTTAGCAATGATCGATCCAGTTACTAAAGCCTATTCTCGTCAATACCTAGAATCAAAAGGTAAACTTGAAATTCAAAAAGCGATAGAATCAGGGGAATCACTGTCTTTACTAATGCTAGATATTGACTTCTTTAAAAAAGTTAATGATACGTACGGTCATCAGATTGGTGATAAAATACTAAAACAAGTATCCTCAGTAATAAAAAATAATATTCGAACAACTGATGTTTTTGCACGATATGGCGGAGAAGAGTTTATTATTTTATTACCGAGAGTAAGTCAATCTATGACAATTGAAATAGCGGAAAGAATACGTAAACGAATCATGGAAGAAACTGAACCAATTGTTACAATTTCGATTGGAATTTCATTTTTATCCCCTAACAATACATCAATCGATAAATTAATTGAGAAAGCTGATTATGCACTATATCATAGTAAAGAAAACGGTCGGAATAAAGTAAGTATTTATGATAAGTTAATGGTTAGTGAAAAACGGAAGTGAGAAGTATCTAGATATGGTAAATGCATTATGTGACGATTCAAAAACAACTAATATGATGGAAAAATTATTTGCTAAAGATCCCATTACATTTTATCATTCACAAAGGGTTGGCCATCTTTCCAAAAAATTTACAGATTGGCTACAACTTGATTTAGCTACTACTTCCAATATACATGTGGGTGCTCTTTTACATGATATAGGAAAGTTAATGATCAATGATAGCATTCTTAAGAAAACTGGGCCATTAACCAAAATGGAATATAACCTGATAAAGGAGCATCCTAATATAGGTGGAAAAATTGTAAAACCTTGTTCATTTCCCAACAGTATTGTCAATATTATTAAATTTCATCATGAAAGATGGGATGGTGAGGGGTACCCAAAAGGATTATCAAAAAAAGATATTCCATATGAAGCTCGACTAGTTTGTGTAGTTGATGCTTTTGATGCTATGGTAGTTAATCGGATTTATACCAAAGAGAAGAAGACCATAAGTGATGCGTTACAAGAGCTGTTAGATTGTGCGAATTCACAATTTGACCCAAGTATAGTAGATGAGTTTGTGTTGTTTGTTAATAAAAGTTCATTTGAACAGGATTTTTTTAAGTGGTATCATAATAATATAATATGATGATAATTAATTATTAAGGAGGATAAACATGGACTCTAATCTTGAATTTCAAGAGAATATTGCACCTGAATTGTATGCAAAGTTTTTTCATGGATTATCGAACCCCACAAGGTTTAAAATAGTTCAATCTCTTTTGGAAAAAGAAATGAATGTTACGGAATTGATGGATGAGCTTGGGTTGAAGCAGGCACAGGTATCTAATCAGTTAGCGTGTCTAAAATGGTGTGGTTATGTGAGTACTCGTCAAGAAGGAAAATTTATTTACTATCAAATCAAAGATGAAAGGGTTCGAGAGATTTTGAACCTTGCTACGCAACTTGTCAATGATAATGCACATCATATTAGTCAGTGCATAAGAATGTAAATTGGGCAGGAATTTAACTGTCCGATTTTTTTATTAAAAACGTTCCCTTAACTTTCTAAAATTAATGAAGCATAGAGGGGAGAGTTTAGTATAAAAAGTTATCGGTGGATTATTTTAATAGTTGTCACTATATTTATTTTAACGATTCTAACGATTCCATCTATTAGGAATTTAATTATAAATCTTTTTTCGACCCAAGGTTTAGAAAATTTAAAATATTACATTAAATCACTTGGCAATTTAGGACCGATTTTTGCAGTCTTTTTAATGGTTTTACACAGTATCGTATTTATTCCTTCAGAAATCATTTTATTTGCAAACGTCTATATTTACGGTTTTACATTAGGACTTTTATATACTTGGATAGGCTCTATGTTAGGAGCTTATTTATCCTTTTATTTAGCACGCTTATATGGGAGACCATTAGTAGAAAAATTTATTTCTAAGGAAAAACTCGACAAATTCGACCAATGGTTTAATATGAATGGGACCTTTGGTTTGTTTATTCTACGTCTCATCCCGTTATTTTCATTTAATTTATTAAATTATGGTGCAGGTTTCGTTTCAATTACTTTTTGGCAATTTACATGGTCAACTGCAATTGGTATTATACCACCAATGGTTGTGATGACTTGGTTATATATAAGTTCATTAGACAATAATTGGGGGTTCATTATCTTATTAGCTATAATCGTCTTGATTTTTTCTTTGAAAATTTTCAAAAAAAAAAATCAGAAGATAGGAATCAATGAGTTGGCACAAGCATGCAAGTTATCCTACGGATTAACTTTCCCTCATTTATAAAGGTTCACTAAAAACAAGGAGATGTTTTGAAACCCTTGTACAAATTCATGATTTTAAGAGAATCTAAATGTAAGCAGGATTACATTTTTACTTAACACATTAATATATCATAATATTTGAATGATTTGATTTTTAATTAATGAAAATATAAGGGGAGATAAATAAGGTGAAAAAACAAAAGAAGAGGCTTCTAGTAACAGGTGTGGTTGGGACAGTTGTAACATTTTTATGTTGTTTCACTCCTGTCCTTTTAATTTTATTAGGATCAGTTGGACTAGGGGCACTCACAGGATATTTAGATTACGTACTTTTCCCTGTATTAGCTATTTTTATTGGTTTAACATTCTATGCTTTTTATAAAAACGAAAAATCTATTTCCAATGGTGAAAAATAGTTTTGTGTTTATTTTAGAGCAGGTGAAATTGCATGAGTGTAAAGTATTAAGAGAGGAATTTTCAATTCAAAGGATGAATTATTGCTCTGGATGTGAAGATTATGAAAGTGATCCACTATAATTTTGAATTGAAAACAGGAAAAGGGAATAGCCTCCCCATCTTCATACCCTAATGAGGAACACCCTGAAACAAAAGGACAAGAAGGCAATATCTAATTCCTGTTTTCTGCTCTACTATGATTAATGTTTTTTGTACAATACTTAAATAACCTTCTTTATATTAAAAAATTTTAACATTAATGACGGGGCTTGTGGGAACTCAAGTCCTATCTGCCATGCACCCATACCACGTAACCTATACTCACGGACTAATAGCATTTTGGCTGCAAAACTTCGAGAATCTTCAAACCAGACCACATGTGTTCTTCCTTTATTGTCTTGGTATTGAAACCATGGAGCTTGATGTTGCTGAGAATAAAATATAGGTACCTGATAATTCATTGCACGCCTAGTTGCTTCTAGTGAAGAAATTGCTTTCCCACTATACTCATTACCTTCTAGCAATGTCCAATCATATCCATACCTCGGAAAACCTAAAATGACCTTTTTGCTATTCATTCGGTTGATTGCATACTCAATCGTATTTCGAACCTGTTCAATGGGGGCAACAGGTCCAGGCACACCACCTGCATGGTGCCAATCATATGCCATAATAAAAACTAAGTCTACAGCAGAACCAATCCCTCCATAATCATACCCCAAAAGCCACGGAATCTCGTCACTTGTTTTTGGTGGGATAGCAACAGAGGTGATATATCCATGTGGCTTTAATCTTTCGCTCAATAATCTCAAAAATCCAGAAAATAAATCTCTGTCGTCCGCATGAACCCCTTCAAAATCTATGTTTACTCCCATATATTGTTTTGTTGATAGTAACGAGAAAATGTTTTCAATTAATCTATTTCTTAACTCAGGGGAATTAAGTACTTCATGAACTAACTCCCCACTAAACCCTGATTCTGTCAAATTTGTTATGGTTGCGATGGGAGCTGAATGATTATTTTTAGCTGTTTGAATCGCTGTTTCATCATTTAAATCGCTTAACGACCCATCACGATAGAAGTGATATTCGAACAATGGTATATAACTAATGAGTGGTGATAATAACTGAATGAGTTCCTTATCTTTTTCAGGTGTACGAATGGTAACATATCCCATACTATTTATTGGATAGCTTGGAAGTTCAGGAATTTTCAACCTCATTCCAACGGTTAATTGATAAGGATTCCAAAAATTATTTGTGGCCATCAAAGACTCTACAGGAACATAAGTCATTTGGGATATCGTATAAAAACTATCTCCCGGTTGAACATTGTAAACAGACTGAGGAATAGCAATTGATTGCCCTGGAACGATATTTGTGTTTGTAATTCCATTTAGAGTCATGATTGACTGATAAGAAACTTCGTATTTCCTTCCAATGGAAAATAAAGAATCGCCTTCCTTTACAGTATAAATAAACAAGTATATCCACCTCCAAATCAATGAATTCTATATACTATTTAACAATATGCAACACAATAATTTAATATGTTGAAACAAAACATTTGCAATAACATATTAAGATATTATAATATAAATAGAGTAATCACATTTTATTTATGGAAGGTGAGTTTTTAATGACTGAAAAAAACATTAGAGTTATATTACCGGTTCAGGGAATGACATGCACAAGTTGTGAGGTACATGTGACGAAAGCCTTACAAGAGATTGGAGCAGCAAATATTGAAACAAGCTTTCAAAAAGGAGAAACTTTGTTTGAAATAAACGAGCAAGGAATTGACCAAGCCAAAGATGCCATAAAAAAAACCGGTTATGATATAGGAGAAGAACAAATCTTAACAGGTAATGAAAATCAACTAGATGATCTTACAGGAGATTATGATCTTTTAATTATTGGTTCTGGCGGGGCTGCCTTCTCAGCTGCCATTAAGGCTGTAGAGAAAGGTGCAAAGGTTGCAATGGTGGAACGTGGAACGATTGGTGGAACATGTGTCAATATTGGTTGTGTACCTTCAAAAACGTTGTTACGTGCCGGAGAAATCAATCATTTTGCAAAGCAAAATCCATTCAATGGCTTAAATCTATCTGCAGGTCCAGTTGAATTAAATAAACTTACAGAACAAAAGTCTGATTTAGTAGAAAGTTTACGAAACAAAAAATATGTTGATTTAATTGACGAATATGGTTTTGAGTTAATAAAAGGAGCAGCTAAATTTGTTGATGAACAAACAATAGAGGTAGATGGTAAAACAATCACAGCTAAAAAGTTCTTGATTGCTACTGGCGCTTCTTCAACAATTCCTAATATCCCAGGATTAGATGATGTTGATTATTTAACTAGTACAACAGCACTTGAATTAAAGGAAGTACCTTCACGTCTTGCTGTAATTGGATCAGGGTACATTGCGATGGAATTAGGGCAACTATTTAACAATTTAGGTTCTCAAGTTACACTTATGCAACGAGGTGAACGTTTAGTAAAAGAATATGATCCAGAAATTTCAGAGGCAATTGATGAAGCATTGACAGAACAAGGTTTACAATTTATCACAGGGGTTACTTACAAAAAAGTTGAGCAAGAGGGTAGCTTGAAAAGGGTGTATCTTGAAGTTAATGGAGAAGAAAAGGTTATTGAGGCAGAAGAGATTTTAGTTGCAGCTGGCAGAACACCGAATACATCATCTTTAAATCTGGATAAAGCCGGTGTAAGAATTGGAAATCGTCAAGAAGTATTTGTAGACGAATACTTACAAACATCAAACCCAAGAATTTACGCAGCTGGTGACGTGACGCTTGGACCACAATTCGTTTATGTAGCAGCATATGAAGGTGGAATTGTTGCAGAAAATGCTCTTGGATTAGGCAAACGTACTGTTGATTTACGTTTTGTTCCAGCAGTAACGTTTACGAATCCTTCCATTGCCGCCGTAGGATTAACAGAGAAGCAAGCAAAGGATAAAGGGTACGATGTTAAAGTTTCTGTATTACCATTAGATGCAGTACCACGTGCACTTGTCAATCGGGAAACAAAAGGTGTGTTCAAACTAGTGGTTGATGCGAATACACAAAAATTAATAGGTACTCAAATTGTAGCCGAAAATGCCGGTGATGTCATTTACTCTGCTACACTTGCGATTCAATTTGGTTTAACAATTGATGATTTAAAATCTACACTTGCTCCTTATTTAACGATGGCCGAGGGATTAAAGTTGGCTGCGTTAACTTTTGATAAAGATGTTTCAAAGTTATCTTGTTGTGCAGGATAGAAAAAAACCTTCTCTAATTGAGGTGAGATAAATGTGTTGTATCAATCCAAACATGTTTAAGGACTCAAAAGATAACACTAAAAAACAAGAGTTCGAAGGGTGTACAAAAAAAGGCAGAACAAAAATAAATAGTTTGTTCTTGACAGTGGGAATTTTAGCCTTTGCAATCGTTGTCTCCTTTTTACGTTAATTAAAAGAAAGCACCTTAGGGGTTTGTACCCTTTGGTGCTTTCTTATTTATGGATATCTGTTTCTATCAAAAATTTTTCTTTCACCCTCTTCCAAAAAGGGAAGGGTCTATATCGCGCAAAGCTTATTTTTTCTTCAGCAACCTTTATCCCGATTCTTTTTATTATTCCTAGATTATACTCGGTTCCATCTATTCCTAACAATATCTCCTTGTTTGTTTTTGGTATATGTAGTGTTAAAGGTTGTTCTTTTGGTAAAATAAGTGGGCGATTTAGCGTACGATATACACTGTTGTTAATGGAAGCAATTTCTGTGACTTGCATTGCTTCGATTGTGGGATGAATAATACTTCCCCATAATGAATGGTTATATGCAGTAGATCCAGAGGGGGTAGAAATAATGATCCCATCACCTTTAAACGATTCAAAATGATCATTATTTATTTCCACCTCTAACACCATCGTTGAAATGGATTTGCTTTTTATGACAATTTCATTTAAGGCTAAAAAGGACTTTCTTTCTCCTGATTCCAGCTCGAATTCTCCTTTTATTAGTGGGCATCTGTCAAGAATTGGATCCTCATTCATGATTTTTTCTAATAGTAAATCTGCTTCATCAGCTTGCCAATCAGCGTAGAATCCTAATGTTCCCGTGTGTAATCCCACAAAAGAGGTGGATTCCGTATAAAATTCTTTAAAACCTTTTAACATTGTACCGTCCCCACCAATTGAAACGACCAAGTCGGGTGAATTATTTAGTTGGATTCCTTCTTCTAATAATCTTTTTTTGAATTTTTCACCAATTTCTCGACTAGTTGTATCTGGTCTTTCGATAATCTGAAAAGATCTTATCATAAAATACTCCTTTATCTTTTAGATATTATAGTTTCCCTGTGTCTTACATGATAATTCACTATGTTTATTTTCTCCTTTATTCTAAGTTAAACATTTTTTGTGTATTTCAAAATCAAACAAAGGCCGGGGATACGCATACTAGACCTGATTTATTATAGTCCCTATCGTATTAATTACCAGGCTCCAATCGAAATTGGAAGCCAGGCTGGAATAAGTGTTTTACTATTTATTATTTATGTGAGTCAGTTTAACTATTGATGAGGGATTTTTTTGTCATTTTCTTTGATTTTTCGATTTTCATTGAAATGATAAACAGGACGGTCAATATCACTGTCATTGCTATCTGTTGCTGCACCATTAACTGAAATACCCGCAATAGCTACATCCTGTAGACGACTTGCATTGTTTATAGGTAAAATGTTTTTTTCACTATTTAAAGAATTATCTTTTTCCACTTTTATCACCTCCACTGTTAATATGTCCAAACCCATAAATAAAAGACTCTTGTACTGATCATTATCTTTCCATTAGAAGTACTAGCTAACAAGGAATTCCTTTGGCCTATATCCCTTTATCTTATATCCATTAAGAACCCCTAAATATACACTCCAAATAAATAAGAAGCATGTAATATAGATTCAATCCTGGGATGCCTGATGTATTCAACCTCTAAAATCATTTTAAAAAAGGCAATAACCGTTTCTTTAACTTTTAAGTTAAGGGTTTATTATAAATGAAATAATTTTAAGGTTATGTAACACAATAGTCATAGATAAACAAATTCTATTAATTACTTAACAATAGATAACCGTTTACAAATTCTTTTTTTGAAAGGTTGGGTAGGATGAGAACAGCGAATCTTATCGTAAAAATGTTAGAACATGAAGGAGTTGAATATATATTCGGAGTCCCTGGTGAAGAAAATTTAGATATTATGGATGCCTTATTAGATTCTAAAATTGAATTCATTGTAACGAGACATGAAACAGGTGCAGCCTTTATTGCAGGGACATATGGGCGTTTAACAGGAAAACCTGGAGTATGTTTATCTACATTGGGGCCTGGTGCAACCAATCTACTTACTGGCGTAGCAAATGCCAATATGGATCGTTCCCCAATCGTTGCAATTACAGGGCAAGCCGGGTTAGATCGTCAACACAAAGAATCGCATCAGTATTATGATTTAATCTCTATGTATGCTCCTGTTACAAAATGGAATGCTGCAATAAAAAGTAGAGAAATCATTTCAGAGGTAATTCGTAAGGCTTTTCATGTTGCTTCTGGAGAAAAGCCAGGGGCTACACATATTGATATCCCTGAAGACATTGCAGCCATAGACGTTGAAGAACAACCTCCTTTATTTAAGGTTGAGCATCAATTGTCTGAAGCAGGTGATGAAGTGATTGAGAAAGTTAAAGATGAAATAACAAATGCTAAAAATCCGTTGATTCTTGCTGGAAATGGAATCACTCGTGGAAATGCATCTAAACAATTGATAACTTTGGTGGAAAAATACTCCATTCCTGTTACACATACCTTTATGGGGAAGGGAGCTTTACCATGGACTCATGAGCTGAGTTTATTTACAGCTGGGCTAGGTGGGAAGGATTACATCACATGTGGTTTCGAAAATGCTGATTTAATTATTACAATTGGGTTTGATATGGCAGAATATCCACCAGTTAATTGGAACCCTACTGGAGACAAAGTTATTCTACATATAGATACAACTGAGGCTGAGACAGATTCTCATTATCCAGTAAATTTAAATGTTATTGGTGATATTGCAAGTAATTTAGAAAAGATAACAGATTCTCTTCCTGAAAGAAAAGAAATAAGTCCATGGATTTCTAGGCTTAGAAAAAATATGCTAGATGAACTTAAAGAATATGAAAATGATACAGAATTCCCTTTAAAACCTCAACGAATTATTTCCGATCTTCGTTCTGTCATGGGAGAAGACGATATTGTGTTATCGGATGTAGGGGCACATAAGATGTGGTTAGCTAGGATGTATCATTGCTATCAGCCAAACACGATGTTAATTTCAAATGGTTTAGCGTCTATGGGAATTGCATTACCTGCAGCGATTGGGGCAAAACTGGTTTATCCAGATCGTAAAATTGTTGCAGTTTGTGGGGACGGGGGATTTCAAATGACAAGTGCAGAACTCGAAACAGCTGTGCGCCTAAAATTACCTATTGTTATTTTACTATGGAGAGATGACGGATACGGACTCATTGAATGGAAGCAAATGAAAGCATTTAATCGGGCATCACATATTAAATTTGGTAATCCGGATTTTGTTAAACTTGCTGAATCTTATGGAGCTAAGGCTTTTCGGATTAACAAGACAGAAGAACTAAAACCAGTCCTTCAACAAGCTTTAAAATTAGATCAACCTGTTTTAATTGATTGTCCAGTAGATTATGGTGAAAATCTTAAATTGACAAAGCGATTAGGGGAGTTAATTTGTTAAAGGTTTCAATTTTGAAAGGTGGGGTTTTATGAATAAATTCATGTTCATTTCAGGTCAATGGGTAGGAAAAGAACTAGAGAAAATCCCCGTTTATAACCCTGCAAATGGAACAATTGTTGGAACGATTCCTAAAGGAGGTACTGAAGAAGCAAAAAAAGCAATTGATGCTGCATCTGATGCATTTCCAACGTGGTCTCAATTAACAGTTTATGAGCGCTCAAATTATTTAGAAAAATTATTTCAACTTATGAACAAATATGAAAATGAGATTGCAGAAATCATGGCCTTAGAAATGGGAAAACCAATGAATGATTCCATTGGGGAAGTGAAATACGCTGCATCATTTATTAAATGGTTTTCGGAAGAAGGGAAAAGGGTATATGGAAGAATGATTCCATCCGATCGAGGTGGAAAAAGGTTACAAGTAATAAAACAACCTGTTGGTGTTGTCGGTGCTATAACACCATGGAATTTTCCAGCAGCAATGGTTACAAGGAAATTGGGTCCAGCATTAGCATCTGGATGCACGATCGTTATTAAACCTCCCACAGAAACTCCTTTAACAGCGATTCGCTTAGTTGAATTATGTGAGGAGGCAGAAATTCCAAATGGTGTTGTGAATTTGGTTACAGGCCGTGCAAGTGAAATAGGTGATGAATTATTAACCAATCCAAAAGTAAGAAAGATTACGTTCACTGGCTCTACGGAGGTTGGGAAATTACTTATCCAAAAAAGTGTTGATCAGGTCAAGAAGTTGTCATTAGAACTAGGAGGTCATGCTCCAATACTTGTTTTAGAAGATGCAGATTTAGATATTGCTGCAAAAGGGGTACTCGCATCAAAATTTCGAAATAGTGGACAAACATGCATAGCAGGAAATCGGATTTATGTACATGAAAAAGTCTATGACGATTTTATTCTGAAATTTAAAGAGTTAACAGCTAAATTGAAAGTTGGAGATCCTATGTCTATAGATACAGATATTGGACCATTAATTAATCAAGACGCTTATGAAAAAGTAAAGAACCATGTAGATGATGCTATTGGAAAAGGAGCTTTATGTGTGTTAGGTGGAGAGGGAGAAGAGAAAAACAACACCTATTTTTATCAACCTACCATTTTAAAAGATGTTACACCAGACATGTTAATTATGAATGAAGAAACGTTTGGTCCAATAGCACCTATTCAAAAAATATACAATGATGATGAAGCCATTCAATATGCAAATGATACACCATTTGGTCTGGCCGCATATGTGTTTACTGAAAGTTATAAACGGGCCAATCGAATTATTGAACAGTTAGATTTTGGTATTATTGGTTGGAATGATGGTGTTCCTTCTGCTGCACAAGCACCATTTGGAGGGATGAAACAGAGTGGTATAGGAAGAGAAGGAGGTATTGAAGGAATAGAAGTTTTCTTAGAAACAAAATATATATCTATTGGGTATTAAAATCATGAAATACGAAAGGAGTTTTAAAATGAGCGAAAACTTAATTAAAGTGAGACTACCAGTTGAGGGTATGACATGTACAGGGTGTGAGGAACATGTGATAGAAGCATTAAATAAGGCTGGGGCAAAAAATGCCGAAGCTGATTTTAGAAGAGGTGAAGCAACTTTTAAAATAGGGGAAAATAAACTAAACGCTGCAAAAGAAGCGGTTCGTGGAACGGGATATAAACCAGGAAATGAAGCAATTATATATGATGAAAAGGACAGGAAGAAATCGACTGAACAACATGATGGAGAGTATGATTTAATAATTATTGGATCTGGTGGTGCTGGATTTTCTGCGGCTATTCAAGCAGTGGAAAAGGGAGCCAAGGTCCTTATGGTGGAACGAGGAATAACTGGGGGAACTTGTGTAAATATTGGTTGTGTACCTTCTAAAACAATGTTACGTGCAGGAGAAATCAATCACTTGGCGACCTCAAATCCGTTTAACGGACTTCAAACTTCGGCTGGCCCCGTAAATTTAGCTGATCTTATCGGACAAAAAGATGATTTAGTAGAGGGTCTCCGTACTAAGAAATATGTTGATTTAATTGATGAGTATGGTTTTGATTTTATTCAAGGTGAAGCAAGATTTGTGAAAGAAAATGCGATTGAAGTGAATGGGGAAACAAAAACAGCGAAAAAATTTATGATTTCTACCGGAGCTTCTCCTTCGGCTCCAAACATACCAGGTTTAACAGATATCGATTACTTAACAAGTACAACTTTACTTGAGCTTAAGGAAGTCCCGAAACGATTAGCAGTAATTGGTTCTGGTTATATCGCAATGGAATTAGGTCAAATGCTCCATAATCTAGGTTCGGAAGTAACATTAATGCAACGTAGTGAAAGATTACTAAAAGGGTCTGATCCAGAAATTTCTGATGCCGTATCAACCTTTTTAAATGAGAAAGGAATTAATATGTTAACTGGCGTTACTTATAAAAGAGTTGAAAAAAATGGGAATGAAAAAAGAATTCACATTGAGAAGGACGGGGAAGAACAAGTTATTTCAGCGGATCAAATATTAGTTGCAGCTGGTAGAACCCCTAATACCGCTTCATTAAATTTAGAAGCTGCAGGAGTAAAAGTAGGGAAAAGAGGAGAAGTGATTGTCAATGATTATCTCGAAACAAGTAATGCAAATATATACGCAGCAGGAGATGTTACATTAGGACCTCAGTTTGTTTATGTTGCAGCTTACGAAGGAGCTATTGTTGCAGATAACGCAATTGGTGCTGCCAAGAGGAAAGTTGATCTTCGTTATGTCCCAGCAGTAACGTTTACAAACCCATCTATTGCATCTGTAGGTCTAACAGAAGAGAAAGCAAAGGAAGAAGGGTATGAAGTTAAAACCTCAGTGCTACCGTTAGATGCTGTTCCAAGGGCTCTTGTGAACCGTGAAACAACAGGAGTGTTCAAATTAGTAGCAGATGAAAAAACAGGGAAATTAATTGGGGCTCATATTGTTGCGGAAAATGCAGGTGATATTATCTATGCGGCTACAATAGCGATTCAATTTGGATTAACCATTGAAGATCTAAAAGAAACATTATGTCCGTATTTAACAATGAGTGAAGGATTAAAACTAGCCGTATTAACCTTTGGAAAAGATGTATCAAAGTTATCTTGTTGTGCGGGCTAATAAAATTCGATCAACAAAAGGCCTCTTAATTCATAGAGGCCTTCAATTTTGAATAATAAATTAAAGGAAGTTAAAGAAATGAAACGTGATGAGTTGGAAGAAATTTTGGAAGCGAATCGTTACTATATAAGAGGTGGCAAACTGGCAAATTATATACCAGAACTAGCTAATGCAAACCCAAATACCCTAGGAATAACGATTGCCTATTCAAACGGTGAAATAATAAGTGTTGGAAATTGTGAAGAAATGTTTACCATACAAAGCATTTCAAAAATAATAAGTTTAATCATGGCACTTCAGGATCATGGTCACGAAAAAGTATTTTCAATAGTGGGTATGGAGTCCAGTGGTGAGCCATTTAATTCTGTATCAGAACTAGAAACAAAAGAAAGTCATAAACCACTTAATCCATTAATTAATGCTGGGGCGATAGCAGTTGCCTCCATGATAAAAGGTCAAAATGTTAATGAACGATTTTCAAAAGTATGTCAATTTTTATATCGTATTACAGGAAATGAGAACGTAACTTTAAATAGGCGTGTATATGAATCTGAAAGAGAGACGGGTGACCGAAACCGTTCTCTTGCGTATTTCATGAAAAGTACAGGTGTAATCAAATCTGATGTAGAAGAAGCGTTAGATTTATACTTTCGACTCTGTTCAATAAGTGTAACCTGTTCAGATTTGGCGAAAATTGGTCTCTTTTTAGCTATGGGAGGGATTGGTCAAGGGAGTCAATTAAAGAAAGTCTCTCCTGAAATTGTGCAATTTGTCCTTTCAATTATGTTAACAGCTGGCATGTATAATCAATCCGGGGAATGCATGATGAAAATAGGTGTCCCAGCGAAAAGTGGAGTAAGTGGTGGCATTTTAGCGGTAGCCCCGAATCAAATGGGGATCGGCATTATTGGTCCGTCTATTAACGATAAAGGTAATAGTATTGCTGGGTTAAAGATCTTGGAGGATATATCAAGGAGATATAAACTACATTTATTTTCCAAATAGTCTAGTGGATTTGTATTGCCATTTCGCTCATTTCAATTGAACCTTTACAAGGGGGGAGAACCACATGCCCCTATTGTAAAGGTTTTTTGTTACCGAAACAGATATCAAGGATTATTTTTATCAATGTCAAAGGTTTCTTAACTCGCACCTATTTGTTGCTTGATATTCAATGCTGTTGAGGGGGCATGGGTCCACCTCTTTATGAAAGGATTCCTTCGGAATAAATGGTGGGGATATTGAGCAACAATGGATTTGATGTTGAGGTCCATCAATTTATACGATTAAGGCTACGACGGTTTAATAAAAACTTGATTGAAAATAATAAAGAGGAATAAAAAAAGGAGATGATTAAATGTTTCACTACACGGTTGAAACCACTAAAACAATTGAGGGAGCAATTGCATCACTTGAGGAGAGCTTAATGGAAGAAAAATTTGGGGTGCTTTGGCAATTTGATATAAAAGATAAATTACAAGAGAAAGGCCTTGATTTTGACCAATCCTATCGTGTTCTAGAAGTATGTAATCCACATGAAGCCCAACGTGTTTTATCACAAAATCAAATGATTGGTTATTTCTTACCTTGTAAAATTGTCGTTTATGAGGATGCTGGTCATACAAAAATCGGAATGCCGAAACCAACAGCACTTATTGAAATGGTGAATGATCAATCAATTAAGAATTTTGCAAAGGACATTGAGGAACGATTAATTGGATGTATTGATAAAGCTGTGTAGTTATTCGCTTAAATCAAGAATAAAGGAGAAAAACTGGGTCCGGTACTGTACTGGATTCAGTCTTTTTAATTTTTTTCTTAATTCTTTTGTTGTTATAATAATCAATATAATGAGCTAGTTCTTGTTTAAAGTGTTTTACACTTTAAAATTCATTGAGATAAAGAAATTCTGATTTTATGATTCCAAAGAATTTAATCACTGTATTATCATAACAGTTTCCCTTTCAGGACATATTTTGTATAATATGTCTTGTTTTAATGCCTGGTGATATTGTTTCATTTGGTAGTGCCATGGATTAATCCAAGCGTTTTTATCATAATGTCTTGTTCCACTAAAGGTTTTTATTATCACTCACCTCTTTTTCAAAAAGGAGACCGAAGTGATGTGGAGAAGTTCCACTTCTTTTGTTAAGATTAAAGCCACTTCATTCGCCCAACGTATTACAGCTTTCTTGGTTCGGTCTAATTGCCAAAGAAGGACCTCTTTCGGTTTCTTGTGTCCATTGTATAACTCCAATCCTTCCTCTAATCTTTAATAAATCATTTGCTTTCTTCATCAATTTTATAGTTCCTCACAGTGAAGAATATTAAACAAACTATATAATCTGCTTCTGTCATTATATTACTAATTGTTTTACGACATCTATATCAGTTATATCCCCTTTTTAATGGAGGAATGTGGCTTCATATTGTTTAAAGTAAACAACTTTATTATCATTTGAAGTTGGAGTCAAGACTTACGGATGGCCTCAAAAGAAGGATTATAGCTTATCGACCTTCCTCTCACAACCGTAGAATCAGTTTTCACGCTTGTTATCCCATTTTCTTTTCTGTGGTGCATTGCCATTTTTTGGGCGCTGTTTGGAAGGCTAACTCGACAGAATAACTAAAAAAATGGATAGATTAAGGGTTTTTAAGAATTAGTATTTTACAATAGGGGAAAACTTTAACAAATAAATCTAAAAAGGAGACTCAATTGATGGTAAAAGTCGTTTTATGGTTTTTTTTTATATTACCCTGGATTTCCTTATTTTTGTTAAATAATTCAGTAATTCGTAGATATATACCTGTTGCCTTGTTTGCCACCGTGGTAAATACAATAATGTACCAAATTGCTTGGGCGTATGATAGTTGGAAGTACAACGAAACTCTTTTTTGGTGGGATAACGTAGCACAAATTCATGCTGTAAACGGAGTTTTTGGGGTTGGGACTATATGGATATTCTATTTCACATTTCGAAAGTTTTGGATTTATTTGGTTGTTAATTTGATTGTAGATTGTATATATTCGTTTGGTTTCAGAGCTTTATGGAAAAAACTTAAAATTACAACTGGTTATGGAAACTTATCGCCACTTGAAGCGATTTTAATAATGACAATAATGGCTATTATTTTTTACGTTTATCAAATGTGGCAGGAAGGACTTATTGGTCGGGAAAATGAAAATTCAGTTAAACGGGTGACTTAATAAAAAAGCAATTTTATCTCTTTATTCCGTAGAAGGCCGGGATTTCTACGATGCTCCAATGCTTACACGGTGTAACCGCATGTCTGACGCTACCCACTCTAGACTTTAAATCTCCCTGTACTATTTTTGTACGAGCTCCAAGTTTATAATTCTATTTTAATTTTTGTTTAAAAAGTTAAAAAGTTAAGTTTAATAACATATGAATAAGGAATCCTTAAAGAGGGAAGGAGAACAATTGTGATTAAGAAAGCAAATGATACAGCATTTCCAAATAAAACAAATTGTCTGTCCCATATTAGATCCAATGAATATTAGCCGATGTACGGTTTTGTATGAGGAAGGAGACATTATCTTAGTTATGAATCTTTGTTCAAATACTTTAATATTTATAACGAAAAAGGAACTTTTTAAAGATGTTTCAATCACATTTATTTTTGCTTTATCAATGATTATGTATGAAATTTTCCTCACACGGTTGTTTGCAGTGATATTAGACTATAACTATGCTTTTTTAGTCATTTCTCTAGCTACCTTAGGTATTGGTCTAGGTGGCTATTTGGCTTATCAGTTTGAAAGGATTTTCCCTAGAATTTATTCTAATACGTTATTAATCCAAGTAATAATAATGATTACGATTACGGCATTAATGTTTTTAATTCCCTTTCAAGGACTAGCCTTCTATTCAATGCTGTCATGTACATTGTTTTTATTTACCGGTTATGTGTTAGCAAGTTTATTTCGAAAGTGGCGTGGACATATCCACCTTTTCTACTTTGCTGACTTGTTAGGGGCTGGACTTGGTACGGTCCTTGTAATTTTCTTGATGAATCAGTTATCGCCAATCAAAATGATTTTTACCTTAGCACTTGGGATACTCTTTTGTGGTTTTGTTTTCTCTTTTCATTCTTTGAATAAAGTTGGAAAACTAGCAATGACCGTTGTGCTCATATTTATATCTTTTAATATTTTCCATCCTTTATTAACGGCTGACCGTTTTCATTCTTATCACACTAGTCCATATACCACTTTTTTTGAACAAGAAGGGGACATTGTTTATACCAAATGGGATTCTTTTTCTCGGACAGATGTTTATAATGCAAAGGATGAGGACTTCTTATACATGACGATCGATGGAGGAGCGGTTTCTCCTATATCACGTTTTAATGGTAATTTGAAAAGCGTAGAGTATTTGAAGTTTAATACAAGTGATCTTGCTTTTCGAAATATAGATAAAAATGATCGTGTATTAATTATTGGAAGCGGCGGAGGACAAGAGGTGTTAACAGCAGAAATGGCCGGTTTTTCTCATATAGAAGCGTTGGATATTAATCGAGGTAGCTTTGATGCTGTAAATGCACTTCGTTTTTTTTCTAGTAATATTTTTGACCGTCCAGGCGTAAAGACCATTGTTGCGGACGGTAGAAATTATGTTCGTGAAACAAATAATACATATGATATGATTTATCTTTCTTTAGTAACGAAGCAATCGGATAGTGGACTTGGTTTGTCACTATCTGAAAATTTCATTTATACAGACGAGGCAATTGAAGATTATTTTGCGAAGTTAGAGGATAATGGGCGCTTAGCCTTTCTTCTTCACGATGAAATCGAATTAGTGAAAATTTTAAATAGTGCTAAGAAATACTATAAAGAACAAGGAATCAAAGAGAAAAACATAAAAAACCATATGATTGTAGTAGGTAGTTACCATATTTTTGGACATATTGTAGGTACTTCTAATACAATCGAACGACCACTTATTTTATTAAAAAAAACTCCATTAAGTCAAGAAGAGGCTGAAGGCTTATTTGCAAATATTACAGAAATATCGCAAATTCCAATCCATGTTCCCTACTACATTAATGGTATTAAAAAATTAGACCAAATTGAACAAGAAAACTCCATTCCTATTCGAGCGAATCAAGATAATCAACCTTTTTTTTATCATAAAAAGAATGGAATACCTATTTCCTTATGGGTAATTTTTTTGGTAACAGTTTTAATTTCCCTTATAGCAAGTATGTTTTATCGAAGAAAATTATCTATTAAAAAAAACATTTACTTTGCAGGAATTGGTATCGGCTTTATGTTACTTGAAATAACACTTATTCAGCGACTTACCTTACCGATTGGACATCCTGTATTGTCCTTTGTGTTGGTGATTGGAACCCTGCTCATATTTGGAGGTATAGGAAGCTATTTCTCACATAAATGGAAAAATGAGAGGAGACAACGTTATTTGCCATTAATTCTGGTATCTATATTTGCATCCCTAATTTTTCTCTTAATCAATATTTATTATCATTCTGACCTCGCACTCGAACCATCAATACGAATTTTGTTTGTAATTGTACTCTTAATGCCATTAGGATTTTTCCTTGGAATGCCCTTCCCATACGGGGTGAGTCAATTAAAAGAACAAGAGATTGCTGTTAGCTGGGGAATAAACGGATTAATGACGGTGGTTGGTTCGTTGTTATCAGCAATATTATCACTGTCCTATGGATTTAATACGACAATCATGGTTGGTATAGGAATATATTTTCTTTTGTTTATTATTCACCCATATTTAAAGGTATAAAAATGAAGTCTATTAGGGTATAAAAGGTAATACCGTTTTACTAGATGATAAATTAAATGTGAACGTGATATACCAAACAAAAGGAATAAGGAAAAGGGAAATTTGCTAACAACTGCAATAAACGAAGAAGAGTATAAAAAGGGAAGTATTAATCTAAAGATTAATGTTATTTATGGCGATAAAGGAAGCACTTCCTTTATCGCCATTTTATTTTTTACTTTTTTATTAATCAACTTTAAGGTCTCTTTCACTCATTAATGTATAAAGAAGGTGAATAAGGTAAAAATGCTATAAAAGATTGGATTATTTTCTTAATCTATACTTATTTTTATTAAACACAATTGACTCATAAATTTTAGAGAATAAACGATGTAAGGTAAAGTGATATTTGTGAAACCGTTAAATTTAACGAATGAATTACAAAAATTATCTATGAAAACGAGTAAAGAATCATTGTTGACAGAGTTAAAGAAAGCTTTTAAAGATGTGGCAGATTTTAATGTTATGCAAATTGGAGAAACATCTGATTATGGAGAGGTATATTTTTGTTTTTTATCTACTCTTGTTAACGCTGAAAGAATTCACTTTTTAATAAATAATCCGAATAAAGGATTTATAAATAATGAATTTCATTCCTTTTTAGGGATAGATTTTTCTGTTAAATCAACCCCATCGGAAAATGTTCAAGCAATATTGGAAGGTAAAGCGATTATATGCTCTACCTTATCAGTAGATGGAATCGCTTTTGATATAGGAGAGTCCAAAAATAGGTCAGTTGACATGCCACAGTCTGAGAATGTGATTCGAGGACCTATGAATGCATTTATTGAAGATTATTCTACCAATTTGGCCTTAATTAGACAAAGGATACATTCCGAGGATTTAAAAGTATGGGAGACAAATATCGGGAAAATATCAAAAGTTAAGGTCGGAATTTTATATTTATCTACAATAGCGAATTCTGATCTTATAAATAAAATCAAAAAAGAACTTGAAAATATTGATATCGATGGGCTACAAGACGTAGGACAAATACGAGAATTAATCACAAACAAAAAAGGTTTTAATATGTTTCCGCTATTGTTTCAATCAGAACGTCCAGACCGTGTAGCAGCATCATTAATCGATGGACGAGTAATTATTATGATGAATGGCACACCTTTTACTTTAATTGCGCCTACAGCCTTTATTGATTTTTGGCATTCAACTGAAGATTATTATTTACCCCCAATAATAGCTACATTTATGCGTTCTCTTCGTTTTATTGCTTTGGTCATAAGTGTTCTCTTACCAGGAATATATATTGCTTTAGCATCGGTTAATACCGAATCGAACCGTTTAGAGATTGCTTTATCGATAGCAGGAAGTAGGGAGGGGTTCCATATCCTGTATTAATTGAAACGCTTGGTATGTTACTAATCATGGATTTAGTTGTAGAAGCAGGAGTTCGATTACCAAGAACAATTGGTCCAACGGCGACCATGGTAGGCGGTGTTGTACTTGGGCAAGCCGTTGTTGAGGCAAATATTGTAAGTAATCTCGTCGTTATTATTACAGCTGCGACTGCCATATCGAATTTTATCGTTGTCGACTATCACATGGGATTGGTACATCGAATGATGAAGTACATTGTGGCTTTATTTGCTTCGGTGTTTGGATTATTGGGATTAGTGATTACTTTTACAGTCATGGTTACTTATTTATCTCAATTAGAATCATTTGGTACACCGTACTTAAGTCCAATCGGTCCTTATACGAAAGGGGACATTTTAAATGTGATTTTTCGTCCTCCATTAAAATAGTTAAAAAAACCTGGTAAGATCCTTCATTCAAAAAATACGAGGAGAACATAGTAATGAGCAATAAGGAAATAACAATAACTCCTCGGCAATATACTATTATTCAAACTGTGTTTTTTGGAGGGATGTCTTTCTTTTTATATCCAGAGTTAGTGGCAAATAGTACAAATCAGGCCTACTGGATACCCGTCCTTTTTTGGCTTCTGATTTCTTTGTTTGGGGCGTTTCTATATAGTAAGATGATGGAACCTTATCCAAGGAAAAATATTGTTGAAATTTCTATTCTGTTAATGGGAAAAAAATTATCATTTTTATTATTGTTACCATTATTGGTATTCTGGTTCAACAGTATCTCTTTAATGATCCGTGCACATGCTGAATTAGTAAATATGACAATGCTACCAATGACCCCAATTTGGGTACTTAGTTGTTTGTTTGTTATTCCTCTATTAGGAGCGATGGGAGGTATTACTTCCGTTGTGAGAACGTTAAGTGTGTATTCATTAATCTGTGTACCACTAGTGTTTGGTATAACGATTTTAGGATTTCAAGATATTGACTATTATCTGGGAAAACCATGGTTTAAATCATCTTTCGATTTTCTAACTAGTCCTGACTTCTATGGTTCCTCTTATATTTGGATTGGTTTCATTTATTGTGGAATGATAGGGAAATATGCAAAAAAAGTTGGTCAACTTTGGAAATCATATTTTTGGGCCACTTTATGTTTTTTACCGATCGTTATCACAATTGTATTATTCCCTATTCTTACTTTTGGACCTGAGCTTACACGAAGTATCACGTTCCCATATGTTTTGAAAATGGCATCAGTCAACAACTATTGGTTAATTGTAGAAAGTTTAACGGCTATTTATATTTCTTCTGTGATGATTTATGTGATTGGAACAATCTCACTAATTTATTACTGTATCGGTAAGGCTATACATAATTTTTTTCCTCAATGGGGAGAGAAAAAAATACTTTTAATTATTGGAGGGTTAAGTTACATTGTTGCTTTATTTATTCCCTCCTGGGATTGGTTACGACAAGGGGTTGTTATAGAATCTCCATTACGATTGTTTGTTGCTTTTTTACTGCCCATGATAATCGTAGGTCAGTATACCTGGAAAAAGAGAAGGTGTCATAAATGAAAAGAGAACCATTTCGCCCTATCATAAAGAGCATCTTGATTTTTTCATTCCTTCTACTGGTCTCCGGGTGTTGGGATGTGAAGGACATAGACAATCGAATGATAGCAGTAGTACTAGGACTAAAATCAGCAGAAGATGACAATGTAGAAGTATACATGAAGTTTCCTAAACCTGAAACGATGACGAAAGGAAGTTCAGGAGGAAGTGACGATAAACCTTTTATTATTGTCCGTGAAACAGCCCCTACTGTGTTTGCTGCAATCAATCAAATAAAATTAAAACTTCCGAAGAGCCTAGATTTACAATCAATTCAAACAGTAGTGGTGGATGAAGAGCTTTCACAAAAAGGTTTATTACCTTATTTAGAGTTTATAATCAGGTCAAGAATGGTTCCAGTAGACGCAAACTTTGCCATCGTTAAAGGCGAATTTCCTCCCCTTTTTCATTCCAAAGCACAGACAGGTGATTCCGCAGGAATGTTATTTAATAATTTTTTTGATGAATCAGCCGGTGGTTCCCCAATAAAAAGTAACATTCGAATTTGGGAAGTTTATAGAAGTTTTTCTAACCCTTTAGAATCTTGCTTAGTCCCGGTTATTCGAGCAGATGAGCAGCAAGATACACCAATTAGTATGGAAGGGAGTGGATATTTCACAGGTGATCGTTTGGTTGGAATTTTACCTCAAAAAAACCTTTTAAGTTATTCAATCCTCTCACAAAATGTAAGAGGAGAAGAAGTAATGGTTGTTGAAAATGCTGATGTTAGAATTCAGAAAAATAAAATAGAATATACTGAAATTGGATTGAATTCCTATGGAAAACCACATGTTCACTTGAAGGTTACGCTTGAATTAAGTTTAATTGATTCTAATTTCCTAAATAAAATTTCTAAAGATGATTTAGAAAACAAGGTAAGTTCTATCATTGAGAATAAAGCAAAAGAAATAATTGAAGTAACGAAACCAGAGGGAGCGGACATTTTTCAATTTGGAAACAGATTCCGAGGAAAGATTAGTACCGATCAATATGAACAATGGCCAAAACTTTATAAAGATATGGAAGTTGAAATAGAGGTGAAATCACATCTTAGAAAAACAGGCTTATTGAAATATTAAAGTTGATTAAGGTTTTAAAATAAGTTTCTTTTTACCATATTGTTTCAATAAAAACTGTAACTGTTCCTCTTTATAGAGGTTATTTATATTTGTAATTTCTGAGTAGACATCATACATACTAAAAAGGTAAAAGGAAGGTAAAAACAACAGCCATTGGTAATTAACATTTTGAATCATGTTGAATTGGCCAGTAAGCGTTAATAGAATAAGATCCCCAAGTTGTGTCATTGCTGTAATGGCGACGGTAGAAAGAATTAAAGTAAGACTTTTTAAAATTTGATGTGCGTATAAATGGCCCAATCCAGGAAAGAGGATGGACCAAAATACTCCAACCCATGGTATCCGCTTGTTAACAAAATTAACACCCAATATATGAATAGCACTTAATTGATAAATCTGGCTCTTTTCCTTGGAAACTAGATAGGCACAATTGTTTGATTCTACTGTCAGTCTATATGAATCCCAAATTCCAAATAAATAGATAATGGCGCATAGCAAAGCACAATTATAATTAATAACCTCATGGGCTTTTTCAAATTGAAGTGTGAAGGTATATAAAATGGCAAGATTAATTTTTCCGATATTGTTAAAAATAATTTCCCCTGACATCAAGATTACTCCCGTGGTGTACCCTCCTAGATGAAAATGGCCAAACCCTGGCATAGCAATCGACCAACATGTGGGAACCCATGGACGTGTTTGTCGAATCAATGAAGTGCCCATTGGACAAATATTCATTGATAGCCGTCTAGGGGATTCGTCAGGTTTTTTTATCATGATGTACCTCCATAGAAACCTTTATTTGTGTACTCCAATTGAAATAACAAAATACTTGTGTAAGATGGCCTTAATTTTTACTTCCTGTTCCACCGTTTTATAATTTATGATTAATAAAACATCAAAACCAAATTTTTTATTTTCCTTATCGTTCTTATTCTTTTTTGAATCAAAAAGAAATCCGATTAGAGCTCCTAAAAAAAGCCCAATAAGCCCACTAGCTACAGGGCCTATAAGCAGTTGAGAACCATAGATTATACCTAATGTCCCTCCAACAACCCCCCATGCAGTTATCGAGGCCATAAGGCTTTTTTCATCTGAAAAATAATTAGAATCGAATAGACCTTTAGAACTTTGGGGCCTTTTCATTTCTATAACGAAAATATCTTCCTCTCGAATATTCATTTCTTCTAATTCATTTAGGGATAGTTCCAGGTTAATATTACTTTTGAAACTACCTATTATATACAAGTTGAACTTCCTTTCGATAATAAAGTTAGTAGTTTATGTGATGGTGAAATTAATCTGTTCGTATTTCTTTATGTGAAATGTTCTGTTTAAATTTTCTTTTTAAATTTATATTTTTATTCCGTGTTGACAGAAACGGTTAAAAACTTATATGAATTAGTTTCGTCCTAATTTAACATTTTTTTAGAAAGAAGGAATTTTATCAACAGACCTATGAAAATCCCAGGTATTACAAATAAAATCGGCAGCCAAACTGGTCCCCATAAAACTCCAAAGAGCTCAAGTTTAGAGGAATACATAATTCCAATGGTTACAAAGTAAGCTGCAAAAACAAAAGGCAAAAAAGAATAAGGTTGTAATTTATCTTTGCTATCCTTAAAAGCGTCCCACATTGCAAAGAAGTAAAGACAAGGATAAAACATTAACCATTGATAATTTGCCCTTTCAATTGCTGTTTGGATATCTCCAAGAAAGCTTAACATAATAATTTCGTTGAAGTTGGCTTGAACGTTAATTAAAAACTCCAAGAAAATCAGAACAATTCCTTTTATATATTTGCCGTTTAATAGTTGGCCGAACCCAGGCAAAGCAATACTCCAAAACAATTTTTCCACTATATTTATCCTATTCTTTAAGTTAACTTTTCTCGATCTACAGCTTTTGGCGGTTGTTCCATCCAACCATTATCGATCATAATGTTTGCCCCATCTTCTGAGAGTTGTCCAACCTCTATTAACAGGCGTGCATAATGGGTAGATAAATCACGTCTTGGACTTAATGCGATAGATATTCCGTATTGTCCAATAAGTGGTGCTGCAAGGAAACTAGTGTGATACATCATAAGCTTATCGGAAAAAGGGGAAACCGTTGAATCTGTCACTCCTGATGTATAATTAATGGTGCCAGATAGATAGTCATCACGCAGTACGGATTCAAAAATTTCATGATGTTTTCGCGCAAGTTCTCTTCCTCTTTCAAAATAACGGCGAACTTCCTTTAACTGTGCAACCTGACTAAATCCTGTGAGCCAGGCTTCGCTAATTGCATTACGCTTGGCGTTATATACAAGTAGCGAAGTTTCTATGCCAAGTAATGGACGACGATCACCAAACCAACCAGCTAAGAAATTTTGACGCTTTACAAAGTCAACTGAATCAGGTGTAGACAGATAAGGTGGACGGATATAAACGCCTTTTTCTTTTGCTAATTTTTTAGCCTTGTTATGGAGATCTCTTGTTTCATTTAAACATTCTGAGTAAAATTGAATAATATCATCTCTTGATGATAGTGATAACGCAAGGCTATAAGCAGTGAGTGCGCCCTGACTCATATTTAGGATATAATGAAGATAAAGAATATCCGAAAATAAACGAGGTGCGTCCAACCTAACATCTTCGTCCGTAAAACCTACTGGAATCGGATAACATTCCTGTTTAAAGATTTCAGTTACCTTTTCGATATGTTGATAAGATATTTTTAAAGCATATTCAAATATAGAACGAGTTTCTTCATCCTCCATATTTGCCAGAAAATACTTTATCACGCATCCTGCCATCGTATCATTTTGATAATTCATCCAAAGATTCGAAATCTCTGCTGCCGTTAATTTTACAGTGCTATTCCCCATTTTGATGAAACCTCCTGTTATGGATTGAGTCGGTGCTATTCTTCCTTTGAATTTTTTCCAACGAAAGCAAAAATTATGTAATTTTTTAGTATAATCGCTAATGTCTCTTCTTATTTTGGAAAGATTAATCTTGAAATCTGTGAACATTATTTAAATTATCCTGGTTCCCTTACTTAATGGAAATAAAGATTTAGCTATGATGAAAAGAAGTAAAAATAAGAAATGATTTAATTTAAAGGCACACTTGACCTTACCCTAAGGTTAAGGTTGTATAATCTAGTTAGTCAACTGATGATTTCAGTTAAAGTAAGGGGGAATGGAGTGGAGTATTTTACGATTGGTCAACTAGCCCAAGAAACAGGAGTCAGTCGAAAAGCCATTCGATTGTATGAAGAAAAGGGATTAATCCTGCCTTCCATTAAGCGTAGCGAAGGTAATTACCGTGTTTATAACCAAGAGCACGTATTTTGTATCAATGGTATTAAACAGCTCCGATCATTGGGCGTATCACTGGAGGAAATGAAAGATTTAATAGTGATTTTCGAAAAAAATACGGTCGAGGTAGAACCACATCTACAACATTTGTTAAAAGAGAAACTGACCAAGATAGACGAACAAATCAGCGAACTACAAAAGTTACGTAAACACGTTGGATCGTTTCTTGATTCTCCGAAAGAGGCATTCAATCAAATGGAGGGATTTAAACAATGAAGAATGAAACAGAACTCAAGGAATTTTATGAACTATTATTAGCTAAGCTACCTAAAGAAACAGTGCCTATTCTTCGGACAATCTTTTTCTCAATTCGTAATGGGCAAGCAGTTACAGAAAGTTCTTTAATAAATCAAACGGGAATTGATACAAAAACAGTTCAATCAGTAGTAGAGATATTAGCCCAACGACAGATGATTGTTCGTGAGGCGGATCAAAAAATAGTAGGGGCATTGGGCTTATCGATTATAGCGACTACTAACCGGATTCAATTAGGAGGACGAACTTTATTTGCCTGGTGTGCAATATCGACATTGGAGCTGTCAACTGCTCTGGATGCTGATGTCGATATACATTCCAGTTGTGCGTACACAGGTGAATCGATTAAGGTAACTGTCCGAAACGGGAAATTAGAAAGGGTAACTCCCGATTCTACAGTAATCTGGACGGTGCCGTTTGATTCTGAGGCTCCATGGGCTGGAGGAACATGTAAACAAATTCACTACTTTAGCTCAGTTGGGCATGCAAACAAGTGGAAAGAAGAACATCGAAAATTGCAAGGGGAAATCATGACTTTGGAACAAGCCCTCTCTTTTGGAAACGAATTGAAAAATTTCTTATCATAGGGTATAACTCATAAAATGATTCAAAAATAAGATAAGCTACTAAAAGGATGCTTTTTGAGCGGTCAATTAGTCAAACAAACGGAGTTTTTAGGGAATGAAAAGTAATATTGAAAATAAGAAAAGGAACAAAAATTAACCAAGGAGGAAAAAGATATGAAAAATGAAATTCAGGAAATCGTAACCCGACTTGACCAACATTCGAACAAGGGAGAAGGAGGAGAATCCATGAAGTGGCTCTTCCGCCCGTTGTTACAAATGCTAGCAGGGGGAGAGTCTGTCACCGTTGAAGACATTGCGACAGTGACCGGGAAACCTGTCGAAGAGGTGAAGAAAGTTCTCCAGTCACTACCAAGCGTGGAACTCGACGAACAGGCCCGTGTGGTTGGTTATGGTCTTACCCTGATCCCTACTCCTCACCACTTTACGGTTGATGGGAAGCAACTATATGCATGGTGCGCCCTTGATACACTTATATTCCCAACGCTAATCAATCGTTCGGTACAGATCGAGTCCCTATGTCATGGCACCGGTAAATCAATACGTTTGACAGTAGAACCGGATCGTGTAGTAAGTGTGGAACCTTCTTCAGCCGTTGTCTCAATAGTAACGCCGGATGATATGTCCATGGTTCGCTCGGCCTTCTGTAACGAAGTCCATTTTTTCAGCTCACCGAGTGAAGCGCGGGACTGGCTTAACCAACATCCAGAGGGAAAGGTGCTATCTATTGAAGATGCCTTTGAACTTGGAACCCTTATGGGGAAGAGTTTAGAGGAATCCGGCCCATCCAATGGGTCCTGCTGTGATATTTAGTCTAAAATAGATACGCTTATAGTCAATTAAGTTTAGCCTAACAGCCGATGTATCCTTAAATATAGAACATCGGCTTTTTTTAACTTGAAATCAGAGTGGGGTTAATGCAACAACAGGCAAAAGAAAAATTCCATTGAGCAAAAAAATCCATCTTTACCGTGATGTCGTTACAAGATTCCTTAATAAGTGATATAAAGGGATATTTAAACAGAGGCGGTTGGGAAACATTTTTAGGAGTAGTGGATTTGATAAGATGGATATACACCTGGGTTTCCTTTTGTGTTTGCATTTATCCTTTATACGTAAAAAGATTCAGGTAAGAATGTAGAAATGTAGAAAAAATTAAAGTAAAAGAAGGATATATTAAAGGGGATATAAATGAAGATGAATACAAAATAAAAAAACAGAGACAAAAATTTCTCGTCTCTGTTTTTTTATTTAGGCATTAATTAGAATGGATTAAATGAGTATTTGGCTTTTTACCATAATTCCTTTTTTTTTGAGAAAAAATTATAGTTAAAGGTTTTAAATTAGCCTTAAAAATATGAAATATCTGGGTCTGCTGTGTTAAATTGTTTTGGGAATAAAAAACGGTCTAAATACGGTGACTTTTCGTTGTGTTTTTTAAACTTTTCAATAGTGTCTGAATAAAATAACCTTGCCTCATCTACTGATTTTTTTCCGACATTGATTTCATGAAATAAATTTAAAGTTAGAAAGTTAGCTTCCTCCATATGACACTTTGCGGAAACCTCTCCACTTGTTCGATCCAGATAGACACTTCCATCAAATTTTGCTATTTCATCATAAAGGGGTAATGGGGTTCGATAATCAATTGTTTGTGTAAGAAAATCAACATGTGGTGTCGGAAAATTGTGTAGCACTGTATCTCTAAAAACAATTGTTCGTTTCCAAGGTGTGTTCTGATACCAAATAAATCTACTTGCAGTAGCTTCCTGAGGATATCCGTACTTTCTTATCATTTTTAGCGCACCTTCCTGGGGACGTTTTTTCCATGTTGATAAGATATTCTCTATATAATTCTCGTAATTCACACTAGCAATACCTCCATTAAATTATTCAAATTATTTTATGTGAGAAATTTTATTGGGTGTTTGATTAAACGAATTATATTGACATATTAAAATAATATAATATAATGTTGCTATAAACCTATAAAATACTTTGGAGGTAAGAAAATGAATGAAAATATAATGAAAAATGGAATGCCGATAGTTACTCTTTTATTAGCCGGTATACCAATTTTAGGATTTATGCTTGGATTTATGGGGATGGTTCCTTTACCGGTTTATGTATTTGTTCCAATGATTCCAATGTTACTTATATTCACGGTGATGACAATTAAATCAAGAACTAAAGCACCGGATTTTTCTAATAAGATTATCAGTAGTATCTGGATTGGGTTTTTAGGAACCTTAGCTCTTGATATATTTCGAATAATGTCTGTAAAAATCGGGTGGTTGCCTATGGATGTACCTTTAGCATTAGGAGCAAAAATAGTAGGTATGGATCCAATGAAAATGGATATGGAACAAGGGATGATGGGACCTTGGTTGGCAGGGAATATCTATCATTTACTAATTGGAATATCATTTACTTTAGTTTATATTCTATTGGTGGGTAAAGGTAACATAAAATTAGGTATTTTATTTGGAATTTTAATTTGGATTGGTATGATGGTGTTACCACCAATGCCGATGATGGTTGGTTTCTTTGGTATGAAAACTGGTGGAATGGGTCTTGCTTTTGGAACATTAATCGCTCATATTGCATTTGGTTTGGTTGTAGGTCTGTTGGCAAAACGTTTCGTAAAGTCAAAAGGTCTTTTACTATAATAAAAGGGAGGTCTCTGTTTACTAACAAGTAATAGAGACCTTTGTTTTTATTGATTTTGATAAAGGAAATTATCGGGTTTTTATAACATAATATTATAATGTGTTAGAATTAACTTGAATAAGAAAGGGGAAAATTCTATTCAAGACAGAGTAAAGGGGTGATGTTGTGGTTATAGAAAGTATTTTACTATTCACTGTTATTTTTTTAATTAGTGCTATTTTTTTAAATCAATACTTCCCGGTACAAGGGATATGCCATGTAGATATTAAGAAAACAATCTTGGATCGAAATGTTACTTTATTAGATGTACGAGATTATATCAAAGCGTCAAATAATCCAGTTCCGAACTCGGTTAATATTCCGTATGCATATTTAAAAAGATATTATCAAGAGGTCAAAAGTAAAAATGTAGTTTTAATCGTATCAGACCCTTTGTTATTAAATGTAAGTGTTCGTTATTTGCGTAATAAACATTTCAAAGTTATTGGCTATTACTTGAAAGATGAAGAAGAACATGACAGCGCTAATGTTGCTTTGAGTAAGAAACAAAATTGTTGCAATAATATAAAAAAAGAGTTAAGAAATATGGCCTAATTTATACAGCCAACCTAGATAACTTATAACAAAATACATCTCTTTTCATATTAATAAAATTTAATTTTTTAAGGAAGTTGGGAATATTTATGGGAAACAACGACAACCATAAAAAAGGTGGTTTTTTTGGAGGAATAGGCTTACATCTTCTTTGTTGCGGTATTCCAGTCCTTTTTATCCTAATTGGAACCGCAGGAATTAGTTCGTTTTTTGCATTTCTATTCAAACAGTGGTGGTTAATTTCTGTAGTGCTCATTATTGCTGTGTTTATTTGGCTCATTTTAGTTAGGAAGAAAAAAAGTAGAAACTGTAAGTTATGAATTTGAAGAGTAGTATTTTATATTAAAATTAGGAGATGAAAAAATGACAGATCATTTTAATCCGTATGAAATGGCGAAATCTCAATTATTAGATGCAGTAAAAGCATTATCTCTTGATGACCGAGTTTATGAAATCTTAAAAAACCCAATGCGGGTCATGGAAGTATCAATTCCTGTTCGAATGAATGATTGTTCAGTTAAAACATTTATTGGCTATCGTTCTCAGCACACCGATGTAATGGGGCCTACGAAAGGTGGAGTTCGCTTTCATCCTGGTGTTACACTAGATGAGGTTAAAGCTTTATCGATGTGGATGACATTTAAAACACAAGTTCTAGGACTGCCATATGGTGGAGCAAAGGGGGGAGTCATTGTTGATCCGAAATCACTTACCGAGAGAGAATTAGAAGAATTGAGTCGTGAATATATTCGTTCATTAATGGCAATAATTGGCCCGGATAAAGATATTCCTGCTCCCGATGTTAATACGAACTCAAAGTTAATGGGTTTAATGCTTGATGAATATGATCGAGTTCGTGGCTTTAACGTTCCAGGTTTTATCACAGGTAAGCCTCTCATTCTAGGTGGTTCGCTAGGAAGATTAGAAGCAACGGGGAGAGGAGTAGCTATAACGATTTTGGAAGCTGTGAAACGATTGGGCTTAAATATAGAAGGTTTAAAAGTATCGATTCAAGGTTTCGGGAATGTTGGTAAATATACAGCTAAGATATTAGTTGAAATGGGTGCAAAAATCGTTGCAGTAAGTGATTCAAAAGGTGCTATTTACAAAGACACTGGTCTACCAATTGATCAACTTTTAAAATTTGTTGAAGAAGGTAACCGTGTAAGTGATTTTTCGGAAGCTGATCGTATTGAAGCGATGCAAGTTTTTGAAGTAGATTGTGATGTTGTTGTACCAGCAGCCCTAGAAAATCAAATTACAGGGGAGGTAGCAAAAAAAATTAAAGCAAAAGTAATTGCTGAGGCAGCTAATGGTCCGACGACAAGAGAGGGTGACCAAGTCCTTTATGAAAAAGGTATTGTCGTTATACCTGATATTTTATGTAATGCAGGCGGGGTAACCGTTTCTTATTTTGAATGGGTTCAAAATAAAATGGGATACTATTGGAAAGAAGAAGAAGTAAACAATAAGCTACAAGAAAAAATGGTAAGCTCTTTTGATAATGTTTACAAAATGTATGAACTTCATGATGTACATATGCGGACAGCAGCTTATATGGTTTCAGTTGGACGGATTGCAGAAGCTCTTAGTGCACGGGGGTGGATTAAAGAATGGTGCATGCCCTTCAAATGTAAAGAATAGCTAAAGAATAAAATTTGTATAAAAAATGAATCTTTATAGTCCCTATTATATTAGGGACTATTTTTGATTTATATTATAATATTTTAATGTTAAAATATAAAGTAATTTAGAAATTTCCGTCGTCTCAACTATCGGCATCAGTTTAACATTAGAAACGAAGGTTCTCAAGTGTTTAACTGTTCTCTTTTATGAATGGACAGGATATGGTCTTACGGTTACATCAACACGTATAAACACATGTGTCATATTAATAACTCCAGTAGGGAAAATCAAGAATGCTCATACATGCTCCTACGGGAATCATCGGTGTTTTCATCTACATCAGCACTTAAAGAGTGGACAGTAGGGGTAAACATAGAACAAAGTGGTGATATGAAAGGATAATCTAAAAAAACATAATGGGAATTATTTGTAAATAATTCTTAATATACGAGGTGGGACACATGAATTTAAGACTTATAACCCTTTTGATTATTTTTTTATTTTCTTTAGAAAAAGGCGTTTTCGCTCATGATTTGGATAAACATGAATCGTTTGGTATTATCCCTATATTACCTAACATCCTTTTATGGATAACTTTATTATTTGTAGGTTTTATATGGTTTAAATTAATTTCTTCTTTAAACCATATAAAGGACTCACGGGCGCTTAAGATCTCGAAAATTATAGGATTTTCTTTTTTACTATGGTTAATCGTTATCATCTTACAGAATTGGAGTCTAAAGGGTAATAACTATAATCCAATCTTACATTCAATTCCATTTAACGTAGGATATATTGTATTACCTTTCACTTTATTATCTTTATTGCGGTTAGCATACATTCTGTCAAGGAAATACCTAAGAGAGTTATTTAAAACTCCAAGATATTGGTTTTACTTCTCTGGAATTATCTTTTTATATAGTTTCTTTTATTTATTTGCGTCTGGTTTATTTGTTTCTTCCCTAATTGCTTTGCCGAGTTCGGAAGATCTACCACGGTCATCTAATAGTTTTTTGTTATTCTCAAAAACCTACGGTCCACTAACTATGTGGGATACTGTTGATTTTTGGCTACCGAATATCAAACTTTACGGAGTCGTGTCGATTGGAACTTTAATGATGATGTTGAGTGTTTCAATCTTAATGGCAGTCAATATCTTTATGGTTATATATGGTTGGAAAATGAAAAAAGCCAAAAAGAAGAACTTAATGGTAATAGGTAGTACAACAGGGTCAAGTGTTGCGATGGCGGCCACTTCATTTTGTTGTTGTTGTTTACCAGCTTTATACCCAGTTATTGCACTTTTATTTGGTGCTGCTGCTGCTGAAACAATATCAATTGCACTGATAAATTCATCCGGTCTACTCTTTAATGTTATACAAATAGGCCTTCTATCTTTAATCATACTTTCCATAATAGCAACCTCTAGAATTATAAAAAGTATGGAACCTGATACATGTACAATAAATTAAAAATGTTGCTAAAATAAAATCTAATATAAATCCAAAACAAAAAAATAGAGTCTAAAAATGGTCAAGAGATTGGTGAAATTTAAAGTGATAAATGCATGTCAAATTTTTACCGGTTTTATTTTTAACAATGGGATTTACTGAATGCTTAGAACCGGGGGGATGTACATAGTTTCTGAATGGTAATAAATGGTATTATTCGTAATTGTCACTGTACCAATCACCGAAACCTTGCTCCTCAGTCATAAATTTTATCAAGGTAAAATATTAGCAATGTTTATCATACTACAGCGATTTATTATTGTTATTGACGCTCGTTTCGTACAATTTTTTTAATAAATACGATTGATATACATTGCTTACAAACATAAAAGCACATAAAGCACACATTATTATCATCATAGTTTTTATCCATTTAAACATGATTACCACACCTTTAAAGTTTTAAATAAAGGAATATCTTTTCTCATACAAAGATGTTCCTTTTTTAAAAATTAGACTTGTTGTTCTATACAATTACTACAACTTTTGTATCCTTTTTTATCTGTTGACGAATTTCCTCAGTTAATTGGGATTCTCAATCCTGTTGTAGCATTCGTAAATTCTTTTTGCCTATTTTTTCATATTAACTGTTGTCACGACACTCATATCCTTAACAGGGTTTATGGAGAGGGCGAAAGAATGTCATTCTTGTAGCTGGGTTAATCAACTCTTTCGATGATCTTAAATATTTTTAACAAGTTCTCTCTTAAGTGGCCCCAGGGTTAACCTTCTATCACTACTAGGATAATGTACCCCACTTTTGTCTAAAGATATTCATTCATTGAATTTGGTTGCTCACTTTTAACTCTTAATGTTGGATATTATAGAAATGTTTCATAACCCTTTAATTAATTTAATTTCATAGAGAAGAAAGGTAAAAAACGATTATTTTAGCAGGATAGGGAGTATTTCTGGAAGAAACCCCCTACTGTGTGTATAGTGTCTTGGATTAATATGAATACAGGTATGACAAGAATTTATAGCACCTTTAAAGACTTCGGATTAAATGGGGAAGTTAAAAAAATTTTTCGTTTGACATATTAAAGAAATGAAATATAATAATATATAAATTCTTTGTTTTTTTACTAATTTCTATCTGATGAAGAGGAATGAGGCTTTACTGCTAAATAATATAGTAAGGAAGTGATAAATATGAATAAATCAAATATGAATAAATCATTGATTATTGTATTTGTACTTACAATAGGTGTCCTATCAGGGTGTGGAATAGTATCTAATGTTTCTCAATTGACAACTAATCAGATCACTAGTCAGGCTTCATCGAACACAAATAAAGAGATAACGAATCAGACTTTATTGAACAAGGAGGCAACGAATAAGGTCTCAAAGAGCGAAACACTTAGCGAAAAATCTGTTACAAAAACAAAAGGGGATGTAGAAGGGGAACTTGTCCTTTTTCTTAAACCGGGTCCATGTTGTCCAATATTATCTGATGCTGAACTTGAAAAAATTGTTCGGGAACTGCCCGGTATTAGTAAGGCAACTGCTGGAACAGATGGACGAATGAGTATATCGTATGATGCATCGAAAACATCTTTAAGGGAAATACAAATTCAAATCTTACAAAATTCAGGATATTACGCAAAAATGAATGAATAAAACTGGTAGATAATGCAAATTATCCTTTGTGTTGTTTCATACTAAAAAGGGGAATAAGTTTTTATTTAAATGTGAAATTGCTTTTCATAAAAATGATTCCATGCCTTTATATGGCATTTATTTTCATGGTGCTTCTATGATAATGATTTAAAAAAAGTTCATTTTTTAACAATGTATTAAGATATTAAAATGTTATAATTTTATAAATACAGATATCAAATAGAACGCTAAGGGTATAAAAGCAGATTTTTTTGCTTTTTATATCTAAGTTGTTCAAAGGAGTGAAAAGCATGAATACCCGCATGGGACTAATTGTAGCCTTAATTTTTATAATTGTTTTATCCGGATGTAGTACCGCAAATCAAAAATATGAAGATCCTCCTTTTTCTTTTAATGCAAAGGACGTTCACGGAAATAGTGTAAGTTTGAAAAATGATGCTCCTACTATAATGTACTTTATGGCATCATGGTGCCCCACTTGTATAGGAGGAGAAAGAGTACTGAAAGAGGTTAATGAACTGTATCCTAAGGTTCAACTAGTTACAATTGATGTTGATCCAGTTACAGATACGGTAGAAAGTTTAACTGAGTTTCAAAAAATGTATGGTGGAAATTGGTCTCATGTTTTGGATGAAGGCCAAAAAATATCTAAAGGTTACAGTGTAAATCGCTTAGAAGAAATGATAGTAGTAGATAAAGATCAAGAAGTAGTATTTCGTGGAACGAATCCTTCATTAGATGAGCTGAAAGAAGCTTTATCTAGTATAGGGGTGAAATAGTGGGTATTTCTTTTTTATTTATTTTTACAGCAGGTATGCTTGCAGCTATAAACCCATGTGGAATTGTAATGCTCCCATCCTATATTTCCTATCTCATTGGTGGGGAAAAGGTACAAATGTCAAAATGGTCATTTATTATAAAGGGTTTAGGACTTGGTCTATCAATGACATCCGGCTTTTTAACAGTATTTATTGTTGTGGGACTATTAATAAGTTGGATTGGAGGAGAGTTAGCCCGTTATTTTCCTATTTTCTCCCTTCTGATAGCCATTTTACTAGCAATGTTAGGTGCTGGAATGTTATTTGGAAAATACCTTCCGGTTAGGACACTTTCGATTAATGTGAAACCGGGTAAGGGATCCGTTTATTTTTATGGTATTGCCTATGCGATTACATCGTTAGGCTGCACACTACCAGTATTTTTATTAGTTGTTTCTCAATCAATGAGTGAAAATAATATTATCGGAATCATTGGTAACTTTTTTGTTTTTTCTCTAGGAATGGGGCTAGTTGTAACAGTTATAACCATTGTGTCTCTTATTTCCAAGAATTTCGTTCACAAGTTTTTACAAAAATATATACCCCTTGTGAACAAACTAGTAGCAAGTATTATTTTAATATCTGGTTTATATTTTATTTATTATTGGACTTTCGGTTTAGGTGGAGTATTGAATTGAAACTAAATATCAATAAAGGTGATGAATAATGGATAACAACAATGTAACAGTGATCTTACCTATACAAGGAATGACTTGTAGTGGTTGTGAATCCCATATTAATAGGACTTTGGAGAAGACGAGTGCTAAAAACATAAAAACGAGTTTTCGTAAGAAGGAAACTCGCTTTCAAATTAGTGAAACTGAAATAGAAAAAGTAAAAGCTTTAATCGCAGAAGAAACAGGTTATAAAGTAGGAAAAGAAAATATATTAACTTCAATAGAAGAATTTGATAATGAAAAAGAAGTTTTACATCAAAAAGGATTTTTTTCAAAAATGAAAGAGCTTTTTAGAAGTTAAGGGAAAAAAATGGGCGAAGGCTTGTCGCCCTTTTTGATTTTGTAAAGTAGGAAAGGTGATATTTTTGTATGAAATTCTTAATTCCTTTAGTCAACTTTTATATGGTCCGTTAACAGGTTTAACTAATGGCTTCGGCCATATTCCCATTTTATCTGCATTTTTTTTAGGAGTACTCGCTGCCGCCTCTCCGTGTCAATTAACAGGAAATATTGCAGCCATAACACTCTATGGAAACCGTTCAGTACAGGAAAGAATTCCTTGGTTTGACGTCATTCTCTATTTATTTGGGAAAATTATAGTTTTTACTGGATTCGGATTATTAATCTGGTATTTTGGAAAAGATATTTCCAGAGAACTTACGATATATTTCCCATGGGTTCAAAAATTAATGGGTCCTCTATATATATTAATAGGTCTTCATTTATTAGGGAAAATTCAATTTAAATGGCCATCCTTTTTAAGGCAAAGAAATAATAAGTTTATTAATAATGGAAAGGCTAGTTCGTTCTTGTTTGGAGTTATGTATTCACTAGGGTTTTGTCCGACCATGTTTGTTTTGTTTTTCGTTACCTTGATGCCAATGGTCTTAAGTTCTTCTTACGGCATGATTCTTCCAAGTTTATTTGGAATCGGAACAGCATTCCCTTTCCTTATTTTTTTGTTTTTGATTTGGTATTTTGGGATTAATGGAACAATCATGAACAAAGGGAGGTCAGTAGGAAAAAAAATCCATCAATTCGCAGCATTGTTTCTAATACTTTTGGGTATATCAGATACCATCACTTATTGGTAAGGTTTGTGAGGTGAAAAATAATGGCAAGTTGTTGTTCTATCGATATTAACAACTATTTTGATAGCATTATTATTGGTGAGGACTATTTTAGCTTATCAATGGCTTTTCATTCCATTTCTTTTGGAATGAAAACGGCATTAGTCGTTAAAAAAGATCTAGATATAGCAATAATGAAATTTTTAGAACGATTTGACTCTTATATTGAACGGGATACAACAATGCCAAAATCTCTTGAAGATACAAAAGAAGATTTCCATCTCTCGCTTTTTGAAGATAATAAGTTAACTATAAAACAAAATGGCATTTCAATAGAAAAAAAAGAAATAGAAGGAAATATTATCATTATTAATGAACAATATGCCGTGAACTTCAAAAATGATTATTTTGAAGGGGGATTTTTTTACAAAGACAAAATAATAAAGATCCAGCCAGAATTTTGGCTAAGTTATTTTTCGAATGATGATGAACAAAAAGAAATATGGGATGCTTCCGAATACTTTGTTAAAAAATTAATAGTAAAAAATTGAGCCTACGAGGCTTTTTTTTGTTGCAAATATTTTGAATGGTAAATGTTTAGAAAGTAAAAAGGAACAAATGACTAATGTTTACATAAATTGTAGAGGGAATACAATAATCAATAAGAAGGTGGTCTTTATGAACTTTTCCCCATATCCTTATGGATACAACGAAATTATGATGCGTGAAGAAATGAAGATGAAAAACAATGCACAAATGCAATCAATGATGAAAATGATGATGGATCATATGAAAACAACACAAGAAATTAAGGGAATAGTTAGTGAAATAAATGAGCGTTTAAAATTTATGGAAAACCAGTACAAAATCTAAAAAGGAAAAGGGAGTTGTATTTGATGTATTCTGTAAATCATTATCCCTCCATTGCTATTGGTTTTGAAAAAGGTGTTACCCCCTATAGTTCTTTTCCTATGACCTGGTATGAATCACAAAGAAACATCCGTCAAAAACTAAATGCAAGCGAATATTATGCTGTAACTGAGGGGTATCTTAGGGAATGGGTATGTATGGGGCAATGTAACTTGTATATCCAAGCAACTACTGATCCATATATCAAAAAGGTAATTGAAATTTATAGAAGAGATGTCTGTGAACCTAATTTAACAGAATTAAAGCTAATACTTGAAAAGGGAAAGTATAAACTTCCTGCGCCATATAATGCTATTTCAGAATCAATGACTGTAGAACAATTAGGAAATATTCCAACAAATGCAATTAGTGATAAACAAATATTAATCGGTTTTAAATATGCAACACTAGGATTTATGAACCTGTGGAACATGGGTGCTAGTCATAGTTTTCGTACTGAAGTAAGAGAGGCTTTCTTACGAAATTACCATCGGGCTAATAGATGGCATTTAGCATTTCATGCTATGTCGGAAAAAATGGGCTTCTTAAAACCACAACCAATTATTCAACCGGAAGTCTAGAAAATAAGAAACATCCTATTTAAACATAGGATGTTTCAGTAATTGGTTTAATTAAACTGTCTCTTCAATATTTCTGCAACAGTCTTTAATAATGCTTAGTTCTTGACTGATTTCTTCAGAAGGATTAGAGTTTGCTATTCGGTTGCAACACTCTTCAATCCGTTTTGCTTGTTGGTTTATTGTTTCTTTGTTCACTTTAATCACCTCCATAATTATAGTCCCCTTTAACTTGTTCTTAATCCACTATTTTAATACGTAGGCTTGACATTGTACTATGGTACAAGCTGTATAATTATTTCATAGAAAAAATTAGGAGGATTATTGTGGAAGGAATATATATTAAAGAACTCACAACTCAATGTAATGTCAACAAAGAAACAATTCGATACTATGAGCGTTTAGGATTAATAAATAAACCAAATAGAACAAAATCAGGATATAGATTATTTTCAAAAGACACGATACAACGTGTTAAATTTATAAAAAAAATGCAGGAATTAGGGTTTTCATTAAAAGATATTGCTGTTTTTCTATCAATTGAAGATAAGAATTTAGATGAAAGTATAAATTTACAGGGATTTATAGAAGAGAAATTAAATGAGGTTCAGGCAAGAATAAGTAACTTAGAAAACTTCAATGTGAAATTGGAGGTTAATTCCAATAAATAATTCCTATAAAGGCCAGGTAACCAATTAAACTTTTAGTATTTCCAGCAATGCCGTTTGGCAGGAAGGCAGATTGGATTAGGCTCTATCTAAGGACTAGGATAGCGTTCTTTTTTTGCATTTAGGTAAGCTCCCAAAACGGTAAATAATTGGAGAGTGGTACATTTTGCCTCTTACTCATCTATGAATAAGATGTTTTGTTCTACTGCACTTATAGTTTTAAACAAGAAAAGGATTTAAAAATTGAGTAGAGGGTGGTGATAAAGTAGACTCAACTTTCGCACTTTGAAAATTAATCTAATTTCTTCGAGCAGTAAGGCCTAAAACGGCTCGTATATGTATCTTGACATTAATAAAGCCATGAAAAAACAACCTCAACGTTTGGTATAGTGTAATTGAAGCATGCCACCGTTGTGCAGAGGCTTGCCAACATCGTAGCATAAAAGTTCGATATTCTCTCCACATAAATAGCATACATGAATTTAAGATAAGAAAATTCATGCATGCTATATCCATCTATAGTTTTGTTTAGGTAAGGTAAAAATTTTGAATCAGAAAAGTGTTGATAAAATACATTGAATTATCCCTCTTTTAGTCATCAAATAATGTTGCAAAACTACTCTTAAGATCCAGGCTGAGACTCTGCTGTTTGTTCTTTTCATTTATGGAAATTACATTATCTCGTATTCCTTTTTCTCGCCTAACACTTGGATTAGAACTAGCAATTAGGAGACTTTCATAATGTTTAATAATGGCTTGCTGTTCCTTTATTTCTTTTTCCTTTTGTTTGATGATCTCCTCTAAGTCTTCTTTATCCTTTACTTTTTTATTTAGCTTTAGGTTTTGTTCATAAAGAGACTGAATGACTTCGTTTAAATGAAACAGAGCATCCCTTAGTCCTTTTTTATTATTCTCAAACCTAGTAATATATTCATCTATATTTGGAAGGGGGAGAGAATGATTTGTTGTTTCTAAGGATTGACTAATGATAGGTTGATTCAATCTATTAATCACATGAGCCATTCTCCGTGACCAAACATGGCGTTTGATTTTGGTTGCTTTCTCTAATTGTAGGTAAGTTACTTTCCCAGGATTATCTTGAACATATTTCTCCAGTATCGATTTAAGTTCAGCCTCTGTATATCTATTAGGACGACCTTTTTTATTCTTGTTTGGTTCCATCTTGATTCACCTCAAATCTTTTTGGGATTAGCGAGTCTACCATAGCTTTTTGTTCCATCATCCTATTAAGTTCATTTGCGGTAGAAGATAGTTCTTCCTGATCAATTGTCGAATAATAGTTTGTATCTAGATTAAATTTCATATTTTGATTAATATGTTCTAATAGCTTAATTTGATCACTGATACGACGGTCTAATAAGTCTGAACAATCTGTTAACCAACGAATTCCATCTGTGTAATTTTCCTCTGGATAAAAATGATAGAAATCACAAAATCGACAATCCCCCGTACAGTTATTTGGGAAATCTGAATCTGTGCAATATCCATATTCAACAGGTCTTAGTGTATCAAAGTCACTAAGCTCATAAATGCGATGTTTATCGAGTTTGCTTTTAACAGTAAATATACCGTCTGACATCGATTTATTTAATCGGTCTAATCGATTATTCTCGGACAAAACATATACCCATGACTCTGCAAAATATTCAATATGTCCCCAGTAATTTTGTTGAGTTCTTAATCGTCTATGTCCACCCATTTTAGCAATGGATAGCATGTTAAACCCCTGTAGCATCATGTTGCAAAAGGCAAAATGTCTTGTGTCACCAGGAGATACTTGTTCTACTTCTGAATAGTCATATTTACCTTGAACAATTTTTTTATAAAAATCATCCAATAAAGTTTGGAACTGGGACAATAATAAAACAGTACGATCCCTCTTATAGGTATCTCTTTTTAAATCTAAATACTTATAATAGGTTTCATACGACATCAAATAGTTTGGCTTATAATCATTTGGTAGCATGTCTTGATATGTTTTTACTAATTCATATATTTTTTGGTTAATTTGAAGCGTGTTTTCAATATCGATATCACTATAACTTTCGTATTTCCGTTTCTCCCTTGGGACTGTGATCCAATATGAATTGTCTTGTTTTTTTTCGACACAATTTTTCTTCAACAGAAGAAACTCACTGGGACGTAAAGGAATAATTGTAGTAATTTTCCACCATAATAAGATTGGATAGTATTTTGCACGCTCATGTTCATTACAAGTGTTTTCAAAGTCAGTTATCACATCATCAAATAATAAAATATATTCGTATTTAGGAAGTTTTCTATTTCTTTGCACATATTGATATAATGGGGTACATTTTTCAATAAACTCAGCTGCATTTGAGTGATTGATAAAATGCAGAAATCTGACAGTATACAGAGCAATATTATTCCGTTTACTATACCCAAATTGATTAATGTATTCTTCCAACTCCGGTAAAGCCTCTAAGCTAAATCCTTTGCTAATAAATATTGCTTCTTTTATTGAGGCAACAACAGTTTGTGTATGATGGATTGTAAATTCGGATGAAATTTGAAGTAGGGCAAAGCACTTCAGAGCAATATTTAATTCGCGAAATAGTTCAAGATCGAACTTCAAAGACCGCGTGTTTCTGAATCGGTCATACAATATCCAAATATTATCGTCAAAACTATGTGCTTCAAGATATCCTTTTAATCTATAGTCCATAAAAATATTATAGTAATGAGAGATATTTGTTTTATCGAAGTTGTGATTTTCAATGATATTAACATTCATTGATTTACCTAAATCTTTTATTCTTTTTTGTGAGATCACAAGTCCACAACCCTTTATACTTTAGTTTCTGATACCTTAGACGTAACAGATAAATTATCTTGAATATCAATTAAAGAACTCTTTAAATCCCGTAAGTCAATAAATGTTCCAATATGCTCTTTACCTAACTCAACGGCTGCTTGATCTAAAATAAATAAAACCTTAAATAACAGAGATGAATCTCTTTTTCGTATTGCCTCAAATTTCGTTGATTTTATTGATTCAATCAGTCTCTTTAATTCCTCACCTATTGAAAATAATAGGTAGTCTTTTGGTATAATATATTCGCAATTTAAACAGGAGGTAGCCGTTTTATTACTACATTTAGGAAATATAAAGCATTGAGCATGTTTCATTTTAGCAGGCATTTCTCCGTGGAAAATCTTCTTTAATTTAATTTCTAATTCTTTTTTTGACATCATTGCTAAGCGCAATGGTAACGAATTCTCATAATTTTGTTCCTTTAGTAAGAAAGACGATAGACCTTCCAATTGAATAGGTGCATAGCTGTCACGGTATAACTGTATCATCTTTGTTCGTTCTTCTAGTGTCTGTGAACTCTGCTCCATATATAAGTTAATCATACTATTATACAACCAACCAAAATGGCCGCGATTAAACAGGTTAAGAGAAACTTTATCTAGAGGACCATCTTCATTGGTAAATTGTATATAAACAGTTGTTGAGTCTTGATCTTTATGATATCGCATCGTTCGTGTTAATTCGTATGAAATATCAGCATCTTTCCCTGATTCATTAATGTGATGAAAATAATAGGTTAGTAGAGTTCTGTTCATTTTTAAACTTTTAAAATCCGACAAATCTTTCTTGTGCTTAAAAAATTTTTTGTTAATGAAATTGTGCCTGATGGATTCTAGTAATAAGATATCTTTCCATTTTCTACGGTGCAATTCAACAATTACTACGGCAGTTGCAAATGGAACGACAAGATCGCTATGACACAAAAATTGTCCAAGCGCACCCGTTTTGGAAATCCGCAATTTTCCTACTTTTAAATAGACCTGATTCACAATTAATTGGGCTTGTTCATGCGAAAGTCTTTCTTTTTCAAAGTAACTAAGCGAGTTGACTTTGATATCATCTAGATCAATGGAAGGAAGCCCGTGAATAATATCTGATTTACGCCAGGCATTAATCATATGCATTAAAACAAATAACCAGGTTTGAGCAATTGTTTTAGTTTTTATTGCTTCTGGGACATGAACCTCAATATTTTTTACATAATTGTAGTAGTCTATAAACTTTTCAAAGCTATATATATTTTTGTCTTTGGGATCCTTGTTTGCCATATTATAATTATTTTTAAAATTACAATTTACACGTTTTGCACAATATTGAAGAAAAGAAACAAAGTATTGTTTGACATAGTCAGGAGTGCTTTTTGATTGCAGTATCCCTTCAATTTCTTTGTCTGTAAGAAGATATACTTCTCTAGGAATAATCGATATTATAGCATCGATTGTATTTGCATAATAAACGACTTTCTTGTTTAGTGTATCTCCATTTGCTTTACTATTAGATAGCGTGTGATTAACAAACTCCATATACAAATCAAATGAATTTTGGAGTGTGTTTGGTATTTCCAGGTTCAATGATTTGTATTTAAACTTATTGATCGCATCGAGAGTGGTGAACTGACCTTTGGTTTCAGGTGTAAACTTCTGATACAGTGAGGTTTCATAATCAGTAATATCTGCTTCTGGTATAACCCAACTTCCTGTTGACATTTTATAAGCTTTTGGCAATCGATTATTTAATATAAGCTGTTTAGTATAGCCCTCACTAAATTTTAACCTTTCAGCAACTTCACTTATGGTTAAATAGCCAGGAGGTATTGATAAAGTTAACTCAAGACTTTCAATATCTGTTTCCGGGATTAAATAGCCCTCTCTTCGTGCCCTTAAGATAGCATTTGGGAATTTATTTTCTTTTATATATTTTCTTATAGTATCTGGATGACATGCCAATCTTTCAGCAGCTTCCTTGATTGTTTTATGTCTAGGTAACTTATTTGGCTTTTGCATTTGAAGTGATAGAATATCTGTTTCTAATATTAAGTATTCATTCTTATGACCGCGAATATAATTTGGAAAGTTTCCTTTTCTAATATGTTCCCTGACTGACTCCTCATGACAGAGGAGTTTCTGCGCGGCTTGAGACACAGTTAAAAAACCATCAGGTATCACAAGAGATCTTTCATATGCTGAGATATCTGTTTCTAGAATTAAGTAACCTTCAGTTTGGTTTCTGAAAATAGTGTTTGGAAATTTGTTAGCTTTAATATAGTCTCTAAGAGTAGCTATACTAATATCTAATATTTTTGCTGCTTCTTTTAATGGTATGTATCCTTCTGGTAACTCCAAATTTTTCTTTAAATTTTCAATATCCAATTCTGGAATAAGATAACCTAGACCGGCCCCTCTTAAAACCGCATTAGGGAGCTTATTTGTTCTAATGTAGGTTAAAATATGACTTTCACTCCAAAACATTCGATTAGCAGCTTCTTTAGTTGTTATGTACCCTTTTGGTATGCTTAAATCTTGTTGTAAGTTAAGTATATCCTTTTCAAGAATCCAATATTTCCGTCCAACTTTGTGATTAGAAAGTTTGCCATCATTTATATAACGAAGAATAGTGTTAGCGTTTAATGACACCATACTAGCAGCGTGTTCTAAGGAGACATAACCGTCTGGTTTAAGTGCTTGTTCGAAATCTTCCACATCAGATTTCGGAATCAATCGGCCTCGACCGTGTTTTTTTGAAATTGTATTAGGGAACTTTCCTTGTTTGATATAAATTCTTATGTTGGAATCAGAACATGACAATCTTGATGCAACTTCTTGAATTGTTAAGTAACCTTCGGGAGTGGTGGAAAGTTCTTGTATAAGTGTATCAATGTCTGATTCTGGTATGAGATAGGAACGACTATTTTCTTTTTGGATCGCATTCGGAAGTTTATTTTTTTTAATATAGCTTCTAACGGTACTTTTATCACAGGAAAGTGTTTTAGCTACTTCCTCAATATTTAAATAGGACATCTCTCTGCACATCCTTTCAAACTCTCTGATTTATCTTTCACATGACTCATGGTTTTGTAAGCTCTGGACTGCTTGATCCATATAGAGTATCTAATCGATTTTCTAGTTTTTCTTTCATTCTAGTTGTATTCGCAAAGTAGGGCATAACGGATTCAAAGCTACTGTCTCCACGAGGAAATGAAACTTCATAAAGATTTTTCGCTTCTTCAGCTCAAAGATTACTAAAAACACCTCTTCCTAAGTGTGTTGACCACTTGAAACTTGCTAAGGTCAGTGAGGCCATTTTATCATCTACATTCTTTGAATTTCTTAAGTATGAAAGAAACTCTTCCTTTAATTTATTAAAATAATATCTGTAACTTTGTCCAGTTAAAGCGTAGCCATGTTTATTTATAAAAAGCGGATCCGAACCACTTATAGCAGGATATTTTTCAAGATGAGTTTTATAAAAAACCTTTGCCCAATTCTTGTAACCTAATACCAACTGATACCTAGGCTTTTTAACATAATTGGATCCAGACGTATTACTAAGATCTGTTCTAAGGGTCCGACTTTCAATGTTAAGAACTAATCCATTTTCACCATAGGACCCTAGAGTACTTACATCCATTCGTCGTAAGTTTACAATTTCGCCAACCCTTAGTCCCCCAAAAAATTGCATATACACCCCCAGTGCAATTACACTTTTGGTTTGAAAGGCCATTTCTAAGAAATATAGAATGTATTCATCAGGTATGGTATGTAAAATATTATTTTTTTTATCTCCTAGGTAGTTAACATCATAGAAAGGGGAGACATAGTAAGTTTCATATTTATTATATGGTTTAGTTTTTTTCTCGAATGTATCCATTTCAAGAGTGATAAAATTTCTTTTTGTTAAATAAATATAGAACTCGGTAATGGTTCTTTCTATTTTTTTTACTGTGCTACGAGGAACCTGGTTATAGGTTAGTTCATTTAAATAATCACTACCATGTTCTAAGTTTAAGTCGGTTAAAGAAGAAAGATTGTAATAGGTCTTATTTTCAATAAGGAAATTAAGGAATTTAACAAGGTTATAGGCATGAGATTTCATTGTATTAAAAGCACTGTACTTCCACTTATAAAAAATAAAGTCTGTTAAAGGATGAATCATGGACTTATTGTTTCGTCTGTTTTTAACTGCAATAACTGCAAATTCTTTTTCATCCGGGCTACCGTCTTTGTTTTTAGCAATTTGTGACCAAACTGAACGAACAATAAATTTGATGTATCCACTTCGATCAAAGTCAACCACATTTTTATTTTCCATAAGAATCCTTTCTTGTATTAAAATATAGTAAACTGGTAATCTTCCTAACAACCATATCATTTAATAGATTAATGCACAATAAAACCAATTGGATTTTATAATAAAACATTGATAAAATAAGGATTATCGGCTACTAATGCACAGAAACTATTTATGTACAATTTTTAATAGATACCGTACAGATTCTCGATATATTTCAAGTGATATTGTTTCGACGATACCTGAGCGATTAAAAGCTTGTGGTGTTGGTGAGTATCGATCAGCAGCTAATAAAATTTTAGCTAAGCCAATTAAACCAAACAAATCGTTCGTCAATAACTCGAAAGTAAGCGATCATCATGCCATTATCCCGACTGAAGGATACGTGAATTTCTCTGCTTTCACCAATAAGGAAAGAAAAATCTATGATTTAGTAGTAAAACGTTTTTTAGCAGTTTTATTTCCACCACACGAATATGAACAATTAACGGTACAGGCTGAAATTAATAAAGAAAAATTCGTTGCTAAAGGCAAAACTGTAATCAAAGCTGGTTGGAAAGAAATTTATGAAAACAAATTTGAAGATGAAGAATTAACAGACCATATAAAAGAACAATTATTGCCCAATATTGAAAAAGGCGATGTATTAAAGACAAAGTCAGTCGATCAGACTTCAGGTCAAACAAAGCCCCCTGGACGCTTTACAGAAGCTTCTTTGCTGTCAGCCATGGAAAACCCTGCGAAGTATATGCAAACGAGTAATAAAGAACTTGCAGATACTTTGAAATCAACTGGTGGGTTAGGCACTGTTGCAACACGTGGAGATATTATCGATAAGTTATTCAATTCATTCTTAATTGATAAACGTGGCGGGAAAGAAATTTATATCACATCAAAAGGTCGGCAGTTACTTGATTTAGTACCAGAGGAATTACGTTCACCTGCAACAACAGCTAGATGGGAGAAAAAGCTTGAGCTTATTGAAAAAGGCGAGCTGAAGAAAGATGTGTTCATTAATGAAATGAAAGAGCACACTAAAAAAATCGTTGCAGAAATTAAAGCAAGTGACAAAAAATATAAGCACGACAATATCTCAACAAAATCTTGCCCTGATTGTGGTAAACCAATGCTTGAAGTAAACGGTAAAAAAGGCAAAATGTTAGTATGTCAAGATCGTGAGTGTGGTCACCGCAAGAATGTGTCACGTATAACAAATGCTCGCTGTCCTCAATGTAAAAAGAAAATGGAACTACGTGGCGAAGGAAAAGGACAAATTTTTGCATGTAAATGTGGTTATCGAGAAAAGTTATCTTCTTTTGAGGCGCGTCGCAAAAAAGAAGGTAGTGGTAAAATGGATAAACGTAAAGTACAGAAGTATTTAAAGAAACAAGAGGATGAACCAATTAATAATCCATTTGCTGAATTATTAAAAGGGACGAAGTTTGATAAATAAAATTAATAGCGAAGTTACATTGAATAAAGACACAAGATCATCTATTTGTGTCATATTGTAAGATATTTATTACAATATCAGATTATTTCACCAAAAAGCATTAATTATTAAAGTTTTTCCGTTCATAAAAAAGATGCTCTGCTTACCCTTTAGATGTAACCGGTCTAAAGGGTTTCTTGTTATCTATCTATTGATAATCTTTATGCGATAAAACTAACTATTCGATAATGGTCTAATTTAACAATGAGAACAAGCGATTGTTAAATGGCATTTTGTTTGATACACCACAATCACGGGAACTATATAGTTAAACAAATTTCGTGTTTGGAGGATTTGCTTATGTCAGAGCATGAACAAAATATGCCTAAAGAAGGTGGTGTCGATCATACGCTGGACTTATTAAATGAGGGATATTATTTTATTTTGAATCGAAAAAATAAATTCGATTCCCGAGTATTGGAAACTAGATTATTGGGTGAGAAAGCTATTTGTCTAGTCGGTAAACAAGAAGCGGAATTATTTTATAACGAAGACTATTTCACTCGTGTAGAAGCTGCGCCTAATCGTGTTAAGAAAACATTATTAGGCGAAGGTGGTGTACAGGGATTAGACGGGGAAGAACATCGCCATCGAAAAGCTATGTTTATGAATTTGATGACCAAAGATTCGCTTGATGAAATCAGCAGGTTAACTCGTGAGGAATGGGATCATGCAATCGAGGCCAATACTCAAGAAGAACTCAATGTTTACGATGAAGCTAAGCGTGTGTTAACTAGAGTTGCTTTGCGATGGACTGGCGTCCCGTTTAAGGATGAAGATGTTGACCAATGGGCGAGTGAATTAGGTGATATGTTTGAGAAAGCATCCAAAGTTGGACCGAAACATTGGAAATCAAGAAGGTCTCGTTCTAAAGTGGAAGATTGGATAGAAGATTTAATAAAAGATGTGCGAGATGATGCTATTCAAGTGGAACAGTCGCGGGCCTTGTATGTGTTTTCTAATCACCGTGATCTAGAAGGTAAGTTCTTAGATAAACACGTAGCAGCTGTTGAAATCATTAATTTATTACGCCCAATTGTAGCAATTGCAGTTTTTATTGATTTTGTTGCCCTTTCGATTCAACAGTTTCCAGAAGAGGCAAAAAAGCTAAAAGCTGGTTCAGCCGAAGATCTTCAGAATTATACACAAGAGGTTCGACGTTACTTTCCATTCTTTCCAGCAGCGATTGCAAGAGTTAAGAAAAACTTTACATGGCAAGGATATGATTTTAAAGAGAATACACTGACCTTATTGGATTTATATGGTACGAATCAGGATCCTGATCTTTGGCACTTTCCTGACAATTTTACCCCAAAACGTTTTAAGGAGTGGCAAGGAAGTCCATTTGATTTCATACCACAAGGTGGCGGAGAGTTCGACATAGGCCATCGTTGTGCAGGTGAGTGGATCACGATTGAAATCATGAAAGAGACTTTAGATTATTTCATTAATCAGATCAGCTATAAGTTTCCACAACAAGATCTTAGCTACAGTATGAATGATATTCCGGCACTCCCGAAGAGTAGAGTGAAAATTAAACATGTGGAGAAAATTAAATGAGAAGCTTTTAACATAATACTTCCGCAAATTACCTAGTAAATATAATAATATACAAAGATTTTAATAACCCGAGGAGCATTTAAACTTTTCGGGTTTTTTGTTTACAACATATATAGAAAATTCATTAGTTTTATGGATAAGTTACACAGGTATATATAATATATTAAAAAAAGATTACAGAATATCCCTTTTTTAGTAAACGTAGTTTGATAAGGAAAGAAAAAGTGTATAAACACGTACGATTTTTTATATTTAGGAGGCTAACCATTGAGATTTACAGGTGTAGGCTTAGTAATACTAGCTGCTATATGCTGGGGCATTACTGGCGGAATTGCTGATATTTTAATGAGCAAGGGCTGGGATCCTATTGTGATTTCACTTTACCGAGGCGCTGTAGGATTATTATGTTTTTTTGTGTGGTTTCTTGTTCGCTTTAGACACTGTTGGGTTAACTCATCTCGTTTATACTTTTGGTCTATATTGGCGGGTTTAGGGGTAGCAGGAAATTTCACGTTTTATTTTTTAAGTATTCAAGCGGCAAGCGTTGCTGTGGCAGCTACTCTAATGTACACTGCACCTGTAATCGTTCTTTTAATTTCATTTTTATTTGGAATAGAGCGTTCGACTTGGTTTAAGTGGTGCTGTATTGCTGGTGTCCTTTTGGGGATTATCCTGCTTACAGGTGCCTATAACACTGAATCAATCTCAGTTAGCTTTTTAGGGGTGGCTACAGGGATTGGTGCTGGTATTTCCTATGCTGTATTCATATTCGGGTTTAAAAAAGCGTCTGCTAAAGGAAAACCACAGCCATCGTTAATCATCGCCTTCTTAACATTTTTTGTAATCCTATTTACACTTTCGGATAAGAGTCAGGCGGCTGATGTGTTATCGTCAAATGATTTAGGTTGGTTTATTCTTATAGGAATCATAGGATCTGGTCTCTCATTTATACTGTATATGAATGGTATACGGAGTACTACACCGACAACTGCTTCGATGGTTGCAATGGTAGAACCGGTGACAGCCTCATTATTTGGTCTTATGATTCTCGGAGATCAATTGAACATCATTCAACTTTTAGGTATGGTACTTATTCTGGTAACGGTCACTACGCTAAGTATGAAGCAGTCCGGTTAGGAAAGTTTTTAGCAAAATATTTGAGAAAAACACCATTTTCTGAATAAGTGGTGTTTTTCTTTTTTAATATTTAGGAGAAATATTAAATTCCCTCAGCTCGCGTACAACTCTCGAAACAGGTAAACCTACAACATTGTAATAGTCTCCTATAATTTGCTTTACAAACATGGCTCCGATACTCTGAATGCCATAAGATCCAGCTTTATCGTATGGATCTTCAGTTGAAATATATGTTTCAATTTCTGCATCAGATAATGACCAAAACTCTACTTTTGTTTGTTCTACAAGCAGCACTTCTTGAGTTTTGGAACGAATCATAACACCGGAATATACCTCATGTATGTCTCCACTTAGTTTAGAAATCATCTCAAAGGCTTCTTCCTTGTTTTTAGGTTTTTCAAAAATCTCATCCCTGTAAGATACTACTGTGTCAGCAGATAAAATAATCTCATCATTTGCCTTAATGGTAACAGCTCTTCCTTTATGTAATGCCAATTCCTTTACTTTTTCTTCAGGGTTAGTCGTCTTGATAAGTGTTTCATCAAAATTATGCTTACGTATTGAAAATGGAATATTGACTTGGTTCAGTAGTTCTTTTCTTCTAGGCGATCCGGAAGCTAATACTAGTTTGTTTGGCATTATTTTTCCTCCAATATCCACTATGTCATTAAATGAAGTATAGCAAGGTTATCGTGTTTCCTCAATTTCTTAATATAAATCGTTAAATCTTAATAAATTCTTCATTTTTATCCTAGCTTGAAATTAAGAATTTGTATTTATAATCAAATTATCAATCATTAATTTTGGTATAATTTTGAAAGGAGGGTAAGTCGATGGAACAGTATGTTGTATTAGTTGTAGATGATGATAAGGAGATTAGAGAAGGAATTGAAATCTATTTAAAAAATGAGGGTATGAAAGTCATCAAAGCTAATAACGGTAAAGAAGCTATTGACCAGTTAAATGAACATGAAGTTCATCTGATATTACTTGATATTATGATGCCGGAATTAGATGGTATTCAAACAACCTTTAAAATCCGTGAAGACAGAAATATTCCAATAATCATTTTGAGTGCCAAAACGGAAGATACGGATAAGGTACTCGGTTTGCAAGTCGGAGCAGATGATTACATTACCAAACCTTTTAATCCATTGGAGCTGATAGCAAGAGTCAATTCTCAATTAAGGAGGTATGTTAAACTCGGTCATTATGAAGGGAAAAATAATATTATTGACCTTAATGGTTTAACTCTGCATCAAGAGGCAAAAGAAGTGGCGCTTAATGGAGAGAGTATTCAATTAACTCCAATTGAATATAAGATTGCTGAATTGTTGATGCTTCACGCTGGACGAGTATTTTCAATCGCTGAAATATATGAAAAAGTATGGAAAGAACCGTCTTATAACGCGGAAAATACAGTTGCTGTTCACATACGTAAAATAAGAGAAAAGATAGAGATTGAACCAAAAAGTCCTAGATATTTAAAGGTGGTGTGGGGCATTGGATATAAAATGGAAAAATAGTGCTATAACAGTATTGTGGTTGTTATTATTTACTTATGGGTTAAGTGGTGTTCTGTCAATATTACTTAATGACTTCAATTATATTAGACATAACCTATTGATTTTTTGGATTTACACAATTGGTGCAATTATTGCTATGTTTTTAAGCTTAATAATTTATAACAAAAAGATAGACGTATTATCTTTTAAAACTGAACAAGTTCAACAATATTACAATAAAATCCCTTTAGATATAGCCATTCTTTTAGCTTTTATTTCATCAATCATTACTTTAGACATTCTAGTAAATTATCATTATATTTACGCTGGAAATGTATTTTATGCATTAGAAAGAATACTATACAAACTCCTTGATGGTACTATGATGGTGTTGATTTCTTCATTTCAATTATACTTTTTATATCATCGAATTAAGGATCTATCCTTGCTCAAACAAGATTGGAATGATTCTCTTACATCTAAATTTATATCTATAGTTGGAGATGCTTTTAGCCATAGAAGTACAGGGACTAAAATTTTTATGACACTCGCATTTGTTTTCTTTTCTGGAATGGGTCTAGGTTTAAGTATGTTAGAAAATGACTTAATTATTGTGATACCTTTTATTTTGTTTTTCGGGTTAATTATATTGTTTTTGATAATTAAACGGGTTGGCTATTTTAATAGAATTGTCCAACATGCGAATTCGATTTCAAAAGGAAATATGGAACCAGATTTAAAAGTCAAAGGAAATTCGGTATTAGCTCAACTTGCCAATGATATTAACAAATTGAAATATGGTGTAAAAAATTCACAACAAGCTCAAGCTAAAAGCGAACGGCTAAAAACCGAATTAATTACTAATGTGAGTCATGATTTGAGAACGCCTCTTACTTCAATAATGACATACTCAGAGCTTTTAAAAGATGTTCACTTAACTGAAGAAGAGCGAGCTCAATATATTGATATTATTGATCGTAAATCAAACCGATTAAAAGTGTTAATTGAGGACTTATTTGAAGCATCAAAAATGGCGAGCGGAAATATGGAGTTAGAAAAAAGTAAAGTTGATTTAGTACAGTTGTTTCAACAGGCATTAGCGGAGTATGACGACATGATTCAAGAGTCTTCAATAAAATTTAGAGTGAATACCCCAGAGCGACCTGTTTACGCGATGGTTGATGGACAAAAGATTTGGCGTGTATTTGACAATTTGATTGAAAACATACTTAAATATTCACTTAAGGAAACGCGAGCATATATTCAAATTACTCAAGAAGCGAATGTGGTTTCAATAACCTTTAAAAATATCTCGGAGTATGAACTAAGTGAGAATTTTGATGAGTTGGTAGAACGTTTTAAACGAGGTGATGAATCAAGGCACACAGATGGATCTGGTTTAGGTCTTGCAATATCAAAGTCAATTATTGACCTACATGAGGGAGAGTTTGATATTGATGTGGATGGTGATTTATTTAAAGTAACGATAAAGTTGAATTCATCAACAGTTTAATTTAAAAAATACAACCCTAAACATTTGGGGTTGTATTTTTATTGAAAGAATTTAATTTCGTGTGTCGAAACAAATAGTTTAGGAGGGGATATTGGTGAGAACTATCAAAAAGAATAATATTGTAGAAGATTTTCATGGAACAAAGGTAGAAGATCCTTACCGCTGGTTAGAGGATGCTGAAAGTAATGAGACGAAACAATGGGCTGAAGATATTGGTAGGCAATGTGATGCTTATTTTAATAACACGAACACTAGAGATGAGGACCGAAAACGTTTGACAGAGTTATGGAATTATCCGAAGTATTTCGTGCCTCAAAAAGTGAAAGACCAGCTATTCTATCAAAAAAACGATGGCTTACAAAACCAAGCCGTACTTTATAAAAGTAGTGGAAATGAGGACTCAGTTTTAATCGATCCTAATCAGCTGAGTGATGATGGCACAGTGGCCATGGTTAATTTTGAATTCAGTCCCAATGCGAAATATATGGCTTATGCGACATCAACTCACGGTAGTGACTGGCAGGAAATCTTTGTGCGAGAGATTGATCACGCAAGCAATTTAGAAGATCATATTCAGCATGTTAAATTTACGTCAATTGCATGGTCGCCTGATAGCAGTGGTTTCTATTATAGTCGATTTCCTGAACCTGAGTCAGTCAATGAAGAGGATCAAGGGAATTATCATAAGGTTTATTTTCATAAACTTGGCACCTCACAGGCTGAGGATCAATTAGTTTATGAGCACCCTGATAACAAAGAATTAATGTTTATGCCATTCATTACACATGACGATCAGTATATCGGATTACATGTTAGGCATGGTACGTCTGCGCAAAATCGTTTTTACTTAAAGAAAATAGACGAACAAGGTGAGTTCATTCGATTATTAGATGAACATGATGCAGAGTATATATATATTCACAATGAAGAGTCTTTATTTTATTTTAAAACAGATTTAAATGCTCCAAAGGGAAGAATTATTGCGATAGATATTAACCATCCGACTGAAGTAAAAGAAGTCATTGGAGAGCAGGAAAACTTGATGCATGCAGTGGCCTTTTATAATAATCAATTTGTCGTTATTTATTTGCAGGATGCTCAGCATCAAATCCACTTGTATCATAAAAATGGACAATATGATAAACAAATCCAGATACCACTGACAGGTTCATTAGTTGATCTGAAAGGAAAACACGATCAATCTGAAATGTATTTTGGAATGACGTCTTATCTTAGTCCAACAGAAGTATATCGATATGATTTTGAAAAAGATGAATTAGACGTTTTCGCAAAGTCAGAGTTAGAAGTTGATACTTCTCAATTTGAGACAGTGCAGGTTTTCTATCAATCAAAAGATGGAACAAAAGTACCGATGTTCATTACAAAGAAAAAGGGTCTTCAATTAGATGGGACTAACCCAGTCATTTTATTTGGTTATGGAGGTTTCAATGTTGCGTTAACGCCTGCATTCAATCCTGCTGTTTTACGTTGGTTAGAAAAAGGTGGAATCTACGCGATCGCAAATCTTCGTGGTGGTTCTGAATATGGTGAAGAATGGCATAAGGCAGGTATGCTAGAAAATAAACAAAATGTATTCGATGATTTTATATCTGCAGGGGAGTATTTAATTGAGCAAAAGTATACGAGTAAAAACAAACTGTCCATCATGGGAGGATCTAATGGTGGTCTGCTAGTGGCAGCTTGTATGGTTCAGCGCCCGGATTTATTCGGAGCGGTTGTCTGTCGCGTGCCTGTGATTGACATGTTACGTTATCACAAATTTACGATTGGCCGTTTCTGGATTCCTGAATATGGAAGTGCTGAGAATCCTGATCAGTTCCCATTTCTTTATAAATACTCACCACTGCATAACATTAAAGAAGGACAAAAATATCCGCCCGTCCTAATTGCGACGGCTGAGAGTGATGACCGAGTCGTACCGGCGCATGCAAAGAAGTTTGCAGCGACTTTATTTGAAAAAGCTGATCCGGAATCTACAATTGTTTTACGATTAGAAGCGAAAGCAGGTCATGGTTTAGGTAAACCAACATCTAAATTAATTGATGAATGGGTCGACTTTTATGCCTTTTTAGATAAAGAATTAAAATAAAAAATTTCATGCTCATGAACATTGATTCATTCAGTGTTTATGAGTTTTTTTGTGCTTGATTTGTAATGGATGTTTCAGTGAAAATAGATATTCAACTATTTATGAAATATTTATTGCAAAAAGGTTCTTTATGAAATAGAATGTTCATATAATTAGATTATGAAATAAATATTTCACGAAAGGTGAGTTGAATGTATACTGAGATCATGCAAAGTGAGCATATGTCAGATAAAACAAGAGTATCTTACGAAGCTTATCAGCAGGCAAAGGAAGTGATTCCTGGAGGGGTAACAGCCAACATTAAGTATTTCGATCCACACCCAATTGTGATGAAAGAAGCGCATGGTAGTCGATTAATCGATGTTGATGGGAACAAATATATTGATTATTTATTATGCTATGGGGCACTTGTGTTAGGTCACGGCCATACAGCAGTTAAAGAAGCGGTTAATGAACAGATCAATCAAACTGGGACGTTTATTTTTGGTTCACCTCATAACTTGGAATATGAAATGGCTCGAAAACTGGTTGATTTATTTCCGGGCATTGATATGGTCCGTTATACCAATTCTGGTTTAGAAGCGACTCTTTTAAGTATTCGCTTAGCCAAGGCTTATACTGGTAAACGGAAAGTAGCAAAGTTTGAAGGACATTATCATGGTGGTTACGATGAGATGTTAATTAGTGTGAATCCTGATTTGGATGAAGCGGGTGAAGCGAGCACTCCGAATGCTGTCCCTGAATCAAGTGGTTTAGGAAAAGAGGATTTGGACAATACAATTATTTTACCTTTTAATGATTTAGAAGGGACTAGAAGAATTTTAACTGAACGCCAAGATGAGTTATCAGCAGTTATACTAGAACCTATTCAGAGTGGTTTTATCCCTGCAGATGAATCGTTTATGAAAGGATTAAGAGAAATAACTGAAGAGTTAGGAATACTATTGATTTTTGATGAAGTAAAGACTGGTTTTCGCTTAACGGTCGGTGGCGCTCAATCATTATATAATATTGAACCGGATATCACATCGTTAGGAAAAGTGCTTGGTGGCGGATTTCCTGTTGGTGCTGTAGGTGGTAAAAAAGAAGTGATGAACATCATGGCACCTGACCGTGGTAAAGATATTTTAACTGCAGGTGTGAAGGATGATGTAAAAGATGATATCATGTTTCATAGTGGAACTTATAATGGTCACCCTGTCGTGTTAGCGGCTGGATTAGCAACCATTCAAGAGTTGGAAAAACCAAATGTTATGCAAAACCTCTTAGAGAAAACTAACTTGCTGCGCCAGCAATTGGAGCTATTATATAAAAATTATTCCATTACGATGCAAACGGTTGGAATGGGAAGCATTTTTAATATTATTTTCACTGATTATGAGATTAAAAACTATCGTGATTTAAATCATGCTAATATGGAATTAAGAAAACAACTCGATTATGAACTGTTAAACCAAGGGATTTATACCAAACCAATGAACCGTTATTCTATGAGTATTGCGCATACAGATGAAGATATTCAACAGACGGTTCAAGCACATGAACGCGCCATTAAATTAGTATTAGGGCGATCATAAATTGAGAATGGGGCTGAAATTATGACAGACGTTTATAATACAATTACTGACCACTTATCAAAGATGAGCAGATCTCAACGCGAGATTGCCAAATATGTACTCAATCACATGGAATCAGTCCCTTTTCATACTGTAGGTCAAATGGCTAAACATTCTGGAGTTAGCGAGGCCACTGTCGTTCGCTTTGCAACATTCTTAGGTTACAGTGGTTATCCAGAATTTCAACAGGCATTACAAGAAGCAGTTCGACGTCAATTAACAACAGTTGAACGATTAAAAATTTCAGATGATGTATATGATGAAGAGGATAAAGCCATTTATGAAATGTTTGATGAGGATGTTGATCGCATAAAATCAATGGCGAAGCAGCTGGATACAGACGCTTTTCATCAAGCTATTGATTTAATTGTTAACGCCAAACGTATTTTCATCATTGCGAATCGAAGTGCCGTGTCTGTGGGAACATTTTTAGAGTTTTATTTTGATACGATGCTAGAAAACACGGAACTTATTCGTAATCCACACGGGATTTCTGAAAAGCTATTTCGGTTAAATGACGGTGATGTTGTCATCGGTCTTAGTTTTGCACGTTATACTAAAAATACGGTTGAAGCAGTATCGTTTGCGAAAGATCGAGGGTCAAAAGTAATTGCCATTACTGATAATAAGATGTCACCATTAATTCCTTATTCGGACGTATCATTATGCGCCAGAAGCGATGTTCCTTCATTCATTGATTCTTTTGTGGCCCCGTTGAGCTTAATCAATGCTTTGATCGTTGCTGTTGGAAAAAGAAAACGTAATGATATAGAAACACATTTAGAAGAATTAGAAGAAGTTTGGGAACGATTTGGGATTTTTAGTCAGGATGAATAATATACTCAAAGAGAAAGCGCGTGAATTCGAAGTTTGAATTTACGCGTTTTTTATGATTACAAACTAGTATTAAACAACAAAGATGACAACATATCTGAAATAGGTTATTATATAAAAGTTGTGAATTTAGGTATTGAAGGTAAGTATTGGGAATGTGTTTAATTTATGGGAATAACACAGGAGAACCTTAGTAAAGATTCTAAGGTTTTTTTATGCGATTAGAAACAATAAATGAGCCTAATATTTGCGTTAGTCCTAATATTCTTCCAAAAAATTCCCTTAAAAGTGGTTAAAACTTATCGATTTGGGTTATAGTCTTAAGGGTGTTTGTTTGAAAGGTGGAATTATATATTATGTTTAAAAAGTTATTTATCGTACAAAGTGTCATGATGGTTGCTTTAGGTACCTTCTGTTGGTCACTCATTCAAGAAAGACAAGAAGTAGCTTTAGAAAAAAATAAAATGGCACTTGAAAAAGAATCAATTGAAAAAGAATATAAAGAATGGAAAAAGACATATCAAAACCGCTTGAATGAAATGGAAATCATTATAGCTGCGAATTCCAAAGAGAATGAAGACGTACAGTTGGTCAGTATGGACAAGAATGATGTAGGTACCATCCATTATACGGATTGGATTGAAAAGAAAAAATTCGCAGAAATAGTTTATGAAGATAGTGAAGGCAGATTTAAGAAGGATTGGGGAATGTTTTTACATTCCAAAGCTATTGAAAAAAGCGTAGATCCATTTGTAGCTTATGAACTGTTGAAAATAGAAACTGGCGGCACTTTCGATCCTGATTTAGTTGGTCCAGATACTAAATATGGGAATGCGAGAGGAATTGCACAAATCATGCATTCAAACACAGCTGAATGGTTGGCTTCGATGGCTGGTTTAGAATATAAAGGTAAAGAAATGTTATTTGATCCATATTATTCGATGGAATTATCTGTTGTATACTTAGATTTCTTATATAGAAGATACGGCAACTGGGCCGAAGCATTGACAGCTTATAATCGAGGCATGGGTGGATTAGAAAAATACAAACTTGAAAATGGACATGCCCAAAGCTCTTATGCAACTACCGTTATTGAAGGAACAAAAAACTTCAGGTAAATTATATAAAGTTCTTTTTCAATTGAACAGAAAAAATTAGGCTTTAGAGGTGCATTAAATATGCATCTCTTTTTTTATATGGATGAAATAAAGGAGATATGACTGTTAAGTAGAAGTTAGTTTTAAAAGGTATTTGTACGTAAAGGTGGTAAAGTTATGTCTTATGAAATTATTAAGGCTACAAGTAATGACCGAGAGCTGCTTCAGAATTTACTTCAACTTTATTTTTATGACTTCTCTGAGTTTATTGATATTGATCTAGAAGAAAATGGAAGGTATAAATCTTATCCATATTTAGATGCTTATTGGGAAGAAGATAATCGTTTTCCATATCTGATTAAGTATAATGATCAATTAGCTGGGCTTGTGTTGGTTAGATGGATTGAGGAAGATTCCAGGTCGTTTTTTTCAATAGCGGAATTCTTTATTATGAAGAAATATCGACGATTAGGTCTAGGGAAGCGAGTTGCAATAGATATGTTCCAAAGGTACAAAGGGAAATGGGAAGTATTTCAAACAGATACTAACATCCCTGCTCAGCATTTTTGGAAAGGTGTGATTGATGAGTTTACTGGTGGTAAGTTTACGAATCGCCATGATAAGAAAAATGACTCCAGGGTGACGATTCAGGAATTTGTTAGTTAATATATCCTTATCAACAAAAGCTATAAATATTTATCATATGTTATCTCTTTTTGGGCAAATTATAGCTTAACATCAAGTTTATAAAGAGGGATATGTATGGAAACTAATGATTACAACTTAAATACGTTAACAGCATCGGAAGTCACGAATTTATGGAACACTTATATGAATGATTCAGGAGCGATTTGTCATTTGAAATATGAATTAGAGTTAGTCGAGGATGAAGACATTAGATCAGTATTACAATTTGCTCTGGAAATCTCAGAAAAAAATATTGCAGAAATTAAAAGTATTTTCACGCTAGAAAATTATCCAATACCTCATGGCTTTACATTAGATGAAGATGTAGACATCACGGCCCCTAGGTTATTTACAGATGTTTATTTCTTGTACTCGGTAAGCCAAATGGGTAAAATCGGTATAGGAAATTTTAGTATGGCATTAGCATCTGCTGTTCGTGACGATGTCTTTCAATTCTTTAACCGTAGTTTGAATGATTCGCTCAAACTCGTTGAAAAAACTAAACAAGTTTTGTTATCAAAAGGTCTTTATACTCGATCTCCTTTTTTACCTAAACCAGAAAGCATTGATTATGTTGAGGAGAAAAGTTTCTTATCTGGTTACTTTAAAGAACAAAGACCTCTTACTGGATCAGAAATAATGAATTTGTATGCAAATTATGAACGGAACGCATTGGGTGCTGTAACGATGATTGGTTACAGCCAAGTCACTCAAAATAAAGAAGTGACAGATTTTTTTATTAAAGGTAAAGAGATTGCAAATAAACATTGTGAAATTTTTAGTTCATACTTAAAAGATCATGATATATCTGCGCCAACAACTTATAACTCAGAAATTACGGATTCAACCACTTATGTATTTTCAGATAAAAAGATGATGTTTTATGCGACGACCTTAACTGCATTGAGTATTGCCTATTACGGATCGAGTATTGCACAAAGTCCGAGAAGAGATATTGGCACAATGTATAGCAGACTAATTGCTGAACTTTTAAAATTTGCAGATGAAGGCACTCGATTAATGATAAAGAATGGATGGTTGGAAGAGCCTCCAAGAACAGTTGACCGTAATGAATTAGCTCACAAAAACAATAAATAAATTTTGCGTTACTCTCAGTGATTGAGAGTGACGCTTTTTAATTATTTGACATTTCCTAAAATTAGTTTAATATATAACTAAATGGTTATATATTTTTTGGAGGTGTTAACAACGAGCAATATTTATCGTGCACTTTCAGATTCAACACGTAAACGAATTTTAAGTCTTCTTGCTAAGGAAGAGAAAACCCAAAAACAACTTGTTGAATACTTCAAAGTCTCGCAGCCGGCTATCAACAAACAGCTTAAAATCCTTAAAGAGGAAGACCTCATCACAGAGAGGAAATCTGGGAGGTATAGATATTATTCTTTAAATAGACCTGTTTTTTCAATGGCTTATCAAAAAATGATTGAAGAAATCGGTCAGATGTTAGATCAAACATTACATGGATTAAAAGATTTTGTTGAAAGTGAGGAGAAGGAGATTGACTAATTTAGTTTCTGTAAAAAGAAGTATTTGGGTGAACACTTCTTTAGAAAAGGTTTGGAATGCGTTAACTAGAGAAGAGGATTTACTGAAATGGTATACATGGGAATGTGATCTTGACTTCAGAGAAGGTGGAAAAGGGTTTTATAACCATGGTTGGGGTGCCTATAGTTCAGGTACCTTTGAAGACATTGTAGAATTAGAGCGGTTCGTCCTTCGTTCTGGGGAAAATCAGAGAACGATTACAACGTTGAAACCTGAGAAGGGTGGCGTAACAGTTACTATGGTATATGAAATGCCTGACATGGAAAATATGGATTTCATTAGTGAAAACATGGCCTTTGGTACTGATCAATTTATGAAGAATTTAAAGAGTATGTTAGAAGAAAATAAAGATTTAAGGTCTACATTTTGGAAATCCTGGATTGGCGTTAACCATATTTCAGCACAAAATCAGGGTAGCAAAGTTTTATCAGTAAAAGAAGGAACGCCTGCTGATCAGGCTGGGTTAAAGAAAGGTGACATTATTTTAAAAGTCAACGGAGAAGACATTCAGGATTTTCAACAGCTAGAGTCTATAATTACTTCAACTAAAACTAATGAAACAATGAACCTTAAGATTCGACGAGGAAATGAAACGCTTGAAAAAAACTGCATGACTGTAGAGTTTCCAAATGAATACCACAAAAAAGTAAACGTATAGAATTATGTTGCTATTGATATCATGACATGATCAACGTATAATGTACTACGAATTAAAAATTAATAAAGTCTGCATTCTGCAGGAGAGGTTCTAGCTACACCCTCTATAAAAAACTAAGGATTAGAACATACCTGGACCTTAGGTATGTTTTTTATTTGTTTTTGGGTGACTGGAATTCTCTTTTTCATTAGTGAAAGGAGAATTTTTTTATGGAAAAAAATAATAAAGCAGTAGTTGTATTCAGTGGAGGCCAGGACAGTACGACCTGCCTGTTTTGGGCACTTAAAAAATATGATGATGTCGAGGTTGTAACATTTAATTATGGTCAACGTCATGACGAAGAAATTGAAGTAGCAAAAGAAATCGCTAATGACTTAAATATCAGACACCATATATTAGATATGTCTTTATTAAATCAACTGGCACCAAATGCATTAACACGTGACGATATTGAAGTCACAGATGGTGAAGACGGTGAGTTGCCTTCTACATTTGTTCCTGGACGTAATCTTTTATTTGTATCGTTCGCAACGATTTTGGCAAAACAAATTGGGGCTAAGCATATTATTACAGGTGTCTGCGAAACGGATTACAGTGGCTACCCTGATTGCCGTGATGTGTTTATCAAATCACTAAATGTTTCTCTTAATTTATCCATGGATGATGATTTCGTTGTTCATACACCACTAATGTGGCTGGATAAAGCTGAAACATGGAAGTTAGCAGATCAACTAGGTGCGTTTGATTACGTTCGTGAAAAGACATTATCTTGCTACCATGGTGTTAGAGGTGACGGCTGTGGTGAATGTCCGGCATGTCATTTAAGACAAAATGGATTAGAGACTTACCTCAAACAACTCAAAGAGGTGAAGGCATAATGTATGGTTTTACAATTGTAGAAAAGCTTGAAAAAATTGATCAGGACATTCAACGCCACGAGTTAAAGTACCACAACAAGCGTGTCCTTGTGAGTAAAGAATTTACCTTTGATGCCGCGCATCATCTTCATTGTTATGAAGGTAAGTGTAAGAACTTACATGGACACACGTATAAAGTCATTTTCGGAATTAGTGGGTACACGGATGAAATTGGGTTAGTCATTGATTTTGGAGATATAAAGAAAATATGGAAAGAGCAAATTGAAGTTCATTTAGATCATCGTTATTTAAATGACACCTTGCCAAATATGAATACGTCCGCTGAAAATATGGTCGTCTGGATTTATGAAAAGATGGAAGAAGCACTTAAAAAAGACCCGAACGATTGTCGAGTAGAATTTGTTAAATTATATGAGACTCCAACAAGTTATGCTGAAGCGCGAAGGGAGTGGATGAGAGGTGAATAAATTCCCTGTTCTTGAAATTTTTGGACCAACGATTCAAGGTGAAGGAATGGTTGTTGGTCGAAAAACCATGTTTGTTCGAACAGCCGGCTGTGATTATAGCTGTTCGTGGTGTGATTCAGCTTTTACCTGGGACGGTAGCGCAAAAGATGAAATTGAAAGGTTAACAGCGGAAGACATTTTTGCTCGATTAAAAGAAATTGGCGGGAACCAGTTTGACCATGTAACTGTATCCGGAGGGAATCCGGCTCTATTAAAGAAACTCCACGAGTTAATCGATCTTCTTCATGAAGCGGGAATAGAAGTGGCATTAGAAACTCAGGGCAGCCGTTGGCAGGAATGGTTCACGGATATCGATGATTTAACTATTTCACCTAAACCACCGAGTTCAAAAATGTTAACTGACTGGGGAATTTTGGATGATATAGTTGCTCGATTAAGAGAAGGTGATCGACTTTCACATACAAGTTTAAAAGTCGTTATTTTTAATGATGAGGATCTTGCATATGCTGAAAAAGTTCATGAACGTTATCCGAATCTTCCTTTTTATCTTCAAGTTGGAAATGATGAACTTGAAGAAAATCAAGCACCTAATTTGGCACAGCATCTTTTAGATCGTTATGAGTGGTTAATTAATCGAGTTGTTGAGTCTTCTAAATTGAATAAAGTACGCGTTCTCCCTCAAGTGCATGCACTTGTTTGGGGAAATAAACGTGGAGTATAAATTACGCCCCATTCTCATCATGAGAATGGGGTATAGTTATAGATTTGGTCTAGATAGTTAGAATAGGTTCGACACGAAATGGATGTTTTATTGTGTAGAACAACAATGTTTTGAAGTTTGTAGGCAGGGTTTCTCGATTGATAAGATAGTCTTGCAAGATAATCAAAGGATGGTCTTGTGATTGTGTCTTCAAGGAATGCTGATGTTTCACTACCAGGAGATCTCCTCTTATTTAATGCCTGAATGATTTGGCTAGCTGTCAATATCCCTAATCCGTGGCCAAAATAGGTGCCATCTCCAAGAACGACAGCATTTTCTCCTCTCCACCAATCGGTAGCTGGATTAACATCAGGGTTTTTGAAATAAACGACATCACCGGGTATTAAATGGTTCGTACGAACAACATGAATTCTTAGATCACGATCAGAGTGCCAGCTGTATAAATATAAATTTTGAAAGTAATAATTAAATAAGTCTTCTCCGAGGCTCATTAAAACAGCGCGGTAATATATAATTAGCATTGCTGTTGCGCATTCAAAACCATATAACGAACTGTTGTTAAATATATCCTCTATAGCTTCTGATGGATTGACCCCTGACTTCAATCGAAACCCACCCACTATTGTTAAGCTCCAATAATCAGGGTTACAACGAGAATTTTTGAAGGTTTCAAAATCAACTTCACTCTCATTCATTGCTATTGCGCTAGCAATGATGTTTTTTCTTAAATTAAGTTCGAATGTTAATTCACTGATGGATCGGTAAGAATGAACCTTTGAATCTTCCATTAATTTTTCTACAATCAATCGCTCGATACTGTTTGGTGACCAGTTATCAATTTGTTTAAATATTCTCCCCGATACTCTTATCATAAATTCCCCTCATTTCATGCAAAGTACCGTTTCTGTTATATTATTCTCAATTAAAGTAGGTGTGTGTCTCATAAGAAAAAAAGACAATCCTTTTTGTTTGTAAGGATTGTCTCTATACATATTACAGATTCTTATGTTCAGAATGGTGGTCTTGATTATATTCATAGGCAATGAGTATTAAACCAGTTTCAGACTCTGCCTGTTTAAGTAATTCCTTTTGTTCAGGTGTTAAATGTGCTAAATCATAATCTTCTTTTTCATGATTCATATCATCACCTCCTTCATTATACTGTTGACTATATGCTGATCTATTATGCGAATATAAGGCGAAACATAAGAAACCGTAATGGTTTGAGCTTTAGAATTAAGAATTTTTTGATTATGTAAACAAATACCAACAATTTTCACAAGAAATTATCCCGAATTTTCTGTATAATATAGGTAGACAGCAATGAGGGGGACTTTAATTGAATAAAAAGAGGTGGGTGAAAATCGGAGTAGGTTTTCTAGCATTTCTACTCATTGTAGATGTGATTGCTAGTTTCTACTTTTACGATTTAGCCATTAAGAGGGAAGAGAAAGATTTTTTACAAGATAATGATGATCTGGTTGTATCAAGAGAAGCTATGGATGTGTTTGTGAGTGGTGGATGGCGAGATTGGGTGGACAATCAAGAGTTCGATTACTGGGAGCTTGAATCATTCGATGGTTTAAGGCTTCAAGGTTACTATTTAGAAGCTAAAGAACCAACTAATAAAACCGTTGTCTTCGCTCACGGATACTTAGGACGTGCACGTGATATGGGGTTATATGGAGAGCATTATTATGAAGACCTCGGTTATAATATCTTATCTGTGGATTTACGTGGGCACGGACAAAGTGATGGAGATTATATTGGGTTTGGTTGGCACAGCCGTTTAGACTTAGTAGATTGGATAGACAAACTATTAGAAAGACAGGGTGATGATGCTGAAATCGTCTTGCATGGTTTGTCTATGGGAGCATCTACTGTTCTAATGAGTAGTGGGGAAGACCTTCCTGATAATGTGAAGGGGATTGTAGCAGACAGTCCTTATACAAGTGTGCATGATTTATTTAAATATCAGATGACTCGTATGTTTAATTTACCGTCATTTCCAATCTTAAACACGACAAGTATAGTGACAGAAGCAAAAGCGAATTATTCGTTGAAAGAGGCGTCAGCTCTTGATCAAGTTAAAAAAACGGATGTGCCAATTCTTTATTTCCATGGCAATAGTGATGACTTTGTTCCAACACGTATGACGCGTGAGTTATATAAAAATACAAATAGTGAAGCTGAATTAAAAGTATTTGAGAAATCTGGTCATGGAGAAGCTTTTGCGATTTATAAAGATGAGTATATTAAAGTGTTAAATGAATTCTTAAATGATCAAATAGATTAGTAGGAAGGCTGAGATTACGATTTCAGCCTTTATTTATGGTATGAAGATAGGCAAATAAGTTTTTAAAATAGGCAAATAAAATTTTTGAAAGAGCAAATAATGAACTTCTGTCAATAAAATGGACATTTTTCACCCTTAGTTTGGCGAACCTATTTTTCTTCCGCACGACGTTGAAAACGTCGCTTGGAGGCCCTGCCATGAAACAATCGTTTTGGAAAAAA
>NZ_SOPW01000014.1 GCF_004402015.1 Filobacillus milosensis
GTTGGTTAGATACTGCTGTATCAATAATGTCATCAAGATGTTCATGCATTTGTTTTAGCTTTAAATATTCGAGATTTTTAACGAGTTGCTGGTAACTACTATTCATCTTTATAGACCTCCCAATAGCCTCTAAATTTCTTTTTGACCAATCATCCGTATCTATATCTTCATGCGTGTTCATTGATAAAACTTTTTCATAATGTGATGGATTATAATTCAGTTTCATTTGACTAATGGGATGTCTAGCGATTAAGGCCGTGTTATAATAAACATGTATATAGTTATCATAAATTTGTAAACCAACGGTTTTTCCTTTGTATTCAGGTGGGACTGAATACTGGTTACTTTGATAAGTAATCATGCTTGATGGATTAACCTTTACAAGTTTATGAACGATTTTATATGAATCTCTTATAGACTTCCTGGGTAGGGGCTGTAGGAGATTCTTTTCTTGTTTAAAAGCCAATATAGGAATTTTCCCTGTTCCTTGGTGGTAGCTATGATTAGCACGTTCACTTAAGGATTGTACAAATTCATGTAATTCTTCATAGTTCATTTGACCTTGATAAGCGTGAATTTCATCCAATAATTTCCTGACATTTTCGGCTTTTCCTTTCGTTTGAGGTTTACCTGCTTCACACGGTTTAAGGTTAAATCCGAAATCCTTTGAAAAATGATCAAAACGTTCGTTGACCACGCCTTTTGAATAAGATGTTCTTGGATGATCCATAACAGTCTTCATGTTATCTGTTAGTAGTATTTTAGGTACGCCACCCAATGATTCAAAGGTTTCTGTAAGAAAAGACATGAGAACACTCTGTGATTTAGAAAGCGTCAGGTAAAAAGCCTTGAACCGAGAATGTGATAATAATAGAACCGCAACATTCACATAGATAATTTCTCCGTCCCGCGTGATATACTTTATATTTTCTTTCCAATCAAATTGAGCTTGTTCTCCAGGTGGGGTTTCAAATCTCAACACCGGTTTAGCTGAAGGTGTTCGTTTTCCGTTGGAAAAATAAGATTGAAACTCGGGTTTACTAGATATATAACTTCTAAAACGAGATTGTGAGCAATCTAATCCGTGATTATCTGTTAAGTACTGCCACAACACCCTCTTATAATAAAAGACTTGCGGTGAATCTTCTGAAAGAAGAAGGGAAATAGTGCCGTAATAATCATCTATTTTAGATTTTCGACTTCTGGACTGATTAGGTACATATCCATTCAAATACTTATCAACTGTTCGTCGATCGACATTAAGTTGCCGTGCTAGCTCACTCTTATTAATTTTCATCCCAAGACTCTCCATCATTAGTTTATATTTGGATAAGTCTGTCAGACTATCCGCTTTAAAGTCAGTTGTTAAATTAATCGATAAATGCATTCTCCTCACCTCGAATTAAGTATGCATTTATCGGTCAGAGTTGTACATTCTTAAATGATCATTTATGTACATTTATAAACTAGCATTTATATTCTTATTGAAGTAACATGTATTTTAACAACTCATTTGTGGTGGATGGGAGGGGGCAGGATGACACCCGAATTATTCGATGAACAAACTGATTCACAATTAAAAGTGTTAGCAGAAATTAGTGAAATAACTGATGAACTTGAAATTGAATTTTGGCTGCGTGGTGGTTGGGCGATTGATTTTTTGCTTGGCAAGATCACTCGACCACACGATGATATTGATTTAGTAACATGGATTCACAATAGAGAACGATTAGAAAAAGCACTTAAAAAAGCAGGTTACGAGCCTATACCTGTAAGAAAGCAATTTTGTAATAGACAGTCTGACTTCCATAAAGGAAATGTAGAAATAACATTTAGCTATATAACCCATTCCGTCAACGGCAGTCTAATTATGAATGGATTACCCGAATGGAAATGGATGACAGATTCCTTGTTATCTAAAAATTTTAAACTGCATGGAATATCAGCAAATGTTCTAAACCCTAAACAGCTTTTGAAAGAAAAAGAAGTTTATCAACAAATTGGTCGAACTCCTCGCCAAAAAGACATAGAAAGCAAAGAAGTATTGCGCGGTATAATATCAGATTTAGATTTGTGAAGCATTGTACTTAAAGTAAATGGGGCAATAGTAGAGAAGGCGATCTACAACTTGGTCGCTTTTTTATTTTGTCAGATATTTTTTGGAATATTATGTTAACATTAATCTAGAAGATATTGATTTAATGGGACAGTATAGTTGAAGAAAAAGTCAGGTGGGATTAATTATTTTTTGTATTAGGATTTTTTTACCGTTGGCACTATTATTTATTGTTTTTGTCAGTGTTGCCTGTACATCAGAAGATGATTATAAAAGTAAAGCTTTAGATACCCTTGAAGGATTTATTGTTGACAAAAGAGAGACCGATCATGAACCTTATCAGGTACTTGTAGTTCCGGATATAAAGAAAGAAGACATTGAGAATAAGTCAAGGAATGAAAGAGAAATTCTTGCTTATCAAAATGATGGAGTATGGTATTCGATTAATTCTAAAGCATACAAGGATTTAAAAACAGGAGACCGTGTTAAGATTTATTATAATTCTAATGCAGTGTTAGAATCGAATCCGCCACAAATGTGGGCGGAGGGTGTAGAGGTTATTGTTGATTAATTGACTTATGATTTAACTATTCGGTGGCTTTACTTGAATAAAGGAATTAGAAAGTATAAATGCTTAAAATAAGTTATGGGGTGTTTAACACCAATGAAAAATGTTTTTATTGTATTGATAGTATTATTCGTGTTTTTACTACTATTTGATTATGAACCATTACAAATTGTATTTGAAGATATTTACGCATTTATTAGTCAATATGGGCTTTCTATTATTATAGGATTTGTTTTGTTTGCCTTTTTGTTTTTTTGGATTGCGAAGAGGTAAAATTATCATCATTTGAGCTAAAGGATTCTAATTCAACTAAAGGTAAAAAAATTAATTAAATTAGGAGTGAGAAACTTGTTTTATAGAAGAAAGTTTTACATTGTAAAGAATGAATTTGTAGAAGTCTTCAACGCTCATTTAAATGAAAATAATTTACCTAATCAATTAAAACACGGTGCTCGGTTAGTAGGAAGGTGGTTGATTCCAAATGATGAAGCAACCACTGAAATTTTTGCTATCTGGGAATATGATAGTTATGAAAAGTATAAAGAGATAGAAGCCAATGTTAGAAGTGATTATGAGCATGTAAATAGAATTAATGAATGGTACGATAAACATGGTGGGAGAGATTATGTCATTAACAACTATCTTTTAGAAGTACGAAACGAGCAGTTAAAAACGACATTAAATAGATAATGTTAATAATTTATTCTAACAAAATGGGGCGAATGTTAAATAAGCTTTGTAGGACTATTTCAATGAAAGCGAGACTATCGGCAAGAAAATTTAATAAATATTATTTTTATAACGATTTGTATTTTGTTTAATAAATTATTGGAATATTATGTTAACATTAGTTTAGAAGGTCTTGAATTAAAGGGCAAGTTAATGTAAAAGAAAACACTTATAACTTTTCATATTTTATTGCTATAAGCATAAAGGGAGGCAAAATATGAAACACCGATATTTTGTATTACCTATTGTTACTACAACAATTTTGTTATTGATTGGGATTGTATTCTTTCATTGGTTAAACCAGCCAATAAAGGGTAATGACTTTACTAAAATGACGATTTACATGAACTGGGATAATGAAGGACCATTCGTAATAACTGATAAAGATGTTATAGATAGCTGCATTAAGAAAATCAATTCGAGTTCAAAAAAGGATATAACTAAAATCGTATTGGAACAAGGACCTGATGGAAGAATTATCTTTGAAGGAAAGAAAACTGTTGAAGTTAAAGTTTTTAGCTATGGTGGTAATGTAGTTACAGATAAGTATCTTATCAACACTGGCTTTAATCTAGAAAATATAATACAAAAGAATAGCCACAAGAAATGAGGGGGAACAAAATGAGCGAAAGAAAGTTACTAATTATTATTGGAATTGTTGGTTTAACGCTCGTTGTTGGTATGATTATATTTCAGCAGTTACCACCAAAACATGAACCAATCAACACAAAAAACGTTATGGCTATTCATATAAGCACTCACACTGAAAAAGATATAAAAATGGTTGATTCTGATAAGTACATGGAGGTAGTTGAATTATTTAACGAGCATCCTGTTGAACAGACTTCGAGTATGGAAGAAAATCCACGTTCGGAGGCTTCAATCATTATAGATGCGGAAAGCCCCTCTCAAGGAAGAGAAACAATAATTTTGAATTATACAGAAAATGGAATATTTGTTGAACGGACTGACACAGGAAATCCTGATAAATATGTGTTAGTTGATGTTGAGGATAGATTAAATGATGTTTTTAAAAAGATTATTATATCAAATGAATAACATTACTCTATTACACTTTATTTAACAATAATTTTATTTAGAGATACAAATTATTGTTATATGCTTATTAAGCGAACGGGGGCGTCAGTTGAACAAGGTGATCAATAAAATGGTCGTCTATTTATTTTGTCTAATTAATTGTTGGAATATTATGTTAAAATTAGTTTAGAAGGACCTAAGCTAAAGGGGAAGTTTAGTTTAACAATAATGGTAAAGATTATTAGGAAAATGTTGGAGGAATATATTTATGTCGGATAGTGTTATTAAATTTATACCTACTAATCCAGTATTTGTACCCAAAATTGAAGCCATAAATGAAGCTGAAGAATGGATAACGTCTATTATTTCAAATTATGATGATATAAAAATATTAATCACAGATGAAATACGTTTATTGACCAAGGGGAAAATTTTGAATACATTTTTGCCCTTTATGTACAAGTGAAATTAGTTCAGAATGGTGGGTTGAAGCTATGAATAAGGCATCGAATCACCAATTTACTAGGCTCCAAGTAACTGTACCTTGCTGCAATAATAAAACTTCATTAAATGGATTTGAAATACAATTGGAAAGCTGGTTTTGCCCGTTTTTCAATTGAAATACTAAATCCTGGAAGTGAAGAATTCACAATAAACATAAAAAAATTAGAGGATATACTTTTTTGATCTATTAAAAAAGTAGCTGCTTATTATTAGCTTTCAATTATTGGAGGCTTTTGTTTAAGAAATAAAATATTGATAATCAATAATACTTAATGAAAGTGACTGATATACAATACTTTTATTTTTGTTTATTATATATAATCATAAACAACTCCCTACAAAAGATGATGTGTTTAATATTTCCACCACAAAAAGATGAACAACACCTGGAGTGCTTCAGGTACTCGCGATAATAAAACAGCATACTACTTTGGTCAGATTATTAATCCTGATTTAATGGAAATTAAAAAGGTTATATTTTGTCAATCCACTAGTATTATCGCTGTCAATTAAGGTGTAAGTTATGATAAAATAACATATTAATGATTTTGTGTACAGGGAGACAAAAAATGATATTAGATAATAATGATGGTCTTCTTCTCATACGCCATGATCACTTATATGAAAGAGACTGGAGAAACGATGACTGCTATAAACTTATTTTTTCTCCATATGGACAAGCAGAATATCAGTTAAGTCAAGGCGATATTTCTATCGGACAAAATGAATTTTTTATTTTCAACCCAAATATTGATCATAAACAATTAAAAGCTACAAAGGAAAAATTTCTAGTAGAAATACAACCATCATTACTAAAAGAGACAGCACTGCAATTAGGATTTAAAGTGATAGAACCTGAATTTTCTTTACTTTCATATCGTCATGCCCAGATTCATCAATGGACATCATTTATAAGAGACTTTCTAATGATTAACAAGGACTCTAATCCAATGTCTAATCAACTTTTTCTTGAGAATAGTTTAGCGCAAATTTCAATTTTAATGCTTCAATATGGTTCTGGTTCACATCAAAATCAGTTTCCAAAGATAATTAGCAAGCAGAATATTAATAGTGTATTAAATGCACTAAAGGAAAGCTATCAGGAAGATTGGACGTTGGATCAGATGTCTCTAGTCGCGGGAATGAGTAAATACCAGTTCGCTCACTTATTCAAGGAGGAAACTGGTATATCTCCATATTCGTGGCTCCAGTTATATCGCTTATTTAAAAGTCAACAATCACTTATTTTTACAGATCAAACAATTTTGACTATTGCCCTTGAACATGGTTTTAATAGCGTGTCTGTTTTCAACCATCTATTTAGAAAAATTTATAATAAAACGCCAACGCAATTTCGTTCTATACATAGAAAGTAATAATCCTATAATACTGGTTATAATTATAAGAATGCCACTAAACAGCATTAGCTTTTGTATTGAAATGAAGGATACTAAAAATCCGTAGATTCCTAAAGAAATAGTATTGGAAAAATATAATAAAACTGCATTAGAGCTAAAAGCTCTTCCCATTTTATCTTCAGGTACAAGTGATTGAATAAGGTAAATGCGTGATAGTCCAGCTATCGGTAATCCAATAGCTACTATTGCGCTGCCAATAAAAAAGTGGTTTATCCCATAGAAGAGACCATAGTAAGTTATGCCGATTCCCCAAATCATTGTGCCAACAAGATGAATCTGAAGAGTCATTTTCTTTAAGAAAAATGGTAGGATGATATTGGTTAATATAACTACACCTCCAAAAACTCCTTGGATAATACTGTACAATTCTTCACTTTCGGAACTCATTTCACTTAGAGCAAGTAAAAGGCCCACCTCCCAGACCCACGTGTTAAAGAAAACTGTTATAAAAGTGAAAAGAAAGAGTTTTCTTACACTTGTGTGTGCTTTAGCCCAAGAAGCAAATTCTGCGATAGAACTAAAAACGTTCTTAACCGATTTGTTAACTACCTGTTTTCTTTCTTTTATATCTACTTTTGAAATGCAATATGCACTAATTGAGTATGTTAAGGCATCAAAAGTAAAGAAATGGATAACTCCATAACTGTTCAATAGCAAAACAGAGAGAAATGGACTTATAACAGTTACTCCTCTAGTTAAGGTATCATTTAAACTGTTTACTTCAGTTCTTTCTTCTTCCACTGTTATGGTAGGCAAGACAGTTCTGTGCGTCGGATTAAAGAAGCAACCAATACATTGAATAAGAAAACTAACGACTAATAAGTAAGAGTAGGAGAGTAATTCTAAGTAAAATAGGCATACAATAGAAAATATTAATGGGATTCGAACCATATCTAAGACAATTAAGAGTTTTTTCTTAGGTAGCCAGTCTGCTACAACCCCACCAATTAAACCAAATAGTAAATAGGGTAGGGTCTCTGCAATAGCCATACCAGTTGTAAGAATTTTGGATCCTGTTAAGTCGTAAGCCAAAAATAGAAAAGCCATTCCCGATAGAACATCCCCGAGCTTAGAAGCTCCTCCTCCAAGTAAGTAGTACCGTATATTTTTATCTTTCCATATCCTCGTAAACAATTAAATCACCTCAGAGACAACTATAAGGATAAAGCTAGTTAGAGTCTGCTTGATTATTGTTACAAATAAGGACAATTTCCCGCAAGAATATTCTTTCTTAAAAGCTTATCCTAATTTAGGGGTAACAATTTAGCATATTCATCTAGTTCTATTATTTAAATTAAAGTAACTATTTATAATTGGTTGATTTCGGCAGGGATTGATTAAGTTCTTTTTGTTTGATAAACATAAAAAATTTAAATTTATTGGAGGACGAAGAAAACTCATGTTTCGTAATATTGTTGCAGCGACGTTTTTAATTGTATTGAGTCAAACTGGAGTTGATTCACAGGTGTTGGCAACTTGTGAAGGTTGTCCTGGTGAAACACCGCTGGATGTTAAAATCCGTGAGGTTCTAGATTATTTAATCTTTTTTGGTTTTATAGCTATTTCATTTTTTCTTTTTTATTATTGTTGGATAAAGCGTTCTAAAAAGTAATTTTGATTTATCTTTAGATTATTAAGCTAATAATAAAGATTTTATAATACTAAAGGCATTTGGAATTTAATCCAAATGCCTTTTTACATGTGATATTCAACTGAATCCCATTATGAATTCCAAGCAATCATTAACTTGAATTTAACAAATCGTAAAACGTTACATAAATCTAGACCATTTTTGTTAAGAAACTAATTATTGGGGAATTAATAGGTTTTGCCCAATTTGAAGATAAGCGTTCGGGTCCAAATGGTTAACCTTGACAATGGTATCGATACTAACGTGATATTTTTGTGCGATTCTCCATAATGTGTCTCCAGATTTTACTCTATAAGTTGTTGTTCCTGAAGGAATTTTTAATCTTTGACCAACCTGAAGAAAATCCTTAGGATTCAGATTGTTTAAATTGGTTAGGGTTTCAATGCTTACCCCATATTTTTTTGCAATTTCCCATAAAGTGTCTCCTGAAAGTACCTTATACGTTGCAGGAATTATCAACTTTTGCCCAATCTGAAGGTATTTATTTGGATCAATAGTGTTTAATAATGCGATGCTATCAATGGTTACCCCATACTTTTGTGCAATTTCCCATAATGTATCCCCTTCTCTCACATAATGTTTTTGGGTAAAATCGACACGCGCCCAAGCAAACAATTTCCCCGGGTCTGGTTTCCTGCCAGGGGCATATTCTTCATGTCCCAAAATATGATTTTTGTTTCTTTTAACTAACGGGTGACGATTTAAAATCCCATCTAATAAACGGTTGAGAGAACGATACTGAGCATCTGTATATCCAATATCAGATGATGAAACTGAATCATATGCTTGACTAGATATCATGGACATCATTTCATTTCGAGTTCCAATGGCGAGTAATTCAATTCCAATCGAGTAATCATTCAAATTGTTTTTATACCCCGAAAACCTTGACAAACTCCCTTTACCTGCATGAAAGGCAACACGTTCTTCATCGACCAGTTTATAAATTTCACCACTTCTTCCAATCATATAATGGGTAGAAAAGCCGTAGTCAAGAAAGATATTATAAATTGAATTTACATTGTAAGGTTCGTTGGGGTTTTTACCAGCATTTGAAATGAAGTGAACCAAAACATGAGTCACTTTCTTTGTTCGGTCGCTCGAATATTTTGGTGTTAATGGTAGATGAAGATCATTGGTTGTAACACTGGCTTGAGTTATGTTTGAGTTAGCGGTCAAACCAAGAATCAATACACAACTAATAAAGAAGAGAAATAAAGACTTTAGTATCATTAAATTAACTCCCATAATTTTTTAAGTAGAGTTATTTTCCACTTAAAAATTACTAATTATGCAAGGTGCTGTACAGATTTAAATGTGCAATCCATTTTGTAGTTAGGTGATTCAGGGGTATATTAACGTCAAGCTCATGTTGAAGGGGTGAGCAAATTAAATTTCTGTGGCATGGTATGAACATTAAATTGTTGAATAAGGGATTTAATTGCTTAGGAATTTAGAAAAACGCAAATCCATTTTTAACTTGAATTATGGATGAATTCAAATTTAATTACCTTGTTTTATTTATGGAATTAAAGGTTTTGTACCATACAAAGGAAATCTTTATTACAGGCAGTTGCTTATTTGGTATACGTTATTTCTACGTATATTGAATTAATAATTTAAATTCGAATATTATCTTAGCTGTTTTCGAATCATAAAAATAAAGTTGTGATATCAAAGAAAGGAATCCAATAATGAAAAAACAATTTGTAATTGTATTTAGTTTGATTATATTCTTTTTTATAAATTTATCCCCTGTTCAGGCGATAAATAACCCGAGAAATATATATGAGGTAAAATCAGGAGATACTTTGTGGAAAATTTCAAATACCTATCAAACTTCAATAAAAAACCTTAAACTAATTAACGGATTACAATCTGATTTATTATTAGTAGGTCAGAAATTAAGAGTTCCTATAATGTATGAAGTGGTTCGAGGAGATACTCTGTGGGAAATTTCACAATCCTTCAATTCTACTGTCCAGTCCATAAAAACAGTCAATGGACTTACTTCAAACACCATTTATATCGGACAAAAATTAAAAATTCCTCCTAATCAACTGACCATGAATGGACAGTATGTACTTATGACGAAAGAGGAATTCAAGGATTGGTTATTTAACCATAAATTCACTAGGAAAATTAGTACCATTCAACAACATCATACTTATCATCCATCTTATCAGCAGTTTAACGGATCGAATCATTTTGCTCTTTTAAAAGGAATGGAAGACTATCATGTGAATGAAATGGGGTGGAGTAATATTAGTCAACAACTGACTACTTTTCCAGACGGGACAGTTGCAGTTGGTAGACCGTTCAACTCACCTCCCGAAGGATCATTTGGATTGCTAAACGAATCTACTATGCATAAAATTGAAGCAAATATGTTGGCTATTGAAAATTGGAAACTTTGATAAGGGAAATAATCAAATGACAGCTAAACAAAGAGCAACGATAATTACGGTTACTGCCTTGTTAATGTTAAAATTCGGTTTAACACCTTCCGTTGACAATATCACTTATCATCATTGGTGGGATGTTAACACAGGAGAAAGGGTTTTAGATCATGGTGAAGGACATGCGATAAAGTCATGTCCGGGTACAGGATTTTTTGGAGGGAACTCCACAACATCTGCACAAAGCAATTTCTATCCATTAGTGCTAAAAAAAATGAAAGAAATTCGAGCATCAATGCAATAAGTGAGCTTATTAAAGAGTATAAGAATTAAGTCAAAACTAAAGGGCATAAGTCCAATATAATATAGAACTTATGCCCAACCAGCTACCTAATGAAATATTCTGTCTAACTTTATGGGGTCACTTCAAAGTTAGGTCGTCTTTACCCCAGATTATAGAGATATAATTACTCAGGGATATATATAATGGGGACGATATGTTATTTGTAAAAACCATTGGAAACAATGAATTTCCATCGAAAGTTAAACATCCTCTCACCTCTAAAGCCTAAATAAAGTTTGTGAAGTTTTTAGCTAAAAGTCGCTGAGGTAATAGTTGAACAATAATTCTCTTTCATGGTTTACAAAATGCTTTATATTCTATATAATATTCACGAATGATTAATGAATCAGTCGTGAAGAAAATGGTGATGATTATATGCCTTTATCTGATGAACAAAAATTAAATATGAAAAAAAGAAGAGAAAATATTCTTGAGGTCGCAACGGAACTTTTTGCTACCGAGGGGTATGAGGGGACGACGATTAAAAAAGTCTCCGAAGCTGCTAATATTAGTTATGGCAGTGTCTTTACTTATTTTAATGATAAAGAGGAACTTTTTCGTACAGTCGTTTTAGATCCACTGAATGAATTAACAGAAGTGTTATTTGATTTTAATCCAGTTGCGGACGATCCAATTTGTGAGCTAGAAAAAATGATTAAAACTCACATTCATATATTTGCCGGAATGAGTACATATCTAACACTTATTGTTCAAGTAATTGGACAGCATACCAAATTTTCAGAAACTTTTAGTGAACTGGACCAATTTCATAATAAACTTTTAGATAAAGTTAGTCGCCTTGTAGAGAATGGGCAGGAAAAAAGATTGTTAATACAACAAGAACCCTTTACAGTTGCATCCTTATATACAAGCCTTTTAATTGGGATTCGTCTAAACACTACAGATGCGAGGTTGAGTGATATATGGGATAGTTATATTTCATCAATCATGAATCTTTTCGGACCTATTAAAAAATAGGTTTTCTTTTTACTATAATAACGATTGATTAATCAGTCGTTGTTGGAGGGAGATAATAAATGAAATTTAATTCCTTTGATAGAACTATTCAAATTCGTTTATGGTTGATGTTTATTTCTACGACATCAACCATGTCTGTACTCCCTTATTTAATAATATACTTTTCTAAACAAGTCGGAAGTTTAATGACAGGTATTTTATTTTTAATCGTCATGATCTCTAATGTATTGGGTTCGGTACTGGGTGGCTATGTCTCAGACAAAACAGGTAGAAAAAAGGTTATCCTTCTTTCTGAATTAATCATTTTTGTTGGATATATTGGCGTTGCACTTACGAATTCTACCTGGGGAGTATATCCTTATGTTACATTTTTATTTTTTATATTGATTCAATTTAGTCATGGCTTGGGCAATCCTGTATACCAAGCTTTAATTATTGATATGAGTGATCCAGCAGAAAGGAAATTTATTTATACATATTCTTATTGGTTACGTAATATAGGAGTTGCGATTGGTAGTATGGTTGGTGCTTTATTATTCTTTGACTACTTATTTTACTTGTTTCTAGGTGTTGCTGTTACGACATTGTTTACATTCTTTATTACGTGTCTATTTATTAGAGAAACATATGTGCCAGTACAAAAGAGTAATAGCCAAAAAGGAAGAAGGTCCTTCCAAATGATAAGATCGTATACTAACATTATGAGTCATAGAATTTTTATGATTTTTTCTATGGCAAGTCTACTGATTATTTCAGTAGAAGAGCAGTTAACGAATTACATTGGTGTACGTCTAGCAAATGAGATACCAGAACCCATTCAGGTTGTATCTTTCCTTTCATTCAAAGTAGATGGAGTTAACCTCCTAGGTATATTGAAATCAGAAAATACAATTCTTGTAGTTTGTTTCACGATGATTTTGACACGATTTATTAGTAAAAGAAATGATCGAAATGTTTTATTAATTGGTTTATTCTTATTCTTCGCTGGATTTACGATTATTAGTTATAGCCAATCTCCCTCTGTTCTTGTTTTAGCCATGTTTTTTGCATCGATGGGGGAAATTATGTATATTCCAGTTTCGCAAGCTATGTTATCTAATATGGTCCCTAACGATGCTCGTAGTACATATATGGCGTTCTATTCTATTGCAGCAATTATTGGGGTTAGTACAGCAGGGGTGTTTATGATTATAAGTAGCTGGTTACCACCTCTTGTTTTAACTACTTTAATTGGAATAATGGGTGTTGTGAGTATAACGTTATTTTATAACTTAATTAAAACACAAAGTGATCAAAAAAATGTCCATAAACATGAAGAACTAATCGAAATGATCGAATGAAATCTTTATCCATTATTCTAACTAGATTATTCCGGCTGTAATAACACATGGTTTTTGTAAATTAATAACAAGGTGAAAAGATCCACAATTGTGATAGAGAGGTTTCACATTATATGTACTTATATCTTGTTTCACTATTTAAAGCAATAGTTTAAGAAGGCGATCATAAAATTGGTTGTCTTTTTAATTTGTCTGATTAATTATTGGAATATTATGTTAACATTAGTTTAGAAGAAGGGCAGAACAAATTAATAAGATGAGACTCTAACAAAATGGGCGTTATGTAAAAAAGACTATTATTGAAAATGAGGCGAAAAAAATGTTGAATAAATTAAGTAACTCGATTTACTATTTACCTAATCAAGACGAAAGAGAAAGACCAACTTTAGGTGTGATTTGTGGGGATAATTATAGTCTAGTTATAGATGCTGGAAATTCAGTTAAACATGCTAGAGAATTTATAGCTGAAGTAGAAGATTTAAATGTTCCACCTATAAAATATTTGGTTATTACTCATGCACATTGGGACCATTTTTTAGGAATGAATGAATTTGATGCTACTATTATTGTTAATACTCTTACCAATCAATTGATTAAAGACTGGGTGAATCTTTCTTTTGATGATGTCTCACTACAAAGTTATGTGGAAGAGAATAAAATGAGTTCATTGTGTATGGAAGTAATAAAAAATGAAATACCTAAGAGGGAATCCTTTAAGTTAAAAAATACTGACATCAGTTTTGAAAAATCACTAACTATTGACTTAGGTAATAAAATTTGTCTTATCGACAGGGTTCGTAGTACACATACAGATGACTCTACAATTGTTTTTGTTCCTAACGAAAAAGTTTTATTTTTAGGAGATAGTGCATACGGAACTACAAAAAATAAATTGTTCCATTATGATCAAGATATGTTATTACCTATGATGGAGGATATAAAAAAATATGATGCAAAAGATTATCTTCTTGGACATGAATCTATTTGTGATTTAGAAGAAATGAATGTCTATTGGGATGAACTTATCTTAGCTAATCAAGCAACACAATCTAAATCAATTGAAAGTGCTCTAGAGCGATTTAAGATTAATAATAAAAGGGAGCCAAATGAAAACGAGCTATTCTTTATAAAAGCTTTTGTGAATAATCAAATATTGAAGTCACAATAGAAAAGGAAATTATCATTTAGAATAGATGAACTTATTTTATATTGTTAATTCTTCTTTAACTATAAGGGGCATTTGTTTAAAGAACGTGTTTAACAAAGAAATTCACTTATTAATGAAACAAGAAGATTTTTAAATTTAGTTAGGAGATTTTTATGATTCAATATGATAAAAACAATATAACAGTATTCCAAAGCTCGCTTTACATAACTACAACCGCGATAATCCACACTGATGAAGTGATTATTATGACGGACCCAAATTGGTTACCTACTGAAGTACAGAGCATTAGGAACTACATAGATAAACATTTAGGAAATAAAAAGCTTTATATAATATACACCCATAGTGATTTTGACCATATTATTGGCTCTGGTGCATTTCCTGAATCAAAGGTTATATCAACTGAAGAGTTGAAAAATAATTCTCATAAAGATGAAGCTATTAAGAAAATTCATAAGTTCGACCAGGGTTACTATTTAGATAGAGGTTATGATCCCATTTATCCAACAGTCGATATTTCAGTTTCAAATGATGGTGAGAGTATTAATTTAGGTGACGTAACGTTAACCTTTTATAAAGCACCTGGGCATACAAATGATGGCTTGTTTACTGTTATTGAACCACTAGGTATATTCCTTTCGGGTGACTACCTTTCTGATGTCGAATTTCCTTTTATATTCAGTAGTTACAATGATTATCTGGATACCATGAAAAAAGCTGATTATATACTAAAAAACCACAATATTAATTATCATATACCTGGACATGGTTTTATAACTGAAGATAAACAGGAAATGTTAAATAGATTGAATTTTTCACAATACTATTTAGAAAACCTAATGACCGATAGCGAGGAATTAGAAGCATATTGCCGCAAAAAGTTTAACTTCTTTGATGGTATGCAAAGTATTCACTTTGAAAATAAAAAAATTGCAAAGCAAGAGTATTCTTAAGCTATTTTTTTAATTGTCCGAATTGGGGTCATCATGAAAGTGGTGGTGAGAAGGAAGAATTAGATAGGCATATTGAAACGCAAAGTGCCAAAATCAGTTATTATACTCTCATGATTTTGTCTGGTTTAATACTATTTATTTCTGAAGGAACAGGCAATTTTAATGAAATTAATAATTATCCACTTGTTATAGTAGTAGTTCTTACTTTTGTAACAGGTCCAAATACAGAATTCATATATTCAAAGAAGTTTAAATAATACGGCACATCCCAAAGAGTTATAGCTTATTAAACTAACTTGAGGCTTTAGTTGAAGAAGACCATCATAGAATTCATTGTCATATCATTTTCACTGATAATATTGAATGTGAATAACATTGACACAGAGTTCCATAGTGGTATTCTAATAGGTAGGAGAAATATGGAAGGTGGAAATAGATTTGCCAACAACTTGTAATGGTTAAAAAGTAATTTAATAGTGCATGCTTTTTTTACATTTTTGGTAAAGGGAGAAGTATGTCTATTTTTAACCATTACAGGGAGCGCGGGATAACCAGTTGTTTAATTCCAAGCGGGATTCCAGTAAGGGATTCCGCTTTTTTTATTGGAAATCTTTCTCCATTCAACCGTTATTGGCGTTCCTCTGAATTACTAGGAGGAGCCATAGATGTGTTTTTATGATTTATTAACTTATGAGATTATTCCTCAGGAAACACCCAATGTAATCCGAAATTGTAGTAAATGTAAAAGAGATACAGAATTTTATTGTAGCGAGAAATTCAGAGTTAATGCAAATCAAAAAATGGTTGATGTTTGGGTTGTTTATAACTGTATACATTGTGAGGGAACTTGGAATTACCCGATTTTTTCGAGAGTACATGTAAACAAAATCAACTCTAATCTATATCAAAAATTTATGAATAATGATAGAGAGACAGTCTGGTACTATGCTTTTCAATTCAACCATTTGCGAAAACTATGTAATGAAGTGAGTACAAATATACGTTACGAATTAAGAGAGAAAAGGCTAGAAACAAATTCTAACAATCTTACCATTAAATTTTACTGTAAATATGATTTTGACCTTAGAATTGATAAAGTTTTAGCAGAAATACTAGGTGTTTCAAGGTCAACTCTAAAAAAACTAGAGCTTGAAGGAATATTAATGCTAAATCCAAAGATAAGTATGAAGAAAAAAATATTTGATAATTTACAAATAACACTTGTAGGAAAAGGTTTGGATTTTAATGTTTTTCATTATTAATTTAAAAAGTACAGAGAGAAAATCATATGAACGTTTTGTGCTTGGGGTTGTATTAGAAGGTATTTAAGAAATGATAATTTATCCGTCTGATGGTAACAAACTGACTGACACTAGTGTTTATTCTTGAATAAAGTAACATTGTGAACAATTACACTTAAACTAAATGGCACTACAATTCATAATATATTATCCATAACTTTACTAGCTTATAACTGTAAATTAAAAAAGGGTATTGAAATTTTGTAATAAATGGATATAATAGTTTAAAATACTGTTTCAAAATTAATGACAAAGAGAGTAATTATTTGTGAGGGCCAAGCGAGTCAGGGATGGTGAGAGCCTGATCACGGAACAAATAATGAATCGCACTTTGGAAATGCTTCCTTGAACTTGAGTAGGGGAAGTCGGGGGATGACCCCGTTATCAAATTTGAGTGGTTTTACTAAACAAGTAGAGTGGTACCGCGGGTAAATATAATCTCCCGTCTCTTTTAATTTAAAAGAGACGGGAGATTTTTTTAATTTAGGAGGAGATAGAAATGGATTATAAGAATATGTTTGTTGAAGATTTGTATGACTTATTAAAAAGTAAAATTGATAAAAGCATGATTAGAAAAATGATTGAAAAGCCTAAATATGAAGAGATGGGAGATCTGGCATTTCCTTGTTTTGAATTAGCAAAAATTTATCGTGATTCTCCTCTAAATATTGCAGCAGATTTAGCGAATAAAATAAATACGTCCAATTTATATGAAAAGATAGAGCCCGTAAATGGCTATGTTAATGTATTCTTAAATAAAAAAGAAGTATCATCTGGTGTCGTTTACGAAGTCATTTCGAAAAAAGAAGATTACGGAAATCTCAATATTGGAAAAGACGGAGTTGTGACAATTGATTTTTCATCTCCGAATATTGCTAAGCCTTTTTCTATGGGGCACTTACGCTCCACTGTCATTGGGAATGCTCTGGCATTAATTTATGAAAAATGCGGTTTCAAACCAATTAGAATAAATCATTTAGGTGATTGGGGAACTCAATTCGGAAAGTTAATTGTTTCATACAGAATGTGGGGAGATGAACAAAAAGTAAAGAAAAATCCCATAAAAGAGCTATTAAATTTGTACATTCACTTTCACGAAGAGGCAGAACAAAATGAATCATTAAATGAAGAAGCAAGACAATGGTTTAAAAATTTAGAAAATGGTAATAAGGAAGCTTTAGAATTATGGAAGTGGTTTCGGGATGAATCAGTAAAAGAATTTTCCAAAATATATGAATTAATAGGTGTTCAATTTGATTCTAGTCAAGGTGAGGCTTTTTATAATGATAAAATGGAGAAAGTGGTTCACTTATTGGAGAAAAAGGACTTGTTACAAGAATCTGAAGGGGCTAAAGTAGTACAAATAAACAACGAATTACCTCCATGTTTGATTAAGAAAAACGATGGAACTACACTTTACGCCACTCGTGATTTAGCCGCAGCAATTTACCGACAGGACACCTACCAATTTGTAAAATCCCTTTATGTTGTTGGAAATGAACAAACTCTTCATTTTAAACAGCTTTTTGAAGTTTTAGAAAAAATGGGTTATGAATGGCATGAGGGTCTCACACATGTTCCGTTTGGAATGATACTTAAAGACGGTAAAAAAATGTCTACTCGAAAAGGGAAAGTTGTTCTATTAGAACAAGTCTTGAATGAGGCAATAGAACTTGCAACGAAAAATGTTATGGAAAAGAATCCATCACTTGAGTCAAAAGAAAACGTTGCGAGACAGGTTGGGGTTGGAGCTGTTATCTTCCACGATTTAAAAAACTATCGTCTAAATGATATTGAATTTTCATTGGAAGACATGTTGAGATTTGAAGGTGAAACAGGTCCATATGTTCAATACACGCACGCTCGTGCGTCATCAATATTAAGTAAAGGGAATTATCAGGAAAATAATGAGAATATAAATATAACAGATAAGGAAGCCTGGACCATTATTACTTCTTTAATGGTATTTCCAGATGTCATTAAGCGAGCTTTTCATGGGAATGATCCTTCACAAGTAGCAAAATATTTACTTGAACTCTCCAAAGCATTTAACAAATTTTATGGATCTGTACGTATTTTAGATGATTATGAAAAAAAGCAAGAAAGATTATCACTCGTGCATTCTGTTCAAATTGTACTGAAAGAAGGACTACGTTTATTAGGAATAGAAGCACCATATAAGATGTAAGTTTGAGAGTGATATTTCTGATGAAAAGTTTATTTAAATTACCAAAATACTATTCATAAAATGCAGAAGGTTTGTTAGTAGGAGTTTGAAGAAGTACATTTAAAGTGACTGGCTGCAACAGTGTAACAGGACGATTAGTATATTAATCGTATTTTATTTTACCTGCTATATTGTTGAAATATTGTGTTAACATTGGTTTAGGTGTCAATAAGAACCGATTCGAATTTTTGAAGAAGCAATTAAATAAATTTTTAGGATGTTTTATATGAAACAAAACTCACTCGTATTATATGGAAGAAAAGACTTGAGGTGGACTCAAAAAGAAGTCCTTTTTCTTGAAAAAGATGAAGTATTAGTAAAAACAATTGCCGGAGCAATTAGCATTGGGGCTGAATTACCACAATATAAGGAAACTGATATAACAGAAAAATCTCCCCAATATCCTAATGAAACGGGTTACGAAAGTTACGGTGAAATCGTTAATGTTGGTGACGAAGTTAAATCATTAAAAATAGGAGATAGAGTAATAGCATTTTATGGACATAAAGATTACGGAATCATTAAAGAGCATAAAGCGATACCGGTCCCCGATGATATTCACTACTCAGATGCATTGCTTATCATATTGTCGTGTGACTCAGCAAAAGGAGTTCTGAAGCTTAATCCCCAAAAAGAAGATAAAGTATTAGTTACAGGTATGGGTACAATGGGGCTTTTAACAGTTTATTTTCTTAAAGAATATATGAACGTTGATCATATTGATGTCATTGAACCGATTCCTTCAAGAGGTAAATTAGCCAAACAATTAGGAGCCAAAAATGTTTTTAAGGATATATCGGAGTGCCCAAAGGATATTTATAATCACGGAATAGAATGTTCAGGATATAAAGAAGCTTTTATAACTCTACAAAAATCATTATTGAAAGATGCTGGATTATGCATTCTCTCAGATGGAAATAAAGACGTGTTTGAACTACAACCTGAGTTTTATGAAAAGGAACTAAAAATTATTGGTTCAAGTGATGGTTGGGATTACTTTAAACATTCAGCATGGTATTTCGAGAACGTAAAACAAAAAGGCGCAATATTAAGTAATCTATTTGAGTTGAAAATTGGAAAAGAAAAATTAATCCAGTGTTTTGAGGATTTAAGCGAAGACAAAATTAATCCTTTAAAAGTATTGATTGAATATTAAATTGAAAATTAACTGTTTTTGAGCATTATTTTTTTATTGATGTGAATAAAGGGACCTAAACAAATAGTGCATTATAAGTTCGATTCTTATTCCATCAATTAGAAGTAAAAATGGAACTGTATGTTTATTTAGAAAGTGGTGACTGACATTGTTACATAAAATTGTATGGGAGAATTTAGAGGGTTTTGGGTATGAGTTTCTAAAGCTGAGTAAAGAAAATGATGAATTTATAGCTAGAGGCACGATAATTACTTCCGAACAGAACAACCCTTACAATGTAAATTATATTGTTCATTTAGATCAAACCTGGAACACAAAAAAACTAATGTTAGATATTGATGGGAAACCTAAACTAGAAATCATATCTGATGGTGTTGGAAATTGGTCTAATGATCATAGAGAACTTAATGAATTAGAAGGAGCTATAGACATCGATATCTCTGCAACGCCTTTTTCTAATTCTTTACCCATTAATAGGTATGATTGGGTGCCTAATCAACAAAGAGACTTTCAAATGGTATATATATCAGTACCGACATTAGAGATGTTTAAAATACCTCAAAGTTATACTTTTTTACAGCGTGATGAAGATTTAAGGGTGTTTTTATATCAATGCCGTGATTTTGAATCTAAAATTTACGTCGATGATCATGGGTTTGTTAATTTATATCCCGGTTTATTTAAACGAAACTATTAATGTGTGAACACTTAATTACTTATGTGAATTATACGAATGATGCAAGTCAGTTTATCAAGGAGGATAATATTGAAAGAAATAAATGCTTCGAACAACTTAGATATGTACGACGACCCATCATCATATGATGAAGAATATGAATCTTATCAAGCTGAAATTCCACTATTATTAAAATGGGCTTCAATAACTAAAGGTACTATAATTGATTTAGCTTGTGGTACAGGTCGGGCAACTATACCTTTAGCTAATGAAGGATATAAGCTAATGGGTATAGATATTCATCAAGGTATGCTTGATAGAGCTAAGGAAAAATCTTCTAGAATGAATTTGAAGATTGATTGGGTACGACAAGATTGTACTCAATTAAATCTTAAAACAAAAGCTAGTTTAATTTATACTGTCGGTAACTCCTTTCAACATTTTCTCACAAACGAAAACCAGGATGCTTTATTGTCATCTGTAAGAAACCATCTTATAGATGGTGGTATATTTATATTTGGCACGAGATTCCCTAATGCTTCAGAGTTATTATCGTCACCTGAAGAGGAATATGTGAGAACTTATAAAGACAAAAACTCTCAATTAATAGTTGAAGAGTATCATATTAGTGAATATGATGCATTAACCCAGATACAACATAACTCTACTATTAAAAAATATAAAGATTCTGAAGGGGAAATAGTTAAAGAAACTTCTTCTAACATTTCATTGAGATATGTTTATCCAAAAGAAATGGAGAGAATTTTACATAAATATGGTTTGAAAATTCTTCACTTATATAAGGATTGGAATGGATCTCCTATTACATCTGTTAGCAATGAAATGATTTATATTTGTAGGAAGATAAATGACTAGTTGAATGTAATGTCATTTAAGTTTTTTCAACTTAATAGGGCAAGAGTTGAACAAGGCGATCAGTAAATTGATCGTCTTCTTTAATTTAACTGAAAAAGCCTTGGAATATTATGTTAAAATAAAATGAGAAGATGTTGACTAATAGCAAATACTTTTCAATTGAAATAAGGCTCTTTTTTTAAATTTTGAAGTGCTAGAATTTCAAAAGAATAATGTGGATATATCAAGGAGCTAATCTAACATTATTAAAGTAATGGGTGAAAAGATGGATTAAAAAAAAATTATTAGGGGGGATATTCATGATTGCTCAAGGATTCGTTATTAATGGCGACAAGGTATTAATGGTTAAGCAATACGTTCAAAGAGGGGCAGTCATTTGGAATTTCCCTGGTGGAGGTATTGAAGAAGGAGAAACACCAGAACAAGCTTGTAAGAGAGAAGTAAAAGAAGAAACTGGATATGATGTGAAGGTTAACAAGCTTCTCTACAACAATAGAAATAAGTATACTTATATAGTTGAAATTGAAGATGGCGAAATGTTTTTAAATAAAAGATTAGAAGACAACAACGACATCATTGATGTTGCATGGGTATCAATTGACGACAAAAAGAAGTGGGATAATTTTACTCTACCGATATTAGATTAATATAGAAAATCATTAAAGTAGGTGGTGTATTTAATGAAACAAGGGATTCCGAAGAAATGGTTAACATATACCAACAATTTTTCAATGCTGGAAGAAGCTGTTGATTGGGAGCCTTTGCGTGAATGGTCCTTATCAGATGTTCAACGAGTTACCTTTAAATCAGGGGATACTGCCATTGCCAAGATGGGACATGATTCAATGGCAGGAGAAATGAGAGTTTATCAATCTCTATTAGAGCCATTTAATCTACCACGCCCAAGATTATACGATACATATGAAAACGCTACTAGTAATATTTTTTTAATGGAGGATCTTGGTAAAGACACAATTGAGATGAACCCGTTACAAATACACTTCGTAAATGCTGCTCGTAGGCTAGCGGAGATACGAAAAATGGCTACATGTCGTATGAGTTCACTTAATTCTTCAATTTATCAAAATTACTTCAAATCTCAAGAGGATGTTTTAGAAGACATTAATTTTATCATGGAAAACCAGAATTTATATACCCCTGATGAACTAGGTATTTTAAAAGATTGTTTAGAAGAGTTACCTAAACACCTTGACCGTCTTTATCGCGAACACGAAGTAACTATTACCCATAATGATTACAACGCTAAGAATCTTATGATTACTAATCAATCCATTATTCCCATTGATTGGTCGAACGCTTATCTTAGTCCCCATTTAGGTGATCTTTACTGTCTAATCAATGAAGCAGAAGATAACGGTATAGATAAGTCAGTTGTTATAGAAGCATACAGTGAACTGGATAAAAGTTATGATATTGAGTGGCAAATTCAAGTTGGAGGAATTTGTTGGCTATTACATGGCCTTTGTTGGGTGTGTAAGGAAGGTATTCACAAGGTTCCTGTGACTCGTTCTTGGATGCCCCCAATGATTTCTTCTATAAATGAGTGCTTTAAGCAAATTTGATAGATAAATAAGGATGGGGTAAAAGAAATAGGAATAGATGTATCATTTGTTAACACATTACTTAAATTAATTCTCTTGTTCAATCAAAGGGGCCATAGTTTAGGAAGGTAATCATTAAGTTGATGTCTTTTTTATTTTTTTGTCAAAAATCGGATTATTATATTAGTGTAAATTTAGATGATGGACAAGAGAATGCTTCAAATATTGGTTATGGAATTTCGCCGATCATGTATTTAACGTTGATATTAATTATATATCTGGGGACATTACTAACTTACAGAAAAAAATATGGTGATTAAATGAAAAATCATATTAAGAAATTAAGAAAATCAGTTAAGTTATCGCAAGATGAGCTGGCTAAGCAATGTAAGGTATCCAGACAAACAATAAATGCAATTGAAAATGATAAATACGATCCGACACTGCAATTAGCATTTGACATAGCCTCTGTATTAAATACCACAGTAGATGAGCTTTTCATCAGTGATTCTATTAGAAAGTAATAAAATTATAGTGGCGTAAGTTAAAGAAGAGCATATTCCATTAAGGAATTTGCTTTTTTTATATTTCGATATAGGTGTTTTTTATCTGTCACCTTGACTAAGTTAAAAATTAACAGTATAATTTTGATTGATTAATCAATCATTTTTTTGTGAGGGGATGATCTTATTTATGAAAACCATGAAAGATAAAAAAGAACAGAAACGAGCGTTAATTCTAAATGCTGCTATTAAGTTATACAGTGTGAATGGATTTGAGGAAACAAAAATTGCTGATGTCGCAAAAGAAGCTGGGGTCAGTTTTGGTACTGTGTTTTCATATTTTGAATCTAAAAATGCTCTATATGAAGCTGCTATATTAGAACCACTTGAAGAAATAAGATCATATTTTGAAAATGTAGAAGATCATTTTCAAGGTGATCCATTAGATGTAATGAAGGCCATGATTGATTGTCATGTGGAAATCTTTTCAACACGAAAAGAACTCTTACTCTTAATACAACAAGTACTTGCAAGACCAAGCAGATTTCCTAATCTGTTTGAAGAGTTAGATGGGTTTGTGAATTCTTTTGTTGATAGTATAAATTCCATAATTGAAGAGGGACAAAAGCTTGGTTACTTTTACAAGGGCTCTCCTTCATTAATTGCAGAATCCTATCTATCTTTTATAAATGGAATCCGATTAACATTTATTGATGATGAAACAAATCCTGTATGGGAAAGATTCAAGATTCAAGCGTTGAGGTTATTTGGACCATTTTATAAAAGCGAGGAGTGAGAGATTTGAATTTGAGAGAGATACATCCGAACATCAAGCTTCGACTAGGGTTGCAATTTTTGGGCGGTTTAGTTTCAATGGCTGTCATTCCATTTCTTGCGATTTACTTCTCTAAGAAAATAGGTACGACTTCAACAGGTATATTACTAATCTGTGTAGTTATAACAGGTGTTATTGGAGGATTTGTAGGAGGGCATATTTCCGATAAAGTCGGTCGAAAGAAAATTATGATCTATTCGGATTTAGGTATTTTCATTACATATCTGTTTATTGCTTTATGCAATTCCCCTTGGTATGACCTTCCCTATATTACAGCAGGTTTATTTGTCGTCAATATGTTCTTTGGAGGAATGTTTCAACCTGCTGCCCAGGCTATGATTATTGATTTAACCGATTCTCAATCAAGAAAGCTTGTCTTTACTATAAGCTATTGGGTTAGTAATCTATCGACAGCGATTGGGGGGATTATTGGCGCATTGCTCTTTCAAAACTATTTATTTGAGTTATTTATAGGAATTGCATTAATATCTTTCATTTCCTTGTCAATCACGTTAGTTTTTATCACTGAAACATATAAGCCTGTTATTCAATCCGCATCTTCGGTAAGAGACAGTAAAACGCCGCTAATACATATGTTCCAAAATTATTTAACCATATTAAAAGATAAGTTATTTATGTTCTATATTTTGGGTGCGGTATTAGTTTTATCGCTGGAACAGTCATTAACAAACTATATTGCAATTCGTTTTGAAGAAGATATTCAGCCTCAGTCCATTTCATCGTTTGGAGTAGATTTTATGATAGATGGTACCAAGATGCTTGGTTTTCTTCGTACGGAGAATACCATTCTGGTCGTACTCCTATCATCTATAATATTATTATTATTTAAAAAGTTAAAAGACCGTTGGACAGCAGTGACTGGTATTATAATTTTTTCATTATGCTTTAGCTCTCTAGCATTTATCAATAATATATGGATGCTTTTTATTCTCATGTTTATAGGCACGATAGGCGAGCTTATGTATGTCCCTATTAAACAAGCAATGATTGGTGATCTTGCACCATCCAACGCAATAAGTACCTATATGGCATTTTATAGTTTGACAAATTACGGCGCTATGGTAATTGCTTCTTCATTGATTATTGTAGGTGAGTGGATACAACCTATCTATATGGGAGGTTTACTACTCATGTTGGGTTTAACTGGGGCATGTTTGTTTAATATAATTATCAATCAATTAGATTCAAGGAAAAAACACGAACATGATTATAATATGCCACAACTGTATAATGAAAGTAAAAAGTTGTCTCAATCAAGATCAAAATAAAAAAATTATATTTATGGTTCAGTTCTATATGTCTGAGCCATTTTTCTATGTGAGAAGCACTTCATAAATACGTTGCAATTCAATATAAAATTTTGGGATTGCGATAGCTAAGGAACACACCAAGATTAGTATGCTATACTTTTAGAAAAAGGTTCTAAGGAGGAGTTTACTTGAGCATTCGATTTGAAGTGAAACGATTTACAGAGGTCCCAAAAGAAAAATTATACAACGGATTACTAGACCTTGATTCAGCTAAGGATTGGATGCAGGGACTAGTAAGAATTGAGCGTTTAGATCATGGGCCATTGCAGGAAGGTAGTGAGTGGAAAGAAACAAGAAAAATGTTTGGAAAAGAAGCTACTGAACATTTTGAAGTTGTCGAACTTAATGAGCCTGATAAAATCAAGTTACGCTGCGATGGGACGAAAGGAACAACGGGCAAAGGAGAATATTTGTTTACATACCTCATTGATTCATCAGATGATCAATCATTCGTTACTCTAGTAGGAGAGATAAAAGGACTTAAAGGCTTAACTAAATTATTCGGTAAATTGATAGCAGGAACTTTTAAAAAAGCTTGTGCAAAAGATTTAGATGCGTATAAAAGTTATATTGAAAATTGAATAATAGCTTACTAATTTTGTAGATGGTTGAACTTAGAACAGATATTCGGATTGAAGGAGAGGTTAATTATTAATAATATTACGAAAATGAAGATATTAAAGCCTTCTTATGAAGTTTTTGAAGCATTTGTTGACCCATCAAAAATCGGTAATTTTTGGTTTTCATCAAGTTCTGAAAGATGGCAAGAAGGAAAAACTATTACATTGAGATATAATGAATATGATGTCCAAGGTGATATAAAAATTTTGGAAATCGATGAAAATAAGAAAATCGTTTTTGGTTGGGGAGATAATGGAGACGGTCACGTTATCACGATTCTTTTAAATGAATTTGATGACGGGAGTACAATAATCGAAATTAAAGAAGAAGGTTTTAATGAAAATGATGAACAACTAATAAATCAATTACTAGATAACAAAGAAGGCTGGGTCTATATGTTAACTTGTTTAAAAGGTTATTTAGAGCATGGCGTTAACTTGAGAGCTGCATTGGTGAAATAATGTTTGTCTATGTCGTTTTATATAGTTAATTATATTGATAAAACAAAAAATGGTACATCCCAACTTCCATTTACGGTACGATTAAGATGGAAAGCTTTAAATTAAATAAAACGTCTAGTTTACTAAACTAGTTAAAGCTGTAGATTTACTATAAATAATCCCTGACTTAATGACACCATGGATCGCTATATTTAGTGAAATTGAGCAACATTACTAGTTATATTAAATAGTATGAGACTGTTACGACTAAAGTAAGTCAAAAGTTAATTAAACAATGGATTAAAGGGAGGATTTAGCATGGCTAAACATAAAATCTATACAATGAGTTTCGCAAGTGTTTATCCCCACTATATTAAAAAGGCGGAGAAAAAAGGACGTACTAAAGAAGAAGTCGATGAAATTATTCGTTGGTTAACGGGGTATAGCCAAGGGGAATTAGAAACACAGCTGGAAAACCAGACAGATTTCGAGACCTTTTTTCACGAAGCTCCCCAATTGAATCCATCTAGGACTTTAATTAAAGGTGTAATCTGCGGAGTTCGCGTAGAAGATATCGAAGAAACAACTATGCAGGAAATCCGCTACATGGATAAACTGATCGATGAATTGGCAAGGGGAAAATCGATGGAGAAGATTTTGCGTAAATAATTTTGTCAGGATAGTGTAGAAGGAGGCTAAATAATATGGGGCGTTTAGAAGTATTGCAATCATTATTGAAGAGTTTTTTATATATTGCATTAGCTATTGTGTTATTTAGTAATTTATATGAATACCAACCTCTTAGCCCAGCAGCAAAAACTATCATAGCATCTTTGGCTATTATTGAAGCAATTGGCCTCATTAGAAAAGTAGATAATAGAAACCAGGTAAACAGTTAAAGGATCAGTTTTTAGACTAAAGGCGATTATCATTGATCGTCTTTTTATTTTTATGATAAATAGTTGGAATATTATGTTAAAATTAGATTAGACGTATAATTTTATGTCACCTAAGATGCCGAAAAAATAGTTTCATTATGGAGGTCACTCATGAAATACTGTGGTCAATGTGGCGAACTTTTATTGTTAAATCAAGGTAATAGAAATCGTGCAAAAATGATCTGTCCGAATTGTAAATGGAAATGGTATTCTAACCCGGTACCAATTGTTGTTGTATTAGTATCTGCTGGAAAAGATAACATTGTATACGTAAGACAAAATCAGTACCCAAAAGGCGTGTGGTCTCTAGTTTCAGGTTATGTTAATAGAGGTGAGAGTGCTGAAGCGGCTGCAGTTAGAGAAGTTAGAGAAGAAACAGGACTGGATACAAAAGTAGAAAAGTTTATGGGTTCCATTGTTTCTAATAATGCTCCAGACGATATCTACTTAATGTTCCATTGTAAGGTTATAGACGGAAAATTAAAAGCAGGCGATGATGCTGATGAAGTTAAGATAGCCCCAGTATCTATTGATGAGTTAGTAACTAATAGCGTTGCAGAGAAAATGGTTATAGATTTTCAAAATGAACTAAAGTATACAGGGGGAGTATAATGAATTCAATCAAAACAATGTTGTTAGGTATAGCGATATTAATTGTAGCTGTATACATAAAACAAGAGGGAATCTTCTATGAGAATGAAGAATTTATTCTTGTAGGAATTGGTAGTGTGTTGACGTTAATAGGATTTGTAAAAACTGATTTAGACGAAAAAGAGTAGATAAATATTATTTTTTTAGAGGATTAAGATCGAGTGGAATAAGTGAGGAAATATGAAAATGAATTTTTTGAGCAATTTATCACTATTATTTTTTCTTTTAATCGTCGGGTGTGGAGATGATAATGTTTATGATGCGGATTTTCAGGGGACAATTCTTGAGGTAAAAGAAGATAGTATCCTTGTAAGTGAAGACGACATTAATCCGGAATCTACATATCCGGTTTATGAAATAATGATTAATAAATCGACAAAGTTTAGTGGAGAAGTTGAAAGATATAAGGATTTAGATAATTTTATAAGCCAAATTGAGCAACCAGTTGTGCATCTTTGGGTTATTGATAAAGGTGAAAATAATGAAATTGATAACAGGATTGCAAGAGAAGTCATTGTAGAAAAAGAGTGATTTAATTCTATGATGCTTAACCTATACTATATTCTATACCTCCTATCAGAATGCATATTATACCTAGTTTATTATTAATATTTGTGTGCTTATTATATTTTGGTTGGTTACTGTACAATAAAAAGAAGTTGTAAAAATTTATTTATCTAACTGGCGATCTTTACATAAAGATAGATTCAATATAATTAAACTATTAGGAGGAAATTAATATGCCAAAGAAAAATATGGAACTGTCTGTTGAACAACGTGAGGAATTAATAAAAGCATTGAAAACCCGCTTTGAGAAAAACATGAGCCGCCATGAAGGTCTTGAATGGGATAACGTCCAAACAAAACTAGATGATCAACCTGAAAAACTGTGGTCGCTCAATGAAATGGAAAGAACTGAAGGAGAACCAGATGTAGTTGGTTATGATAACAAAACGGATGAATACATTTTTTATGATTGTTCTGCGCAAAGTCCTAAAGGGCGCAGAAGTGTGTGTTATGACCGTGAAGCACTTGAGTCAAGAAAGAAACATAAACCAGATAATAATGCTATAGATATGGCTAACGACATGGGTATTGAGCTTTTATCGGAAGACCAATACCGCGATTTACAACAACTTGGAGAATTTGATACGAAAACTTCGAGCTGGGTGAAAACACCTGACAATATTAGAATTCTTGGCGGTGCCATTTTCTGTGATCGACGTTATGACACTGTCTTTGTGTACCATAACGGAGCAGAGTCTTACTATTCTGCAAGAGGTTTTCGTGGTTCTTTAAGGGTTTAATTTTTTGAAGACAGTTACATTAAGTATTAGGAGATGCACTTATGAAAACAGAAAAAGAGAAAATGCTGGATTGGCATGATTAAGTTTATGTACATTAAATCATTTCATATTAGAAGAAATGAATGGTTTGTGGGAAACGAAACATCATACTACGAGTTATCGTGCGTTACTAAGAGAAGAATTGAGTCAAATATTAAGTGAAGCGGGTTTCTCAAATATTACTTGGAATATGCCTGAAGACACTGGTTACTATCAGCCTATTCTAATAGCTGAAAAATAAAAAAAGTAGAAGGAATCATTTTAAAATTCCTTCTACCTTATGATGCATCATTGACATATTGCCAAAACATACCGTACTTTACTGGCACTTGTTTGACTTTTTGCTTTAGAACTAATTTTTTTAGTTCTTTTTCTGCCTTTTCAATACTCCAATCGAAGACAACAGCGACTTCTTTCGTAGCTACAAACTCAAAGTGACATAAGAAATCTTCAAGTGAAGGTTTTCTTGTTGGTTGAACCTTCTTTCCTAACGTTTCAAATAACGCACGAAGATAAATGTTGTAATTATAAAGACCAGACACTCTTAACCCATCAGCATCATGTTCACGGTTGAACATGACCACTGTTGGTAGCTGTTCAACATCCATCTCACAGGTCAAGTTCCAATCACACTTTAAAGCACGTTTAGCAGTATTCGAATGAATGTCTTTTTTGAATTCGTCTAAATCCAAATTGACTTTATCAGCAATTTCAAAGAGTACATTTTCATTTGATATATTTTTCTTATCTAAAAACAAGTACTCTTGTAATTTGCGTAGAAATTTAGAACCTAATCGCTGCCCTTGAAGTTCTGCTGCTTTAATAGCTAATGCTACAATTGAAGGGGAGGAAACAGGGTTTTCATACCAAAGGTCGCCATCGCAACTCATTCCAGTACGGCAAGCGGTTTTCTCCCAATAACTTGCTAAGTCTTTTGATTTTTTGCTAGGTTTATTGTTTAAGTTTGTTAGATTACTAGATACAATCGGTCGTATTTTAAAATAACAGCCATATTCCATTGCTAGTTTTTTAATATAAGGTTCTAACGACCAACATTCTGGACATAATGGATCTATAAATACATATATCTCAATGGGTTTATCTATAATACGACAAAAGTCAACTTGGGAATTATCATTCGATGCTAGATTGTCCATTACTTCGGATGTTAGTTTACCCACATCGATTTCCCCTTTCACAAGAAAATTTTATTCTTCTGTATTCATCATATGATTTGCCGTCATTGTTAATCTCTCATAAATAGAAGATTTATAAGGTTCTTCAATTTCAGCTTCATCTAATGCACCTGCCATACATTCTAACCAGGCATCACGTCGAGTTGGTGTGATCGGAAATGGCATATGGCGAGCGCGTAACATTGGGTGACCATGCTCTTGAATATATAATGGTGGGCCACCAAAGAATTGTGTTAAAAATTGTTTTTGTTTACGAGCTGTTTCAGTTAAGTCATCAGGGAAGATGGGTATTAAATCCGGATGCTCCCCAACCCTTGAATAGAACGCTTCAACTAGTCGATCGACTGCTTCAGCTCCACCTATAGCTTCATAGATATTACCTTGTTGATAAGCCATGTTAGTTATAATCCTTTCTTTGAATCTAAAACATTTAGTATCAATAAATAACAATATAGTATAACCTTAATGACTAAAATTAGTTAATCAGGTTATCTTTTACTTTATTATTGTAGCAACGCTTATGTACTCTGGCAAACTTTAAGGTTTATTCTAAGGTATTAAAAAAGCGTTGAATTTTATTTATACTAGGTTGTTTTTCTATATTATGTTCATCTAAAATTTGTTCAAAAAAAGCCTTTCCTTCCTGATATAAAGGGGATTCTATTTCTAACTCAAAATCTTCAACACCATTATATCTACTATAATCTAAAACAACGATAAAATTGTTAACAGATTTTTCTAGGCGATAAGTTGTTAATTCGCCTTTATAATTGATTTGATCTAAATCTATGTTTAAAGGGGACAACTGTTTCTGAATATTTTCTTTTAGTATGACTTGATTATCAAACCATTGATTAGCTTCATCATCAGTGAGTTGATCATGTGTCTCTAAAAGCCCCTCATCACGAGGTTGTTTTAGAGTGGCTATATATTGATCATTCTTTTTTCTGATTCTCAATGCTGATTGATGATTTTTTAATTGAAAATCATCGGTTTCAAAATAATAATTGGTTTGCTTTTTTGGCTCTTGGTCATTAAACCATTTTTCTCTTAATTGATTATATTGTTTTTCATTTAAAATATTTTTAAATTCGATTTCAATTTCCTGCATTTGATTTCCCTCAAATCGTTATCAATTACTTTTTCTTTCATTAATTATGAAGTATACTTCAATTGGATTCAAAGGTTATCTATTGGTATTTTGTGATACAATAATATTGCAAGTTAGCAAGATGTGGAAAGAGGGGAGAGCGGCAATGAATTGGGAAATATTTTTAGCGCCATATACACAAGCTGTCGATGAATTAAAAATCAAACTAAAAGGCATGAGAAAACAATTCGATTATGAATCACGCCATTCTCCGATTGAATTTGTGACAGGAAGAGTTAAACCTATTACCAGCATACTTGAGAAAGCTAAGCGCCGAGACATTGCCATTGCAAATGTTGAGGATGAAGTTCAAGATATTGCTGGATTGAGAGTTGTATGTCCGTTTGTTGAAGATATATATGACGTTGTAGACATGTTAAGGTTAAGGAAAGACTTTTCAATCGTTGAAGAAAAAGATTATATCGAAAAAAACAAAGATAGTGGATATCGTTCCTTTCATGTGATTATTAGATATCCAGTTGAGACCATTTATGGAGAAAAGCAATTATTAGCAGAAATCCAAATAAGAACACTAGCTATGAATTTTTGGGCAATTAATGAGCATTCGTTAAATTATAAATACTCAGGGCAGATTCCATCTGAAGTTACAGAACGGTTAAGAAGTGCTTCTGAAGCCGCCTTTCGACTGGATGAAGAGATGTCCAAGATTCGCCAAGAAATCCGAGATGCACAAGAAGTCTTCAGACGTAAAAAGGATTAACAATCTAAAAAAGGGGTCGTGACGATGAAATTTGCGGTTCAATGTCGAGGAGATAACGATTCAAAAGAAATAAAATCAAAATTAAAAAGCTACTTATCACAGTTTAAAATGGAATATAACGAAGAAGAACCAGATCTATGCATATCAGTTGGTGGTGATGGTACATTACTTGAAGCATTTCATAAATATGTCCATCGATTAGATCAAACGGCCTTTATTGGTATACATACAGGTCACTTAGGTTTTTATGCGGATTGGGTTCCTAAAGAATTAGAGAAGTTAATTATTGAAATAGCAAGAACACCATTCCAAGTAGTGGAGTATCCATTACTTGAGTTAACGATTAGACCTAATGATTATGAACAAGAACATACTTATATCGCATTAAATGAGATTACAGTAAAAACGGCAGAAGGTTCTGTGGTATTAGATGTTGAGATTAAAGGTGAACATTTTGAAACATTCAGAGGAGACGGGCTTTGCATCTCTACACCATCTGGTTCAACAGCTTATAATAAAGCACTTGGCGGAGCCATTATTCACCCTTCATTAGAAGCGTTTCAGATTACAGAAATGGCTTCAATCAACAACCGAGTCTTTAGAACCGTGGGCTCGCCGCTAATCTTACCTAAGCACCATACAGCTGTTCTAAAGCCGCGCAATGAAAGAACATTTATGATTACGATTGATCATTTAAACATGGCATTTAATGATGTTCATAGTATTCAATGTCGTGTGGCTAAAGAAAGAGTAAGATTTGCGAGGTTCCGACCTTTCCCATTTTGGAAACGCGTGCATGACTCATTTATTGCTGATGAGCGAACGGAGTTATAGGTTATGGAATGGAAAATTAAACGAAAAGATGAAAATAAGCTCGTTCGTGATTATTTGTTACACGACCGAGCTTTTTCTAATAGGCTTATAAAACATATTAAACGTGAAGGTGAAATATTGGTAAATGAATTACCTGTTACAGTCAGGCATCAATTAAAGGCAGGGGAGATCCTTAAGGTTAACCTACCGGATTCAGTATCAAAGGATCATCTAACTCCCATTAATATACCTTTAAATATAATTTATGAAGATGAGTATCTCATTGGTATCAATAAACCTAGAGGTCTAGCTGTATCCCCCAATATGAACGATAAAGAGACATTGGTTAATGGTTTGATGTATTACTATAAACAACAGGGTATGAATCTAGCCCCGCATATTATTACCCGACTGGATAAAAATACTTCAGGCGTTGTGGTTATTGCTAAAAATGGTTATGTTCATCATTTATTATCCACTCAAAAGATTCACAGAGAATACCGAGCGATGGTTGAAAGAGTTATGAATTTAAAACAATCCACCATTGACCTACCTATTGATAGAAATTTACCTTCAATCATAGAAAGAAAAGTAGATCAAAATGGAAAAAAAGCAGTTACGCACTATGAAGTCATTCAAGAGTGGCGTAACTGCTCATTATTAAGAGTTTGGTTAGAAACTGGACGAACACATCAAATTAGAGTCCATTTCTCACATATAGGTCACCCATTAATAGGGGATGACTTATACGGAAGCACATTTTTACCAATTCAAGGACAGGCTTTGCACTGTAGACAAGTCCGGTTTAAACATCCAATTTATGAAAATATCATTCAATGTGTGGCTTCATACCCACACGAACTGCTTATGATCATTAATCATCCTCACCAGATTCAAACATAAAGGTTCGTTGACGTGAACGGACATTTAATATTAAACCGATGGCAGCCATATATACCAGTAACGATGTACCTCCATAACTTAAAAATGGTAACGGTAAACCGGTTAATGGCATGAGCTGTATAGACATACCAATGTTTTGGAAGATTTGATAAGTGAATAACCCAACAATTCCAACACCTAAATAGGTTCCAAACGGGTCTTTACATTCCAAAGCAATTTGAACAATTCGATAGATCAGCAAGAAATACAAAATTATTATAATACTTGAACCTACAAAACCAAATTGTTCGGCTACAGCTGTAAAGATCATATCGGTATGACGTTCAGGAATCCATACTTCATAATCCATGGTTCCTTTACCTGATAATTGACCGGAGCCGATAGCTAACATTGATTTTATAACTTGCATAGCCGCACCTGCTTGGTATAAATGAGGGTTATCCCAGGCTTTAATACGGTCAGCCACGTGATCAAACTGTGGCGTTTCTTCTTCTATAAAATTAATAAAACCGTCCGGGTTAGCAAAATAAAGAATGAATAATGTAGCAACGACTACAAATACCGATCCAAAAACAGCTATGATGGTTCGCCAGCGAATTCCTGAAATGACGATTAAGAACGCAGCTATTGAAGCTATGACTAACGATGATCCAATATCAGGTTGAATAGCAATTAGAATGAATACTGGTAAACTCATACCAAGTATTTTTCCGAGTAAAACAAGATCATAATTCAAATCTTTATGATTCCATTTTTCATTATGACTTGTAATGACATTCGCAAGACCTACAACTAAGAAAACTTTTACAAATTCAGATGGCTGTAGTGTAGTTGTACCAAATTTATACCAACGAAGGGCACCATTATTTTCGTATGCCCATGGTAGGAAATGTAAACCTACTAACATGAATATACCTAAAATGTATAAGGGCCAGCCAAACTTCCGGTAACGGTCAAAGTCAATAACCATAATCACACCTATACCAACCGCACTAATAATAAACCATATTATTTGTCGTTTGTAATAACCACTATAAGCAGATGGATAGGCTTCACCTAATGTATATAATGTAAAACAACTTATTCCAACTAGTAAAATGACAGTAGTAACTAGAAAAGTGTCTAATGTTTGTTTATTTATTTGGTTATTCATGAGTATTCCCCTTTAGATTCTTGAACTATCTCTATAGTTAATCATACGTCAAAAACTGTTATTTTGAAATAGTAGAATCGTTTGTCATAGTTGTAAAGTAAGTTAAATTTTTATTTTAGACAATGTTAAATATTAAGATTGATAAAATAAGGAAATTGGATGAAAGGTCATTTGTTTAAGAAAAGCGGAAGGCGTCCGCCTGCAGCGATTTTTAGAATCAACATCTTACTTTAACAACGTTATATTATAAAAGAATTTAGGCTGTCGGTAGCAAATTTAAACCATTTTATTTAAAATAAATATATTGAGCTCGTCTGAGGAGGGGTAATCATGGAGACGCCACAAAACCATAGAAGCATCGAATATGAAAAAATCATAGAAAAAATTTACACTGCTTTGGAAAAAGATTCAATTGATCAATTTAGATCCGAGTTTTTAGAACTTCACCCATATGATCAGGCGAATATATTTATTAATTTAGATCAAGAAGTAAGACTTCAGATTTACACGTATTTATCACCGGATGAAATGTCTGAGGTAATTGAAAACTTTGAGCTGGACGAGGTTGGAGCAATTATTACAGAGATGGACCCCAGGTTTGCAGCTCAAATTTTTGATGAATTATCAACAGATGATGCAGTAGATATTATGAATACATTAGAACGTGATCAAATTGCCAGTTACTTAACATTAATGAATCGTGAAGAAGCCCGTGAGATCAAGAACTTATTGCACTATGAGGAACGAACCGCGGGTAGTATTATGACAACCGAGTATGTGGTTGTGAATCACAACATGACCATTAAGCAAGCGATGGTTCACTTAAGAGAAAAAGCACCTAATGCTGAAACAATTTATTATGTTTTTGTAACAGATGATCAAAAAAGATTAGTAGGTGTAATCTCTCTTCGTGATTTAATTATATCCGAGGAAGATTGGATCGTGAGCGACATCATGAGTGAGCGGGTTGTTTATGCATCAGCCGGTGACGACCAGGAATCCATAGCCAAATTAATGCGAGATTATGATTTCTTAGCTTTACCTGTTGTTGATTTTAAAAAACATCTGTTAGGTATTATTACAGTGGATGACATTTTAGATGTTATGGATGAGGAAGCAAGTGATGACTACTCCAAATTAGCCGGTGTTGCAGATTTAGATAAAAATGATTTGAGTGCAATGGATGCAGCAAAAAAACGCTTACCATGGCTAATTATTTTATTATTTTTAGGAATGCTTACAGCAACGTTAATCGGACAGTTTGAAGGTACTTTACAAAAAGCAGCCATTCTTGGTGCGTTTATCCCACTAATTGCAGGTATGGCAGGTAACACAGGAACACAAGCATTGGCAGTGACAGTTCGTGGTATTGCAACTGGTGATGCAATGAATGAAGGTTTTATCAAACGATTAAAGCGTGAATCATTAACTGGGCTAATTACTGGAGTGATCTGTGGAATAGTCATTGTGTTAATCATTATTGTTTGGAAAAACGCTCTATATTTAGGATTAGTCGTAGGTTTTTCAATCATGATTTCATTAATTGTCGCAACTATAGCAGGAGCTTTTTTGCCACTGTTAATGCACAAACTAAACATTGACCCTGCTGTTGCGAGTGGTCCTTTTATTACAACAATTAACGACTTAATTTCAGTACTCATATATTTCGGCACAGCAACAATGTTTATGGAGTATTTAGTGTAGAACTCGCAATTAAGCGGGTTCTATTTTTGGTATCGGCGATATTTAATAATTAAATTAAATGAAGAGTTAAGCCAACCTCACAGAATTGGGTGTTTGCGCATAAAATGGGTTAGAGTCACATGAAAGGAGTATGTGCATATGGAAGATCAACGTACAAAACCACCTTTACTGTACATTGCGCAAAACAAAGAATCACACCCCCAAGTAGAAACTCAATCAAGCTATTATACTGCAAATACACAGAAACAACAGAAAACTGAGGTTGAACAAGCAAAAGCAGCAAGCAGAAGTCGGTTTCAGTCCTTATCTGTAGAAGGAAAATTAAATTACATTACGAACATGCAAGAAACATTGCCAAAATTAAAGTGTAAATTCTTAACGAAAGAAGGGGCGTTTAATGGACATATAGAAGAGGTTGTAGAAGAAGGAGCAAAAGTGTTTTTAACAGACTTACGTCGACGTCGAACCCTGACAAATGATATATTGCTAGATATTCAAATCATTGGATTTTAAAAACATTCATAAAAAATGCCTGCGATAATGAAGTCGCAGGCATTTTTTATTATTATCTAGTTGATTGCATTTACTGCTGGTAAACAAGTAACGTGACAGAAGCATTTTAGATCGACGTTTATGCAGATTCCAGTAGCTCTTAAGCGAGCAGTTTTTTGGCATGTAGGATCTTTAGGATTTCTATCAGAATCAGCAGGGTCTCGTAATAATTCTAATACTGCACAGCAATCATCATCTACTTTTTTCACTCGGAAGTAAAAGCTTCCAACAACAGTGCGATTTTCATCGTTCATTGCACCGAAACCTTCAAATGTTTTGCAATCACAGTATAGTAATACTGGAACAGTGTCTAACCCCGAAGGTGACGTTGTATCCCCCAATAAATCCTCAATAGATTGCTTACAGCTGACATCGCAATCGTGTTCAACGATGTCATTTTGTGCGTCCACGATTTGGCGTAGAATATCGCATACGCAGCTCTCAGTATGATCTTTACCGCGACATGACATTAGCCATTCTCCTTTCTAGTCATATGACCTTTCTTACGTTAATAATTTATGCATATGCTTAGGGAGAGTGTGGGCAATTGACTGTATTTTTAAATTTTCTTAGTTATTATGCCCATTAGTTTTTGTCCGTTCAAAATAATTGTATTTCCTTTATATTTGGGACATATATCCATGCTGATTATGTTGTGTTGAATATACTATTATCGAGACAATAGTGGGAGGAGAGATTGGAATGTCAAATGAAGAAAATGATCGTCGTATAGAAGAGGTACTGGCTAACGCAAAAAAGGTTAAGGTGGTTAGACCAAAGCAAAATTTTGGCCCTGTCTGGAAGCCAAACAATAATAACGATACAAAAAGAAGAAATACAGAAGAACAAGTGGCCCCTCAACTTGAACAAAAACGTCCACCATTTTTTTGGATATAAAAAGAGATTGATAAGAACTCGTAAATATTACGGGTTCTTTTTAAACTTTGATGGAATTTAAACCGGAGTATTGTATTCAAAATTAAAAAAAGGTATTTAATTTAGCGGAAGACGGCGACTCCTGCGAGAACAGCGCGAGAGAAATCACGTGGGATGCACCTGCGTCTTCCAGGAATGCATCGAAGTAGGCTTCCTCGGTGCAAAGGTTCAATGGAGATTATTCATTGATGTTCCTGCGTTGAGCCGTGCCCACGGAAAACGTCCGCCTGTAGCGGTTTGAAAGAATCTATAATAAACTTTATTAGAACTAAAAAGGAGGCTTTGATGTGAAATGGTTATCTGATTTAGAAAAAATTCTAATAGAAATAGGTAAATCACCGGAAAAGAGATTTGCAGAAGATGAAAAGAAACAACAAGAGTGGGAAAAGATGTTAATTGAAGATGAAAAAAGACTAGATGAATGGATGACAAAAATGGGTAAATGGTTCGAATCTAAATAAAAAGGACGCATATAATCTATTAAACACGAATAATTTAATAGATAACGGGTAAAGTAATATTAGAGGAGGTTGGTTTTATGGGTTATATTTTACCAGTTGACTTTCATCAATATAATCAATACCAACGTCGTGAGGTATCTAATAGACGCCAGTCTGATTTAGCATTAGAACGCGTATTTAGAACAGAATTAAATGAATTGAAGCGAAAATTCAACTCAGAAGATCAAGAAGAATTAGAACAAGAAGCACGCAAGACTTATAGTCCTGCTAAAGTATATCAACCTGATGATACAAAATTTATGAATAAAAACCACAAACAATTAGCTGAAATTACAGGAAAAGGACAACATTTTAGCGAAACTATTTAATGAATTATTTTAAAAGGGAGTTTCGTTAATGAAGATGCAACAAATTAATTCAAACAATTACGTTTTTGAAAGCTCAGTCAATATTGGGTATGTGCATGAAGGTAATCAAGGCATAATTATCGATGCGGCTATTGATAAATCAGCCATTCGCAAAGTAGTGCGACAGTTAGAAGAGAAGAATTTGCCTATCACTCACCTATTTATTACACATGCACATGCAGACCATTATGGCGGAGCAAAATATTTAAAGGAATCGTACAAAGTCAAAATCATAGCCCCTACCTTAGAAGCAGCTATAATTAAACATCCTGTGTTAGAACCCACCTATCTATTTTCAGGCAATGATCCCTTAGACGAATTAAGAAATAAATTTTTAGAAGGTCCACCTATAGAAGTGGATTTAACGATCGATGAAGGTCACTATGAAATTGATGGCTTTAATTTTGAAGCTATTGCAACGCCTGGTCATAGTTATAATCAACTTGCCTTAGGTATTAATGGAACCTTATTTGCTGCAGATAGTTACTTTGGACAAAAAGAGATATTGAAGCATAAGATTCCGTATATCACAAGTGTTGATAAAACCATTAATAGTTTAGAAAAACTAAAAAGTTATTCATTTGATGGCTCAGTGCCAGGACATGGTCCTTATGAAGAAGACTATTTAAATACTGTAGAAAAAAATATTGAATATCATAAGGAATTACTTCATAAAGTTTACTGTATCATTCAGGACAAGCAACCTGTTTCTCATGAAGATATCGTAGCCGAATTATGTGAAGCGATGAAAGTAAAGGCTGATCAATTATCTATGTTCTTATTATTTAGAACGGCAGTGACAGCTTATCTGACTGCTTTAATTAATAAAGGTAATATAGAGCACTACATTCAGCAATTTCGCTGGATGTTTAAAATAAAAGAGGAGGAAGGTGCTTAGTATGGTAACACATACAGCCCTTCCTCCTTATTATATTCAGCGTACATCACTTCTTTTAAAGACAGCCCTTGTTTCGAAATTTCATCATAAATCTGCTGCTTATCCCACTCAATTTCCATAATATTTTCTTCAATGAGTTCACCATCAGTAATAACTGAGATAGGTAATATAGTCTCTTGAGGTGCAGCATTAAAGAATTTATTCGTCGGGTTTTGGTAAATATATTTCTTCAATATGTTAATCGACCCATTTGTTTCAAAAATTGCATATTCCACTTCTTGTATGGAAAAGACATCTTTATCCCTCAACAGGTGCATTAACTGGTTCATATCTAACTTACATTTCTTCATAACGTCCCGTTGAATTTGTCCGCGACGGATGACAATTGATGGTTTGCCTTCTAAAATAGATCGGGTCCGTCGATATTTCTGAGTAAACCATTCTGTGAGATAAATCATGACTCCCCATATGGATACGGCAAATAATACATGCCAGACCCCGACTTGTGGGTCGTATAAACCGTTACCTACAAGTTCCCCTAATACAAGAGCAGCAATAAAATCAAAGGCTGTAATCTGTGTGATTTGGGATTTACCAAGAACTTTAGTAAGGACAAATAAAGCCCCAAACCCAACTAGACTTTCTGTTAGTATTTTGACGAAGTCCAATTTCTCCACCATCCTGAATAAAAATACATGTACCTTTTATCCATTATGGTCAATACATATAAAAAATAACCATAAAAAAAGCTGACGAGTATACTCGTCAGCTTAAATCTTTAACCATGGTTACGTGAGGGATTCCGGCATCCATGAATTCATCGGACACAGTCTGGAACCCTAGTATTTTATAAAAAGTTTCTGCATGTGTTTGAGCATTCAATTTAGCTTTTTTAACGCCTTGATCAATTAAATATTGCTCCATTTGATTAATCATTTGGATGCCATAGTGCTTTCCCCGTTCTTCCTTTAGCACACAAATTCTTTCTAGCTTTCCGTATTGGTCTACAAACCTTAAACGACTAGCAGCAATGGGTCGGTCTTCAAAGTAACCAACAAAGTGAACAGCCGTTTCATCATGTTCGTCTAATTCCATTTCTGGAGGCACATTTTGTTCATCAACAAAAACAATTTTTCTTACATTATAGGCATCTTTTAATTGGTTTTCTTTAGTAACACGGTAGATATTCATAAATTATTTTCCTAACTTAAATGTTTCAAATACTGTCCAAGCACCGTCTTCTAATTGATATAGTAATTGGAAACGATCTACAGTATCTTTTAGGTCAAATGTTAACATTCTCATACTTCCATAAACATCTGAATGCTCGTCTTCTGATAAGTCTTGGCTAATCGTGATGTGTGGTACAAATGCATATTGTTGAGACTCAGGGAAAACCCCTTCATTCATTTTGTCGTTTAAAAGTGAAAGTTGGTCGTGCGGTTCAACTTTTAAATACACAGTATTTGTCACTGGGCTAAATGAACTTACCTTATTAATCTCAATTTCAAAGGGTTGTACTTCTGAAGCAATTTTATTTAATTCTTCTGCAATTTCATTAATTTCCTCTTTGCTAGCTTCAAAACGTTCTTTTAATGTAATATGAGGCGGGATTTTATTGTAACGTGGGTCATACCTCATTCGATAAGAGTTAGCAACGTCTTGGATTTCTTTTGATGGGAAAATAGCGATACCATATTTTAATTTTGACATTTTCATAACCTCCTAAGACTAAATTACACGTAACAGAATTTTATTCTAACTTTTATTATAACAAAAAATGAAAAAATTTATCGTCCGTAAAAAAAACTTAATTTTTGAAAATCGTTTTAATAGCATTAGGTAAATCTTTTTGCCACTGTTTCCAAGTGTGTTTTCCTTCTAATTCTTTATAAGTGTAATCACTTGCTCGCTGTGAAAGTACTTCATTTAAATCTCTGTTAGGCGATAAAAAATCATCTTTGTCCCCTTTTGTGGTAGGCACTTCAGTTTCATCTAATCCAATCGTGTGGTAAATGCTCATATTATTAACGTCATCAGATTGTTTAATGGCTTCAATCACTTGTTCATCAACATACGGGGATTGCATAATGACTTTACCAAAATTATTTGGATACTTAAGAGCAGTCATTAAGGACACTGTTCCTCCGAGTGAGTCGCCCATAAGTACTCGGCAAGAGCCTACATGATAACTTGGTAGTTCTTTATCCAATAAAGGCACCACCTCGAAAACTAAAAATTTAATATAGGCTTTATTTCTTTCACCATCAGGGTGATATTTATCCCAACGATCATAACGGTCTTGATAATGAATACCTACAAAAATCGTATTCTCAATTTCACCTTCTTCATGGAGTCGGTCACTTACTGTCGCAACTCTTCCAAGCTGATAGTAATCATTTCCATCTTGCATGATGCAGATATGATATTTATATAAGGGCGAATAATTTTCTGGTTTAAAAATTTTAAGTGTTAATGTTTCATCAAGATACTGGCTATCAATATCTTTTTCTACCATCGTACCCTTTCTTCCCAAGCTTAAAACCTCCATCAATCATAAAATTTATCAGTATGAACTTTCAAAAATTATTTTATCATACTTTAGGAAGTTGGCTAACGAGAAGGCTTTTAAGACAAGCCCTTTTTTTAAAAGATTAAAAATTTGTAATTATTAAAAAACATTGAAAATGATATAATTATAATAAGGGGGGATAGCGTATGACAGTACGTTCTCATATAAAGAGTCAAGAAGTAGAGAAAGCTGCCCGTAAACGCCTTGAAGATAGAGGTGTTACGATTGAGGATATTGCAGATATTGTCTATATCATGCAAGCACCTTATAATGAATCTCTTCGTATGGAAGATTGCGTTGAAAGTGTAGATAAAGTGTTAGAAAAACGTGAAATCCAACATGCTATTTTAGTGGGTGTTGAATTAGATGTCTTAGCAGAAGAAAATAAATTATCTGAACCCTTACAATCACTGATCGCACAGGATGAAGGGCTGTTTGGGGTGGATGAAACCATCGCATTAGGTGCTGCTTTGGGCTATGGAAGTATCGCAGTGACGACGTATGGCCATCTTGATAAACAAAAGATAGGTGTAATTGAAAGACTCGATACTAAAAATGGTGTCAGATGTCACACATTTTTAGATGATATCATTGGAAGTATTGCGGCTAATGCCTCGAGCCGGATTGCACATCGAACAAGAGATTTACAGGATGGGATGTCAGAAGAAGACCTTGAAATGAGGGATGAAGAAGATCGGTTATAAATAAAAGTTAAGGGCTGTCCAGAAAGTCAATGAGAATTGATATAGGGGCAGCCATTAACCATCTACAATACAAATACAACTATTCGGTATTCATCTAACACTATTTGGTGGGCTCCTGTTACTTAGAAATCTATTATGGACGGGTTTCTTAATTATGATATTAGGCTTATCTATTGGTGTATATGCCAGTTTTAAAGGTAATGATTCAGATAATCAAGTTGAAGAGAGTGAGAATTAAAATCAGATTAGTGACTACATATTGTTCAAATGTTTGGGACGTTGACAACTATTATTTAGATACACTTAAATGAACAAGTAGGTAAACGTTTATTAGGAGGTGAAAATATGGATATAAGCATAATTGTAGCGATATTTGTAATTTTTCTAGGTGTTTTAGGCACTGGCTACTATAACAAAAAAAGGAAATAAAACTGCGTTGTATTTGCATTCATACCAGAAGTAATTTGTTGACATTTCAAACTGTCCTTTCAACAGAACAAGGTAGTCCTACTTGGGCTGGAAAGTTTAATGAAATTACTGCAGACATGGAGAATGTAGTAGTTCTGTTGTAATTCTAAAACTAAAAAATTTGGATCGAGTATACTAGAAAGTAATATTATATATTGTAAGTAGAAATTGATCTAAAGGGCCGTAGTTTAATTAGACAATCATTATATTGGTTGTCTTTTTTTGTTTTAAAGAAATTAATTGTTGGAATATTATGTTAAAATTAAGTTTAAAAGATAAAGATATTAAGCATTAAGACAATTATTTTGGGGTTTGGAGGTGCAATTATATGCCATTAGAAGAGGAAGTAAGAGGGTTGTTAATTGGTGGCTTCTCAACTGTGATGGGAATTTGCATGTTAATTTGTGTCTTCCTTTTGATAAAAAAGAATAATAATCTAGGGTATACATGGATATTCCTTCATTTACTATTAGTATCTGTGGCAGCAAATTTTGCTTTAAGGGTTATTACATTTGACTCCAATCATCCTATGGCCTCAGAAGAAATTTCACTCCAAATAAGCATATCGGGAATTATCTGGACATTCAGCATGATTTTTTTAGTATTTGGGTTAATAAGCTTCTCAAAAGAGAAAGTGTAAAGCCTCTTCTTCAAGTAAATGGGGCTAATATGAATAAGGGTATAGCAATTGATTTTTTTGGTAGAGGAGAATATTTCTTTGATTGATGTTTTAAAAAATATATAAAGAGGATTTATAAGCACTCTTGACGAAAACCTTGTCAATGTAAAAATACATAAACATTTAGGGAGTGAGAAATGTGGCTACTTGGGTTACTCACTTTAGGATTACTGAAAAATTATTAAAAGCAGAACTCCCTGTTTCCAAGATTGAATTTTTGATTGGTAACATTGGGCCAGATTGTGGACTCATCGCAAAGGATGGTAAACCCACCCCTCCAAAAGAAACTACTCATTTCGAGATTGATGGAAATATCAACTCTGATTCTTTTTACCAATAATATCTCTGTAACGTTAAAGAAAGTTCACTTGGTGAGTTTTCCTATTATCTTGGATATTATATCCACTTGGTGACTGATGAGAAATGGATTGAATTTACTGATCAAAAGAAAAAAGAAAAAGTGTTCGAGAAAATTCTAAACACTCCTGAATATACTCCTCTTGTTAAAAGAGACTGGTATGGATTAGATTTTTTATATCTTAAAAATCATAAAGACAATATTTTTTGGACTGAGTTTCAACACATCACTGATTTCCCAGAGTTTCTAGATTTTTTTCCGCAAGGTCAAACACTTGAACAGATTAGAAATATCACTAATTTTTATCGCAGCCACACGATTTCTGATGACCACGAATTTATATATCTTACGCCAAATGAAGGCGATAGGTTTGTAGAAAATACTGTACAAACGATCAAACTTTTATTAAATCAAAGGATACGAACACAACTAGTATAGCTTGGTCATGAGTAATGGAATCATAAGATGTCTGTTAATAGAGGGGGGACTTCCTTGCAACGAAACATTATATTTTTAATATTTTTCTTATTTGTCATCTCACTTGCTTCTGCTTGTAGTAAAAGTGAGGGAGATTATGGAGACAATCCCTATGGTCATTATGAAGATGATAAAATGATAGGAAAAGTATTGGAAGTCAATAAAGGGGAGAGCAGCATAGTTGTTGACATTTCTAAATGGGAAAAACGAAATAGTAAAAACCCTTGGACAGATGAAGGTTATTCTTATAAAGCCACGATAACCGATGAAACTGTCATAATGCATGAAGATGAAAATAAAGTATCAATCGGCGATATAAAAAACGGGCAAAAAGTGTTAGTTAATCCGCCGAGAGGGGATGACTTTAAAGGTCATCCAGTTGAAATTATTTTATTAGAGATGTCTTACGAAGAGAAATATGCAAGACTTCTATCACATAATGACGGTTTTAATGTAGTTGTAATGTATGAAGATGGGAAAAAGTTACCTAAGGAAATGCAAGAGTCTTTTTATAAGAATGTATTGGAAATATTGGAGGGTACAGAACACAGAGTTAATGCTTCGTGGATGCGTTATGATGAAGATTATGTTGTAGACTTTAAAGAAGTACTGGATATTGAACAATTTCCAGTACTGCTCGTGTATGACGAGGAAGAGCTCCTTTTTAAAACTTATAGGGTTGATGAATTATATAAGTTTTTTAAAGACTGGGGTAGTTAAGTACTGTAATGGCTTCTTTCGTGAAAATGTGTACTTATTATTTGTCGCCTTTTTATCTTATCTAACAAGTTATTGAATATTATGTTGATATTGTTTTGGAATTAGTGGATCTATTAGACAATCATTAAGTTGGTTGTCTTTTTTTGTTTTAATATAAAAAAAACCTTAAAACCCTTGATGTTTATATAAAGAAGAAATGGGGAGAATATCATCGAGGTGGAAAAGAAGTGGGTGATAATTAATGAACTTGTTTAATTGGATGTCCAAATTTAAAAAGTCAACAAATCATACTGAAAACCCAGAGGTAGATGCAACCTTAAAAGATCTCCTAAAGCAAATGAAACAATCTCAAGATTTTGAAACCCTTGAAAGTCCAAAGCCAGAAAAGAATTTAAAAATATTTTATTATCATTCATTAGTTGATGTGGAAATCTTACATCGCGATATTCTTCCATACTTAAAACAAAATGAAATTAATTCATTAATAGATATAAAAAAAGTAATACCCATCGAAAACATTACAATTACTAATGATTTAAGTAAGATAGAAGATCAATTATTTACTGGTTCAATCATGATTCGATTTGAAGAAAATGATGAAGTAGTTCTAATTAGAGCTGAATTGAAGAAGGCCCGTGACGTTGCTTTGCCAGAAGTAGAATTTAGTGTTGTAGGTCCTAAAGAATCATTTGTTGAATCATTAGATACCAATATAAATTTAGTAAGAAAAAGACTACCTATACCTGAACTTACTATCCAGCAGTTTATTGTTGGTAAGCTATCTAAGACAAAGGTAGCCATTTTATCTATTGAAGGAATTGCAAATGAGGAAAACGTTAATACTGTTGTACAGAGAATTAAAGAAATTAGTATTGATAACTTAACAGATAGTTCTTATGTTACTCAATTAATAGCGGATAACCCTAATTCACCATTTCCGCAATTAATTGATACTGAACGACCAGATCGTATTTCAGCTGTTCTTACTGAAGGAAAAGTAGCTATCTTAGTTGATGGTGCACCTCATGCTTTAATAGGACCAATTACATTACTTGAATTTTTTTCTGCTTTTGAAGATTATTTTTTAAATTGGATTGTAGCTTCATTTTTTCGTATCATCCGACTATTCGCAGTCTTATTCTCAATATTAATTACTCCTATTTATGTAGCAGTATTAACTTATCATTATGAAATAATTCCTAAAGATGTTGTCAGTACATTAGTTACTTCGAGGAGAGAGGTTCCTTTACCGCCGATTTTAGAGGCCATATTTTTAGAATTGGCTATCGAACTACTAAGAGAGGCTGGGGCAAGACTTCCTACTAAGGTCGGTCAGACTATTGGTATCGTAGGTGGTATTGTAATAGGGACTGCTTCTGTTCAAGCTGGGTTAACAAGTAATGTATTACTTATAATTGTAGCTTTAGCAGCACTTGCATCTTTTACGACCCCTGTTTATCAAATGGGTAATACGATTCGACTTATTCGTTTTCCATTTCTATTTTTCGCTCACATTTTAGGTTTACTTGGTATTACGATTTGCTTCTGTTATATCTTGGCTCATTTATTAAAATTAACCTCCTTAGGTAGACCAATATTAGAACCAATATACCCTCCAAGAATAACAGATTTAAAAGATGGGTTTATCAGGTTGCCCTTTTCTTCTCAATCTAAAAGACCGGTTTATCTGCAATCAGAAGACACTATGAAATTTAAAGAAAAAATAAAAAAAAGAAAACCTTCTACTGAATTGGATGGATAGGAGCCAATTATGAGGGAAATACAAAGAACTATTAATAATAATTATAAAATTTCAAACTTTTTGGTTTTATTCCTTGTCCACTCTATCCAAGTTGGAGTGGGCATATTAGGTTTTCAACAAACAATCGTAGGGATTATTGGGAATGATAGTTGGATTTCAGTAATTCTTGCAGGTTTATTAGTACACATTATCATATGGATGTTATATAAAATTTTAAAATATGGACGCGGAGATTTGATAACTATACAGCGTGATATTTTTGGAAAGTGGTTTGGGGGAGTCTTAAGTTTTATTTGGCTTATTTATTTTACTTTAATCGGTATTGCTGTTTTACGTACATATATTGAAATTGTTCAAGTATGGATGTTTCCTAATATCAGTGTTACATTTCTAAGTTTTCTTCTATTATCATTAGTTTACTACATTGTGATAGGAGGTTTTAAAGCAGTAGCAGGTATTTGTTTCTTAGGAATGATTATCCCTTTGTATTTAATATTAACTTTAATATTCCCCTTAAATTTTGCAGAATTTCAAAATATATTGCCCATTTGGAATCACTCATTGAAAGAATTTGCGATTTCTTCTAAGCATATGATTATAAGTTATTTAGGGTTTTCAACTCTTTTAATGTATTACCCTTTTATTAAACAACCCGAAAAATCGCAAAAATGGGCTCATGTGGGAACATCATAACCATAGTTATGTATACTTTATTAATGTTACTTTCATTATCATATTATAGTGAAACTCAATTAAATCGAACAGTTTGGGCAACATTGAATATGTGGAAAATATTTGAAATGCCGTTCATTGAAAGGTTTGAATATATTGGAATATCGACTTGGGTATTAGTTATTTTACCTAATATTTGTTTAGTTTTTTGGGCTTCTTCTAGAGGACTGCGACAATTATTATTAGTTTGTCAAAAGAAATCTTTAATGTTTATTTTAATCGTGTCATTTTTAACGTGTATCATCTTAGAAAAACGTGAAGAAATTAATGCATTCCTTAACGCTGTTTCGAATATTGGTTTTTATTTAATTACCATATATGTTCCCATTTTATTTATTCTATCCTATTTCATTTTAAGACGGAGTGAAAATAATGAAAATAAATAAATATAATATTTACCTAATAGGAATCTTCACATTGTTGTCAGGTTGTTTAAAGCAAGAGGTTATTGATGATGTTCAGCTAGTAAGTGCTCTTGGGTTTGATTTGATTGATAATGAAACTGTATCGCTTACGGCTTCTTACCCAGAATATTTAGCAGATAAGAGCATTGAAGGTCATACTTTTACTGACACTGCACCTCTTAGCAAGGAAGTTAGAAAAAAATTAAACACGGTATCATCAAAACCTTTTGTAAGTGGAAAAATAGAAGTAGTTCTTTATAGCAAAGAATTAGCTAAGTATGGGATGTTTGACTATATTGATACATTAAATAGGGATCCGAGTATTGGAGCGCGTACTTATCTTGGAATAGTAGACGGAAGTACCCAAAATTTATTAGAACAACAATTTGGACAACAAGATAATGGGATATTTCTTTCTAATTTAATTGAGCATGAAATTAAAAACGGAACGTTACCTCACACGAACTTACACCTTTTTACCAGATCTTATTTTCAAGAAGGACAAGATCCTTTCTTGCCGTTAATAATAAAACATAATTCAGGAGTCAAAATTTTAGGAGTTGCTTTATTCAAGGACGGGAAAATGGTTGGCGATATTACAGGGGAGAGTTTATTCGCTTTTAGAGCCATGTATCAGGACTTTTCTACAGGTGATTCAATAATGGTAAAAATAAACTCTTCAAATCAAGCAGAAGCAGACTACGCATCAGTCTATAATATTCATGTAAAAAGAAATATTCAAATTGACAAGCTACATAGTTCTCCCCAAATCACTATAAGTCTAGAAGTATCAGGTGCAATTATGGAATATACAGGTGATAAAATAAATAAAAAGGTGAAAGAAAACATCACACAGGCAACAGAAAAAAAACTAAGTGAGTTGTGCAAACAATTAATGAAACAATTTCAAGAACTTAAAATCGATCCGATTGGGATTGGGGCAAAGGTAAGAAGTCAGGACAGAAATTTTGATATTAAAAAATGGGAGGATACCTATCCTAACATTGAAGTGAAAATTGTTACAAAAGTAGATATAACTGAATCAGGCATTATAAAATAAATGAATAGATGAATTATTTTAGTTAGGCAGCATAACCTCGTTAATGTTTGATTTTCTAAACGGTCCGTAGAACCAACTACTTTTTTAACAGATCCATTGTTAAAAATAAACCAGTCCTAACTTATAAATAATTAGGACTGGTCAATTTTAGAGACATATTATAAAATTTCCAACGCAAGCTGAACGGCTTGATTTAAATCATCTTGTGACCAACTAGCTAAACTGGGTTGTTGTAATGCAATGTCATGAGATGGCGGGATATGGATGAAGCCAGCTCGATAGTTATAATTATTTTGTTGTCCATGGTGTAATCCATGATACATGACATTATTACATAGATATGTACCTGCTGTATTTGAAATTGAGGCTGGTAAACCGTTCTTCGTAATGTTTTCAACCATTTCCTTTATAGGTAAAGTTGATAAATACCCATCGGGGCCATCTTCAAAAATCTTTTCACCGTTAGGCTTATTTCCTTCATTATCTTCTGGGCCATCATTACAGTTAATCGCAATTCTTTCTGGCGTAATATGTTTTCGGTTACCAGCAAGTCCAAGAGCTACGATAACATCAGGCTTAACTTCTTCGATGGCATCGATCATTTGTTTTCCAGAACGATTGAAATCCACAGTTAAAATACGACTCACAACTTCATATTGGTTAATGGACTGACCGTCTAGTTTTTTAGCAATCTCCATAGTCGGATTAGTTTTAAAGGATAAAAAAGGTTCAAAACCAGTTAATAAAATCTTAGACATATATGTTCACTTCCTTTTTTAATTCAAATATAAGCTTTATTTTAACATGTATAACTTAGAGACTCTAAGGAATTTTTTAAGTATGTTCAATAAATTCAAAAAATTGATATGTTAAAATATAACTATTGTTAGGGGGATGGGATATGAGTGAATATTATAGAAATGAAATACATCGATTGCAACAGGAGAAGTCATATTTATTAACGAAATTAGGCCAATCCATTTATTATCAATATCGAATTGGACAAGTATATAGTGAAGAATTAAAAGACTTTGGTGAACAGATTAATGAATTAGATCAATACATTCATCAATTGTCTATTAAATTGTCAGGGCAGGATGCCACACAAGCCTGGCGGTGTCAATGTGGTAATTTAATAGAATCAGATGATGTATATTGTTCAAAATGTGGAGAAAATACTGAAAAAGCTGAAGAGGAATCTCAAACGGATTGTGATACTTGTGGAACATCGATTGTCATACATTCTAATTTTTGTCATGTTTGTGGTTCCAGGCAAAGTCAGGGTTAGGGGGAGACGTTATGATCTATTGTTCTAGGTGTGGCACAGCCAATAACAAAGATGCAAATTATTGTATCAATGATGGATTCCCTCTAAATAAAATTAAAGAACGAACCGTCATAAGACATAAGGAGGAGCAAGTAAGCTGCCAATCTTGTGGTGCCGATCAATTACCAAATGCTCAATATTGTCTGACCTGTGGGGAATCACTAGCTGTAGTTCAATCACCTATAATTCCTAAAAATGAAGGGGCATTAGCGCTTAAAAGTATAAAGAAAAATGATGTAAAAAAAGCATTTCTACATACACTTCCTTTAGTCATTATTACTATATTGGCTATTTGGCTGCTCTCTTTTGTTTCTTTGGGGAAAATCGATTCAACGCCTTTCGATTACCAAAATATCGAGTCTAATATGGAAATTGTTATGCATCTTAACTATTTTTCAGATTATGAAAATAATAAACGGAGGTCATTAGGTGAAGACTCTATTAATCTAGGGCACAATCCTGAGGGTATAGTCGATCCAGTAATATCTTCACTAGATTTAATGATGTTATCAAATTCAGTCTATTTAGAAACAATCCGTCATGATTACGCTGGAAAAGATAGCGGGCATCAAACAACACAGGTTAAATCTGGTTTAGTTTATTATTTGTATTTAACTATATTTATAATCTTTTTAGTTGGTATAATTTATAGTAAGAAAAAGCCATTTTCAGACTGGAGAAGATTAGTAATCTATGCTCTAGTATTTAGTTCGATGTATGCATTGATAATATTTATTTTAAGCTTATTTACAACACATGGCACTGAGGATTATAACAACTTTACTCCTTTTACTTATTCGTTTATTGCAAGTGATGCTTTGTGGAAAAGCTTTTTAATAGGTTTTATCGCAATATTTTCAGGGTTTATTATGACTAGGGAAAATAAATTGCCTAGTTTAATATTATCTATGAAATATGCTGTTAAATTATTAATCATGACTACTGTATTATTACTTATAGTAAGTGGTTTATTGTATGTTTTTTATTTAAGAGAATTACATGCCATAGAATATATTGAGAAGTCATCAATTATTTCAGCACCAGTGGTCATTAGTCAAATCAGTATTGTTTTATTTAATTTAGTGTTTCAAAATGTTTATAGATTTAAAGCGGCATTTTCCGAAATGAACTCGACAACTCAAGAAAATATAGCAAGCTATCATATGTTTACTAAAAGAAAGCTAAGTGGTGATATTTCTGAAGGCTTTTTTGATGCTTTCAATTCCATAGATTATGTCTTGTGGGCTTTATTAGGGGCAGTTATTATTATAGTTGTGTATTTATCAAAATATTTTAGTTATGAACAACTCAGAGACAGGATAAAATCTATCAGCGTTTATAGTGCATTTTTTTCTGTAATAGCAACTATGCTTAGCTATGGAGCTACTTTTCATCTTAAAACGGATAATGTGGAATACCAGTCTATATTTATCTTAGGATTTTCATTAATAATGTCCTTTATTGTGTTTTTTAGCTTCACTTTCATTCTGACCTTCGTCAGCTCCTATATTATTAAGACAAAAAAGGAAGTTTTATAGTATGAATGTAGATATTTACCCTTTAAATGATCAATCCATAGTTATTTCATTTGGGAATGAGATTGATGAGGAAACAAGTCAAAAGGTTCAACGTTTATATCATGTTTTTCGAAATGTTGATGAGCCTTATTTAGTAGATTTAGTACCGGCTTATACAACATTAACGATATTTTTTGATAATGAATTGATTAATTATGAAGTACTAAAAGATAAGATAAAAGATAGCCTGCATCAATCGAGTATGCAAAATGCTGCTACACAATCTAAAAAAGTCTACATTCCGGTGTTATATAAAGGTGCAGATCTAGAAATAGTTGCTAATCATAATAAATTGTCGATTGATGAAGTTATTGAGCTTCATGAGCAGAATGTTTACATGGTCTATATGATTGGTTTTCTGCCAGGGTTTCCGTACCTTGGAGGGTTAAATGAACGACTGGCTACACCCCGGTTAAATGAACCGAGGTCAAATGTTGAAGCAGGAAGTGTAGGGATTGCAGGTCAACAAACTGGAATCTATCCTGTCAACTCACCTGGGGGTTGGAACATTATTGGTTACACCCCTGTTAAGTTATTTGATATGGACCGGGAATCTCCATTTTTGTTTCAGGCTGGTGATTCTATTAAATTTTACTCAATAAATCAGGCAACGTATGATGAAATGATACAAACCTCATATAATCCTCAAGTGGAGTGGTTCGATGAAAATTGATTTAAATGCAGATTTAGGCGAAAGTTTTGGAGCGTATCAGATTGGTAGTGATGAAGAATTATTGAAAGTGGTGAGTTCTGCCAATATAGCATGTGGATTTCATGCCGGTGATTTTCAAACGATTCCACACACCATTCAAACGGCCAAAGAAATGGGCGTAGCCATTGGTGCACACCCGGGGTTTCCTGATATCCAAGGGTTTGGCAGAAGACGAATGGATTTTAGTCATAAGGAAATCTATAACTTAGTGATGTATCAACTAGGGGCTTTTAAAGCTTTTGCGCAATCCAACAAGACCGACATTCAACATGTTAAACCGCATGGTGCATTATATAATCTTGCCAATAAGGATCAAGAGGTGGCTGAGGCAATTGCTAAAGCAGTATACGACTTTGATCCGACCTTAATATTATTTGGATTATGCAATAGTTTTTTAGTAGAAGCGGGACAAGAGATTGGGTTAAACACAGTACAAGAAGCTTTTGCTGACCGAACCTATACAGATGAAGGACTACTTATGCCTAGAACAGAGCCTAATGCAATGAAACATGAAACCGATGATATTATCAAACAAGTACTAATGATTGTTAACGACAATATAGTTATCTCGAATACAGGAAAAACCGTGGAGATGGAAGCGGATACGATTTGTTTGCATGGCGATACACCAAGCGCGTTAGAGCATGCTAAAGAAATTAAGGCTGCATTAGATCAACAAGGAATACAAATATCATCTTTTAATAAAGGAAGGTAATATGTTAAAAGTTATTAAATCAGGAGTGTTTACTTCCATTCAAGATAAAGGTAGATTCCAATACCGGTCTTATGGTGTGCCGGTATCGGGAGCTATGGATCAGTACGCTTATGAACAGGCCAATAGAATAATAGGTAATGAATTAAATGCGGCAGCCTTAGAAGTAATTTTTGGTGGAGTGGAATTCCTGGTGTTAGAAGATATAGATATTGCCATAACAGGAGCTGACTTAAACCCTCAAGTGGATGGTCAAACTGTAGATATGTGGAAACCGATGACACTGTTGAAAAATCAAAAACTGACTTTCAAAGGACCAAAGGCTGGGGTTATTGCGTATGTAGCCTTACCTGGTGGTATTGATTCTAAAACTTATTTAGGCTCACAATCCGTTTATGAAAAAGCAGGGTTTGGTAAACGGTTAGCATCGAGCGATACTATAATTGCTAAACTTTATCGACCATCTGTTGAGAATGACATTCTATCTATGGACATTCCAACTTATATTAACGAAGTGCAAGTTAATGTCATACCAAGTCCTCATGAGCAATTATTTACCTCTCAATCTATTCAACGCTTTTACGAAGAACCGTTTACAGTGCAAAGAGGCGACAGAATGGGGACGCTTTTAAAGGGGAGTGAACCTTTATCATTAAACAAACCAGTCGATCTTGTTTCTGAAGCGGTTACGTTTGGCACCGTCCAAGTGCCACCAAGTGGTCAGCCAATGGTACTTTTAGCTGATGCACAAACAACAGGAGGCTACCCAACATTAGGTACTATACATTCAGATGACTTATGGCGTGCAGCTCAAATTCCTCCAAAAGGTTCAATCAAATTTAATCGACTTTCCCAACTAGGTTAATAGTATCGAATTAAATGAATTTTTAGATAAATCTTGAAATTCAAATAAAATATCGATAAAATTTTAATGTAAGCGTTAACAATATTGGGGAGGTATGAGATATGAGTGGTATTTGGTTAGCTCTAATTGGTTTTCTGGTTTTCTTTCTAGGTTATCGTTTCTACTCCAAGTACATTTCAGAAAAAATATACCGATTAGATCCGAATTACACAACACCAGCTCACAAATATAAGGATGGTGTTGACTATGTTCCTACTAACCGATTCGTTTTGTGGGGACACCATTTTACTTCTGTAGCAGGGGCTGCTCCTATTGTAGGTCCAGCCATCGCTGTATACTGGGGTTGGCTACCGGCCTTTTTATGGGTCATCCTTGGTACAGTTTTTGCCGCAGGGGTACATGATTCAGGGACATTATTTATGTCAGTCCGTAATAAAGGACAATCTGTTGGTACGTTGGCAAATAAATTAATTGGACAACGTGCTAAGATCTTATTCTTGTTTATTATTTTGTTGTTAGTATTAATGGTAAATGCAGTATTTGCTTGGGTTATTGCGAAATTATTTATCTCTAATCCATCTGCAGTTTTATCTGTATTTATCCAAATTCCTTTAGCGGTTTGGATTGGGTATCATGTATACAAACGTAGTGGTAGCATGCTTTTACCGTCGATTGCTGCTTTAATCGTTATGTATGGAACAGCGATACTAGCAAGCTACTATGACATACTACAAATTGATTTAGTGCGTTACTTTGGTGGAGAAGGTGCATTTACATTCTTAGGAATGTCTGCAACTTCGACAGCATTCTTCGTGTGGATTATTATCTTAATGGTCTATGTTTACATTGCTTCGACTTTACCAGTTTGGAAGCTTTTACAGCCAAGAGACTATATTAATTCACACCAATTAGTATTAGGTTTATTAATCCTATATGCTGGTTTATTTGTGACTTCACCTGAAATTACAGCACCAATGACCAATACAGGTGTATCAGATACACCATGGTTCCCGATACTCTTCATTACAGTAGCCTGTGGTGCTATTTCTGGCTTCCACGGTCTTGTTTCGTCAGGGACAACAAGTAAACAACTGGATAATGAAAGAGATGTTCGTTTTGTCGGTTATTTAGGTGCCATTGGAGAAGGGTTACTAGCATTGGTAGCAATTATTGCCGTGGTAACATTCTTCGGTTCACAAGGTGAATTTTTATCCACTTATAGTAGTTTCTCAGCTGCGGGTAGTAGTGGTTTAGGCGTATTCGTACAAGGTGCTGGTGCTTTAGCTACTGGTATTGGTATTCCAGCAGCCGTAGCACCGACGATTGTTGCTGTAATCATTGTGAGTTTCGCAGCAACAACATTAGACTCATCTGTTCGTTTAATGCGTTATATCATTTCAGAGCTAGGTGTTGAATATAATGTTCCTTCAATTACTAAGAAGCATGCTGCTACAACAATTGCTGTTGTATCAAGTGCGGCTCTAACATTGATTCCGCAAGGACCTAATGGGTTTGGTTCAGGTGGTTATCTATTATGGCCACTATTTGGTACATCCAACCAATTATTAGCTGGGATTAGTTTATTATTATTAGCTATCTTCTTGAAACGTAGAGGTAGCAGTATGTTACCAGCGCTAATTCCAATGATCTTCTTAATGTTCATGACGTTATATGCCATGTTCATTCAAGTCTTTACAAGCTGGGCTCCATGGGCAGCAAATCATGATTGGTTACTATTTAGTTTTGGTGCCATCGTATTTATATTTGCGCTTTGGATTGTTATTACAGCCGTATCAGTTATTCTAAGTGAAAATAAAAATGATGAATTAAAAGATGTAGGATAAAAGTCAAAAGCCGTACCTTGTGTGCGGCTTTTGTAATCTTAATAAAAAAGGAGGTCTTACTGTGGTTGATGTAATAATTGTTCGACAAGAAAAAGGTATAGGCGTTGGTTGATGCGGTGGTGTTAGTGATGACGGGTTCATCACCATGTCAGATGAATTTAAACACTTAGAAGGTTCGCGGAATCAGTTAGGAGAGCTATATGTGAATTGGAAAGAAAAATATGGTGATCAAATCTCTATTAATTATGTAGACCCAAGGAACACTTCAATGATTGCGAGTTATCTTTTTAAACAAAGGAAAAAAGGTAACATTTCTTTATTCGATGCCATTAAACACTTGTTGTTTCATGTAAAATTAGATGCAATATTTGTTAATGGTTATTATTTAGAAAATAAAGATGATTTTGATAAAATAGTTAATAATATGTTAGATGCAAAGGGTGATGTTAATGTTTGAGCGGAAAATCTTTAACAAATTAAAAAGAGTCATTGAAATGTATGATGAGATGTTAAGTACGCCTCATCGAACAGAGATTGCAAGGGAACTAAGGGATGAGGATGATTTATTTCTATTGCTTGTCTATTCGGATATGCTTGGCATCCCGAACCCTGCATTTTATTACACGCTCGAACTATATCCATTTATCATTGAAAAATTCCATGATTGGCATTTAAGGATGGGGATGGAACATTCGCCGCTTGATGGAATTAGATGTTGCTAGATAAGGTGAGTGATTATATGAGCTCTATTAAGGATAAAAAAATTGTTTTTGTTGGTGGAAAAGGCGGTGTAGGTAAATCGACGTCATCAGCTGCTTTAGCGCTTGCAAATGCACAGGCAGGTTATCAGACATTAATTGTATCGACAGATCCTGCGCACAATTTAGGAGATATTTTTCATCAGCAATTATCACATGAAAAAAAGAAATTAGATAAGAACTTGTGGGGAATTGAGATTGATTCGACTCAAGAAACCAAACGTTATATGAATCAGGTTAAAGAAAATTTAAAAGGTTTGGTTAAATCTAAAATGGTCGAAGAAGTTCATAGACAAATAGATTTAGCAAGCGCCTCTCCAGGAGCGGAAGAGGCAGCACTGTTTGACCGATTGATATCTATCATTTTAGATGAAAAAGATCATTTTGATAAAATAATCTTTGATACGGCTCCTACAGGTCACACCATTCGACTTCTTACTTTGCCGGAATTGATGAGTGTATGGATTGATGGAATGCTGGAGAAACGGCAGAAGATTAACGATAATTATACGCAATTATTAAATGACGGGGAACCGGTTGATGATCCAATCTATGACATTCTACAAGCAAGAAAAGAAAAATTCTCTGCTGTGAGAGAAGTCATACTAGACGAAGAACAGACTGGTTTTGTATTCGTGTTAATTCCTGAGCGCTTACCTATTATTGAAACAGAACAAGCTATTGAGCAATTGCATCAATTTCATTTACATGTGAGGACATTAATTATTAATAAAGTTCTGCCAAAAGAAGCAGACGGCAAGTTTTTAGAAAAAAGAAGACAAATAGAGTTAAATTATTTAAGAGATATTGACCAAAAATTTGCTAAACAAGAATTAGTTAAAATTCCTTTATATGAAGAAGATATTTCAGATCTAGAGAAATTAAACGTATTTGCTCAGCATTTACAGCCATTAACTAAGGAGGGTGCACAATGAAAGCAATTGTACATAAAGACCAAGAAGGTTTAGATGGTTTAAATTATGAGGATGTAAACGAACCTAATGTGGCTTCAAATCAAGTAAAAGTTCAGTTGAAATCTTCAGGAATGAACCGACGCGATCTAGCGGTTACCGCTCGTCATAAAGTAGAGGATGGTCCTCTTATATTAGGGTCTGATGGGGCAGGAATCATTACGGAAGTTGGTGCTGAAGTCAACGAATGGACCATTGGAGATGAAGTTGTCATCAATCCTGGGTTAGGCTGGTCTAATATTAGTGAAGCACCACCGGAAGGCTTTGAGATATTGGGTATGCCTGATGATGGGACTTTCAGCGAGTATATTGTAATGGATCAAAATCATGTTGAGAAGAAACCTGCTCACCTATCTTGGGATGAAGCTGGTGTTTTACCGTTAGCAGCATTAACTGCCTATCGAGTATTATTTACACGAGGGAAAGTCCAAAAAGGCGATACTGTTATGTTACCTGGAATCGGTAGTGGCGTATTAACATTTGTTTTGAAGTACTGTAAAGCCATTGGAGCAAGAGTGATTGTCACTTCTAGAAGTGAAGAAAAACTTGAGAAAGCAAAGGGCTTAGGTGCTGATGTCGCGATTCACACGAATTCCGATTGGAACGAAGAACTTAAAGGAGAATCAATCGACTTATTAATTGAGAGTATAGGTCGTGCAACGTTTAACAAATCATTAAAAGTTATTCGAAAAGGCGGAACCATTGTGACGTTTGGTGCAACGACTGACGATCAAGTAGAGATTGATATTCGTCATTTCTTCTATGGTCAGTTTAATTTATTAGGATCCACGATGGGCAGTGCTGAAGAATTCCGATCGATGTTAGATTTTATTGAAGAAAATAATATCAAGCCAGAGTTAGACCAAATGTTTAAACTCTCAGAATATCAAGAGGCTTTTACTTATTTGAGAGATTCTAAGAACTTTGGAAAAATTGGATTTACAATTAACTAACTGAACGTTTAAGAGCGTTCAGTTTTTTATATTGGATGTTGTTAAAGCTTAATGTTGATAATTATGAAGCAATAATTAAGGGTAGTCTATTTATTTGAAGAGCGAAAGGCGGCGACTCCTGGTCGACTAGAATCGGCCACGTCCTGTGGCCAACGTCGACACTTGACCGTCCAGGTCTTCGCGGGAACAGCACGAGCCGAAAATCACGCAAAACGAACGGGAGTGAGTTTTGGGAAGTTGAGGCCGTGCCCGCGGAAAGCGTCCGCCTGTAGTGATTCGTAGAATCATCAAACATAGGCTTTATATTTTAAAATCCTTTTCCTTATAAAACATTGTAACCTTTTTTAAAATCATTACGACTAGTTAAGTAAAGGAGGTTAAAAATTTGAAAAAAATAATGAGTTTAATTGTAATTTTTGGTCTTACTGTATTAGCAGCATGTGGAACAAATAATGTCATACAAAATGGCTCAGACGAATCTAAAGACCAACCTGAAAATGAAGATGTTAACTCAACATATTTTGAAGGATATATTGCTGAAATAGAAGACAATCGTGTATTAATAACTGAAAAGAAATTAGAACAGCCTTATAGTGAGATAGATATTGAAGAAGCTCATGAAAAAGCTGGAAACGCTGTATTTTTTAGCTTAGATGAGATAGAAGCTGATTTAGTTAGTTCATTCATAATTGGAGAAAAAGTAAAAGTTAAGCATGGTGCGATTGCAGAGTCTTATCCAGGTCAAGGAGGAGCTAAAGCAATCGAACGTATCGTTGATGAAGAAGATGATTTAATAACTTCCTTAGTAAAAGATCACAAAAATATTGTTCAAGTTAATCGATTATTTAATGGTGAAACGATTAGAAAAGTTAGCTATACCACTGAAGGTGACCCCATATTTACAATAATTAAAAATCAAGGTGGCAAATATGAGCTTTTTGTAGATGCAACTCAAGATGAATATGGGAATGCAGAAAGTGTGAGGACTTTTAATTGTCAACAACTTGAGAAAGTTTTCAATGACGAGGGTCAATTAGAGATTGCATTAAAAGAATGTGATAATGAAGGTCAACAAATGTTAGTTTTAAATGCCCCTGCTATTGATATCGTGGTACCTGAACAAACATACACGGAAGTTTCGATCAACGTGGATGGGGAAATCTTATATGAATCTCAAGACGCCAACCATATTCAAGATATGATTAATAAGATTAAAGATGGTAAAAAAACATCTGTCATGGTAATGTCGTTGATGAAACCGGATGGCACAATTAATTTTAAGGGTGAGAAAGCGGATTTGACTTATGATTATTATAAATCAGGTGGCCTCATTGCCCACAATGTCTTTATTGATGCAGGAGTAAACTTTGAATAGATAAAAAATTCTAGTCCTTATGGCTAGAATTTTTTTATGTTTCAAACCCCTTTAGAAAATTTTAGGTAAAAATGATAGAATATTCAGTTTACAACGCCAGCTTATCATGGTATTAATTCATTAAAGGATTAAACGCTTTACTACTTATAAGGCTGTGCTTCGATTGTATAAATGAAATTAGTTATTTACCGTTTCAAAACTATTAACATTGAATAAAAGTAGTATAGAGGAGGTATGTAGAGTGAGCCGCTGGATACAAGATGCAGGACACGGTGGAAAAGATACAGGTGCCGTAAAGTATGGACAAAATGAAAAAGAATGGACGTTAGAAGCAGCCATTTACGTAAATGAAAGATTAAATGAGTTAGGCGTATCCTCCACGCTAACACGAACTGAAGATGTAACATTATCAAGAGACAATCGTACCGAAAAAGTGAGGGAGTATGATAAAGCTATTTCACACCATTTCAACGCTGGAGGTGGGACAGGCGCCGAATTTATACACAGTATTTATGCAAGTGGTAGCTTCGAAGAAATTTTAAAAGAAGAATTTCAACAAGCTGGTTATCCAGTTAGGAGAACATTTACTAGGAAGTATCCTAACAATGATGAATTAGATTATTATTATATGCATAGAGAAACAGGAAGTACAAGGGTTACGATCGTCGAGTATGGATTTCTAGACGGGCCAAACCGAGATCAATTACAAGAAAAAAATTATAGAATTGGAATGTATGAGTCTGTAATAAGGGCGATATGCAGGGAAGAGGGAATTGCTTACAAAGAGAAAAATAATGACATAACAAGTCCTGAAGTTTTATATCGTGTAATATCAGGTTCTTTTAGCAAAAAAGAGAATGCAGAACAAAGAGTAGAAGATTTGAAAAATGCTGGGTTTGACGCCTTTATTGATCGTTTTGAACCATAAAGGAGGGGAGAAAAATGGACATCTTAAACTTCATTATGGAAGATGCTTTAATTTTAGTTCCAGTTTTGATGATTCTAGGAAAAATAATTAAAACAGCTAAATTATTTCCGAGTCGCTATATCCCACTATCTTTATTACTCATGAGTATGGTTTTAACATCTATCGTGTTGGGTGTAACCTTTGATGCCTTTATTCAATCAATTTTAGTCGCCGGTGCAGCTGTATTTGGTCATCAGTTATTTAAACAAATGCGCTCTGTAGATGTATAGATTATATTAATTTAAGGGTGCGATTAGCACCCTTAAATTAATTAACAATCCCTGTCTCAGTAATAGTTACATCAACATTTACAGTGATTTCACAATCTGGATATTTATCATTCCATTGTTGTTGATTCCATGATCTTGATTTGCTTCTAATTTCTTCTCCAAAACCTACAGGGTCAATATTTAATTCTTGAAATTGTGAAATCATTTCAGATGCTTGTGTTTTGATTTTATCCTCAATACTTTTTTCAATTTGATGCATGATTTTGTCATTAACAACTTCTCCTGAAAATTCTTTAATAATTCCATATAATTTAATATCTACTTTTATTGTAGGAGATTGTTCTATATTTTTTACTTTAATTGTTCGCTTTCCATTTACCTTATAAATAGCGACTACTTCTTTGTTATCTAACTCTGCTGTAAAAATTCCTCGTTTGGTTTTAGGTTGAACAAGCGTTTTAAATGTAAATAAAGAATCAGATGGCAAATCACTGACCATTTTATCATCTTTAAATAGAGCAATTCCTGTTATTTTTACATTCTGATTATAAGTATTTATTATTGGAGCATAAGGGTCAGATCCTTCAGCATAAAAACCATTCAACCATAGATGTAGATTCATTTTAGGAGTTAAACCCAATTCAATATTTTGATTAATCATATCCGCTATGTACATACCATTATCTTGGGAACTATATTGTCCACTTAATAGCTGATTAACCTCTTCGTCAGAAATAGCTAAAAAGGCTCGTGTACCAATAGAAGGGTCTCGAACAAGGAGATCAATGATTGGTAAGAGACCTTTTTCTGCCAACTTTTTGTTGTATAAAATGACTTCTAATTTTCCTTTAACAAATGGCTTTGATGACATGTTATCCATTTTCTTATTTCCTTCAGTTGTAATATTAGCAATATCTGTATGTGTTTCACTTGATGTAGATTGATCGGATCTAAATAAAGGTACAACTGTTGTAATTTTTAGTTCTTCAGTATTAATTGGATCGTATCCAATGGCTGTGACCAAACGAACATCATCTAGAATATTTTTCTTCAAACATCCAGTTAATAACAATAATATGAGCAGAAGACTAATCCATTTTTTAATCATGTTGTTTTCTCCTTCCTAGTCGAAGGTAAGAAAATATAAATAAAAAAGGAATATAAATCAAAAATAGATAGAAAGCAAATTGAGATAATAATTTATTAATGGTCTCAATTTCTTTTTGAGTTTTTATTAAATAATTTGCTAATAAATTCAAACTTAACATGATGATTAAAGCTTTTCGTTGACTGAATCTAAATAATTGTCTTGCTCCACGAGATGCTGCCCAAAACGCTAAACATATATTAGGTAAAATGATTAGAGCCCATGATGAAATCCCGATATACTCAAATCGTTCAACAAATGGTAGTTCAATTGATTTCCACATAGTTAAAGTAGGCCATTTTTGTCTAAGTAAGTGACCCTTGGTGTAATAAGCCAATGAAAAAACCATGATGATTATATAAAGACAGAGTGTTAAAAAATTACCTCCATGACCCCATAATTTAGTTTTGTTGGCTTTTTTTAAGTAAGGATAATACATTAATAAGACTGTAAATCCAATAAAACTAAAAGTCATTTCTTGAGTAGCTAAGAGAATATCTGTCGTTGAGTGATTCCAAACAGGTAATAATCTTTTGAAATTGGTATAATCCATTGTATAAAATAACGAAAAAATAAGATAAGATGGGATGACAGTACCTAAAAAGCAAACGCCTACAACTACTCTGAACCCCCCAGTAATTAAATAATAAAGCAATAAACTAAAAATCAATGTCACAACAATAATATTAATTTCTTGAAACATCCAAACCTGAATAACTTGTAAATAAGTTCTTAAAACAATAACCCCAATTGTCCAAAAGTATATAATCCAAACAAAACTAAACAATCCACCAATCCATCTTCCAAAAACGTCATAATGAATGGTAATTAAATCACCATTACCAAATTTGAGAATTTTATAGATCATCCAAATCAAAAAATGAATCATTAACCCTGCGAGCAAAACCGGAATCCATGAGTCATTACCTACACGTTCAACAATCGATGTCTGAAATCCTAAAACACCAACTCCAATCTGAATAGAACAAATAAGGAAAAATGCTAAAGAACCTGATACTTTATATTTTGGGTTGATTTGTCTTTGTAATTCCTTCACAGCAATCCCTACTCATCTATTTCTTTTTTTTGCTTCGCTTTCTTTTGATTAAATCTAATTGTATCTTGAGCTTGCGTTTCTATAGGTCGTTTAGACTGAAAGGACCATGGTAAACGAACAAATGCATCTTTCAAATCGTTAACTCTTGGTGGAAAAATTGGCTCTAAGAAAGGTCTGCCAAGAGATGTTAATCTTAATAAGTGCGCCATAACAAAACAAAAAGAAATCGAAACACCTAAAAGCCCCCAAAAGTGTGCCATAAACAAGAAAGGGAAGCGTATTAGCCTGATGGTATTACCCATTTTGTAAACAGGTGTTGTAAAAGATGCCAAGGCAGCTAGAGCGACAATAATTAATAGAACATTACTTGTTAAACCGGCCTCTACTGAAGCGGTACCAATAACAATACCTCCTACGATACCGATCGTCTGACCGACTTTGGTAGGCAGTCTTGCTCCAGCTTCACGTAAAAGTTCAATTGCCAATTCTAAAAATATGGCCTCAAGTATTGGTGGCAATGGTATTTCTCTTCTTGAAGTAACAAGAACTCCTAGCAAGTCTTTTGGAATCATCTCATAATGATAGGTTAATACAGCAACATATATTGGAGTTACTAGTATTGAAAACATAACGGCGAATAATCTAATTAAGCGAAAGATTGAGGCGACAATCCAATTTAAGAAATAATCTTCAAAAGCTGAAAAGAATTCCACAAGGGTTGTTGGTCCAATGATTCCATGTGGTGCCCCATCAACCAAGAATGCTACCTTACCCTCTGATAAGACAGCTACCACTCTGTCAGGCCGTTCAGTATCCACGAGTTGAGGAAATGGTGAATGGTGATTGTCTGATATGAGTTGAACGATATATGAGCTATCAATGATTGAATCAATTTCAATATCTTCAATTCTCTGTTTTAAAGTATTTAAATTTTCCTCATTAGTGATGCCTTCGATTGATAATATAGCTACTTTGGTTTTTGTTAATTTACCGACCGTTAACTCATCTACTCTTAACTCCGGAATGGGTAATCGTTTTCTAATTAGATTGAGATTTGTATCCAACGATTCCACAAACGCTTCTTTTGGTCCAACTACAGTGAATTCTACTTCGGGAATGGAGACTTTTCTTGATTTTTCTTTCTTAACCTTTATTAAAAGCACTGTTTCATTGTGTTTAAGCTGTAGCATACAATAACCTGTTAAGATTTTATTTTGTATGGTCCGAATGTCATTTGTTATTTCTGAGGCTTCGATTGGTATCGTATTTTTTATTTCCTCAAGATTTTGAAATTCTTTTTTCTGAATATATGGTAAAACGTCACGCTGTAAGGCAGCATCATCTACAAGAGATGAGAAATAGTACAGAGTCATAGGTTGTCCAACAATTATATTAGATTGTTTAAAATCTTTGGACCCTTCAAACTGCTTAATCAAATCAGGTAGTGTCTGATCCACTTCACTTTGTTGTTTTTGGTTAGATTTTTGAAACCTCTTCAAAAATTTCATCTTTTCACCCAAACTATTTAAATTGAGTACACGTAATTCATAATTTTTCCTGAGTAAGTTTTTCTATACATGACTAGCAATTATAAATCAGACATCGCTGAAAAAGGACAACCTAATTGTTTGATTCTTTGAGTGACATTATTTATCGTAAAGTTTGCAGGATTAAGGTTTTCATTTACTTCATCCCAAAATAGAGGTGTTGCCACTGTGGCACCCTCAGTAGCTCGCGGAGAGTAAGGTGCGACTATGGTTTTTCCTTTTGCGTGTTGAACATAATCAATATAAAGGCGTTTGCCCCTATTTTTTTTCAATCGTTCAATTGTAAAATCATCAGAGTATTGATCCACTAATACATGGGCAACGGCTTCCATAAATTCACGTGTCTGATCAAATGTCATACTTTCTGGTTGAAGCGGGATGTGAATTTGTAACCCAGTTTTACCAGAAGTTTTTACAAAAGGTCTATAACCTTGATGTTCCACCATTTCTTTAATTAATTGAGCTGCTTTGATCGCTAGATGAAATTCATGATGAGAAGGTGGGTCTAAATCAAAAACCATTTCATCCGGATATTCAGAGTGAATAGTATGGAAGGGGACATGAAACTCAAGTGCTGCATGATTACCAAACCATAGCAAACTCCTCAAATCATTACAGAGTATATCTTCATCACCATCTTCACCTGAAATAGTTTCAATAAAATCTGGAGCATAATCAGGTAAATGTTTTTGATAAAAGAAATGCTCATTGATGCCATCAGGATATCGAATCATCGTTAATCGCTTATTATTCAGTTTTGGCAAAAGGAAAGGCGCAACTTCTCGTAAATACAAAACATACTGGCGCTTATTAATGTTAGGAAATAAAAGCTTATCTGCCTTGGAAATTTCAATTTCTGGTGGTAATTGAGCTAATCCTTCTTGAATTATGATATTTGTGCAATGATCAGGTTCAAGGTCAAACCGAAAATGATGGAAGGAAGGTTCTCTTAATTCTGCCTCATGTGCATCAAGACAATTAATATCAATGCATGCACTCGGTGGAACGGACCAGGTCGTTCGATTAAATTTTTCTCCATTTTCCTGAATAAAAGTGGACAGGGTATTCTTTTCGTGTGTCGGAAATCCGTTTTTAACTTTTCCTAAAGTTAATAATTCATCTTCTTTATAATAACTAAGTTTAAAATATTTGTTATTAGCATCCCACCCAGTTATTATTCCAGGTATAATGCGATAATTTTTAACCTTTACCCATTCATTCGTTCGTTTTCCTTCGACGTATTTTGAAGTTGTTTGTTTGGCTACAATACCTTCACTTTGATGTAAATTAACCACCTTTGAAATCTCATTAATCGATTTAAATTGCTGTACGATGTTCACGGGTCTAAAAATGTTAAGGGTATTAATTTCAAGTTGATAAAAAATTCCTTCTAGTTTAGCTCGTCTTTCTTTATAACTGATTTGGGCAAGTGATTGATTGTCGGATTTAAGTAAATCAAATGCTAAAAAACATGCAGGTCTAGTTTGGCTTGTTTTGTTAATCTTTTCTTTGGATTTCAATCGTCCTCGCTGTTGAATCAGAGGAAAGATGGCTTGGAATTCAGTTCTTAAAATAGTGATTTCACCGTCTAAAAAAAGCGGTAAATAATGGCTTATGTATTTTTCATGTTGTTTACACCAATCTACTATTTCCGGGAACGATGAAGTTAAATCATTACCATTCCGGCTCCATAACTTAATGACATTATTTGTCCATTCTAATCCACAACGAAATCCATCATATTTAACTTCGTAAACCCATTTCTTTTGAGTAGGTGCTTCAGTAACTAATGTCGGTAACATCGGTTTCCACATAAACATTCCTCCAATATCCATTCATTATTTTTTCTAATCCTTGAATTATTATTAGAACAACGTGAAAACTAATCCCAAAAGAGGTGATCGAATGCATACAATGTGGAAGGGAACTATCAGTTTCGGGTTAGTTAATATTCCAGTAAAATTACATTCAGCAACGGAAAATAAAGATATTAAGTTAAGGAACTTGCATAAGGAATGTCAATCGCCAGTTAAATATGAAAAGGTTTGTCCAGTTTGCGAAAAAGAAGTAGGCAATGATGACATTGTTAAAGGATTTGAGTACACCAAAAATAAATTTGTCATTTTAGAAGATGAAGATTTAGAATCGATTAAAGATGCGAATGAAGATAAATCCGTTGAAATTATGGACTTCGTCAAGTTAGAGGAAATTGATCCAATTTATTTTGACCGCAGTTATTACCTATCACCAAACGATGGTGGAGGAAAAGCCTATTCATTATTGAGAGAGGCATTGAAAGATACAGGTAAAATAGGCTTAGCTAAGATCACCATTAGATCTAAAGAACATCTTGCGGTCGTACGTATTTACAACAATACCCTGGTCATGGAAACGATACATTACCCAGATGAAGTCAGAGATTTTCAAGAAGTGCCTAACGTTCCTGAAGAAACTAATGTGAATGATAAAGAGTTAGAAACGGCTAAAATGCTAATTGAACAGCTAAGTACTGAATTTGATCCTGAACAGTACACTGATGAATATCGAACCGCCTTATTAGATTTAATTGAAAAGAAAAAGGCTGGAGAAGAAATCTCTACAGCCAAAGAGCCTAAAACACCAGATAATGTGACAGATTTAATGGAAGCCCTGGAAAAGTCCCTTAACAAAACGCAAAAAGGAAAGAAAAAGACAGCGGCAGCTTCCAAGAAAAAATCGACTACAACATCTAAGAAAAAGAAATCAACAAATAATAAAAAGAAAACAGCTACATCTTAATTTATGGTAAGGTCTGAAACAGTTTCAGGCCTTATTTAATTTTAAAAAAACTGTACAGAAATCTCTGTATTACATTTTGTGATTGAGAAGTTTGTTCATTAATTTGAGTTTTCGACTTCACATTAGGAACCTGGTTTGGTCTGAAGTTATTACTTTTATTTCGATTTGCTTTTACAAATTTATAAGTATTGTTCCGGAAATGTTTAGTAGGAATTTGTTGAATACTTTCAGAAGAGTTAATTAGATGTCTTAATTGTTGGAAGGACAAATTAGCTTGTGACTTTATTTGTTTAGCTTTATCAGGAGTATTTGTTTCATTTGGTAATGACATTTTAATCTGACTGACATCAGCTTGAATGGATTTTAATGTTTGTTGAATATCAATTAAAATTTTGTCTGCATCAATTGTAGAGTTTTTATGGTTTAGATTGTTGTTGTTCATAATCTTCTCATATGTATCTTCTAATTTACTTAAACGTTTGTTTTGCTCTTTTAAATTAGAGTTAAATTTTAAAAAATCATATGATTGAGGACTGTTGTATAATAACTCTAATAACCTCTGGTATTGTTCTAAGAGAGATTTCATGTATTCAACTTCATCTAGATTATAGAGCTGATACCTTTTCACATTGACCCTCCTCATCGTCTAGTAAAATAACCTTATCATATTACACATTCTAATGTGCATAAGCTTTATTATAATATTCTATTATTTGGGGGAAGTGTAAATGCATGGGTGAAGATCATTTCAATATGTTAAATAATTTAATTGAAGAACTTGATGACCAGACTGAGAAATACGTAAATCAGATGAAAAATCGTGTGTCTGCTATTAAAGAATCAACTTCCAGTGGAAGTGTACTTTGTTATTTTACTTATTCATTTAATATTTCACACTGTGCAAATAAGGAAAACATTATGCTCTGTTCATTTAATGTAATAAACTTGAGCAAAAAAGCTGTTCATAATCCGTACATATGTCTAAATATCCCGACTGACCAAGGCTTCAATATGATGGGAAAGATAATTCAGCCAAATCATAATAATTTAAAAAACCAATCAGATGCATGGGAAAGATTTACACAAACGGAAAACAATAATGAGTATTGGCTTCGACCAGTTAATAATGAGTCTATACCTCCTAATGAAAGAATAAAGTTTTCTAATTTTCAGATTAAATGGAATGCTATAAAACAGTATAGCGCAAGTATTAAGGGTTATTTTTATAGTGATGAATATCCTAATGGGTTAAATGCTATAAATGGAGTAAGCGTCAATGGCAATGTTGAAGGGAGAGAGAGCAATGGATAATGAACAGCAACTAATAATAAAAAAATTAGTCCACCAAACTTTCCAAGAACAACTTGAAAAACTGAAAAAGAACAAAAGTGACAACAGCTATTTGTTCTTAGATAGTGATATTATACAACTAATAATTACAATTTTTCTTCTGAAAAACGAGAATGAACTAGTTGATAATAATCATGAAGATGTTAAATCAGATGAAATAAATGTTATTCATAATAAGCTCAAAAAGATGATTGAGAATCAGAAGAAAGCTTTTGAAGAATTGTTTGATCAACTTTCTTAAATTTGAACTTCTTTGAATGGGTGGGCATATATATAACTACCAATTTTAAAGGATGGACGATTAATGGTTAAATCATCAGTTGATCCAATTATATTGAAGCAACAATTAATTCATGTTAAATCGGAATTAAATAAATATAAGAAACAACTAAAAACTTATCAAGAAGCTTCCCCATTCATTGAGCTAGATTGTCTAAAACAAGAAGTAAAAGAATTAAATGAACAAAACTTTATTTTAAATAATCAAGTAACTATTTTAGAAGGAAAATTAGGTGAATATAAAAAACGTATTATTGTAAATAAGATAAAGAATCAACTTCATCAAACTAATCTCAATCAAATTAAAGAAACACTAAAAAGTTTAGAAGCAGAGTATTACAAATTACAAGGAAAATACAAACAATTACTAAAAATTAAAAATAGTCAATCAATAATTAAAGTAGAGAATCGAAATTTAGAAAATAAAAAGTTAGCCCCTACTCATTTTGAGTATAATTTACAAACAGATCCAAAAAATGAGCATAATTATAACAAAAAGACAACTTCGATTGAGGAAGCTTTTCATCAATTATTAATAAAAAATATCTTAAACTGGTTAGATGTTATTATTCGAGAAAAGACACAAATAGAATATTCATCTGTGAGAAATCAGCTAATATTAATACTTGAAGAGAAAATGTTAAAAGTTGAAAAAGAAATAAATGATTTAAAAGATCAAACCTGAAGTTCTTGAACTTTTCAAGAGCTTATTTTATGTTTAGAGGTATAACTTACTTTTTAATGAGTTACATTAAATTAGAATGAATAGGAGGAATCATTATATGCCACACAGAGAAATTCAACCAAATGATGTAAAGAATTTACTTGATAACAATGAAAATTTAAGCCTAATCGATGTAAGAGAAGAGGAAGAAGTAGCTGAAGGAAAAATTCCTGGAGCGAAACACATTCCTTTAGGAGAAATACATGAGCGTCTTGATGAGATTGATGAAAACACTGAACACATTATGGTTTGCCGTTCAGGTGGTCGAAGCGGAAAAGCAACAGATTACTTAATGACAAAGGGATATAAAGTGAAGAATATGCCTGGCGGAATGCTTGAATGGGAAGGTCCGATTGAGAAAAAATAAATACGGGTATAGGTATTATAAGTCTTAATTGGAGGTGCTAAGATTGTCAGAAGTAAAAAATATTCCAGTAAAAGAATTAGCAAAGAAGATTTTTAATGGAGAAGAAATATTTATTCTGGACGTAAGAGGAACAGATGCATTTGACGATTGGAAAGTAGAAGGTAAAAACGTTGATGTACGTAATCAACCTTTTTCAGAGTTTAAAGATGATTTAAACGCCTTAGAAGTTGACGTACCTAAAGATGAACCTTTTTATGTGATTTGTGCTAAAGGTAAAACTTCTTCAATGGCTGCTGAGAAACTTGCGGATGCAGGTTATGATAACGTATATTCGGTTGAAGGCGGTATGCAGGCTTTTAGTGAGCACTTAGAACCTATTGAAATTGGATCATTAGCAGGCGGAAAACTTTATCAATTTGTTCGAATTGGAAAAGGGTGCCTGTCTTACCTCATTGAATCCAATGGAGAAGGCGCGATTATTGATGCTAATCGAATGATTAATCAGTACGATGAATTTTTAAACAATACAAATATCAATATTAAATATGTGATCGATACACATTTACATGCTGATCATATTTCAGGTGGAAAACCGATGGCAGACGAGCATGATGCCGACTACTATTTACCACCAAAAGATGCTAGTGACGTAAAATTTGAGTACAAATCAATAGAAGATGGGGACGAAATCAAGGTCGGAGATACAACAATCAAAGCTTATTATTCCCCGGGACATACGATTGGAAGTACATCGTATATCGTCGATGATCAATATCTCATGACAGGAGATATTCTTTTCATTGATTCTATTGGACGTCCTGACTTAGCAGGTAAAGCTGAAGATTGGGTAGGAGATTTAAGAGAAACTTTATATTCGCGTTATAAGAAATTGTCGCAGGAATTATTAGTGCTGCCAGCGCATTATATGAGTATTGAAGAAATGAATGAAGATGGTAGTGTATCTGAAAAATTAGGACAGCTGTATAAAGAAAATCATGGCTTAAATATTGAAGACGAAGATGAGTTTCGTCACGCAGTTGCAGATAACTTGCCGCCTCAGCCTAACTCTTATGAGGATATTCGAAAAACAAATATGGGACAACAAAATCCCGAAGATGAGAAGCAACGTGAAATGGAAACCGGGCCAAACCGTTGTGCCATTAGATAATAATGAGAGGAAGCCAGCTAAAGATTTAGCTGGCTTTTTTTAATGGATAAATTTATTTGCTTTTTCCTAAAAATAATTTGCTTTTATCGAAAATTTATTTGTTTATTTCCAAAAAATATTTGCTTATTTTTAAATTTTATTTGCTTATTCCAAAAATTTATTTGCTTATTTCTATAATTTATATAAACGTCTGACTCATAGCTGTTCAAGGTAATTAATAAAAGCTAAATCTTAGTAACTTTTCATTACGAATAGGTATTTTAGTACATATTTTAACTTCTAAATAATAATTGTCCTCAATATAATAAAACAAACTTAGAAAAGGATGGTGTCTATGGCTAACTTAAATGAGCAATCTAAAATATTTTTAGAGCTATTTAAAGAAATGCCAGATTTTTCGACGATGGAGCCGGAAGAGGTCAGAGCGCTTTTTGAACAAATGCCTTTAGGAGACTATGTCCCTGAAGAAGTTTCGAATGTAGAGGACATAACGATCTCTGCTAGTGATGGTTATGAGATTCCAGTTCGAGTGTATTCACCTGAAGGACAAGGGCCATTTCCAGTCTTCATTTACTACCATGGTGGCGGATGGGTGTTAGGCGATTTAGATTTTGTTGATTCAACTTGTCGCATTTTAACCAACGAATTAAATAGAGTAATAATATCAGTTGACTACAGGTTAGCACCTGAACATAAATACCCTACACCAGCTGAGGATTGTTATGAAGCATTAGAATGGGTCTATGCAAATCCTATCGAAATTGATGGGGATGTATCTAACATGGTTATAGGGGGAGATAGTGCTGGTGGTAATTTAGCTGCGGCGGTTTCGATGATGGCAAAAGATCGTGAAGGTCCACCTATAGCAGCACAAGTTTTAGTCTATCCAGTAACTAATTTAAGTTACGATACATCATCTTATGATGAATTCGCAGAAGGTTATGGTCTGGATCGAGACCTTATGAAATGGTTTGGCCAGCATTATGTTCGTGAGGAAGAAGATTTTTATAACCCATATGTCGCACCATTAACTTGTGAGGACCTTAGTGGTTTGCCACCTTCAATTGTCATTGTAGCGGAGAATGATGTACTAAGAGATGAAGGGCTGGCTTTTGCAAGAAGGTTAAAAGAAGCAGGAGTTAAAATGGATGCGAAGCTGGAGTTAGGTGTCGTTCATGGCTACTTTACAAATGTGCTATTTTTTGAAGATCGAGTGAAACAAACGGTAAGGAAAATCAATTCATTTATTTCTGAAGTCACTGAAAAAGTCATCGAACAATAATCTAAACCTGCAGGGGCTACTCTGCAGGTTTAATATTTTGAGTATAAAACTACTGTTTTTCTTATAAATGTTAAGTGGTTGTGGTATAATGCGAACAAATGTTCTTTTTGGAGTTGATCATATGGATCAGTTGCTCATTCGAGCTAAAGAAAATAAACAGCGACTAGAAATGATATATGTGAATGAACAAGGCGAATATTCACAAAGAATCATTCGAGTCATGAAAATTTATGAACATTATATTTTAGGCTTCTGTTACACCAAAAGAGCTGTACGTCAATTTAAAAAAGATCAAATTTTATCGATATTACCATATAAGAAGGGAAACCAAGATGGTGCCTAGAAGTACACACAAAAGAGCTAATAGTTTTTGGAGGTGTAACGTTGAGCTTTGATAATATTACTGACGTTCCAGGAATCAAAGTAGGGCACCATGAAAACTCAAAAGCTTTAACTGGTTGTACGGTTATATTAACGGAAGATGGGGCTACTGCGGGTGTAGATGTACGAGGTGCAGCACCAGGAACCAGGGAAACCGACCTTTTAGACCCAGTGAATATGGTCAATCAAATTCACGGCCTGTGTTTATCTGGAGGAAGTGCCTTTGGATTGGATGCCGCGAGTGGCGTGATGAAATTTTTAGAGGAACAAGGTGTTGGGCTGGATGTCGGAGTTGCCAAAGTACCGATTGTCCCATCAGCCATTCTGTTTGATCTAGCTGTCGGTGATGCTGACGTTCGTCCTGATCAGCAAATGGGTTATAATGCCGCACAGAAAGCAGCTCGAGGAATATTTCAACAAGGAAATGTTGGGGCGGGGTGCGGTGCTACCGTTGGAAAAGTCATGGGCTTTGAACACTGTATGAAAAGTGGTCTTGGAAGTGCAGCGATTGAGCTTGATAATGGATTAATTGTTGGCGCACTTGTTGCTGTTAATGCGTTTGGAGATGTACGTGATCCCAAAACAGGTGAGATTTTAGCAGGTGCCATTCATCCAGAGAGTGGTGAAATAATTGATAGTGAAGAATTTATTTTGAACCAAGCACAATCGCATGGTCGTGTGGGACAGAATACAACAATTGGCGCGATTGCTGTTAATTCTTATTTATCAAAAGCTGAGGCTAAAAAAATATCGCAAATTACTCAAAATGCGATTGGACGTACCATCCATCCAGCGCATACGATGTATGATGGAGACACCATTTTTACCATTGCTACTGGTGGAGAGCATTACTCACTCGACCTAATAGGTAGCTTAGCGACACAAGTGATGGAAAAAGCCATCATACGAGCTATTAAAGAAGCTGAACCTGTTCAAGGTTTAAAGGCATATGAATAATTAAACTCACTTGCATATTTTTCCCAAAAATGAGTCAAACTAACGATTGGGAAAATGGAGGTGAGAATATGGCGAGAATTGGTGTTGAAGATAATTTAACAGATGTTAAAGAAGCTTTGGAACAAAAAGGTCATGAATGTGTAACATTAACAGGGGATAATGCAGCTGAATGTGATTGTTGCTGCATTTCAGGTCAAGATCAAAATGTTATGGGTATGAGTGATGCAACTTCTGATGGGTCAGTCATTAATTGTGACGGAAAGACTGCCGAAGAAGTGGCACAAGAAGTTGATGAAAAATTACAAGGCAGGTAAATGAAAAAAGACTCCTATCTGTTTAATGCAGAAAAGGAGTCTTCTTAATTTATAAAGTTAAAAACGAAATCCCATCAGGGTGGATACCCACATCAATGCGATCTTCCTCTTTTAAAGTCTTTAGGTTAATGATAGAGATGTCATTCGTTTTATTATTCGCAACATAAGCTTCTGACCCTTCTGAATTTATGGCGATACCACCTGCCCAACGGCCAACTGGAATTCGTTTGATTTCCCATGGTCTTGTGATGCCATTTATATGTTGTTCAGTCTGGATTACCGACACATCATGAGAGTGGCGATTAGCCGTTAAGGCGTAATTTCCATCCGGAGTAAATACTAATCGTACAGGACAGTCGCCAACACCTACTTTGTTAAGTACTTCATATGTTTTTAAATCAATGACCATCACATTGTTTTCTTCTTGATTGGCAACATAAAGAAGCTTGCCATTCGGATGAACTGCGACACCTTCAGGACCTTTTCCAACAGGGAAATGATTCACAACCTTTTCACTCTCTACATCAATCTCTGTAATATTATGACTCGCGATATTTGGTACATAGACAGTTTGACTATCTGGTGAGAATGAAATCATATGAGAATATTTCTGATAGGTCGGAAAAACATTCTCGATTTCATCTGTCTCAGTATTGATTACAAAAATTTTACTAGAGAAGGTAGAAGCCAGGAATAACTTTTTACCATCTTGCGTAATATCAACCCCATGCGGAAATTTGAAATCAGGGTGTTCGATCGTTTTTATTATCTCAAAACTACTATTATCCATAATATCTAGTTTGTTACCTAATGAACAGGCAATATAAGTTTTTTTACCATCTTTCGTCACAACTACTTCATGTGGGTTGTGTGACGTAGCAATTGTTTTCATGACTGATTTACTTTTCAAATCTACAACGGATAGTGTATCTTGATCTTTGTTTAACACGATTAAATAATCGTTCATATCGAGTCTCCTCCCAAATGTATATGTCGAAATCATTTTAACATTGCGACAATTTTTCGAGAAACGATTAGACTCAAATAAATTAAAATTAATAGGGCATTATGATATTCTATGGGCATACTTGAAAAAGGAGTTACCAGAATGGATATTAGAATTTTGCATGAAGATAATCATTTATTATTTGTTGAAAAACCAGTTAATGTACCGGTACAAGCTGATCAATCACAAGATAAAGATCTATTAACAGCGCTTAAAGATTACATAAAAGTAAGAGATGAGAAACCAGGTAATGTTTATTTAGGATTAGTTCACCGATTGGATCGTCCAGTTGGAGGTGTGATGGTTTTTGCAAAAACATCCAAAGCGGCATCTCGTTTATCAGATCAAATTAGACGTAATGTATTTGATAAGGAATATCTGACTGTAGTGAGGCGAAGACCTAATAAACATAAAGATCAATTAAAAGATTTTCTTATTAAAAATAAAGAGGAAAACAAGGTCTATACATCTTCTCATAAAAATAAAAAAGCTAAAAAGGCACTGTTGGATTATGAATTATTAGGGGAAAACAAGGGGCTTAGCTTACTTCATATTCTCTTACACACAGGCCGTCCTCATCAAATTCGCGTTCAGCTATCTTCACGTGGCTGGCCAATTTATGGTGACCAAAAATATGGGGAGAAGGTAAATAAACCAGGCCAACAAATCGCATTATGGTCACATTCATTGACGATTGAACACCCAACCAAAAAGGAAGAAGTAAAAGTGGTATCGCAACCACCTATGGACTTCCCTTGGCATTTATGGTCGGATCTAATTAGTTAGAATTTCTCTCTTATTGATTGCACGAATTCATTAATCAAAGGTCCATCTAATATCATGATGAGTAAAATAATAATTGAAGCGACTAAAACTAAAGATTCTGAAGTCCCACCAGTTCGATAGGTAATGAATGAACTTGGATTAAAAGGCTTTCTAATTATCGGGTAAAGCAAGGGCACACCTCTGTTTGAAAAAAAGTCTCCAATAATATGTCCGATGTAGCCAATGGACAAACCGTATGTAAAAGCAGAAGGATAATTCAAACAAATAATGCTGATCAGTACCCAGCAAAATAACGAATGTGTAAACCCGCGATGGCCAAAGACCATCTGAATGATTCGGGCTAGTCCAAATGAACGTTTACCGATAAAGGAATCCCGTTTATCTAAATCGGGGAGGACACTACCAATTGCTGTTCCGATAATATAACCGGCAGTAAATGGGATGGCGAAATATTTAGAGATGCCTGCAGCGATTGTTAAGGATGAAATGATGTGTGTTTTTGCTTCCATGTTGACTCCTGTTCTAGTTGAATTTTTATTAGGGCTGATGAATATTTTACCATAAATGTGAAAGGTTTAAATGTGGAGAAATAACTAAAAAAGCATGTTGGTGATAATCCAACATGCTTTATATTCTATATTGTCCATTGATCGTGAACAATCGCTACTAATTTCCACTCACCTTCAGAGTTTTCTTGGAAAACGAGGTTCAAGCTATTCCAGTCCATTCCGCCTTCTTCACTGGGTTCAATGTAATATTCAACCACTTTTGAATTAGGAAAAACCTCATTAATGTTATTTTTCATCGTCCCACGAGTTTTATTTTCATCGTAAAGAACTTCATCTGCATTTTTATAATCCCTGTCATAGATATACTCTTCAAAGTAATCAGCAGGGGTTAATTCAATGGGTTTTCCACTTCCGTCTTGCGTACCCCAAGTATAAGTCTTAGAATCATTTAAGAAATTATCGACTTGTTCTAGATTAAAGACTTGTGCTTGTTCACTTATATTTACGTAAGGTGAAAATAGCAATCCTTTTTCTTCGTGCACCATCTTAGATAAATCTTCCGTGTTCTTCTGAGCGATGTGGTTAATCACCTCATCAGCTTGTTGTTTAATTATTTCTTCATCTGAGAGCTCTGGCGTGTCTGCATTGTCACTTGAAGAGTCTTCATTAGTGTTAGTTGAATCTTCACTCGATGCATCGAAACCACCATCATCAGCACTATTTTCTGCGGTGCTACTGCTTTCATTAAGTTCATTGGTGAAAACTTGATCGAACATATTTATCGATGCAAAAGCGATAACAATTACAGCAGCAACACTTGTTAAAGCAACTGCTACTTTATTCATCGTGTTCCTCCTTTGGTCTTTTATGTCCATCTGCCGAGCAGTGTTGAGAACGTTCTCGTAGATTTCATCAGCTTTTTTAGGGTTCATTTCATAATTAGGAAACTCATTCAACTCTTCTTCCAACGGACGATTATGATTTTGATCATCACTCATCGTGCAATCCTCCTTGTTTCAAGCGCAAAGCCTTGATGGCTCTTGAATAGGTTGTCTTAACTTTTGATTCAGTCCAACCTAAAACTGAAGCAGTTTCAGCTACATTCAGCTCTTTGATGCCTCTTAAAATAAGCACCTCTTTATAATTTGATTTAAGTGATTGGATACATTCATAGATCTGTCTTTTTCTTTCATTGTTTTGCAAAATCGTATCTGGTGTTTGATAATTTGGTGGTTCTGGTGAATTCTCCAATGTCACTGTTTGATCCATTCCACGTCGCTTTCTTTTTCTAGCTTCGTCTACTGCCACGTTTCTGGCAATACTGAATAGCCACGTTTTTGGATTTGACTCGCCATTAAAGCCACCAATGCCATGCAGAGCTTTAATGAACACTTCTTGAACAAGGTCCTCTGTATCCAATTTTCCAGTGTAATACACAAGGAAGTTATATACGTCATTATGATATTGTTGGTACCAATCGGAAATAATCTCACTTCTTCGCATGCGAATGTCCTCCGAAAATCAATTTTCACTTAATAAGACGAATAATTAAAAAGTTCGTGACACTTTATTATAAAATATAAAAAATAAAATTGGTCAACGATATTTTTTACATTAATTTACTCGTATGGAAAGTTTATTAAGTATTATAGGTGAAAGCTGTTATTTGGTGCAAAAAAATTTAATTCATGAACATGTTGTAAATCGTAAGACTAATAGTTATTTTGCTTAACTGATATACAGGTTAGATAATTTAAAAAGTTAGTTAGTTTAATTCCATAAAAAAATCACATCCCTTGTGATGTGATACAGTTTTCGTTTTATTTAGATATATTTGCTAAGAATGTAATGATCTGCGAAACTACACTTCACAATTTTAATCCGTACTATGAATCATAAATGTTATTCATAGTACGGATTATTGGTTATGCATAGTTAAATTACTTTAAATTCCCTAAGAACGTATAGATCTTTAAATTACACATTTTTTGTTTGTTGTTTTTAACCAGTGTTGTTCGAACGAATTACTTGATCTTGGCGACAAAATTAATTGTTTGTTGGTGTGTTGTTGTTTGGAAATAGAGATGTACACGTTTCTGGGATAGCTGGCGTTGGGCAAGGTGGGAATGATAAAATGTCACGCGGTTGACAGAAGTCAGCTATTAATTCAAGTGTTACATCGAATGTTGATTGAATACTTTGACACAGACGTACATTCACAACAGCGTCTAGACTATTAGGAGTAGTGGTAGGGTCACATTCAAGATCAACTATGAAACAATCGAGCTCAGTAAACGTTACTTCAATTTCAGTATCATCAGGAGCACATAGTATTACTTGTTCACTTCGTGCGAAAGGGGCTGATACCTCTGCAGATCCACCAGCTAATAATGGTAATGTGAATACAACTTCAAAGTTTTTTCGGAGAGTAACTACCTGTAGTTCAACGTCTTCATCACCAATTGTAAACGTACGTGTTTCTCTATTGAGTTCTTCTATTGCGGGGTCTGATGGTTGAACCTCACAGGTGACTGATTCAGTATCAATATCATCACATGTTAATTGTACCCCTTCGTCTTCTGGTAAATCTAAATCTGTAACATTTAAGTCAAAGTTAGCATCGTTAATAACCCAGTCATACACTTTTGTGGTGTTAATACAGACTAGCTCTTGACCGCCAGTAAAATTGTTATTCATTTTTTATATTGCACCTCCAAAATTTATATAAATTATATTAATTTATATATTCATAAGGTATGTAGATAATAGATTAGTGGATAGTTAAAGAGCTGATTTTTTACAAAATTAGTTAAAATTAATTAAAATACACATTTCTGTAAAATAGCAAACTATTAAAAAATTATAAAATATTTAACTCCTCCAACATATATTGAGGAGGAGTTAGGTCTATATAAGAATTTATTTACTTACTACACCCACAGTCACTTTTTTTAGTAGATTTTCTACTAGTTTTTTGTATCGAATGGTTGAAAGAATTGACTGCTTTTATCCTTTTAAGAGTATTTTTCGACTTATAAGTTTTCATGCTTACAGCTCCTTTTTTGTCTTGATAGGTTATTATAATTTTCAATATTCTAATTAGAATGGACGTTGTTCATGTTTTAATACGAAATAGGCATTCAAAATAATTATTTTTATCAATATTGAACAATTTCATAATAGGATCTTGATATTTAAATGAAACAATCATCATAAGAATATCTTTAGACATATGATTTTTAAGGTCAGAATAAGAGGGTGTAGGTAAAGTCGTTGGATGTGAATGATAGGTTGCAATTAATTTTTCTTGTTTGATATTAATTTGTTCCAGTGTCATATTTACCACTTTTTTATCAACAAAAAATCGATTACTAGATTGTAATTGATTAATTAACGGCCAAACAGTTTTGATTTGATTACAATTTCCACTTAAAAAACCACAAGCTTCATATGGTAGATTAGAATCCAATTGATTTATGATTTCGTCATAACAAATTTGAGGTAATATTATTTCCGATTTCATTTTATTTACCCTGGGAAAATAAAGAAGTTATTAAATTTTTAAACTTCTTTTTATTATTCTGATTTGGACTTGTATTATTAAAATTACTGTATATCTGTTGATCAATAGGTTGAATACTTTGATTAGACGTATGTTTACTAACTTGACTTTTAGTTTTATTTATAGATTTATTATTTTCTTTCGGTTTACTTTTTACTGAATGTGTCATTTTCTTACCGGCATTATTATGGGATAATTTTTTATAATGAATTGGTGATTTCGGTTTGGGCTTTCTTAGTGTTGGATTTGGTGACTGTTCTAAATTAGTATGTGCTTCAACTTTATTGATTTGATGATTTAAATTATTACCATCTGGTAATTGCTTGTTGTCAATTTGTTTTTTATCCTTCTTAGTTTTATCTTGTGTTTGATTAACTTGTTGAGTTGGTGGTGTTTGACTTTTTATTGGATTTAAATACTCTTGTTGATTGTTAATAAGAGTTTTTTTTTAGAATTAGATACATTTGAAGAAGAGATTATTTGTTGTAGTTGTCTAAATTCAGACGTACGAGGTTTTAGTTGGTAACTATTTTGTCTGTTGGTACTTTGAACAGGATATGTTTGAATATTTTTTTCTTGATTTTTATGATGTTCATTCAATAGGTCACTTAATTCTTCAACTATGACATTAAGGTTAATTTTCTTTATTCGTTCTTTAATAATGGTTATATCGTTTTGCATATCTTCTATCGATCGATTTATTATTTTTATTTCTTTTGTTAATTCTTCTAAGGATAACTGTTCATTATTCGGTTCTTTTCCTTCTTCCATCTGTTTAATCACCCTTTCTATCAAGTAAATCTTCTCTTTATATTCAAATAGTTTCATCCATAAATCTTCTATATTATTAGTCGATCGCGATTGACTTATTTTGCGAGTGAAAAGCTTGTTTTCTGAGTCATAATGACGATTACTATAATATTTAAATTGAACCATAAGCGTCATCCTTTAATTTATAATATTTTACCAATTTAAAATTGTGATAGATTTTCAATAGTTTATATCCAAAATTAGTGAATACTTTTTTAATATTTATATGCCTTAATAAGCATAGCTATTATTGTTTTTTGTGGAAATTATAGAAATATCGACTAATAACTAGTCATATGGTTGGTAGAGAAATTTATTAAAAATCTTAACTGTTGAGGTGAGACTTCTTTGAGTCAAAAACAGCTACAACAAAAGCTAGATGAACTTAATGAGAACACTGTGAAGAGTTAGCTTCTGTTAATCAAATCAATGTAAGTGGTCAGTTTGAAAGCCGAGGTGAAGTAAATGAGTAAGGCTGAGAGAGAAACTCATTAATAAGTTAATTTCTCATAGTATTACTAAACACTTGGAAGGCTTGAATGATAACAACAAACAAGACAATAGTGTTTTTTTGTTAGAAAGAAAAACATTGAATATGCTGATGACGTACTGTTACCTAGATAATCTAACAAAACCACCAAATCAAATTAGTGAGGGAATACATGGGGTTGATCAAATAATTAAGAAGAATCAGGAAGCCTTTGAAGAAATATTAGATTTATTAAATAAACCACAAAAGAAGTAGGGTTTTTAGTTTGATGTTGATTGATTAAGTAGCCATGCCATGATGTATGATGGTATGGCTTTTAATTATGAATCTAATAATAATTACTTTAAAATGAAGTTAAAGGATATCTAAAAGGAGTAATCTTATTGAGGAATTTTATAGTAATCGGCGCAGGCATTATCGGAGCTTCAACCGCTTATCATTTGGCTAAAAACGGTGCCTCTGTAATATTAGTAGACAAGAAAGACTATGGAGAAGCAACACGTTCAGCTGCAGGGATTGTAAGTCCTTGGTTATCTCAAAAATATAACCCAAAAGCTTATGAAGTGATAAAAAATGGTGCCAGGTACTACCCTGAACTTATCAATGAACTGAAGAAAGACGGAATTACAAATACGAGTTATGGGCGAGTGGGTTCCATTCATTTACATAAAAGTGAGGATAAGCTTCACAAAATGGTGCAGGATGCAAAGAATAGGCGTGAAGATGCTTCTGATATTGGTGATTTAACCATTTTAAGCGGACAAGACATCCAACGTCAGTGGCCGTTTATGTCTGATCGTATGGGAGCTGTTCATGTAAATGGTGGCGCAAGAGTTAATGGTGATGTATTTAGACAAGCTCTTGTGGAAGGTGCCGAAAAACATGGGGCACAACTATTGAAAGGAACTGCACAATTAATTGGGAGCAATAAAGTTCGAGTTAAAGATCAACTATTTGAAGCCGACAAAATTATTATTACAAATGGTGCATGGGCTCAGCAGTTGTTAAATCAAATTGGCATAAATATTGAAGTGAGCTCTCAAAAAACTCAAATCTTACATTTAGAAGTGCCTGATGAAGATCCATCTCAGTGGCCAGCCATTATGCTGCCAAATAATAAATATATTGTCGGCTTTTCAAATCATAAGGTTTTCGTGGGGTCTGCTCATGAAGTTAATGAAGATTTTGATTCTAGAAGTACTGCCAGTGGTGTATATGAAATTTTAAAGACTGCTTTTAAATTTGCTCCAGGGCTAGAAGGGGCAAAATTTATTGAATCGAGAGTAGGATTTAGACCGAATGCTTTTTCAGGTCATCCGATTATCAGTAAGTTACCTCAAAATGAACATGTAGTCATCGCAAATGGATTGGGGTCGTCTGGAATAACGAGCGGACCATTCTTGGGGTTAGAAATTGCAAATGATTTACTTGGGAAGCAAACTACATTAAATTTGAAGGACTTTCACCTAAGTCATTAAATCTTCTTCAACAATTGCACTTACAAAACCAGCATTAAAACATAATATAGTCGATTCAATTTCTTGATTTAATGATAATTTACTATCAGAATCCAGGACATTCTCTCGTTGTTTTTCGGTAATAACATCCCAAATCGATGTATTGACTGATGGTAGTATATTGACAAAGTCCAGAAAAGTTTTCTTGCTATGATTCGTACATTGAATGTCATAACCACTATTTTTAATTTCATCCTGAGTAATTGCATGGTCACCAAAAGATATTCGGTCTCCAATTAATAGGATTAGGTGGCCAAGTAGCCCTTTTATTTGTGTACTATGCTCTTCATTAAGAAGATGCTCTAATATATCATTTTTATGCTCGATTATAAATTGTCCAGCTTGTGACATTAAGTCAATATTTCTCATGTAATTCCCCTTTCATATGTGAGAAAAGTCTCTCCTATTCATTTTAAAGGATTAGAAAATGTTTTAAAGTGGTATATTTTAATATACCAAGGAGGCGAGGGGAAAATGGACAAGGATTTAGAAAACATTAAAACGACGCTAGACGTGGTGTGCGGTAAATGGAAAGCTGTCGTCTTATATAAATTAACTAGTGGTACACTACGTTTTGGTGAGATTAAAAAACAAATACCTTTAATTAAACATCAAACCCTAATTAAGCAACTAAAAGAGTTAGAAGAAGATGGTTTAATAAACAGAAAATCTTATCCTGAAGTTCCGCCGAAAGTTGAGTATTCTTTAACTGACTACGGACGCGACTTAGAATACTTGCTAACTCACTTAGTTGAGTGGGGAAATGAACACAACCGGCTAAGTTATAGAGCTGAAAAAGAATTAGAAGAAACTTAAGAACACCACCTTCGTTTTTAATGAAGGTGGTGCTTTTTTTAACATTTTTAGGAATAACAGTTTAAATTTTAGAAATAACATGAATTATTTTAGATTAAACGTACGAATTGTAGATTAATAGATAAGTTTTTTGGGTTAACGGTGTTTGTTTAGAAAATGACTAGCTGATCAAACAATCATGTTGTCCACTCATCATGAACAATGGCGATCAATTTCCAGTCCCCATTATTATCTTGTTTAAAGACTAAATTCAGGCTCCCCCAATCTAAATCCATTTGTCCTTCCACATAATATTCCACCACATGTACATTGTTAAAGTAGGTAGAAATATTATTGATCATGCTGCTCCGTTCAATATATTCGTCATACTTAATTTCATCTGGATTAGAATAATTTTTGTTATAAACATATCGACTAAAGTAATCTTGAGGAGTTAAATCAATTGGATTTCCTGTACCATCCTCAGTTCCCCAGTTATAGATATTTGTATTGTTTAATAACGTTGGAATATCGCCTTGATTGAACTGTTGTGAGTTAGGTTGAATATAGATATATGGCGAAAATAAGAGCCCCTCTGTACCATGCACAAAAGAAGCTAGGGTGTTCATATCACTATTGTGTAAAGCATTAACAATTTGCTCTGATAATTCTAGAATGATTTGTTCATCAGTTAATTGACTTTTTTCTTCCTGATTAGATGATGTTGATTCATCTTTATCTTCACCGGTATCTGCTTCTTCTTCCTCAGCTTCTTCAGTGTCGTTTTGGATAATTTCCTTTGATGATTTTTGGTTCGAGGTTTCAACTACATTAGGCAAATCTTGAGAATAATTAGTAGCATCTTCTATAGATTTTTGACCTAAATAATTTAATAACAATATTGTCGTAATTACTCCTGCCACTACACCTAAAACGATAAAAAATAAACTTTTCATTTGGTGTGCTCCTTAAATTTTCTAATTACTATAGTCTATTAGGTCAAATGAAGAAAGATGAAAAATAGACCTTTTAAAGAGTGAATTTTATAGTGTGATGTAGTATATTGGTAAAGTGAAATTAGAGAAGAAGGAGAATCATAACATGTAAGTTAAAATCCCGTTAAATAAAAAAATACTAATGAATAGAAGGGATTTTTTATTATGTCAATACAAGAAGAAACGAGTAAGCGTCGAACGTTTGCGATTATTTCACACCCTGATGCGGGGAAAACAACATTAACAGAAACGTTGTTATTATTTGGTAACTTAATTCGTTCGGCCGGAACGGTTAAAGGGAAGAAATCTGGAAAATTTGCGACATCAGATTGGATGGAAATTGAAAAGCAACGTGGTATTTCTGTGACATCAAGTGTGATGAACTTCCCTTATAAAGGACTTCAAGTGAATATACTGGATACACCAGGTCACGAGGATTTTAGTGAAGATACGTACCGTACATTAACAGCAGTGGATAGTGTAGTGATGATTATTGATGCAACAAAAGGGATTGAAGCTCAGACGAAAAAGCTATTTAAAGTTTGTCGTATGCGAGGCATTCCTATTTTTACTTTTATAAATAAATTAGACCGTGAGGGGCGAGAACCGTTTGATTTATTAGAAGAAATTGAAGAATTATTAGACATTGAAACGTATCCTATGAACTGGCCAGTTGGTATGGGGAAACGATTCCAAGGTATTTTTGATCGTGATGGCAATCAGTTTGTTCATTATAGCGGCAATGAACAAGAGACGTTTATTCCATATGATGAACTTAAGAAGCCAGAATATGAAGAATTAGTGTCCAGCGACGAGTTTAAAACAGCACAAGATGAGGTGGCGTTACTAGATGAAGCAGGTGATCAGTTTTCAATTGATCAAGTTCTGAAAGGCGAACAAACGCCCGTATTTTTCGGAAGTGCATTAGCTCCGTTCGGTGTTCAAACGTTTTTTGATACCTTTATTTCAATGGCTCCACCACCTGCACCAAGAAAAACGACTGAGGGCGTGGTTCAACCGGGTAACCCTGATTTTTCAGGATTTATATTTAAAATTCAGGCCAATATGAATCCACAACACCGAGATCGAGTGGCATTTTTAAGAGTTTGTTCTGGGAAATTTGAACGTGGAATCAGTGTTAAGTTAGCCAGAACAGGAAAAACAATTAATTTATCACAATCACAACAGTTTGTTGCTTCATCAAGAGACAATATTGAAGAAGCATATGCAGGAGATATTATTGGAATATATGATCCAAATGTATATCGAATAGGAGATACGCTACTTGAAGGTAAGGAATTATTTGAATATGATGAATTACCTCAATTCCCACCAGAACAGTATAAAAGGGTAACAGCTAAAAATGTGATGAAGTCTAAACAGTTCAAGAAAGGTATAGAGCAACTCGTTCAAGAAGGAGCCATTCAACTGTTTAAAAAATATAAGACAGAATCCTACATTTTAGGTGCAGTTGGTGAACTTCAATTTGATGTATTTAAATATCGCATGCAAAACGAGTACAATTCGGAAGTCCTCTTAGAACCGATTGGAGAGCGTGTACCAAGGTGGTTGAATGAAGAAAAGGTCAATACGGCTCTGTTTGATGAACGAAACATGCTTGTACAAGACCGTGAAGGCAACAATGTCGTATTGTTCAAGAATGACTTTGCCTTGCGTTGGTTCCAGGATAATCACCCAGATGTAGAGTTAATTGATTTATATGAAGTTAATAAATATGATCAGACATAAAAAAGGTAACTGTGACTATAACGGGTGCCGTTAAGAGGCAGGGTCATAACGATAAATATTTTATTTAACACGTGATTCGCACTGGAATCACGTGTTTTATTTTTGATGTTAATTCATCAAGGAATTTGTTCAGAGCTGAAATTAAACGAAGGATAAATAGAAAAATATGTTAAAATTTATATAATATATTACAAAATTTGTGAAGGATTGTACTTAAAGTAAACCAGCTAATAGTTTGTCAACTTTTTTTAATAAAAATCTAAAAAAACATATGATATACTAAATTTGTGCATGCCAAATAACCTTCCACCAATATGTTGGAAGGTTTTGTATATTTTAGTTATATATAGTGAATTACAATCTGTTTATTAAGCTATATCCTGGAAAGTCGTTTTGTTTTTGAGTAAGGCAAATATCCAATGTAAAAGCTTATTTACACAGGCAATAACAGCTAACCTAAAAGGCTTTCCTTCTTCACGCTTTTTATCATAAAATTCCCTTAACTTTTTGTTGCGAGGGAATGTTTCTTTGCTTGTTTTGGTTTTGCGTTTATCACGTATGGCACACCGAACAGCTAAATACAAGGCATGTCTTAATCTACTAGAACCTCTTTTTGTAATCCGGTTTCTCGTAGCGGAGAATCTGCCAGATTCAAATACGCTAGGATCGACACCGGCAAATGCTACAAGTTTTTTAGGGTGATTAAACCGATCTATTTCACCTATTTCTGAAATGATTGTGGCGGCAATCTTTTCACCAATTCCAGGAATAGATTGGATTACCTTATATTCTTCAATGTCTTTAGCTAGGGCATCTATCTGAGCCTCCAACTTTGATAGATGCTCTTTGAATTGAAGAAGCATATCTATATACAACTCCAAACTCAACAGGTGACTATGATAGATTGTCTTTTTAAATGGATTACGAGTTGCAGCTTCCCTAAGTTTTTGTGCCTTCTCATAAGCCCATTTTTGTGAACGACTTGTACATAAATTAGAGATTCGATTTGCCAGCTGATTTTCACTAGTATTTAATATATCTTCTGATGCAGGAAACTCTTGTAGTGTCCTTAAGGACACATCTGAATACAGGTCTCCAAATACCCCGTTATATTCTGGGAATACTTGTTCCAATACAGCTTGAAATTGTAATTTTGTTTGCATGTGGTTGCTTGTTATATTTTCATGCTGCCTTGTGAGGTTACGCAAGTTTAATAGCTTTATCCCTCTCTTTTTGTGGGAGTCTAACTCTTCTTTATAATAAAGCTCACAGAGAACATAAGCATCAACTGCATCCGTTTTTACTTTCCTTAGGTTAGAGCCTTTAGCTCTAAACGAAATCAAAGGATTAACGATAATTAATAAATAATTATGTTCTTCTAAAAATTGAACAACAGGCGTATGGTAATGCCCTGTAGACTCCAAAATGACCGAAGGATATTGACCTGTTAGTTCCTTCAAATGCTTTAGGAATTCTAATAATGAACTCAATCCCTCACGCGTATGATCAATACTAAAGCTTTTACGGTAAGGCTTTTTCTTGTCCAGAAATGCTTGAACCTGGCTTTCCCCTTTAGATACATCCAGACCTACGACTGGATCCATTAAATATCTCCTCCCTAAATAGTTTTCGCCGGTGCCCCTAACCAATCTTGTAATATCACAGCTTCGCTTGTTAAACGGGATCATGTCCCAACCAGCTAAATCATGTTTTTACAAGTAGGGGGTGAACTGTTTACTTTACGGGGTCAATGCCCCACGGGCAGTTACGTTCTACCCCGGCTACTGTTATAATAAAACCATATAAAAAATGGTCAACCAGAATGATCTGGTTAACCTTATATTACGAACGGGGCAGGATAGTTGAAGAAGGAATATGTTGGAGGTGCAAAATGGCAAAAGAATTCTGGAAGGATCTAATGCAGGATGGAAGCGTTACTCTGTTTTGGAATAACAGCATTTATGAAAAAAATATATAGAGGCACTAAGATTAGAAGGTTTTGATATACATACATTTGATTGCACTATATGGGAGAAAGATAATTATCATAAAGAGTTAGCCAAAACTCTTGAATTTCCAGAGTATTATGGTGAAAATTTAGATGCTTTCAATGATTGTTTATCTGATATGATTCCTAAAAATAAAGGCTTTGTATTAGCATTTAGGAACTATGATATTTTCACAAAGAAACACCCTGATATTGCATTTCATATTTTAGACATTATACAAATAAATTCATGGCGATTTCTAATTGAAGGTACGGTTTTATTAGGGATTGTTCAATCTAATGATGGTAAATTATCTTTTCCACCATTGGGAGGAATGGATGCTGATTGGAATAGAGATGAATGGCTTAATACAAATAGGGGCTTAAGGGGCTTATAAAATCTTATTAAGCTAATGGAGGCGTTAGTTCAAGAAGGACTTTGCTTAGTGATCAAATATGGGCAGGTTAGCATTCCTGTAGAGCGTTAAATTTCAAGTTTGATAAAAAAAGAGTCCCTCGCTAAGATGATTATAGACAAGTAAACCAATTCTTAGGAGGAACTCTTATATGAAGTATAAAATGCAAAAT
>NZ_SOPW01000015.1 GCF_004402015.1 Filobacillus milosensis
AAGGATTCAGTCTGCTTCCCGCGCTCGACTTGCATGTATTAGGCACGCCGCCAGCGTTCGTCCTGAGCCAGGATCAAACTCTCCATAAAAGTAGTTTGATTGGCTTGTTTGTTTCGTCTTAGTAACTTTCCACCAACCGTTGAAAGTTACCGAATTGACGACAGGCTATTTTGTTTAGTTTTCAAGGTTCAAAATCAGTGTCGTGTTTTGACGACGAGATTAAATTTATCATAGGGCTGATAAGATGTCAACAAGTTTTAAATAACTTTTTTAAATCATTTTTTAACTTGTTTTATCGCCGTTGTTTTGACGACAAAATTTATAGTATCACAGCATTTAATTCATGACAATACGTTTATTGTAATTTTATTTATTAAGAATTTTTATAATATTAGCATCAAATCTTTAGGTGCTAAGCAACTCATTAAAATCATGCCTATAACCTACATTAAAAGGAGCTGGACTTCCCTTTGCCAGCTCCTTTTATTACTTACTATTTAACTCGGGGGAAATTTTTCTTAGGAGTATAGTTTAAACATGATGAGTGGTTGGCCATTCTTCTGAAAATATTAAACAATATAGAGTAACGTTCTTTAATGGCTTCTTTTACTTGCTTGTCCATGTCTTGATAATTAAAGTCATATAAGAGTTCATCCATCTCTCTTTTAAGTAGATACTCAATCTCTTTCTGTTCTTGTTCAGTAATCATTAACCCTAACAACCTACTCACATCCTTATTCATGCTATAAAACATTGTACCCTCATTTTGTCCATTACTTTAAAGTTTATTAGCTGTTATCCTTCTAAAATTCTATTAAGGGTCATATATATTAAAGAATTACCATATAGCAATAACTTTTAAACAAGAAATTTAAAAAAGGTTGGGTTGAATATGTTCTATGTATTAAATTGGACAAGCTGGAAGAAATGGATCTTTTTTATTTTAGTTGGATTTGTAGTATATTTATCATTTCAACTTTCCTCAGTATATGTTTTTCAACCAGGTTCTAACGCCCAACAAACAGGCGGAATCACTAAAAGTTTAAAAGATGAAAAAGAAATTGCCCTTACAGTTAATGTTGCTTGGGGTGATGATGTCATTGTTGAAGTGTTAGAAGTATTAAAGGGTAAAAAAGTAAAAGCTACTTTCTTCATTAATGGTGAATGGGCGTTAAGAAATGAAGACATCGCCGAATTAATTATAGAAGAAAATCATGAAGTTGGTCTTTTAGGGTTTTACAGTGATCCTTATGAAAAATTAGATTTAGAACAAATTACTGAAGATATCCAAAATGGTGAGCGAACCTTAAAAAAGTTAAATTATGAACCATTAACATTAGTCCGCCCTCCTGAAAATAAATATAATCAGAATGTTGTTCAACATATAAACAGTTTGGGTTACCGAACTGTATTTTGGAGTGTTTTTGCAGGAATAGATCAAAAAACAGATGTTAATCAAAAAAGTAAAGATTTAGCTGATCAATTATCTAACGGTGATATAATTTTGTTTCAAGCACAAGATGATTTAACAGCAACCTCTGAAACGATTAGCCAGTTAATCGACCAAAAGCGGAATGAAGGTTATAAATTTACGACTGTTTCTGAACTTCTTTCACCAGCTAGAATTAAACTTACCCCTATAGAATAGAAAAAGGTAGCCTGATTATAAGGCTACCTTTCATTATTTCGCTTCTTTTGTTGGTCCCTCATTAAAACCTACAATACGGTGTAAGGTTAATAATTGATAAGTATTACAAGCTAATAAAGGAACGATCATGAGTCCAATCCATTCGGCTTCCCCAACATTCAATGCTGGAATCCACTCTAATGTAGTTACAACAATCATAAAAAATAATGCTGGCAAGAAAGCACGCGGGTGTGTTTCTTTCGCTTTTATTTTAGCGATAATATAAGAATAAATCGTTAATGCCGCTGCGATAATAATATAAGATAAAATACTGTTTGGTTCATCAGCTCTTGTATATCTTAAATAGACCAGATCAAACAAAACAATTAAGATAATCAAGATTTGAGCGTGCTTCCAAAAGTATCCGAAAAAGCCTCGTCCAAACTGATGTAACGTTAAATATGCAAAGAAGCCCATTTGACTAATCACACTGTAAACCAGTCCCCAACCGATAAACCAAAATAATGCTCCGATTAGTTCCCATAAATTAATCGGATCCAAAAATGGCGTATAAGCATCAGGTTGTACAAAGAAACTTGTGATGACTGTCGTTAAAGCTCCGATTATTAAACACGTAAAGAAAAACTTTAACCATTTTCTAACTGTCACTACATTTCCCCCTAAACATTTCAATCCATTTGCATTTTATCATTAATTGCCTTTATTTGCTGTCTTCAATTGTGTATATTTTTTCACATCCATCTAATATTAACAAATATATAGGTTAATTTTTAAGAATTAATGTATTTTCTTATTATAAATGAATGTGTTCCTAAAGGAGTCGTCTTCTATGAAAACACGACATATTTTAATATTAATATTTATTATGCTTTTAACCGCCTGTACTCAAGGTGGTGGACAGTCAAAACAAAGTCCGGAGTATGAAGCCACCAAGAAAATGGTTGTTGATATACTAAAGACTGATGATGGTAAAAAAGCTGTTAAAGAAATTTTAACCGAAGAAGAAATGAAACAACAGCTAGTGATTAATTCAGACGTCGTTAAGAAATCAGTTGAACAACTAACTGACGAGAAAAAAGGGAAAGAGTTTTGGACAAAAATGTTCGAAGACCCTTCCTTTGTTCAAACTTATGTCCAAGCTACCAAGGAAGCCAATGAAAAGTTAATTAAAGGGCTGATGAATGACTCAACTTATCAAGCCCAAATGCTTCAATTGTTTCAAAATGAAGAAATGCAGAAAATGTTGCAGTCCGCTTTAAAAAGTCAGCAGTTCCGTGAGCATTTAGAGAAAACCATTCAAGAAACGCTTAACAGTCCGCTTTTTAAAGCGAGAATGACAGAAGTTTTATTAAAAGCGGCTGAAGAACAGCAGAAATCCCAAGGCGGCGGCCAAGGCCAAGATCAACAGCAACAAAGTGGTGGCGGTGGCGGCCAAAGCGGAGGTAGCTCATCAGGTGGCGGTGGCGGATCATAAAAAATTAAGAGCTGTCCTTCAAAAAAGGACAGCTCTTATCTTATTTCGCACGTTTGGTAAGCTTATTAGCAATATTTAAGAAAATTTTACCTGTTGGGTGATCTTCTTGGTAAACTCCTGGAGCAAAAACATCTTCTTCATCATATGGTTGTTGTAATGGTAGACGGCCAAGCACTTCCGTATCCAGTACTTCAGCTAACTTGTCTCCTCCGCCTTCACCAAATACATATTCACGTTGACCAGTAATTGCACTTTCAAAGTAAGACATATTCTCTACAATACCAATAATGTCATGGTCTGCTTTTAGCGCCATTTGACCAGCACGCGCTGCTACAAATGCCGCAGTTGGGTGAGGAGTTGTAACGATTACTTGTTTAGATGAAGGTAATAGATCCTGAACATCTAAAGCAATATCACCTGTTCCCGGTGGTAAGTCTAATAGTAAGTAATCTAAGTCGCCCCACTCTACTTCTTTAAAGAAGCTCGTAAGCATTTTACCAAGCATTGGACCTCTCCAAATGATTGGGGAGTTATCTTCAACAAAGAATCCCATCGAAATAACTTGTACACCAAAGCGCTCAACTGGAATAATTTTTTCACCACGAACTTGTGGGCGGTTTTCAATCCCCATCATATCTGGAACACTAAAACCGTAAATATCCGCATCAACAATGCCGACTTTTTTACCTAAACGAGCAAGAGCAACTGCCAAGTTAACGGTAACAGTAGACTTACCTACGCCACCTTTACCACTTGCGATTGAAATAAACTTAGTTCCGGTTTGTCCGATCAGGTTCGCTTCTTTTTCTTCGTTAGCTGCGCTTACGTATTCTTCACGCTTTTCTTCTGGTAATTCTGTAAAGCGTAAACCAACTGTAGCTACACCTTCTTTTTTCAGCATGCCTACAATTTCTTGTTGTAATTGCATTTGTTCAGCCGAATTAGGTTCCGCTAATGCAATTTTGATACTTGCATGATTCTTATCTTCTTTAATTTTTATATTCTCAATGGCACCTGTTTCCTCAAATGTTTTATGTATATGAGGATCCTTTACCGGATTCAATAACTCTTTAATACGGTCTTCAGTAATCAAACCATACACCTTCCTTTGTTGGTCAATTTTATGTTTATAAAAACTCGCCCAAGACGAGTTCTACTAACTTCAATCGCTAGTATAACATAAAATTAATAACATCTCAGTTAGATTGATTACTGGTTATTTGTTCACCGTGTACGTACTCAACAATACCTTGATAAACCGCAAACGCTAACTCTCTTTGGTAATCCTCCGTTAATAATCTTTTTCGTTCCTGTGCGTTAGATAAAAAGCCTAACTCAACTAACGCTCCCGTTGTTTCTGATTTTTTCAAGATGTATATATTTGAAGTTGAAAAAGCTTGGCGATTCGTTTCGGTTACCTCTCGAATCCTTTCCTGAATGGCCTTTGCGAGCGCCTCATTCGTATCACCCGGGTAATAAAAAGTCTGACCGCCTTTCCATCGTTCATTGACTAAGGAATTTAGATGGAGGCTAACGATGATGTCTGCATCGTGATGCTTAATAAAATCTACACGCTTTCGAATATCATATGCTTTACGTTTAGAATAACCCTTCATATCTTTTGGAGCTAAGTCTTTATCTGTTTCTCGAGTTAAGTGAACTTCAGCACCTGCTTGTCTTAAATAATCCCTCAAGAAAATGGTTGTATTTAATACAATGGATTTTTCTTTGACATCACCATAGTCCGCTCCACCATCCACCCCACCATGTCCGGGATCCAGAACGATTACTTTACCAACAAGAGGCATCACGACATCAGAAGGTTCAGAAAGTGAAGGAACAGGGTATCGCAACAAATAAACTAAGAGAATAAAACAAATCAACCATAAAACCAGGTATATTAACCGCTTCATGTGCAAACCTCCTCAACTCAATATATGGACAAGGAGGCTTAAATATGAAAAAAATCCTACTGGAAAACCAGCAGGATTATCGTTGATTACTTTTTGGATCAAATGCATCACGCAAGCCGTCACCGATAAAATTAATGGCTAAAACTGTGATAAGGATACATAAACCTGGCGGAATCCAGGCGTACCAATGTTGAGTTAATATTCGAACACTTAATGCTTCTGTTAACATATTACCCCACGTCGGTTGAGGCTGCGGAATTCCCATCCCAATAAAGCTCAAACCCGATTCTACAATGATCATGACCGCTACCATTAACGTAGCATTTACGACGATGAGACCCATTATATTAGGAATCATATGTCTAAAGATAATACGCATGTCCGATGCACCGATTGCTTTGGCTCCCAAGACAAATTCTTGTTCTCTCAACGATAAGAACGAACCTCTTATGATACGCGTTAAGTTTGGCCAGCTTACTAAAGCGATAATCGTGACGAATAACGAGACAGAAATATCATCAACAATCGCCATGATTGTCAGTGCCAAAACTAAGAAAGGTAAGGCTAAAATTAAATCAGTAAATCGCATAATAATATTATCAATCTTGCCACCGTAATAACCCGAAATTGAGCCAAGAATAATACCAATGATTAAAGTAAAAAACATGGCACTAAAGCCGACAATTAACGAAATTCTTGAGCCGTATAATAATCTCGACCAATTATCTCGGCCTGATTGATCTGTACCTAATAAGTGTTCATCACTTGGTGGATGTTCTACCATCAGCAAATTACTTTTGGTCGGGCTATGGTCAGTCAATAGCGGGGCACTTAATGACCCAGCAATAATTACAATTAACGTGAATACCCCAATAACAGCTAATTTATTCTTCAAAAATCTTCTTAAAGCTAATTGAAAGGGACTTTTACTTTTTTGCGGTTTTTTACCGTTTATGTTTTGTTCCGAATTGTCCTCAATTGTTTTAACCGCATTAATATTTGGTGTGTTCAGTGTTTCTTTATCCATATTTACTCACCTCAATCATAACGAATTCTCGGATCTACAACACTGTAGAAGATATCCGCCAATAAGTTACCCACTAAAATAAAGACACCAAATATCAGAGCTAACGCCATCACAATTGGATAGTCGCGGTTAATAACCCCTTGCAGGAATAACGTACCTAGACCAGGGTAATTAAAAACTCGTTCAGTAATAACTGCTCCACTAATTAAAACACCAAATTCAAATCCCATTAGCGTAATAATTGGAATTAATGCGTTTCTCAATGTATGTTTATACAATACATTTCGATTCGTCATACCTTTGGCTTTAGCCGTTCGTATATAGTCACTGCCCAATACATCTAATACTTCGGAACGCATATAACGCATGTATGTAGCTGTACCTGCTAATCCCAATGTAATACCAGGTAAAATCATGTGATGTAACCGATCAAAAAACTCCTGCATACCCGCTACATCTGTCCCACTAATGGTTCCCTGTGACGGAAACCAGCCCATTTTGATAGAGAAGAAATAAATAGCTAATAACCCAAAGAAAAAGTTAGGTATAGCCAAACCAAAGAAACCAAAACCAGTCGCAAAATAATCTAACCATGAATAAGGATTACGAGCTGAGTAGATTCCAATTGGAATAGCAACAATAATTGTAAAAAATAATGCCACTAGGCCTAAATAAATCGTATTTAAAAATCTCGCACTAATTAAATCTAAAACAGGTCGACCATTATAAATGAGTGACTCACCAAAATCCCCTTGTACAGTACTCCAAATCCAGTGATAATATTGAACAGGTAATGGATCATTTAACCCTTCCGCTTCCCTTCTTTCTTCATAAACTTCGGGGTCAACATTTGGATCTAGCATCGTAGTAAAAGGGTCACCAGGGGCTGCTTTGGCTAAAGCAAAAACGACCACAGATAATGCGAAAAGCATCGGAACAAAAATTAGTATTCTTCTAATAATATACTTATACATTTACATAACCTCCCTGTTCAAAAAAGGGGATGGGTATGCGTTTTAACGCATACCCCTCAAAATATTAAAGGCTAAAAATTATTGAGCGTCATTTACCCACCATAAGTGTGGATTATTAATGAAGCTATATGGTAATGGATCTACACCTTGTAAACGTTCGTTATAGGCATAGATTTTGTTTTGTGCATAAAGTAATACAGCTGGTAAATCTGTTGCATATAAATTTTGCCATTCTGCATAAACTTGCTCACGGAACGATTGTTCAAATGCTTCAGGTGTTTTAAGACCTTTGTTGATTAACTCATCTGATTTAGGGTTGTTCCAACGTGAAATATTGTAAGCTGCTTCAATATTCCAAAGACCGTTCGGATCCGGATCTCCACTACCTAGAGACCAACCTAAAAGATATAAATCTACTTCTGGATTTTGGTCATCGTTGGTCATAATATCTTCAATATAAGCAGAAAACTCGCTCGCCTGCCCAAGATTTACATTAATCCCTATCTCTTCAAGATTCTCTTCAATAATAGGCGCTGATCTCTCACGAATTTTGTTACCTGTTGGGTATGCTAAATCTAGAATCCACTCTTCACCCTCAGGTGTATCACGCCATCCATCACCATCAGCATCTACATAACCTGCTTCATCTAACATTTGAGCAGCTGTGTCTGGGTTATATTCATACTGAGGAACATCCTCTGTATATGCCCAGAATTGTTGCGCGATTGGCGCATTAATTACACTACCATGACCATGTAATAACCCTTGAACAAGGCCTGGTCGGTTAATCGCGTAAGCAATAGCTTGACGAACTTGTTGATCAGCTACATCAGGGTTTTCAATCCAATTGTCTGGGTTAATAGTTCCCGACTCAGCATCTTCTGTCGTACGATAGTTCAGTTTAAAGCCCATTAACTGATAACCAAAGTCCGTTTGTTCCATCATTTCAATATTGTCATATCCCGCTACCATATCATAGTCAGCAGCCGGCACACCGTTAGGGTCTGCCACGAAATCAATCTCACCAGTTTCTAATAAACTAGTAATAACCGATTGGTCTACAACCTTCCAAGTAATTTTGTCAAGGTAAGGCTTGCCGTTCCAGTAATCATCATTTCTAGTAAGAACATATTGTTCACGTTCGACCATATCACTGAAAACAAATGGCCCAGTACCAATAACTTCTCCAGCATCTAAAGTCGCTGGGTGACTTGGCATTTCTGAGACAGGTATGTCTTCAAAAATGTGTTTAGGTATAATCGTGAAACTAGAGTAGTATAACGGGTTTACATTCGGCTCTTTAAAGTGGAATGTTACCGTATATTTGTCATCTGCCGTAACACCTTGGAATTCATCCGTTTCACCTGCAACGTATTCTTCATACCCTACAAGAGGTGTTACATACTCAGTACGGATACCACCTGCTTCTGTGTATCCTGGGTCAGCAATGGTCTGGTAAGTAAATACAACATCTTCTGCTGTAAATTCTTCACCATCATGCCATTTCACACCTTCTTCTAACTGGAAGGTAATCGCCGTTTGATCTTCGTTCGTTTTCCATTCTTTTGCCAGCTGAGGAATAAACTCGAGTGATCCGTTCTGAGAAACTAATGCTTCATGTGTAAATGAAAGAATATTAGCCTCATAAGCCTCTGAGTAGAAAATTGGGTTGTAAACTCCCGCCGGTGCTGTGTCCATTGCACCTACTAGTTCTCCACCTGATTTCGGCTCATCACTAGCCGTTTCTCCACCATCGTCTTCGCCAGAATCTTCGCCACCATCATCACTATCTTCATCTGATGGCTCTTCTGTTTGATCGTCTTCATCTGAAGGTTCTTCATTTCCTGAATCTGAATTACAAGCCACTAACAAAAATGCAAATAAAGTTAAAACAATTAACAAATACCAAAATTTCTTATTCAACAAACTCAATCCCCCTTTAATAATTTCGAGAAACAATTTAACCAACTATCGTGGCTCCCTCCCCACTAATCACCCCCTAAAAGTATGTAAGAAAATATTATTCTTCATCATATAAGTGACAGGCGACATAATGACCATCACCTTTATGTTGAAGTTCAGGCCTAACTTCTGCACACCTCTCATGTGCCATTGGACACCTTGTTCTAAAAGCACAACCACTCGGCGGATTAGAAGGACTTGGTAAATCCCCTTCTAACTTTATCTTTTCGCGTTCAACGTCTACATTAGTATCTGGAATAGCAGAAAGAAGTGCCTGTGTATAAGGATGTAGAGGGTTTTCATAGATTGGCTTTTTAGGAGCCACCTCTACTAGCCTTCCAAGGTACATAACACCTACACGATCACTGACATGCTTAACCACGCTTAAATCATGTGAAATAAATAGATATGTTAATCCAAATTCATCTTGAAGGTCATCCATCAAATTCAGAACCTGAGCTTGAATGGAAACATCCAAAGCAGAAACAGCTTCATCTGCAATTACAAATTTAGGATTAATTGCTAGTGCTCGAGCGATACTAATTCGTTGACGCTGTCCACCAGAGAATTCGTGAGGGTATTTCATACGATCGCTGGCTCTTAACCCTACTTTTTCCAACAAAGTGTTAACAAGTTCTTTTCGCTCTTTTTTGTTCATGTCCGTTTGAATAATCAATGGTTCTTCAATTAATTGTTCTACACTCATCTTTGTGTTCAGAGATGCAAAAGGGTCTTGGAAAACGATCTGCATATCTCTTCTTATTGGACGTAATTTTTTATTCCTCAAATGAGTAATATCCTGATCATTAAAAAGAATCTTTCCATCAGTTGGCTCGAGTAACCGAAGAATGGCACGACCTAACGTTGATTTACCTGATCCTGACTCACCAACAATCCCCAATGTTTCTCCTTGTTTAATATCAAAGGTGACACCATCAACAGCTTTGACATGACCAATAGTGCGCTTTAATACCCCGCCTTTGATTGGAAAATACTTTTTTAAGTTTTCCACTCTTACTAACGTTTGTTGTTCAGTTTGAATAAGATCTTTTTCTTCAACAGTCGCCATGGTTAGCCCCCTTAATCATCCTTTGAATATAAGTAACAACGTACCGCGTGATCATGATCTAAATGTATAATCTCTGGATTAGATTTAAAACATTGATCCATGGCATGCGGACATCGGCTTGAGAAACGGCAACCTTCAGGAAAACTATGCGCTGGCGGAACCGTTCCTCGAATAGTTCCCAATCTATCTTCTTCTTTATATATACTTGGTAGACTCTCTAATAGCCCTTCAGTATATGGATGCTTAGGGTCTTTAAAAAGTACCTTTTTAGGTGATTCTTCAACTATTTGGCCACCATACATTACCAGAACTCGATCAGCATATTCGGCTACGACACCTAAATCGTGCGTAATCAATAAGAGTCCCATATTCAGCTTAGCTTTCATTTCGTTCATTAAATCCAGGATTTGGGCCTGAATTGTCACATCTAGTGCGGTTGTGGGTTCGTCCGCTATTAATAACTTGGGATCGCAGGAGATAGCAATCGCAATCATCGCACGCTGCCTCATTCCACCTGATAACTGGTGAGGATACTCATCAATAGTCTGGTCTGCCCTCGGAAAACCAACTAATTTTAATAAATCAATCGCACGCTGTCTTGCCTGCTTCTTACTCATCTTTTTATGTTTTCTCAGCACTTCGGTAATTTGGTTTCCTATCGTATATACAGGGTTCAACGCAGTCATTGGCTCCTGAAAAATCATCGCGACATCATTACCACGAATTTTAGTCATTTCTTTATCTGATAAAGTTAATAGATTTCGTCCAAGTAAGCTAACTTCTCCATCTACAATTTTTCCGGGTTTATTAATCAACTGCATAATAGATAATGAGGTGATACTCTTACCACTGCCCGACTCCCCAACTAATGCTACTGTCTCACCGGCCTTAACTGTTAAATCCACATCATCTACTGCTCTTGCCACTTTGTCATCATCTAAAAAGAAGTAAGTTTTTAGATCTTTAACATCTAATACCGTCTCATTTGTCACCTAGCAACACCCCAAAATTGTTTTATGGATACGAAATATGTACTATATTCCTCTCTTAAAAACTATGCTTGCCTTAAATAATTTATTAGAGAGATTTTCGAGAATTTATACCATGTATTTATATAAACAAACTTTTTAAGTTTTTTCAATATTATAAATAGTTCTAATTTTTTGTTATTTTGTCTAATTTTATCGAAATTTGTAGAAAGTTGTGATAAAACTTAAAAATATTCTAAAAACTTTTTTAAAAATGTATTACAGGACTGGCTATACTTCGCAATACGAAACATTCGAACTTAGAAATAGATAGGATAATGATTTTGTCGAATCACACAGAAACCCTAACCAATTTGATTGATTAGGGTTTCTGTGTGAACTATGGACTTAATTTATGCGAATCTTTCTTTGTAGGGACTATTGTTTCTTTAACTTGAGGTAGAAAGTTTTGAAGACGTTGCGATTTTCCTTTTCTCCCATAACACATGTATTTTGGTAGAAATAGACAAATTTTCAAGAGAGTTATATAATAATATTACTAATTAATGTTACAAGGATGAGCCTAATGACTCATAAGTTCGATTTACAAAGCATCTATTACAAATGGATTGAATCTACTAATGACGCCTCTGCAGATACCTTAATATTCATTCACGGCCTCGGCCATGATCACCGTACATGGAATTATATCATTCCTTACCTCAACGAAAGCTTTAATATATTAACTTACGACTTAAGGGGACATGGCAAGAGCTCCGAAACAGATGGAGCAATCACTTTTGATAGTCTTGCTCAAGATTTAAGACTCTTGATCAAGGAATTAGATATCAGCAATTTTCATATTTTTGCACAAGGGCTTGGAGGATATGTCGGAATACAGGCTGCAAGTCAACTTAATTTAAAATCTCTCATTTTAGTTGGTGTGCCGATAAATTTCCCTAATAGTTTAGTGAATCAAATAATTAAAAGGGAGAAATCTCAATCAGATGAAATATCTTTATTGAGTTTGGCTGAAAAGATGATCAACATTATCTGTTATAAAACTACAGAAGAAAAAAAGGAGATTTTACTAGATGCATATAAAAAGGTTAAACCAGAGTTGTATTATAAGTTATTTAACTTGGATAACTCTGACTCTATTAAGGAATCTTTAGCCCAAGTCGATTTTCCTATTTTATTAATGTCTGGTGCAGAGGATTCAATTTATCCCCCCGAAGTGTTCAGTTTTAATCTGAACTTTATTAAACAGGCTCGGTATTATATCGTTCCTGACGCCTCTTACATGATTCAACTAGACCAACCTGAACTGGTATCAGAAATGGTTAAAAGGTTTATTAAAAATCCACCTAAACAACAAAAATCGTTATCAAGCAATTATAGGAAAGAACTTTTAATTGAGTGGCACACCTCTATAGGGGACTTCTTACATGACGATTTGATCAACCAAGAATTAATCGAAGCCATAACCCCACGTGAACTAAAAGTATTAGAACTTTTGAATATAGGGTTAACAAATAAACAAATTGCGGATAAGCTTTGTTTAACTGAGGGGACCGTCAAAGGATATAACCATAATATCTACTCAAAATTTCAGGTTAATAATCGAACTCAGGCGCTTCAAAAAGCGAGGAAACTTAAAATAATAAGAGATTATTAATTCTCATATATAAAAAAACATGAGCAGCATAATTACCACTCATGTATCAGATCTCTTGATATGGACCAATTTAGTACACTCAACCCAAAACTACAACTACTTTAGCGATTTCCATTCCATGTAAATATTAATGTCATTACCATCTATCACATGAAACCCTAATCTTTTATATAGTTTTAAAGCTGGATTGTCAGGTCGCACGGTAAGCCTTATAGAGATTTTATTTTTTGCTGCTTCATGTTGAAGTTCCTTTATAAGTTTAGTGCCTATTCCACTACCTCGAAATTTAGGTAGTAAAGATATATCGACAAGAGTGAGACAAGATTGGGAATGATCAATCAAGACCCTTCCTGCATTCTCACTCTTAACCGAAATTAATAGCTTATAAAGGTTCGGATATTGTTGTTCGTAAGATTGCTGTTGCGCTCGATATTGTATTAATAAAAACTCAATCTGTTGCTGGTTATCCCATCCCCAAAGCATCATCTCATTCTGGCGAGTACTTGCATACAATTCAAATAAGAAACTTTGATCAACTTCAGGTATGATTTCCCTAGTTTGGACATATCGCACTTAAAAGCGTCCTCTCCACCAATAAACTACTTTCATAAATTATTTATCCTCTTGACTGTGAGTAGAAGCTGCCTCAATTTCTCCTGCAGCCCAATGATTGGTAGGGACATCTGGAAAAGAAGTTTGGTCTACTTCCTGTATAGGCTTTCGATCCAGCAAACGATTGAAAACAATTACTGCTTCCGCTCTTGTCAAAGTTTGATTAGGACGAAAAGACCCATCTGGATACCCGCTCATAATTCCCCAGTCACTCACTTTCAGGATAATATCCTTAGCCCAATGTTCTGCGACATCTGAATATTTAGCATTAGGTTGTATATCGAAGTTACCTTGTTTCAACTTAAAGGTGATGACTGCCATTTCAGCTCGAGTAATCGAATCATTCGGCCGAAAATTGCCTTGGTAATCTCCAACCATTAACCCAGACGTAACAACCTCTGTAATCGCTTTAGCTGCCCAATGATTATTCGCAACATCTGTAGGTTCTTTTATTTCATCAGATAATTCATTTGAGAATATTTTCGCTAACATGCTTGCTATTTCAGCACGCGTCATTCCTTTATTGGGTCGAAATGTACCATCCGGAAAGCCTTGAATATATGGCCCATAATAATCTATTTCATCTTGATCTTCTTCATTTTTACCATCCTGCTTATCTTCATCCTGTTCGTCACTTGAATCATCATCGTAATCAAATGTTGGTCTGCTTTTCCTTGTGGCTACTAGATGATATATTTGGGTCGTTATACCATCTTGTGCTGTGACCTCAATAAAAATATCATTGTTACCTACCTTCAAAGTAATGGGGTCTGACTGTAACTGATCTGTACCTTTCAAACCATTCACCTTAAAGGAAGCATATTGATTTAACAAGCTAGCCGTAACAGACAATTTACTAACTGAATAAGGTAAAGCTATTTTGTATTGATATACATTTGAATCAAATTTAGGCGTGAGATTGCCGGCATTAATTGATAAAGCTGACAAAAGAGCATCATCAGAAGGTAATATTTCAACGTTGATTTTACCCTTACTCGTCTGACCCTTCTCATCATAAACTTTATAGGTCACCGTATCCTGACCATGTTCACCTGCGTATGGTGTATAAGTAAATTCACCCGTATTAACATCACTAATTAACGTTTCTCCTTTGAGCCCCTGACTTACCACTTCAAAAGTTAATGTATCGCTATCAGCATCTGTAGCATGCAACTTCCCTTCATATGGTGTGTCTACGTTGATGATGACATCCATAGATTTTGCCACTGGAGGATCATTAACAGAGGCAATTGTTAAAGCAACAGCCGCATGATCAAGGGATTTTAATTCATTGTCTTTTCCTTTCCACTTAAAACTGGTTGATCCATTCCAATTATCGTCAGGTTGAAATATCAAACTATCTATCTCAGATATTAATATATCAATAGGAAGAGGAATCTCAGTTCCATTAAATAATAAGACGCCATTCAATGGTTTGGATATTATTTGAATTTTTGCTAACGTGTCGCCGTCTTCGTCAGTGTATGAAAAGTGACTACTGTTAAATCGAAAAGCTTGATCCTCGATTCCGTTAAATGAACTATCAGATACTTGTGGCGCTTCATTTTGATTCATCACAGTTACATCAAATGTCATCGAGTTGTCATTAACACCATCAGTAACTCCGACCGTCACTTTGTAAACGTTATTTTTATCCTTATCTAACGGATTCTCATAATTAGGTAACGATTTAAAAGCCAGTTCTCCTGAAGATGAATCTATTTCAAACAGGGCTGCATCCTTTCCTCCGTATATGGAATACTCAAACGTTCCTATCGTGTCAGGATCATTCACATTCACTGATGTAACGGTCTTTTTGTTTTCATTAACACTTATGGAGTAATTATTAGTAATAATTGGGGTAGTGTCATTCTCATCCTGTACACTAACAATTATTTCTTCGTTAGTTTCATTAATACCATCCGATACCTTAATGTCTAATTCATAAAGCTGATTTCCATCTGCATCAAGTGGGTATTCATAATCTGGAGCCACTTTAAATGTTAACTCACCAGTAACCGCATCAATTTTAAATAAATTTGAATCCGCCCCACTCACAATGGCATAATTTAAAACTCCTACATTATCCACGTCGGTTACAATGAAATTAACCTTTGTATTATTTTCAGTAATTTTTAAGGATTTGTTGGGAATAGCAGGTGCATTATCATTTAAATCCTCAACACTTATTATTAGTGTTTGTGTACTACCTTTATATCCATCAGTTGCCTCAATATCAATTTCATAAGTATTGTTTACATCAATATCTCCAGGCTTTTCATAGTCCGGTGCTGTTGAGAAAAATAATTCACCTGATGCATCATTTATTTTAAAATGACTTGAATCTTTCCCCTCTTTTATGATGTAGGTTATACTGTCACCTTCCGGATCATCAGCCGTTACGGTTAACACGAAGCTGTTATTTTCATTAACATTTACATTACCGCTACTAGATAAAACAGGCGACTCATTCACATTTTGAACAATGACTGAGATGTTTTTATTAACGAAATGAACACCATCAGACACTTGAATTTGAACTTTATAGCTATTATTATTATCAGAGTCTTGGGGAGATTCAAAATTTGGCGAACCAGAAAACGACAATTCTCCGTTTACAGAATTGACACTAAATAAATCAGAGTCTACACCCCCGATAATATTATATTCAAACAACCCTACAGTATCTGCATCCGTCACGTTTATGGTTATTACAGTAGAGGTATTTTCATTGACTTTAATAGAATCTTGATTAGTAATGATGGGTGAATTGTCATTAACATCCTTTACATTCACAGTTAACAACTGGCTGTCAGTGTTTAATCCATCAGACACTTGAACTCTAACTTGATAGCTGTTATTTTTGTCTGAATCACTTGGATTCTCATAATCTACTAATGAAGCTAGAGTTAAGTCTCCTGATGATGGATTAATAATAAATTGCCCATCATCTGCACCCCCAATGATGGAATAGGTTAATTCAGCCGTTCCATCATTATCGATAGCCTGAAAAGTTGTAATGTCTGCACTGCCTTCGCTAACACTAATAATGCCATTATCGTTACCACCATTTGAAATAATATCTGGCGAAAACTCATTGACGTCTAGTACATTCACCGTCACTATTTGATCTGAGGTACTATTATGGTCTTCAGCATCATCGGCTTGGATGATTAAACTGTGACTAGACTCATTCTCGTAATTCAAATCATCTGCATCCGAAATTGTAATTATTCCACTACCATCGATAGCAAATAGGGAAATACTATCTCCGTCAATGTCTGGATTACCAGATATTATATTATACCTAATATTCTCATCATCTTCTCCACCGTCCCCATCATTCGCATCGACATCCCCAACAATCCTATTATTTTCGGCATCTTCTTTTATTGAGAAAGGACCTATCTCAGTAAAAATAGGTTGTTGATTAAGAGTACTTACATCCATCTTAATCGGACTCACCTGTAAATTCGGCGGATTTGCATCATCTTCAGCAACTACATAAATATCATATGGAGTGCTACTTTCTAAATTAGAAATAACACTTGATTTGTTGGTTAGCGCTGTATCTACAACTATTGAACCATACTGAATAGCTGCAACCCCAGAACTGTTGAAACCTTTTTTTACCTGTGTGACACTAGGTGCGCTCGCCCCATTAGGAACGACCACATAATATGCTGTACCGGGTTCATTAAGTTGAACAGTTAACGTAGTTTGGTTTGCAGTTGTTCCACTCATAAATGGAACTTCTCCAAACTCTGGTACGACATCATCAATGACTTTTATAGTGAATGTTTTCTCATACGTAGCACCTTTACTATCAGTGGTCTGAATTGTAATATTGTGCGTGCCTGATTTAAGATTATTGGTCGTGAGCAATTGGTTTCCGTTAATTTGAAATGAGGGGTTATCCGTGACTAAATTATAAACATGGGAATCTCCACTATCTGAATCGGTAGTTGATAAGTGACCTACCACCGCATTCGCACCAGCACTTAAGTTGATTTGGGTTGAATCAATCGAAATATTGGATGGTGGCGAAGATATTGTGAGGTTGTCAATAATTAAACCGAAAAGTACTGATGAAAATTCCACCTTATCAACCACAGTATTATTAAAATCAACTATTTGACTTTCATCATAATTGGTAACAAATAGCTCATCATATACGACGTTTCCATTATTATAACCAGTAATAGTTAGATCCCGACCATAAAGGTCGAATAATAAATACATATTTTCAATAATAAATGGTTTTCCGTCTTCACGTTTAATGGTAAACGTTTCAGTGTTTTCCACATCTCCAAAATTGTGATAGACGACAAAAGCTCTAGATCCTCCTTCCCCGATACCTTCAAAAAGATGAAATACAGCATGGTCACCATCTGCATTTAAAGGAGAATTGTATCTTAGTGTGAAATCCCCCATGACTCTATCTACACTATTAACCCCCTCATTTGCATCATCAACATCTTTATCAAAAACATCTGGTGGAGAACTCTCATATCTATCCACTATTCCATATGTCTGTATTGAAAACAATAACGGGATTGTAAACATAGCTGCAAAAAAACAAATCACTTTATACTTCATGTTTCAAACACTCCTCAACTAAATTACAACCAATACCACGTAGCTTATGCACGCGGTGGATAGGAGCCAAATAGACATATGATAAAATTTAAACCTACATAGGGTTGCCTGTTATTATGAGGGTCATTTCCACCTTCAAATTGTAATGATTGAGCGTTCATTGCAATATCTGGTTTAATATTTGTATATGCATCTGGTGTCGAAACTATTGAACCTTTCACATCTGCCCACACGGCGTTTTCCGGACTTTCTTGATCTGCATTAGTATGACTACCCGGTACATGTGAATGGGAAGGTATTTCCTCAAGTGTTAGAGTGACTTCAGATTGACCTCCTTTCTCTCCTAACTCTCTTGATGACAATCCCTCTCCATTACCTTGGTGCATGGCAGTTCTACCATTTAGGTCTGGCAGTGCAAAAGTCGTTTTTCCATCACCTCCATAAGTAGTGCCTATTATTGAAAATAAAGTTGTGTTTTGAGAAATCGGTAATAATTGGCCGTTACAAAACGCCCAATTTTTCGGTTCAAACTTCCCCGAAAAAATACGTATTTCTCCGATATAAGGATCCATTTAATTACCTCCATTAATTTCTAGGCGGGAAAATGCCTTTAGTAGCAATACAATAATTTGCTACAATGTAAGGTTGCATATTATTATGTCCTGCATTGCCCCCAGCATAGGATAGTGATTCATTATTCATTGTGATATTCTGATCTGTTGAATAAACTTTAGCTTCTGTTTTGGCCCAAACATGGTCTTTAGCAATCGGCTGATCCGCTATTTGACTACTTGCATATACCTGATGATTATGTTTCGGCAATTCCTGCATAGTGAGTGCATGCATCTCTTCACCTTCAACTTCTCCCCACTTGATTTCTTCGCTTACGTGAACAGGTACTCTTCCACGTAAATCTGGTAAGGCAAATGTCGACCTACCATCACCACCAAATGTTGTCCCTATTAGAGAAAATAAGGCTTGATTTTGTGAGATAGAAATAACTTGACCATTACACAACTCCCAATCAGCTGGAGCAAAGTCGAATGAAAACAATCTTATTTCACCTAAATACGGTTCTTCTGACATGGATAAACCTCCTTTTAAAATTATCTAACTGCGAGATGGATAAATGCCTGTTAAAGAGATGATATAGTTTACAACGAGGTAGGGCATAACGTTTTCATGAGGTAGATTTTCCCCAGCACTAGAGATGGTGTCTGGGTGCATAGAACTGTCTGGTGGTGACGCAGCATATTGCTTGTAGGGTGAGTGTGCCCAAAATGCATTTTCAGGACTTTTAGTTGAACCGTCTGATGATACGGACAAAGCTTGGTGATTATGTCTTGGAAGTTGTTGAATCGACAGTGTAGCCAGCTCCTCTCCACCTTTTTGCCCTAATGAGTAATACGTACCTGTTAAGCTATTCTTACCTTGATGTAATGGTATTCTCCCTTGAAAGTCTGGCAAAGCAAACGTTTTCCTGCCATCTCCGCCATATTTTGTACCTATGAGTGAAAATAACGCTTCATTTTGGGATATCGCCAATTTCTGACCGTTACAGATAGCCCATCCCACTGGTGCATAACTTCCTCCAAACATTCGAATTTCTCCGATATATTGTTCCATAATACTCTCCTTTCTTTTAAGTATCTCTTTAATACTATGAAGCTTGGACTGTCATTTATGAAAATAATCAAGCATCAAAAAACATACCTCACAAATAAGTAACCTCAAATTATAATTTTTCAAATATCATAAGATAGTTAGATAATGAAGATTATTTTCATTGACCATATCTATTATTTAGAATAAAGTTTTTTGAACTGTTATAAAACTAACTTTAGTTAGTTTTATTAAAAAAACTTCCCTATTAGATTCTCATTAATAATCTTGTCTCACTTTTCAACTGTACTAAAATTCACAAGCTTCATTACATCTTTCGTACACAAATAATTTAAAGACTTTTTCTGTATACTCTGCTTCTTTTATGATAATAGAACGAATTCGCTCTCAGACCTATTTACAGAACATTCCCACTGAGAAGAAACTCACCTTTAGAATATCTATAACACATACAAAAACCACCACAGAACTACATTCTGTGGTGGTTATATTTCTTACCTTTTAATTTAAAAAAGGCTCCCAACCAATATAGGTTGAAAGCCTTTCACTGTTAGCAATATTAACGCTTCGAGAACTGTGGCGCACGACGAGCACCTTTAAGACCGTATTTCTTACGCTCTTTCTCACGTGCATCACGAGTTAAGAAACCAGCACGCTTAAGCGTTGGACGATAGTCCGGGTCAGCTTCTAATAGTGCACGAGCGACGCCTAGACGAATCGCACCTGCCTGACCTGTATATCCACCACCGTGAACGTTTACTAGTACATCATAGTTACCAACGTTTTCAGTTGCTTCAAGTGGTTGGTTGATGACTAAGCGTAACGTTTCGTGTGGGAAGTAATCTTGTGCATCTACTTTATTAACAATAACTTTTCCGCTTCCAGGAACAAGACGTACACGAGCTACCGAGCTCTTACGACGACCAGTTCCATAGTATTGAACTTGTGCCAAAGTGTTATACCTCCTTTTTCAATTACCCGCGAAGTTCGTAAACTTCTGGATTTTGTGCTTGATGTTTATGCTCAGGTCCACGGTAAACGTGAAGTTTTTTACCCATTTTGTTACCAAGTTTGTTCTTAGGTAACATACCTTTAACCGCTAATTCAAGCATTTGCTCAGGGTATTTCGTACGCATTTCGTTTGCAGTACGTTGTTTTAAACCACCTGGGTGGTTTGAGTGACGATAGTAAATTTTATCTGTTAATTTTTTACCTGTTAAATGAATTTTATCAGCATTCACGATAATTACGTGATCACCAGTATCAACGTGTGGTGTGTAAGTTGGTTTGTTTTTTCCGCGAAGGATTGATGCTACTTCTGTAGCTAAACGACCTAACGTTTGTCCTTCCGCATCAACTACATACCATTTACGCTCAACGTTGTTTTCATTAGCCATGAAAGTTGTGCGCATTGTTTTCCCTCCTAATTAAATCGATAACTCGAACATATTTTTATCGTAACACGAATAGTTCCGGGGCTAGTCGTGGTTATGATAAAATGCCATAGAATATATTATAATATCTACGGCATGGATGTCAAGAGATTTTAGCTTATTTACATATTTAATTTCATCGCAAGGTTATTAGATTGCTTCATCGCCGCTTCAACTGTGTGCTTTAAAAGCATTGATATAGTTACTGGACCAATGCCTCCTGGAACTGGTGTGATTGCAGAAGATTTATTGTAGCACGTCTCATATTCTACATCCCCAATATTACCAGGATTATAGCCGGCATCTAGAATGATTGCCCCTTCTTTTAGCCATTCTCCTTTTACAAATTTAGGCTGACCTACAGCTGCAACCACCACATCCGCATGTTTAACGACGTCTGGTAAGTTTTCTGTTTTTGAATGACAAACCGTAATCGTCGCATTACGATTTAACAGCATCATAGATACTGGTTTACCAAGAATTGGACTGCGCCCAATGACCACTGCATGCTTACCTTCTAAATCTAAGTTATAAAAATCGATGACTTGTAAGATCGCAGCTGGAGTACAACATGGATAGGCACCAAGTTGAAAAGTATTTTCTCCAAAACCGTGTGAAGTGACTCCGTCAACGTCTTTCTCTAATGCAATTGAGTCAAATGCAAGTCGTTCATTAATCTGTGATGGAACCGGGTGCTGTAATAGTATGCCGTGCACCGTATCATCATGGTTTAATTGATGAATAACTGAGAGTAGTTCTTCTGTTGTTGTTTCTTCTGGTAAAAATACACGTTCTGATTCCATACCTAATTTATGACATGTGTTAGCTTTCATTTGTACATATGTCTTTGATGCTTCATCATTTCCAACTAGTATCGTAGCAAGTTTAGGGGTTACATCTTGTTGTTTCAGTTCTGCAATCTGTAGCTTCAATTGATTTTTAACCGATTGTGCGACTTTTCTTCCGTCTAGAATCAATGGATCCATTTTATACCCTCCTGTTGATTAGAGAGGATTGCCCTCTGCCCAGACGACCGGCTTTATTGACATGCAGCTCCCATATGGTTTATTCCATTGTGTCGTCAGTCACTGCACGCTGAACTATTTTAATACAGATTCCGATTTTTTCGCTATATCTGTGCGATAGAAATTATTAACAGTTTTTAAGCGCTCAATCTCTCGATAGGCTAACTCTTGCGCTTCTTTTAGGGTCGGCTGTTTTGCGCCCACCAAAAGCAAGCGCCCACCATTTGCTTGCCATTCAAGACCAACTCTTTTTGTACCAGCATGAAAGGTTAATATCTTATCACTCAATTTTTCTATATTTGGGATCGTATGATCTTTTTCATAAGCGTTGGGATAGCCCTGAGAGGCTAAAACAACTCCTACCACTGCTTCTTTTGACCATGACAGGTTTATGGTCTCTCTATTCATAACTCCTTTCAGAGTAACTATAAGGTCCGTTTCCAGTCTCGGTAGAACTACTTGTGCTTCAGGGTCGCCTAAACGCGCATTAAACTCAATGACTTTTGGCCCTTGGTCAGTCTGAATTAACCCAGCATAGAGAACGCCTTGGAAGTCTCGACCTTCTTTTACAAGCGCTTCAGCTGTTGGTTTCAGTATAGACTCAATGGCTTGTTGCTTTACTTGTTCACTGATTTGCAGAACGGGTGAATATGCACCCATACCTCCTGTGTTAGGTCCTTGGTCGTTATCAAATGCTCGCTTATGGTCTTGCGAAATGTCCAATGGATATACTGATGTACCATTTACAAAAGCCATCAATGAAAATTCTTCACCTTGTAAAAACTCTTCAATCACAATGGTTTGGCTTGCAGCGCCAAATTGCTGTTCCGAGAGCATCTGATCAATCGCTTCATCAGCATGATCTAGAGTTTCCACTATAACAACGCCCTTACCAGCTGCTAAACCGTCCGCTTTTATGACGATAGGCAGGCTTTGATCTCTAACGTACTCTTTGGCTTGTTCAACACTTGTAAAATATTGATAGGTAGCTGTTGGAATGGCGTACTTTTTCATGATATCTTTCGCAAACGTTTTACTTCCTTCAATTAAAGCCGCTTCTTTGGTTGGACCAAAGATTGGGAGACCCTCTTTTTGAAATCGATTAACAATTCCATTCATTAAAGGTGCCTCAGGGCCAACAATCGTTAAACCAATGTCTTGCTCCTTCGCAAACTTCACTAAAGCATCAGCATCGTTTTCATCAATTGCGACCTTTTTCGCAACATCTTCCATCCCGTCATTTCCAGGTGCCACATATACTTCTTTGACATTCGCACTTTGTTTGATCTTCCAAGCAAGCACGTGTTCTCTTCCGCCGCGTCCAATAATAAGTACGTTCATATGAACCTCCTCCGATACTTAAGCAGTTATTGACTGAACTTAAGTACTTAGCTAAAAAGTTGAGTAAATAATTTCGCCATTTAAGTACTTAACTAAAATTTTGAGTAGTAAGTGTCCCAACTTGAGCACTTACTAATGTTTAAAGTGACGAACACCTGTGAAAACCATTGAGATGCCATATTCATTACACTTTTGAATCGAATCTTCATCACGTATAGAGCCACCAGGTTGGATAATTGTTCGAATACCCGCTTCGTGAGCTGCTTCGACTGTATCGGCCATCGGAAAAAAGGCATCCGAAGCCATAACAGAATCTTGTGCCTTTTCGCCAGCTTGCTCGATAGCAATTTTGGCAGCGCCCACTCGGTTCATTTGCCCAGCACCAACTCCAATGGTTTGTGCATCTTTGGCTAATAAGATGGCATTTGATTTGACGTGTTTGATGACTTTCCATGCGAATTTTAGGTCACCCCATTCACCATCAGATGGTGATCGCTCTGTTACGACTTTAAAATCATGCTCTTCCATCTCATGTCTATCTTCTTCTTGAATGAGCATGCCTCCGCTTACTGTCTTCACTTGATTTACCGCTTCATTCAACTTTACGGGTACCTCTAATAATCGAATGTTCTTTTTCTTAGTTAAAATTTCTAAAGCCCCATCTGTAAACGCTGGCGCAATGACAATTTCTAAAAAAATAGAGCTTAATTTTTCCGCCACTTGTTCATCGACAGAGCGGTTTAATGCGATAATTCCACCAAAAATAGAGACTGGATCAGCAGCATACGCCCGTGTAAAAGCATCATATAAGTTTTTACCAATCCCTACACCACATGGATTCATGTGCTTTACCGCGACTGCAGCAGGTTCTTCAAAGTCTTTCACAATGGTTAATGCGGCATCTGCATCCTGAATATTGTTATAAGAAAGCTCTTTGCCATGTAATTGTTTTGCCATAACTAATGTAGATGATTCTGCTAAAGCATCCGCATAAAAAGCGGCCTGTTGGTGAGGGTTTTCACCATAACGTAACGTTTGCTTTCGTTCATAAGTTAATGTTTTAGTTTCAGGAAATTTTTCTCCCACTTGATTTGTCAAATAATCAGCAATCAATGCATCATAATGGGCGGTATGTCTAAATACCTTTGCGGCTAATTCACGTTTTAACTGAAGCGAGATTTCCCCTTCACTTAAAGCTTCAATAACTGCTGAGTAATCAGCAGGGTCAACTACAACCGTTACATCTTGATGGTTTTTCGCCGCAGACCTTAGCATGGTAGGGCCACCAATATCGATATTTTCAATTGCATCATCAAATGTTACATCTTCTTTTGAAATCGTCTCTTTAAACGGATATAGATTCACTATTACAAAATCAATAGGTTGTATGTTTTGCGCTTGAAGCTGATCCATGTGATTTTCTTCAGACCTTTTAGCTAAAAGTCCACCATGAACATTGGGGTGAAGAGTTTTGACTCGACCTCCTAAAATCTCTGGAAATCCAGTCACTTCTGATATACCTGTAACTTTAATACCAGCTTCTTCAATAGCTTTTTTTGTACCGCCTGTTGAAATAATCTCAATACCGTGTTCTACTAACTGCTTGGCTAAATCAACGATACCTGTTTTATCTGAAACACTAATTAACGCTCGTTTTTGCAATGGTTTCACCCTTTCGTAACAGCTGATCTAATGTTTGAGGATATAAACGATGTTCTATTTTTTGTATTTTCTTTTGAAGACTGTCGTATGTATCACTAGGTTTGATTTCTACTTTTTCTTGGGCAATGATTGGTCCGGTATCCATTCCTTCATCAACATAGTGAATCGTGACACCTGTAATCTTGGCACCCGCTTCTAACGCTTGCCCAATCGCATCCAGTCCTGGAAATTCAGGTAAAAGCGACGGGTGAATATTAATAATGTCACCATCAAATCTTTTCAACAGCATAGGTCCGATGAGACGCATGTAACCTGCTAACACAATAAAATCAACGCGGTACCTCATTAATAAACCTAATATATCAGCTTCGTAAGCCATTTTATCGGGGTAATTTTTTGGAGAAATAAAATACGAGCTTACACCTAGCTGATCTGCCCGCTCTAACGCATAGGCAGTTGGCTGATCGGAAAATAATAAGACAACTTCATATCCCTTTTCTTTTCCTTTTGTAGCATTAACAATGGATTCAAAATTTGAGCCACTCCCCGAGGCAAATACGGCTACCCGTTTCATCAAATAACCTCCCCAACAATCTTCAATTCATTTCCACGTTGAATGCTTCCAATAACATAAGCTTCATCTAATAGTTCTATAACCGTTTCTGCTTGGTCAGGTTCCACTGCTAAAACCATACCTATGCCCATATTAAACACCCCGTACATATCCTGTTGGGTTAGTTGACCTTTTTGCTGTAAAAATTCAAATATGGTTGGACGTGGAAACTTTCCTACATCAATTGTCGCTGTCAGCCCTTCAGGTAACATACGTGGAATATTTTCATAGAATCCACCACCTGTGATATGAGCGGCACCTTTCAATAAACCATGGTCTTTCACTTTTAAAACATCTTTAACGTAGATTCTGGTTGAAGTTAATAGAACTTCACCGAGCGAACGATCAAAGGGTTCATACATTTTTTTTATATCTAAACCAGCATCTGAAATGATTTTTCGTACTAATGAAAAACCGTTACTATGCACACCGCTAGAAGGAAGGCCGATAAGGATGTCACCTTCTTGGATCGAATCACCTGTAATTATTTCGCTTTTTTCACATGCTCCAACAGCAAAACCTGCTAGATCATATTCATCATCTTCGTAAATACCAGGCATTTCAGCTGTTTCACCACCGATTAAAGCACATCCTGCATCTTCGCATCCATCTGAAATACCTTTTACTATTTGTTCGACTTTTTTAGGGTCAGCTTCACCTAGTCCGATATAATCCAAAAAGTATAAAGGCTCGGCTCCCTGAACGACAATATCATTAACACACATCGCCACTGCATCGATTCCAACTGTGTCATGAAGACCCAAGTTAAAAGCTAATTTTAATTTCGTTCCAACACCATCTGCACCTGAGATGAGTACAGGCTCGTCGTATTTCAATTGAGATAAATCAAACATGCCACCAAAGCTTCCTAATGTCCCCATAACCCCAAGTCGCTTCGTACGATCAACATGGCTTTTCATCCGATCAACCGCTTCGTAACCCGCTTTAATATTTACTCCTGCTTGTTTATAGGCTTCAGACATTAGTTTTTCGCTCCAATCAGCTGTTCTTTTTCATAAGGTGGTACTGAATCTTCATATAAATCTGTCGGGTAATTTCCAGTAAAACATGCGAGACAATGTCCACAGTTAGGATTAGAGTCTTGGCGGTCTACCGCTTCGACCATCGAATCAATAGGCAGATAAGATATAGAGTCTGCGCCAATCATCTCACCAATCTCCTCAACACTATGGTTAGCAGCGATTAATTCACCTGCGTTGGATGTGTCGATTCCATAAAAACAAGGGTGAGTAATTGGAGGTGAACTTATGCGTACATGTACTTCTTTTGCTCCTGCTTGTTTTAGCATTTTCACGATCTTTTTCGAAGTTGTACCTCGAACTATGGAGTCATCAACCATAACGACACGTTTTCCTTCTACTATCTTACGTACAGCTGATAACTTCATTTGTACACCACGCTCACGTAACTCTTGTGAAGGTTGAATGAATGTCCGACCAACATATCGATTTTTAATTAACCCAAGCTCATAAGGAATTCCTGATTGCTCAGCAAAACCGATCGCTGCAGATATACTTGAATCGGGTACACCTGTTACAACATCCGCTTTAACGGGTGCAACTTCTGCCAGTTTTTTACCTAAACGCTTTCTCACACTATGAATATTATTTCCATCTACATTACTATCAGGACGAGCAAAATAGACATATTCCATCGTGCAAATAGCTCGATTTTTAGTTTTAGAAAAATAATCTGAGTGCATTCCTTCATCATCTATAACTAATATCTCACCAGGCTCGACTTCTCGCATATATTCAGCACCAACGACATCAAAAGCACACGTCTCTGAAGCCACTGCATACCCACTTCCTACACGACCGACCGAGAGTGGACGCATCCCTCGAGGATCCAAGGCAACAATGAGTTGATTTTCCACTAACATCACAACCGCATACGCGCCCTCTAGTTCGCATAATGACTCCTTGACCCGCTCAATCATCACGTCTTGCTTAGAGCGTTTAATTAAATGGGCGATGACTTCCGTATCAGACGTCGTTTGAAAAATACTGCCGCTACACTCTAATTCTTCTCTTAGTTTGTTAGCATTCACTAAGTTACCGTTATGCGCAATCGCCAGCGACCCTGTACTTGAGCGAAAAAATAAAGGTTGAATGTTTTCATAGGTTTTACCACCAGCGGTTGAATATCGTACATGACCAATAGCCGAACTTCCAGAAAGATTCATTAATTCATTTTCATCCAACACTTCAGTGACTAACCCTTGGCCTTTTGCTTGCTTTAATTCTTGACCGTTTGACACAACAACACCTGCACCTTCTTGACCACGGTGTTGTAAGGCGTGAAGGCCGTAATAAGTCATATGTGCTGCTTGTGTGTGCCCGTATACTCCAAAGATTCCACATTCTTCGTTTAATCCTTTGATTTCAGCAAGCATGGAATGGCTCCTTTCCAAAGCTTAGTTAAATCATCTATGGAACGATCAACTACTTTCTCATTATTGAACTTAATAACCATTTGCCCATTATTCGTTACAGTTCCAATTCTTACTGCATCAACCATTTGTTCAAATTGATCTGTAAGTTCAGGTTGAACCGTCACAACAAATCTTGATTGTGTTTCGCTAAACAGTTCAATTGCATCTTCACCATCAATATCAACCGTTAAGCCTAAAGGGGTTGTCATCACTTTTTCAGCTAAAGCAACTGCTAAGCCACCTTCTGAAACGTCATGCGCTGAAGCGACCACCCCAGCTTGAATCGCTTGAAGTAATTGTTGTTGATGTTTTTGTTCTGTCTTTAAATCAATAGTCGGACAATTGCCTTCATATTGACCTGATAAAAGCTTTTGAATTTCACTGCCACCGATCTCTTCAGTTGTCTCACCAATGACATACACCGCATCGCCTGGCTCTTTAGCTAATTGTGTAGTTATATGTTTTAAGTCATGCACAAGCCCAACCATACCGATGACAGGTGTTGGGTAAACGCTCGTGCCATTCGTCTCATTATAAAGGGATACATTTCCACTGATGACAGGCGTTTTTAGTAATTCACACGCTTTCGCCATCCCGTCAGTTGCTTGTTCCATCATCCAAAACACTTCAGGTTTATCTGGATTACCAAAATTCAAGCAGTCTGTAACCGCAACCGGTTCAGCGCCTGAAGCGACAAGATTTCTTGCAGCTTCTGCGACCGCAATTTGACCGCCTTGCTGTGGGTCTAAGTGCAAGTATCTCGAATTACAATCCGTTGTCATAGCAATAGCTTTATCTGTTCCTCTAACGCGCAATACCGCTGCATCTGAACCTGGCTTAACTACCGTATTTGTCTGAACTTGATGGTCATATTGTTCATAAACCCACTCTTTACTTGCAATCGTAGGCTGTTGTAATAATTGTTCAAGTATATCGTTAGCGTCGTTAAATTCTAACTTTTGAGAGACTCTATTAAACTCAGGTTTCTTAGATGGCATATGGTATACCGGTGCATCTTCTGCCAGTGCATCAACTGGTACATCAGTTACAATTTCACCTTTAAACAATAGACGAAATTGCTTTTCTTCAATGACCTGACCAACTTCCACCGCTTCAAGGTCATATTTCGAAACAATGTCTTTAATTTCTTGTTCTCGACCTTTTTCAACGACGATTAACATGCGCTCTTGTGATTCTGAAAGCATCATCTCATAAGGTGTCATATCTCTTTCACGCTGCGGGACCAAATCGAGATTCATTTCAATTCCTGTTCCAGCTTTACTCGCCATCTCACTTGCAGAAGACGTTAGTCCTGCTGCACCCATATCTTGAATCCCGACTAGCGCATCGCACTTCACAATCTCTAAACTAGCTTCAATTAAAAGTTTTTCCATAAACGGATCGCCAACTTGGACAGCTGGACGGTCTTCAGCAGAATTATCTGTTAACTCTTCTGATGCAAACGTAGCTCCATGAATACCATCTCTACCTGTTGCTGACCCAATATACATGACGGTGTTGCCGATTCCTTTGGCCTGACCCACCTGAATATCTTCATGTTTTATTAACCCGACACACATGGCATTTACAAGCGGATTCCCTTTATAGCAATCATCAAATTGAATCTCGCCACCGACTGTTGGAACCCCGACGCAATTTCCATAACCCGCAATTCCTGCCACCACTTCTTCAAACAAGTACTTTGTACGAGGGTGATTAAGCTCTCCAAATCTTAAAGAATTTAACAAAGCAATGGGTTTCGCTCCCATCGAGAAGACATCACGTAAGATTCCACCTACACCTGTCGCAGCCCCTTGATAAGGTTCAATCGCTGAAGGGTGATTGTGACTTTCAATTTTAAAAGCTACCGCTAACTCATCTCCTATATCAACAATACCTGCACCTTCACCAGGACCTTGTAAAACCCGTTCACTGGTTGTAGGGAATTTACTTAAAAGTGGTTTGGATTTTTTATAGCTGCAATGCTCACTCCACATCACTGAAAAAATTCCTGTTTCTGTATAGTTAGGTGTACGACCAAGTAATTCTTCTATACGATTAAACTCTTCATCACTTAAACCCATCTCAGCATATAACTTTTTATCTTTAACCTCATTTGGACTTGGCTCAAGAAGTAACGGCATGCTGTTCCCTCCAATGCACTAGAATCGACTGAAACAATTTGTATCCATCATCATTACCTAATAATTGTTCAACTGCACGTTCAGGGTGCGGCATCATTCCTAAGACATTACCTCGTTCATTCACAATACCTGCAATATCCCCTTTGGATCCGTTCGGGTTATCTGCATAGCGGAAGACAACCTGATGGTTCTTCTCTAAATCTGCTAAAGTACCTTCATCACACTCATAATTTCCTTCAGCATGAGCGATTGGAAGATTAATTCGCTCTTGTAATCGATATTGATTAGTAAATGCAGTCTCGTTATTTTCAACGATTAAAGGTGTCGTCTGACAAATAAATTTAAGATGTTCATTACGTTTCATCGCACCTGGTAAAAGCCCTGATTCTAATAGAACTTGAAATCCGTTACAAATGCCTAAAATCGGCTTACCAGATTCAGCAAAGTCTATAATGGCTGGCATTATATTAGAAAAACTGGCAATCGCACCTGAACGAAGGTAATCACCGTATGAGAACCCTCCAGGTAAAAGAACAGCATCATAGTTTTCTAGATTTGTTTCATGATGAGAGACATAGTCTACTTCTTCACATAACACTTCCTCTATCGCACGGAAGAGGTCGGTATCACAGTTGGAGCCGGGGAATACAATGACCGCAAACCTCACTTCGAAACGACCTCCTCTGTCTCATAGCGGTAATCCTCTATGACGGGATTAGCCAGTAATTGCTCACACATGTTTTGAATCTCTTGATCGCCTGCAGCTTCATGATCCATATAAAATTCCATATACTTCCCAACACGCATCTCGCTAACTCCTCTAAATCCTCTAGCATCTAACGCCTGTTCTACTGCTTTTCCTTGAGGATCAAGTACACCTTCTTTTAATGTGACAAATACTTTTACTTTAACCATGAGACAAAGCCCCCTTTAATCGATTTAATATAATTTTATAAGCATGTTCGACACTACCTAAACCCTGTCGGAACACATCTTTATCTAGTTTTTCATTCGTATGAATATCCCATAAGCGACACGTGTCAGGTGAAACTTCATCAGATAAAATGATTTGTCCTGAGCGGTCGTAACCGAATTCTAATTTAAAATCTACAAGCTTGATCTCGCATGCTTCAAAAAGCTCAATTAAAGCATCATTCACTTTTAATGCCATTTCTTTCATTTGATTTAAATCAGATTGATTAACTAGATTTAATAGTTTAATATGATCTTCATTAATCAGTGGATCACCTAGATCATCATCTTTGTAATAGTATTCAACAATCGGAAATGCCAATTCTCTTCCTTCTTTTAGCCCTATTCGTTTAGCTAAACTACCTGCGGCAATGTTCCGAACGACAACTTCGATTGGGATAATCTCATTATGCTGGACCAACTGCTCAGTCTGGTTTAATTGCTCAAGCCAATGATTCGAAATCCCTTCACGGTTTAAACGTTCGAACAATATTGATGAGATTTGATTGTTTAATGCGCCTTTCCCTTGCTCTTGCGCTTTTTTCTCACCATTGAATGCTGTTAAATCATTTTTATATTCAACGATTAGAACATCAGATTGATCAGTTTCAAATAACCTTTTCGCCTTTCCTTCATAAAGCAGTTGACCTTTATCCAAATGAAACGCCCCCTTAATTTAAACCTAGTCGTTCGAAAATCCCGTCTACATTCTTTAAGTGATACGTTGCATCAAAGCAATCATCCAGTTCCTCTTCAGTTAATTGTTGTTTAATGTCAGGGTGATTTCTAACTAATTCAATGAATGATGTTTGCTCTTCCCAGGCTTGCATCGCGAGAGGCTGAACCAAATCATAAGCCGCTTCACGAGATAAACCTTTATCAATTAATGATAGAAGTACGCGCTGGGAGAAAATCAAACCAAATGTGCGATCCATGTTACGCTTCATATTGTCTTCATATACTGTTAATTTTTCTACAATACTCCCAAAGCGATTTAGCATATAATTAAGAGCAATCGTTGCATCAGGTAAAATGACGCGTTCAGCTGACGAATGAGAAATATCTCGTTCATGCCACAGTGGCACATTTTCATATGCTGTCATCATGTAACCTCGAATAACTCTCGCCATCCCTGCCATATTCTCTGACCCAATTGGATTACGCTTATGTGGCATAGCGGATGAACCTTTCTGGCCTTTAGCGAAAAATTCCTCCACTTCACGAGTTTCACTTTTTTGTAACCCTCGAATTTCTACAGCCATCTTTTCAATTGATGTTGCAATTAGAGCTAACGTTGACATATAGTGCGCGTGACGGTCGCGTTGTAACGTTTGAGTGGATATTGGAGCTGGCTTTAATCCAAGGTTTTCACAAACAAATTTTTCAACAAACGGATCAATATTCGCATACGTTCCAACTGCGCCAGACATTTTTCCGTAACCGATCGTCTCAGCAGCCGCATCAAATCGCTCCAGGTTACGCTTCATCTCTTCATACCACAGCGCCATTTTAAGGCCAAATGTCGTAGGTTCAGCGTGCACGCCGTGAGTTCTTCCCATCATGACTGTGTATTTATGTTCTTTTGCCTTTTCTTTTAATATGTTTACAAATCGAACAAGATCTTTTCTAATAATGTCATTCGCCTGCTTAATTAAGTAGCCTAAAGCGGTATCAACCACATCCGTTGAGGTTAATCCGTAATGAACCCATTTCTTTTCATCGCCCAATGTTTCAGATACAGAACGTGTAAACGCAACGACATCATGACGTGTTTCCGCTTCAATTTCTTGAATTCGAGCGACATCAAACGAAGCTTTTTCTCTAATGGCTTTCACATCTTCTTTGGGGATGATACCCAGTTCAGCCCACGCTTCACATGCTAAGATTTCAACTTCCAACCAGGCTTGATATTTATTTTGTTCCGTCCAAATTTGACCCATTTCTTCTCGTGTATAACGTTCAATCATTTCTTATTGCCTCCAAATTCCTATATCTTTTATTTGTTGAATGATGCCTTTTGTATTTTCTCCGATAAAATTCACATGCCCCATTTTTCGCTTAGGTTTAGCATCTTGTTTTCCGTATAAATGTAGTTTGGCATTCGGTACATTTGGAATACTCATTTTTACAGCGTCTAAGTGTTCACCCAACACATTCATCATAACCACCGCAGAGTGCTGATCTGGATTAGCTAACGTCATTCCAGTAATGGCACGAATGTGTTGTTCGAATTGATTCGTCACGCAAGCATCCAGTGTATAATGACCTGAATTATGAGGTCTCGGTGCTACTTCATTAATGTAAATTTCTCCATCATCTGTTAAAAACATTTCAACACCCAGCGTTCCTACTAACTCCATTGATTCGGCTAATTGCTCTGCCATTTGTTTAGCTTTCTCAGCAATCAACGGGACAATTCGAGCCGGGACGATCGATTGAAGTAAAATATGGTCTACATGAATATTTTCACTAACTGGAAAGCTAACCATTTCACCGTTCACACTTCGATTCACGATAACTGACAGTTCTTTTTCAAATGGTAAAAAACGTTCTAGAATACACGGACCATGATCAATTAAATCCACCGCATTCATTAGATCTGACTTTTCACGGATGATGAATTGACCTTTTCCATCATAGCCCCCACGCCTTGTTTTTAATACGCAAGGAAAACCAATGTGTTCTGATGCCCGCTTCAAGTCTTCAATATTATGAATCAGGTCATATGCTACAACATTACACCCACTATCTGTAATGGCCTTTTTCTCGAACGCTCGATCTTGCGAAATTCTTATGAGCTCACTACCTTGAGGGACATATCCATTTTCAACTAAATACTCACAAACTCCCACATCGATACTCTCAAATTCATAAGTAATGACATCCGAAACTTCTAATAACCGTTGAGCTGCTTCAATGTCATGATATGCTGCTACAATTTCAACATCAGCTAATTGTCCCGTTGGTGAATCAGGAGTGGGATCAAGCACGGCAATCCGATAGCCCATCTGTTTGGCTGCAATTGCCATCATTCTTCCCAACTGACCGCCACCAATAATTCCTATCGTTTTCCCTGGTTCAATATGTTTTACCATGTTTGTAACTCCTCATTAGATTGTTCGACTTTCTCTTGCAATGCTAAACGTCTATGATTTAATCGTTCGTAAAGTTCATCATTAAAAACCGCTAACTGTTGAACAGCCAGCAAACCTGCGTTAGTTGCCCCGGCTTTACCAATTGCGACAGTCGCTACTGGAACGCCACCCGGCATTTGTACAATGGATAATAATGAATCAAGTCCATTTAATGTTTTGGATTGAACAGGAACGCCTATGACAGGTAGAAGGGTCTTTGCGGCAACCATTCCCGGGAGATGAGCAGCCCCTCCTGCTCCTGCAATAATGACTTTAATACCACGTGCTTTGGCTTGCTCCGCGTAACGAAACATTTTCTCCGGCGTGCGGTGAGCAGAGACAACCTCTTTTTCATAAGAAACTTCAAGTTCATCTAGTATCTCACACGCATACTTCATCGTTTCCCAATCTGATGTACTTCCCATGATTACTCCAACCTCTGGTCGCATGCTGATCCTCCTTTTATAACCCAAATTTTTACTTTTCTAGCGTTTCTTATATTAATTATTTTTTATAGATTAAATAAAGCTAAATAAAAATAGACTGCTTCCCTATATGAGGAAAGCAGTCTGGACATACGTCACCCTATACCAAATAAACTGTTCAGAATACTTCCCTCATAGTCCAGTCGTTTACGGCAACTGGGTAGAGACTTTTGGGCCATATTCCCAACATTATATGAGGGTCTATTATTTAACTGTTCGCTTTTACAACTTCATTATAACATTCACTTATAATAGTTCAACCTATTTTTATAAAAAACCGTAAATTAATCCTAAAAATATATTTAATGTTCGTTTTTTACTCGTATTCAACTTGCTTTAAATATAATCCATGTCCAGGAGCCGTTAATCCCAACACTTTACGATCTAGCTGTTCAAAAGCGAGTGGAATACACTCTTTTCTTTTTTTACCTTGGCCTATTTCAATTAATGTTCCAACAATAATCCTTACCATATGCGTGAGGAAACCATCTCCTGTTACCTCAAAATAAATACGATCATCCTTTTCCCTAATATCCAAAGAATAAATCGTTCGTGTTTTATCTCCTTTGACATTCGTTTTTGATGCTGCAAATGGCGTAAAATCATGTGTACCTATAATTAATTCGGCAGCTTCCTTCATAAGATTTAGATTGACCTCTTGTGGCACATGCCACTCGTATTGACGTTGAAACACATCATGTTCTTTACGATTCAATACAACGTAACGATACGTTTTTCTAACGGCGTCTTTTCGAGCATGAAAATGTGGTTCTACTTTTTCAGCAGTCATTACACGAATATCCTTAGGCAATAATGTGGTTAGTGCGTGTTGCCACGTAGGCTCATCTAAAGTCAAATGTGTATCAAAATGTATGACTTGATCTAAGGCGTGAACCCCGGAATCTGTTCGTCCTGAAGAATAGATCCTTATATCCTGACGATGCATTTTCTTTAGAGCTTCTTCAATTTCAAACTGAACAGTTCGTTGTTTTAGTTGTACTTGGTATCCAGCAAAATTCGTCCCGTCATATTGGACTCTGAGTTTAATTCGTTCCATAACCATCCCTGACCTTTACCGAGTGATGATAAATCCCACTAAAAATAATATAAAACTTAATCCTGCTATATAATCTGCATTTTTAAATCTTAATTCGCGATACTTTGTTCGCCCTTCTCCCCCGCGATACCCTCGTGCCTCCATAGCAAATGCTAACTCTTCTGCACGTTTAAAAGCACTGATGAATAGAGGCAAAATTAACGGGATGATTGCTTGAACTCTATCCTTCATTTTTCCTGTACGAAAATCCAGACCACGTGAAGCTTGTGCTTTTGATATCTTGTCTACCTCTTGTATTAACGTTGGAATGAACCTGAGAGAAATAGACATGGTTAAAGCCAGCTCATGAACAGGTACGTTCACTTTCTTTAATGGACTCAATAGCTCTTCGACTGCATCTGTAATGGCTATTGGAGAAGTCGTTAGTGTTAGAAGTGTCGTCATTAATATTAGTAGAAAGAACCTTAATGCAATCTCAAACCCTTTAATAATGGCTTCTTTATAAACCGGGAAACCAAATATATCAAACCAGATATCCCCTTCCCTAGTTAATATGATGTGGAGAACGAAGGTGATCACAATTAAGAACCACACCGGTTTTAACCCTTTTATAATAAAGCTCAATTTAATTTGCGTTAAACTCATGCATAAAATAGATAGAATGAAAAACAGGAGATAATTTAGACTTGTTTCAGCAGCAAATAAAATGATGACATAAATAAACACGATACTTATTTTAAGCCTGGAATCCAATTGATGAATGATAGATTCTTTAGGTACATATTGCCCAATTATTAATGAATTCATGAGCCACTACCTTCTTTCACCCAGTCACCAATACTTTTAGCTAGTTCATCTACAGATTGACCAGCATCATCTATTGTTAAATTTAACTCTTTCTGTAATATCTCAATCAATTCAATTTTCTCAGGCAGGGCTAACCCAATTTCTTTTAAATATTCTTTTCGTTTAAACACGTTTAATGGATGGTCTATTAACACGACCTTCCCTTTATTCATGACCATCATTTGATCTGAATACTTTAAAGCATCTTCCATGTGATGAGTCACCAAGATAATCGTTAATTGTTGTGATTTATGTAAATGTGAGAATAATTCCATCATTTTATATTTACCTAGAGGGTCAAGGCCTGCCGTTGGTTCATCTAATATTAATACTTTTGGCTTTAAAACAAGAACACTAGCGATTGCCACACGCTTTTTTTGTCCTCCACTTAGATCAAAAGGAGATCGGGAAAGTATATCTAAATCTAAACCAACATCTTTAATAACATTCTCTAATTCTGTTCCTGTCACATTTATCCCGAAGTTTTTAGGACCAAACATCATTTCCTTTTGCACGGTTTCCTCGAACAACTGATGATCAGGATTTTGAAAAACCATGCCTACATTCTTTCTTAATCCCTTTAAATGTTTATTTTTCTCTGGTGACAGTTCATACGGTCCAACCTGTACTACTCCTTCAGTTGGTTCTAATAGACCATTCAGATGTTGAATAAATGTTGATTTCCCCGAGCCTGTGTGACCCACAACAGAAACGAATGAACCACTTGGCAATTGAACGTTTATATCTTCTAAAGCTCGTTGTTCAAAAGGAGAATTTTTTTGATATATATAGCTTACATTTTTGAATGTAATATCCATAACTGTTTCACCAATTCTTCATAGTTTAATGGCTGTGTAGTGATGTTAACTCCATTTTTCCTTAATTTGTCTGTTAGATCAGTAATTAAAGGCGGCAGCAAACCCACCTTTTCTAGTTCGTCACTTTTTTCTAACAAGGACGAAGGTTTACCTTCAAACCATAACTCACCATCATTCAACACGATAATACGGTCTGCAAGAATTGCTTCATTCATGTCATGAGTGATGGATAAAAAAGTTAAATCACTACTCTTATGTAAATCCTGTATAAGACGTATTAATTCCCGTCTGCCCACTGGGTCTAGCATTGTAGTGGCTTCATCAAAAATCATGATTTCCGGCATAATTGCAAGTACACTCGCGATCGCAACGCGCTGTTTTTGACCACCTGATAAACGAAATGGCTCGTGTAATTTATATTCTGACATTCCTACAGTATCTAAACTATCAATAATTCTCCGTTGCATGTTTTCCCTTGAAATACCTAAGTTTTCTAGTCCAAAGGCCACATCATCCAATACCGTTGTACCAACAAATTGATTCTCAGGATTTTGAAAAACCATGCCAACGATACGGCGAATCTTCCATAAGTGTTCTTCAGTTAACTCCAGACCATTCACACTAATACTACCTTCAGTTGGCATGAGCAGACCATTCGTTAGTTTGGCTAACGTCGATTTCCCAGATCCGTTATGCCCAAGTATAGCTACCCACTCACCATCATTTATGGTTATATTTATATTTTTAATCGCCTCTTCTTCGGCTTGAGGATATTTAAAAGCTACATGTTCAAACTCAATCACAGCTGTAACTCCTTTTATATTTCCAAGGAAATAGAATTCTAGTTCATTTTATCATACTTTGTCGACTCTATTATAGAAGGGGGTATTGTACAGGCAATGAACAAATCTTTTTAGCTGAAGAGTTTTGATCAAGTAATATCACAATACACGATTTGAACCACGAAAAGCGAAAGGTGGCGACTCCTGGTCGACTAAAAGCGGCCACCTGTAGCGATTCGGAGAATCTCAATTATATATCAAAAGCCCATTGCTTTTATGCAATGGGCTTAATATTGAATGCCACAAAAAAGGGACCAGTTTCCAACTGCGTGGAATCTGAACCCCCTTCCATGATTAAATCATTCAATTAGTCAACTAATTCAATAATCACCGTTTTTGCTCCGTCACCTTTGCGCTCACCTAGCTTTAAGATGCGAGTGTAACCGCCTTGGCGTTCTTCAAAACGTGGAGCAATATCAGAGAATAATTTTTGTAATGCACTCTGTGTACCTTCTTCGTCAGCATTAACTGGTCTTAAGTAAGACTCAGCTTGACGACGAGCATGAAGGTCACCGCGCTTACCAAGCGTAATCATTTTTTCTACAACTGGACGAAGCTGTTTAGCTTTAGCTTCAGTTGTTTCGATCCGTTCATGAACAATTAAGTCAGTTGCAAGATTACGTAGTAACGCCTTACGTTGTTCCGTTGTACGGCCTAACTTTGTTTTAGCCATTCCCAAAACCTCCTTTGTAGGAAAAATCTATCGATGTGAAGTGATTAGTCGTCTTTACGTAGACCCAAATTCAAATCGTTCAATTTGTGTTTAACTTCATCAAGGGATTTGCGTCCTAAATTACGGACTTTCATCATGTCTTCTTCAGATTTTTGTGCTAGCTCATGCACAGTATTAATACCCGCACGCTTTAGACAGTTGTAAGAACGAACTGAGAGATCCAATTCTTCAATTGTCATTTCTAACACTTTTTCTTTCTGGTCTTCTTCTTTTTCAACCATAATCTCCGCTTGTTGTGCTTCATCCGTCAGACTTACGAACACATTTAAGTGCTCAGTGAAAATTTTCGCACCTAAAGAAATAGCTTCTTCTGGGCGAATGCTTCCATCTGTCCACACATCTAAAGTCAACTTATCAAAATTTGTTACCTGACCGATACGTGTATTTTCAACTTGATAAGTTACACGCTTAACTGGTGTGAAGATTGAATCTATAGGGATAACACCTATTGGTTGTTCATCGTTTTTGTTTGCATCTGCTGGGCGGTAACCGCGGCCCTTTTCAGCAAAAATCTTCATATTTAACTTACCATTACCTGAAATTGTAGCAATTTTCAAGTCAGGGTTTAAGATCTCAACATCGCTATCGTGTTGAATATCTCTTGCAAAAACTTCCCCTTCTCCTTGAGCATTGATTTCTAGAGTCTTTTGTTCTTCTGAATAAATTTTAAGTGCTAACTGTTTCAAGTTTAAAACAATCGTTGTGACGTCTTCAACGACATAGTCTAACGTTGAAAACTCATGAAGAGCACCTTCAATTTGCACAGATGTCACTGCTGCTCCAGGAAGTGAGGATAACAAGATACGACGTAAGGAGTTTCCTACTGTAGTTCCATAACCGCGCTCTAACGGTTCGATGACAAACTTTCCGAACGTAGTATCTTCGTTAAGTTCAACTGTTTCCACTTTCGGTTTTTCAATTTCAATCATTCACAAAACCCTCCTTCAAAACGTCGAAACGTCGACGATACGAGCCGTACCCTCGAAATTCCCCAAACAGGAAACCCATGTGGACATGGGTAAAGATCCTGCACTACCGTGTAAAGCTTATTTTCCTATCATATCCCATTATAGACAGGGTTACAAATTATATACCTATATTAAACACGACGACGTTTTGGTGGGCGGCAACCATTGTGCGGTACAGGTGTTACATCAATAATTGAAGTAATCTCTAGACCTGCAGCTTGTAATGAACGGATCGCTGCTTCACGGCCAGCTCCTGGGCCTTTAACAGCAACTTCGATTGTTTTCATGCCGCTTTCTTGTGCTGATTTCGCCGCTACTTCTGATGCCATCTGCGCTGCGAAAGGTGTCGATTTACGAGAGCCTTTGAAACCTAGTGAACCAGCACTGCTCCATGCTACTGCGTTACCGTTTGTGTCAGTAATAGTCACAATAGTATTGTTAAAAGTAGAACGGATGTGAGCTACACCAGATTCTATATTCTTTTTCACGCGACGCTTTCTACGTGTAGTCGTTTGTTTACCTTTACGAGCCATGATTATGCTAACCTCCTTCTAAAACTTATTTTCTCTTGTTCGCTACTGTACGGCGTGGGCCTTTACGTGTACGAGAATTGTTTTTCGTTTTCTGTCCACGAACTGGTAAGCCACGACGATGACGAATTCCTCTGTAACTACCAATTTCAATTAGACGTTTAATGTTTAGTGATACCTCACGACGTAGGTCACCTTCAACTGTTAAATTATCGAATTCTTTACGAATGCTTGATAATTCATCTTCAGTTAAGTCACGAACACGTGTGTCTTCTGAAACGCCTGCGCTCTTTAAAACTTCTTGAGCAGTAGTTTTTCCAACACCGTAAATGTACGTTAAAGAAATAACAACACGCTTATCACGTGGAATATCAATACCTGCAATACGTGCCATGTGAGCATTGCACCTCCTTTAGATTATCCTTGTTTCTGCTTGTGTTTAGGATTCTCACAAATAACCATTACTCGACCTTTACGGCGAATAACTTTACATTTTTCACAAATCGGTTTTACTGACGGTCTTACTTTCATTGTTCTTACCTCCTTTTAGATCGGAGTTTTATTACTTATAACGATAAGTGATACGACCTCTTGATAAGTCGTAAGGTGACATCTCAACGGTCACTTTATCACCTGGAAGAATACGAATGAAGTGCATGCGTATCTTTCCTGATACATGAGCTAAAATCTCATGTTTGTTTTCTAACTCTACTTTAAACATTGCGTTTGGTAATGTTTCAAGGACGGTACCTTCCATTTCAATAACATCATCTTTCGCCATAGAGAGAGTCTCCCTTCTTCCAATCTGTTAACTCTTCGTTAACAAATTTTGATATTGCGAAGCGAAGTTTACCATTTGTAACTCGACCAGTTTCTAACATGCTATTCTCCACTTCTGGAGAAATATAATCTAACAAATCTACATGATGAATGTTTTTACGCTTTGGTCGATCAAATTTACGTTTATCACCATCGGCCAACAAAACAAATGTTTCATCAACCACACCTATAATAATCGCGTGTTGATCTACCTCACGTCCACGATTAATTCTAACTAATTGACCAATTCTGGGACTTCCCGATTCACCATCGACCAATCATCATCACCTTCACTTAAGCTTTAGTTAAGATTTCATAACCATCATCGGTAACTACCACTGTATGCTCAAAGTGTGCACAGTTGCTTTTATCATCTGTCACAACTGTCCAATTATCACTTAATGTTCGAACATAACGTTCCCCTAAATTAACCATAGGTTCTATAGCCAAAACCATACCCTTTTTCATTCTTGGACCTTTATTAGGTGGTCCGAAGTTTGAAATGTGAGGGTCTTCATGAAGATTCTGACCAATCCCGTGACCGCCATATTCCCTTACAATCGTAAAGCCATATGGTTCAACATACGACTGGATGGCATGAGAAATGTCAGATAAACGGTTTCCTGGTTTAACTTGCTTTAATCCTTCAAATAGAGAAGTTTCAGTGACTTCAAGTAATTGTTGTGTTTTCTCATCAATGTCTCCAACGGCATAAGTCCAAGCTGAATCACCGTGATAACCTTGGTAATTCGCACCGATATCGATACTAATGATATCTCCATCTTTAAGTGCTCGATCACTCGGAATCCCGTGTACGAGTTCTTCGTTGACCGAAACACAAATGCTGCCACGGAAACCATTATAACCTTTAAAAGAAGGCGTTGCATCCATACTGCGTATGAATTTTTCAGCGATTTGATCAAGCTCTTTAGTTGTAACTCCAGCCTTAATATGAGGCTTTAACTCTTGGTGAGTAAGAGCTACAATCTTACCTGCTTGTCGCATTAATTCGATTTCTCGTGGAGTTTTGTTGATAATCATTTAACAAGGCCTCCGATTTTCTCATCGATTTGTTGGAAAACGACATCAATATCTTGGTCACCATTCACTTCAACTAGATAACCTTTATCATCATAGAAGTTTAATAATGGTTTCATTTGTTCTGAGTTAACGTTTAGACGGTTTTTAACCGTTTCAGGCTGGTCGTCTTCACGTTGGATTAATTTTGCTCCATCATGATCACATACTCCATCAACTTTTGGTGGATTAAACTCAACATGATATGTCGCTCCACACTCTGGGCAAATGCGACGACCCGTTAATCGATCCACAAGTTTATCTTCTGGTACATTCACATGAAGAACATAATTTAATTTTGTATTTAAATCCTCTAATAAAGTTTCAAGAGCTTCAGCTTGAGCAACTGTTCTAGGGAAACCATCAAGTAAAAATCCTTTTTCACAATCTGGTTTACTTAAACGTTCCTTCACAATGCCGATTGTAACCTCATCTGGTACAAGAGCTCCATCATCCATAAAGGACTTTGCTTTTTTACCTAGTTCTGTTCCTTCTTTAATAGCAGAACGGAACATGTCTCCGGTTGATATATGAGGGATATCATATTTTTCAACGATTTTTTCTGCTTGGGTACCTTTACCAGCACCTGGTAAACCCATCAAAATCAGATTCATAATTTCCCCTCGCTCTCATTTTGACATAGCAATAAGTCGTCTATTTAATGAAACCTCTATAATGACGTTTCACTAACTGACTTTCTAGTTGTTTCATCGTATTCAGAGCAACACCAACCACGATTAGTAGACTAGTACCACCAATTTGTACCGCTGCTGGTAAACTTGCAATACTTCCTAAGATAATAGGGAAAATTGAAACAACTGCTAAGAATAGTGCACCAACAAAAGTTAAACGGTAGATAACACGAGTTAAATACGTTTCAGTGTTTTTACCCGGACGAATGCCAGGCACATAACCACCTTGCTTTTGCAGGTTTTCTGCCATTTGTTCAGGGTTAACTTGAACAAATGTATAAAAGTAAGTGAATGCTATAATTAATGCTACATATATTGTCATACCAATTGGCTGAGTATAATCAAAAACGTTTGCTACGATTGATGCAAATTGATTGCCTTCAAAGAAATTAGCAATAGTCTGAGGTGCAATAATAAACGAAATTGCAAAGATAATTGGAATAACCCCAGCTGCGTTAACCTTTAATGGTAAATGCGTAGAGTGTCCTCCAACTGGTGAACGGTTAACCGTTCGTTTTGCATACTGGATTGGTATTTTACGCAATGCCTGTTGGATAAAAATTACCCCAACGATCACAGCGATTACCACAAGTAAAATAATACCTATGATCACTAAGTTTAAGAATAGTTGATCTCCAGCATCTGTAATATATTGTTCGTATAACTGGTTGATACCATTCGGAATCGCCGCAACGATACCGGCAAAGATTAGAATGGAAATACCATTTCCAACCCCATGCTCTGTAATCTGCTCACCAAGCCACATTAAAAATGTTGTACCACCAGTTAATACAACGGCAATAACTAAGAACTTAAATGCGTTAGGGTTTTGAATTAAAGACCCTTGAGTCATATAGTTAAAACCGATTGACATACCGATTGCTTGGATGAATGCTAAGACTACTGTTCCATAACGTGTAAACTGAGCTAACTTTCGACGCCCAACTTCCCCTTGTTTTCTCCACTCCGTAAACTTTGGTACTACATCCATTTGCAATAACTGCATGATAATGGATGCTGTAATGTATGGGAAAATACCCATAGCGAAGACGGAAAATTGACTTAATGCGCCTCCGCCAAATGTATCAATGAACCCAAAAGCGTTCACTTCATCCATCATATTGATTGCTTCACTATTCGTGAAAGGAACCGGAATGAATGATCCAAGTCGGAATACTATTAAGATAGCAAGGGTAAATAAAATTTTGCGTCTAATGTCAGCAACACGGAACATGTTTGCAAAAGTACTAAACATTAGATCACCTCAGTTTGACCGCCCGCCGCTTCAATTGCTTCTTTAGCTGAAGCAGAGAACTTTTGCGCTTTTACCGTTAATTTTTTATCTAGTTTACCGTTTCCTAGCACTTTCACACCTGCTTTTACTTTACTGACTGTACCAGTTTCAAGTAAAAGTTCAGGAGTTACTTCTGTACCATCTTCAAAACGATTTAATGTTTCTAGATTAACAATAGTATACTCTTTACGGTTGATGTTTGTAAATCCACGTTTAGGTAAACGTTGGAATAAAGGCATTTGACCACCTTCAAAACCTGGGCGAGTACCGCCACCTGAACGAGCCTTTTGTCCTTTATGACCACGTCCAGAAGTTTTTCCGTTACCAGATGCCATTCCACGTCCTACGCGGTTACGTTCTTTACCAGAACCTTTTAGTTCGTGAAGTTTCATGTGAGCACCTCCTCTTAACAATCTATTTCAATTAAGCTTCGTTTACTGAAACGAGATGTGACACTTTGTTGACCATTCCTCGAACAGCTGGTGTATCTTCTAATACTACCGTTTGGCGAATTTTATTAAGCCCTAATGCTTTTACTGTATCGCGTTGATCTTGTTTTCTACCGATCAAACTACGAGTGAGGGTAATCTCTAATTTATTAGCCATTTGTTATCCCTCCTTACCCTAATAGTTCGTCAACAGACTTACCGCGAAGTTTCGCAACTTGTTCTGCTGTTTTAAGATTAGCTAAACCTGAAATTGTAGCACGCACCATGTTGATTGGTGTGTTAGAACCTAGTGACTTAGATAGGATGTCACCTACACCAGCAAGTTCTAATACCGCACGAACTGGTCCACCTGCGATGATTCCAGTACCTTCTGCAGCTGGTTTTAATAGAATGTTTCCAGCGCCAAATTCACCGTGAATTTGGTGTGGGATTGTAGTGCCAACTATTGGTACACGGACTAAGTTTTTCTTACCATCCTCAATAGCTTTACGAATAGCTTCAGGTACTTCCTGTGCTTTACCAGTACCGAAACCAACGTGTCCATTTCTATCTCCAACAACTACTAATGCTGTAAAACGGAAACGACGACCACCTTTTACAACCTTAGCAACTCGGTTAACTGTAACTACGCGTTCTTCAATATCTAATTTATTCGGATCGATTGCTGTACGCATGAATTTCCCTCCTTTATCAGTCAATTAAAATTCTAGTCCTGCTTCGCGTGCAGCTTCAGCTAAAGCTTTTACGCGTCCGTGATAGAGGTAACCTCCACGGTCAAATACAACTGACTTAAAGCCATTATCTACTGCGCGTTTTGCAAGTAGTTCTCCTACTTGTTTAGCTGCTTCTACGTTACCCGTACCTTCACCGTTGAATTCAGGGTCAACTGTTGAAGCACTTGCTACTGTATGACCATTTGTATCATCAATTAACTGTGCGTAAATGTGTTTATTTGAACGATAAACATTTAAGCGTGGACGTTCTGCTGTACCTGTAAGAGTACGACGCACACGTCGATGACGCTTTTTACGAACTGCATTTTTATCTGCTTTCGTAATCATTTAGGTCACTCCTTTCTGTCTTTTAACGGATATTATTTAGCAGTTTTACCTTCCTTACGACGTACATACTCACCTTCGTAACGAATACCTTTTCCTTTATAAGGTTCTGGAGTACGAATAGCGCGAATGTTCGCAGCAACTGCTCCTACTTTTTCTTTATCGATACCTTTAACAACAATTTTTGTGTTAGAAGGAGTTTCAATATCAATACCTTCAAGTGGTTCAATTTCTACTGGGTGAGAATAACCAGCATTTACAACCAATTTCTTACCTTGCATTTGCGCACGGTAACCAACACCTTGGATCTCTAGAGATTTTTCAAATCCTTTAGTTACACCATCAACCATGTTGCCGATTAAGCTACGAGTTGTACCGTGTAATGAGCGGTGTTCTTTATTTTCACTAGGACGTTCAACTGAAAGTACGTTATCTTCCACTTTGATTGTCATATCTTCGTGGAACGTACGAGTTAATTCGCCTTTAGGACCTTTAACTGTCACTGTGTTACCATCAAATTTAATTTCAACATCACTTGGAATCTCTAATGTTTTTAAACCTACGCGAGACATACCTTACACCTCCTGACTTTCGAATATTACCAAACGTAAGCTACAACTTCGCCGCCTACAGCTTGTTGACGAGCTTCTTTATCCGTTAAAACACCTTTAGAAGTGGATACTACAGCGATTCCTAGTCCGTTAAGAACTTTTGGAACTTCTTCTGCTTTTGCATATACACGACGTCCAGGTTTACTGATACGTTTAATTCCTGAAATAACACGTTCGTTATCTGAACCATATTTAAGGAAAAGGCGTAGAACACCTTGTTTACTATCTTCAATATATTCGTAATCGCGGATATAACCTTCACGTTTTAGAATATCAACGATATCTCTTTTCAGTTTAGAAGCTGGAACTTCTAATTGATCATGACGAACCATGTTCGCATTGCGAATTCTTGTTAGCATATCTGCAATTGGATCTGACATCATTTCTACATTACCTCCTTCCCACTAACGGGTTTACCAGCTTGCTTTTTTAACGCCAGGAATTTGTCCTTCGTAAGCTAATTCACGGAAACAAATACGGCATAATTTAAATTTGCGAATTACGGAATGCGGACGACCGCAACGTTCACAACGAGTGTATTCACGCACTTTAAATTTTTGTTTGCGTTTTTGCTTTGCGATCATTGACTTTTTAGCCACAATTTTCCCTCCTTATTCAGTAAATTACTGTTTGAAAGGCATACCGAATTGACCTAACAATTCACGAGCCTCTTCGTCCGTATCAGCAGTTGTAACAACTACGATATCCATACCACGTACTTTACTTACTTTATCGTAATCAATTTCCGGGAAAATCAATTGTTCTTTAACACCTAAAGTGTAGTTACCGCGACCGTCGAATGCTTTAGACGAGATACCACGGAAGTCACGTACACGAGGTAGTGATACAGCGATTAACTTTTGTAGAAAATCATACATGCGCTCACCACGAAGTGTAACTTTCGCACCGATAGGCATTCCTTCACGTAAACGGAATCCAGCGATTGATTTCTTCGCTTTTGTAACAGTTGGTTTTTGTCCGGAAATTAGTGTTAATTCCTCAACAGCATTATCAAGCGCTTTAGCGTTCTGAACTGCATCACCTACACCCATGTTGATAACGATCTTTTCAACTTTTGGCGCTTGCATAACTGAACTATAGTTAAATTTCTCAACTAAACTTGGAACAATTTCTTCTTGATATTTTTTCTTAAGTTCGTTCATCTTGTAGACCTCCTTTCAACGCAACACTATTTATCTAAAGGTTCACCTGATTTTTTTGCGATACGTACTTTTTTACCGTCGCGCACTTCATAACCGACACGAGTAGGTTCACCTGTTTTCGGATCGATAGGCATAACATTAGAAACGTGAATCGGCGCTTCTTGGTTCAAGATTCCACCCTGTGGGTTCTCTTGAGAAGGTTTCGCGTGTTTTTTCACGTTGTTAATTCCTTCAACCAAAACGCGTTCTTTTTTAGGATACGCTTCTAAGATTGTGCCTTCTTTACCTTTATCTTTACCAGTGATTACTTTGACTTTATCACCTTTTTTTACATGCATGAATCGTGCACCTCCTTGCAAGGCATAATCTTCATTATAATACTTCTGGAGCTAGGGAAACGATCTTCATAAACTGTCTTTCACGTAATTCACGAGCAACAGGTCCGAAGATACGAGTTCCACGTGGACTTTTATCATCTCGAATGATTACTGCTGCGTTTTCATCGAAACGAATATATGAACCGTCTTTACGGCGCATGCCACTCTTAGAGCGTACAATAACAGCTTTAACGACCTCACCTTTTTTGACAACGCCACCTGGTGTTGCTTGTTTAACTGAACAAACAATTACGTCACCAATGTTAGCTGTTTTACGTCCTGAACCGCCTAAGACTTTAATAGTTAATACTTCACGAGCACCTGAGTTATCAGCAACTTTTAGACGAGATTCTTGTTGGATCATAGGATTTGTTACCTCCCTTCGGATTCAAACCGAGCGATTATATAATTACAGCTTCTTCTACAATTTCGATTAAACGGAAACGTTTTGAAGCTGATAACGGGCGAGTCTCCATAATTGTAACAACATCGCCTGCTTTTGCTTGATTGTTTTCATCATGAGCTTTGAATTTCTTTGAGTATTTTACACGCTTACCATAAAGCGGGTGGAATTTATAAGTTTCTACTAGAACTGTAATGGTTTTATCCATTTTGTCAGAAACAACGCGTCCAGTATAAACCTTACGATCTTTACGTTCACTCATTGAGGCTGACCTCCTCTCAATTATCTGTTAGTAATGCCGATTTCTCTTTCACGAATAACTGTTTTCATACGAGCAATTGCTTTTCTAACTTCACGGATACGTACCGTGTTTTCAAGTTGACCAGTTGCTAGTTGAAAGCGTAAATTAAACAGTTCTTCTTTTAAAGATTTGACGTTTTGTTCGATTTCGGCAGTGGTAAGTTCTCTAATTTCGTTAGCTTTCATTGCTATCACCACCAATTTCTTCGCGTTTTACGAACTTCGTTTTAACTGGAAGTTTATGAGATGCTAAGCGTAATGCTTCACGAGCAACCTCTTCGTTCACTCCAGCGATTTCAAACATAATTTTTCCTGGTTTTACTACTGCAACCCAGCTTTCTGGAGAACCTTTACCTGAACCCATACGTACTTCTAAAGGTTTTGCAGTTTTTGGTTTGTCTGGAAAAATTCTAATCCAAACTTTACCGCCACGTTTCATGTAACGAGTCATTGCAATACGGGCTGCCTCGATTTGACGGCTTGTAATCCATGCACCTTCTAGTGCTTGAAGACCGAACTCACCAAATGATACTTCTGTTCCACCTTTTGCACGACCTTTAAGGCTAGTGCGGTGTTGTCTACGATATTTTACACGTTTAGGCATTAACATATTGCGAATCCCCCTTCCTTATTTTTTATCAGTTTTTGTTGGAAGGACTTCTCCACGGTAGATCCACACTTTTACTCCAAGCTTACCGTAAGTAGTATCTGCTTCTGCAGTACCATAAGCGATATCAGCACGTAAAGTGTGAAGTGGTACAGTTCCTTCGTTATATTGTTCCGCACGAGCAATATCCGCACCGCCTAGACGACCAGATACTTGCGTTTTAATACCTTTAGCGCCTGCGCGCATAGCACGTTGAATCGCTTGTTTCTGTACACGACGGAAAGAAACACGATTTTCTAATTGACGCGCAATGTTATCTGCAACTAATGTTGCGTCTAATTCTGGTTTCTTCACCTCAACGATGTTGATGTGAACACGTTTACCAGTTAATTCACTTAACTTAGTACGTAGTGCTTCTACTTCTGATCCACCTTTACCAATAACCATACCTGGTTTTGCTGTGTGGATTGAAATGTTAATACGGTTTGCAGCACGTTCAATCTCAACTAAAGATACTGCTGAATCCTTTAAACGTTCTTCAATATATTCACGAACCTCAATGTCTTCATGTAAAAGGTCAGCGTAATCTTTCTCTGCGTACCATTTTGATTCCCAGTCACGAATTACACCGACACGAAGACCTTTAGGGTTAATTTTTTGACCCACTGATTATCCCTCCTTCTTTTCTGATACCACAACTGTAATGTGGCTTGTGCGTTTGTTAATCGCGCTTGCACGACCTTGTGCGCGTGGGCGGAAACGTTTAAGTGTTACACCTTCGTTTACGAAAGCTTCTGTAATAATTAAATTATCCGCATCTAGTTCATAATTGTGCTCAGCATTTGCTACTGCTGATTTTAAGACTTTTTCTATGATTGGTGAAGCTGCACGGTTAGTGTGTGCTAGAACTGCGAAAGCTTCGCCGACTTCTTTTCCTCGAATTAAATCAATTACCAAACGAGCTTTACGAGGAGCAATACGAACCGTTTTAGCTACTGCTTTAGCTTGTTGCATCATGCTAACCTCCTCTCAATTAGCGGTTTGTTTTCTTATCGTCACCGGAATGACCTTTGAACGTACGTGATGGAGCAAACTCACCTAGTTTGTGTCCAACCATGTCTTCCGTGATATAAACGGGTACATGTTTACGGCCGTCATATACTGCGATTGTGTTTCCTACAAAGTTAGGGAAAATTGTAGAACGACGCGACCATGTTTTAATGACCGTTTTTTTACTGTTTTCGTTCATATTTTCGACTTTTTTCATTAAATGATCATCCACGAAAGGTCCCTTTTTTAAACTACGACCCATGAATAAACCTCCTTCCGTCTTTAAGCCGATTGGCTAAAGCGATTATTTCTTCTTGCGACGACGTACAATAAATTTATCTGACTGTTTATTGCGTTTACGTGTTTTAAGTCCAAGCGTAGGTTTACCCCATGGTGACATAGGAGATGGAAGTCCGATTGGAGCACGACCTTCACCACCACCGTGTGGGTGATCGCTTGGGTTCATAACAGAACCACGTACTGTTGGGCGAATGCCTTTCCAACGTTGACGTCCTGCTTTACCAACTCTTACAAGTTCATGTTCAATGTTACCAACTTGACCGATAGTCGCACGGCAAGTTCCAAGAATCATACGAGTTTCACCTGACGCTAAGCGTACAAGTACGTATTTTTCTTCTTTACCTAAGATTTGTGCTTGAGCACCAGCTGAACGTACTAATTGTCCTCCACGACCTGGTTTAAGTTCGATGTTGTGTACAATTGTACCTACTGGCATTTTGTTTAATGGTAATGCGTTACCTGTTCTGATGTCAGCACCTTCACCTGACATGATTTGCTGGTCTACTTTTAGACCTTTAGGCGCAAGGATATAACGCTTTTCACCGTCTGCGTAATGAATTAACGCAATGTTTGACGAACGGTTTGGATCGTATTCGATTGTAGCAACGCGACCAGGTATTCCATCTTTATCACGTTTGAAATCAATAATACGATATTGACGTTTGTGTCCTCCGCCTTGATGACGAACCGTTAATTTCCCTTGGTTATTACGACCTGCACGTTTTTTTACTGGTGCAAGTAGGGATTTTTCTGGCGTTGAAGTCGTAATTTCGTCATTTGTTAATGTCGACATGTTACGACGGCCATTACTAGTTGGTTTATACTTTTTGATCGCCATCTGTTTTCCCTCCTTTTAATTAAATAGTTTTTATCGACTTACGCACCTTCAAAGAAGTCTAATTCTTTGCTATCAGGTGTTAAAGTAACAACTGCTTTTTTACGATCAGGACGGTAGCCTTCGTAACGTCCCATTCTTCTTTTCTTACCTTTTAAGTTGATAGTGTTAACTTGATCAACTTTTACTCCGAAAATAGTTTCAACGGCATTTTTGATTTCCGTTTTGTTAGCTTTTGTTGAAACCTCAAACGTATATTTTTTCTCAGCCATTAAATCTGCAGAGTGTTCTGTGATAATTGGGCGCTTAATGATATCTCTTGGTTCAGTCATTATGCAAGCACCTCCCCTGCTTTTTCCGCTGCTTCCTTAGTGATGAACAGCTTGTCATACTTTAGTAAATCTAATACATTAACTTGTTCTACTGTTAGAACATGCACGCCTTTAAGGTTGTTAGCCGAACGTTCGATGTTTTCATCTTTGTCAGCAACAACAATTAAAGCTTTTTCATTTACATCAAAACTGTTTAGTAATTGAACAACTTCTTTCGTTTTAGGAGCTTCAATGCTTAAACCTTCTAATACAAAGATATCTTCACTTTGTACTTTAGTAGATAAAGCAGAACGAAGCGCTAAACGACGAACTTTTTTAGGTAGTTTGTAGCTATAGCTACGTGGTGTAGGACCAAATACAGTTCCACCACCTACCCATTGTGGAGAACGGATAGATCCTTGACGAGCACGACCCGTACCTTTTTGACGCCATGGTTTACGACCGCCACCACTTACTTCAGAGCGACCTTTCACTTTGTGAGTACCCTGACGTAATGATGCACGCTGCATCACAACTGCGTCTTTTAATACCGTTTCGTTAGGTTCAATTCCAAAAACTCCATCAGTAAGCTCAACATCGCCTACTTTAGAGCCAGTTTGATTGTATAGTGCTACTTTAGGCATGACATATCCTCCCTTCGTTTAATATTTAGTTAGCCTTAACCGCACTTGAAATTTCAACGTAAGATTTCTTCGCGCCAGGTACATTACCTTTTACAAGAATTACGTTGTTCTCTGTATCTACTTTAACAACATCTAAGTTTTGGATAGTTACAGTTTTGCCACCCATTTGTCCAGGTAATTTTTTACCTTTGAATACGCGCATTGGGTCAATAACACCCATCGCACCTGGAGAACGGTGATAATGTGAACCGTGAGTCATAGGACCACGAGATTGATTATGACGTTTGATCGCACCTTGGAAACCTTTACCTTTTGAAGTTCCAGTGACGTCAATTTTTTCTCCTGCTTCAAAAATATCCACGCTAAGCTCTTGACCTACTTCATACTCATCAAGACTAACGTTACGGACTTCGCGAATGAAGCGCTTAGGCTTTGTATTAGCCTTTTCAGCATGGCCTTTTTCCGGTTTGTTTGCATTTGCTTCTTTTTGATCCGCAAAACCTAGTTGAATAGCTTCATAGCCATCATTTTCAATTGTTTTCTTTTGAAGAACCACGTTACCTTCAGCTTGAATAACTGTAACAGGTACTAGCTCACCAGTTTCAGAGAACAATTGAGTCATTCCGATTTTGCGTCCTAAGATTCCTTTCGCCATCCGTTACACCTCCTAAAAATGTTTTATAATTTAATTTCGATATCAACGCCTGATGGTAGGTCTAAACGCATTAGAGAATCTACTGTTTGTGGCGTTGGGCTCAGAATGTCAATCAAACGCTTATGTGTGCGCATTTCAAACTGCTCACGAGCATCTTTGTACTTGTGCACCGCACGTAAGATTGTGTATACAGAGCGCTCTGTTGGCAATGGAATCGGACCAGACACCTCTGCTCCTGAACGTTTTGCCGTTTCTACGATTTTTTCCGCTGATTGATCTAACACACGATGATCGTATGCTTTTAAGCGGATACGGATTTTTTCTTTTGCCATTACTTTCCCTCCTTTTCGTCTATCTTTACAACAGACATACTCCGTGAAAATTTCCTCCACACTCGCCATGGCAAAGGGGCCGGGTGTGTCAGCAACCTTCCACTTCATCGCCTAATGTTATGACTGCAACATTAAACATTATACAGAATATCCCTGCGTTTAGCAAGAGAATTCAACAAAGTTTCTTCGCAATCACTTTTGTTATTATACTAAGGTTTGGCGAGGCTTTCAACCGCTAGAGTAATATTCAGAAAACTCACTACAAACATCTATAAAAACAACTTCCTAAAGTACATTATTGACAAGTTTTATGTTATTATTTTTTTGTTAAAATTTTATATTAATCGCACTAAGTTGTTGTATGGTGATGAGCGAAGATGGAGTCTCCTGGTCGACTAAGAACGGCCACGTCCTGCGCCTGCGGTTACTCGGTGCAAAATAACGCAAAGAAATATAGCAAGTAGCTTTTGTGGCCACCGTCGACACTTGACCGTCCAGGTCTTCGGAAAGCGTCCACCGAAAGCGATTCACCATAACAACAACGGCCTTTAGCGAACGACTAAATGATCTCGTGAATTGGTGCATAGTAACTTTCTTATTTAAAAGATTTATAAATAACAAAAAAATTTAATAGTAAACAAAAAAGAGATTACCGAAGATCGGTAATCTCTTTTTGAATTAACAATTATATTATTTAACGATTGTAGAAACTACGCCAGCGCCTACTGTACGGCCACCTTCACGGATTGAGAATTTAGTACCTTCTTCAATCGCTACTGTAGTGATTAGCTCAACGTCCATTTCAACGTTATCGCCAGGCATTACCATTTCTACTCCTTCTGGTAGCTGGATAACACCAGTTACGTCAGTTGTACGGAAGTAGAACTGTGGACGATAGTTTGTGAAGAATGGAGTATGACGTCCACCTTCTTCTTTAGATAGAACATATACTTCAGCTTTGAAGTTTGTGTGTGGAGTGATTGAACCAGGCTTAGCTAGTACCTGACCACGAGAGATCTCTTCACGAGAAACACCACGTAGTAGTGCACCAATGTTGTCACCAGCTTCTGCATAGTCAAGAAGCTTACGGAACATTTCTACTCCAGTAACAGTTGTTTTGCTTGATTCTTCAGCAAGACCGATGATGTCAACTTCGTCACCAACAGATACTTGACCACGCTCAACACGGCCTGTAGCAACAGTACCACGACCAGTGATTGAGAATACGTCCTCAACAGGCATCATGAATGGTTTGTCAGTGTCACGATCTGGAGTTGGGATGTACTCATCAACTGCATCCATTAGTTCATAGATAGCGTTAACGTACTGCTCTTCACCTTCGATAGCCATTAGAGCTGAACCTTTAACTACTGGTACATCGTCACCAGGGAAGTCATATTCAGATAATAGGTCACGAACTTCCATTTCTACTAATTCTAGAAGCTCTTCGTCGTCTACCATGTCGCATTTGTTTAAGAATACAACGATAGCAGGTACACCTACCTGACGAGAAAGTAGGATGTGCTCACGAGTTTGTGGCATTGGACCGTCAGCTGCAGATACAACTAAGATCGCGCCGTCCATTTGTGCTGCACCTGTGATCATGTTTTTAACATAGTCAGCGTGACCTGGGCAGTCAACGTGTGCATAGTGACGAGTGTCAGTTTCGTACTCAACGTGAGCTGTAGAAATTGTGATTCCACGCTCTTTTTCTTCAGGAGCACCGTCGATTTGGTCATATGCCATTGCAGTACCTTTACCTGATTTCTTGTGTAATACAGTAGTGATTGCTGCTGTTAGAGTAGTTTTACCGTGGTCAACGTGTCCAATAGTACCAATGTTCACGTGTGACTTGGAACGGTCAAATTTTTCTTTACCCATTTATATTTCCTCCTTAAAAATTAAAATTTATGTTTTATTTGTTCAGTTGCCCCCCTAATTTTACAATAGGAGACAACTGTTTACAATAAAAGTTATAAGGGATTTGACGAAAAACGTCAATTATTCCCCAGAGTTTTTCTTAACAATTTCTTCAGAAATACTCTTCGGTACTTCTTCATAGTGACTGAAATGCATTGTGTAAGTTCCACGACCTTGAGTGTTTGAACGTAATGCTGTTGCATAACCAAACATCTCTGCTAATGGAACAAATGCATTAACTACTGATGCGTTACCACGTGAACCCATACCTTCTACACGTCCACGACGAGATGTAACGTCACCCATGATATCACCCATGTATTCTTCTGGTACAACGATTTCTACTTTCATCATTGGTTCTAGTAATACAGGGTTACATTTGTTTTTAGCTGCTTTAAGCGCCATTGACGCTGCAACTTTAAAGGCAGTTTCGTTAGAGTCAACATCGTGGTAAGAACCATCATATAATGTTGCTTTAACATCGATTAATGGATAACCAGCTACAACACCATTCTCTAAAGCTTCAGAGATACCCGCTTCAACAGAAGGGATGTATTCTTTTGGTACAACACCACCGACGATTTTGTTAACGAATTCGAAGCCAGCGCCTTCTTCGTTTGGCTCAAACTTAACCCAAACGTGACCGTATTGTCCACGACCACCAGACTGACGTACGAATTTACCTTCAACTTCAGCTGATCCACGGAATGTTTCGCGGTAAGCAACCTGTGGAGCACCTACGTTAGCGTCTACTTTAAACTCACGCTTTAGACGGTCAACAATGATGTCTAGGTGTAATTCACCCATACCATGAATGATTGTTTGACCAGTCTCTTCGTTAGTCTCAGTACGGAATGTAGGGTCTTCCTCTGCTAGTTTACCAAGAGCAATCGCCATTTTATCTTGGTCAGATTTAGTTCTTGGTTCAATTGCTACTGCGATAACCGGGTCAGGGAATTCCATAGACTCAAGAATTACTAAGTTCTTTTCATCACATAGAGTGTCCCCTGTAGCTGTGTCTTTCAAGCCAACACCACCTGCGATATCACCAGCGTAAACTGCGCTTACTTCTTCACGGTGGTTTGCGTGCATTTGTAGGATACGACCTACACGCTCACGCTTATCTTTTGTTGAGTTCTTAACGTAAGAACCACTGTTTAAAGTACCAGAATAAACACGGAAGAATGTTAACTTACCAACATAAGGGTCAGTCATAACTTTAAATGCAAGTGCTGAGAAAGGCTCGTTGTCATCAGACTTACGAGATGTTTCTTCCTCTGTACCAGGAACAATACCTTCAATTGGAGGTACGTCTAATGGTGATGGAAGATAATCAATTACTGCATCTAGAAGTAACTGTACACCTTTGTTTTTGAAGGCTGAACCACACATAACAGGATAAAATTCAACGTCACATGTAGCTTTACGGATTGCTGCTTTTAATTCAGCAGTTTCGAAATCTTCACCTTCTAGGTACTTCATCATAAGATCTTCATCAAGCTCTGCGATTGCTTCTACTAAGCGACCACGATACTCTTCTGCTTGATCTTTGTACTCATCAGGTATTTCAGTTGCTTTAGCACGAGTTCCTAGGTCATCTTCATAGAAGTAAGCTTGCATTTCGACTAAGTCGATGATTCCTTCGAACTGATCTTCAGCACCGATTGGTAACTGAATTGGGTGCGCGTTAGCACCTAGGCGATCCTCTAGTGTACCTGTAGAATAAATGAAATCCGCACCTACTTTGTCCATCTTGTTGATGAACACAATACGAGGCACCCCGTAAGTAGTGGCTTGTCGCCAAACTGTTTCTGTTTGTGGTTCAACACCAGATTGCGCATCAAGTAACGCAACTGAACCATCAAGTACACGTAATGAACGTTCAACCTCTACTGTGAAGTCTACGTGTCCAGGTGTATCGATGATGTTAATACGATGGTCCTTCCATTGAGCTGTTGTCGCAGCTGACGTGATTGTAATACCACGCTCTTGCTCCTGCTCCATCCAGTCCATTTGAGAAGCACCTTCGTGAGTTTCTCCCAGCTTATGGATACGTCCTGTATAGAACAGGATACGCTCCGTAGCTGTTGTTTTACCGGCATCGATGTGAGCCATGATACCGATATTACGATATTTTTCTAAGGAGAACTCTCTAGGCATATTCATTTCTCCTTCCTGTATTTGAGCTAAATTGTATGGTTAATATATTATTACCAACGATAGTGAGCAAACGCTTTGTTCGCTTCAGCCATTTTGTGCATTTCTTCACGGCGTTTAACCGCTGCACCTGTATTATTTGCTGCATCAAGAATTTCATTAGCTAAACGTTCTTCCATCGTTTTTTCACCGCGTAGACGCGCATAGTTAACGATGAAACGTAAACCTAATGCTTGACGACGCTCTGGGCGTACCTCAACTGGTACTTGGTAGTTTGAACCACCAACACGTCTAGCACGAACTTCTAGTACAGGCATTACGTTTTTCATTGCTTCTTCAAATACGTCCATAGCGTTTTGACCGCTACGCTCTGATACTAGATCAAACGCATTATAAAGAATTTTTTGAGCAACACCTTTTTTACCGTCAATCATGATTTGGTTGATTAAACGAGTCACTAGTTTTGAGTTATGAATTGGATCTGGTAATACATCTCTTTTAGGAACTGATCCTTTACGTGGCATACAAAGTTCCTCCTTTCTACGTGGGGTTTATCTTTTTAGCGACTTATTTTTTAGCCTTTGGTTTTTTAGCACCATATTTAGAACGGCTTTGCATACGACCTTCAACACCAGCTGTATCTAGTGCACCACGTACGATGTGGTAACGTACCCCTGGTAAGTCTTTTACACGTCCACCACGGATTAATACAACACTGTGTTCTTGCAGGTTGTGACCAATCCCTGGAATGTAAGCCGTAACTTCGATTTGGTTAGATAAACGTACACGAGCGTATTTACGAAGTGCCGAGTTCGGTTTCTTCGGTGTCATTGTCGCAACACGTGTACATACACCACGCTTCTGTGGAGAAGGGTTGTCAGTAAACTTCTTCTTATATGAGTTAAACCCTTTATTTAAAGCTGGTGAGTCAGACTTTTTACCTCTTGATTTACGACCTTTACGTACCAATTGGTTAATAGTTGGCATGTTTGTTTCCTCCCTTCTTAATTGCTGATTCTAATACCACACATCCAGGTGGTTCATTATTGGGCAAAAAAACAAACTCGACACACATTATGTGCATAAAGTTTATTTTCTAATTGCCACAGCAGCTGCTCCGACATCAATACCGCATGCTTCACCTAGTTTTTTCATAGATTCAACAAAAACGATCTTTACACCATTGTCGTTTGCTGCTTTCAATACTTTATCAGTTATACGTCGTTCAGCATTCTCTGCTACGACGACCTCAAGTACCTCTCCATTTTTCATGGATTTGAGCACTTGTTTAGCTCCAATAATTAAACTGTCTTTAGCCTGTGCTACTTTTTCATAAGACATAAAGTTATCCTCCAAAGTAACAAGGTTATATGAAGCACCTTGAATATATTATCATTGAGATATAGTGTTGTCAATAAAAATTACAAATGAATTCAAGGCGCTTCAACCTTTTTATATTTCTGTTGTGACTTCTTCTTCTTCTACTTCTTGAGTTTCTACTACTTCTTTATTTCCTTCAAGTTTGCGATATTTAGCTAAACCAGTACCAGCAGGCACAAGCTTACCAATAATAACGTTCTCTTTCAGGCCTAGTAGGTCATCATACTTACCTTTGATTGCTGCATCTGTTAGGACACGAGTTGTCTCCTGGAATGATGCTGCGGATAAGAATGAATCTGTCTCAAGTGAAGCTTTTGTAATACCTAGAATGATTGGTTTAGCCACTGCCGGCTGTTTGCCTTCCAAGATTACTTGACGGTTCGCTTCTCTGAATTGGTTAACATCGAGTAATGAACCAGGGATAACATCTGTATCACCAGATTCAATAACACGAACTTTATTAAGCATTTGACGAACCATAACTTCAACGTGTTTATCGCTGATTTCAACACCTTGCATACGATAAACTTTTTGAACTTCTTTTAACAAGTACTCTTCGACACCTTGCAAGCCTTGAGCTTTGATTAGTTCTTTCGGGTCAATTGAACCTTCAGTTAACGCCTGACCAGCAATTACTTCTTCGCCTTCTTCAACTTTCATTCTTGCATTGTAAGGCGTTGTGTAAGTGCGGCTTTCAACGGCACCTTGAACGACAATCTCTTTCTTGTCTTTCACATCGTTAACTTCTACAACTTTACCTTCAATCTCACTAATCACCGCTTGACCTTTCGGGTTACGCGCTTCAAAAATCTCTTGGATACGCGGTAAACCTTGTGTGATATCGTCTCCTGCTACACCACCTGTGTGGAAGGTACGCATTGTAAGCTGTGTACCCGGCTCACCGATTGATTGTGCAGCGATGATACCAACAGCTTCACCTGTTTCAACACGATCACCTGTCGCCATGTTACGACCATAACATTTAACACAAGCACCATGATGTGTATTACAAGTAAATACAGAGCGAATCACTACAGATTCTATTCCAGAGTCAATAATTGTCTTGGCTTTGTCTTCTGTAATTAATTCATTACGATCAACAATAACATCGTTAGTCTCTGGGTTTACAACTTTTCTGAATGCTGTACGTCCGATTAAACGGTCGTATAATGGTACAATCTCTTCGTTACCTTCGCGGAGTGTTTCTACTGTCATGCCACGGTCAGTTCCACAATCATGCTCTCGAATAATCACATCTTGAGCAACGTCTACTAGACGACGAGTTAGGTAACCTGAGTCCGCAGTCTTAAGTGCTGTATCAGCTAGACCTTTACGAGCACCGTGAGTTGAAATGAAGTACTCCAATACTGTTAGACCTTCACGGAAACTTGATTTGATCGGTAATTCAATAATCTTACCAGATGGGTTCGCCATAAGACCACGCATACCCGCTAGCTGTGTAAAGTTTGATGCGTTACCACGTGCACCAGAGTCACTCATCATAAAGATAGGGTTAAGCGGTTCTAATGAAACCATTAGTTTTTCTTGAATTTGATCTTTTGCTTCAGTCCAAGTTGCAATTACGCGATCATATCTTTCATCTTCAGTGATTAGACCACGACGGAACTGTTTAACGACTTTATCAATTTTCCCTTGTGCTTCATCCAAGTATTGTTGCTTCTCTGATAATACAACGATATCAGATACACCAATTGTAATACCGGCTTTTGTTGAGTATTTAAAACCTAAATCTTTCATTTTATCTAGCATCTTAGATGTTTCAGTGATCTTATAATGCTTGAACACTTCTGCAATAATATCGCCTAAGATACCTTTTTTGAATGGATTAATTAAATCTCTATTCTTAAATTCTTCTTTAAGATCCGTTGTCATATCAACAAAATATTGATCAGGTGTACGTTCTTCTAAATTGTAAGAAGTCGGCTCATTCATATACGGGAATGATTCAGGTAACATATCGTTAAAGATAAGTTTACCAATTGTTGTCACTAACATTTTGCCGTTCTGTTCCTCAGTGAAATGAGGATTACCTAAAGAATTAGCTTTAATTCCTACCCGGCTGTGCAAGTGTACATAACCGTTATCATAAGCTAAAATCGCTTCTTCATAAGAAGAGAATATTCTACCTTCACCCAACGCAGCTTCACGTTCTAATGTCAGGTAATAGTTACCTAATACCATATCCTGTGAAGGTGTAACAACTGGTTTACCGTCTTTAGGGTTTAAGATGTTTTGTGCTGCAAGCATTAAAATACGGGCTTCTGCTTGAGCTTCCGGTGACAATGGTACGTGAACAGCCATTTGGTCACCATCAAAGTCAGCATTATAAGCTGTACATACTAACGGGTGAAGACGAATCGCACGACCTTCAACAAGCGTTGGTTCGAAAGCCTGAATACCTAAACGGTGAAGTGTCGGTGCACGGTTTAATAGTACTGGGTGCTCTTTAATAACATCTTCTAATACATCCCAGATTTCTGGGCGTAAACGCTCGATACTGCGCTTAGCTGATTTAATATTATGAGCTAAACCACGATCGACTAATTCACGCATGACGAATGGCTTAAATAACTCAATCGCCATTTCTTTAGGCAGACCACACTGATACATTTTCAGGTTAGGTCCCACAACGATAACCGAACGTCCAGAGTAGTCAACACGTTTACCAAGTAAGTTTTGACGGAAACGTCCTTGCTTACCTTTTAACATGTGAGATAGAGATTTTAATGGACGGTTACCCGGTCCAGTAACTGGACGACCACGGCGACCGTTATCAATTAGAGCATCCACAGACTCTTGAAGCATACGCTTCTCGTTCTGAACAATAATTGTAGGTGCGCCTAGATCTAATAAACGTTTTAAACGATTATTACGGTTAATCACTCGACGGTATAAATCGTTTAAGTCTGATGTTGCAAAACGACCACCATCTAATTGAACCATTGGACGTAATTCTGGTGGGATGATTGGAAGTACATCCATAATCATCCAGTCAGGATTGTTTCCTGAATTACGGAACGACTCTAATACTTCAAGGCGCTTAATCGCACGTGTACGACGCTGACCTTGAGCCGTCTTTAGCTCTTCTTTAAGCTCTTGAACTTCACGGTCTAAATCCACATCTTGCAATAATTTACGGATGGCTTCAGCACCCATATTAGCCTTAAACGTATTACCATACTTTTCATAGTAAGCACGGTATTCTTTCTCCGTTAATAGCTGTTTTTTCTCTAAAGGTGTATCACCTGGGTCAGTCACAATATAAGAAGCAAAATAAATGACTTCTTCTAATGCTCTAGGTGATAAATCTAGAACTAGACCCATACGACTTGGGATCCCCTTGAAGTACCAAATGTGAGAAACAGGGGCAGCTAATTCAATGTGCCCCATACGCTCACGGCGAACTTTAGCTTTTGTTACTTCAACACCACAACGGTCACAAACGACGCCTTTATAACGGACACGCTTGTATTTTCCGCAGTGACACTCCCAGTCCTTTGTAGGTCCGAAAATACGCTCACAGAACAAACCGTCTTTTTCCGGTTTTAACGTACGATAGTTAATGGTTTCTGGCTTTTTAACTTCACCGAAAGACCATGAACGGATCTTATCAGGTGAAGCTAATCCTATTTTCATAAACTCAAATCTGTTTACATCGATCAAGGAGCCTACCTCCCTCATATTTTAAACGAATTAATTTAATGACTATCCGTTTGATTACTCAGTAACGTTTCTGTCTTCTGTTGTTTCCATAGAAACATTAAGTTCTTCAGACTGATCTACGTCTTCCAAATCACGCATGTCAATCTCATCGCGATCTTGCGTTAACATCTTAACGTCCATTCCAAGACTTTGTAACTCTTTAATTAATACTCGGAAGGATTCAGGAACGCCTGGTTCAGGAAGGTTTTCACCTTTAACAATGGCTTCATACGTTTTCACACGTCCGACAACATCGTCTGATTTCACCGTTAAGATTTCTTGTAAGGTGTATGCAGCACCGTAAGCTTCAAGTGCCCATACCTCCATCTCACCGAAACGCTGACCACCAAATTGTGCTTTACCACCAAGTGGCTGCTGTGTAACGAGTGAGTATGGTCCAGTTGAACGAGCGTGCAACTTATCGTCAACCATGTGCTCTAGTTTGATCATATACATGACACCAACAGATACACGGTTGTCAAACGCGTCACCCGTACGACCGTCATAAAGAACTGTCTTACCATCACGTGATAAACCAGCTTCAAGAACTGTTTCCCAAACGTCTTCCTCACTAGCACCATCAAATACAGGAGAAGCGACGTGGATTCCCATTTCTCTTGCTGCCATACCAAGGTGTAATTCTAATACCTGACCAATGTTCATACGTGAAGGTACCCCTAATGGGTTTAACATAACGTCAACCGGCGTACCATCAGGTAAATATGGCATATCTTCCTCAGGTAAAATACGTGAGATAACACCTTTGTTACCGTGACGACCTGCCATTTTATCCCCTTCGTGAATCTTACGTTTTTGAACGATATATACACGAACAAGCTTGTTAACACCAGGAGATAACTCATCGCCATCTTCACGATTGAATGTCTTAACATCAAGAACAATTCCGCCACCACCGTGTGGAACTCTTAACGATGTATCTCTGACTTCACGTGCTTTTTCACCAAAGATTGCGTGTAATAAACGTTCCTCGGCTGATAGTTCAGTCATACCTTTTGGTGTAACCTTACCTACTAAAAGGTCACCGTCCGTGACTTCAGCTCCGACACGGATGATTCCATCTTCATCTAAGTTTTTAAGAGCATCTTCACCGACATTTGGAATGTCACGTGTAATCTCTTCTGGTCCTAACTTAGTATCACGAGCTTCTGTTTCGAAATCTTCAATATGGATTGATGTAAATACATCATCTTTAACCATACGTTCACTCATGATCACGGCATCCTCATAGTTGTAACCGTCCCATGTCATAAAAGCAACTAAAGCATTTTGACCAAGCGCAAGCTCACCTTTGTCCATAGAAGGACCGTCAGCTATGATTTCGCCTTCAGACACACGATCACCTTTAGATACAATCGGTGTTTGGTTATAACAAGTTCCTTGGTTTGAACGAACAAACTTCGCAAAACGATAGCGATCTAAATCGCCCTCAACCTCTTTACCGTCAACTTCTTCGATGCGACGGATATGAACTTCTTTCGCTTCAACCTTCTCTACAATACCGGCATGTTTCGCCACAATTGCAGCACCAGAGTCTTTACCAGATACATATTCCATACCTGTTCCAACGAATGGAGCTTCAGGTTGAATTAATGGTACTGCTTGACGTTGCATGTTCGCACCCATTAATGCACGGTTAGAGTCATCGTTTTCTAAGAATGGGATACATGCTGTCGCCGCAGAAACTACCTGCTTTGGCGATACGTCCATGTAGTCAATCTGTTCACGCGGAACTGCTGTGTTTTCACCACGGAAACGGGCAATAACTTCTTCATCAACAAATGAACCATCATCATTGAGACGAGCATTTGCCTGTGCAACGATGTAGTTATCTTCTTCATCAGCTGTTAGATAATCCACATGCTCTGTAACTTTGCCAGTTTCAGGATCAACGCGACGGTATGGTGTTTCAATAAAACCAAACTCATTAACTTTCGCATAAGATGATAATGAGTTAATTAACCCAATGTTCGGTCCTTCCGGTGTCTCGATCGGACACATACGGCCGTAGTGCGAGTAGTGTACGTCACGCACTTCGAAACCTGCACGTTCACGCGTTAAACCACCAGGCCCTAAAGCTGATAAACGACGTTTGTGCGTTAGCTCAGCTAATGGGTTCGTTTGGTACATGAACTGTGATAATTGCGAGCTACCAAAGAACTCTTTAATCGACGCAATAACTGGTCGAATATTTATTAACTGTTGAGGTGTAATCGATTCAGTATCCTGAATTGACATTCTTTCACGAACCACACGCTCCATACGTGATAAACCAATACGGAATTGGTTCTGTAAAAGTTCACCAACAGAACGCAAACGACGGTTACCTAAGTGGTCAATGTCATCTGTGTTACCAACAGTGTGTAGTAAATTAAAGAAATAACTGATTGATGAAATGATATCAGCAGGTGTAATGTTCTTCACTTGATTACTAACATTACCATTGCTAATAACGTTTAATGTTCTTTCACCGTCAGGGTCTGTCGGATCTACAATCTTAATCGATTGGATTTTAATTGGATCTTCAAGAACGCCATCTTGAGGTTCTAAAATTTTCTCACCAACAGCATCTTCTTCTAATTCGAAGTAAGGCATAATTTTGTCTAATAAACGACGGTTAAGTTTATCACCTTTACGTGCAATTACTTCACCGTCTTCATCAGCAATTGTTTCAGCAAGTGTTTGGTTTAATAGACGATTCTTGAAATGAAGCTTCTTGTTCATTTTGTAACGTCCAACACGAGCTAAGTCATAACGCTTCGGATCAAAGAAGCGCGAATATAGTAAGCTACGAGCGTTATCCGCAGTTGGCGGTTCACCCGGGCGTAATCTTTCATATATTTCAATAAGAGCTTTTTCGCTGTCTTCTGTGTTGTCTTTTTCTAATGTATTGCGTAAATATTCATTGTCACCGATTAGATCAACAATCTCATCATCTGAGCTAAAGCCAAGTGCTCTTAATAAAACTGTTAACGGTAACTTACGTGTACGGTCAATACGTACGTGCACAACATCTTTTGCATCTGTTTCAAATTCTAACCAAGCACCACGGTTAGGAATAACAGTTGCTGTATGACCTTTTTTACCATTCTTATCTACTTTGTTATTAAAGTAGACACTTGGTGAACGAACAAGTTGCGAAACAATAACACGTTCAGCACCATTGATCACAAAGGTACCTGTGTCTGTCATTAATGGGAAATCACCCATAAACACTTCTTGCTCTTTAACCTCTCCAGTCTCTTTATTTAAGAGACGAACCTTGACGCGTAAAGGCGCATTATAAGTTACGTCACGCTCTTTAGCCTCATCAACAGGGTATTTCGGTTCTCCTAGACTGTAATCTACAAACTCTAGAGATAAATTTCCTGTGAAATCTTCAATCGGCGAAATGTCACCAAACATTTCTTTCAAACCATCTCTTAAGAACCATTCATAAGATTTAGTTTGAATTTCGATTAGATTAGGAAGATCATGTACTTCACTAATCCTTGCATAGCTTCTACGTTGGCGGTGTCGACCATATTGAACTAGTTGACCTGTCAACTGCTTCACCCCTCAAACAACCAGATTTAATAGAGAAAGCAAGAAACCTTGCTTTCAACCTTAACGATTAAGAGATCCTCGCTAAGGGTATAGCTTTTATAGCGCAAAAAATGGTTCGACAAAAAGACATGCCGAACTTGCTTGACTAACTAAGTTTTTCAAGCATTTTTTATATAGACATTCGTGTTATAAACGAATGTTTGATATACTTTTATTAATTGATTCAAAGTCATGTAGTTTTCCAGAATGAATACCCCTTTAAAAATTAGTCCAACTATTACATTTATCGGTATTCCACTCGAAAAATATACGTTATAAAAGAGCTTTGATGAAATTATCTAAAAAGTTCTTGACAAATAAACGTATATATTGGCATTTTTTAATACTATCACACCGACATATCCGAGTCAAACTTTTTACTGCGCAATATGAAGTAGCCCTTATCACGGTTTATAACTTCAACGTTCCCAAAAACTTTGTTCATCTTTTCTTTTAAAGATGGAGCCCCTTGTTTCTTTTGAACTACCAACCAGAACTCTCCCATATGACTCAAGACATGATAACTGTCTTCCACCATACTGTGAACAACTTTTTTGCCTGCTCGAAAAGGTGGATTTGTAATAACTGCAGCAAATTCCCGATCCTTCACCGAATTTAAACCATCACTCTGATAAACTTCTACATTTGATAGTCCGTTAGCTTCAAAGTTTTTCTTAGTTAATTCAATTGCACGTTCATTAATATCAAGCATAACCACATGACGATTCGGATATGATTTGGCTAAAGTTAATCCAATGGGACCGTACCCACAACCCAAATCTAACAAATCACCTTGTTGGTCTGGTTGTATGAAACTATTAATTAACGCTTTAGTTCCATAATCAATTTGTTTTTTAGAAAAAACACCTTCGTCAGTTTGAAAGTTGAGTGTGATGGAGTTAAGTGTTGTTTGGAATCGTGAAGGGTTACTTTTGCTTGTAGGTTTCTGTGAATAGTAATGATCACTCATGTCAGTCACCTCATTTATAGGGAAGATGATGATGGGATTACAAAAATACAAAGTTCTTTGAAAGTTAAAACAAACATAAGCTCGCTGAATGGTTCTTCAGCGAGCTTTATGAATGTGCTATTATTTTAATTCGATTTTAGCGCCAACTTCTTCAAGCTTAGCTTTCATTTCTTCAGCTTCTTCTTTAGCTACAGCTTCTTTAATTGTACCAGGAGCGCCATCAACTAATTCTTTAGCGTCTTTTAGGCCAAGACCAGTGATTTCGCGAACTGCTTTAACAACTTTAATCTTAGAAGCACCTGCATCTTCAAGTACTACGTCGAATTCAGTTTTCTCTTCAGCAGCTTCAGCACCTGCACCTGCACCCGCAGCCGCAACTGGAGCAGCAGCTGTTACGCCAAACTCTTCCTCAATTGCTTTTACTAAATCGTTTAAATCTAAAACAGACATTTCTTTAATAGCATCAATAATTTGTTCTTTAGTCATGATAATTTCCTCCTTAAATTGTTTTTGTTATTTATCCGACTATGACGCCTTAAGCGCCTTCTTCTTCTTTTTGTTCCGCAACTGCTTTTGTAACATATGCGAAGTCGCGAACTGGAGCTTGTAATACGCTGAGTAGCATAGAAACAAGTCCTTCGTATGAAGGCAATTCTGCAAGTTCCTTGATTTGATCAAGAGTTGCGATTTCTCCTTCAATTACGCCACCTTTAATTTCTAATGCTTCATGCTCTTTAGCAAATTGACCTAACACTTTCGCCGGAGCAACTGCATCTTCTACACAAGTAGCGATAGCTGTAGGACCTACTAGTAATTCGTTAAGTCCTTCAAAACCTGCTTTTTCTGTTGCGAAGCGTGTCATTGTGTTTTTATAAACTTTAAACTCAACACCTGCTTCACGTAGTTGTTTACGAAGTTCAGTAACTTCTTCAACATCTAGACCGCGATAGTCTACAAGAACTGTTGTTTTACTATTTTGTAGTTTTTCTGCAATTATATCTACCTGTTGCTTTTTCAGTTCTAGTACATTGCTCATCGTTCCACCTCCTAGTCGTTGGTTGATCCCGATCATACCGCGCGGTGTAAATCTCTAATAAAAAATGCCTCCATGCAGACATGGAGGCATAAATATCATCATCGTACATACTTGTACGAATTAGTTGTATTTAGCACACCTCGGCAGGATGACTTTTAAGCAGTTAACTGCTCCTACTGTCTACGGTACAATTAAGTTCATTTATTTTTCAACAAACGTAATTATATTAAATGGTTAATCATTTGTCAACCATCTATTAATTATTTGCTCATATAAGATGAAGTATCAACTTTAACACCAGGACCCATTGTAGAAGAAACTGCTACGTTTCTCATGTAAGTTCCTTTAGACGATTGTGGCTTAGCTTTAACAATCGTTTCAGCTAATGCATTGAAGTTTTCAATTAGCTTTTGATCATCGAAAGAAACTTTACCGATAGGTACATGAATGTTACCAGCTTTTTCAACACGGTATTCTACTTTACCCGCTTTAATGTCCTGAACAGCTTTTTCGATTTCGAAAGTTACTGTACCGGTTTTAGGGTTAGGCATTAAACCTTTTGGTCCTAATACACGACCTAGTTTACCTACTTGAGCCATCATGTCAGGAGTTGCAACAACTACATCAAAATCGAACCAGCCTTGGTTGATTTTGTTGATGTACTCTTCATCTCCAACATAATCTGCTCCAGCAGCTTCTGCTTCTTTAGCTTTTTCACCTTTAGCAAAAACTAGAACGCGCTGAGTTTTACCAGTACCGTGTGGAAGCACCATTGCTCCACGGATTTGTTGGTCTGCTTTCTTAGGATCTACACCTAAACGGAAAGCAGCTTCTACTGTTTCATCAAAATTAGCTGTTGAAGCTTTTTTCACAACTTCAATTGCTTCTTTAATATCATAAGCTTTTGAGCGATCAACAAGCTTTAACGCTTCTTGATACTTTTTACCATTTTTTGGCATTTTAAAAATCCTCCTCATTGTGGTTTTAACGGTTTGACCTCCCACTAAAGAAAACTCGCTCATTGGCAAGACGCCCGGCAAAGCCGGGAGCGCATTTGCCCTTTGCAGCGCTTTTCCTTCGAAAGAAACCTCGCTGCTTGCGAGCCTTTAGGCGAAGACAGAGGCGTAGTTATAATATATAAGAACTTTGCTTCATTCACTACGACGAGCTCGCCTCTAATACATGGAGTTCGCTTCAACGATTCTCCTCTTTGGCGTTAATAAAGGTTGCGAATGACCTCCGCAACCCCTCTTACACCTATACAAAGTGTAGCTTGGGATTAGTCTTCAACGACGATACCCATGCTACGTGCAGTTCCTTCTACCATGCGCATTGCTGCATCAACATCAGCAGCGTTCAAATCAGGCATTTTAGTTTCTGCGATTTCACGTACTTGATCACGCTTAACAGTTGCCACCTTGTTACGGTTTGGCTCACCAGAACCTGATTCAATACCAGCTGCTTGTTTAAGTAATACAGCAGCAGGTGGGGTTTTCGTTACGAATGTAAATGAACGGTCTTCATAAACCGAAATTTCAACTGGAATAATCGTACCTGCTTGATCTTGTGTTTGAGCGTTGAACTCTTTACAGAATCCCATGATGTTGATACCAGCTTGACCTAGCGCAGGACCAACCGGCGGTGCTGGATTTGCTTTACCAGCAGGAATTTGAAGTTTTACAACGTTTACTACTTTTTTAGCCACGAGACACACCTCCTTAAAGTCCGTGATGTGGTAAATGGGGATTTCCCCTCCCACTCAATATTTCTATAATGAATCTTATTCAGACCATAAGAAACCATAAAAATTCTAGCATATAACTAGCGAGCTTGGCAAGGGATATTTACAATTTTTCTATTTGAGTGAAGTCTAACTCGACTGGAGTTTCTCTTCCGAACATATTAACATGAACTTTAACCTTTTGCTTGTCCATATCAATGTTTTCAATTGTACCAGTGAAGTTAGCGAACGGTCCGTCTGTCACGCTTACAGATTCTTTAATTTCAAATTCAAAATCTTGAACTTCGTCCTTAACACCCATTTGTTTTAGTACACGATCCGCTTCTTCTGGCAATAATGGCGTTGGTTTCGCCCCAGAACCTGATGAACCGACGAAGCCAGTTACACCTGGTGTATTACGAACAACGAACCACGAATCGTCTGTCATAATCATTTCCGCTAACACATAGCCAGGGAATACTTTCTTCATGGCTGTTTTTCTTTTACCATTTTTAATTTCTGTTTCCTCTTCTTCAGGAACAATGACACGGAAAATTTTATCCTCCATGCCCATCGTTTCAATTCGCTTTTCTAAATTAATCTTAACTCTATTTTCATAACCTGAGTACGTATGAACCACATACCAATTTCTCTCCATAGCGATAGGTTTAAAAACCTTCCCTCCTAATCGTATTCAAATGTGAAGCAGATGTACCAATTTTTGGGTAAATTAAAAAACCCGACATAGGCGGGTTTTTTGTCTCTTGTTACATTATATCACAATTCACATTTTATATAATTAATAAATGAATTACAAATAATCTAGGATATCTGTTCAAGTACAAATGATATCCCTAAATCAACCACTGTAAAGAATACAGCGACAAATACAACAGTTAATATAACGATAATTGTATACTTCGTTAACTCATTGCTTTTAGGCCAGCTGACCTTTTGCATTTCACGTTTAACGTCTTTTAAGAATTTAAACACTGCATGTCCCCCTTAACACCTAAGCCTATCATCTATTTTGTTTCACGATGTAATGTGTGCTGGGCACATCGTTTGCAATACTTTTTTACTTCGATTCGTTCAGAGCTTTGTTGTTGTTTTTCGGTTGTATAATTTCGACCGTTACAAACCGTACATGCTAGCACAACTTTTTTACGCATGACAATCCTCTTTCTTTTTTATCACTTAAATTAATGTACCACGTTCTAAAAATCGTGTCAATGGAATTTTAATACGTCAGTTCACTGACAGAGAGGTGTCGCTCTAATTTTCGTTTCACACGTTGTAAAGCGTTATCAATTGACTTCACATGACGATTTAAAAGAAGTGAAATTTCCTGGTAGGATTGCCCCTCTAAATAAAGTTGAAGTACTTCCCTTTCCAGTTCACTTAAAAGCTCTTCCATTTTTTCTTCCATATCACCAAATTTTTCGCGGTCGATTAACAGCTTCTCTGGATCTGACGTGTCGTTTTCAGCTATAACGTCTAAGAGAGTTCGGTCAGATTCTTCGTCATAAATTGGCTTGTCCAACGAGACATATGAATTAAGCGGAATATGCTTTTGCCTGGTCGCCGTTTTAATAGCCGTAATAATCTGCCTGGTGACACACAGCTCAGCAAAAGCTTTAAACGATGATAGTTTTTCAGATTGGAAATCACGTATCGCTTTGTATAAACCAATCATCCCTTCTTGAACAATGTCTTCGCGGTCCGCGCCAATTAAAAAATATGTACGGGCTTTAGCGCGAACAAAGCTACGGTATTTGTTTATTAGATAGTCAAGCGCTTGCACATTACCTTCATGCACAAATTCGACCACTATTTCATCCTCTAACTCTGACCAATTGCGCTGTATTTCTCTCTCTTCATTGATGCCCACGCCAGATCCCCCCAAGCCGAACACTAAATATACCGTTATTATACAGGAATTGTGAATTTTCAGTCAACTGCTTATTCACTATTTCCCTCCACGTCGCCATTTTTCAAACGCTTTTAGCACATCATCACTAAGAGGAATTTTTGATTTAGGTTGTAAGGATTGGTGTTCCTTCACATCATTTTTTATCTCGCTTTGAATTTCTCGCACATCTATTAAAAGTTCTCTTGCAGATTTTCTTAAAGCACCTTTTGAGAAAATCGTCCATTGTTCTGTATAATCAGATGTTGCCACATATACTTTAGTTCGAACATTCATAACTTCATTGACTAGCTTCTCGATGCGTTCATCTGCTGTTTCATTTTCTTTCGTAAAAATAACATCCAAGCGATGCTCTTTTTGTTTTTTCTCTGTCCCTTTAACACCATATGCATCAAAAACCACAATGACTCGATAACCTGTGTAAGCTTGATATTCAGCTAACATCTCCACTAACTTTGCTCTTGCTTCTTCTAATTTATAGTCTTTTAACTCTCGTAATTCCGGCCAATCCCCAATCATATTGTACCCATCTACAACTAGTACAATCATTCAGAATCACCTAACCGGAAATCGTTTGCGGTAAACTTCATACATCATTAAACTGGCAGATACAGAAGCGTTTAATGATGTGACTTTTCCACGCATCGGTAAATTCACTAACCAATCACAATTTTTTAAGACTAGACGACTGATTCCTTTACCTTCACTACCGATAACAAGTGCAAGTGGCATATCATAATCCAGCTCACGATAATCCTGATCTCCTTTAGCATCTGTACCGACAACCCAAACGCCCTCACTTTTCAAACGGTCAATCGTATGGTTCATGTTTGTTACACGAGCAACAGGAATATATTCAATAGCCCCCGTTGATGCTTTTGCTACAGTCTGTGTTAATTGAACGGACCTGCGCTTCGGAATAATAATCCCATGCGCACCTACTGCATCTGCTGTACGCATTATCGAACCTAAATTCCTTGGGTCTTCAAGCTCATCTAGTAAAATAAAGAAAGGAGATTCATCGCGTTCTTTTGCAAGAGCAAAAAGATCATCAATACTTGCATAAGAGTAAGCAGCAACGGACGCAACTACTCCTTGGTGATGGTCAGCGATTTGATCAAGTTTACGCTTAGGAACTTTTTGTACAAATACATTATTCTGTTTGGCCAGCTTAACTATTGGGGACTGTGCACGATGTTCCATTGATTCCAAGATCAAAACTTTATTAATGGGACGTCCTGATTTTAACGCTTCAATAACAGAGTTCTTGCCCATAATCCATTCTTCCGACATATTAAGATCTCCTTTCTTCTAAATCTTGAATAGCTTGAGTAACTAAATAATTTAAGCGCTCTGAGTCTTCTTTTAAAAACAAATAACCAATAAGCGCTTCAAACGCAGTACTTAAGCGATAGGTTTGTCCATCTGTGCTTTTAGGCGTGTTAGATTTAGCGTTACGTCCTCGTCTAATCACACCTTGCTCCTCCGTTGATAACAAATCTTCTTCCATCCAATTTTTCAATACATAGGCTTGCGCATCAGCCGAGACGAAAGATACGGCATGTGTGTGAAGTATTTGGGGTTTTACTTCCCCTTGCCGTATCAAGTATTCTCGGACATATTGTTCATAGACAGCATCGCCCATATAAGCCAACGCCAAACTCTTCATTTGCTTTACATCATTAGTACTCGTCATGATCTCTTCCATCTCGTTCCTTGTGGAGTATCTTCTAAAATGATGCCGCGACCCTTCAAGTCATCTCTGATTTCATCAGCACGCTGAAAATTACGGTCTTTTCTTGCCTGAATTCGTTCTTCAATTAATGCTTCTATTTCGTCATCTAATAAATCAACCGAGTTTAATGAAAAGCCTAATACAGTCGTTAATTCCTCAAATAAATCTGTGAATTGATCAATGACATCAGTCGAAGTTTGTTTTTGCTGCGAATATATATTTGATTCTTTAGCCAGTTCAAATAATACTGAAATCGCATTCGCTGTATTAAAGTCATCATTCATCTCCTGAATGAAGCGTTTCTTTAAATCAGCGATTTTTTCCATCCAATCACTATTATCCTCAGCCAAGTTCAAGCTCGCTGTTTTACGATGCTGCAAATTCTGGTAAGCCGTTTTAAGACGATCATAACTATTTTTAGCTTCAGCTAAAAGCTCATCACTAAAGTTAATCGGGTTGCGATAATGGACACTTAGCATGAAGAAGCGCACAATATTTGGGTCATGCTTTTCAACTAAGTCATGCACTAAGATAAAGTTACCCAGCGACTTAGACATCTTCTCATTGTCAATTTGAATGTAACCATTATGCATCCAATAGTTTGCAAACGTCGTATCATTATGGCATTCAGATTGAGCAATCTCGTTTTCATGGTGAGGAAAAGCCAAGTCCTGACCACCCGCATGAATATCAATCGTCTCACCCAGATATTTACGAGCCATCGCAGAGCACTCAATATGCCAACCAGGTCGGCCTTGCCCCCACGGACTATCCCAGGATATCTCACCAGATTTTGCTTGCTTCCATAATGCGAAATCAATAGGATCATCTTTCTTCTCGCCTACTTGAATACGGGCTCCGGAGCGTAGTTCATCTATAGATTGGTGTGATAATTTCCCATATTCATCAAATGAGCGTGTTCGAAAATAAACGTCCCCATCCGCTTCATAAGCAAATCCTTTTTCAATTAATTGATCAATAAACTGAATAATATCATCCATCGTTTCTGTCACTCTTGGATGGTGAACCGCTTCTTTAACGTTAAGTTTAGCAACATCTTCTTTGTAAGCTTTAATAAAACGGTCCGCAATCGTCGGCACTTCTTCATTTAATTCATTAGCTGCTTTAATTAACTTGTCATCTACGTCAGTAAAATTTAAAACATACTCAACTTCATAGCCACTATATTCAAAGAATCTTCGAACTGTATCAAACACAATAGCAGGACGTGCGTTACCAACATGTATATAGTTATAAACGGTCGGTCCGCAAACATACATTTTAATTGTTCCTTCTTCTATTGGATTAAATTCTTCTTTTTGCCTGGTTAACGTATTATAAAGCTTGATTGTCATCGTCTTGCACTCCTTTCATGCGCTCTAATTCTTTTTGTAACCTTTCAATTTTCGCTTCTAAATTGTCACATTTTTCAGCTACTGGATCAGGCAATTTGTGGTGGTTGAGGTCTTTTCTAACTTTAACACCGTTTTGCACGACCACTTGACCTGGGATACCGACAACGGTTGAATTGTCTGGTACATCTTTAAGGACAACAGATCCTGCTCCTACTTTTGCCCATTCACCAATTGTAATGGACCCCAGTACTTTGGCACCTGCTGCAACCAGGACATTATCTTTTAGTGTTGGGTGGCGTTTACCGCCTTCTTTACCGGTACCACCTAACGTGACACCTTGATAAATTGTGACGTTATCTCCAATTTCACATGTTTCTCCAATGACCACACCCATTCCATGGTCAATAAAAAATCTACGACCTATTTTGGCACCTGGGTGTATCTCAATACCAGTAAAAAATCGGCTAACTTGAGAGATCACTCTCGCAATAAAAAATAGTTTTCTTTTATGAAAAGCATGTGCAACTCGGTGTGACCAGACTGCGTGCACACCAGAATAAGTTAACATGACTTCTAATCGATTACGTGCTGCTGGATCTTGACCAAAAACAACTTCTACATCTTCTTTTAGTAATTTGAAAAACTTAAACATTCATAACCCTCCCCGAATGTATTTAATGACTGAATCATGATGTTGGAGGAACTAAATATAAAAAGCGTCCCTGTCTAATTAATTAGACAGAGACGCTTCAGCGCGGTTCCACTCTGTTTAGAGATTATAAAACCTCTCACTTAGAGTTGTTAACGAGTACTACCCGCTTCACCTTACTTGATTCAGGCGAAGACTCTGAGGTGCATTTCAAAAGTCAACCTAAAAGCTGCTCTCAGCGCCACAGCTTTCTCTGTAATTAGGTAAAACTTTCTACTTTTCCTCATCGACGTTTTAAAATTTATATACTGCTATTATATACGATAATCCTATAATGTTACGAATGATTTAACTCGCCAACGATTTTATTTAAACGATTCATCACCGTACGTTGTCCTAATAAGTGAATCGCATTAGGTAATTCCGGTCCATGCTGCTGGCCAGTTACCGCAACACGAATTGGCATAAATAACTTCTTACCTTTGTTACCTGTTGTCTTTTGAGTCGCTTTAATCGCAGCCTTAATATTTTCCGGTGTGAACTCTTCCATTTGACCAATCTCAATTTGCAGGTGACTTAACATGTTAGGAACGTGTTCTTGATTTAACACTTCCATTTCGTTTTCACCGTAGTCGATTTCTTCTTTAAAGAATAATTCAGTAAGTTCAACAATTTCAGCACCGTAATTAAGCTGTTCTTTATATAAACCAATTAACTCTTCTACCCATTTACGATCTTCACCAGATACGTTTTCATCGACTTTACCAGCCTTGATTAAATGTGGTAGAGCAAGATCAATTACACGCTCTATAGAGCTAGACTTAATATATTGGTTATTCATCCATTTCAATTTACCCGTGTCAAAAACAGCCGGCGAAGTAGATAATCGTTCAGGGTCAAAGATTTCAATAAATTCTTCTCTGGTGAATAACTCTTCCTCACCTTTTGGAGACCAGCCAAGAAGTGTGATGAAATTAAATAATGCTTCTGGTAAATAACCTAAATCAGCATACTGTTCAATAAATTGAATAATAGACTCATCGCGTTTACTTAACTTTTTACGCTCTTCGTTCACAATTAATGTCATGTGAGCAAATGTTGGAACCTCCCAACCAAACGCTCGGTAAACCATCATCTGTTTAGGTGTATTAGAAATATGGTCTTCACCACGTAGAACGTGTGTGATTTTCATTAAATGATCATCTACTGCCACCGCAAAGTTATAAGTCGGTGTGCCGTCCTTTTTCATAATGACCCAATCACCAAAATCACTTGATTCAAATGTAATGTCACCTTTAACGATATCATCAAACTGATACGTTTCATTTTCAGGCACGCGAATTCGAATACTTGGTTTACGGCCTTCATTTTCAAATGCTTTTATTTGTTCAGCGGTTAAATCACGGTGCGCGCCAGAATATTTAGGCGCTAAACCTTGCGCACGTTGTTCTTCACGTTCAGCATCAAGCTCATCTTCTGTCATATAACATTTATACGCTAAACCACGTTCAAGTAGTTCATCAACATACTTTTTATAAATGTCTAAGCGTTCCATTTGGCGGTATGGACCGTGGTCACCTCCAACATCGACACTCTCATCCCAATCAATACCTAACCATTTTAAATACTTCAGCTGGCTTAAGTCGCCACCCTCTACATTACGTTTCTGGTCAGTATCTTCAATACGAATTACAAACTTACCATTTGTACTTCTGGCAAATAAATAGTTGAAAAGTGCCGTTCTCGCATTACCAATATGCAAATGACCTGTTGGGCTCGGCGCGTAACGTACACGTACATTTTGACCTGTCATAAAAAAATCTCCTTTCCGTTCTTATCCATTGTTTATTATTGTACACAATTTATTGTTTTCGTTGTATTAAAATTGTTGCTTGCGAGGCAATTCCTTCTTTACGTCCTGTAAAACCAAGTTTTTCAGTTGTTGTTGCCTTCACATTAACCTGAGATAAATCAGCTTTCAATAGTTTTGCAACCTGCTGCCTTATGTCATCTATATAAGGGGCCATTTTCGGTGCTTGAGCAATCACAGTACAGTCCACATTACCCAGTTCAAAGCCTTTGGATTCGACCATTTCCCAAACTTCTTGTAAAAGCTGTTTCGAGTCAAAGTCTTTAAAAGCAGAATCTGTATCAGGAAAATGTTTTCCGATATCTCCCTCACCGATTGCGCCTAGTGCAGCATCAGCAATCGTATGTAACAATACATCGGCATCAGAATGACCCAATAAACCTTTGTCATAAGGTATTTCGACTCCACCTATAATACAAGGTCTACCCTCAACCAATTGATGCACATCAAACCCTTGTCCGATTCTGATCAATTCATCTTCCTCCCTTGATTGATCTGACCTATTTATTTTTAGCATATTTTCAGCTTTTTGTATATCCTCAGGATTAGTAATTTTAAAATTATTATAACTGCCACGTACAACGGCTGCAGAATGCTCAATTCCTTCAAGCAATGCTACATCATCAGTCGCGTAATATTGATGTTCGTACGCAAATTCATGCGCTCTTTTTAGTAGATTATAAGTAAACGCTTGGGGTGTTTGAGCAGCCACTAATTGATTACGGTTAAGCGTTTGAATACGACCTTCGTTTTCAATTTGCTTAATTGTATCTGTCACAGGTACACCTAAAAAAGCTGCCCCATGTTTTTTTGTCTCATCATATAAGTTATGTAACTCTTCTACTGATACGAATGGGCGAGCACCATCATGAATGAACGTAATCATTTCTTCATCCAATTGCAAGACACCTTGTCGCACACTATCTTGGCGCTCTTTGCCGCCGTCAATGAGCTTTTTTATTTTTTTAAAAGAGCTGCTTTGGATTAAATCGCTCATAATTTCACGTTCATCTGTATGGATGACGACGTAGATAGCTTCACACCAATCATCTTTTTCAAATACTTGTAATGTAAGCTCAATTAATGTTTGGCCGCCGATTTTAATCAATTGTTTATTTTTCCCGGCATTCATTCTTTTACCTTGACCTGCGGCTAAGACAATCACTTGGTATTTAGACATAATTCCCTCTCCTGTATACATAAATAAAGGTTGACCTACCAATTCATTTGTAATGCAACAAATGGATAGCGTCAACCTTTTATTTTAATGAACAATTATTGCGCCTTTTCAAGTGCTTTTGGTTTTGCGAAAATCATACGTCCCGCTGAAGTTTGTAAAACACTTGTGACAATGACGTCAATGGTATCTCCAATGTAGTTTTTACCATCTTCTACTACAATCATTGTGCCATCATCCAAATAAGCTACACCTTGTTTTTCTTCTTTACCAGCTTTAATCACTTGAACGTCCATTTCTTCACCTGGTAAAACAATCGGTTTAACTGCATTTGCTAAGTCATTAATGTTTAAGACTGTAACATTCTGAAACTCTGAAACTTTATTTAAATTATAATCATTCGTAACAAGAACACCATCTAATAACTTCGTTAACTTAACTAACTTACTATCAACTTCACTAATCTCTTCGAAGTCACCTTCATAGATTTGAACCTCAACCAGGGATTCTTTTTGCAGGCGGTTTAGAATATCCAACCCACGGCGCCCTCGATTTCGTTTAAGAACATCCGAAGAATCCGCAATATGCTGTAACTCTTCTAAAACAAAATGAGGAATAATTACTGTCCCCTCAAGGAACTTAGTATCGCAAATGTCGGCAATACGACCATCAATGATTACACTCGTATCAAGTATCTTCGGCTTGATTGCTGAGTCATCACCATCGCCGCCTTTTTCATCCCTTGCTTTTCCTTCTTTACGAGGAACACTAATTAAACTAATAAATTCATTTCTGCGTTTAAAACCAACTTGGAAACCTAAGTAACCTAAAATAACTGTTACAAAGACTGGTAAAACGTCAGATACAACAGGAATGTTCATATCTTGTAGATAGATGTTAACTAAAAATGCGATAATTAAACCAACAATTAACCCTAAACTTCCAAATAATAAATCTCCAACTGGCGCTTTTACTAGCTTCTCTTCTATGATTTTCAGAAAACCAACAATATAATCAACTAGCCAATATGAAATAATAAATAATATAATTGCACCTAATGTCATCCCTAAATAAGGAAATAACCACGCGGGTCCACCAACATCCCAGACTTCCAGGAGATCAGGAAAGTACAAATATCCAATAGTACCGCCAGCTATAATAAATAATAACTGAAGAATTTTATTCAGCAATGTGTTCACCTCCTAAATCTAGCTTTACCAACTTTCCTAAAATCCATAACTCTCGATTTTTGCTTTACTAAATTTTAACATGGCAATGTGGCCTCGTCAAAATAAATAATTTTATAGTTTAACACCTATTATATTATATGTCAATTGTGTTACAAATAATAATAGTTCTAAACATTCACATTTTGTTCATATTTATTCTAATCCTGCCTTGAGTGCTTCTTGCACTGAATCTACACCAATTAGCTCTACCCCGTCAGGACCTTTAAAACCGGATAAGTTTTTACGAGGTAAAATAATACGCTTAAAACCTAATTTACTCGCTTCTTGTACTCTTTGATCAATACGAGAAACTCGTCTAACTTCACCAGTTAAACCTACTTCACCGATGAAGCAATCGTCAGGCTTAGTTGGTTGATCACGAAAACTTGATGCGATACTTACAGAAACAGCAAGGTCAATGGCAGGTTCATCAAGTTTCACACCGCCAGCAACTTTAACGTAAGCATCTTGATTTTGTAACAAAAGTCCGGCCCGCTTTTCTAAAACAGCCATTAATAAAGGCACACGATTGTGATCTAACCCTGTAGCCATGCGGCGAGAGTTACCAAACTGGGTTGGCGAAATTAACGCTTGGATTTCAACCAGCATAGGTCTTGTCCCTTCCATCGAAGCTACGACAGTTGACCCGGCTACCCCTTGGGAGCGCTCTTCCAGAAATATTTCAGAAGGATTACTGACTTCTACAAGGCCCTCTTCTTTCATTTCAAAAATTCCCATTTCATGAGTACTACCAAAACGGTTTTTTACACTGCGAACAATCCGAAACGTATGGTGACGCTCACCTTCAAAGTAAAGTACAGAATCAACCATATGTTCAAGAAGTCGAGGTCCGGCAATACTTCCTTCTTTAGTCACGTGACCTACGATAAAGATTGGAATCCCTTTTGTTTTAGCTAATTTCATTAATGTCCCGGTACATTCGCGAACCTGCGAAACAGAACCCGGCGCTGATGTGACTGCTTCATGATATACCGTTTGAATCGAGTCAATGACTACTAATGATGGACTCATGTTTTCTACCGCATCAATGATATCGTCTATGTTTGTTTCTGCCATAATAAATAATTCTTCTTCTGAAATACCTAGACGGTCAGCTCTCAGCTTTGTTTGTTTTTCAGATTCCTCTCCAGATATATATAAAACTTCTAATTGTTTTGCAGCTAATTGTGAAGACACTTGTAATAGTAATGTAGACTTACCAATACCCGGATCCCCACCGATTAAAACCAATGACCCTGGCACAATGCCGCCACCTAATACACGGTTAAACTCTGTCATACCGGTTTCAATCCGTTTTTCTTTTTGTGTTGTTATTTTATTAATGGAACTTGGTTTACTTTTTCGTTCAGAGCTAACCGACCCTAATGAATGTTTATTAGATTTGGCTGGTCTTACTTTTTCTTCAACCATGGTGTTCCATTGATGACATGCAGGACATCTTCCCATCCATTTAGGTGATTCATAACCACATTCTTGACAAAAATAAACTGTCTTAGTTTTAGCCATTGAGATTCTCCCTTTCTTGTTTGCGTATGCTTTCCATCTTAATCTATGTAAGGAAATTAAATAAAAAAGCAGCCGGAAAACACAACCGGCTGCTTAGATTTGAAGTCTTAAGATGTTTCTAATGCTTTTACAGAAGTAATATAAAATTCGCCGTCGTCATTTACATCAATTTCAACTGTTTGCCCTGTCTTTACATTACCTTTTAATAGTTCTTCTGACAAGAAGTCTTCAACATTTTTCTGAATGGAACGACGTAATGGACGTGCACCATATTCTAAATCCATGCCTTCATCAGCAATTTTTTCAATCGCTTGTTCAGTTAACGTGAATGAAATCTCATTGTCCTGTAAACGATCTTGTAATTGTTTTACCATTAAACGAACAATCTCTTTAATGTGTTTTTCTTCAAGTGAGTGGAAAACAATCGTTTCGTCAATACGGTTTAAAAACTCTGGGCGGAAAGCTTTCTTCAGCTCTTCCATGATCTTACTTCTCATTTGTTTGTAATCTTTCTTATTATCATCCATAGAGAACCCAACGTATTTCTGACGACGTAGTTCGTGAGCACCAACGTTAGATGTCATAATTAATACTGTGTTACGGAAATCAACCACACGACCTTTAGAATCCGTTAATCGACCGTCTTCTAATACTTGAAGTAAAATATTAAAGACGTCTGGGTGAGCTTTCTCAATCTCATCAAGTAAAATAACTGAGTATGGTTTTGTTCTTACTTTCTCAGTTAATTGGCCACCCTCATCATAACCAACATAACCAGGAGGAGAACCAACTAGTCGAGAAGTTGAGTGTTTTTCCATGTACTCTGACATATCAACCCGTATCATCGCATCTTCATCACCAAACATAGAAGTAGCTAGTGCTCGTGCTAATTCGGTTTTACCTACCCCTGTAGGTCCTAAGAAGATGAATGAACCAATTGGGCGTTTTGGATCTTTTAAGCCGGCACGTGCACGACGAATAGCTTTTGAAACTGAGTTTACAGCTTCATCTTGACCAATCACTCGACCATGTAAAGTTTCTTCAAGGTTGAGTAAGCGTTCTGTTTCATCTTTAGCTAATTTTGAAACAGGCACCCCAGTCCATGTTGATACGACATGAGTAATGTCATCAATCGTTACTTCTGAACTTTCTTGGCCTTGTTTCTCTTTCCATTGATCCTTAGTTTTCTCTAATTCATCTTTTAATTTTTGTTCCTTATCTCTTAAGGAAGCTGCTTTTTCAAATTCCTGGCTTTGTACGGCAGCATCTTTTTCTTTTTTCACTTCTTCTAATCGTTGCTCTAACTCTTTTAGGTTAGGCGGGGCTGTGTAGTTGCGTAAACGCACGCGTGATGCTGCTTCATCAATTAAGTCAATCGCTTTATCTGGTAGGAAACGATCTGTAATATAACGATCTGATAGTCTTACAGCACTATCGATTGCTTCATCTGAAATGGTTACACGATGGTGCGCTTCATAGCGATCACGAAGACCTTCTAAAATACTAATTGATTCTTCTTTAGTCGGTTCATCAACATGAATCGGTTGGAAACGACGCTCTAAAGCAGCATCCTTTTCAATATATTTACGATACTCATCTAGTGTAGTTGCCCCGATACATTGTAGATCTCCACGTGCTAGAGCAGGCTTTAAGATATTTGATGCATCAATTGCACCTTCTGCCCCACCAGCACCGATTAATGTGTGTAACTCATCGATAAATAGAATAATATTACGTGCTTGGCGAATCTCTTCCATTACTTTCTTCAAACGATCTTCGAATTCACCACGATATTTCGTACCAGCAACAACTGTACCCATATCGAGTGTCATGACACGTTTATCACGTAAAATTTCAGGAACTTCATTATTTACAATTTGTTGTGCTAATCCTTCAGCAACCGCTGTCTTACCAACACCTGGTTCACCAATTAGAACCGGGTTATTTTTTCGGCGGCGACTCAATACTTGAATCACACGTTCAATTTCTTTACTACGACCGATGACAGGGTCAATTCCACCCTCACGTGCCACAGAAGTTAAATCACGTGCTAATGAATCTAATGTCGGTGTATGAGCATTGTTAGACTGTTTTTGTCCACCACGCTGACTAGAAGTCGATTCATTGCTTCCTAATAGTTGTAAGACCTGTTGACGGGCTTTATTTAAGCTCACTCCTAAGTTATTAAAAACTCGAGCGGCTACCCCTTCACCTTCTCTGATTAATCCGAGTAAGATATGTTCTGTTCCTACATAAGAATGACTTAATTTCCTCGCTTCATCCATCGATAGTTCAATGACTTTTTTCGCGCGAGGTGTATAATGAATCGTTTGAGACGTGTTTTGGCCTCTACCGATTAATTGTTCTACTTCTTGCTGAATTTGTTCAGCTGTTACATTTAATGATTGTAAAGCTTTAGCAGCAATTCCTTCTCCTTCTTTTACAAGGCCTAATAAAATATGCTCAGTCCCAATATTATTATGCCCTAAACGAATCGCTTCTTCTTGCGATAAGGCTAAAACTTTTTGAGCTCGTTCAGTAAATCTTCCAAACATCATATAGATGACCTCCTTTAATTAATGTTCTAGTTGCAATCTTTCTCTAATTAAATTCGCACGAAATACATCGCGCTCATTCGGTGATAATGTTTTCTTGGCATATTGTTGTAAAAATGCTGGTTGGGTTAAAACCATTAATTCGTTCAAAATAGTCTTAGAAATGTTCTCCAGAAGTCCTAAATCTATTCCAAGTCGAACATCTGATAAACATTTTGCAGCCTCTTTGGATTGTATGATTCGACTGTTAGCTAAAATACCATAAGACCTGAAAATTCTATCCTCTAACTGTATACCCAATTGCTCCATTATCCATTCACGAGCACGGCGTTCATTCTCAATAACTTGTTTAACTACGCTTTTAAGGTCTTCAACAATATCTTCTTCAGACTTTCCTAATGTCATTTGATTAGAAATTTGATATAACTGACCTAAAGCTTCACTACCTTCACCATAAATACCTCGAACTACTAACCCAAGTTTGTTAATTTCAGGAATTAAATTATTTATTTGATTCGTCATAGATAAAGCTGGTAAATGCATCATCACTGATGCTCTTAACCCTGTACCAACATTAGTTGGGCAACTGGTTAAGTACCCTCTTTGTTCATCAAATGCATATTGAATTTTGTCTTCAAACCAGTCATCTAACTCCTGTGCCTGCTCTAAAGCCTTGGTTAGCTCAAACCCTGGGAAATACAATTGTATTCTCAAATGATCTTCTTCATTAATCATGACAGACGCTTGTTCATTTTTTGATATAAGCGCTGCACCCGTGTGATCTTTTTCCGCAAGACTTGGACTAATTAAGTGTTTTTCAACTAAGACGCGCTTCTCAACTGGTTTTAAATCATTCATTTTAATCATTTGAAACTGTTTTAAATCATTATAAGATTGATCATCAAACTCTTGTTCCATATATTCTAATACTTTGACCAAAGCTTCATTAGCCCCACTTGTAGGAAATGGAACCTGCTCAAAATTTCGAGCTAAACGTACTCGACTGCTTAACACAATGTCATTATCAATTCCTTCAGTATTTAGCCAAGGGCTGATGGCATCGTTAATAAAATTTTGTAATGACATTATGCATCACCGTCCTTACCCTTATTTAGTTCTTCTTTCAGTGTACGAATCTCATCACGAACTTGTGCAGCCTCTTCAAAAGCTTCATCGTGAATCAACTGTTGTAACTTTTCTTGTAATTGTTCTAATTCTCTTTGCTTGTGCAATTTACCTCCAACACGTTTCGGAATTTTTCCGACATGTTTCGTATTACCGCTATGCACTCGCTTGAAGATTGGGGTCAAATAGGATTCGAATGAAGCGTAGCATTGACTACACCCGAACTTACCCATTTTTCTAAATTGTTGATAAGTGGTTCCACAACGATCACATTTTAAAGTTTGTTGTGCCTGAAAGGATTGTTGTTGACTAACATTTTGATCGAACGGAAACATGCTCGTTAATAATTGATGAATAGATAAACTATCATCATTAAAATCCATATACCCTTCATGCTCTGCACACTTTTCGCATAAGTGGATTTCTGTCTTCTGACCATTAACGACTTGTGTATAATGAACGGTTGCCTCATTTTGGTGACAACGTTGACATTCCATGCTCCACCCCTCCATTAATCATGTATTTTTATCGTCATTAAAAACTGTTTAAAAATCTTTGCTCTTAATTCATCCCGCATTGGTAAGGGAATGGACAAGACATCTCGATGAGTTATTTTTGACATTAGACGTGCTTCACGTTCAGTGATAATTTCTTCTTCCCACAATCGTTCAATGTAATCCAAACTCGATTGTTGAGTTAAGTGTTTACCACTTAGAACTAAAATTTCATCTACTAATTCACTTTTGGACTTAGGTTTAATTCGCATGATGCGAATATATCCGCCTCCACCTCTTTTACTTTCAACTATATAACCCTTTTCTACAGTAAACCTTGTGTTAATCACATAATTAATCTGAGATGGTACACATTCGAAACGATCCGCAATCTCACTTCTTTTGATTTCAATTACATCACTATTACTTGATTGAATGACCTTTTTCAAATAATCTTCAATAATATCAGATATGTTCCGCAATCTCCCACCCCTCCTTCAACCTGTTTAATGTCAAAGATAAGTGTTTGACTTTGACTATCTTTGACTATACTTTTATTATACTTACATTTTATTTTGTTGCAAATTAAAATGCTTCAGCTCACAAATTTTTTCATAAAACCATATGTTTTGTATTCTTTCCTCCTGTAACAAAGTTAAACTTGATAAAATAAAAAAGCTTTCATACGATTAAATCGCACGAAAGCTTAACGCTCAAATTTATAAGTAACATGTTCGATTTTACTTACTTCATTTAAAATATCATTCCTGTTAAACTCCTGATTCTTTTCCAGCTCTATAAAAATATTTCGATCTTCACTACTTTCACTTTCAATCTCTAATCGTTTTATAACTAAAGAAAATTCATCAAAAATATTAAGAACTGTTCCAATGTGTACATCTTTATTTGCAATTAAATGAATAAAGTTATCTGATTTACGGCGTGTAAAAAGTTTTTCCCACGAGTTTAAGAAAATAAGGCTTAATAGGACCACTGTTGTAACCAGAATTGCTAAGGAATACATTCCAGCACCAATGACTAGCCCGATACCTGCCACCGTCCATATAGACGCTGCCGTTGTTAGCCCTCTAATCGTCATTCCATGAACCATAATTGTACCTGCGCCTAAGAAACCTATCCCACTAATAACATACGATGGGATACGTGCTGGATCGAAACGTATATTATCAAATTTATTTATTAATTCTTCAAACCCATATATAGATAAAAGCATCATCAAACATGATCCTACACCTACTAAAATATGAGTACGAAAACCAGCTGAATGTTTCTTCAATTCTCTTTCAAAACCGATTAACCCACACAATACTGTAGCTAACAATATTCTAACTAACATGACATCAAAATCGTGTCCTAAATATTCATTCAACTGACTCACTTCAATCCCCCCTTTTTTGTCCAATATAATAGTAATTTATTTTCTAATGTAATTTGTTATGATTATTTTTTACTTTCAGAAATCAGTTTAATGCTCTTTATTATACCAAAACCTAACGTTTTGTTGAATTAAATACGTTTAGTCAATAAAAATGGGTGCTGAACGCATCTTTATGATGAAAGCATTTAATAAAATAGGTTTACAGCGTAAATAAAAAAGCCAAGAAGAAAATCTTCTTGGCTTCGTATTGCCCGGCCGCGTCCTACTCTCACAGGGGAAACACCCCAATTACCATCGGCGCTAGAGAGCTTAACTTCTGTGTTCGGCATGGGAACAGGTGTGACCTCTCTGCCATCGCCACCGGACTAT
>NZ_SOPW01000016.1 GCF_004402015.1 Filobacillus milosensis
AAGCTTGAACGTGTTGAATTTTTTGTACTCTATAATCATGTACTCGATTTGTGACTGTGTAACACTCTGGGCAGCAATGAGGTTGTCTCTCCAACTCCATATGGAGTTGGTAAAGTCCATCCGCTTCAACTGTTTTTGTAATAATAAACTCTTCTAATCCAGGCAATGAAATGTTAAAATTCATAATACACGCATCTCCTTTTTTGTACTTGTTTATTGGTCTAAACAAAGTTTAACAAAATTAGGAGATTGCGTGTTTTTTATTTGTCAGAAAATTATCTGTACCCCAACATATATTTTAGAGCCGTTTCTATAAATTCACTTACTCAAACACCTTATGTTTAACTAATGCTTGATTCAATGTACTATGCGTTTCTATGTTTTTGAAGTGAAGGCCTAGATTGACCATAGTTTGAGCGACTTCTGGTCTGATACCCACTAAAATAGCATGTGTACCTACTAATTCCATAGACTCAACAATATTATAGATATGGCTGGCAACCATCGTGTCAATGACAGGTACACCAGATAAATCAATAAACAAGTTGTTTAAGTCTTGATTGTTCGCTTCTTTTAATGCTGTATCTAATAAAATCTCAGCACGTTCTGTATCGACGTTACCAACAACCGGTAGCACTGCTGAGCCTTGCATTAATGGCACAACAGGTGCTGATAATACAAGGAAGTTATCATGTGATTCTTGAATTTTCGTTTTATAGTTTTCGATAAATGCTGTTGTAAATGAATAGATTCCTTCATCTAAAACAGGATCTAACCTACGAATTAATTCAAAAATACTTTCAATTGAGAAGTCATTTTCTTTCGCTATTTTTTCAACTTCTCCCCATATAATTAACCGTAAATTTGAAACTCTCTCTAACGTCGTGTTTAACTCCGTGCCACGCTCAATCGCGAACTTTCCAGTATTCATTCCCCACTCTGACATTTTTTCAATTTGTCCCTCAACACCAAAAAGACATGCATCTGCGAAAAATCCTGCTAATTGAGCCCTTATTTCCTGCGCTTGTTCATCGTCTATACTTTCTGGATCAGCTGCCAATAACGTCGCAATATCATACTTCTTTTCTTCTAACTTTTTCCCCATCAGTTCAATCTCTTGTTTTACTGTTAGAGTGTTTTCCGACATGACTTCTAGCACCTCAGTGATATTATTTGATACTCATAATTATAACGAACGATTCGCTATTTTCCTAATAAAATCGTTTTAATTTTGAATAAATTACGCATAACGACCCATTAATGAAGACAAGCACGTTTGCCTAACTATTGAATAGTTTAATTATGAAGGAAATAAAGGGAGGTTTAACTATGGATAAGTACCAAGGAAAGATGCAGGATTACAAAGGAAAAGGTAAAATCCACCAAAATAAAGGTAAGCTCTATAACCAAGCTGAAGGTAAAATGAATGATGCTAAAGGAAAAATGTATCATCAAAAAGGGAAGATTCAAAATCAACCTGATTACAAGATGCAACCTAAGATGAACCCAAACATGCAAAATTGGGGGATGGGCCCTAATCAGCCTTATGTTGGTGGAATGCAGCAAGGGCAAATGCAACCTAACGTTGGTGGTGTACAGCAACAGATGCAACCCAATGTAGGCGGTGCTCAACAAAGTCCAATGCAACCTAATTCTCAAATGAAGCCTGAAATGCACAAAAAGCAAATGTTTGATATGTGTAACAAACATCACCTTTACCTGGTCCAGGTAGAGACGGTTGATGGTCAATTGTTTGAAGGAATTATTGATGAGTACGATGAGGATGGTGTAACTTTAATCGTCCCATTCGGAGACATGGATGACGATCGTGGTGGCCCTGGATTTGGCCCAGGTGGTGGCTTTGGTCCTGGTGGGGGACCAGGTTATGGTTTTGGTCCAGGTTTCGGCCCCGACTATGGCTACGGTTACCCAAGACGATTCCGTCGTTTTAGACGTTACCGATACCCATTCTTTAACTTGTCTAGAATATTTTTCCCATTCTTTTTATAAAAGGGATGGTATGTACCCATTCCTCCAGGCTGCTTCTTACATTTAATGATAAGAGGCAGCTTTTTTTGTGAGAAATTAGGCGGTAACTTTTTAAGCAAAAGTTGGGCGAGCTTAGGTTATCAGCCTATAGAACTTGTTTTTGGAGGAGGGAGACCATGAATGACTTTATTGTATATAAAGGGATAGGGGATTCGTTAACCGTAGGAATTGGCAATTACTTTTCTAAAGGTTTTGTTAATCGTTACGCGCAACGTACGGTCGAAACACTACAGATTCCTGTTCGGACGGAGGTATTTGCCAAAAATAAAATCACAAGTGCTGATTTGTTGTATCGAATTCAAGATGAGAAAGTTCAATCACGATTAATGACAGCGAATATTATTACTATAACGATTGGTGGAAACGACCTTTTACAAGCAAACCGAGAGTTCACAAGAACTTTTATCCCTGGTGTTTTCGACGAAGCCACCTTTAGTTTTTATCGAAATATGTTAGCGGTATTGGCTGAAATTCGCTTTCTTAAATCACTTCACCCCACACCTTATATCATTCGTTTGATCGGTTTATATAATCCATTTCCTCATTTATCCTATAGTGATTTTTGGGTTCAACGTTTTAATGACATATTGCTTTCATTTGAAGATGATCATATTGCTTTTGTTGATATATACCCTTACTTTATTTACGGTGCAGAACATTTATTAAATTTCGGCGGGCTTCACCCTAATAAATACGGTTATGAAATTATTGCTGAAGCAACGGCTGCATCAGGATATGAACCGTTAAAAACTTTCTTATTAGAACACAGACAGCAGAAGAAAAATTAGAGAGGTGACTCATGATGATGAGTCATCCTTTTTTGTGTTCAGGTTAATGAAAAAGTAGCGAATAAGCCACTCAAAGTAGCGATAAAACCTCTTAAAAATGTATGTAATTAAAGAAGCTTTTGCCTCAAAGCACAAAAGCCATCCACAAAAATAAACCAGCCATGAATTATCACGACTGGTTATAACTTAACGACATGAATCGTCATCACAGTATTCAGTATTGGATTTTTTTTGGTTCAGAACTTGTATCTGAGGCTTACTTTTTTCTTCTTCATGGACTTTATTAAGAACGTCTTTAAATACTTCTATTGGCTGCGCACCGGATACTGCGTATTTTTCATTAAACACAAAGAACGGCACCCCTTGAACACCAATTTGCACAGCATCTTGTTGGTCCGCTACTACATCGCGTTTGTGCTTGCACGAACCGAGTACTTCCATCACTTCATCACGTTTGAAACCAAGCTCTTCAGCAAGGTCTCCCAACACGTCATGGTCTCCTATATCCTTACCTTCTGTGAAGTATGCGCGCATTAAACGTTCCATCATTTCATACATTTTATTTTGTTTATTAGCATAATGACTTAATCGATGGGCATCTTCAGTATTCGTTGGAATCACTTGGTCAAAATTAAATTCCAAGCCTACACCCTTTGCCTGTTCAGCCATATTGCTATTCATTTGTTTTCCTTCTTCATAGGTCACACCATATTTAGTCGCTAGCAGTTGGTGAATATCTTGTTCTGGATTCTTCTCTGCATTCGAATCTAACTGAAAGCTTCTAAAATGGATTTCGATATTTTCTTTATGATCAAATTGGTTCATCGCTTGCTCTAATCGCCTTTTCCCAATATAACAGAAAGGACAAACGACATCTGACCAGATTTCAATCTTCATCATCAAACCTCCATAATCTGTCTCAGAGCCATTATTGTATATTTAGTTCTAAAACTCAATCAAAACGCTTATTTCGTATTCACGTGTCTTGCTTCGCTTTCTTGCAAGTTGAGCTCTTTCTTTCGATGTTTGAATAAGCTATTTAACCCTTTGTACAGTAGGAATGCGGCTGCACTTAATACCATTAGAGTTAACATATAATATACGATTGTCACCGCAAATCACCTCGTTTTTAACAATCTTATACATAGTGTACGTATGGAATTATAATATTGCAAAACTATTGACTCGGTTGGCAAGCCTAATTTGTCAGTTTGGAGGGAAAGTTTTAATAAAACGGTTATTTGGTGCTGTGTTTCGGGCAAAAATTTAAGTTTAATTGGATTAAGTTTTGGTGTTTTTGGGAGAAGAAATTTGATGGATTGAGCAAAAAAGAGGCTTTTTCAGAAACGAATTTAACGTTTTTGAGAACTCTTCAAAAAAACCCCTTGCGCGAATACGCAAGGAGCTTCACTATTTTTGTAGTTCCTCATTTTCTTCATCTGTAAAGGCACGAGAGCGAGTTAAGAACCTCTTACCTTCCACGCCTTCAAGGGAGAACATCCCACCCCGACCATCAACCACATCAATGATGAGCTGAGTGTGCTTCCAATACTCGAATTGATTACGATGAATATAGAAAGGCGCGCCACCAATCTCACCTAAATAAACGTCTTGATCACCAACCATTAGATCGCCTTCAGGGTAACACATCGGCGAGCTGCCATCACAGCAACCACCTGACTGGTGAAACATAACGGGTCCGTGTTTACTTTTTAGTAATTCGATTAGCTCCAAGGTAGCATCTGTCGCTTTGACGCGATCGACCATACTAACACTCACCTTTCTTGTTATTGAAAGAAGCCTACTCAAGAGCAGGCTTCTACTTTATTATATTCAATCAAACTTAGAAAAAGCCTAATTTCTGAGGGCTATAGCTGACAAGTAAGTTCTTCGTTTGCTGATAATGACTTAACATCATCTTGTGGTTCTCACGACCGACACCTGACATTTTATAACCACCAAAGGCAGCATGAGCCGGGTAATCGTGATAACAGTTTGTCCAAACACGTCCTGCTTGAATACCACGACCAAAGCGATAAGCTTTATTAATATCACGTGTCCACACCCCTGCACCTAAGCCGTATAACGTATCATTTGCGATTTCCATAGCTTCTTCATCTGTTTTGAATGTCGTAACTGATAAAACAGGTCCGAAGATTTCTTCTTGGAAAATTCGCATTTTATTATGACCTTTAAACACAGTTGGCTGTACATAGTAACCGTCGGCAAAGTCACCGTCTTTAACGTTCTGCTCACCACCGATTAAGCACTCTGCGCCTTCTTGTTTACCAATGTCTAAATAAGATAAAATTTTCTCCAACTGCTCGCTTGAAGCCTGTGCACCCATCATAGTATTCGGGTCGAGTGGGTTGCCAGTCGAAATAGCTTTTACTCGCTGTAATGCTCGTTCCATGAACTCATCATAAATATCTTCATGGATTAATGCACGAGATGGACACGTACAAACCTCTCCCTGATTTAGCGCGAACATGACTAAACCTTCAATCGCTTTATCTAAAAAGTCATCATCTTCTGCCATCACGTCTTTAAAGAAGATGTTTGGTGATTTACCACCTAACTCAAGTGTTACAGGGATTAAGTTTTGAGACGCATATTGCATAATCATACGACCTGTTGTCGTTTCCCCAGTGAATGCCACCTTATCAATGCGTGGGTTCTGTGCTAATGGTTTACCAGTTTCCAACCCAAACCCATTAACAATATTCAGAACACCTGCAGGAATTAAGTCTTCAATGAGCTCCATTAAAACTAAAATAGATGCAGGTGTTTGTTCTGCTGGTTTAAGCACCACACAGTTACCAGTTGCTAGTGCTGGCGCTAACTTCCAAGTCGCCATGAGTAACGGGAAGTTCCACGGAATAATTTGCCCAACCACACCAATCGGCTCATTAAAGTGATAAGCCACGGTGTCATTATTGATTTCTCCAATTGAACCTTCCTGTGCACGAATGGCTCCAGCAAAATAACGGAAGTGATCAACTGCTAACGGTAAGTCTGCATTGAGTGTTTCACGAACAGATTTACCATTTTCCCACGTTTCTGCAACCGCCAACATTTCTAAGTTTTCTTCTATTCGATCAGCAATTTTATTAAGCATATTTGCTCGCTCAGCAACAGATGTTTGAGCCCACGCTTCTTTAGCCCCATGAGCGGCGTCTAAAGCAAGCTCGACATCTTCTTTAGTTGAGCGAGGAATTTCACAAAATGATTTACCCGTTACTGGTGTGACGTTTTCAAAATACTGCCCATTAACTGGAGGTGTCCATTTTCCACCAATATAGTTTTCGTACCGTTCTTTAAAGTTAATTACTGCTCCATCTGTGTTTGGAAATGCGTAAGTCATTATTTCGTCCTCCTTTTAATAATTCACAAGAGCTTCCATAGAATCGTGTATGCGCTTTCAATTAACGATTATGTATTAGCATGTTGAAACTCTTGTCCATCAATTCTACCAAATAATTCAGAATATTTAGATTAAAGTTTAATTACAATTGTAGACAAGCTTGTCATATTTAAATCTATGAGTATTAACTCAAATTTATGAATTACATCTTTTCAATGATTATTTAGTAATAGAAAGGAAGGATTTCATCCATTTTTAGAGTATTGAGTCTTACATTTCCGGAGCTTTTTTCGTAGTTTCAGGAGCTTTTTTGTAAGTTTAAAGGGTCGAAACGTGTCGAAAGAACTTAAATAACACCTTTTTCCGGACCTTCAACCTTCTTTTCCGGACTTTATAGAAAAAGGATACTTGAAATGTTTCCAAGTATCCTTTATTGTTTAATTTTTTATCACTTCTAATATCTTTCTTACTCTTGCATGTTTTTCTGGTGATTCATCGATGTGTTTCCAGATTAGTTTACCGTTTTCATCAAAAATGAAAGTGCCACCTTGGATAAAAACATCTTGAGTAGTCATCGATTTTTTCACAAATTCGGCCTGCTGTTTGTCTTTAGGAATCACATTTTTCAACTTACGTGTCAGCATACCTAGTGCGACTTTTGTAAATAACTTGAACCTCGATTGTGTAATCGTTCCTACCCCTTTAAACGCTTCCTTGTTAGGATCACCCACAATGCCAAAAGGATATGGTCCAAACGAGTCTAAAAATTGTTTAATAAACGATGCTTGAGACGGCGCTACAGCTATCACTTGGTAACCTTCACGCTCAATTAAATCATACTGTTCACGCAACTGCGCGAGATATTGGCGACACAATGGTCAACCAAGATGACGAGTAAATACTAGAATGGTATTTTGGTTTCTAAGAAGTTCGTTTAGTTCAACGGTACTTTGTTGTGTTTCTACATCATAATTAAGATTCACTACCTATGACCTCCTTAGTTTTAACTAATAATATATAACTTAGCACAACGAACACTTGGCTGACGACTATAATGGTTGCTAATGGCAAGATTGTGCTTGTTCCAAATAGGCCAACTAATGGGGCAACAGTTCCCCCAAAAATAAACTGGAACAATCCGAGCAATGCCGAAGCACTTCCCGCATTACGTTTCTGCGTTTGCATCGCTAAAGATAAGCTTGTCGGATTAATCATCCCTGTACTAGATGTAATGAAGAAAAGTCCAATTACCACTAAAACAAGTCCCCCATCAATAAGTGAAGCTGTTAGTAATGTCGCCCCACCTGTAAGAGCTACGATAAAACCAGCAACAAGTAAACGTTCTTCCTTAACATAGTCTGTTAATCTCCCGACGACTTGGCTCATTCCAATAAAACCTAGTGCATTTAATCCGAACACCATTGCATAAGTTTGCGGGGATAAAGCGAAAATATCCTGCAAAATAAATGATGAACCCGAGATATATGCGAACAGTGATGCAGCAGTAAAAGCTTGAACTAAAGCAAACCCCATATAGCGACGGTTTTGCGCTAATCGTGTAAACACACTGAAGGTAGTCTTCAAACCGCCTTCTGAACGTTCTTCATGAGGCAATGTTTCTTTTAATTTAAATATAGCCAGAAAAACTAGTAAAAGACCTACTACAGAAAGAATCGTAAATAAACCTCTCCAGCTGGTGAAAAGTAAAATCTGTCCACCTAGCATAGGCGCTAAAATTGGCGCGAGCCCCATAACTAAAATCAGTAATGAGAACATTTTGGTCATCTCAGAACCATCATATAAATCTCGAATGATTGACCTGGAAATGACAATCCCGCCAGCTCCAGAAAACCCTTGCGCAAAACGAGCAAGTATCAACACCCAAATATTTGGGGCAATCGCACAAATAATAGAAGCAATAACATATATCATAATGGCAATGACGAGCGGTTTTTTTCTTCCAAATATATCACTTAATGCGCCGATTGTCAGTTGCCCAAAGGCAATGCCGACCAGACTCGCGGTTAAACTAAGCTGTGTTAGGGATGTTGTTGTTCCCAAATCTTCTGCTAAAGATGGGAAAGCTGGTAAATATAAATCTATCGTTAAAGGTACAAGTGCTGTTAATGCACCTAACATTAAAAGTAGTTTCCATCGTTCCATTCTTGATTGTGACAAAAATAACACCTCTCCTTAATATTCACATAAACCATGCTATAGCAACAAAAACAAAAATAAAAGTAAGTTGATTAAAATTTGTTGACAGTGTGTATATGAAGTGTATATACTGTGTATATAGATATAAACAGTATAACAGTTGGGAGGCTTTTAAATATGAACAGTTGGAAAACAGCCAAGGATTTAGCTTTTTTCGAAATAAAAAATTCTTGGTTGCATCGACTTCTTCTTCTTTCACTAAGTGGTGGCATCATGTTAATCATTACCCTTGGAGCATTTCAACATTACTTTGAAAACAGCACGATGGGGATTGATATATTTTTCATCTTAATAATTTTCTACAGTTATGCTTGGGCGGTACCTAAACCCTTTCAATATCAGAAGATTAGTGATGAAAACTATGCTTCACCTGTCTTCATTTTTTTACATCAATTAGCAATTAAAAATGAAGTGTTAATTAAAAGTCGGTTTATCATATTTTTCACGATGATATTACCGTATTTAATTATTTTTATCAGTTTACTTTATATATCTCCTCAGTTAAGAGGTATTTTAGATGTCACTTCATTTATCTCATTTGTCATCTTATGGGTAAGTGTTGGTCTAGCATTTGGTGCTGTTTTTCCAGCATCAGATTTAGGCGATGTGAATGTAACAACAGAGAAACTTCTACTATATATATTTCTTTTAATAATCGGAGTTGGCGTAGTTTTCGCTTTCGCTTACGCACTATATGGTAATGGAATTATTCATTTTACAACCTACTTGGCAGCTCAATGGCCACTACTTACCGCCATTGGTTCAATTTTAACGGCTATTGTATCAGTATTATTTTGGTGGAAACATGCGCTAAAAAAGATTCAAGTCATAGACTTTTTAAATTAATTGGAGGGAGTATTTGAATGGAACTTCCAATCAAGATTTCACAACAATCAAGAGAACCCATCTATCATCAGATTGAAAACCAGATAAAAGCACTAATCGCTAGTGGACAGTTACAAACTGGTTCCCCCCTCCCTTCCATCCGTGCGTTATCAAAAGATCTGGAGGTGAGTGTCATTACCACAAGACGTGCTTATCAAGACCTGGAGTATCAAGGATTTATTCAAACCTTACAAGGAAAAGGGACGTTTGTTGCTGATATCAACCCTGCACTTAAACAGGAAATGAAACACGACTCTGTATCTCAAGCATTATCTCAAGCAATAGATACCGCGGTTCAACATAACTACTCTAAAAAACAAATAAAAGAGTTATTCCAATCTCTTTTAGACTCAAGGGGGGATTTGTGATGAATTCAGTGATTGAACTTAACAATGTTTCAAAAACAATTGATGAATTTGAATTAGGTCCATTAAACATGGCCATAGAACCAGGCCTAATTACAGCAGTTGTAGGTAGCAATGGGGCGGGTAAAAGTACATTTATAAAAATGTTGATGAACTTAGTGAAACCTAATAACGGTCAAATTCGTATGTTAAGCGAGGATATTCAAAACAATGAGCATTGGAAAGACCAAGTTGCATATTTGCCTCAACGCTTTACAGGTTATGATCCATATACAGGTAAACAGCTAAAAGTACTGATTTCTAATTTCTATCCAACTTGGGATGACCATTTATTTGAAGAGATTGTTGAGGCATTCGATGTCAATCTATCTAAAAAATTTAGTAAGCTATCACAAGGGATGCAGCAAAAACTAGCCTTATCATTAACGATCGCTAGAAACACAGATATCATGATTCTTGATGAACCAACATCCGATATGGATATCCCGTCCAAACAAAAATTAATGGCTATCCTCGTTGAATGGATGGAGCGAGGCAATCGCTCACTAATTTTTGCAAGTCACCAAACGGATGAAATACGCAAGTTAGCTGATACTATCGCAATCATCCAAGACGGTCAGATGCTTGGTCATTTTGAAAAAGAAGAACTGTCACAAGCTTATACTCAATATTGGATCACAGAACCTTTGCCTGAAGAACCATTACCAGGTGAGAAAAAGCGAAAAAATTCTCGCACGATCATTACTGATAACGAAATAGAATTAGAACTTCAATTAAGTCAACATCAACTCGAGTGGTCTCATAAAGAGAAATTAGATATAGAAGAGGCTATTACTCTGATGTTAACGATATAAAAAAACTAAGGGAGAGAGAGTATTGAAGAAAGTCTTAAGCGTAGAGAACTTACAGAAGTCGTTTAAGAACACTAAGGTGCTGAAAAATATATCATTTGATGTGCACCAAGGTGAGATCATGGCCATTTTAGGTCCAAACGGCGCGGGTAAGTCAACAACCATTAGAAACATTATGGGTATTATGTATCCGGATGAAGGAAGTGTAACCTTCCACAATCATGAAGGAAAAGAAATCCCACGTCACAAAATCGGCTATTTACCAGAGGAACGTGGCCTATATAAAAATGTAAAGGTCATGGATGTTTTACTTTATTTTGCAAGTTTAAAAGAATATCCGAAAGAGAAGGCCAAACAGCGTGCACTCGTTTTCTTAGAAAAACTAGGATTAAAAGGTAAGGAGTACGCTTCTGTAGAAGAGCTTTCAAAAGGTATGGGACAGAAAGTGCAATTCATCGGTTCAATTATTCATGAACCTGAACTTCTTATTTTAGATGAACCATTCTCTGGTCTAGATCCGGTCAGCCAGGAGATTTTCAGAGACGAAATTAAAGAGCTTGCGAAAAATGGCACAGCTATTTTATTAAGTTCACACCAGATGAACCTGGTAGAGTCTATGTGTGATCGCTTATTCATGATTAACCGTGGAGAAAAAGTAATTTACGGTTCGATGGATGATGTAAAAACAGAATATGCGAACTTCAAATGTACAATTCGTGGTAAAAATGAAACAGCTGCACTTGAGCGTATCCCCGAAGTCACGCGTGTTGACCAAAGTGATGATATTTCAATTCTATATTTAACTCAAGATGTTGAAGTGACTAGCTGGTTAAAACAATTGCCAAACGACATAGACGTACAAGAATTATCAGTAGACCGTGTATCCTTACACGAAATATTTGTTGATATTGCAACAGATCGAAATCTAGCAGAGGAAGTGGGTGAAGCTCATGCGTAATAGCATGAAAGTGGCCAAGTGGGAATTTAAAAGAAATATACGCAACAAATCATTTATTATATCTCTATTTTTAACACCCGTTCTTTTCATTTTATTTTCTACGGCACCTACTTTACTCAGTAACCTCAGTGAAGATGAAGAAGCAGGAACAACGGTTTATTTAAATGATCAATTAGGTGTTTATGAAGCGATTGAACCGATGATTGAAAATGAAGATTTTGTTGACTGGAATGTTGTTGAGACGTCTGATCAACCTAAAGCGATGCAAAGTCAATTAAAAGAACAAGAAGACGCCGCCTACGTTTTAATCAATGAAGAATCTCTTAAATCAGGTTTGGTCACCTTTATGATTGGTGACGATTTAGATAAAGGTTTCGAAAATGAACTACAAGTGTTCCAACAACCATTGAAACAAATGCAGTTACAACAAGCTGGTCTATCGCAAGACCAAATGCAACTCGTGAACACGCCAATTCAGTACGAACTTGCAGAAGTTGAAACAGCTGCTGGTGATAAAAGCACTGAAGAAGCAATGGGGGGCTTCCCCTATGAATCAGCGATCCCTGGAATCTTTGCAGGTTTAGTTTTATTCTCTATTGTCATTTCGGGTATGATGATTTTCCAAAGTGCTTCACAGGAGAAGAAAGACAAAGTGGCAGAAATTATTCTATCTTCAGTGACTGCCGGAGAATTAATGCAAGGTAAAATCTTAGGTTACTTTACTCTAGGAATCTTACAAGTTGGTGTTTGGATTACGCTAGCGCTACCTATTGCTCTATGGAAGCTGGAAGACGTTCCTGTGTTAGAATACTTGTTTGTTCCTGAAACAGCACTCCTTACATTTATCGCGGTTTTAGGTTATCTATTATTCGCATCACTATTTGTTGGGTTAGGTGCTACAGTGGAAGATTACACGACGAGCGGTAACTTCCAAGGAATGGTAATGATGCTTCCGTTCCTACCATTTGTATTAATTGCACCTATTTTCAGTAACCCAAGCGGCATCGTTGCTCAAGTAGCATCATTCGTACCATTTACGGCACCGGGAGTATTAATTATGAGACTCTCTGTCCTGGACGAGTGGCCTTGGGTTGAGATTTTAATTGCTATTGTTGTTTTACTTGCAAGCATTTGGATTTTCATGAAGCTTGCGGGCAAGATCTTCCAAATCGGTATTTTAATATATGGCAAAAACGCAACACCACAAGAAATTTGGAAATGGTTAAAAGCATAAGAAATAAGGGTCTGGCATCTGTCAGACCCTATTTTTATCAACCAGAGCATAGAACTTATTATTGCACTACAAGAAAAACTTTGACCTCTATGAGAACTTAGCCCCTCTCTATGAAGAAAACTCAGCTTATCTTCAAACCCTTAAAACAAACCTTCATCTGTCACTTTAAATTGGACCTCAGTTTCGATTTTATATTCAACTCCATTATAGCTAAAATCAGCATACCCTTGAATTTTATAAAAACCTTTTGGGAAATCACCATCTGTTACTTGATGAATAAAGTTGATGTATTCCTCGGGGTCTGACATAGAAAAACCACCTGATCCAGTGTACTCTTTTCGAATAGGCTCACCTCGTTTTAAGGTCGTTGAGAGCTGAGGATCATTCGTCGCATAACCCATCTCATAACCTCGAGTCACTTCTTTAGCAGGGAAATATAATGGTGTTGCACCATGTACAATTTCTACAAATTCTTGATCCCCATCGTATTCTAATTCTGCGTATACCTTCACGTCTTTACCATCTTCATATTCTGCCTGTTCCGTCACTAAACGATAGATAAAGTCTCCATCTCGAACTTCACTTGAAGTATCAGTCACTTCATGTTTGTTAAGCTCCTTGTCAGAAGGCGCACCGGTTGACTTACAGGCAACAAGCAACCCTAACAAAACTAATAACCAAACTTTTTTCACGTCCATCACCTCTAAACTATTAGACGGTAATTTAAAAATATTGTTTCAAATCATGCACTTTTTTGGGTGAATACCTATATCTTGTAGTATACGACTATGAAGATGAGGTGTTTAACATGGGAGACCCAATCGTAACGGGGACTTGCACGGCTGATACGGTTTCGGTTCACATTGACTTGTTTCGATACCCAGTTCGATACATTAAGGTTTACTCAGGTGGGAATTTAGTAGGTACGTTTCACCCGATGTCGGATTTTCATTTACGTAATGAAGAAGGCAAACCTATTAAAGTGGTTTTAGTTTTTGCTGATGGTGATAAACACGAAACGATGATCATTGGGAACAAAAATAGAAAAAGCGAACGCATGCTAGACTTTCAACCAGGAGACATTCTGGTAGCCAGTGATAATTTTGGAGACTTTCCTCCACCCGGCTATATGGGGCACTCTGCAATGGTCTTAGATGGCCGACATATTATAGAAGCAACCACATCCATGCCTCAGGTTCGAACATCAACTATACAGGAATTCATTGATATTCATCCGAAATTTATGCAGTTACGTTGCCTCGACCGTTATGCCGCTCATAATGCAGTGGATTTCGCTTATGAGTTTTTACAAACTTACGATGATCATCTTAAAAAAGGTGAAAATATGGCACCATTTTCATTCAGTCCACTTGTGTCATTAGATGATCCTTATAATTCAATTTATTGTTCTAAACTCGTTTGGCTTTGCTATTACTACGGAGCTGGCATGAATTTAGAAAATGATTATTTCCTTTATTCACCAGAAGATTTATCGACGCTAGAAAATGACAATCGATTTATGGTTATTTATAAGCATCCTGAATTTCAATTTAAATTGAATACTTAAAGGGTTACTTATTTAGTTTAATAATTCCTTAAACTTACTGGGATAATGACTCCTGTTAAGCAGACAGTTTAATGAATAATAACTGTTGCTTAAAGGGAGCATTTTTTTGCCCATTTTTCCATTATTTATTACCAAAATATGGACCAACTATTTGCATCCAAAAATATTTTATAATAATTAGTTATTTTAATATCCTTAAAAACGGATATTTTTAGACGATATAATTGTTATGCATTTTTTTAAAAAAAGGAGAGTTATATTTTGCAGAAAGAAGTTGAAGTACATCACCCACTTATACAAGCATTCGTTAGAGTTGGCCCACTATTACAGTCACTTATTAACGCTGATGTTACTATTGGAGTTTACGACACTGAAAAGTTAATTATTAATTTTCCAGCAAAAAACTTCTCTTTAAACGTCTCGCCTGGCGACCCTTTAGTTGAGGGAGATATCGTTGCGAACGCCATTAAAGAGAACAAAAACCAAGCCGCAACTGTACCACCAGAGTTATTTGGCGTCCATTTAATTGCAAGAGCCATTCCTTTACATAATGAAGATGGAGATGTCATTGGTGGAATCGGCGTTGGACAAAGCATAACAGACGCTCAGCAACTAAATGAGACTTCTTCAAGTCTATCAACTGTAGTAAATGACGTCACACATACAATCCAAAATATGTCACAGTCAATTACAGACCTTGCAGGCAACATCACTCTAGTTTCAGATAAGGCTGGACTTGTTAAGGAAAATGCTGTAACGATTGAGAACATGTCCAATGTTGTTAAAGATATTGCAGAGCAAAGCAATTTACTTGGTCTAAATGCTGCGATTGAGTCAGCCCGTGCAGGTGAACATGGAAAGGGGTTTTCAGTTGTAGCAGATGAAATTAGAAAAATGGCTAATACTTCTAAAGATAAAGTCTCGGAAATCCATGATATTACAAATCAAATTAAGAGCGCAATTGGCGATTTGAATGAGCATATTCAAAATGTCAACATGCAATCAGATTCTCAATCGGCTGCAATTGAAGAATTATCTGCAACAATGGAAGAAGTAAATTCAAGTGTAAAAATTCTAGCAGGTCTGGCTAAAAAAAACGTAGAAGTCAACGAAAAATAGGAGGCATATTAAATGAACGAACTAAAACAATTACACAATCAATTTATAAACGGCCAGTGGCGTGATGGATCCAGTGATAGAAAAATGGAAAATCGAAATCCATTTGATAATGAATTGTTGGCGACTTATCATGCAGCCTCTAAAGAAGATTTAGATCAAGCTTATGAGACTGCTAAAGAAGCACAAAAAAGCTGGGAAAAAACTAACCCTATCGTTCAAAGGGAAGTATTTGAGAAAGCACATCAGTATATTGAGAATAACCATGAAAAAATTGTAGAAGTAATTATTGATGAAATTGGTGGAACTCGTTTAAAGGCAGAATTTGAGATTGGATTAGTCATTAATATGATTAAAGAAGCTTCAACATTTCCTTTTAGAATGAATGGTCAAATTCTCCCTTCACCAACTGATGGTAAAGAAAATAGAGTTTACCGTGTACCACTTGGCGTTGTAGGGATAATCAGCCCGTTTAACTTTCCATTCTTTCTATCTATGAAATCTGTTGCACCGGCATTAGGGGCAGGTAATGGTGTCGTCTTAAAGCCTCATGAAGATACCCCGATTACTGGTGGTACCATGATTGCAAAAATCTTTGAAGAAGCTGGTTTACCTAAAGGATTATTAAATGTTGTTACTACTGAGATTGCCGAAATTGGTGACAATTTTGTTGAACACCCCATCCCCCGTTCAATTTCGTTTACTGGTTCAACTAAGGTTGGTCGTCATATAGGTAAAGTAGCTGGAGAGAATTTAAAAGAGGTTCACTTAGAATTAGGCGGTAATAGTGCATTAGTTGTGCTAGATGATGCAGATATAGATCTAGCCGTAAGTGCAGCTGTCTTTAGTCGTTTTACTCACCAAGGGCAAATTTGTATGTCTGCGAACAGATTAATCGTACATGAAAAAGTATATGACGAATTTGTGGAAAAATTTGTAGAAAAAGTATCGAGACTTACAACTGGAGATCCCAAGAACTCAAATACAATAATTGGTCCTTTAATCAATGAAAGACAAGTACAAAACACTGTACAACTTATTGAAGAGGGTATAAAAGAAGGTGCCAAACCAATAATTCGAGGTAATGTGAATGGAAACATCGTTGAGCCTGTAGTTTTTGACGAAGTTAAACGTGATATGAAGCTTGCTAAAGCAGAATTATTTGCTCCGGTTGTATCAATAATGAAGGTTTCTAATGATCAAGAGATTTTAGAAATTGCGAATGATACATCATATGGACTTAGCGGTGCTATTCACACACAAGACATAGAGCGCGGAGCAGAATTGGCCAAAGAAATGGATACTGGCATGATTCACATTAATGATGGAACCATCAATGATGAGCCAAACGTTGCATTTGGAGGCATGAAAAATTCTGGGGTAAGTCGTTTAAACGGTGACTGGAGTTTAGATGCCTTCACAACGACTAAATGGATTTCGGTACAACACACTCGAAAGCAATTCCCATACTCATAAAATATATTCTCTCTGTTATAAAAATGATAAGCTCCCCTTGAAGTAATACTATACTTAAGGGGAGCCATTTTTTGTCTAGAGAATTCTATTATCTAACTTTAATAGATAAAGAATATTACAATTAGAGAAGCATAATTGACATTTCACTTATTTCCAACGTCAACACATTTATATATTATTCTAAAATATTCAACCAATTATAAATAACATATGCTGCTTCTACACGGCTTGTTGATGAAAATGGTTTGAATTGGCCATTAGGATAGCCCTCTACCAACCCAAGCGCGTGACCTTGTAAAATCGCACTTTTCGCCCAACTAAAACTATAAGCGTCACTAAATACAGATTTTTCAGAAGGTGTAACTTCATCATTTGTTACGTACTTATAAGCTCGAGTTAGCACAGTAATCATTTCTGCACGTGTCATACTACCGTTTGGAACGAATTTATCTTCAGTTCGTCCAGCTATAATACCCGCATCATATGCAGCATCTATAGCCGCTGCACGATCGCCTTCTACATCTGTAAAGTGGATGTTACCATCACTTTCAAGTTCTAGAGCATTATTTAATAATTGAACAAACTCTGCTCTTGTGACTGGTTTATTACGATTGAATTTCCCTTCATAAACACCTTTGAAAACACCTTGTTCAGCCAGTTCATAAAGAACTTTATATGCCTGGTCCGAAGCAGAAATATCACTAAATGGTAATTCTAGCTCGACTTCAGATATACGTCCTTCTTCTCTATATTCAATAGGTCCTTCAAGAGTTTTTATATAATCTACTGTAGCATCTAAGTCCGTTGGTCCAACTACCATGTTTTCTGATAGTTTTTCAATTTCACTATCTGTATCACCATACATATAGTTATTTACCACTACTGTATAATTTTCATCTGGGTCAATTTTCGTGCCATCTGGTAAATAAATGTTAACTACTTCTTGTGTCGCATCTTGCCAAGTATAGTTGAAACCAGCAACACTGTAGTCTGGACCGTATTGTTCGCTAATTTGATTGTTCAACACTTGTTCAAGATCTGCACCAGTTAATTCAACCTTGTTCAATACGTTTCCAAACGGTTGAACTGTGAACACTTCACCGTAAGTTATATCACCTTGGTCAATATTCGCACGAATACCGCCACCGTTCATAAGAGCGAAGTCAGCATCCATTGCCCACTTCATGCCATCGGCGATTAAATTACCTAAAGCATTGTCTCCAACTTCACCACGCTCGGCATAACCACCAATTAATTCTGTTTTCGCTTCACCTATAACTTCGTTTTTAATTTCAGCCACTTTATCTTCATATTTTTGAAGAATAGCTGCTACCTCTTCATTTGGTTCCATTCCATGTTGAGCAACTGTTACAATCTCAGCTTTAGCATCAACAATGTCACCTGTTGTCGCATTAATTTTCAAATCAACATCTGAAAAAGCCGTACCATATGAATAAGCTTGAACGATTAGTTTTCCATCTACATAACCATTATTCTCAACATGATTATGCGCTGCAAAAATCACATCAACTTCATCATCTACATTATTTGCAATACGAGCTGCATCACCTGTTATTGTTTCACCTTCTTGGAAACCAGGGTTGTGTGCTAATACAACAATTGATTTTACACCTTGCTCTTTTAATTCTGGGACGTACTTATTAATGGCTTCAACTTCATCAGTAAATTCAACGTTCTCATTACCTTCTTTTATAACCATGTTAGGCGTTTCAGTCGTTACAACACCGATGAAACCAATTTTTTGTCCGCCTACTTCCTTTACTACATAAGGGTCAATCAATAATTCCTTAGTATCTTTATACTGTACGTTCGCAGCAACATTCGCGAAGTCCATGCCATCATAACCCTCAGTACCATTCGGGTGGTCACCACCATTAATCATACGTAGCAGCTCATCCACACCCTCATCAAATTCGTGGTTACCTAGAGTTCCAACATCCATTCCCATCGCTTCCATAATTTCTACTGTTGGTTCATCTTGAAAAGCTGCAGAAACTAATGGACTACCACCAATCATATCACCCGAGTTTACAACTAAAGTATTCTCTGGGTTATCTGCTTCTCTTTCCTTCAAGTAAGAGGCTAGGTAATCCGCTCGTCCAGCTGGATCCTCTTCACCATCTCCATCGAAATCAGCAAAGTAACTCTCATAATCAATTTGACCATGTAAGTCATTTACACCTAAAAGTTGAACTGATACATAATCGTCATCCTCTGCATACAAACTACCGATTGGTAGAATGATAGAAAATGACATAAAAATTAAGAAAAACTTCTTCTTCATTAATTTTTTCATCCCCTATTTCCCCTTTCTATGTAACATATCACTATAAATATAACATACTAATCTATCAAATATTGTTAATTTAATGTAAATTAATCCAATATCACTAGCAAATATTACAAAAAATTTTGGGGTATAAAAAAAGGCCCACCAATTTGGCGAGCCGTTTTGACATTATTAGCGATGTCCTACTTCTACTTCCATGTCTAGTCCGTTTGAAACTTCATTTATCTGAAGGGTTGATTTCTTTCTCTTAATGAGAGAAATAACCTTATCTGCTGCGTATAGTACTAGGAAAGTTAAGAACACTGATAAAGATACAAAGATAAGAGATGTTTCCATGCCCCTCATCCCCTTCCATTAAAAATTGTGATTTATTATCATTTACAAGTATATAATATCAAATTTTACGGTAATTACAACCTTAAATATAAAATTCTTTTATAAATTTATGTATTCTTACACATATAAGCATATACTTCATTTTTAAAAATGCTTTAAAGTTATAAAGTGTTGAATTTTTCTGATTTTAGAAATGGCTTCATACTGCCTTCTCACCGTTTTTCATAAAGACAATATTGATAAACTAATTGTTGAACCGCCAGTAAACCATAAAAAAACCTAGCCGTATTATCTACGACTAGGTTTAAATAAGCACCTTTATACATATTGCTCGAAGAATTCGAGTACTTTTTTATAGACTTTAATTTCATTTTCTTTCTTAGAAAAACCGTGGCCCTCATCATCGAGCACTAAGTACTCTACTTCAGTTCCTTGTTTTTCTAACGCTTCTACGATTTGATCCGATTCCGCTTTAACGACTCGCGGATCCTTCGCGCCTTGAATAACGAGCATCGGCTTCGTCATTGATTCTAAGTAAGTTGTTGGTGAGTCCTCTTCAAATTTTTCTTTATCCTTCTCTGGATCTCCTACCCACTGTTTCATCATCGGTTTCCAGTGTTCTGGCACCGTATTAACGAAGCTAAATAGATTACTTACACCAAAGATATCGACGACAGCTTTGAAATATTCTGGGTGGCGTCCGTGTAATAGTAGTGCCATATATCCACCGTAGCTTCCACCCATTAAGAAGATTTTATCGCGGTTAGCATAACCATTCTTGATCAACCACTCTAATCCTTCAACATTATCTAGACGCGGCCCATGTCCCCAGTCACCTTCAATTACTTTTGTGAACTTCAAGCCATAACCGGTTGAACCACGGAAGTTCGGAGTGAAGATACTGTATCCTTGATAGATTAAGAACTGGAATAGCGCACGGAAGAACGAACGTTCCGCTGCTTGTGGTCCACCGTGCGGCCATAAGATGACATGACCATTATCGTTTTCAGGCTTTGCACGGAAGAACATTGCTTCAATTTCCGTTCCATCAAACGAAGGATAATTCACAATCTCTGGGTCTACCATTTCTTCTTTAGCCACGCCAGGAACTCCATAATTCGTCATCTGTTCCCATTTACCGTTAGCATATTTATAAATGTTAAAAGGTACCGTCGCTGAACGACCCATTAAATAGACATTCCCTGACTTAGCTACTTTAACTTGCTCAATAACACTTACTGGGGCATCAAGTTCCTCAAGCGTACCGTTTTCTAAGTCATATCGGTAGAATGAGTCCACGACACCTTTTACACCTACTAGATAAAGAGAGTTTGATGATTCATCATATTTAACATCCGTTAATGCCTCTTTTTCTAATTCTTTTACTTTCTTAAATTCCTTTGTCTCTAAATTATATTTTGCAAGATAAGAGAAATCAGCATTATAAGTCGTCGTAAAATAGATTTCTGTTTCAGAAACAAATTCCAATCCACTAAATGTATGCTGTTCATCTGTCTCTGGCGTTAATCGGTGGTGTTCTCCTTTATAGATCGCAAAGGCTAACTGCGAGGTATTAGCGAACATTTTTAAATAAGTAAAACTAGATTCATCAGGGCTCTTTTTCGCTAAATAAGTTGGTGCGCCTTCACCTTCAAGAAAGATTTCTTCCTTGTCATTTTCAATATCATAGACATAAGATTTTAATAAAGTCTGGTCTTCTTTATTTGATGTGTAATAAACCTTTTTCCCATCATTTGAAACCATCGGCATCATGTGACGGTGCCCTTCTGATGTACGCACGGGCTTGAGCTCACCGCCTTGAGGTGGAATAGCGTATAGCTGCGTATTTTCATCACCATCTTGATCTGATTCTAATAATATAAACTCACCATTTTTATCATATTGTAGTGATCCCGTGCTTTGATTATGGAATGTTAATGGATACGGAAAAGTGTTTGGTAAATCCATGGCCCATAGATTATATTTACCATTTAAATTTGTTGAAAATGCAATTTGCGATTCGTCAGGACTCACCGCAAATCCTTGAATGCCAAACGTTTGAAAAAATAGTTCTACATCTGGTTTTTTAAATTTCATTAAGTTATGCCTCCCCTTTAATTTGCTCTACATAACTTATTTCGCTAAAAAATCTTAAAATCCTACGACAATCGAAATATTTTTTGTGGTTTATTTTTGGGAAAAATAGGTAATATGTAGATTATAGAATGGAGGTTTCAATCATGACTAGACTGACACTCATCATCTGCACCTTTTTACTCGTAACAGCTTGTACAAGCAAGACCTCTGGCGACAATTCTTTAGAAACAAGTAAAGGTGTAGTAGCTAATACTCAATTAGAAGAAAAAGCGCCAATAAGATTAAATGAAGAAGATCGTGTGACATTAGTTGAGAAGCTAGCGATCCCATGGTCTATTGATAAACATGAAGAAACCTTCTATGTTACTGAACGGACGGGTCGATTACTTGAAATTAATGAACGTGGAGAGATAAATGAACAAGAACTTATTCTATCTCATGAGGTATTACCTTATGGCGAGGGTGGTTTATTAGGTTTTGTCTTAGCGCCAGATTTTGAAGAATCAAAACAAGCCTATGTCTATCATACGTATCAACATGACAATCAAATTCTTAATCGTGTTGTGCTATTAGAAAAAAATTATAATCAATGGGAAGAGGTCAATGTCATCATTGAAGGCATACCAGGAGCTCAATACCATAATGGTGGGCGTTTAGAAATTGGGTCAGACAATAAATTGTATGTCACTACGGGGGATGCAATTAATCGAATGCAGGCTCAAAATTTAGACAGTTTAGCTGGTAAAATTCTAAGAGTAAACTTAGATGGGTCCATACCTGAAGATAATCCATTTCGAGGATCTTTTATTTATTCATACGGGCATCGTAACCCACAAGGAATGACTTGGGATGAAAATGGCACCATGTATAGTTCAGAACACGGAAACAGTGCTCATGATGAGATTAACATCATTAAATCTGGTGGTAATTATGGTTGGCCATTAATTGAAGGCGATCAGGAGCGCCAAGGAATGATTAGTCCAATTTACCATACTGGCAACAATACATGGGCCCCATCAGGAATGGATTATTACAATGGCAAGCTATACATTGCAGGGCTTCGAGGTTCAAAAATTATATCTTATGATATAGAGACAGGAAAGGCTGTAACCTCCTACGAAGACAGCGGGCGTATGCGTGATATCTACATCAAAAATGGATATTTATATACCATTACAAGTAACCGCGATGGACGAGGTAATCCTGATGAAAATGACGACCAGTTATTACGATTAAAATTAAAAGGTGAATCATAAATAAAGAGGCGTCTCCAAATGAGGTACGCCTCTCTTTATGTTTATGGCGAGTAAATGGGTAGTAGTGGCGAGAGATCCACCCCGCAGCAGTTGGGTTTAGTTCATTTAAAAAGTCATCCATTCCAACTGGTCGTTGAACGACAAGCACTAAAACTGCAACTTGTTCTGGGTATTTTCTGCATAATATCTTTTATACAAAACGCCTAATGATTGCCCGACAAGAATAGCGAGTTCGTCGATGCCCTTTGAAATTCATTCACTATATTTTTTGGAGACTACTTAAGATCATTCGAATTACGTAGCTTTCCCCACCTCTCAAGGATTGAATTCTTGTACGTCTAAGGGCTGATTTTTTGTGTGATTTTTTTCAGATAATTTTAATAATTTGTTATAATTAAAACACGTACAAAAGAGAGGGGTATCATCATGCGAGAAGTAGTTATTGTAGAAGCTGTGCGAACGCCGGTTGGACGTCGCAAAGGTTTATTAAGTCATATGAGAGCGGATGATTTAGCCGCATTAGCATTAAAAGAAGTGGTGGAAAGAGCTGGTGTCGACCCAAGTCATGTAGAGGATGTCATTATGGGTTGTGTATCTCAAGTTGGAGAGCAAGCTGCAGATATCGGAAGAGTGGCAGCTCTAATTGCGGGATATCCAATTGAGGTTCCTGGTACAACACTTGATCGTCAATGTGGTTCAAGTCAACAAGCGGTACATTTTGCATCACAAGCTATATTAAGTGGCGATATGGATGTCGTTGTTGCAGCAGGGATTGAAAATATGTCGCGTGTTCCAATGTTCTCAAACATGAATGGCGCTTCATTCAGCCCAAAATTAACAGAGAAGTATGAAATGATTAACCAGGGATTATCTGCCGAACGAATTGCTGAAAAATGGGGATATTCGAGAGAGCAACTAGATGAATTTTCTTATGAAAGTCATCAAAAAGCTATTAAAGCTCAAGAAGAAGGACGATTTGAAAAAGAAACGTTCCCAATAGAAGTGACGCTTGAAGATGGATCAACTCAAACGATCACAGCAGATGAAGGTCCACGTCGCGAAACAACGCCTGAAAAATTAGGTGAACTAAACCCTGTTTTTAAAGAAGACGGCGTGATTCACGCGGGAAATGCGAGTCAAATAAGTGATGGTTCGGCAGCGTTATTACTCATGTCGCGAGAAAAAGCTGATGAACTTGGTTTAAAACCTAAATTCAGAATCGTTGCCCGTACTGTTGTAGGTTCAGATCCAACCCTCATGTTAACAGGACCAATTCCAGCAACTGAAAAAGTGCTTAAGAAAGCTGGATTGAAAATTGACGATATTGATTTATTTGAAGTGAATGAGGCATTCGCTCCCGTACCATTAGCTTGGTTAGATGAAACAGGGGCAGACCCTAAGAAGTTAAATGTAAACGGTGGGGCTATCGCGCTTGGCCACCCGTTAGGTGCTAGTGGAGCTAAATTAATGACGACACTAGTCTATGAACTTGAGCGCACTGGTGGACGTTATGGTTTACAAACAATGTGTGAAGGTCATGGAATGGCAAACGCGACAATCATTGAACGAATCGATTAATAGATAGGAGGAATGATCTTGGATATTGAAAAGAAGGTAGGGTTAGTGACTGGAGGAGCATCAGGGTTAGGCGAAGCTACGGTAAGAAACCTTGTTAAAAATGGCGCGAAAGTTGTTATAGCTGATTTACAAGAAGAAAAAGGTCGTGCCTTAGAAGGTGAACTAGGTGCTGAACGGGCTATATTTGTAAAAACTGATGTGACCGATGAAGCAAGTGTTCAAGAAACTTTAAAACAGACAAAAGAAGAATTCGGCCAGTTACATTTGGTCGTAAATTGTGCCGGTATCGGAGCTGCCAAGAAAACAATTAGTAGTAAAGGGGTTCATGATCTAGAATCCTTCCAAAAGGTTATTCAAGTCAACCTTGTAGGAACTTTTAATATGATTCGGTTAGCGGCGGATGTGATGACGTCAAATGAACCGAGCGAAGAAGGCGAGCGTGGAGTTATTATTAATACCGCTTCAGTAGCAGCGTATGAAGGTCAAGTCGGTCAAGCGGCATACAGTGCTTCTAAAGGTGGGATTGTCGGAATGACGATGCCAATTGCTCGTGACTTATCGCCACATGGCATTCGTGTGATGACTATTGCTCCTGGATTGTTTGACACACCACTTTTTGCTTCACTACCGGAAAAAGCGCGTGAAGCTCTTGGTGCGATGACACCATTCCCATCTCGTTTAGGTTATCCAACAGAATATGCGAAGCTTGCTGAAAGCATTATAGAAAACCCAATGTTGAACGGAGAAGTGATCCGACTAGACGGTGCCATTCGTATGCAACCAAAATAAAATGAAGCTGACCGAACGCATCGGTCAGCTTTTTTATATCATAAGTTAAGTTTTTTGATTCTACGAATCGCTACAGGCGGACGCTTTCCGCGGGCACGGCCTCAACTTCCCAAAACTCACTTCCGTTCGTTTTGCGTGATTTTCGGCTCGCGCTGTTCCCGCAGGAGTCGCCGCCTTTCGCTTATTATCAAAAATGCAATCCACTAATCCTTTCTTGAAATAAATCAACTTCTAGCATTAATAGCACACTATATTCTGAATTTAATAACTAAAACATCATAATTAAACCTTCATCATGATCATTGTATCGCAACTCATGACCTCTTGTTCTTCATGGTTTATCACTTGAATATCTAGATTTAGTATCCCTTTAAAGTTATCTAGCTGTTTTTTGCTAGAGACCGTAAAAACTCCTCGTAGTTCATCTCCAGCATAAACCGGTGCACGCCAAACAACTTGATTCATCCCCATCCCACCCAAACAATCACGACCTAAAATATCCTTCTTAATGAATTCAACCCAAACTATTGATAATGTTTGAAAGCCTGAAGCTATGAGCCCACCGAAAGGACCGTCCTTAGCCGCTTCTTCATCTAAATGAAAATATTGAGGGTCATTTTGTTCAGCAAATTGCAGAATTGCTTCCTTAGTCACAACAACCGGCTCAGTTAGAAACGTTTGCCCGACATCAAACTCCTTTAATTTCATCTCTTCACCTCTTGAAATAGGAATAGGAACTCGCATCATGCGAGTTCCCTCATCATTACACCGTTAAGTGATTTTGCAGCTGTTCTCTTAAGTTATTTTTCTGGAATTTACCTACTGAAGTTTTTGGAATTTCATCCATAAAGACAATGTCATCCGGTAACCACCATTTAGCGAATTGCGGTTTAAGAAATTCGAGCAGTTCATCCTTACTTGTAACGACATCAGATTTTAGCACAACTGCTGCTAGTGGACGCTCCTGCCACTCAGGATGAGGAACACCAATAACTGCTGCTTCAAAGACGGCATCGTGAGCCATTAGTGCATTTTCTAAATCGATCGTTGAAATCCATTCCCCACCACTTTTAACTAAATCTTTGGTACGGTCAGCAATTTTAATAACTCCTTCTTCATCAACCGTTACAATATCACCTGTGTGTAACCAACCATCCTGGAAAGCTTCTTCCGTTCGCTCGTCCTTATAATACTCATCGGCAATCCATGGTCCACGAAGAAGCAGTTCACCCATATCTTCACCATTCCACTCTACTTCGCCTTCATCATTGACGACTTTCATTTCAAGACCTGGTACGAGATAACCTTGTTTCGCACGAACTTCTAATCGGTCTTCAGATGATAGATCTTCTTGGTAACTTTTTAGTCGAGAAAGTGTCGCAAGTGGTGTTGTCTCTGTCATACCATAAGCATGGATGAATGGCACATTGTGTTTGGTTTCAAAAGCACGAATCATGCCCATTGGAGCTGCTGAACCACCGCAAAGTACCGCTCGTAATGATGACATATCGTATCTTGCAGCGTTTGCATCTAATTCTTTTAATAAGCCTAACCAAATGGTTGGTACACCAGCCGTAATCGTAACCTTTTCACTTGTAATCAATTCTGCTAATAACTCTGGTGTAAAGGCCGGTCCGGGCATGACTTGTGTTGAACCAAACCAGGTTGAAGCAAAAGGCATCCCCCAGGCATTCACGTGGAACATCGGAACTACCGGCATCACGACATCTGACTCCGAAATGGCTGCTGAATCAGACAATCCTAATGCAAAACTGTGAAGTGTAATGGCACGATGGGTATAAACTACGCCTTTAGGTTTTCCGGTTGTCGCTGAAGTGAAACACATTCCAGCTGGATCATTTTCATCAATATCTTTTGGAAATTCATAATTCGGATTTGCATTGGCAATTAAATCTTCATAGGAGTATAGAGGAGAAAGTTCTGAATCAGGTAGTGAATCATCTGTCATAACAATAATGGCTTCAACTGTTGGAATCTGATCTTTAATGGCTTGTAAAATCGGTAAAAACATTGGATCAACTAACAAAACTTTATCTTCTGCGTGATTAATAATATAAGTAATGTGTTGTGGAGATAGACGAACATTAATGGTGTGTAATACAGCTCCCATTCCAGGAACAGCAAAATAAGTCTCTAAGTGGCGGTGATCATTCCAAGCTAGAGTGGCTACCTTGTCACCACGCTCTACATCGAGTTTTTCTAAAGCACTTGATAATCGTCTTGTTCGTTCACCAATTTCTCGATATGACACACGATGAATTCCCGAGGATGTTCGAGAGACAACCTCTTTCTTAGGGAATAATTTTTCTGCCCGTTCAAGCATCTTGCTGATGAGTAAAGCACCTTCCATCATATTGGACCCTCTCCTTTTTCAATTAAAAGTTTTTATTATTCACCCGTCATTAAACGGGTTATTCACACCTTTAAAATCATGTTGGGTCTTTAGTGGACAATATATCATTTGTATGTTCACCCAGTTTTGCAGTTTGATAGCTTTTATGAACGTATCCATTATGAGGTTGTACAAAAGGTAAACCATTTTCGCAATGAATTAAATCACGTTCATCAATATACTGACTGTTCATTACTTCATCTATTTCAAGGACGGGGAATAGACAGCAATCATGCATCTCACCTAATTCAATCCATTCATTAAAGGTTTTCGTCATAAACAATTGCTTAACATTTTCGGTGACATCTTTATTTTTGAGCTGATTCGGAAAATTTTTTAACCAATCCTGTCGATTAACAGCTTGGCAGAAATTTTGCCAAAACTTATACTCCAGCGCACCTAAAGACATGTACCGACTGTCCTTCGTTTCATAGATTCGGTAATTAGCATAATCTCCATTTAAAACAGGGATTCCGTCTGATAGATTAGCAAATTGATTTAACATCACATGATTCCCCATCATAGAAAAAACGGCATCGGTCATCGCTAAATCAATATATTTCCCTTGCCCGGTACGTTCTTTTAGAAATAAAGCTGCAAGAATCGCTTCACTAGCTGTAATGCCACCTATTAAATCAGCGACCGTATTCGTCGGCAAAATTGGTGTACCGTGCTCATCTTTTAGCTGACTTAACATCCCACTCATTGCCAAATAGTTAATGTCATGACTCCCTTGATTAGAATAGAAGCTATGTTGCCCAAAGCCAGTTAGCGAAAGGTAGACAATCTGCTCATTTACCTTTTTCACATCCTCAAAACCTAACCCGAGTCGATCCATCACTCCAGGACGAAAGCTTTCAACCACGACATCCGCCTTTTTTAAAAGGTTCAGTGCTTGCTCTTGTCCTTTTTCTTCCTTCAGATCAATCACAACGCTTTTTTTGCCACGATTATTCGCAGCATACAAGGTTTTTTGCGCCATGAAGCGAGAGGGGTCTCCTTGAGGAGGCTCAACTTTGATTACTTCAGCCCCCAAATCTGCTAATCGAAGGGTTGCGAAAGGGCCGGGTAAGTATTGGGAAAAATCTATAACTCTAACACCTTGCAACATAACCTACAGCCCCATATTTTTAGCAATGATATTTTTCATAATATCGTTGGTACCTGCATAAATCGACGACACAGGGATGTCTCGATAACGGCGAGCAATCGGATATTCTTCCATATATCCGTAACCCCCATGCAACTGCATACACGTACTGGCGGTTCGCCTCGCCATATCTGTGATCCACCATTTCGCCATTGAGACATCACTCACCACGTTTTCACCATTCATATGGCGCTCGATTACATCGTCTAAGAATGTTCGACCGATTTTAATTTCTGTCGCCATTTCAGCAAGTTTAAATTGAACGTTTTGGAACTTCGAAATTGACTGCCCAAAAGCCCGGCGCTCTTTTACATATTCTGTGGTCATTTTCAGCATTTCTTCTGCAGCTACCTGACCGCTAATTCCAACGGTTAAGCGCTCTTGTTGCAGTTTATCCATTAAGTAATAAAATCCTTTATTTTCTTTACCGATTAGGTTTTCTTTAGGAACCTTTACATCTTCAAAAAAGAGTTCTGCCGTATCTTGAGAGTGCAAACCAATTTTGTCCAGCTTACGACCTCTAGAAAATCCAGGCATATCTTTATCAACTACAAGCAGACTAATTCCTTTATGTGCTGGATTCGCTTGTGGATCTGTTTTAGCGACAACTACAATTAAATCTGCATGAATCCCGTTTGTAATAAACGTTTTTTGACCATTTAATATATAATGATCCCCATCTTTAATTGCAGTTGTTTTCACACCTGCCAAATCAGAACCCGCACCTGGTTCAGTCATCGCAATCGCCGTAATATACTCCCCAGACACACACTTAGGGAGCCAACGTTCTTTTTGTTCCTCTGTTCCAAAAGAATCAAGATATGGAACAACGATATCATTATGTAAGCCTAACCCTACTAAGCCTGTACCTACACGCTCGATCTCTTCATTGAATACAACGGAATAACCAAAGTCCGCATTTAACCCTCCGTATTGTTCATTAACCGATGGACATAGAAACCCGTTTTCTCCCATCTTTGTCCACAATTCACGAGGAATCAACCGGTCCTCTTCCCATTGCTCAAAATATGGTACGACTTCTTTATCCATAAATTTTTTTAGTGATTGACGATATAATTGATGCTCTTCGCTTAAATACCTTGGAGACATTCACATACTCCCCTTTATATGAAATCATCATCTGTTTATTTTTTTAAATTTTCTTAATATTAAAATATCACGATTCTGCTTACTGGTAAAGTGTATGAAATAGCAAACAAAGATAGAATGAAATGCCTTTAATCCAAGTTATATCACCCACTCAATACTTATTAATAATCATAAAGTATAAATATATTAAATAGAGGATGATGCAAAATGCGTCAACACAAAGACGACTGTGAAATCGGCCCATTAAGCCCTGTTCAAAGAAGGAATACGGCCTATCAAGTTAGAGAGAATGCTGCTCTATCAAACTTCAGGAAAGACCCGTTGTTAGAAGAAAATTGTAATCAAGATGAGTGCCATTATCCAAATAAAATAGGTAACTTTTCAAAGGGGTTACCCCATAACGATTTAGGAGTAGTTGATCAGGGTGCCTATGAATCTCTTAATCAAGCTTTAAACTCGGGTAATCGAGATGACTTGGAGAACATCCCGCTAGCAGGTCCTGCAAAACTAGTTAACCCTCAAGCCGCTTATGCTTATTCGCTCGTCGGTCGTGATTCACACCAATATGATATACCTGCTCCTCCATCGATTAACAGTGCAGGTATTGCTAGTGAGATGGCGGAAGTATATTGGCGCGCCATTACACGCGATGTTTCTTTCAATGACTATGAATCTAACAAACTGATTCGATTGGCAGCAGAGGATCTTTCTAGTTTTTCAGAATACAATGGACCAAAAGAAGACGGTCAAGTCACACCTGACACCATTTTTCGTGGCAACAGTGAGGGAGATTTACTAGGGCCGTTGATATCGCAATTCTTGTGGAAGAGTATCCCTTATGGAAGTAATAGAATCACCCAAAAGAATCGAACGACTATAGCAGACCATAACTTTATGACGACTTACAACGAATGGTTACACATTCAAAACGGAGGAACGCCAACTGAGCCAAGCAATTATGATAAAAAGAGTAGATTTATCCGGAACGGCCGTGACCTTGCTGAGTGGGTACACCGAGATTTCAGCTTTCAAAGCTTTTTAAATGCTTGCTTGATTTTGATTGGGTTTGGAAGAGACGCCATTGATCCGAATAATCCGTATTTACACTCAAAAACTCAAATCGGCTTTGCTACTTTTGGAGAACCACAAGTATTAGACTTGGTTACTTCATCGGCAAACATTGCACTAGAAGCTGCATGGTTTCAAAAATGGATCGTCCATCGCCGTTTACGTCCTGAAGCCTACGGTGGGCTCGTTCACAATTATTTGACCAACAAATTGAAGGCTCCCGTTCATCAAGAATTGCTTAACTCTAAGTCATTAAAAATAATCGATAAAGAGTATGACACGTTTCTTTTACCCATGGCATTCCCTGAGGGTTCACCTTTACACCCTGCTTACCCAGCAGGTCATGCGACAATTGCCGGGGCGTGCGTAACAATTCTAAAAGCATTCTTCAATGAGAATTTCCAAATCCCTGACCCAGTTATTTCTTCATCAGACGGTCTTTCTCTTAAACGTTACAAAGGAGCCACATTAACTATCGGAGGGGAACTAAATAAATTAGCTTCAAATATTGCACTAGGTCGTGATTTTGCTGGTGTTCATTGGCGATCGGATGGTATTGAAGGAATCAAATTAGGAGAAAAAGTAGCCATTAGTATTTTAAAAGACCATAGACATTCATTTAACGAAGATTTTAAAGGGTTCACTCTAACCAAATTTAACGGGAAAACAATCACGATTAGTTAATGAATTTAATACAGTATATTTTGTTTCATTAAGTTAAAAATAATACTACTACGTTTCCGGAGGTTTCCTATGGATATTCAAAAACTAAAAGACATTGTCGCATCCCCCACACTCATTCAAGTCAAATACCATGGCGTGCCCGTTTATATTCAAGAAATTGATGAAGACAACGGCACGGCTACCATTTATCCATTAGACAACATGGACCAAGTACAGGAAGTAGACTTAGACGGTTTATACGAAGATGACCCCAACCACACCATGTGATCAAGCGTTAAGCAACGCTTAAGATAACCCTTTAATGATAAAAGGAGGTCTTTGATGGATCGATTACGTGCTGAAGAAATTGCGAGCTCACCCAAGATTTGCAACGTGCAATACAATGGCAAACGAATTTTTATTCAACATGTTGAAGAAGGTAATGATGTTGCTCGCGTTTACTACCTCGACGACCCTGCCAATGAGTTTGAGGTGCAATTATCTAACCTTAGAGAAAAAAAGTAATGTAAAAGGGACTCGTTTAGTTCAAAACGAGTCCCTTTTGCTAGTCATCATCTTTTTGTTTGGACACCATAAATGTCATTGGGTTTTCTTTACCAGATAACAGCTGATGGACATATGATGAGGTTAATTCATAGTTATCTTCTATCTTCTCAGCCAAGTGATGACTTCTTTCATACAAAATGGACCTGAAATTCGTCATTTGACGAGCAACTTTTTCAATTAAGGCTTCTTGGTTTTCTAGTTGATTAACAATTTGTTTTTGTTGTTCATCATAACTTAAGATTTGTTCAGAAATCTGCTGTTGAACTGCAAATATTTCTTTTAATTGTTCAGCCAATTCCTCATTAGAGTCGTCTTGTTTAAGTAATTCTTCAATGATTTGTTGATTGGAATCATGCAGTTTTCTAAGCTCATCCATTAACTGCGCCTTAGCCTGTTGTTCTTGTTTCATCCAATCCTCCACTTTCATCTGTTTTTGATTGATTGAAGAAAAACGTTGTAACGTTTGTTCTTTAAATTTTTCATGACCTGTATGTCGACTCTCAAAGTCATTTAATTTTTGTAGAATATTCTTTTGCGTGTGATCATGACGTTCAGTGAGTTGGTTAAGCATATTATAGGATTGAGTAAGGTTTCGATTAATTATTTGTTGTTTTTTTACCCACTCAGAAAACCGGTCAACCACAACCTGTCGTTGATTTGGTTCTTTTATTTCAGCATTTGAACGATATATATTTGACTGTCCATCATTTATAAATATAGCCAAACTATCACTTCCTTTAGGTCTGCTCTTATAACATATGCAAAAGCCTAAACGATGAGTGCCTGTCTAATGTTGGTTAGTCAAAAGTCCGGGTGAGTTTTAATCAGAATTGAGTTTCTAGTATCTCAATAAAGTTTCTAGTAAACCTTGTAATCTGTCTAGTATTTTTCTTGTTTTGTCGAGTAAATCACTGATTTCTTCTAGTATTCATTCGAGTTTGTCTAGTAAAGTATATGAAGTTTCTAGTAAACGCTAAAAGTTTCTAATAAAAGTTTTAAAAAAGCGAGTACCCAATATGGATACTCGCTTCTTATAAGTTAGGCGTTAACCTGTTTTTTCTTTTTTGTTTTTTCAATCTGCTTACTTCTTAACTGACCGCAAGCGGCGTCAATGTCACTACCTTGTTCCACACGTACACCACAGTTGATGTTGTTCTCCAGTAATGTTTCGTAGAACTTCAGGATGTTTTGCTTACGACTACGTTCATACGGGTGGTCAGCAACTGGGTTGTAAGGAATTAAGTTCACGTATGATAGGTGACGTTTATCCTTTAATAATTCCACTAGCTGCTTGGCTTCCTCCACGTGATCGTTGACATCATCTAATAAAATATATTCAAACGTAATGCGTCGATTTGTTTTTTCTAAATAGTAATCGATGGCCGGCATGAGTTTTTCAAGTGGATATGCACGGTTGATCTTCATAATACGTGTACGAAGCTCATTGTTCGGTGCATGAATCGATAGAGCCAGGTTCACTTGTAAATTCTCATCAGCAAACTGATAAATTTTATCTGCTAGACCACTTGTTGATACGGTAATATGACGCGCACCGATTGATAAACCTTTTTGGTCGTTAACAATTTTTAGGAAATCTAATGTGTTGTCATAGTTATCAAATGGTTCACCAATTCCCATTACAACGATGTGGCTCACACGATCACCATCACCACGAGCATCTAAATCGTGCTGAACATTCATAATCTGTTCAACAATCTCACCACTGGTCAGGTCACGGTTTTTACGTAAAATCCCACTTGCACAGAATGAGCAACCAATGTTACAGCCAACCTGAGTCGTCACACAAACGGATAAGCCATAATCAAAACGCATAAGTACCGTTTCGATATAGTTGCCGTCTTGAAGTTCAAATAGAAACTTCATTGTGCCATCTTTTGACTCTTGTTTTACTGCTTCAGTTAATGTCTGAACCTCATAATTGTCTTCAAGTAACTGAATGGTGTTCTTATTCACATTTTTCATATCGGAAAAAGATTTGACGCGCTTACGATAGAGCCAATCCCACACTTGGTCTGCACGGAATCGTTTTTCTCCATTGTCAACAAGCCAATCCTTTAATTGTTCGTAGGTCAATCCATAAATGGATTCTTTATGCATGTTAAAACCTCTTTCTAATTCAAGAAAATTTATTCGTTCTAAGCCCATAAATTCCCTTGTACTTTTAACCCTTTACCTATACTACTAATTGTAACATGTTATAGCAAGATGTAAGGTCTTCCAACACTTTACTATAACTCAGATCACAGGGATGATTCAACATTTTTTTCACCGTTTAGAGTTCTCCCCTACCTTAGTGCCCTCTGAAAACTTGTCATGCTTGTCTTAAATTCTCATATAGATTAAGTAAATGCGCCTTTAGTGTTTGGCGTCGAATTTTTCATTAAGGAGGGATGAAACATGGTTAACGTAACAACCACTCAGCTGATCCGTTATTTAGTCGGGTTTGTCTTTATTGTATCTGCACTCATGAAAGTAACCGGCAATGGGTTAGGAACGAATTTCGCAAACATGGGTTTCCCATCACCAATTACTATCATGTATCTTGTTGCTATTATTGAAATTATATGCGGCTTGCTTATTTTACTAAACCGTTATGTTAAACTAGCTACTATTCCACTCATGGTGATTGTCATTGGTGCTTTGATTGTGACAAAACTTCCAATGCTTCACGGTGGAATCGTTCATACGTTATTCCAAGCACGCTTAGATATTGTGATGTTAGGGCTTTTATTTTTACTTTATCAACAATATGACGGAAGCAAACTATTCAAGAAATAAGTTTTACCAAATATCAAACACAGACCCGTGTTTTGTAGGATTACCAACTTTCTCTTCGGTTACTTGTTGGGTGTTTGGATTGTACTGATATTTCAACCACCCAACATATAACCCTTGTTTATTCGCCTGTTGTTCTTCCCACATATTGACACCACTTACCCATTCCCCTGTTGTGTCACCAGGTGGACTACCAGGTTTCGGAAAACTTGAACCATTTGCTGCGATGACTGTGCTTTTAGTGAGTTTAACTAATTCCTTTGGAAAGTCACTTGAAGCTACCCGACAACCCGTAAAAATGATTTCACTATCCTCACAAAATTGAACTTCCCCATTTCTGATTAAGCGAGCTAAATCACTTAAATATCTTGCATCATCATGGTCATACAATTGCTTTTTTAAATAGAATCCATTAAGATCTGGCCCACCAATTTTTACGCCGCCTCGATTACCATTTGAATCATAAGGCCACGCGTGTGAGAAGATAATTAATTTCTCGATGCAATCCCGACCATTATTAGAAACCTCTACTAGATGTTCTAATAAATTTTTACCCGATGTCCATTGCCTCGCATTTTCAAGTCCAACCGAATTAACCGCCCAAGACTTAAAAGCCATTTCATCCTTACCGGTAGCCGCCAACGCTAATTTTTTTCTAGCCATTTTTTAATCACCTTTATATATTGATATTAATTATATTTATGCGGGCGATTGACTCATGTTGAATATGAGATTCTATAAGGACTTATCTCCTCTCTATGAGAAAATCTCTGCCTTCTACGAGAATTTAGCTGCTTTCTATGAGGCCTTGTTTTTTTCTATGAGAAAAACTTGGTTTATCATCAAGTTTTTACGGTAAAAAAAAGCGAGTGCCTCAAGAGCCACTCGCTACAACTTACTTTTTATAAATTTTCTAAGAACACACGGATGACATCAGCTCCCCCGATAAACGTACCTAGTGAGCTTCCAATATTAGCCATAACTACGATTAATAAAACTCGTGTGACTTTGTTTTGCCAAAAGCCTTTTAAGGAATGAACATCTTCTGAAAGTCGTTCAAAGTCAGATACATTCGGCTTTCGAACAAAGGCTTGAACGAAACCAGCAAACCATCCGGCTGCCAATAATGGATTCAATGAACTGATTGGGGCCACTATGAAGGCGGTGAGTATAGCCAGAGGGTGCCCCATGGCAATAGCTACACCAATAGCAGAAAGCGAACCGTTCCACAAAATCCACGATAAAGCCTGATAAGTACCTGCCGATGGATTCGTAATAAAGGTATACACAATTACTGATAGAATAAAGATTGGGATTGCCCAGGCAATAATCTTTGGTGTTTTTGATTTTGGTGGTATTTTATTTAATTCTTTTAGATTATTTTCTCTATGGATTTCTTCTTTTACGCCTGGAACATGTGCCGCACCAAGAATAGCTACAACTTTATCCCCTGGCGCTTCTCTAATTTTTTGAGACAAGTATTGGTCACGCTCGTCAATTAAAGGTTTTTTCAGACGAGGGAATGACTGGCTGAACTCTTGCAGAACAGAATCCAACATATCCTGTGATTTCATGCGTTCGAGTTCTTCTTCTGATATTTCTTCATTATTAAATATGCTGTATACGATGCTCATAAGCAGCTTGAATTTCCCTTTAAATCCAAGGTTTCGCCAAATACGCGAGAATGTCACTTGGATATTTCGGTCAGCTAAAACAAGATTGGCATCTGTTTCTTCAGCCGACTCAATCCCTTGAATCATCTCTTGACCTGGGTTAATTCCAAACTGTTTGGCCATACGGTTTTGGAAAGATGAAATCATCATGTTCATAAGAAGCATGGTGGCCTTCTTCTCTTTGATGACTTTAAAAACATCCATTTCCTTCCATTTATTACCGTCTTTGATTGATTTATAACGTTGTTGATCGAGCTCGACACAGACTGAATCTGGTTGCTCGGCTTCAATCACTTCTTTAACTTGCTCAGCACTTTGTTTCGATACGTGTGCCGTACCGATTATAATAACTTCTTTTCCATCTAAATTTATTCGAGTGATATTTTCTTCTGACATAACAGACCCTCTTAACCTAAAATTTGTTACATAAAAATAGTGTATCATTAAATTTACGTTTACAAATAACATTTTGTTAACTTTATCGGAAAATTTAAACTTATAGCAAGCTGAAACACCTATGGGCTTATGGTAGAATAGTTTAAAAAAGAGAGTGGGATTCCGTGACAGATTGGTGGAAGAAGTCAACCGTCTATCAGATTTACCCTCGTAGTTTTATGGATTCTGATGGTGATGGGATAGGCGATATTCAAGGTATTATACAAAAGCTAGATTATTTAAAGAAACTTGGAATCGATATCATTTGGTTGAGCCCGGTATATGACTCGCCAAATGATGATAACGGTTACGATATACGAGATTACTATAAGATTATGCGTGAGTTTGGCACGATGGATGATTTTGATGAGATGTTGGACGCTATCCATCAACGTGGGATGAAGTTGATGATGGATTTAGTTGTGAATCATACGTCGGATGAACATAAGTGGTTTCAGGAGCACGATGACTTTTATATTTGGCGAGACGAACCGAATAATTGGAAGTCTGTGTTTAGCGGGCCGGCTTGGGACTACGATGAAGCTCGCGAGCAGTATTATTTACATATCTTTTCTAAAAAACAACCGGATTTGAATTGGGAGAATCCTAAATTAAGAGAAAAAGTGTATGAAATGATGCGCTGGTGGCTCGACAAAGGTGTTGATGGCTTCCGGATGGACGTGATTAATTTTATATCTAAGGATCCAGCGTTACCGGACGGACCAGATGGCGATGGCAGTCAGCACTTTATGAATGGGCCACGCATACATGAGTTTTTGCGTGAGATGAATGATGAAGTTTTATTGAAGTATGACTGTGTGACGGTTGGTGAGATGCCCGGTGCAGGGACTGATGACGCACGTATATATACAGATCCGGAGAACCGTGAAGTGAATATGATCTTTACGTTTGAACACATGGATTTAGACGGTGGCCCAGGCGGTAAATGGGATTTTAGAGAATTGAATTTAGTTGATTTAAAAGAGAATCTGGAAAAGTGGCAACACGCTCTGCATGGTGTAGGTTGGAACAGTTTATATTGGAATAACCATGATCAGCCCAGGATTGTTTCGCGGTTTGGAGATGATGACGACTTTCGAGTGAAATCGGCTAAGATGCTTGCGACGTGCCTACACATGATGCAAGGCACTCCTTATATTTATCAAGGTGAAGAGATTGGTATGACGAATGTCACGTTTGATTCGATCGATGATTATAAAGATATAGAGACGTTGAATATGTATAAGGAAAAACTTGAAGCCGGTGTGGGGCACGATGATATTATGCGCTCGATCTATGCGAAAGGTCGCGACAATGCACGCACGCCGATGCAGTGGTCGAAGGATGCGAATGGTGGGTTTACATCTGGTGAGCCTTGGATTGCTGTTAACCCGAATTATAGGGAAATTAATGCCGATGCTGCGCTTGAGGACACTGATTCAATTTTTTATTACTATCAAAAGTTGATTGAGTTGCGTAAGTCGGAAGACATTATTACAGATGGCGACTTTCGTTTATTACATCGTAATCATCCTGAAGTATTTGCGTATGAGCGTGTTCATGGTGTTGCCCAACTTGTTATTTACTGTAATTTCAGCTCAAATGAACACCGCTTCGATCGGCCTCATGGTGAGGTGTTGATTCAGAATTATGATGGGTTAGCTTCTGGTGATGAGCTCGTGCTTCGTCCATGGGAAGCAGTTGTTTTTGACCAGAGAAAGGGGAAATAACATGAAGGTTCTTGGAGTAGATATTGGCGGAACAAAAGTAAGGTTGGGTGTTGTAGATGATTCAATGAACGTCGAACTTGATTATAAAGTCCCAACTGCTTTTCCGCTGTATGATTTGTTAGAAAAAGAGGTTCTTAAAATTATAGATGAACACCCTGATGTTGAAGCGATTGGTATAGGAACACACGGCTTTGTCGATTCGAAAAACGGACGCATTGTGTATGCGACTGAACTATTGCCGGGATGGACTGGTACTGAGGTGAAGGCACAGCTTGGAAAAGTTACGGGTCTGCGTGTTGAAGTCGATAACGACGCAAATTGCGCTGCATTGGCTGAGGCGAAAATTGGTGCGGCGAAAGAATACGACCGTACGGTTTGCTTAACGCTTGGGACAGGCCTTGGCGGCGGTGTCATTATCGATGACTTCTTACTGTCAGGTGGGCCGAATGGCGGTGCGGCTGAACTTGGACATATGACACTTTACCCTGGTGGCGTGGAATGCCCATGCGGTCGACGTGGCTGCTTTGAACAATACGTATCTGGCAGTGCCTTGCGCCGTCGTATTGAGGAAGCTGGGTTGCCTTATACGCCAGAGGAACTGTTCACAGCTGATGACGCTGGCGCTAAGAAGCTGATTCGCGAATTCACTTACGATTTAGCGGTTGTGATCAGTTCGCTTCAAGCCACATTCGATATGGAAGTGGTTGTGATTGGAGGCGGTGTGTCCGAAGCATCCGATTACTGGATGGAAGGCCTGATGGAACAACTCAAGCCAATGCTACTGAACGACCTCGATATCAAAATTGCTCAATTTAAAAACGACGCCGGCATGTTCGGCGCCGCTCAGTTAGTTTTATAATGAGAAAATCCGCCTTGAGGGCGGATTTTTTCGTTGTTATCTTAAAACTTATTTGCTCTTTTTATAATTTTATTTGCTTCTTCAAAATTTATATTTGCTCTTTTGAAAATTTTATTTGCCTATTTTAAAAATTTATTTGCTTATTTTTGAATTTTATTTGCCTATCTTGATATAACTTAACCAAATACTCTAAATAACCAAAATCCTTTTCGTAAGAATATTCCAATCTATGCTTTCTTCCTTTGTTTTTCCCATATTTATTATAATTTTCACGGCCCAACATTCGGCTAGCTGTATAAACTGACTTTACTCCCGTCATCTCTCGAAATTCTGCATTTGTTAGCGTCGGCCCCACAAGCAAATAGCGATCCTTAATAGCATTAATGTGTGCATCTCCAGAGCGGCTGCCGCATCGATTACATTCCCAACGCATGCGCATCATCCTCATCCCCAGCCTTCCACACTCCATACAGAACACACCTTTATTCCATTCATGTTCAACAATGCCGAAGCGCCGGTCTGGGTATGTGACATATGGTTCATGGGCATCAAGAAAAGCGTGTCCAAGGCGGCTTATTTCTTTTCTCGAAATAATTTGTCTAGAATACTGGCTTGAAATCTCACGTAGTCTGCTCGACAACCTGTTGACGGGAATGATTTTTTCTTTATATCGTGAATCACCAGATGGCCGGAAACTTGGGTTGGTCATAACGACCAATGTCTCAATTGGGATGTCTGGATAGTTAAACATTTCCATCCATACTTGAAGCAGATACCGCTGTTCTTCTACTTGGAGAACAGGATCGTCATAAACACGAACTTCATCGCCGCGTTTTTGAACCACTCGATAGAAATCACTGTCAAAAGCAACATCATCGCTATAGTTCTTCGCTTCCATTATTAATAAAAACCTTGGTGTCAGAACTAATGAATCCATTTGAAAGTATGCACCGTTTAATGGCAAGCGTAATTGGAATAGTAAGTCATGAGAAAAATCGATCTTACTAATTGGATACATTAACTTCTTTTCACCGTAATAACCTGCACGTTCCTTACCTACTGCGTTCACGATAAAGTTGTGTTTTGAGTGGTGAGTGGGCAGCCTTAACAACAAACTTTCCACCATCAGTTGGTACGGTTGAATTGACAAAGGTTTGATAATCATGCATTTTGCCTCCAGCATTTTTATAAAAACATAATAGCCGAAATTTCAACCAGACTCAAAACACTGAAAACCCGCATTCCACCTAGGGAAAAGCGGGTTTTCTAACACCTTTTGTTTACTTTTTAACTCAAACAAACTCGAAAATCTAAAAACTATCTTTTTAATACCCTGGCTTTTTCAACAACTTAAATATAGCTGTCTTGTAGTCTTCCACTCCTGGCTGGTTAAATGGGTTGATGTCTAATAAGTAAGCACTATATGCGCAGGATAGCATGTAGAAATACAATAAGTACCCAAGGTTATACTCATCAAGCTTGCTTACATGGATGCCGATTTGAGGAACACCACCTGACAAATGTGCCTCAGAAACGCCCTTATAAGCAACTAGATTAAAATCATGCAATGATAAACCAGACAAATAGTTTAGCTGATCTGCGTTATTTTCAGCTTCAAACACTTCCAAGTCTTCATCCGCTTCATCCACAATCAAGAACGACTCCATTAAGTCGCGCTTTCCGTCCTGGATGTATTGACCTAATGAGTGCAGGTCAGTGGTGTAAACTACCGATAAAGGCAAAATTCCTTTATGCTCCTTACCTTCACTTTCACCAAATAATTGCTTCCACCATTCCTGAACAAAACTTAGCTTCGGTTCAAAAGTTGCCAACACTTCATTCGTGTAACCCTGCTCATATAAATCATGGCGAATGGCCGCATATCGAATGGCCGCGTTATCCTCAGCATCAAACGCCTTCAACTCATTTTCCGCAGCACGAGCTCCTTCAACCAACCCTTCAACATTAAATCCAGCAGCTGCAATTGGTAACAAACCAACAGCCGTAAAGACAGAGTAACGTCCACCAACATCATCAGGCACTACAAAACGTTTATAGCCTTTTTCTTTCGCCAGTGTTAACAGTGCGCCTTTTTCTTCGTCCGTTGTAACATAAATGCGTTCGGCTGCTTCATTTCCATAACGCTCTTTCATATATTTTTGTAAAAACCGAAAAGCCAACGCGGGCTCAGTCGTCGTTCCTGACTTTGAGATCACATTTAAAGCCACTTCACGGTCATCAACGTACGCCATTAATTCCTTCAAATAAGCGCCGCTCACTTGATGGCCAGCAAACAACACTTCGAAATCTGGGTTTTTATCAAAATAAGGTTGAAGTGCCTCAATGACAGCTTTCGCACCTAAATATGATCCACCGATTCCGATAACGATTAACACATCAGCCTGTCCACGAATCGCTTCAGCTGTAGATTTTATGTTATTTAAAAAAGACTGGCTTAATCCAGACGGCCAATCCAACCACCCTAGAAAGTCAGAGCCAGCACCTGTCTTTTCATACAAGCCATCATGAATCTGCTTAAGCTTTTGTTTTTTATCGTCAGTCATGACATCAGCATAATTTCCCGAATATGTAACGTTAACCATTCTGTTACCCCTTTCTCTCCACTTCTTGTCACTCATTATATAGAAAATAAAGAATAGCCGCTACCTCAATGTAGCGACTATCTTTATTAGTGAACGCGTTCAACATCATACCCATTCTCTTTTAAAATTGAACCGATATGTGGCTCTTGAATTAAATGTAACGAACCGACGATGACAAAATACGTTTTCTCGTCTCCAGATTCTAGGAACTTCATGATTTGATCAGCCATATTGTAATTTCGGTCATCATTTAATGCTTTTAGATAAGCTTCAGCATTTGGATGTTCTTCTTCAGAATCTTCAACTAACATATCGAGCAAGGCTTCTTTGTCACCTTCACGATAAATATCTAACATCTCGTTTATTTCTTCTTTATATTGCCCGGAAACGGCCAGCATCTCTTTTAACATTTCAATTTGATAGTCTTCTGATGCAGCAGTTGCGAGAAGGTTGAGCTGTTGTTCCATCGTTTCTAGTGCAACCACCTCTTTTCCATCCATATCCGCTTTATTTAAGAAATATTGATCGACACCAAAGGTATAACCGAGTTCTTGTGCTTTTAATTGTTGAATTAAATTAGATATAAACCATGGCTTATATGTTTCGAACTTCTTCATTTGCATACCGAATCCTTCGATAGTGGTCGAGACCTCTTGATAGAGTTCATCAGAAACATGGTCTTTAAGCTTTGTTCCGTCTTGGTATGTTCCAAGCTCCTTGTACAATTGATTCGCCTTACCTAAATCGATATTATTCATATCAACTTCTGGTACGACAACATCCGCTTTTTGATAAGCTTGTTCAATTTCTGTATGTAAAGGGTATAAGCTTTTTGGTCCAACGTGAATGGTACCTTGTAAATAAACTGTAACTCCCTCATTTTCTACTTTCCATAAGAAACCTCCAGGGCCATCTTCTCGACCTACCGTTTTGTCTTCTGAATTCTCTTCTTCAGTAGACTCGTTTTCAACTTCTTCCTGTTCTTCGGTATTCGTTTCTTGTGATTCGTCCGTTTCTTTTGGTTGTTCGTCTGCGTTACAGGCGATTAACCATAAGGACAAAAACAGTATTGCAATAACCTTTAAGTAATTTTTCATATGTAAGACTCCTCTTCCAAAAGATAGAAAAAAATAATTACCTCTATCTTAACTATTTTACTAATAAAAATCTATAACGTTTTTAGGTCATAAGTTTTAGATCTTAAAAGATTCATGATTTTTTTGTCTAGTCCTTATAAATCTTGAATAATCAGGCATTCTATGTCAATATTTAATTAAAATAATAACTTTTGTGTATTTACTTTACATGAGTTTTTAGAGATTTATAAAGTCGCCATTTTAAGGGAATAATCATGAGAGAGGGCTTTGTTCAATACTCTAGTTAATGATTAACGTTTAGACATTGGCGTTTTGAGGTAAATATTCATGAAGATAAAAAACTATATTGGATATACTTCTCCAAGCCATTAAATTGACACTTCGAAATATACACATCTATACAATCTACCTTTATTTTAGTTAAAGAGTTTGTAGATACAAGTTTAATTTGTAGCTTTACTAATAAAATGGGACTAAAATTCCTATTGATTACGTATATTGAACTAATATATTTTTTCAAAGAATTTTATAAAAAGGACAACTATTGAAGGTTTTTACAACTTGCGTGTGGTATATTTTACCACAAACACATTCGCTAAATAAATTAACCCTTAAAAGTAAATTATTTTAGAAAGAAGGGTCTAGGATGGAACTAAATAAACTCCTACAAGCAATAGACGTTTTAAAAACATATAATAAACAAAATCCTGATATCACTGGACTAGCCTACCATTCAGGACGTGTTACTAATGGTAACCTTTTCGTATGTATGAAAGGGTTATTAACGGATGGTCACAAATACTTAGAACATGCTGTTCAAAACGGCGCAGTTGCTGCAGTTGTGGAAGATGTTCAAGAGGATATCAATATTCCTCAATTTGTTGTTAAAAATAGTCGTATTGCATTGGCAAGATTAGCGAACCATTTTTATAACGAACCTTCCAAAAAACTTAACATGATTGGTGTAACAGCAACTAACGGTAAAACAACAACAACATTCATGACCAATACCATATTAGAAGAAGCTGGTTTGAAAACAGGATTAATCGGTACAGTAGCCGTGAAATACGGGGATTATTCTTTTCCATCTGAGCTAACAACGCCTGAATCACTTGATCTTCAGTATTATTTGGACCAAATGGTTAAACACAATGTCTCACACGTTACCATGGAGGTTTCATCTAAGGCACAAGAGGCCCACCGTGTAGAAAAAGTTGATTATGATATCGTATCACTCAATAACGTGAGTCGTGAGCACATTGATGATCACGGGTCCTTTGAAGATTATCTCGAAGCTAAGTCTCGAATGATTAGAAATGCCAGTAAAAGAAGTTATGCTATTTTGAACTTAGATGATGAATACTCAGCTTCTTTAATTAATGAAACAAAGGCAAAAGTTGTGACTTTTGGTGTTGAAAATGATGAAGGGCATGTAGCTTGTCGGAACTTAGATTTATCAACTGGCCGAGCCAAGTTTACGGTTGAAATACGAAAAGCTTTCGGGAAATACCCTAACATGATACATCCACAATCATTTGATATTGAGCTGTCTGTACCAGGACTGCATTCCGTTTATAATTCAATGGTAGCCATTATGATTGGATTATTAAGCGGCGTCGCCATTCCGACCATTCAATTCGCATTAAAGAATTTCGTTGGGGTAGAAAGACGATTTGAATACATTTACGAAAATGATTTTAAAGTCATTGATGATCACTTTGCAAACGCCGGTAATATAGACGTTACTCTAAAAACCGTTGAACGTATGACTTATAATCAATTTCATCTCGTTTACTCCATCAGAGGTGGAAGAGGTCCTACAGTAAACCGTGAAAACGCTGAAGCCATTGCTTATTGGGCACCTGAACTTGGATTGAAGGAAATTTTCGCAACAAAAAGCTCGTCTCATGTTGCAGATAAAGACCAAGTCTCTAAAGACGAAGAAGAAGCTTTCTTAGAAGTGATTGAAAAAGCCGGATTAAAAGTCCACGTATATGAGGAATTAGAAGATGCCATTCATAACGTCATCCAAAAAGTAAAACCTCAGGACTTAATTATTCTGGGTGGAGCACAGGGAATGGATTATGGAGCAGGTTTAACCTTACAAATCATAAACGATCTAAAACCTAATATTTCTGAAGAGCAATTGTTTATTCCGTTACGAAACAGAGTAGCCGGTGTTACTAAGGAACAAAAGAAGCTATTATTAAAATTAACACCTCACCAATAACTTGCTCCTCTTACAGAAAGACAAGCTAAATAGCTTGTCTTTTTTTTATATTTAATTTCCTAAATTAAAGATTAAGATATTAATTATTCTATGTCATAATAGACATATAATATATCCCTTTTTAAGGTGTTGAGATACATTATGAGCATTGAAAAGAAGCCATCAAAACTTGTTCAACATATGTTGTTAGGGCCAATTCGGGCATTCATTAATTTACGCTCTGACATCCAAGTGGTGCGAAATGACACTAAAGGATTAAAACCACCTTATGTTATTCTTTCTAATCACGTTAATAATTGGGACCCATTAATCCTAAATTCATACGTGGATGAGCCGATCTGTTACATCGCTGGCGAACCACTTTTCCGTCATCCATTTCTTAAACACGTTTTGAATTACGTCGGTGCCATTCGTAAAACCAAATTTACCAATGATACTTCTACGATCCGAAATGTATTAAAAGCTAAAAAGCATGGACGAGTTATTGGTGTTTTTCCTGAAGGTAATCGCAATTGGGATGGTTATAACGAACCACTCATCTATTCCACTTCAAAACTAGTAAAATTATTAGATGTACCAGTTGTGTTCGCTAAGATCAAAGGAGGTTACTTGAGTCACCCTCGTTGGGGAGATGGACACCGAAAAGGGAAAATCGAATTAACTTTTGAACAAATTTCTGATCAAGGTGACTTTATAAATGCTTCTATCGAAGACATCCATAACCGGTTGACCGAAGCCATGCACCATGATGAAATGGCTTGGCAGAGGGACCATAAAAATCAGTACATATCTAAGCACCCGGCACATTACTTAGAACGACTTTTATTTGTCTGCCCACATTGTCAGACTCCTGGATACATGTATTCCAACAAAGATGAGTTTAGATGCTTAAACTGTAATTATCTTGTGACATATACACCGGAAGGTCATTTTGAGTCTATAAATCAACCAACCTACCATTTAACACCTTATGAATGGAAAAATTGGCAGTTACAATTTTTAAGAGAAAACCTTTTTAGGGATGATTTGGTTAATGTCTGGGGAGATTGCTTGAAAGACCCTGTAAAGCTTTATGTATCCTACGACCAACAACCCTTTAAATTAGTTGGTGAAGGAACATTAACATGGAACAATCAGCAATTTGACTTTATTAACAGCAAAGACCAAATTACCTTTTCTATTCATCAAGCCGATGGTATTAATATTCAATTTCATCATAAATTAGATTTTCTCTATCATAACGCTTTTTATCGACTTGTTTTCTATCAACCTCGAAGTTCTGCCTATAAATGGCTTCAAGTTACTAAACAAATTAAGAAGCAAGAGGGAGTTTCTCATGGAACATAACTGGTCATTCGTACTGGATTTTATATATTTATCTGCCTTTATTCTGTTAGCCTCGATTTTAAAAGCCCGTATTCCAGCTATTAGAAAATTAATCATTCCAACATCCATGATTGCAGGATTTATAGGCTTAATTGCAGGACCTGAGATTATCGGATTGATTCCCTTTGAGGTCGACATGCTAGGAGCGATTGTTTATCATTTGATGGCGATCGGCTTTATTGCCCTTTCTTTAAAAGACCGTCAAGTTCATACCAGTCCAGCCATTTTAAACTCTGGAATGTTGATTGTCTCTACCTATTTAATACAAGGAATTGTTGGTTTTGGTATTTTACTACTACTTGTCGAATGGTTTTATCCTGATTTCTTCCCAGGCATAGGCCTGCTTTTACCTCTAGGATTTGGGCAAGGTCCGGGACAAGCATACTCCATTGGGTCACAGTGGGAAGAACTTGGAGTTATAGGTGGAGGGAATTTAGGATTAACAATCGCTGGAATAGGTTTTATTTGGGCAACTATCATCGGCATTATATTAATGAATATTCTAGTTAAAAATAAAAAATTTGCTAGTTCTGAGCAAGTCAAGAAAAGTCATCATCCCGTTGTTGAACAATCGGCGCCTAATGAAATCCCATTAAGTGATGCCATTGATAAATTAACCTATCAAATAGCCTTAATTAGCTTTATTTATCTAATGACATATTTAACGATCCTTGGTTTGGATACAGTCCTTACACCACTTGGTACGTTTGGAGCAACGTTAGCTCAACTATTTGTCGGCTTTCATTTTTTAATTGGTAGCCTTTACGCAATAACGTTCAGAATAATATTAAATAAACTTCAAAATAAAGGTCTAAAGCTTGAGCATTCGCCTAACAATTTTTTACTTCAACGAATTGCAGGTTTTTCATTTGATTATATGATCACTGCATCGATTGCAGCTATTTCCATTTATGCTTTACGGGATTACATAGTTCCTATTTTGTTGATTACTACTATTGGTGGGTTGTTAACGATTTTTTACTTAGTTTGGATCACACCTAGAATTTTTCCAGAAGACGCGCTTTCTAATACTCTTGGTTTCTTCGGGATGCAGACAGGTACAATTTCAACAGGAATGGCTTTAGTTAAAGCTGTTGACCCACACTTCCAATCTAATACCACTGAGAACCTTGTGATGGGGAGTGGAACAGCGCTCATGTTTGGTTTTCCTTTATTACTTCTCTTAAATGTCCCTGTTGTCGGTTATGTGCAAGGTACTCCAATGCTGTACATTTATTCATTTCTCGGATTGGTTGCATATTTTTTGGTGTTATTAATTGCATTATGGTTCCGTACGAAAAGACAAGCAGGTTAAAAAGCTCTCGCTATTTGGCGAGAGCTTTGTTTTTTATAACGCCTTTACAAGACCACCATCAACAACTAATGATTGTCCTGTCACATAAGTATTAGCACCTGATCCAAGAAAAACAGCCACCTTTGCAAACTCGTCCGGTGTTCCGTAACGACCAATAGGAATAGTTGCTTCAGTTTGTTCCTTAACTTCTTCAGATGAAACACCTAACTGATCGGCTCTACTTTGATCCAATTGAGCTAATCGGTCTGTTCCAATTCGACCAGGACCAAGAGTATTAATTAAAATGTTATGTGGCGCAAGTTCCTGTGATAAACCTTTAGCTAACCCTACTATTCCCGCTCGAAATGTGTTTGATAAGAGCAGGTTGTCCAAGGTTTGCTTAATTGAAGATGAAGCAAAATTTATTATACGCCCGGAGTTTTGTTGTTTCATGTAAGGTAAGACCTCACGAATAGTCCTAATAAAACTCAATAGATTTAGTTCAAATGCATTTTGCCAGTCTCCATCACTAAATTGTTCAAATTGTCCTGGGGGTGGCCCGCCAGCATTATTAATTAATACATCGACGGTACCATTCCGGTTAACCGCTTTTTGAACGAGCTGTTTTATTTGGTCTGGCTTCGTGACGTCACAAACCGCATAGTCTACCTGATCGTTTCCACTTTCATTCTGAATCTCTTCGACTGTTTTCTTTAATTCTTGTTCATCACGACTGGAAATCATAACGTGTGCGCCTTCTTTTGCAAATTCTAACGCTGTTGCTTTTCCTAGTCCCTTACTCGATGCTGTTACAATCACAGACTTTCCTTTTAGATTAAGATTCACAAACCCACCACCTTTTTAGTTATTTTACCAAAAGACTATGTTAAAGTTTAATGTTGATGTTTCGACATAGATTAAGTTGTTGAATTATGATGAGCGAAGGTGGCGACTCCTGGTCGGCTAAGGTCGGTCACGTCCTGCGCCTGCGGTTACTCGGCGCAAAATAACGCAAAGAAGTAAAGCAAGTAGCTTTTGTGACCAACGCCGACACTTAACCATCCAGGTCTTCGAAAAGCGTCCACCGAAAGCGAATCACAATATCAACAACGGACTTTATCAGAGCTTACCAAAAAATAATAAAGCTGCCGGAATTATACCGACAGCTTTATTCGCTATTTTAGTATCTCAAATTTACCAACTAAAGGCAGAGGTTTCATCTCACCTTTTGCTGAGTTAATGATACCTAAGATCCAAAGAATAAAGACAAATAGGTTTCCTAAAGGTAATACCAGTAACCAACCAATAATAGGAACAACGGTACCAATAGTATTAATAATGATTGCAGTTAATAATAAAATTAATCCCTGATTCGCATGATACATCGCAAATTTTGATTCTTTATTTACGAGTAATGGAATAAAGAAAATAAAATATGAGACTACTCCAAGACCTTTATTTTCCTCGGCATCTTTTTGTTCTTCACTTTTCACTTCTTCATTTTCTTTTACTTGTTCTTCGCTCATATACATCCACCTTCCCAAATTTTTGCCTATTCAAAGTTATGCTATAAAATGGAATTATATGAGACTTAATTATTATTTTTTAGACAGGCTACTAAAAAAACAAGCACTTAAGCGACATGATCGCTTAGTGCTTGTTTTCCTTTTTCTTAGTTTGCGGCGGTTCTTCCATGTATCCATTGTTGATCATTAGCTTAGCGCCTTTATGGGCGTAGGCAAAAATATCCTGCATAATTTTTGTCATTTTTCCTACCAAATCATTTCTTAAACTAAATGCTGTCCCAACAGAACTTCCACCTATGGCAAAACTACAGAATAAAGACACGCTATACAGCATAAGTTTATCTGAAAATGGAGCTGCTGTTGAGTTCGTCACGTTTCCACCTGGTGTTGCTGGTACATGAATATCATTATCCAATAACACTTCGCTGACAGTTTTGATAATATCTTTCGAAATACCTTGACCTTCATGAAAATATTGTTTAACATCTTTTAAATTAGCACATTGGGCAAAACCTATTATCATTTGCATACCAACATTATTGGCTTCTACAGTGTGGTATAAGTGTGCTACTTCAACCGTAGTCAAAGGGCGCTTTTCTTTAAATGGATTAAAACCACTTAAATAGTTAGTTTCCTGTACAAACTCAACTTTTTTAGGCATTGCACAATAAGGTGCTCTGGTTAACAATCCTTTATCCAACAAGTATTGAGTACACTTATCAAAATATTTTTGTGTCATACTGGTTAATTCTCTGAACATCACGACGATATCTTGTCTATAAACCATTGTAATATTCAAGGCTTGCATTCCCATACCTATTTCATTCATAAGTCGAATGAATAATATATCAAACCCATTTTCAAACAATTTTGGTGCGCCTTTATTGACGTCTTCTTCAGTAAAACCAAATGGTACTGCTGCCCCTTCAGTTTTAAAGATATCTTCTATCTTTAAAACATAAGGACGAGTATCTTCATACAAACTAACTAAAATTTGCTTAGCTTCTTCATCATCTGCATGTTCAATAAAATACTCCAACGTCCTTAAGAGTAAAGTCTTTTGCTGATAAGTCATCCAAAGAACGCCAATCTCAGATGAAGTGATACTTGGACTTTCTGGCATATCTATTACCCCCAATAGTTCAATCCTATTAGATATTTTTGCTTGATGGAGGAAATTTATGCATGAAATAAAGAGTGGCTAAAACCAGAAGCTGTATTTAGGAGTAAATGTTATGTTTATTGCGAACTTCTTTATCTATTAAGCGACTTTTTCATTGGATTAAGAGAACTTTTCTCCGTTTATTAGAATTTTTATGTCCCATTAACCGAATTGAAGTTTAGTTTATTCAAGTTTTCACTAATTCGTTAAGTAGTAAGTTCCATCTATCAATCAAAAAATCAAGCCATAAGCGACTAAACTGCTTATGACTTGATTCATCTAATCTAACTGCATAGCTCTTGCTATGAATGATGCTATTTGTCCTCTCGTAACAAATTTTTTCGGTTTAAAAGTACCATCCTCATATCCCAATGTTACACCGTTTTGAGCTAGAGTTTGAATATAACTATAAGACCAGTGATTTTCAGCAGGCATATCACTGAAAGTAATTTCTTCTCCAGTGGATTTTAAATCAAAGGCCTCTACAATAATCTTAGCCATTTGATCACGGGTAAGGAGTTCATTGGATCTAAACGTTCCATCTGGAAATCCATCGATTACTCTCTCATCTGTTAACTGGGCAATAGCATCATATGACGCCATACTTTTATCTAAATCCGAAAACCCTGGTTCAGCAGGCGTAGAACGGTCAAAGACTACACTGTGATACAAAGCCATACTCACTTCTGCTCTTGTTATTTTCTGTTTCGGCTTAAATGTTCCGTCCCCATAGCCTCTTATAATATTTTTTCCATATAAGTATTCAATATCTTTTTTAGCAAAATGGCTTTCTGGTACATCCGTAAAATCTTTTGCTGTAATTAATGACATGTCTTCCCAAAATTCATTTGCAAGCACTAAATAGCCAGTGGTATTCGGGTGGACATTTTCGGGATTTGGTAAATACTTTTTAGCATCCTTACTAATAGCTTCACTTGTGCTAACATACGTTGCACCATTTTCTACTGCTACCTGTTTAATTGTCTGATTTAAATAAGTAAGAGCCAAATCGAGCTGAGCTTTTTGCTTATCCGGTAAGTACGGAAAGGGGTTATAATAACCCATTAAATAGACTTGTGCTTCAGGATTCAACGTATTAATTTCACTTATCGTACCAGTCAGGTTTTGTTTAACTTGATCGAGTGCCAATAGGAATTGAGCTTGATCAAAGTTCACTTCCCCTGTATCAGTATTAACAGTTACTACTTGAAGAACATCATTAGCACCAGCAGATATAGTAATCACTTCCGCTTCTGCAACAGTTGCTCGTATACCGACTTTATCGAATTCTTCTGGTATTTTTACATCATTCACTAAATCTTGATAAACATCATCTGATTTATAACCTGCTGCTGCATACTGTTTTGTATAATTATTTAAAAGTTTCAAGTTATTTAAATGATGGGCTAAATAATCTGCATATCCATCTTTAGGTGGATTTTCTGTCGATGAGGTTGGAGTAATTCCTAATGCTAAGGAGTCTCCAAGAGCAACGTAATCCAATTTCTCATCTGCACTGATGGATAATGGAACTGTTACTAATAAAGATGAAATAAAAAATGTAAGCAATAGAAATTTGATCAATCTCTTTTTCAAAATTACTTCTCCCCTTTTTTCGTTACTAAATCAATACTATTCAGTCTAGTACAATTTATTCATTATTCTCGTGATTAAGGGAAAAGAGAATTTTTTTGGGTTTTAAGCGAATTTTTTTTGGAATAAGAGACTTTTCAGAGAACTTTTTATGAGATTAACCGAACTTTGATTAGTTTTATTAAATTTTATAGGGTCGCTATATAAAACTGAGTTCATTTAAAATTAAAAAATTACATATAAAAAGGCTGCCGATTAAAATCGACAGCCTGTTCTATAATATTAATCTTCATCTACAGGGTAAACACCGTTTTCATCATGAACTTCTTTACCTGAGATTGGCGGGTTAAACACGCAAACTACACGCATGTCTTCTTTACCACCACGTAGTAAATGCTCATCATTTTCATCTAATGCATAAAGTGTACCCGGTGTGATTTTATGAATTTTACCATCTTTTAAAGTTTCAACTTCTCCGTCACCTTCTATGCAGTAAACTGCTTCAAGGTGATTTTGGTACCAAATATGAGTTTCAGTACCTGCTTTAATTACCGTATCGTGTACAGAGTAACCCATGTTGTCTTTTTTCAAAATTAAACGACGGCTTACCCAGTTGCCATTTTCAGCATGTACGTCTCGTTCAGTTCCTAGAATATCTTCTAACTTTACGACCTTCATCGATTTCTCCCCTTTGTTGTTAGTTCGTTACTGGTTCTTTTACTACGCTTTTAACGCTCTCTTCAATGATTTCTAGACCTTGTTTTAGAGCTTCATCATCAATATTAATAGCTGGGAATAGTTTAAAGACTTCGCCATCCATACCGGCAGTCTCCATAACTAGTCCGCGTTTGAAACATTCTGAAGTTACCTTGTCAGCAACATCTCCATTTTCACAAGCGATACCAACCATTAGTCCACGTCCGCGAACAGTACCTTTTAATTCAGGGTACTTGTTCACAATATCTTGTAAATATTTAAGGGTGAACTCTGATTTTTTCTTAATGCTCTTCTCAAACTCTTGGTCTGTCCAGTAATCTAGAGCAGCTGAAGCTGTAATAAACGCATGGTTATTACCACGGAATGTTCCGTTATGCTCACCTGGGCTCCAAATATCTAGCTCTGGACGGAATAAAGTTACAGCAAACGGTAGTCCATAACCGCTTAATGATTTAGATAGACATACGATGTCCGGTTCAATGCCTGCTTGTTCGAAGCTAAAGAATGTACCTGTACGTCCAATACCAGCTTGGATATCATCAACGATTAATAAAATATCCCACTTTTTACATAACTCATCAATTTTCTTCAACCATTCAAAGCTTGCAGCGTTAATACCACCTTCACCTTGAACCGTTTCTACGATCATAGCTGCAGGGATGTCTACACCACTACCGCTATCTTCTAAATAACGCTCAATATATGGGATTGTGTCTTGTTCATCTACAAAGCTATCGTAAGGCATAGTTACAGAATGATTTAGCGGGACACCTGCACCTTTACGCTTAGAAGCGTTACCAGTTACAGATAGTGAACCAATCGTCATTCCGTGAAAGCCTTTGGTAAAGCTAATGATATCCGTACGGCCCTTAACTTTACGAGCTAATTTTAAAGCACTTTCTACTGCGTTCGTACCTGTTGGACCAGGGAACATCATTTTATAGTCTAACTTACGTGGTTTTAAAATCACATCGTTAAACTTTTGAATGAATTCAGCTTTTGCAGTTGTTGCTTTATCTAATGAATGAGTAATACCATCATCTGCAATGTATTCAATAAGCTTTTCTTTCATTTTCGGGTCATTGTGTCCGTAGTTTAGTGCACCCGCACCAGAGAAAAAGTCAATATACTCTTTCCCATTTTCATCCCATAACTTATGACCCTTCGCTTTGTTAAAAACTGTTGGGAAGTCACGGCAATAACTACGTACTTCAGATTCTAACGAATCAAAAATGTTCATATCTGTCTTAGTCATTATTTTCCTCCTTAAAATTTATTCATGTTATAGCTGCTTTATTTATCAATTGGTCCGATACGAAATCGGTGTTCTTCTTCGTGTTCATCTGAAGGAAATAAATCCTTCGTGAATAGTTCAGTTATGTCACACTTTGTGTTGTTTTTGCGTGCGAAGCCTTTGAATAATTTTTTAGAAGCTTCGTTTGATGGAGTAACTGTTGCCTCCAAGAAGCGTACATCTTTACACGCGTCTCGGTTAAATAACTCCTTTAATAATTGTGAAGCTACTCCTTTGCCTCGCTGTGAAGAGTCGACACCAACCTGCCATACAAAAACTACATCTTGCTTTTCAGGTGGTATGAAGCCTGTAATAAATCCAACGACTTTCCCCTCTTCTTTTGCTACGACACAAGTTTCTGAAAAGTATTCACACATCATAATGTATTTGTAAACAGAATTTTGATCTAACGTTGAATTATTAACTAATTCCCACATAGCAGAGCCGTCTTTTGGAGTCGGCTCTTCAAATGTAACAGTTTCCAATTGGTTTAGAGTTGCTGTTGCATTTTGAGTACTAATAAGAAAGTTCTCCTTTCAATTTCCGTTTTTTCAAACCTACGCTTATATATAATAAGGGTGCCTTAATTTTTAATCAAACCAGTTTAAACTGAATAAATAAGGATAGCACATGTTTAATAGTGGAAAAATAATGCTTAGTATAAACGAACTTAAAAATGCTATCGTATTATTAATTTTCCTTAAGAATATTAGAGATTTAGTGTAAATTGGATTATTTTTACATTAAAAACAAGTAAAAAATAACACTCAATCCAAAATGACTTGAGCGCTATAACGCAGCAACGGTTTGCTGCGTTAATAAAATTTATTAAATTGTTTAGACCAATGTTCTTGCGTGACACTTGTTTCTGCAAATTCCAATGTTGTTATATAAGGTTTAAAATCTACATTTTTATTCACAGCATAAAGACTTCTCGGACTAAATAAAAATAAGCTCAACGTATCCTCGTAGACGTATCGGTCGACGTCTTTAGACTTCTCTAAAAATAATTCTTTGTTTGTTTCTGCTGCCATTGCATTAAAGAGTTCATTAAACCTTGGCAACTCTGGACCAATCCTTAAAGCTCCATCTGTACCAAAGAACTCTCTATGAAAAAACGCTGGCGTACCTTCTAAAAACAAAGCGGTTGCATCAAGAATAAAAAGGTCATAATATGGATTTAAATTTTTCTCAGCAATTATTTTTCTCCATTTTATTTCTTCATGTGTGGGGATAATATACAGATTAACAGGTATCTTTAAGTGTGCCTCTATTTGATTAGCGATTAGCTGAGCGACCGATTCATATTTGGATAACGAAGCTATTTTTAAAGTTTCACCTAGATTCCAATCTGATTCTCTAAGTAATTTATTTGCTTCTTCAGGATGAAAACCTAGTGGCGTTAAACCTTCTGGAAAATCAAGTGCCCATGGAGGCGTTAACGAAGGTACTAAATCTGCATATCCGTTATACGACTTTTTAATAATATCGTAACGATTAATCGCGTAATTTATCGCCAGTCTTAGTCGCTGATCTTGAAATTTTTGTTTATATCGATTAAATACACCAGTCACAATCGTATTACCCTTAACACTAACTAAATTTGCAAATTGCGATTGTTGTACGGCATAAGCCTTGGTGGGAGCCACATTGGTGACAATATCTACTTCACCGATTGTTTGCATACATAAATCAGTAGCCAATTCTTGTGTTAAATCATTGCGAAAAATAACCTGGTCTAACTTAGGCATTCTGAATGGGTCTCTATAATTGTTATTAGCTTCGAGAATTACTTGAGGTGTGCGATCTTCACAAGTTGTGATCCAAGTTAAAGCTAACGGGTCAGTTTTGATGATAGCTACAGTATTATAAATTGATGAGTAGCCAGCACTTAACGTAAATGGGCCAGTACCCCACGGGCCTGGAGCATCAAGTACTCACCAATGACCTTCACCTGAACCCAGCTTTTTATAACCAAAGCCCAAATTTCTCCAAAATAATTCGTCAGCTAAATGTTGAGCACGAAACTTTCCTAATACCAATCCATCTGGTTTTGGAAAATGAAACCTTACTGTAAAGGGGTTAATTTGTTCAATTACTGTTCCCTCGAACAAATTTAGCCAAGTCCCTGGTGGATGAGGTGCAGCCCATTTACCGACTTCCTCAAAATTGTTTAACACTACTTTAGCATCAAAATACTCTCCATTCTGATAATAAACGTCACTATGTAACCTCATTTCAAGTGTATTCGCATCCAACCATTCAAAGCTTTCAGCTAATGCTGGAATAATTCTACCCTCTTGATCTGCTCGAACCGGCTCCTCCATCGTATTAAATAAAACATACAACCAATTTAATGGCGACCAATCCACTACTTTTAACACTCCACCGGAATTTATCACACTAAAATACCCCCAGCCTCTTCGGATTAATATATGTTATGAATCGATCCGCTCCACTATCCATCATCTTTGAATAAATTATTTAAATTTAACCAAACTAATTTAAGGAATTGTACAGGGAGGTATAGAAGTTGGGACACTCAATCCATAACACCCGATTGACTTCATCGGAAATTGCAAACCTTTGGACACAATACATGAATGATAGTATGTCTATTTGTGTAATGCAGCATTTCCTTCAACACACACAAGACCCAGAAGTTAAATCCATTCTAGATTTTGCATATGAATTATCAAACAGACATGTCAATAAGATTTCATCCTTCTTAAAGGATGACAATTACCCTGTTCCAATTGGATTCACTGATGAAGATGTTAATTTAGACGCTCCTCCAATTTTCACAGACAAACTCGTCATAAATTATATGTACATCATGACTGTCCATGGACTGTCTGGATACGCAGGGTCACTAAACACATCCATTAGAGAAGATCAGGTAGACTATTTTATTGAATGTAATAAAGAAGCTATGGAGTTATACAGACGAATTACGAAAATAATGACTGATAAGGGTATCATAGTTCGTCCACCCGACATTAACCCTCCAGAGGAAGCCTCCTTTATTACTAAACAAAGCTATTTAACGGGATGGTTCGGAAAACGACGTCCTCTTAATGCTGTTGAAGTTAGCGGTATTTTTTTCAATATGAAAAAAGATGTGTTAAAAATCTGTTTGGAAATAGCGTCGAGACAGCTTACTAATAATAAAGAATTGAAGGACTACTTTAAGCGAGGCGAACAAATTTGTGATAAACAGTTTGATACTTTTAATAAAATATTATCTGAAAGTAATTTACCATCAACCAATAAACTAGATGATCAAGTACTAAGTTCCACCGTCTCGCCTTTCTCAGATAAACTTATGTTGTTTCATATAATGAACCTTATATCAACAGCAGCAGGTTACTATGGGGCAGCGCTTGCATTATCTCAAAGACGTGATTTAGGTGCTGCTTACTTAGGCATGATTACTGAAATTCTAAAATACGCAGAAGATGGTATGAATATTTTAATAAAAAATAAATGGATGGAACAACCACCCACGTTTGATGATCGCGATAAACTAGCTAAGAAAAAGAAATAACCCAATCTCCTTTTTGAAAAGAAGATTGGGTTTTTTTGTAATTAAAAAACTATAAAATATGACTTGAGTAAAATTACAAAGAATCTAAGTAAGTCAGTTAGATATAAGTATTTCTTTTTTTAAATAAATTTTGTATGCCTTGAGCAAGGATATTTAATGAAAAAATCGTAAACGCCATCGCAAACGCTGACCAGAACGGAATCCAAATGGCCATACGAATATCTCTGGTTGCATTCATTAGTAGCATTGGCCACGAAATTGAGCTGTTACGGATTGCAAATTGACCGGCATCTACTTGAATTAAGTACTGTGATACAAATACACCAATAAAAGCTAATTGACCAATCAAAAACATGACTTTACCTAAATCAGTAATCATGTAGACGATTAACTTTCCGTAAATAAAAGGTAAAAAATAATACTTAAATAGTCTGAATGAACCAGCTCCTGCTACTACACCACTTAAAATATATTCTTTTGAAGAGATCTCGTCTAATTCAAGTTTTACCGCATCCGCTGCACGCCCTACTTCAACTAAAGCAATGATTAATACCAAATAGACTGGTCTGAACTCTGTAAATAAAAATGGCGGTAACATCACAATTAGAAGAACCATTAATATCGTAGGTATGTATGACAGAAAACCATTTAACCAATTCAACATAAGATGAGTACCTAACCACTTTTTATGAGCGAAAAACGCCAAAGGAATGGCTATTATATATCTCACTAATGTAATTAATATAACGACCAATAACGTTTCCTTTGCTCCCATAACTAAAAGGCTTAATAGATCACGGCCAGCATGGTCAGAACCAATCAAATAGTTCTCATTAGACGGCTCAAAAGGTGGAGGAATGGGAATATCATCTTCTGTCCATAGGTATTGTACTTCCTCTAACTCTTGATCAATTAAAGGTAAATAAGGACCTACAAATGTTACGAACAAAAGTAACAAAATTAAAACGACACCAAAACATAACAGGAAATTATCTTTTACAAATTTGGCTAGTCTCATAGCCCTCCCCTCACTTCTTTAGGGATATACCAATTTTTAATCGCTTGTGAAATAACCACGACTAAAAACATTAATATTAAAAATGGCAGCATTAACCCAAGCGCTCTAATATCTTCATTATTTAATATGCTTTGCAGCAATTGATAACCCGCACCATTATAACTCGAAATTTTTTCAATGATTGGCAAACTCGATAATATATATAACATGACCATTTGCGATTGATTAACCATTGTCGACCAGCAATTCCAAAACATATGTTTTATTGCTTCAACTTTATTTAACCCTTTGGAAAAAACCGTTCGAACATAATCTTGTCCCATTTCATTTTCCATTGCAACAACTGTAACCTTAATCATATGAGCTAAAGGAAAAATCGTTAATGAGATCAGCGGGATGATAAAGCTATACCATTCTTCATTTCCAAAAAGACCAAACTTAGGTAAGCCTGCACGCATTAATAAATATTGAATGGCAATAAATAAGAAAAAATCAGGAATTGATGCGAAAACCCAAGAAAAGAAGGATAATACTTTGCCGCATTTCCTATGTCGTAAGTAAAATTGTAAAAGACCCAGTAATGAACCAACAATCATGCTAATGATAAATGCAGGCACGATGATTTTTAGACTTCGAGTCATAAATCGTTTTACTTCATCTAGTATAGGGTTACCCCCTCTTGTTTCTCCAAAGCCTTTTTCAGTTTTAATATAAGTTACAAACTCTTCGATGCTCTCCAAATAAAGTTCTAAACTAAATGGATAATGTGCATCAAATTGTAAAGGTCCAGATGTTGTAATAGCACGTTCCCTAGGCAATAGAAGTATAAGAATAAAGCCGACTAAAATTAAGAGAAATAACAAGAAATTCTTAGTTATTTGCCATGTCATTTCGGTTCCTCCGCAGATTTTTTGAAAATTCAAATAAATATTTTTGGACATTATATCATGAATTAATAGTTCGTAATAGTTCAATTTAGCTATTTAGCCAGAAGATTAATCAAAAGTATAAAAAAGCCACTATCCCCAAACAATAGTGGCTTTTGTAAAATATATTCAATCTGACTAGTTTGTACGACATTAAAGTTCAAATTTCTGCTTTAACCCCCAATGGCACTATGTTCATTAATTATTTTAGTCTGATCAGGTTTGCTTTCAACTTTACGTAAAAATGGTATGGAGGTCATTTATTTAGGCCCTAACACACCTTAAAATAGCTTACGACAAGTCTAAATAACTAGGACTGGGGAAGCTAGTACCAATCTTTTCTACAAAGGTATTAATTGGAACCTCTTATTTTGACTATGATTTACATTTTAGGGTATAAATCATGTAAAGCTATATATAAGAGAGGTTCCCTTCATGAAAAAAAGAAAAATTTTTAAAAAGAAAAAGCTATGGATTACTATATTTACATTTTTAATAATCTATTTAGGAACTATTGCATACCATCAATTCAAACCATTACCTGAAGGGATTTCATATGAGGGTGAGACGCATCAATTGAATTCAGGCGATATTGAATTTTTATATGATTTAACCTATCAAGATAATGGTAGAGAAGTTTATGACCAGGAGATTTTTGATCAAGTGTATAAATCCATAGAGAACGCTGAAGAATTTTTAATTATGGATTTCTTTATGATTAATGAATTTGCATCGTCTAATAGAGACTTCCCTAAAATCAGCCAAAAGCTGAGTAACAAAATCATTGAACAAAAAGAAAAACATCCCGACCTCAAAGTGGTATTAATAACTGACCCAATAAATACGACGTACTATTCACACGAAGCCCAATTCATTAAACCACTTGAAGAGGCTGGTGTTGAAGTCGTCTATACGAAGTTGGAGCGATTAAGAGACCCCAATCCGTTATATTCTGCATTCTATAGGATGGGAATTCAATGGTTTGGACAAAGAGGCGATGGGTGGATTAAAAACCCGTTCGGAAGTAAATCACCTGACGTAACAGCTAGATCGTACTTAAAGCTATTTAACATTAAAGCGAATCACAGGAAAATTTTAGTGAACGAAGATGAAGGACTAGTGATCTCTGCCAACCCGCATGACGGGAGTGGTTTTCACTCGAACATCGGCTTTAAAGTGAAAGGTGATATATTAAAAGATATTATAGAATCTGAAAAATATGTGGCCAAGTTCTCTGGAGGCGATTTATCAGCTTTTCCAACTAAAGAAGAGCTTAATCAGATAGAATCAGTTGAATCTGGCGGAGAGATTCAAGCAAAAATCATTACAGAACAAAAGATTCAACATGCCGTGGTAGATGCTATTGACCAAGCGAAAGCTGGTGACCAGGTATGGATTGGTATGTTCTTTTTGTCAGACCGAGATATCATTGATGCCATTCAAAGAGCAGGCAAAAGGGATGTAGATGTTAAGCTTGTCCTAGATCCTAACCAGAATGCTTTTGGTAGTGAAAAAGCCGGTCTACCTAATATCCCAATTGCGAGTGAGCTACTAACAGAGGAAAATATGGATATAGACATGAAATGGTACAACGTGTCCAAAGAGCAGTATCACTCGAAAATTGTATATGTAAGGAAGGAAGACTCTAGTACCATCATTGGTGGATCTGGTAATTACACGTCTCGAAATATTAATAACTATAATTTAGAAAGCGACATAGAAATAAAAGCTCCTAATGATCAAGATATTGTTCAAGAAGTTGATGATTATTTCCATCGAATTTGGGAAAATGATGATGGTTTATATACAGTGAAGTATGAAGAATATGCAGGTTCTTTAACTCTTGCTAAACGTGTGCTGTATACAGTCCAGAAACTTACTATGTTTACGACTTACTAATATAAAAACGTCTCGCATAAGATTTGCGAGACGTTTTTTATGAATTAACATTACTGCGCTGTATATCCTCCATCTATAACCACCGCTTGACCAGTCACTCCTTTAGATTTATCACTTGCTAGAAATAGTATATAATCCGCAATTTCTTGTACGGAAAGTAATCGCTTTTGTGGAACTAATGGATAAATAACATCTTCTAAAACTTTTTCTAACGTGACGCCTCGATTCTCAGCTAATTCACCTAATTGATTACGAACAAGAGGTGTATCAACATAGCCAGGACAAACTGCATTAGCTGTAATGCCAAATTCAGCACCTTCTAAAGCCGTAACTTTTGTTAAACCAACCACACCATGCTTTGCACTGTTATAAGCTGATTTCCCAGCAAAACCAATTAACCCATTAATTGAAGCCATGTTAATGATTCGACCAAAACCTTGTTTTTTCATAATTGGCATAGCGTGTTTGGTTGTTATATATGGTGCCACGAGCATGACCTTAATCATTAATTCAAATTTTTCACTCGGAAAGTCTTCAATCGATGCTACGTGTTGTAAACCAGCGTTATTAAATAGAACATCTAATCGACCGTATCTCTCAACAGCCTGATTAATAGCTTTCTCGATCTCCTCTTCTTTCGCCACATCACATTTTAGCCCCATTACGTCATACCCTTCACCTAAAAGTTCTTTTGCTACTTTTTTTACTTGATCTTCGCTAATGTCACTTAATACAACTTTAGCTCTGTTTTCAGCAAATTCCTTTGCCACTTTATAGCCTATTCCACTCGCCGCTCCAGTCACAAAAACTACTTTATCTTCTACCATTCATAATCCCCTTCCAGGCTTATCACATTTTATAATTCCTATTTAAAATTACTATTAGTGCTATTCACTCATTTCTCCTTCAATTTTATTTAAATTGTTCTTATTATCGACCGTTTTACAATAGCTGACAAAATAAGTGTTTATTTATAACACCTTCTGACAAATATCTTTTAAAAGGTTTTATATAATGGTAAAAAGTTTTTGTAAGGAGAAGGGATTATGGAGACACCTGTAAAAATATATCACGTGGATCAAGGCGAATGGCAAAAGAACAAGCTAGTTATGGAGAACCCAGAGCAGGAGAACTTATATTTCTTTCGATTTATTGGAGGAAACCCTAGTGAAACGGATGAGCTTATTCAGCAATTACGTGTGTTAAAAGGTCAAAAAACACTGCTCATCGGCATTTTTCGCTTTCCTTTTCGCTTTGAAGGCAAGAGGCGCGCCCAAACAGCAACCGAACAATATTTAAGAATGAAAGAGTTTTGCGATGCCGTCATCTATTTCCATAGTGATGATTTAATGGATCTGATCGACCATAAAACTTCTATCCGTGATGCTCAAAATACTTTTAATGCTGTAGAAGAAGAGACGATTCGTTCCTTAAAAGAGCTTATCGAACACACTGGTGATATGAATATCGATTTTCACGATATTGAATCATTTATTCATAAAAACAAAGGCCCATTTTTCATACATACAGTTGAAAATGACTCCTTTGATATCCCATTGAAATATCTGATTTCCACTCCTTACTTACCTAAAGATTTTACTGATGGCGATCAACTTATTATTAATATTGGCTATACAAGAGATGTCAATATGGAGACATTTAGGCAAATTAATTTGCGCCTCCATGATTTATTTTCTAAGGCTGAACTTTTTAAAATTGGTTCTTACTTTATTGATGAACCCGGTGAACGTTTTAAAATTACGTTGATTGTAAACGGAATCGCTGACCCTATAGAACCACCTGAGAATTACCGAAAAATCTCGAAATACAATGAAATGGTCGGTCGGTGTAAAAGAATCATTGAAAAAGGAAAAAGAAGATACAAGCTAATGAAAAGTTGACCTATTGATCAGGTCAACTTTTTTATTATTCATCTCCGTTTAAATTGGTTGAATTAAGGTAATGTTTTCAATATAAGCACTTAAATGGAGGATGATTAATAGATGAAACCCGAAGATATGCAAAAAGGACGTACACCTCGACAGGTTCAGGATAAACAACCAGGCATTGAATCCATTATGGATCCACGCCCTCATCAACCGAAGGAGTATGTAGGTACCAATAAACTTAATGATAAAGTCGCCTTAATTACTGGTGGAGATAGTGGTATAGGACGAGCTGTTTCGATGCTATATGCTAAAGAAGGGGCACATGTGGCGATTTCTTATTTAGATGAACACGATGACGCTGAAGAAACTAAAACACTTGTTGAAGCAGAAGGGGTCAAATGTCTGTTGCTTCCTGGTGATATTAAAGACCCAGAGCACTGTGATCACTTAGTTAAACAAACCGTTAATCATTTTGGTAAACTTAATATTTTAGTTAACAATGCTGCGATTCAATACATTCGTGAAGATGTCACAGATATTTCAAACGAACAATTTGAAGAAGTCTTTCGCACCAATTTCTTTTCTCAATTCTATTTAACTAAAGCAGCTGTTCCTCACATGAATTCTGGAGATTCTATCATTAACACGTCTTCCATTAATGCCTATCAAGGAAATGCAATTTTGATGGATTACTCAGCGACTAAAGGAGCCGTTACTGCTTTTACTAGAAGCATTGCACAGAGCTTAGCCAGTAAAGGTATAAGAGCCAATACAGTGGCACCAGGACCCGTATGGACGCCACTCATCCCATCATCATTTGATGAAGATGGCGTTGAGAATTTTGGGCAGGATAATCTAATGGGACGTCCTGGACAGCCCTCAGAGCACGCATGGCCATTCGTTATGCTTGCCTCTGATGAATCTTCTTACATGACTGGACAGGCGATTCATATTAATGGAGGGTCATATACATCCTCATAATAAGATGAAAAATTATAAAAACAGTACAACAGGCCCGTTTATCGGGTCTTTTTTGTATATTTGTTTTTTAGAAAAATTTACCTTTAAGCATATACCAACAAATATTAAAGAGTTCATATCATGCTTTTTCTTTGTAAACCATCACTTGATTTCTACCTTGCGACTTGGCTTGGTATAAAGCTTGATCCGCTCGATCTAATAGCTGTTTGGCTTCATAACCAGATTGTGGGTGCATTGTTTCCACCCCTAAGCTAATCGTCACATAAGGCTTAATATGAGAAGTTTCATGAGGAATCATTAACCGTTCAACATTTTGTCTAATATTCTCCGCTACCTTTAAGGCACCCTGTTCATCTGTCGCAGGAAGTATGACCACGAACTCTTCCCCGCCATATCTAGCAAAATAATCAGTTGGTCTGTTCAAACTAGACTGAATAACTTGAGCCACTTTAATTAAGCATTCATCTCCTTTAATGTGACCATATGTATCGTTATATTGTTTAAACTGATCAATATCAATCATAATTAGAGAAAGTGACGTTTCATGTGAAACTTTCATATACTCTTCACTTAACACTTGATCAAAATTCCGCCGGTTAGGAATTAGTGTTAAACCATCCATATTTGCCATATGACTTTGTATAATAATCTCTCTTTGTTGGTCTAAAATTTCCTGTGAATTCTTTTGAATTTGTTTAAACAACAATCCTATAAAACTCCCAACAGCCACAAAGAATACTAGTCTTAAAACCCACGAAAAGGTTAACTGATTAACATTTTCGGCCACATCAACAAGCATTAGGGGTCCAGCTAAGATTCCACTAATTAGGCCAACCGCAATACCTCCAAGAATTTTCCAATACCAAGCCGCTAATATAATTGGAAAATAGTAAAAGTGTACGGTAACAGTATTTGGCCTCAATAAATAAACGATCATCCAAGCAATTGCCAGGGCCATTATTATATAACTAACTGACAATTTTCGGCCCTTTAAAACCACACTAATCCACCTTTCGACTCAATAATTTAATCCCTTTAATCATTTTCTAGACAAAAAGTCTATCTCCTTCCTGATGACCATAAGTAAAGATCTAGAAATAATGAAAAACCAGCCGAATATACGACTGGTCAGAAATCAAACTAATTTTCTTACATTATTTATAACTGTATCAATATCATCTTCTGTAACATCATAGTTTGTTACAAAGCGAACCGTATATGGTCCAAAGGCAACAGTTAGGATTCCTTCTCCTTTTAATTTTTCAATAAACTCCTCACTAGTAACACCAAGTCCTTTGACATTCACCAATAAAATATTGGTCTCAACTTGGCCTTCGATTTCAATGCCATCAATGTTAGCAAAACTATCTGCTAACTTCTTAGCATGATCATGATCTTCAGCTAACCGGTCAACCATATCATTTAATGCAATGATGCCAGGTGCTGCTACAATTCCCACTTGCCTTAAACCACCACCGAGACGTTTACGCCATTTTCTTGCTCGATCTATAAATTCTTTAGGTCCAGCTAAAATTGAACCAACCGGCGCCCCTAATCCTTTAGATAAGCAAAACTGAACCGTATCAGTCTGTTCAGCAAACTTATGTATCGGTATCCCTGAAGCAACAGATGCATTAAATAAACGTGCCCCATCTAAATGGACCGGAATATTGTGTTCGCGAGCAATCTTCGCAATAGCTTCCATATTTTCTAAAGGTAAAATGGCACCTCCAGCTTTGTTATGCGTATTTTCAAGGCAGATTAAGCCCGTTTCAGGAAAATGAACATCTTCTGGTCGGATAGCGGCTTTAACATCCTCAGGGTTCATTGCTCCACGCACCCCTGCAATCGTCCTCGGCTGAATTCCTGCTAAAGCAGACATAGCAGCACCTTCATATAAAAACACATGCGCATTAGACTCCATAATCACTTCATCGCTTGGTTTACAGTGTGTGAGTACAGCAATTTGATTTCCTTGTGTACCACTTGTTACAAATAATGCCGCTTCTTTCCCCAGCTTCTCAGCAGCTAATTCTTCTAATCTATTAACGGTTGGGTCTTCGACATAAACATCATCACCAACCTCTGCATTATAAGCTGCTTTTCTCATGGCTTCTGTTGGCTTTGTGACAGTATCACTTCTTAAATCAATCATGAGTACCCCTCCCATACTTTTACTCTATTCTATTACATTTTTGCTATATACCAAACTCATAAATTGAAAAAATACCCTGTCTAAACTAGATCTTAAGTTTAATCCATCATTACAATTAATTGTCAAAAGAGGTAAAGAAGTTTAATTTTTTGTCAGACGGTTATCGTATGAGTACAAGCCCTTTAAATGGGTTAGTACTCTTATGGAGGGATAACCATGAATTTAATGCGTGCAAAAGAAATTAAAGAAGACCCAGTTATAAAAGATGTTGTTTATAATGGTGAATATGTTTACATTGATGATGTCGACGATGAACGCCAAAAAGTTGTTGTTCATTACTTAAGACGTGATGGAGAAGAATTTGAAGTTAATGTGACAGATTTAAAAGAAGAAGATTAAGTAGTTTAACCCAGCCACTGTTCAAGCAGGGCTGGGTTTACATATGTTTAAGTGTTTTCCGTTCCAAATATCGCTACATATTGATTAACTAATTCAAAGTTTTCTCCATTCCATTGCAACGTATTTAATACGTATCCTAATGAATCAGCATTATATTGACCTGCTATTCTTTGATAAATTAGTAGTTCGTAAACCCCATCCATATTAAAATCAACTGGATATAAACCGCTTAATGGATTAACCCATCCACTGATTGGATATATTAATCGTCCATTAGAATCATAGATTTCATTTAAATAATCGAAACCCCTTGTAGAAATATCTATAATATATCGTTCATTATTTTCCTCACTAACCACTTCTACTTTGTAATAATCCTGGAAAGTAACTTCATAATTGTATCGGTCATTATAAACGTTGCTATCAAACAATAGTTTGGCTTCGTCATTTAAATAGGAGTAAATGAATTCATACATCGTACCCCCACTGCCACCTGTAGCAATACTAATTAAGATATCATCCACTCCATCACCCGTCATATCCCCTAAAAATAAAGTCGGGTTATAACCAGCATTTTCACTCAGCTCTGTTCTCGACAACCGTCCTGATACGCCATCTTGAACAACAAGCGTAATCTTTTGGGTAAATGGGCTATCAGGTGTGATCACCCCTGTTAAAAACACGTTATCTAAGACCCCGTCCCCTGTTACATCGCCTTGTGCAAACGAGACAATTTCTGGTTGGCGTATATTCCTGTTAGAATAATTCATTTCATTCTCCTTTCAATAGCCTTTTAAATAAAAATAGGTTCTATTAAAGATTGTTGTTGATTCTACGAATCGCTACAGGCGGACGCTTTCCGCGGGCACGGCCTCAACTTCCCAAAACTCACTCCCGTTCGTTTTGCGTGATTTTCGGCTCGTGCTGTTCCCGCAGGAGTCGCCGCCTTTCGCTTTTCTTAAATTTAGACAATCTGTCACTTTATGTTCTTTACTATATGAAACATTGAACTTTAACAGAGCCTAATACTATTTTATGGGCAATTAGAAGGTGTGCTACTTGACCTAAGCAAAAATCCCAAATGCGTTATTGGTTGCATATATTAAATTAAAAATAGTTGGAGGATTTTAAGATGTTTAGAAATCAAACAGAACCGTTACATGAATTAAGTGTTAGACAGCAACCCACTGTGCAACAAGTGATGCAAACTTTGCGTTCAGAGCACAATAATTTATACTCTCAATTAACTCGACCTGGGGTAAACAGGCAATTTATTGACTATGTTTTTTATTTACTAGTAAGTTTTACACTTAATCAAGCCAATACAAATCAGTCAGCTAGTCAAATCTATAACCAATTTAATAATCGAGTCCCATGGCTTAACCAAATCTTTCGGGCAAACAATGTCCCTCAAAACGTATACGAACGAGTCTTTATCAATGTCATTCAAATAGCATTAGATCAAATTGGCGGAGGGCAACCTCAACCACCTTCAACAGGTTGGTCTAATTGGGAAAACCTTGGCGGAACATTAACATCAGCTCCAGGGGTCTCATCTTGGGCACCTAACCGCTTAGATGTTTTTGCACGAGGCCAGAATCAAGACCTCATCCATAAATGGTGGGATGGCGATCGTTGGAGTGGTTGGGAAAGCCTTGGAGGTGTTTTAACTTCACCACCTGCTGCAGTGTCTTGGGGACCTAACCGAATTGATGTATTTGTACGAGGAACAGATCAAAGCCTTTACCATAAATGGTGGGACGGTAGACGTTGGAGTGAGTGGGAAAACCTCGGTGGGACTTTAACCAGTGGACCATCCGCTTCATCTAGACGATCTAACCAATTAGATGTGTTTGTTAGAGGAACAAATAACAGACTTTATAAACGTACCTGGAATGGATCACGTTGGGAAGATTGGGAAGACCTTGGGGGTAATATTACATCTCACCCTGCTTCGGTCTCTTGGGGACCTAACCGTATAGATGTATTTGCAAGAGGACAAAATCAAGAGCTCATTCATAAATGGTGGAACGGCAATCGTTGGAGTGAATGGGAAAGCCTTGGAGGCCAGTTAGTAGGAGCACCTGCTGCATCATCACGTCGCCCTAATCAAATTGATGTATTTGTTAGGGGCACTGACAATCAATTGTATAAAAAGTCATGGAACGGCTCTCGCTGGGAGGACTGGCAAAGCCTTGGAGGAAACCTAACTTCTCCTCCAGCTTCAGTCTCTTGGAATGCAAACCGGATTGATGTGTTTGCACGAGGTCGAAATCAAACCCTTAATCACATTTATTATAGAGGATAAAAATATGCCCTTGATAGGAATGGTATCTATCAAGGGCATAACTTTCTATTTATTCATTTTACTTAAAAAATCACCTAAAAGATCGTCTAAATCCTGCTCGTTACTTTCCTCAGGTTTTTCTTTTGACTCCTCAGTGTGTTGGAATGCTTCTTCCCAATTGATAGAATCTAAGTCATCATCATTAGAGACCGTTTCTTCCTCAACCACTTCTAAACTCTCAGTCTCAGGTTCTTCCGTTGAATCCTCTTGTAAATACAATGCTTCATCAATATCTGTTGAATGGCTATTTAAGTTGGCCAGTAGTGATGTCGCTCGAACTGGGTCACTTAATAATTGGTAGACGATACTGCCTAGTAAAGCTTCAGAATGTTCATGCTTAATCCAATCACGTTGAGCTTTACTTAGTTTATTAGGAAGTGGAATCGTTATGGTTTCTTGTTCTCTATTATTAGAGTAGTTAACGCCATCTAGAACATATTCAGCAATTTTACTAGAAAAATTCCTTCTCTCAACTTCTTTCAGTTTTTGCAACTCTTTTAGCAAATGCTCTGGTGTATCTGATGGGATTCTGAATGAAATGGCTTGACCTCTTTTTATTTGTGCTTGTGATTTTTTCATAGCATCACCTTATTAGCTCTTTGTAGCCTTTTTCTTATCCTTATCCGTATCTTTCTTTTCCGCTTCATTCGCTTGTTCAGACTTCTTCACATAATCAGCAATCAATTTATAATAAGCATTCGCCATCATCCAGATACTTTCTTTTTCATCTTCAAAAAATTCAATATTATAACCGTCTAAATTGTTATTGATTGTCTTCATGTAGTCTTTAAGCACATTAGAACCACCACCAACAAAATAACATATCTCAGTCTGAGAATTCTTTTGCCATACATTACGAAGTAGACGGTATTGCTTTTTAGCTAATTCTAAAAGGATGCGATCTGTCGTATCATGTACACTCGTACGACTACCTTTAACCATAATATGATTTCGATCATTATTTCTAGTGATGATATCAACGACATCCCGACGACTGTCTAACTCTACCCCATGCTTACTAAAAATTTCTTCCCTGATATTTTCTAATGACTCCGAAACACCTAAGTTATAGCCCTGAGCTTTATCGTCATCGACTGTACGATTTTTTATGACGGCAATGTCAGTAGATAAACCACCAATATCCTGAATTAAAATTCGTTTATCTATTAAATCTTTATTCGTGATTTTTAAGTCATGATCCATAACTAAATTAATAAAAGCGGCGAACCCTTCTGGATATACTTTCACTTCATCAAACTTTAAATTCACTTTGATTCCTTGGTATTTAGGTGTTACTAAAAATTCGACCTGGTGGACAGACCCTGTTAATTTCGAGCGGTACCCTGCGTCGTTCCCTTCTTTCACTTCACGAAGTGGCAAACCTGTACCTAATGTATAATTCGCATCTACAACATCTTTAGATTTATTAAAGTTATGAGAGTTATCTCCATTGACTGCATCTAAAGCTAGACTTGCAAAAAGCATCACTAATGTTTGGTCTTCTTGTGATTTGCTACTACCTGGATCTAGCTCTGTTGAGTTATCACTTTTTGTTGCTAAATTACCAATTCGATAGATTACATTATTTTCTTTAAGGGCAGGAGAGTGTACTTTAATGTGGATACCATCAAGGGGGTTCTTATCATCTAAATCTTCAATACCAATCACTGGGCGGTCTTCAATATCTCTAGCAATGATATTCGGTATATTTAATTCATAATCAAGTTCCCCAAAGATAGCTTTAACCGAATCATTCCCTACGTCTACAGCTGCAATTCTTGATTGATTTTGAGTCATGTAAAAATCCATCCTTTGTTTATGTATTATTTGGTCTTGTTATGAAAGTTTATTAGAGTTAGATGGCTGCTTCAATGCGACTCAGAAAAAGAAATAAAACTGTAATCTAATTGAAATATGACTCATTACAGTAAACGAGTACGTTTACAACGAATACAAAAATGTAAACATACTGAAAACACAACAAGTGTACTTGACCGTTTACTTGTTTACATTTTTGTATTCAATTGTTTACATGTTGCAAACTTGTAAACTTTAAGTTTATTTACAGAACTCAAATATCATTTATTACTCAGTGAATCACCTTAATTTCTTCTACATCGTATAGAAGATTAAACCCTATAGGTTTTAATCCACCTTCAAGCTTTAAATCATAAGACACACCACCTAAATACAACCCTTTACTCTCTAAAATACCTTCCAGGACTATTTTTTCATTATTGCAACTACCGTTTATGACTAACTTCTTTCCGATTAAAGAATCATAGATCTTATATTGCTCATCTTCATTAAGATATTTGAATGAAATAATTAAGTCTTTATTTTGCTCATTACTGTTTAATTCCATCTGACCTCACCTCTACGATTAGTTTTGACAGTTCAAAAGGTTTTTAACAAAATAAAATCTAACCACTCTGGAGCTACCAATTATGTCGTGGGCTTCTAAACGTCAGAGGATCCTGGGGGAATTGATAAAATATATCGTGATTACGTGAAGAATAAGGGGCTTAATATTTTTCATGAGGATGAAAAATAACTTCCACCTAAAATCCATGGATGATTCACTGGAAGGAATAGGATTTGAATTCTCAGTTATGGGCTCGGTTAAAATAGTAACAGTAACATTCACAATCCCTTTAAAGTAAGCTTAGCTTAACGCTAAGTACTCCCTAATAAGGTGTAAAAAAGAGCAAATCGGAAATAAGTTTTCCGAGCTGCTCTTTAATTCTTAAGGTATATTTATTTATAACTAAATGTTATATATATTCAAAACCTCCCTGACCTAAATATCGAGTAGATCAACCATGCGAACATGAGCATGGCAATAACAAAACCTATTTCAATAGCAGGTACATTCCAAAGTAGTGACGATTGTTGTCTTCCCAGGGCAGATCCAATAATCAAACCAACCATAATTAAACTAAATGATAATAATACGATACTGAATGATAACCGATTACTTACTGTATCTAGTTTTGATAAAAAGTTATCTGCCTTTGGAACCGAAATCTCAACAGGGATTTTTCGTTTCTTTGCGGCTATGCTAAGCTCCTTAACAATTTTAGGCATGTCTTCGATGATTTCACCGTATTCATCTAGTTGATCTACGAAATTCTCTGCCAGACGTTTAGGGTTATATTTTTCGCGTATCAATTCTCGCCCAAACGGTTCAGCCGCTTCAACAATATTAAAGTTTGGATCCAATTGATCAAGAACTCCTTCTAAAGTCAGTAATGTTTTTCCTACCATAGTGAGATCTGTTGCAATCGTAATTTGGTGCTTATGCGCAATTGAAAATATATCTGTGATTGATTGTCCTAGGCTGAATTCATTATCTGGGACATCATAATATTTGATAATGAGTTGGTCGATATCACCTCTTAATTCGTGCAAACTGACATCATCAGGAGTTATTCCCATTTTAGTAATCGTTTTAATGACTTTATCTGAGTCTTGTTTAACCATTGCGAGAACTAAAGAGGCCAAATGTGTTTTCATCTCAGGAGATAAGCGCCCCATTAACCCAAAATCTATAAGTCCAATATTTTTATCAGAAAGGGCTAATATATTGCCAATATGAGGGTCTCCGTGGAAATAACCGTCCTTAAATATTTGATAGAAAATTGCATTAGCTAATTGACTTGCTAAGGACTCTAAGTTATGCCCATTTTCTTCTAATTCAGCGACTTCATCTAGTTTTATACCTTCAATAAATTCCATTGTTAATACTTTTTCAGTAGTATAATCCCAATAAATCTTTGGAATTCGTACTGATGAATCTTCTTCAAATTGCTTTGCCATTAAATCAGCATTTCTACCTTCTGTGATATAATCCAGCTCATCTTTTATAGCTTTGGAGAATTCATTCACGACTTCTGTAACTTGATAATTCACAGCCCAATTAAATTTCTTTTCCGCTCGTATAGCAAGCTCATAGATAATTTCAAGGTCTGTATGTATTTGCTTTTCAACGAGTGGGCGTTGAACTTTTACAGCTACATGCTCACCTGAGTTCAATACAGCCTTATGAACTTGACCAATCGAAGCGACACCAATTGGCGATGGATCGAACTCTTCAAAAAGATCATATAAATCCGCTTTTAGTTCTTTCTTTACTATTTTTTGGACATCCTCTAAAGGAAATGGAGCAATTTCATCTTGTAAATATGAGAGCTCATCCATGATGTCTTCAGGAATTAAATCTGGTCTAGTACTCGCCATCTGGCCAATTTTAATAAACGTTGGACCTAATTCTTCTAAAAATTGACGAACCCTGACTCCAATAGACTTCGTAGTTTCTTGGTCACGCCTGACGTATAACCTTCGTGGCAAAGAAAACACACGATCCATCCCTAATTCCTTTACTATGAAGCCTAATCCATTACGAGAAAAAGCTGCTGCAATTTCCCGGTATCGAGACATATGGCGCATCTGTTTTCTAAAAATATTCCTCACCTCTTTTCTTCTCTATTCGTACCTCTTCTTACTCTTCATTGTTTAACTGATTCTCCAACTTGTTAACTCTCTTTTCTAAAGATTGGAAGTCTTCTTTTGATGGAACTTCTAATTCATCTAAATATTTTTTAATTTGTGTTTGCACTTTTCGGTCAAGTTCTTGTTGTCTTTGTTCGCCTTTTGTTTGTAGTTCATTTAATATACTGTTGGATTCTTCTTTCGTTAATTGTCCTTTTTCATTTAGTTCTTCCATCACTTTATCTACTTGTTCTTTACTAGCTGCAGCTAATCCAAGGCCTATAGACATTCCTTTTATGAATGTATCTTTCATATTCACGACCTCCTTTATAATCATTAACTTATTTTTACTTTACCCTTTATAGTTTGTATAAAAACAAACCTGTATGTACATGAGCGTGTGTTTAGGTAAAATAAAAACTGCTGAGTCCTCATTGAACTCAGCAGTTTTTAAGTTATTATTTGGATGATTCTACGAATCGCTACAGGCGGACGCTTTCCGCGGGCACGGCCTCAACTTCCCAAAACTCACTCCCGTTCGTTTTGCGTGATTTTCGGCTCGTGCTGTTCCCGCAGGAGTCGCCGCCTTTCGCTTGGCGTAAAAAATCCTACACTTCATTTTATTTGTTTAACAACATTAAGCTTAAACAACACCATTCTATTAATTTTCAATTGATTCTTTGTCATTCAGGTTAAGTGCTTCAGCGGTTGTTGCATGAATCTCTTTAATCAATTCTGGGTTTTCGACTAATGATAAACCATAAGAAGGGATCATTTCTTTGATTTTTGGCTCCCAATCTTTAATTTGTTCTGGGAAGCATCTTTCCATAACTTCAAGCATTACTTGAACCGCTGTTGAAGCACCAGGTGAAGCTCCTAACAGTGCTGCAATGGACCCATCCTCGGCACTCACAACCTCTGTACCAAACTGAAGGGTTCCTCTTCCACCCGCTTCAGTATCTTTAATGATTTGAACACGTTGCCCTGCGACAACTAAGTCCCAATCCTCACTTTTAGCATCAGGGATAAATTCACGTAACGCTTCCATACGTTTCTCTTTCGATAACATTACTTGTTCGATTAAATATTTCGTTAATGGCATTTCTTTAACCCCTGCTGATAACATCGTTAGAAGGTTATAAGGCTTCACAGATGTAATCAAGTCCATTCTTGAACCCGTTTTTAAGAATTTCGGTGAAAAACCTGCAAACGGTCCGAACAATAATGATCTCTTATTATCGATAAATCTCGTATCAAGGTGTGGTACAGACATCGGTGGTGCACCCACTGGAGCTTTACCATAGACTTTTGCATGATGTTGCTTAATGACTCTTGGGTTATTACACACCATAAATTGTCCACTTACTGGAAAGCCCCCAATTCCTCTGCCTTCAGGAATACCAGATTTCTGTAATAAATGCAGACTACCTCCACCAGCACCAATAAAGACGAACTTAGCCTGATGACGAGTCACTTCACCACTCTTTTCATCGCGTACCGTAAGCTCCCATAACCCTTCATAATTTCGTTGGATATCTTCCACGCTATGTTTATAATTCACTTCGACATTTTGAGTACTTAAATAGTCAAACATTTTTCGTGTTAAAGCCCCGAAATTGACATCTGTTCCATCATCAATTTTTGTCGCAGCTACCGGTTCGTTTGATTGGCGATCTTTCATAATAAGAGGAATCCACTCTTTTAATTTTTCAGGGTCATCAGAAAACTCCATCCCCTCAAATAATGGTTTATTAGACATAGCTTCGAAACGTTTCTTTAGAAAATTAACGTTGTCCTCACCACGCACTAAACTCATATGAGGTAGAGGCATGATGAACTCTTGAGGATTCGTTAGTAGATTTCTATTTACAAGGTATGACCAGAATTGTTTAGAAACCTGAAACTGCTCATTGATTTTGATTGCCTTATTAATATCAATCGATCCGTCTGGTTTTTCATTGGTGTAGTTCAGTTCGCATAACGCAGCGTGTCCAGTTCCTGCATTGTTCCACTCATTTGAACTTTCCTCACCTGTTTTATCTAATTTCTCAAACACTTTAATTTCCCATTCCGGTACCAATTCTTTTAGAAGCGAACCTAACGTCGCACTCATGATGCCGGCGCCAATTAAAATAACGTCTGTTTTAGTTTGTCCGTTGCTCATGTTTACCTTCCTATACCGTAAGATTTTAAAGATATGTCTGTGTTGCTTACTTAAACATCACAAAAAGCCAGGGTATTACCTGGTTTCCAAAACTCTTTAAATTATATTTTTATATACTAAATACCAACAATTTATGATATTATATTCGTTTATTATTATATAATATTTTGCTGTTATTTTAAAGTCGCATTGTCTGATTGATAGCATTTGTGAAAAATGTTTGGTTGATTTCAGTGATTCATTTGCTTAAAAAAATCTGTGTTATGAATTTGTTTAAAAATTAGGAAAAATCCCATTATTATGATAGTTAGCTTATTCGTTGACATAGATTCTTGAGCATTTATAATATCTAATGTTACTTAATAATTATTATAGATATGTAATTTTAATAACAATACTGGTTAGACTATCTATAGTAAAAATTATTTTAGGAGGAATTTCAATTATGTCTTTAATCGGAAAAGAAGTAGAACCATTTAAAGCTCAAGCATATTTAAACGGTGAATTTATCGACGTTACAGAAGAAAATTTCAAAGGTCATTGGAGTGTCGTTTGCTTCTACCCAGCAGACTTTACATTCGTATGCCCAACTGAACTTGAAGACCTTCAAAACCAATACCCAGCTCTTCAAGAACTTGGTGTTGAAGTATTCTCTGTTTCAAGAGATTCTCACTTTACTCATAAAGCATGGCACGATACATCAGAAACAATTGGGAAAATCACTTACACAATGATTGGTGACCCTGCTCACGTACTTTCACGTAACTTTGATGTTTACGTTGAAGACTTAGGTCAATCTGATCGTGGTACGTTTATCATTGATCCTGATGGCGTAATTCAAGCTGTTGAAATTAACGCAGAAGGTATTGGCCGTGACGCAAGCACACTAATTAACAAAATTAAAGCAGCACAATACGTACGCAATAACCCAGGCGAAGTTTGCCCGGCAAAATGGGAAGAAGGCGGAGAAACACTTAAGCCAAACCTTGATTTAGTAGGTAAAATTTAAGGAGAGATTTGACACATGGCACTTGATGCAGAAATTAAGTCACAATTGAGTCAGTACCTTCAGTTACTTGAAGACGACTTAGTCCTTAAAGTTAGTACAGACTCTGATGAAAAATCAGAAGAAACACAAGCACTAGTTGATGAACTAGCTGCCATGTCAACTAAAATTTCAATTGAAAAAACTGACCTAGAACACACACCAAGCTTTAGTGTAAACCGTGTAGGAAAAGACTCCGGAGTTACATTTGCTGGTGTACCGTTAGGGCATGAATTCACTTCGTTAGTTCTGGCGTTACTTCAAGTAAGTGGTCGTCCACCTAAGGTTGAACAAAACGTGATCGACCAGATTAAAGACCTTGATGGTGAATACCACTTTGAGACGTATGTCAGTCTTTCCTGCCATAACTGTCCAGATGTTGTACAAGCCTTAAACATCATGAGTGTGTTAAACCCTAACATTTCTCACACAATGATTGATGGTGCTTCGTTTAAAGAAGAAGTTGAAGCAAAAGATGTTATGGCTGTACCAGCTGTTTACCTCAATGGCGAGCCATTTAGTAATGGACGAATTTCTCTTGAAGAAATTTTAGCGAAATTAGGCAAAAGCTTAAGTGCAGATGAACTCTCAAATAAAGACCCATATGATGTTCTTGTCGTCGGTGGAGGTCCTGCTGGCGCAAGTGCTGCGGTTTATGCTTCACGTAAAGGGATTCGCACAGGGATTGTCGCTGAACGCTTAGGTGGCCAAGTTCTAGATACACTTACGATCGAAAACTTTATCAGCGTTAAAAACACAGAAGGCTCTAAACTTGCAGCAGCATTGGAAGAACACATAAAAGATTATGACGTTGATATTATGAACTTACAGCGTGCTAAAGGCCTAGAAAAGAAAGACCTTTTCGAGCTCGAATTAGAAAATGGTGCAAAGCTTAAGAGTAAAACGCTCATCATTTCTACTGGTGCACGCTGGCGTCAAATCGGTGTACCTGGTGAGGAAGAGTTCAAAAACAAAGGTGTCGCTTACTGTCCACACTGTGACGGACCATTATTCGAAGGTAAAGACGTTGCAGTGATCGGTGGTGGTAACTCAGGTGTTGAAGCTGCCATTGACCTTGCTGGAATTGTAAATCATGTCACGGTACTTGAATATAATTCAGAGCTTAAGGCTGATGAAGTTTTACAAAAACGCCTGTACAGCCTACCAAACGTTACAGTTCTAACAAATGCTAAAACATCTGAAATCACTGGTGATGACAACGTTAATGGATTATCATACGTTGACCTTGAATCAGGTGATGAGAAGCATATCAAACTCGCAGGTGTGTTCGTTCAAATTGGTTTAATCCCTAATACAGACTGGTTAGGTGACCAAGTTGATCGTAATAAAATCGGCGAAATCATTACAGATAAAAGTACTGCAACGAATATTCCTGGTGTTTTTGCAGCAGGTGACTGTACAAACAGTGCTTATAACCAGATTATTGTTTCGATGGGTGAAGGTGCTACATCAGCTCTTGCAGCCTTTGACCACCTCATTCGAAATTAATCTAAAATCACTATTCTGCAGATTGCAGGATAGTGATTTTTTCCTTACACAGACGAATCATTATATTGACTGACATAGATTGCTATAGAGTGGTAAGATTATATATAGATGCTAATTTTGAAATGATATAAAGGAGTGGAAACAATGAACGACAAACATTTTGACAAAATCAAAAACAATGACGGATTTATCGCAGCGCTTGACCAAAGTGGCGGAAGTACGCCAAAAGCTTTAGCTGCATACGGCGTACCTGAAACTGCTTATTCTAACGATGATGAAATGTTTAAGCTAGTCCATGATATGAGAACTAGAATTATTACATCACCTGCCTTTAGTTCAGAGAAGATTCTTGGTGCAATCCTATTTGAACAAACCATGGACCGTGAAATCGAAGGTAAATATACTGGCGACTATCTTGCGGACAAAGGGGTCGTTCCTTTCTTAAAGGTTGATAAAGGTCTTGCCGAAAAGGAAAACGGTGTTCAAATGATGAAACCAATTCACGACCTGGATGAAACGCTACGTCGTGCAAACGAACGTCATATTTTTGGTACAAAAATGCGTTCAGTCATTCACGAGCCAAATGAAGAAGGTATTAAAGCCGTTGTTGACCAGCAGTTTGATATTGCTAAACGCATTATCGAAGCTGGCTTAGTTCCAATTATTGAGCCAGAAGTTGATATTAACAGCTCTGATAAAGAAAAATGCGAAGATATGTTGAAAGAAGAAATCCTCAAACATCTAAACGAGCTTTCTTCAGATCAACTAGTGATGCTAAAACTAACTATTCCAACAAAAGCTAATCTTTATAAAGAATTAATCGAGCACCCTAACGTGGTTCGTGTCGTCGCTTTATCTGGAGGATACTCTCGTGATGAAGCTAACGAAAAGCTAAAAGAAAATGACGGCCTAATTGCGAGCTTCTCACGCGCATTAGCAAGTGATTTACATGCCGATCAGTCTGATGCTGAATTCAACCAAAGCTTACAAAAAGCGGTCGATTCCATTCATGACGCTTCTGTAAATAAAAAATAATGACAACCAAAAGTACCTGACTTCTAATTGAAGTCAGGCACTTTTTAGCTTTACTCTATTAACCTTCATTGTTGGACTCTAAACTACGGCTCTCAACCTCATTAACAATCCAATACCCATTTTTGTTAACTAATTTATATTCCATTTCCACGTGGCCAGTCAATTCATTATTACGTTCTTGAATGATTGACACACTACCATCTTTATTTTGCGTAAATGAAAACTCTTTGTCTTCTTGTAAGAATGTAGGTCCATCCATTGCTTTGACATATAGCCCATCTTCTTTTTCTTCAAAATACGTATCGACCATCGATGTTGCCAACTCATCGGACATAAAGTGCATAAAGTGCTCTTTTAAACCTTCCTTTGTTGTATATTCTTTTTGTTTACCTTGGTCATTAGTGTAGCTGACAACCTTTTTAAATGCCTCTTCATATTCCGTTAAAACTGTTTTTGCTCTTCCTTGATCAATAGATTCTGTGTCATTTTTTTCTTTTTCATTATCTTGATTCTCACTACCTTCGTCCTCTGTGTTTTCATTTTGTTCATTATCTTGACTTGAAGGTTCATCTTTTGAATTATTGCTATCCTTACCTTCTTTATTCTCTTTGTCATCAGATTGAGACCCGTTTGATTCATCCTGCTCCGTTTGATTTTCTTCATCCACAGAGGTAGGATCATCCGTTTCGCCTGTGGCGCTTTGTCCACACCCTGCAATGATCAATACTCCAATTAACAATGTAATCGAAAGTAATTTTTTCATTCTATCACCCCTTTTTCTTATTTACTTATTTGACGTGAAAAATGGAATGCTAGTTGCACTTGAATTTAATTTATTTGTAACTAATTTCAACACCACATTTTAGAAATTACTACAGGGACATCCTTCTCTATCAAATATCTATCGCATAAAAATGGTTAATTTTGTCGATAATACCAAATAGTATCTACTATCAGGGGTGGACTATGTATTTAATATTAGTTTTGATTGTTTGGACATTATTTGCTTATAAATTTATTGATTGGTCACGTGTAAAAGACCAATATCCTACGGTTTTATTTTTTATTGCCATAAACATGACTTATAACACAATTTATCATGACCAATTACTCTGGGCTTTTCAGGGTATCACTGCAGAATGGTTAAACCATATGACGATTAATTTATTCTTCACATTTTATATATGTCCGGTAACCCTTATTATATTTTTCCAGCGAATGCCTTCAGCTCGACCTGCAAAAGTAATATATGTAGCAGTTTGGATAATTTTCTACACCATTATTGAGGCATTATTTGCTAGTAAAGGAATGTTTGTATACGGAGAAGGGTGGAGTAGCTGGCACAATATTTGGTTAAACACCTCATTGTTTATATTTTTACTCATCCACTATAGAAAACCTGCTATAGCCATTATTCTTGCGTTACCAGCAGCAGCTATTTTCTATTACATATTCCCTGTTCCACTATACTGACTAAACCATTACCGAGGTGAAATTCTTGATGTTCGTCCAAAATATTTTGTCCACACCAGTATTTTTGTTACTCCTATTAATAACTTATCTGTCTATGGCAATCTATTTAATTAGACTTGGCAAAAAATCTAAAAAATGAAGCTGAAAATAGCTTAAACAAGTCGAAGTTTGGCATGTCCCCTATCAGAGTATTTTGGCTTGTTTTTTGTCTTTATTCACTTATGATACAGTTCATCAAAACAAAGACAACTTGTTCCCTTGCACTATTCGTTTGATTCTATTAAAATATATAAGTTGAAATCCATTCACGATTCATATAAGACATTTTCACTTTTAGTTTGGGAACATTTTCCCTTAAGGAAAGGGTTTAGATATACTATGAAAGATAATTTTTGGCATGAGTTGCCGCGACCGTTTTTTGTTCTGGCACCGATGGAAGCTGTAACAGATGTCGTCTTTCGACATGTCGTAAGTGAAGCAGCAAGACCTGATGTGTTCTTTACAGAGTTTACAAATACAGAAAGCTATTGCCATCCGAAAGCAAAGCACAGTTTACGGGGACGTCTAACTTTCACAGAAGATGAACAACCAATCGTCGCCCATATCTGGGGAGATAAGCCAGAGTACTTCCGTGAAATGAGTATTGGTATGGCCGAAATGGGTTATCGTGGAGTCGATATTAATATGGGGTGTCCAGCGCCTAATGTTGCAACCAAAGGTAAAGGTTGTGGACTAATCCGTCGCCCAGATGTTGCAGCAGAAATCATCCAGGCAGCGAAAGCAGGAGGCCTACCCGTAAGTGTGAAGACTCGATTAGGTTATACAGAAGTTGACGAGTGGCACGAATGGCTTAAACACATTCTTGAACAAGACATTGTTAACCTTTCGATCCACCTTCGTACAAAAAAAGAAATGAGTAACGTCGATGCTCACTGGGAGCTGATTCCGGAGATCAAGAAACTTCGTGATGAAGTGGCCCCTCATACGCTTCTGACAATCAACGGAGACATCCCTGACCGTCAAAAAGGGCTTGAACTTGTTGAGAAGTATGGAGTCGATGGTGTCATGATTGGACGTGGTGTCTTCCATAATCCGTTCTGCTTCGAAAAAGATAAGAAAGAGCATTCTAGTGGAGAACTGCTGGACCTTTTACGTCTGCAACTCGATCTTCATGACAAGTATTCCGAAGAACTTGAGCCACGCCTATTCAGACCGCTTCGTCGTTTCTTTAAAATTTACGTTCGCGGTTTCCATGGAGCAAGTGAATTGAGACATCGCCTGATGAGCACAGAGTCCACCGATGAAGTTCGTGCTTTGCTTGATGAGTTTGCAGAAGAAAATGGCGTGAAAGAATCAAAAGGCTTTTCTGTTTCTTGAGGAATTTCATTATAAAACAAACGAAGTAATTGTCATTATATGAGAGAAGAGCGTTTTGAGCTTTTCTCTCTTTTTTAATATAAAGCAGTATGCTACACTTAATTATACTTTTTAGCTAACTACAAACCCATTGAAAGGCACTTACAGATGAATGCCCCAGTAAATCATTCATTTGGTCCTCAGATAACGGACGACTAAAGTAATAACCTTGGGCCAAATCACAACCTTCCATTTCAAGGAAATTCAATTGTTCTGCATTTTCAATTCCTTCAGCCACAGATCTAATTCCTAAGCGTCGTGCCAAAGTTATAACAGCAGAGACAATAGCAGTATTTTTTTTATTATTTAATAAATTATGAACAAAAGTTCGGTCAACTTTTAATGAATCAATCGGATAATCCTTTAAATAAGCTAAAGAAGAATAACCGGTCCCAAAATCGTCTATTGAAATTCGGACACCCAATTTTTTCAGTTCATTTAAAGTAGATACCATGAATTTGGCATCTTGCATGAAAATACTCTCTGTCAATTCAAGTTCCAATAGATTCGGATCCAGCCCTGTTTCGTGAAGGGCCTTGCTAACACTTGAAACAATATCTCCATTAATAAGTTGTTTAACAGAAAGGTTGACTGCTATGCGGATAGGATGTTCATGCTCACGATTCCATCTTTTGGCTTGAAAACATGCGGTTCTTAATACCCAATCACCGATAGGACCTATTAGCCCTGTTTCCTCCGCAATTGGGACAAATTGATCTGGAGGAATCATCCCTTGATGTGGATGTTCCCAACGAATAAGAGCCTCAGCACCAAATATTTGTCCTGTGCGAAGATCTATTTGTGGCTGATAATAAACAAGAAATTCTTCATTTGCCAATGCAGAATGAAGCATCCGTTCAAGATTGACTTTTTCCTCAAGTAAGCTATTCATAGAGTTATTAAAAAACCTGTAGTTGTTCCCGCCATATTCCTTACTACTATACATTGCGATATCTGAGTTTTTAAGTAGAGCTTCAAGGTTTTCTCCATCTACTGGAAATAAGCTAATTCCAACACTGGCTTTTAAATGAAATTTAGAGTTCTCAACAAAAAAAGGCGTCCTAATGTCGGTTACTATTTTTTCAGCAAAATGAGCCACTTCTGTTTTCGTTTTAGAAGGCAAAATAATAGTAAATTCATCGCCTCCTAAACGCGCCACAATATCCTCTTTACTGACAGATTTAAGTAAACGTTGTGCGACCAGCTGTAATATTTGATCTCCAATGGTATGACCACGAGTATCATTTATCTTTTTAAACTGATCTAAATCGATGAATAAAACTGCAAACTGACTGCCATTCTTTATAAGCTTCCTAAGCTTTTCAGTAAACATAAATCGATTAGGAAGCCCGGTTAACATATCGTGATAGGCTAAATAACTGCTTCTCTCTTCGGCCTTTTGGCGCATTTTATTCTGATGAAATGATTTTCGGTTGGCTCGTTCTAGCTGATTCCCACCTATAATACAAGTAATTTCAACCACCCATAGAGTTAAGGAAAGTATCCCGCTTTCATTCTCACCAATCATGGTAAATTGATATACCGTAACATATATTAATGAGGTCAATACTGCTATTTTATATCTCAACCTTAAAATAAAAAACGCAAATAAAATGACAACAAATACCCCGCTAATGGTTACAAGGTTTTTGTCTAATATAAATTGACCAATATATATTATACTAAGGCCTGCAGCAACATTAGATAAAGCGGTTAGAACCTGAAAGTACCTCAGATATTGTTGTGAAGATAAGATCAGTAGATTCAAAGTAAATATCGGATATAGACCGAAGACTATTACTAAAGTAATATGAAAAAAATGATTAAGATTGCCTGCATATGAAAATATACCAAAAGCAAGCCATGCAAAGTAGGAAAGGACAATGCCCATTCTGTTAAATTCTCGTATTTCGTTATCATAATCCGCTTTATATTCTTTCTCTAGTGATAAATCCTTAAAACTTAATTTAAAGGGATGCAAGCCCAGCTCTAGTTGTTTTCCTTTTATAGCCATACTTTACCTCCTTGTCTCCCTTTTAGATAGGCACACTGAACTCATTATCTATTACTTGATGTTTTTGGCAAATATCTTCTAATGTATTTACCGTATATTCAATCTGCTCCTTGGTATGTGCATAATTAACTATTAATCTAATTCTCCCTTGATTCATCTTCACAGCCGGAAAAACGATGGGAGTAGAATAAATACCCTGAAGGTAAAGATCTTTTACCACCATTCTTAATTTTTGATGGTCTTCAATAAATATTGGAATGATTGGACTCGCGCTATTCCCAAGATTAAACCCTTTAGCTGTTAATAAATGACGCATATAATAGTTATTAGCATGAAGTTTAGTTATTAATGACGGATCTTTTTCTATTTCCTCTAGAGATGCGAGTACAACAGCGGCATCCGCAGGTGTCAAACACGCTTGAAATAAGTATGGATCAGAATATCTTATCAAGGAGCAATATTCCTTATTTGCAGCCAAGAATCCACCTACAGAAGCTGTTGCTTTAGATAAAGTCGACATAATAAAATCAACGTTATCGGTTACTCCCTCTTCATAACAATAGCCTTGTCCTTTTTCACCATAAATGCCAAAAGTGTGCGCCTCATCTACATACAAGTAAAAATTATGTGAATCTTTTAGTTTAGTTAGTTCCTTTAATGGTGCTAGGTCACCGCTCATTGAGTAGGCTGATTCAACTATTACAAAAATGTTCTCAAATGTGTTTTCAAACTTTTGCAATTTCCTGCTTAAGTCACTTAAATCATTATGTTTAAATGACATCCACCTTTTTGCATTAGACAATTTAATGCCGTTAATAATTGATGAATGACTTTCGCGGTCAAAAATAATTAAATCTTTGTTACCTACTAAATATGATATTGCACCTAGGTTTGTCGTGTATCCAGTAGGGAATAGAACAGCATCCTCTTTTCCTACCATTTCGCTTATCTTGTGTTCTATTTGTTTATGCAATGAAGTCATTCCACACGAAGATGCAGAAGTTCCACATCCAGTTCCAAATTGACGTAAAGCTTGACACGCTTTTTCAATTACGTCTATATTTCTATTTAGACTGAGATAATGATTGACATTCCACAGAATGCACTCTCTATTTTCTCCCGAATCTTCTGATACTACATTCATTAAAGTTGCTGAGCCACTTTCTAAGTATCGACCGTACTCATTATCTTTATCTACAAATTTTTGAACTGTCTTCGCACGCTCTTCTAAATTATTCACATCTTTTATATGGCTAAGTACCTCACCGATGGATAAAAATTCAGAACTCATTAAATAACCTCCTTAATTTTAGAAAATCTTTATATCGTTTAATATCGTTATATGAACAACCTTTATAAGTATAATAACCTATTTTTAGTGTCCTTTATTGTCGAAAATTGAAAGAAAGTAAAACTTTTTTACTAAAATTAGATATTGCGATAACAAATTGAAAAAGAATATCTTAGTTACTTTGTACTATATGCTTTTTAAAAAGATATTCTACTGGAAGTTGTTTACTTATAAGACTTTAAATAAGGAGGTATAAAGTATTTGAAGGATAAAAAAATTCGTTTTCTATTTTATTAAAACCACATATTCTCCTAAAAGGGGAAACACCTTATTAAAAAACAAATAATCATGATCCAAGGTTGGAAGATAATATACGCAAAACTGAATTAGGGAAATGCGGTGAGAATTTGGCTTTCCAAAGTATAGATTTCTTCCCCTTGTCAAAAGCTATCCGTAAATCAGCAAAGGAGGAGATAGAAATGAGCGGAAAACCCAAAGGGCCAAAACAGCAGGAAGAACCAAATTTACCAAAGAGTCCGAAGCAGACATACGGCAAACCGATGCAAGGATCGCACAAAGTTAAACAGCGAAATCATTCACGGCAAAAACAAAAATCGGATCATGATATGTAGAATTTAGAGAGAAAATAGACTGATTTAATTAAAAGAAGACTTAAACTGCACTAAAAAAACCCCGTTCCACCTTATAGAGTGACCCAATAATATGAGACAGGAAAAAACACCCCCTATGTCGTATGTAAAAGTATTCGACAATTTAGGAGGTGTTTTTCTTTATGGGTAAAAATCGATTTTATCCTGAAGAAG
>NZ_SOPW01000017.1 GCF_004402015.1 Filobacillus milosensis
TTTTTTCCAAAACGATTGTTTCATGGCAGGGCCTCCAAGCGACGTTTTCAACGTCGTGCGGAAGAAAAATAGGTTCGCCAAACTAAGGGTGAAAAATGTCCATTTTATTGACAGAAGTTCAAAATTTGCTTCATTTAATTTTTTATTTGCTTATTTTAAAAATTTATTTGCTTATTTTTAAATTTTATTTGCCTTTTTCGGGAAAATATTTGCCTTTCTCTTTATTCAATAAAAAAAAGAGAGCCTTAAGCTCTCTTTACAACTTCGGTGCCACTCGCATCGACGACGCTTGCTCGTATGCATAAGCAATTTCAATTAAAGTCGGCTCTGAAAAAGCTGTTCCAGTAAATGTGATGCCCACTGGTTCACCTTTTTCAGTCAATCCGGCTGGAACTGTGATAGATGGGTAGCCTGCCTTAGCAGGGATCCCTGCACCAATATTATTTGGGAATACAATCGCATCAATGTTATGTTGATTCAATGTGTAATCTATACCCTCTTCTTTAGACAAGCGTTGATCGTCTAACAACTCTTTTAAATAGTCGTTGTCCGTTAATAAACCTGATGTCTTCTCAGCTTCTAAAAACCATTTCTGTCCGTATTTCAATGTGTCTTCTTCATGGTCATTATGAAAATTGATAACGTCTTTAATCGAACGCACAGGTACATCATTAGAAACTGTTTTCAAGTAAGCATTTAAGCTATTTTTGAATTCATGAATCATGACACCCAATCCCCATTCATGCTTAGTTGTAGGAATCGTCACATCCATGATTTCTGCACCTTGCGCTTCTAAAACCTTGATGGCCTCATTCAATAACTCACGTTTTTCTTCATCAACCGATTCAAAATAAGCTTCACGAGCAATACCGATGCGCTTACCTTTTAGCCCATCCTTAATCAAATGACGAGATAAATCTTGTCTAAAAAAATGTCGCGCTTTTCCAGTCGCAGCATCATCTTCATCTTTGCCGATAATGGCTTGGAAAACATGAACAGCATCCACTACTGTTTTAGCCAATGGCCCTGCCGTATCTTGAGTATGTGAAATCGGAATAATACCAGAGCGACTCACGGTTCCAACGGTTGGTTTAATTCCCACCAATGAATGTTGACTCGCAGGACTTAAAATCGACCCTGATGTTTCTGTTCCAATCGATACGCTAGCAAGATTAGCTGCAACAGCTGACCCAGGGCCAGAGCTTGATCCACCTGTATCTAATTTGCCAGGTCCATAAGGGTTTAGCACTTGTCCACCACGTGAACTATAGCCATTCGGCATGCCTTCAGTCATGAAGTTGGCCCACTCAGTCAGATTAGCTTTTCCTAGAATGACTGCACCCGCTTCACGTAATTGTTTAGCTACAAAAGAATCTTTATCCGCTACATGATCCCTTAAAGCTAATGAACCAGCAGTCGTATGCATTTTATCTCCAGTATCAATATTATCCTTAAGAACAATTGGAATCCCATGCAGTGGTCCTCGAGCACCTTTTTCCTTACGTTCTTGATCTAATGCTTCTGCGATGAACAATGCATCTGGATTAACCTCAGCAATCGAATTTAATAGAGGTCCATCATGATCCAATTGAGCAATTCTATCCAAATATGCTAAGACTAAATCGCGAGAGGTTAATTCCCCGCGAGCCATTTTTTCTTGTAATTGATCTATAGGCACTTCAATAAACAACTCTTGTTTAATCAATTTTCTTCCCCATTTCTTTCAAAAAATCTTGAATTTCTTGTTTACTTTTTAGCATAATAACTGTTTTATGAGGTCCAATTTGTTGAAAGTCACGTAACCTTTCAGCCATCTTTTTCTTTCGAGGGTGATAAGTTGTCCAAATAAACTTTAAAAACTCGTAATCAATTTTCTCTTTACACCCTTCGCCCATATCTGGACGAGACTTTCCAACATTCATAAAAAATCGTTTGAAAACCCGATATAAACAGATTCTTAAAGGAAGTTCGAGATAAATAATCGTGTCAGCCTTTTCAGCTCGAATGTCGTATGTGGGCGCATAGTTACCTTCAATAATCCACTGATCGTGAGCGACAATTTTTCGTTGGCTGTCAGAAAATTCTTCTATGGAAGCTTGGACCCAATTAGGCTTCCAAAAATAATAATCTAAATGGTACACGTCAATATTCAAAATCTTCCCTTGCTGCCTGGCAAAGGTTGATTTTCCTACACCTGCTGAGACGCCAAGAACCATAATTCGATTCATGAACTTTCACAATCCCTTCAATCTATATAAAATCCATACTTCCCCAGTTTTCATTATCTTCTATGATTGCTTTTAGAAGATCTAAACCTTTAACAAAATCATTCAAATCAGCCATTTCAACTGGTGAATGTGAATATCTCCGTGGGAAGGTTATAGCTCCAGCTAAAACCCCTTCACGCTCAAGATGAACGGCTGAAACGTCTGACGATGCGCCAGGTAAAACAGCTAGTTGGTAAGGTATGTTCGTTTGTTCTGCATAAGTTGTTATTAATTTTTTCATTTGTGGAGCCATAATATTACCGCGTATTGAACTACCAGCTAATGCTGGGATCACAGGTCCTTTTCCAATACCAACAGGCAGTGTTCCAAGACTGTCAGGTGTATCCGCACAAGGAATCGTATCAATCACAAACGCATAATCAGGATTGACTTTGTATGTAGCTACTTTGGCTCCGCGAAGTCCAACTTCTTCTTGTACGGTCACTACACCGACTAACGTACCGCTAAAATCACGATGTTCCAAAGCTTAAACAACTCAACTAAAAGTACACAGCAACTTCGGTTATCAATCGCCTTACCACAGATTAAATCTTCATTTGTAAATTGTTCAATTTCACTAATGTATGTAATTGAATCACCAATTTGAATGCCCATCTCTAACACTTCTTCATAGGACTTTGCACCAACATCTACATATAATTCACTTGTAGCAGGTTGACGTTTTCTTTCCTCAGGCGTTTGCAGATGACCAGCTTTTACACCTACGACACCAAAGTGTCCTTTCACATTAACTTTACGTCCAACTAATAGTGATTCAAGGACCCCACCCGTTTTTTCAATACGTATGAATCCATTATCATCAATTCTTTGAACGATACACCCGATTTCGTCCGAATGTGCAGAGACCATCATTTTAGGTCCAGGTTTATCGCCATCTAAATAAGCGTAAAGATTTCCCATTTGGTCTACTTCAACGCAGTCTGACACAGACTCAAAATTCATTACGAGTTCCTGAACAACTTTCATCTCCTGTCCAGGTGTTCCCGGGATATTTGCTAGCATTCTTAGTTGATCTAAAAATTCTTTTTTCTGCATAGGCTCCCCCTCCAAAATATTTTGAATATTGTTATTTATTTTGCCATAAGTTTCACAGCCCGACAATTGAAAGGTTTTCGTTGATTAATCGAGTAAAGAATATTATGCTGATAAAAATTACTCAATTGAGGGGGAGCAGCAATGATTCATAAACTAGACCTAAAGACAGAAAATCTTCATAGATCGTTTAGTAAAGACTATGAACCTATTTTAACAATACAATCAGGCGATACATTACAATTGACCACACCTGACATTAAATGGGGATATTCCAAATCTAAAGGCGAAGAGCGTGTCATGTTTGATTCAAGAGAAAATGAAGAAGTATTTGGGCATCCTATCATAGGTCCAATTAAAATTGAAGGGGCCAAAAAAGGGATGGTACTAGAAGTAAGAACCAATGACCTTGTGCCTGGATGGTATGGAAACAATTGGGCAGGAGGTTTTAATAGTTGGCAAAATGAAGCACTTGGACTGACAGATGAGGAAAATATTCAGCTCGATTGGGAACTTAATGCGAAGACCATGACAGGCACCACCCAAATTGGCGGTCGTGAGCTTCATGTTGGACTTCAACCTTTTATGGGATTAATGGGCGTTGCGCCTGAAGAACCTGGTGTACATATTACAGCTCCTCCCCGTTACTGCGGAGGCAATATTGATTGTAAAGAGTTAGTCAGAGGCAGTAGTCTGTATTTACCGATCGCTGTCGATGGAGCTTTATTTTCAATCGGTGACGGACATGCCGTACAAGGTGACGGTGAAGTGTCAGGTACCGCGATTGAAGCGCCAATGGATTTAGTCGATGTCACGTTAACAGTTCACGAAGATATGACACTAACGATGCCACACGCATGGACGCCTTCTGGATGGGTGACGTTTGGATTTCATGAGGATTTAAATCAAGCAACAGCTACCGCATTGGATGAAATGGTGCAACTGATTCAAAACCTATATGGTATAAAGAAAACTGAAGCGACAGCTCTAGCCAGCACGGTTGTCGACCTGCGTATTACCCAAGTTGTTAACGGCTCTAAAGGAGCTCATGCGATTTTACCTCATGGAGCGATCAGATAAATATAATATTTAACCTAAAAGGCTTAAGTCTTTTAGGTTTTTTATTGTACAATAGGTAATAATACATAATTTTTCCTACGCAATATAAAAATTAGACGGGGGTCTATAATGAATAAAAAGCATTGGACACTGGCTGCTTTAGTAATTGTCTGTTTATTACTAGTTATAACTTTCAGTACTAATTCAGAGGAAGAAGAATCATTTGAATATATTAAAGGCTTTAATGATACCTATGAAGAGACGAAACAAAAGATTGAAATAGAAAACGAGTCTTTAGACATGAGCTTAGATGAGAAAATTGGTCAATTAATTATGGGTGGTGTTTCAGGAACAACACTCAATGACAACGACCGGTCTCTAATTAAAGATTACCATCTTGGCGGGGTCATTTTTTTCTCAGATAATTTAAACAACCCTAGTCAAATCGCATCATTAGTGAATGACATTAAGAAGACCAATTCAGAAAACCCACTCCCCTTATTACTTGGCGTAGATCAAGAAGGAGGACGAGTTACCCGATTACCAGGGATCAAATCGTTGCCAACTAACGAAAAAATTGGAGAAGTTAATGATCTTGAATTTACTTTTGATTTTGGCGAGCTCTTAGGTAAACAGTTAAATGCATTTGGTTTCAATATCAATTTCGCACCTGTTTTAGATATTAACAGTAATCCAAATAACACAGTCATTGGTGATCGAGCGTTTGGCAATACAACCGAGAAGGTTTCGAACCATGGAATTCAATTAATGAAGGGCATCGAATCGCAACAAATTATTCCTGTCATAAAACACTTCCCAGGTCATGGAGACACCAAAGCTGATTCACATATTGAACTGCCCGTTAGCAGAAAAAGTATTGAACAATTAAAAGAACTTGAGCTTAAGCCATTTCAAAACGCCATTCGTGACGGAGCAGATGTGGTCATGATTGCACATATATTATATTCAAAAATCGATGACAGTCACCCTTCATCCTACTCAAAACCGATCATTACAGACTTATTGAGAGAGCAATTAAACTATGATGGGGTGGTTATCACCGATGACATGACGATGCAAGCGATCACTAAATACGTGGACATTGGCCAAGCTGCCGTAAAATCCATTCAAGCAGGTAGCGATATCATTATGGTCGCTCATGATTATAACGAAATAACCAATGCCTATAATTCAATTAAGAAAGCTGTTGAGAACGGAGAAATTACTGAAGAGCGAATTGACCAAAGCGTTAAGAGAATCATGCAATTAAAAGAAAAATATAAAGTCAGTCGCAAATCGGTAACTGAAGCTAATATCAACCAATTGAATGAGGATATTAATCAGTTATTAAATCAAGGTAACTAGAAAAAGCATTGAGCTGACTTACAGTTCAATGCTTTATTTATATTAATATTGATGACTTGTTTCTTCTTGTTCGGCTTCTTCTTTCACACGTTCCATGAATTCATCGACCACTTTTGTACTGGCTTTCTTTCCAGCTAACTTTAGCATGGCGCGGCCGACAAAATTAACTCCTTTATTTGATCCTTCATAAATGAATAATGTTTCACGTTCATCAATCTTTTTAAACGTATAAGCTGTTTCTATTTCAAAAGCTTTTCCTAATACAAACCCTACTTTTAAATACTTATATTCAGGTTCATTTGTATGACCTAAGGTTTCTACGATATAAGTTTCTACTCTTTTTCCTTCTTGATAAGATTGTTCATACTTCGTTCCCACTTCGCCTTCAACATGCTCAACTAATTCATGCTTGACCACCTTTGGCATGATTCGTTGCATCTGATCCGGTTGAAACAGACTCCATACTGTCTCAATGTTTGCATTAATGACTTGCTCTTCTTTCCATTCCATTAACCTTCATCCTTTCCATCTTTTAAAAATTCATCTAATTCATCACGCTTGTCAGTTAGCTGTTTGATCTCTTTATTAATCTCTTCTCTTTTTTCTAATAAAAGAGTTTCCAAATTCTCAAAAGACTGATCATCCATAATCTGTTTCATCTCTTGAATGGTACATCCAAACGTTCTTAACTTAACTAATAAAGTAGCTAAAAAATAAGAACCATCATCATAGAAACGATAATGACTATTTGGATCTACATAAGCCGGCTCTAGCAATCCAATGTCATCATAATATCTTAACGTTTCTTTACTTAAACCTGTAACCTCTGCGAATTCGCTAATTTTGTAATGCATTGCTATCTCCAATCTAATCATAAACCTTAGAGTGCACTATAGAGTCAATAGTTTCTTTAATAAAATTTCTTTATAAGTCCAAAAAATCCTTTTTTATAAAGGAATATAACAAAATTTGTCGAATTATATTAACTAGTTTCTCACATATTTTTAATGGTGAAAGACTTAGTATTTACAGAAAGAAGTGTTGGAAATGAATTTAACCTTACAAACTGAACGTTTGATCCTCAAACCTTTTACATTAAACGACGCACCACGAGTCGTTGAACTTGCGAACGACCCTGATTTAGCACGCACAACTTTAAATATCCCCTATCCATATACGATAGATTCTGCGAAAGATTGGATTTCTAAACACCCTTCACAAATTGAAGAAGAATCAGTTTACCCTTTTGCTATTTACAATCAACAAGATAATAGATTAATTGGGACCATGTCGATCAGACCAAACCATCGCCACAAAAGAGGAGAAATAGCTTATTGGATAGGAAAAGACTATTGGGGACAAGGCTTTGCAACAGAAGCAGCTAAAAGAGTAATTAAATTTGGATCAGATGAACTTCTATTAAATAAAATTTGGGCCATGTCTCTGACTGACAATCCAGGTTCCATTAAAGTTATGAGGAAAGTTGGAATGAAAAAGGAAGGCACATTAATTGAACATTTTTATAAAGATAGGAAATTTTTAGATGTAAATGTATATGGGATGTCATTAAGGTAGACTATTATGGAGCATGCCGGACTCGAACCGGCGACCTCTTCACTGCCAGTGAAGCATTCTCCCACTGAACTAATGCCCCATTGTTGTATACCACAATTATAACATGAATAAAACTACTAGTTTAATCTTCCACAAATCGAGCGACACCTTTATCGCAATTGATGCATTTACCTTTTAAAATGATACCCATGTTATCGTCCTTAATATTATAGTCGACTATGGTTGTGACTCCACCACATCTTCCACAAAAAACATTACTCGTAATGTTTTTCTGTATATCTTTGGGGACTTGAGACCATTTTTTCGCTGCATTAAAATCAGTTACTGACATGCATTCACCTCCGCATTTATATTAGCCTAACTTTAACATACCTAGTTGTAACTTTTTCAAACGATTGATAAAAACTACATTTTTAAAGATTTGTGTATGTTACGATTGGGTGAGCACCAAATATGCAACATTTAGGAGAATATTATTATGCACTTCTCTGCCAGAGAAATGAACCAAGAAAGAGCAAACGAAATAACCAGTTGGAAGTACGATGAGCCATATGATTTCTACAATATGAGTAAATCTAAAGAAACTATAAACGAGTTAATGAATGAAGCTTATACAGCTGTAATAAATGAAAAAGAAGAGTTAGTCGGTTTTTTCTGTACCGGCAAATCAGCTCAAGTACCGGTAGGGGCGTTGAATGGAGTGTATGAAGAAGAATTACTAGATGTTGGCTTAGGTTTAAAACCCGAACTTACTGGCCAAGGTCTAGGAAGAGATTTTATGGTATTTATTATTGATTATTTAGATCACCAACCGTTGAGACTTACAGTTGCGAATTTTAATCAACGGGCCATTCGTCTCTATGCTAAAGTAGGTTTTTCAAATGATAGGGAATTTTATAGAAGTTCGGTTAAATTTATTACCATGGTTAAACGTTAGTCAAACAAGCAATTATTTGTTTATAAGTAAATAACTTTATTAAGACTGAAGGATATATAATTCATGGTGTGATTATTTATCCTTTTTTTATATATCTAGTCCATAGTGAGAGGGAAAACAATGCCAATGATTAAATACGAGATTCTTGTCCAAGCTCCTATTGAACTGTGTTTTGATTTATCAAGAGATGTCGATATACATATGAAAACTACTTCCGATACACAAGAAGCTGCCATAGATGGTGTTACCCACGGATTAATGGATGAAGGTGATTGGGTGACATGGGAAGCAAAGCACTTAGGTGTTAGGCAGCGTTTGACTGCAAAAATCGTAGAGATGAACCGTCCATATTATTTTAAAGATATAATGGTTAAAGGTGCTTTTAAATCTTTTACCCATACACATGAATTTATAGAGGTCGAACAAGGAACGATTATACGAGATGTTTTTGACTATCAATCTCCTTTTGGCATTATCGGTAAAATAGCAGATAAACTTTTTCTAGAAAAATATATGCAAAGATTTATTGAGAGACGCACATTAGAAATTAAACATATTGCTGAGAATAAGGTGAACGAATCGTAATTTTTGGTCAAAAATTAAAAGATTTAAATTATGAACCTAAACCCCGTGCTTACGCAGTTATACTCAATCATTCAAAACAAAAAGTTTTAACCGTACAAACTTCAAGTGGGCATTACTTTTTACCAGGCGGAGGGATTGAAGATTGTGAATCAGTTCTAACTTGCCTGGAAAGAGAACTACTAGAAGAGATTGGTTTCGAGATTAAAGAGCAAAGGTTTATTGGAGAAGCTCACAGATATTTCATTACTAGAAATGGGAAGCCCATAATAAATGAGGGGCGTTTCTATTTAGTTAAATTAGGAAACAAACTCCAAGAACCAATTGAGATTGATCATTTTACAAAATGGATTGATGTGGGAATGGCGGAAGATTTATTAGTTCACGACCACCAGGCATGGGCCGTCCATCAATGTCTTTAGTGAGAGGTTGATAATTTATGCATCTACCTAACTTTAAACTTAATCCGTTAAAAGGTAGTTACTCTAGCAGGATGATTGACAAAGGTATATTGGATTTTCACCAGGCGGCTAGTTGGGTTAAGGAACTACCGTATGAACGAAATACTGATCGAGCAAATTTTTCTTTAGTAATTACTGAAGGAAAAGGCACATGCAGTACTAAACACGCTCTATTGCGTAAACTCTGTGTTGAGAACAATATGGAAGTCATCAAGTTATATACAGGTATTTTTAAAATGAATAACCAAAACACACCAGGTGTAGGTAAAGTTTTGCAAGAATATAATTTAGAGTACATCCCAGAGGCACACTGTTACCTCAAATATCAAGGGTATATTTATGATTACACTAGTTTAGAGACCAACAATCAGCTAGAATTTATTACTGAAAAACAAATTTCTTCAGATCAAATCGGTGATATAAAACTTAAATTCCACAAAGATTTTTTGAAACAATGGGTAAAAGACAATCAAATGAATATAAGTTTTTCTAAACTATGGGAGATTAGAGAAGAATGTATACAGCATCTATCTAACTCATAAGGGAGGAATATATATGAAGACAGTTAATAATTTCGGATTAGAGTTTTTAGATTTTATTGAATTGAGTGAGATAGAGTTGGATTCGTTCCAAGATTTAGCTGGCTCTTTTAATGTCATCAAATGTGATGGGAAGTACCTTTTGTGCTATAGCGTTTTTCGTCAACAATGGGAATTCCCTGCAGGCAAGCAGGAAAAAGGTGAAACTGCTAGAGACTGTGCTAAACGTGAACTCTATGAAGAGAGTGGCCAGATTGTTGATAACCTTGAGTTCAGAGGCGTTATGAAAGTATTTAGTCGCTCAAAAAACTCGATTAAATATAATCCAGTTTATTATGCTGAAATTAATCAGCTACAACCTTTTGTAGAGAACGATGAAACTTCAGAAATTATGTTGTGGGACCAAACTGAAAGACTAGAGTCGGTAGATGAAGTTGATATTAAATTGCTAGAATATATTTAATCGAAGCCTGTGAATATAGGCTCTTTTTTGTGAGCTCATTTATTCTCGCGAGCGATCATTTATTCTCGTGAGCGATCATTTATTCTTGCGAGTGCAACAATTTTTCTTGCGAATGCAACAATTATTCTTGCGTGTGCAACAATTAATCTTGTGAGTGCAACAATTAATCTTGCGTGTGCAACAATTATTCTTGTGAGTGCAACAATTACTCCAGCGGGCCGATCACCCCACTAATAAAAACACACAGCCTCATTCAACTGTGTGCTCTCATATTTTTATTTATCTTTTTCAAACAACACAATCATTCCTGGCAATAAGATGCCTCGAATGATAAATGTATCAATTAAAATACCGACTGCAACGATAAATCCGAATACGAACAGTAGTTGAATCGGTTGCGTCATGAGAACTGCGAATGTCGCTGCAAGGATTAAGCCTGCTGAGGAAATCACACCACCTGTATTGGCTACTGCGAGCTCCACGGCTTTCTTCACTGAATGTTTTTCGCGCTCTTCCTGGAACCTTGAGACTAGGATGATGTTATAGTCGATTCCTAATGCCACCAGGAATACAAAAGCGTACAATGGCACTCGGTTACTGATTGTTCCTATATCAAACAAGAGTTCTGTCAGGAACATCCCAGCTCCTAATGCCGCTAAGAATGAAACTAAAATCGTGCCCATCATATAGAGTGGCATTTTAAATGATCTTGTTAAGAATACGAGCATAACGAAAATTAGTATCGTTTCAAGCGTCACAATGACTAGGATATCTCGATTGTTCGTTTGTCGGTCGTCCACGATTCGAGCGGTTTCACCGGCAAAATACAATTCACCTTCTAACCCCGTGTTTGAAACTATTTCTTCAGAATGATCAATGGTTGTTTCTAATGCATCAATTGATGGTGTCTCATAAGGGTTTTTGGAATAAGTTAAGGTGTAACTCACTACCGCTCCATCTTTTGCAGTAGAATCCATTCGAACTTCATTAACGAGGGCCTCATTAGCTAATTCCTGCCTTAAACTATCAATTTGCTCCTCATCTAATGCTTTATTCCCTTCATACAATACCGTTGTAGGTGCTAGTTCACCTGCATCAAAGTTATTTTCTAATATCTCATATCCTTCTCTGGAAGGCATATCTTCTGGGAATGAATTTAAAGTATTAAATTCATATTCCAGATTGAACATATTCAGTGCTGAGATGATTAAAAACACTCCAACTAATACGACGGATACTATAGGTCGTTTGACGACTCCTCGACCGACCTTACTCCAGAATGAATTACTCTTAAGTTTTTCGTCTCCAGCCTTAGGAATTTTCGGCCAGAACGCTTTTCTACCAAATAAGGTGAATAGTGCTGGAACTAGAGTAATTGATGCTAGCATAATAACGGCTAGCGCTGTTGCAAATGTTGGTGCGAAGTTTTGATAATCGCCTGATTCAGCAAAAAACAAGACTAACATCGCAGCTAAAACTGTCCCACCCGAGAAGAAAACTGGCATTCCAGTCTGCCTCATGGCTAATTTCATTGATTCAAATTTATTTTCATGCTCCTTCAGCTCTTCTCGATACCTTGAGAACACGAATAATGAGTAGTCAATAACTGCAGCAAAGAGCAGTATCGACATAATCGATATCGTCTGTTGACTTAAATCCAGTCCACCTGCTCCTAATATCCCTAATGATTGATTAATCACTTGGTAAACAATTCCCGCAGCTAATAGTGGAATTAACGCCAACAATGGCGAACGATAAATGACCACTAATAATACAAGAATGATACCAATTGTAGAAAAGATTAAAACTAAATCTGCTTGAGCAAACAAATCCAACGAATCTACAGCAATCCCTGCTGGACCTGTGATATAAAGCTTAACGCCTTCATACCCTTCTAACAGGCTGTAAACTTGCTGATTTGCAGCTTTAATCTCATCAGTTTCCAAGTCTGATTCATATGTCATTGGTAGAAAGGCTGTTGTTTGATCTTCTGAGAAAAATTCCCCTGTAGCTTGTGGCGGCAGATTCCCAATTGGAACGATGCCCTTGAAACCTTCTATATCTTCGTTACGAATATCCTCTACAATTCCTGATAATTGGCTCTGGTCGATCTTCTCTTCAGATTCAAATACAAGTAAAGCTAATAAACCATCATCTTCCGAAAAATATTTATCGACTTTATTTTCAGCAATAACAGATTGTTTATCCTCTGGTAATGCAGCAATGCTCGGCACTTCATAGTTCTTTGGATTTGGTGCGAACATGGATAATAATACGGTTGCGACTAACCAAATCGCTAAGGTTATCCACATACCTTTTTTAGTTGCTACACGATCAGTTAAACTCTTTAATATATTTTTCATTTAACCTGCTCCCTCCCTCAAAATGACACACCCGTCACTTTACACAAAAATAAAATGACACCTTTGTCACTTTCATTATTCATGATTAATTTAAAGGTGTCAATTTATATCTTCAAACATTCCGTTCTTGATTATATCTTTGATTGACGCTACCCATTCTTCATGTGGTATCCCAAAGTGATTAGGGATAGCGATTGATTGAAAAATGTAACCAAGGACAAGTGAATCAGGAATATGTTGCCTAATCTTCTTTTTCCTTTTTCCTAGCTGAATAAACTCATCTAGCTCTCGATACATTTCAATATGCAACTGCTCTAATTTTTCATGATTCTTCTTGGCACGATCACTTTGATGTATAGGGATATGTTGCCCCATCTCAATTAGGTGTTGGATATCTGCGTTTTTAAAAATTAAATCCAGCAAATAATCTAATTGCTCACTAAACGTTTCGTAATTATGAATATGTTCTAAGTCCTTTAAAAACATATTCATTTCATACAACATATATTCCGTTGCCAGATCTTCTTTATTTTCAAAGTATTTATAAATTGTGCCTCGAGACACATTTAATTCCTCAGCTAGCTGACTGAACGTAAATGCTTCATAACCATGTTCTAAAAGAAGAGACTTTGTGGTCAGAAACAATTCATGTTCAGTGAATTTCCTTTGACGCGCCATATACTCACCTCTAAATTAGGGTTCTTCTAACAATTAGTTTATAACTAACATTAAAATTTCACAAATGAATACTGGTCGCTACCTATAACACGGCATCCGTTTGACTATTAAAAAGGAAGGGAAATGAACTTTAGAGGTGATCCTTATGTTACAGACTATTTCAATCATAGCCTTAATAATTGGTGTATTTAGCTCCATCATCATTGCAATCGATGTATACAGACACCCTCAACATATGAAAGTTATGAATTATGTTTGGCCGATTAACGGTTGGTTTATGGGGCCATTCGGAATTTGGGCATATTATAAATGGGGACGGTGAAAGGCAAAGAATATAGAGCGTGACGACAACCGACACGAAGCTTCTAAAGTTTTTGTATCAACTAGTCACTGCTCATCAGGTTGTACGCTAGGTGATGCTGTAGGGGTTCCGCTCGTGGCGTTAACCAGCTTGACCATCGCCGGTTCTACCTTATTCGCCCATTACTTAGTTGAATTCATTTTAGCTTATGTATTTGGTATCTTATTTCAGTTTGCAGCCATTTATCCTATGCAAAAAAAGAAAGGCGCAAAACGAAGCTTTTTCGATTCTATTAAAGCAGATACCATATCATTGATCGCTTTTGAAGTTGGAATGTTCGGTTGGATGGCAATCGTTCATTATTTCTTATTTGCAACACCACCCAAACCATCCACAGCCACTTACTGGTTTATGATGCAAATTGCAATGATTCTAGGTTTCCTAACGAGTTACCCAGCTAACTGGATTCTTGTTAAAAAGAAATTAAGGAAGCGATGTAAAATTGTACAATTACTAAATCTCTTGCACAAAAGTTGTGAGAGATTTTTTTATGAGCCTCAAACCTGACAAGTACTCAAGCTCATCATTCGAAATAAATAATAAAATGCAAGTTACTAACCTAATGCAGATATAGACTAGTATCATCCTTAAACCTTGCTCCTCTTTCAATATTATCTGCATCGACAACAACTTTTTGACAGCTTCACAAATGTATAGTAAATTATCAATGTACGAACAATTTCTATTAATAAACAAAAAATATTCGTATTTAAAGGGAGATAGTTATGGAAAACGTATTTGATTACGAAGATATTCAGTTAATTCCCGCAAAATGCATAGTAAATAGTCGTTCGGAATGTGACACAACAGTTGAGTTGGGAGGACACACATTTAAACTACCGGTTGTACCTGCCAACATGCAGACGATTATCGATGAAAAAATCGCAACTTACTTAGCCGAAAATGGTTACTTTTATATCATGCACCGCTTCGAACCTGAAACTCGAAAACAATTTATTAAAGATATGCAAGAACGTTTGCTCATTGCTTCAATTAGTGTTGGAGTCAAAGAAGAAGAATATGATTTTATAGATAATCTAGCTAAAGAAAACTTAATCCCTGAATTCATTACTATTGATATCGCACACGGACATTCGGATTCTGTCATTCAAATGATTAAACACATCAAAACACAATTACCTGGCAGCTTCATTATTGCAGGTAATGTGGGCACACCAGAAGCTGTGAGAGAATTAGAAAATGCCGGGGCTGATGCAACAAAAGTAGGAATTGGTCCAGGAAAAGTGTGTATTACAAAAATAAAAACTGGCTTCGGAACTGGCGGTTGGCAATTAGCTGCAATTCGCTTATGTGCCAAAGCAGCTTCGAAACCAATAATCGCTGATGGCGGAATCAGAACTCACGGGGATATCGCTAAATCCATTCGTTTTGGAGCGTCGATGGTTATGATCGGTTCTCTATTTGCAGGACATGAAGAATCACCAGGTGTCACAGTTGAAAAAGACGGTAAACTTTTCAAGGAATATTTCGGTTCAGCCTCCGAATTCCAAAAAGGTGAAAAGAAAAATGTTGAGGGTAAAAAAATGTGGGTGGAGCATAAGGGTCATTTACCAGATACATTAACCGAAATGGAGCAAGATTTACAATCAGCGATTTCATACGCTGGTGGAACACAATTAAATGCCATTCGTCATGTAGATTATGTAGTCGTAAAAAATTCTATTTTCAATGGTGATAAAGTATATTAGAAAACTAATGGAACCGGACTCCCGGTTCCATGTTTATTCTTCATCCTGATTTTCAATTTCATTTAATCCCAAGTTCTTTCCTTCTTGAAATATTCTCTTAATGAAGCTGATGGTCATGAGTAACATAATGACTGAGAATGGTAGTGCGGCTATAATCATCGTATTTTGTAGAGCTTGCAATCCACCTGTATAGAGTAAAGCCAGAGCAGTAGCTGACAAAAGCGCTCCCCAGGTTAATTTAATTTTCTGTCCAGGCTCGTGCGAACCACCTGTTGTCATCATCCCTAACACAAATGTGCCAGAATCGGCAGATGTGATAAAGAACGTCCCAATCAAAATCATCGCTACAATAGAAGCAACCATACCTAATGGAAAATTAGAAAACACCCCAAACAATGCTTCTTCAGTAGCTAATTCAGAAATAACATCCACTCCATGATGCTCTAATGAAATTGCTGTTCCACCAAATGTTGCAAACCACAAGAATCCGATGATTGACGGCAGAATTAATACCGTAAAAACAAATTCTCTAATACTTCTGCCTTTTGATACACGAGCAATAAAGATTCCAACAAAAGGTGACCAGGCAATCCACCATGCCCAATAGAATACAGTCCAAGAATTAATCCAATTTCTTGACTCTTGGTCTAAAGGAGCGATTCTAAAACTCATCTGCGGTAAGTGCTGTACATAACTTCCAAGTGAACTAGTAAACATATTTAAGATAAACAGAGTCGGACCAACTGAAAACATTAAAATAAACAGTAAGACCGTTAATACCATATTAGCATTACTAAGTATTTTGATCCCTTTTCCTAAACCTGTCCAAGCGGAAATCATAAAAAGTAAGGTCACAATTGCAATAATAATTAACTGCATATAAAAAGTATTCGGTAAATCGAATAAATAAGCTAAACCACCATTTATTTGAACAGCACCGAAACCTAGTGTGGTAGCAACACCTATTACAGTCGCAATAACTGCTAAAATATCAATCACCTTACCAAACATTCCATCCATACTTTTACCAAACACCGGATGTAATGTAGCACTGATTAACCCTTTTTTATCATGTCTAAAGTTAAAATAAGCTAGTACCAAAGCTACAATACCGTAAATCGCCCAGGCATGAATTCCCCAGTGGAAAAAAGTAAAGCGCATCGCATCTTTAATGGCTTGATCTGTTCCCGTTTCAAGGGTTGGTGAGCTAACAGCATAATGACTTATCGGTTCAGCTGCTCCCCAGAAAACCAACCCGATTCCCATACCTGCACTAAATAGCATTGCAATCCAGGTTGGCCTTGAGAACTCAGGCTTCTCACCTGGCTTCCCCAATCTGATTTTTCCTAAAGGTGTGATCAAAAAAACTAAACAGACTAACACAAAGAAAGTAACTACAATTAAATAATACCAACCAAATGCATTAGCTATAAATGCTTGGACATTAGTTGTCGTTTTTTCTAAGGCGTCTGGCCAGACAACACCAATAATTACTAGGATAAGCATAACCCCTGCGGATATTTTAAACACTGGCGTGAGTTTTTTCAGCATCTTGCAGAGCCCCTCTCATCTTCTTATAAAGTTCTATGTGATTATTATCTTTTAGATAGACCCTTTTATTCATTGACTAAAAAAGCAGAGATATGACATCTCTGCTTAGTCGATTATTTATCTTCTTGATCTGGAATTTTCCCTATACCCAGCTCTTTCCCTTCTTTAAATATGGCTTTTATAAAACTGATTGTCATCAGTAACATAATTATGGAGAAAGGCAGTGCGGCGATAATCATCGTGTTTTGTAGAGCTTGTAAACCACCTGTATACAGAAGAGCCAATGCTGTTGCAGATAATAATACACCCCACGTTAATTTTATCGCTTGACCCGGAGTGTGAGATCCTCCTGTCGTCATCATCCCCAATACGTAGGTCCCTGAATCTGCAGATGTAATAAAAAATGTACTAATTAAAGTAATTGCAGCAATCGAAGCGACCATCCCTAATGGATAATTCGAAAATACACCAAAAAGCATTTCTTCTGTTTTTAATGATGACAAATCGACACCATTATAAAACTCAAGTGAAATTGCCGTGCCACCAAACGTTGAAAACCATAGAAAACCTATTAATGATGGAATGATTAATACTGTAAAAACAAATTCCCTAATACTTCTGCCTTTTGAAACTCGTGCAATGAATATTCCAACGAATGGCGACCAGGCAATCCACCATGCCCAGTAGAATATCGTCCATGCATTAATCCATTCTCTTTCGGCTTGATCAAGAGGTGCGATACGAAAACTCATCGTAGGTAAGGTTTGGAAGTAAGAACCTAACGATTGGGTAAACATATTTAAAATAAACATCGTTGGACCAATGAAAAACATAATGATGAATAGTGCAATTGCCAAAACCATATTCACATTACTCAAAATCTTAATTCCCTTACCTAACCCGGTCCAGGCTGAAATCATGAACAATATGGTTACGACTGCGACAATAACGACTTGCACCCAAAAGCTGCTTGAAATATCAAAAAGGTATGTTAATCCGCCATTAATCTGTACCGCGCCAAAACCCAGTGTTGTTGCTACACCAATAACTGTAGCAAGCACAGCTAAAACATCAATCACGCTTCCCCATTTTCCATCCATACTTTTACCGAAAATCGGGTAGAGAGTTGCGCTGATTAACCCTGGTTTTTTATGCCTGAAATTAAAGTAGGCTAATACCAATGCCACTATTCCATATATAGCCCAAGCATGAAGTCCCCAGTGAAAATACGTAACATTCATCGCATCGCGTATAGCTTCTTTTGTACCTATTTCCTCTGCAAAAGGTGAGGTGATAGCAAAATGATTGATCGGTTCTGCCGCACCCCAGAACACTAGACCAATCCCCATCCCGGCACTAAATAACATGGCAATCCATGTCGGTCTTGAAAATTCAGGTTTTTCTCCCGGTGGACCCAATCGAATTTTTCCTAAAGGTGTAATTAAAAACACCAGACAAACCACAACGAATAAGGTAACAATAATTAAGTAATACCACCCAAATTTATTTGAAATAAACGTTTGAACATTTAGTGTGATTTCTTCTAGACCATCTGGCCAAACAATACCTATGAAAACTAAAACAAGCATTATTCCTGCAGATATACTAAAAGCTGGTTTAGCTTTTTTTAACATGACATAAGACTCCTTTATGATCGTGTGCTTTATGTCATTATTATCTATAGGAATAATGCTTTTATTCAGTGTTTATATTAAATTAATTTTTCTCAGTCCATGCACAATGCCATCAGCATCAACTGATTTTGTTTCATATTTTGCAGCTTTTTTTGCCAAGCTATGTCCATTCCCCATCGCAAAACTATGCTCTATCTGTTTTAACATTTCAATATCATTTAATCCATCCCCAAAAGCCACAAGGCGATCGTTAGAGATGTCAAGATGCTCAACAAGTTTCTGGATGCCCTTTGCTTTAGAGCCTCCAGCAGGGATGATATCGACTGAAAAAGGATGCCAGCGAATAAAATCAAATTGATTAAAGCTTTGTTCGTAGATTGTCTCTTCCCCCTTTTCACAAAATAAAAGCGATTGATATAGTTCACGTTTAATGTAATGTGGATCGTGCGTAGGAAATTGATCAATTTTCAATGTGGCAATGCTTTCATTAATATAATCATGCTCTGGTACGTTCGCTTTCATATCTTCATCATCCATATATACCACTGGATGATCATTTCGAACAGCCATTTCAGTTAAGTCTTCTAAAGCATCTTTGTTCAATGGATTTCGATAAATCACTTCACCGCTTAAAACCACAAACTGACCATTATAACTAACATATGTATCGATCCCGAGTTCTTCACGCAACTCAGCAAACATAAATGGTGCTCGGCCAGTTGCAATGGCAACCTCATGTCCATTTTCTTTTAATGTAAAAATCGCCTCTTTCGTAGATGCTGGCAATTGTTTGTCATGATCTAAAAGTGTCCCGTCAATATCAAAAAATACAATGTGTTTATTCATAAGTGTGCTCCTATTCTAAGTTAAAAGTTCGGACAATGATCTTGTGAAATGTTATGATGTAGAATAAGTATTTTTTAGGCAATAATAAGTTTTATTTAAAATTTCCGCAAATAATTCGGGCGATAAACCAAGTTTTTCTCAAAAGGAATGAGCGATATTGTTAAATCGACAGACCATCAAAAATCTGTTTTCTAATACAATTTACCAAAGAGGTCAACGTTATTACAACCAAGGGAAGGTGATCAACCTTTCGTATGAGGAAGAATTAGATCAATGGCACGCGAGCGTGTTAGGGACTAAAACTTATCGTGTGACCGTTGAACTAATCGGCGATAATATTCAATATTACTGCAATTGTCCTGCTCATGACCAGTACGGACAATGTAAGCATAGTGCCGCAGTATTGTTAGCCGTTTTAAATGAACGAAAAAAAACGAATATGTTTCAACCAGATCAAGATGATGAGTATTTGCGTTTCCGTGAAAAATTAAATCGTTACTTTAATCGAGAAAAAGATGAGCCAAAAGATTATTCAACTGAATTAATTGATTTATTTTCGGGTCAAACATCAGTTAACCCGAGCGAAGACCCATCCTGGGGAAAAGAGCAGCTTCAGGTGGAGTATACTCTTAAAACTGAGGATAAATTATTTTTCGGTAAGCTGTTTTCCATCGAAATGAAAGTTGGCGTTGAGCGTACATATGTCGTCAAAAGTATGAAGAAATTCTTAGAAAGTATTAGCGATAAGCGAGAGCATGTATTTACATCTAAGTTCTCATATCATCCGGATGATCACTACTTCGCTGAAGATGACCGGAAGATCGTTGATTACCTTATTCAAATCTACGAGAATGAAGATTTCTATGAAAGTCAGTGGCAAAAATCTGCAACGCAAAAAGGTATGATTATTCCACCTGCTTTTACAGATCAGCTTCTGCCCCTTTTAGCTGAACGAGGGGTTTCTTTTGAAAATGGGTCAAATCAATACAGTACGTTTAAATGGATTAATGAGGAATTGCCTTTCGATTTTTCATTAACGACATCTAAAAATGGGTACGCATTAGATACGGCCACGATTAATCAATATGAACATTTCAAAAACTATGGGATTGTTATTGATGAAAATAATTTATATAGATTGACCAAAGCTCAACAAGATATAGTCAAACAAGTTTTCAAATTATTAAATCAAGAATCAAACATTTCAATTAGTACACAGCAAATGGATGAATTCGTATCACAAGTTATTCCACACCTTAAAAAGATTGGTCGTGTCAAATCAACAAAGAAGGTTGCCGAATCCATTGTTAATCCTGAATTGAAGGCAACCCTGCACCTCGACCAGGTAGAACACCGTTTAACTGCTAAGCTAAGGTATTGGTATGATGATATCGAAATCGATCCAATGAAACCTAATGACATTCATAAACCTGACCCGAGCCAAATATTAATCAGAGATTCTGAAAAAGAAGCCAAAGTCATGAAAGTAATTGAGCATGCTGATTTTAAATTTAACGGGACTGAGCTTTACCTAGAATATGAGGACGAAATTTTTAACTTTTTATATGAACACTTACCTCAGCTTGATGACGTAGCTGAGATTTATCTAACGAACGCAGTTAAATCATGGTTAGTAGAGGCAGCTGAAGCTCCAAGTGTTCAAGTCGATTTTGATTCCGGCGAGAATTTTTTAGAAGTCAATTTTGAATTAGGCGATATTAATTATGATGAAATTACGCACATCATCAAATCAGTAGTTGAGAAAAAACGTTTTTACCGTTTACCAGATGGTTCGTTTCTTCCACTGGAAGATGAATCATTGACCCAAATGTCTCACTTACTTGATGAACTGAACATTAATGCTGAGGATATAAAAGATGGGTCGGTTCAACTACCGGCATATAGAGGGTTACAGTTAGAAGATGCTGTTACTACCGGATTAAAGAAAAAGTACAGTAAAGCTTTTCAACAACTCATCGATGATATTAAAGCACCAAGTCAGGCAGAAGTGCCTTTACCCCAGGCCTTAAGAGCTGATTTAAGAGAATACCAAAAGGTTGGTTTTCAGTGGTTAAAATCTCTCAGTCGATATCGTTTTGGTGGAATTTTAGCTGACGATATGGGGTTAGGAAAAACATTACAGAGTATTGCTTTTCTTTTATCGGAATTAGAAGAGAACAAAGCATCTTCTAAGCCAGCTTTAATTGTATCGCCCGCTTCACTCGTTTATAACTGGCAGGCCGAGTTTGAGAAGTTTGCACCTACCATGAATGTATTAGTAATGAGCGGAAGCATTTCCGAGCGTCAAAAACTCTTAGAAGATATAAATGAATTTGATGTCGTGATTACGTCTTATCCATTAGTACGACAAGATGTTGAAGACTATCGTCACCTGGAATTTTCAACATTAATCATGGATGAAGCACAAGCTATCAAGAATCACTTGACGAAGCAAGCTAAAGCGATTCGAGCAATTAAAGCTACCCAACGCTTTGCATTAAGTGGTACACCGATTGAAAATTCTTTAGATGAATTATGGTCGATTTTTGATGTGATATTACCTGGATTTTTCCCAAGCAAAAAAGAGTTCAGAAACATGGACCAACATCAAGTGTCTAAAATGAGTCGACCGTTTATTTTACGTAGGATTAAACAAGATGTTCTAACTGAACTGCCGGATAAAATCGAATCGGTACAACACTCCGAACTAACTATGGATCAGAAGCAATTGTACTTAGGTTATCTTGATAAAATCAAATCCGAAACAGCAAGCGCTATATCAAATGAAGGTTTTCAAAAAAATCGTATGAAGATCTTAGCCGGGCTAACTCGTTTACGCCAGCTTTGCTGTCACCCATCCTTATTTATTGAGGACTATGAAGGTGAGTCGGGTAAAATGAATCAGCTTTTAGATATGATTGATACAGCTCGTGAGAATGGGCATCGCATCCTTATTTTCTCCCAGTTTGCGAGTATGTTGAAAATCATTCGCGAAACACTGACTGATTTTGGACGTGAGGTGTTCTATCTAGATGGTCAGACACCATCTAAAAACCGTGTTGAGATGGTCAATCGATTCAACCAGGGTGAAAAAGAAATCTTCTTAATATCTTTAAAAGCCGGGGGAACTGGATTAAACCTTACCGGGGCAGATACCGTAATTTTATACGATCTATGGTGGAACCCGGCCGTTGAAGAGCAAGCAGCTGGACGTGCTCATCGAATAGGTCAAAAGAAAGTTGTTCAAGTTCATAGGCTGATTACTAAAGGAACAATCGAAGAAAAAATTTACGCCTTACAACAACGCAAACGTGAGTTGATTGAAAACGTCATTCAACCAGGAAAAACCATGTTCAGCAGCTTAAGTGAAGATGAAATAAGAGAATTATTAAATGTTTAAGTTTTGGTCTGCCTTTAAAGGTGGGCCATTTTTCTATATCAAAGAGTTCAATATTTTGGATAAATGTTGTATATTAGAATTTGTGAGTAAATCAACATTGGAGATGAATTATGTCAGACCAAACATCATTAACACCACTCAAAACCTTATTATTCGCGTTTCATGCAACAAATACAATCATTATTAGTTTCTTGCCCTTATATTTAAAGGAACAAGGATTAAGTGGATCAGAAATAGGTTGGGTCCTAGCAGTCGGACCTTTAGCAGCGATCATTTCACAACCCTTTTGGGGGTATATGAGTGATAAATATAAAACGATTAAAAAAATCCTTTTAATATGTATCTTTGGATTGATTCTATTCAGTTCCATTTTCTTAAACATGACGCTATTCGTACCATTATTGATTATCGGCTTTTTCTTCTACTTTTTTGCTACACCTATTGGTGGACTAGGCGATAGTTTAGCCCAAAGACGAGCAGATGATTTAGAGGTATCATTTGGAACGATTAGAACTTGGGGATCTATTGGATTTGCCACATCTTCACTTGTCATTGGACAAGTATTAGACATGTTTGGCGTTGAATATATGATTTGGCCTTATTTAGGATTTGCCTTAATAGCCTTAATCGTCACATTCAGATTGACAGATGTTGAGGCGACTAAAGATCCCGTTAAACTAAGTGATGTTAGAACACTTTTTCAGAATAAGCCGTTTATGCTTTTTCTATTTTTCATGATGTTTCTAACTATTGCGCATAGAGCCAATGATAGTTTTATTGGTCTATACATCGAACAATTGGGCGGTAGTGCAAGCTTAGTCGGAATTGCTTGGTTCATAGGTGTCATGAGTGAAGCTTTAGTTTTCGCATTGGCTGGACGCTGGTTTAGAAAGTACCACACAATCATCTTTATTATAATCTCTGGTATCCTATATAGCTTTAGATGGTTTTTATATGCTTATGTCGATGAATATTGGATCGTCATCGCGTTACAAGTATTACACGGTGTGACATTCGGAGTTCTATATTTAGCATCACTAGATTACGTAACCCGCTTAATTCCAAAGCTATTACAGTCTTCAGGTCACTTAATGTTTTACGCGACCTTCTTTGGAATCTCAGGCATTATCGGGTCCTTAATCGGTGGAGCACTAATCGATGTATACGGTGGAAGCACTCTATACTTTGTTATGGGGTGTATTGCAGTAACGGGTACCGTTCTCTTAACCATTTATCATATCTTGCCTTATGGGAAGAAAGCTTAGAGTAGATGATAGAAGAGGCAAATATTTTTTTGAAATAAGCAAATAAAATTTAAAAATGAGCAAATAAATTTCAAGAATAAGCAAATAAAATTTTAAGAAAAGCAAATAAGTGAAACGTAAAAAAGGAGAGCGAACCCCGCTCTCCTTTTTCTTTATGAACTTGATGAAGAAGCTGCTGCGGCTGCACCGACACTTGCGATAATAGCTGTATTCATCGCATCAATCGCTACAGAAACTGCCTTACCATGAGGATTATTCTTCATAATATGTTTAATCTTCTTTTTAACATCCTTATATTCTTCTTTTGTAAACAACGTTTTTGCGAGTTCACAGGCATGTAAAAGTCCGATTAATACTACCGTTCTTTCACCTTCAATTTTTTCATCAGACCGAATAGCCTCTTTAACTTTTGCTCGTATCGCATTTTCTTTACCTGTGTTTTCAGAAGGGTATACCTCTTTAGAGAAAACGAATAACACTTTTTGTTCCTCTTGTTTTAAGATTCCTCGTTCGATCAGGCGATCAATATACCCTTGATGTTTCTTTTTCCATTGAATATGGCCTCCAAGCTTGGTCACCCAATGTTTCATACTGCGTGGCTTACCTTTATCCTTCTCCTTCATATATTGTAGCGACTCATTTAATAATTCATCTCCAGAATCATCTTGATCTAAGAAAATCACTTTTTTATTTTTATAATCGATACAACCATTTAAAGCTAATTCCATTAAAATGGCACCAGCTAAACCAAAATGGATCGATGAAGAAGTGGACATGCTCATCTTCCCTGTTTCATCATCTAAAGCAATAAGTAAAAGTTCTTCGGTTAGAGTTAACATATAGGGCCTCCTTTACGTTATAAAAACGAATATGTTTCTTTAAATGTTATCCATTTCTAATCTGGTCTAGAACCTTTTGGTTTTCATGACCATCTAATCCAGTTGGTAGATCTTCATGAAGTTGATCATTTGCTATATATTCATAAATTTCTTTTAGGTAAGGATCAAAAGCAGCGAAATACCCTGAAGCGATTTTAGTTAGCTGTTCAGGTACTTCAACTTGTGTGAATTGGACTTCTTCAAGTTCTTCATTTGCAAGCCCTACTCTTAACCTTTTATCATCCTCTAAAACTATTGTCCCTTCAGTCCCGTAGACTTTTAAATTCGATCCTAAACTATGATTCACACCGGTAAGAACTTGAATTGAAAAGGTCGACCCATTTTCTAAAACACCTTGAAGTAAAAATCCGTCGTCTGCATCACGCTTTTCACCATCACCTTCGGGCACATGAGTGGCTAACAATCCATTCACTTGCTTCACTTCACTTCCGGTCAACCATCTCATGCAATCGATTAAATGAGAACCAATGGCACCAAGCATACCTCCAGACTGATCTTTTTTACCTAACCAGCCAGGCTTAGATGTTTTAAAACGCTGATATAAAGCCATCGACATATGATATTCAAAATGAAGGATGTCTCCTACTTTATTTTGGCTAAGCAATTCATTCACTTTCTGTCTGCCAGGTAAGAATCGCCATTCGAAATCTAATAATAGTTTTCGATCATTTTCTTCTGCAATACGAACAAGCTCTTGTGATTCTTCACTATTCACTGTAAAAGGTTTTTCACAAACTACATCAACGCCGTTCTCTAACGCAAACTTAGCCATCTCATGGTGAAGTGTTGGCATTGAACTGACGAATACAAGGTCCAACTCTTCATTAAGAATCATTTCTTTCCACTCTTTATAGTGATTAGGCATACTATTTTCATTATGTATGGTTTCAGGTAACTCATGACGTTTCATGGTAGCTACTGCAATCACTTCCATATTGGGCTGTAAATTTATTATAGGTAATTGAACTTTGAGGCCAAACCCTCCGCCAATCACGCCTACTTTTAATTGTTTCATAGATGTTCCTCCTTTAATTGTTTGAATTATCTATAAATCTATATTGACACAATCCTTATCATGGAGCAATTATGCAACATTAAAAAGCCCCCAACCATTGAGGGCCTTGACTAATAATCCACATAATAAACGCAGCACACTTTTTTGACTTTCTTTTTCTTAGGTTTCCAATCGTTACAACCACAATCACAGTCGTGGTGATGATAATCTTTTTTACACTTTCTCTTTGGCTTCCAATCATTGCAACCACAGTCACAATCATGAAAGCAATCCCACTCCCATTTTTTCTTATGTTCCCAATCTTTGTGGTGGATATCTTTCTTCTTATGACACGGATGATCATGATGGATGTCTTTTTCCTTACATTTTTTCCTACAATGACATTCGCCACAACAGCATTTGTGATAACCAAGAAGCTGATTTAAAAAATAATTATACTCTTCTCCCTTGCCACAAAAGCCACACATAAGGCATTTCCTTTCTTTAATAGATTATATAATCAATATATTAGAGTTAATAGTTTTGGACACGGCCATGTGGAAGAGAAATTTTCATTTATAAGCTTAATACGAACTTCTATTTAATACGAAGCTCCCTCTCATTTTTGTTACTATGATGCTCTTCTGCTGCCATTGCATCAGCTTTTGTTTGATGAACAGTTCCAAAAGGATGTTCAGGGGGACCATATATCGAGTAAAGTTTTAAAGGTTGATGTCCCGTATTAATCAAGTTATGCCACTTACCTGCAGGGATCATAATAGCATCATCATCAAATACAGGTTTACGGAAATCTAAATGATTTTCACTATCCCCCATCATCACAAGACCTTGACCTTCCTCGATTCTAATAAATTGGTCGGTATCTGGATGTTGTTCCAACCCAATATCTTCACCTACACCTATACTCATCAATGTAACTTGTAAGTAATCTCCAGTCCATATTGCTCTTCGAAATTCGTCATTTTGTACAGTTGCTTTATTAATATCAATGACAAATGGCTGCCCTCCAAAGTCCTGAATACCTTTTACGGCATTGGCATTATTGTTCGGCATATTCATATACGGCTGAACCCATTGATGATTGTTCCAGTTATTATAACCCCATTGCTGTTGCATTGGGCTTCCCCATTGGTTTTGACGCCAAGGATGATAATACATAAGATCTTCTCCCTTCATTTCCATTAATTCACTTTATCTTATGCATTGGCCTAACTATGTGTAAGTCGTAACAATAATATTGGGCGGAAAACTATAGATTCTTTTCTCATTAAACAAAAAAATAGTTCAACCGGAGGCAAAAGCTCTCCAATTGAACTATTTTATATTAATTATTAATTTGGACTATGAATTCGCAACCTCACGCGCTTTATCAAATTCTTCTTGAATTTCAGCTGAAGGCTCACGACCAAGTAAACTTACAATAATCGCTACGATCGCTGCTAAAGCAAAACCTGGAACGATTTCATATAAGTCACTAGGTACATACATATCCCAAATCACTACAGTAACTGCACCAGTGATAATACCAAATAGTGCTCCATTACGAGTTAAACGCTTCCAGAATAATGACAGGAGAATGATTGGACCGAATGATGCACCAAAACCTGCCCAAGCATAGGCTACTAACTCAAGTACTAAGCTCTCGTTTAATTTAGCTATTAATAAAGCTAATAGAGCAATCACGACTACTGAAATACGTGCTACCCATACCAATTCTTTATTTGAAGCACTCTTTCTAAAGAAACCTTTATAGAAGTCTTCTGCTACTGCTGAAGATGATACTAGTAACTGAGAGTCTATTGTACTCATAATCGCTGCTAGAATTGCTGCTAGTAAAATACCTGCAACAACAGGATGAGTTAATAACTGTGTTAATGCTAAGAATACTGTTTCTTGGTCAGCTAAAACTCCACCTGACATCTCAATTCCACGTTCAGCTAATTCAGCTGATACATCAGCAGTTGCAAGATAGGCATAACCTGCGATACCTACAAATACAGCACCAAATAATGATAGGACCATCCAAGTCATACCAATAAAACGAGCTTTTGGTACATCTTTAGGTGTACGTAAAGCCATAAATCTTACTAGTATATGTGGTTGACCAAAGTAACCTAAGCCCCATGCAAGTGATGAAATAATTCCAATTGTACTAACACCCTGGATCATTTCAAGGTTCTTTCCGTCTGTTAAATTACCAACGACATTTACCGCTTCACTCCAACCACCAGCATTTTGAACAGCGATGATCGGTAAAACAATAAGTGCTAAAAACATTAAAATACCTTGAATAAAATCAGTCCATGATACGGCGATAAAACCACCAAGGAATGTATAACCAATAATTACAATACTACCAATAATAAGTGCACTGTTTGGAGATAATCCGAAACTACTACTAAATAATTTCGCTCCACCTACAAGACCAGACGCAGTATAGAATGTAAAGAATAATAGAATAACAGCTGCAGACGCTACACGTAATGAACGTGAGTTGTCTCTAAAACGCTGCTCGAAAAAGTCTGGAATAGTAATCGCATTGTTTGAAACCTCTGTGTAAACACGTAAACGCTTAGCAACAAATTGCCAGTTTAAATAAGCACCAATTGTTAAACCTACGGCAATCCAAGCTTCAGCTAGACCTGAGATATAAATCGCACCTGGTAGTCCTAAAAGTAGCCAACTACTCATGTCAGACGCACCAGCACTTAATGCCGCTACACCAGGACCTAATTTTCGTCCGCCAAGAAAGTAATCTGATAGATTGGTAGTTAACTTATAACCTATAAGACCTAGGGCAATCATACCAACTATGTAAACTATAAACGTAACTAAAGTAGCTGTATCCATTACTTATCTCCACGCCCCTTCAACATTGAAATTAATGACAGAATAACTACTAATGACATTGGCACAAAAAGCCAAAACCATGTCCAAAAAGATAGACTGTACTCTTCCATTTCAATTCCTCCTTTTTTTTAAAAGCTATTTTCTTATTTTACACTAAAATTCCGACAATTCAAATTTTGCTTGTCTTGTAAAGAGTTTATTCGGTGAAAAAAGAATTATGATAATTGTCCTATTTTCGCTTTTAATCGTTAGGACGACATCGTTTTTTAAGCTTTTTCATAAAAATAAAAGACCCAGTTAATGAACTGAGTCTTTCCAAGAAAAAATGTGATCTATAATAGTTTCATGTTCCAGTTTCCATCTCGTCGGTCGTAATGGAATTCACTTAAATAATCTGACTCAAAAACCTTGAACATATGTTCAAAATCACTTGCTAATGAATAGTCTTTCAATTGCTCCTTATGAATCCAAAAGACATTACCCTCATCTGAAGACGTCAATTCACCTTCATATTGCTCCGATTTATAGAAAAAGACGATATATCGTTCATCATTTTTAGTCTGAAATTGTTTGACGCCGCAAAGTTGAGGCTGTTTTATTACTAAACCAGTCTCTTCATAAACCTCTCTAATCACTGATTCAGAGAATGATTCTTCTTTTTCAATATGCCCGCCAGGAAACGTAATCCCTGGCCAATTGGAACTCACTCGATCTTGAACTAAAATATGATCTCCATCATAAACCATGCACATATTCGTTAAAATAGCTTTCTCACTTTTCCCCATATAAAAATATCTCACTTTCTATTTATGTATTTATTCAAATTTTAACAAATAATTGGTAGGCATATCCAATCTATCTTTTAAGTTTTAATAATTCATAATGCATTTCAGCAAATTGCTTATAAAACGAAGATTTACTAATAACCTTTACGCATGGTAGCTATCCGACGAATTAACACCAAAACTCCGCCCAAAAATAATCCTAAAACTGCCATGACCAAAGTTGGTAAACTTTCGTTGATTATGTGATTTATTTTTTTACTAAAAGGTTCAGGAATATGTTCCTCCCTTGGTTCAACATACTTAAGGTGGTTAACTGAATCCCCCCAAACTGCAGATTTCCAGCCGTTTTCACGTTTTTCTAACCAAATTTCTATTCGATCTCCGACCATTATATCCATTCTTTTACCACCTTCCATTTGAACCCAGGATGGTATGTAAGAATATGTAATACTTATTGAATCACCTTTAGTCTTCTCAAAATGATTTGGTTTTTTAATAACTTGCTCGATTTCTAATTGCATTTTTCTTAATTGACTTGGATAACTCCTATCACGCTCTTGAACTAATACGTCAGTTTTAACATCACCTATGATTTGTAGAGGTGCTTCATTTTTCCTTTCCTCTATTTCTTTGGGATCCATTGCTGCATCTAAATGAACTTGCTCTGAAAACACAAATATGAAAGTTAACATGTAGACTAGAGTGAAAATTTTTTTCATGATTAACCAACCTAACTTTTATTTGCCTTAACTTATCAGACGATAGATTCTGCGAAAAGTTTCATGCCAAAGTTTTTGTTAAAAATTTTATTTTTGCAGAAGGATTTTCGCTAAAAGCGTCGAAATATTTTTCTTGAAATTTATTTAACAGGAGATGATGTTTATGAAACGGGAAAACATTTTAGAATTCACTCAACCCGGTGATAAATCGTTCAAATACCGGCACAATTATTCAATGTCGATGGAACTACGAGATGAATTATTGGCAAATGTTTATTTAAAGTTTGTGCATTTCGCCTTTGAACACCTTTATGATGAGTCAGCTATAGAAGCCTTTAACCAATTCATGCAAGAACATGACTTAACTAAGGAAAATGAAAGTCTCATACACCATATATTATTTTGGTGGCGCACCTTAAATTTAATGAAGATTGATCCAGACCTAAACATTATTCAAGATTTCATTAATCATCACAGAGATTATTTTGAAAAATGGCCCCTTCTTAAATCCTGGCTTTACGAATGGCATAACATAGTTCCAGGCTTTTATTTCAATGGATCACAGTTCGGTGCAAACGGTTATGTGATGATTGATACGAATACCCACCAGCCTCTAGATGTTTTCAACCCTTTACCAACCTTCGATACACCTCCGAATAAGACTATATCAGCTGGATTTCTACTTCCATTTTGTGATTCCCTATACTTCCCACTTTGTGAATTTTACACTTTTGAAGCCAGTACCAACCAGGAAGTTGCCGCACACATTACTCACTACTCAGACTTATATGAAGCTTCAACTGACAAGTTCGACTGGTTTATTAGAATGTTTTCGTTACTGCTTAGAGTAGAGAAAGTCACATTGAGTAATTTAAGGAACAATTAAATCTGTAAGTGTTTATTCTTGAGGTGTCTTTGATTATTTAAAAATCGCACTATTCTTGACTCATCATTAGCTTCAAGTAAATGAATACCCGTATCGCCAGTAGGAAATATAGTTTGATCATCATTAGGCTGTTTTATAAATGCCTTTATAAAGTTAGAGATTAGACCACCATGTGACACAACTGCAACACGCTCTAGATTTTTGTGATTAGTGATTATGTTATGAAAGACCCTTTCCGCTCTAAAACGTAAATATAATTCAGATTCACCTTTTTCAATGGGGACATGATATGGTCTTCCACCCTCTGGTAAAGGGTACTTTACTGCCGCTTCTCCTTTAGATATCCCTGCGAGAACGCCATTGTTCCACTCCATTAAGTCACTTTCTTCGATTAACTCACAACCTATTTGTTCTTGAAGTATTTCAGCAGTTTTTTTAGCTCTCTTTAATGGACTTGTTAAGATTAATTCTGGTGGAAGTTGTTCAGCGAGGTAATGGGCCATACTTCTTGCTTGCTCTGTCCCCAGTGAAGTTAACGGGAAGTCAGCCCTTCCTTCATGCACTCCTGTAATATCCGCTTCAGATTGACCATGTCTAATAACTATTATTTGCAATGTTTTCTCCCCCAAAAAAATTCACTTTTAGTATATTTTACCATATATTAATCCCAATATTTTCAACAAAATGAAAAAGCACTTTCAGTAATATTAGCTGAAAGTGCTTTTTAAACGTTTTATTGTTAAAAAGATTCAATTATCCCATTCATCTTTTAGAATGGCATAAATACAATCATCTTCCCAATAACCTTTTAGATTTATACTCTGAACAAAATGAGCTTCTTTTCTCATCCCTAACTTGTTCAGTAGCTTTATTGAATTAATATTATTAGGGTCAACCGATGCAGTAATGCGATGTTTTTTTAAATTCTTGAACAAATAAGAAATCATAGCTCGAAGCGATTCTGTAGCATAACCCTTTTGTTGTTCAGTTGGCGCAATTGTATAACCAATTTCAATTTGATCATCATCTACAAAGTGTATGCCAATATCCCCAATAAGAATACCACTATCTTTTAAACAAACAGCAACTTGATACCATGTATTAGTCCTATTAAATTCAACACAGTTACTCAAAATGAACTTCCTTACATCATTGATTGATGTTGGGTGAAAAGATTGAAATTGATAAATTTCTGGCTGTGAACGATATTGAAAATAATCTTCCGCATCTGAAGGAGAAAGTTTTCTTAATAACAACCTATCTGTAGATATTAATGTGTCAATTTTCATACCGTCCCCCCTTATCATTTAAGAAAAGTCATTTCAACACAAGCTTTGCGACGCTTTCCACGTGCACCGTTTGCGGAAACATATCCACTGGTTGAATCTCTTTAACCTTATATCCGTTCTTCACTAAATACTTCATATCACGCGCCTGTGTCTCTGGGTTACAGGACACATACACCACGCGTTTCGGCTTTAGTTTAACAATACTTGATAAAAAGGCTTCATCGCTACCGCTTCTGGGTGGATCCAAAATGACTACATCTGCTTTTTCACCTCGGGCAGCCATTTGTACCATGAACTCTCCGGCGTCACCTTGATAGAATCGTGCATTTTTCACGCCGTTTCGCTTAGAATTTCGAATGGCATCTCGAACTGCACCTTTATTAAGCTCCACGCCAATAACTTTTCCAGCTTTCTGGCTTGCAACTAAACCAATCGTACCAATCCCACAATATGCATCAATTACCGTTTCATTTCCAGTTAACTCTGCCATTTTAATTGCTTCTGAGTAAAGCTTCTCTGTCTGAACCGGATTGATCTGATAAAAGGATTTTGAGGAGATTTCGAACTCTAATCCACAGAGCGTGTCTGTGATCGTACCCTTGCCGAAGAGCACTTTCTCCTGGTCTCCAAGCACCATGCTGTCACTTCTATTATTGATGTTTAAAATTATCGTCGTAATTTCCGGATGTTCTTTTTTTAATGCTTTAATAAAATTATTCTTACCCTTGAACATAGGAGATGCCGCTACTAAGACCACCATAATCTCTCCACTGTTCTTGCCTACCCTTACTAGTACATGTCTTAAGAACCCTCGTTCTGTATCTTCATTGTATGGCTGCATTTTAAAGGACTTCATCATACCCTTTATAGTTTGTATAATTTCGTCCGCTTTAGGGTCGTGAATCATGGACCCATCCATTGGTATTATTCGATGCGTATTCGGGGCATATAGTCCGCTAATGATCTGCTTCTTTTTATTCATACCGAATGTCATCGTATTTTTATTCCGATAACCATAAGGGTGATCCATAGTTATGATGGAATCCGGTTTTCCAAATGGGTCCATTAATTGGTCAATGGTATGCTGCTTAAAACGTGTTTGCGCCTCATAACTCATGTGATGAATCTGACAACCGCCTCGTTCGTAATAATACTTGGATGGTGAAATAACACGGTCTTCTGAGGTTTTAATCACACGTTTCAACTCAGCGTTAGTAAAACGTCCTTTTTGAGAAATAATCACTTCAGCTGTTTCACCAGGCAACAAGTTCTCTACGGAAAGCTCTTTACCTTCCCACTGAAAAACACCTTTTCCCTCTTTCGTAAGGCCTGTGCAGGTTACTTCTGCAATTATACCTTTACGACCACGTGGAGGCTTATTTGTTGTTTTAGGGCTTCCTTTAGATTTCCCCTGTGGCGAGTGTTGTTTGTTATTCTGTTTTTCAGGATTATTTCGTTTATTTCCGGACTTTTTATATCCTTTATTCTTTCTTTTCGTCATAAGACACTACCTAACTTTTCTTATACTTTGACACTCCATTATAAACTACCCGGAGCTGGCAGTAAAATGTATTAATGTAACACTCACTTAAATAAATATAAGGGGTAGTGACAAGTAGAGAAAGGAATTTTCGAATCATAACGCGAAAACAATACGTATATGAAAGGAGAATTTGATGAAACCACCTATAGCAAAAAGAATCCCACATCCTCATAAATTACATGGCGATGTGCGCGAAGATGACTATTATTGGCTGAGGGATCGTTCCAATCCGGAAGTCATAAATTATCTAAAGGAAGAGAATCGCTATTATGAAGAAACCATGCATCCGTTAGAGGAACAAACTGAACAGATTTATGAAAGTATGGTCGACCGTGTTCCAGAATCAGAAGAGAATGTACCAGTTCAACATGGCCCATTCTTCTATTATTCACGTCTGGATAAAGACAAACAGTACCCAATATATGCACGTAAGCTTGCTAAAAGTCGCGAAGACTTATCAGAAGCAACAGAGGAAGTCGTGCTTGATTTAAATGATTTAGCCATAGATGAAGAGTATTTAAATGTGACGGTACAGAGAATAAGTAACGATCACAAACTTTTTGCTTATTTAGAGAATCGAGATGGTTCTGATCGATTTACCCTCTACATAAAAAATATGGAAACTGGTGAGCTTCTAGCAGATTGCATTCCGAATATCTATTTGTTTGGTAGTTTGGAATGGAGCAGCTGTGGTGAGTATATTTTTTATATCACGGTAGACGATCAACAACGCCCGTACCGATTATGGCGACACCGTTTAGGAAGTGATAAAAGTAGTGATGAACTCATCTATGAAGAAAAAGACACAACGTTTACCTTGTTCATGACTAAATCATTAAGCGGTAAATATATCATTGTCGATTCAAGATCGAAAACGACTAGCGAGATTCGTTTAATCCATGCTGATTCTCCGTTATCCTCTATAAAACTGGTAGATGAACGGCGAGATGGAATAGAATATGATGTTGAGCAATGGGGTGACGACCTACTCATACTGACCAATGAGGGAGCGATGAACTTTCAGTTACTTCGTTGTCCACTTGATGATCTTGATTCACGAGAGAAGATGATAGAGAATAACTCAGACCGTTATCTTCAAGCCATGTACCCTTTCCGAGATAAGTTACTTATTTTTGGCCGTGAAAACGGGATGACTCAAATTTGGGTTCTACGTGATGATGAATTAGAGAAAATTAAATGGGATGAACCTTTCTATACTGTTTCCATAGTATCTCATCAAAGTTATGAAACAAATGAAGTATTACTTGAATATGAGTCCCATATCACTCCAAAAACAACATACGGATTAAATTTGTTGACTGGTGAAAAGCGCTCGTTACAAGTTGCTCCTGTTAGTGGAGATTACGATTCAACGTGCTATCGACAAGAACAATTATGGGCTGAAGCCGAAGATGGAGTCAATGTTCCAATGACTGTTGTCTACCGTGAAGGAGCATTAAAATCTGGACCTGCTCCACTAATTCTTTATGGATATGGATCGTATGGGGCCAACAGTGACCCGCATTTTAACCCTTATCGCCTATCTCTTTTAGACCAAGGAATTGTGTTTGTCACAGCACAAGTACGAGGCGGCTCTGAAATGGGACGAAATTGGTATGAAGATGGAAAAATGCAGAATAAACGTAACACCTTCACTGATTTCATTGCTGCGGCTAAATATTTAATTGAGCATAACTACACGATGCCAAGCAAGATGGCAGCCCGTGGTGGTAGTGCAGGAGGATTGCTTGTAGGTGCAGTGGCTAATATGGCTGGAGAGCTATTTCAGGTTATTGTTCCCGAGGTACCTTTCGTCGATGTTGTTACGACCATGCTGGACGAATCGATTCCGCTGACCACCTTGGAATGGGATGAATGGGGTGACCCACGGAAGCAGGAAGACTATTTTTATATGAAGTCATATAGCCCTTACGATAATGTTGAAGAGAAAGAGTATCCACATCTATATATTACAACTGGTCTGAACGACCCTCGAGTAGCTTTTTGGGAACCTGCCAAGTGGGTTGCACGATTAAGATCCATGAAAACCGACCATAACATCCTCGTGCTTAAAACAAATATGGGTGCAGGACATTTCGGTGCCTCAGGCCGTTTCAACCACTTGAAAGAAGGCGCAGAATGTTATGCATTCATTCTTGATAAAATTGGTGTGGCTATAGAACAAAAATAATCTTAAAACAAATAATTTTAAAAAATCCGTACTATGATTCAACACTGATTATCATAGTACGGATTTAATTTTTCAATTATTTATTTTTTCAACACAAGCTCCGTCACGCTCTCAATATGGTTACTTTGCGGAAACATATCTACTGGCTGAATTTGTTTCGCTTCATAGCCACCACCCGCTAATATTTTGATGTCACGAGCTAGTGTGGATGGATTACAAGACACATATACAATCCGTTCAGGTTTCATATCAATCATCGCTTTTAATAATTCTTCATCGCACCCTTTTCGCGGTGGGTCGACTACGATAACATCAGGTCTTAAGCCTTGAGATTTCCACCAAGGCATAACTTTTTCTGCTTCACCAACAAAGAATTCAGCATTATCGATATGGTTACGTTTCGCATTGTCCTTCGCATCATCAACGGCTTGTGGTACAACTTCAACTCCATACACTTTTTTCGCATGTTGAGCAAGAAACAACGAGATGCTTCCAATCCCACAATAGGCATCGATCACCGTTTCATTCCCTGTTAGGTGGGCATATTTTAAAGCCTGCTCATACAATTTTTCCGTTTGCTCAGGGTTCACCTGATAAAACGAATGAGCAGATATCGCAAATTCTAACTCACCAATTTTATCAAAAATGACGTCTTTGCTCCATAACGTTTTTGAATCCCGTCCCATAATTACATTTGTCTGTTTAGGGTTCACATTATGGATGATTCCTTTAATGTTCGAATCAAGCTCTCGTATGCGTTCAACGAGCTTGTTTTTGTTAGGAATATCTTTAGTTCGTGTCACTAAAACCACCATAATTTCACCTGTGTGGTACCCTGTCCGGGAAACAATATGACGAATTACACCTCTATGTGATTGTTCATCATATGGTTCAATACCGAGGTCCTCAATAATCCCCCGCATTTCACGAACAATATGATCATTAGCTTCATTCTGTACCGGGCAAGTATCCATATCGATAATGTTATGGCTTTTCTTTTGATAAAAACCTGTTAAGATCTTCCCGTTACGTTCACCAACCGGAATTTGGACCTTATTTCGATAACTCCACGGTTCTTCCATCCCAATGGTTGGGCGAACAGGAACATCAGGCATGTGAGCGATTTTATGCATCACATCTTGCACCTGTTTTTGTTTCATTTTAAGCTGACGTTCATAGCTCATGTGCTGAATTTGACAGCCTCCACATTGATAAAACACTTCGCATGGTGGTTCCACACGATCTTCACTAGGTTCGATTAATTCGATTAATTTACCAAAGGCTATATTCTTTTTAACTTTTACGATTTTTACTTTTGCTTTTTCACCTGGTAAACCGTATGGAACAAATACTGGATAACCATCTATTTTCCCTACACCATTTCCTTCATGTGTGAGGTCGACAAACTCCAAATCTATGTATTCATTTTTCTTCACTGGTGCAGCGTTTTTTGACATACTAATCCGTCCTTCTTCTAAGTTCTTCTAACATTATAAGTGATTGTAAGGCATTAAATAAAGTGAGAAGTGCATTTATGGGGATTTTCGAGAATATATGGGGAATTTTTTTATTTTATGGGGAATTTAAAAAATATATGGGGAATTTCTGATTTTTATGGGGAAATAGAAAGAAGAGGCCTATTAAATAGACCCCTTCCCCTTCACTTCTTCTTTAGGTAAGAAAAATTCGATATGTTTATGCAAGACTTCAAATTTACCTGGCAATGTTCCCCCGTATTCACCATCTAAATTCAGTTGCATCGTCTCTTCTGGGATGACATTAATCTCATTAGCATGCGCATAAATGATATGATCATCTAAAATATGGTGGCCACGAACCGCTTTATTGGCTAATAACACGAATTCCGCCAAATTGATTTTTTTCAAAATCATTAAATCAAAATAACCATCATCCATCGTTGCATGTGGGGCTAGTTTTTCAAAACCACCTACTGAATTAGAGTTAGACACTAGAAATAGCATGATTTCTTCTTCGACCACTTGGTCATCGTACTCAATACGTACTTTTGTTGGTCGAAGGGAAGGAAGCATCTCGATCCCTTTTAAGTAATAAGCTAATTGTCCAAGCACAGTTTTTAACTTGCTTGGCACTTCATAAGTCAATTCGGTTAGCTTACCTCCACCTGCAATGTTCATAAAATGATGGTTATTCACTTTCCCGATATCCAGCTTTTTTGTATAACCTTCAAGAATGATATCCATCGCTTTTCGTGGGTCACGTGGTACACGAATCGCACGAGCAAAATCATTCGTCGTTCCCATTGGTAAAATACCAAGTTTCGGGCGATATTGCATACGAGCCATTCCATCTACGACTTCATTGACTGTACCATCCCCACCTGCTGCGATGATGATATCATGCTCTCTCTCACAAGCTAAAATGGCTGCATCCCTTGCGCAACCATCTCCAGTTGTGGCATGAGCAGACGCTTCAAAACCTGCTAATTCTAAGCTTTCTAAAACAGCCGGGAGAGCTTTTTTCATTGCCTCTCTTCCCGATGTTGGGTTATATATTAAACGAGCACGTTTCATTATGTTTCACCTTCAGTTCAATTTTGCCTATAGCTAATACAAGCATACTCCTCTTTGTGAATAAATGGAAGATGATTTTATACCCATTCCAAAATTTCAATTCGGTTTCCAAATGGATCATGAACATAGATGCGCTCAGCACCAGGTAGTTTATCGTCTTTCTTATACTCAATCTGCTGGTCATCAAGATGTTTCATCAACTCATTTAGTCCATTAATTTCTAAAGCGGGATGAGCTTTTCGAGCTGGTGTAAATGGGTCTTCGATGCCTACATGAACTTGGATGTCACCTATTTCGAACCACACACCACCATTTTTCTTTAATGCTTCAGGCTTCTCAGCTTCTGTAAAACCTAAACCGTTCATAAAGAAATTTCTAGCTTCATCTTCTGAACCTCGTGGTGCTGCTAATTGAACATGATCAATTTGTTTAAATGTAAATGCCATCCCCAGCATCTCCTCTCGATTAAAACTTATCTCTTATCCATTTCTTCGATTAAAATTTTGTTAACCATTGGTGGGTTAGCTTGCCCTTTTGTTTTTTTCATAACTTGACCAACTAAGAAACCGAGGGCACGGTCTTTACCGTTTTTATAGTCAACAATTGATTGCTCGTTTTCATTCAGCACTTCTGTGATAATTTCACGTAACTGGCTTTCATCTGAAATTTGAACAAGTCCTTTTTCTTTAACAATCTTTTCAGGATCTCCACCGTTTTTAAGAAGCTCTGTGATAACTTTCTTAGCTAGTTTAGAAGATAGCGTTCCTTCTTCGATTAATTTAATCATTTTAGCTATGCTTTCTGGTGTTAACGGCAAGTCATTTAACTCAACCTGTTGTTTATTCATATGACCTGAGATGTCACCCATTAGCCAGTTCGTTGCTAATTTCGGATCCGCACCCTGATCGATGGTCTCTTCGAAGAAATCAGACATTTCTTTTGAGTTAGTTAAAACCATTGCATCGTATTCATCTAAACCTAAATCTTCAATATAACGTTTACGACGCGCATCAGGTAATTCAGGAATGGACTGACGTACGCGTTCCTTCCAATCATCATCAATATAAAGCGGTACGAGATCTGGTTCTGGGAAGTAACGATAGTCATCAGAACCTTCCTTCACTCGCATTAAGATTGTTTCTTTAGTTTTTTCATCATAACGTCTTGTTTCTTGTAAAATTTCCCCGCCTTGACGAAGGACCTTTTCTTGACGTGTTTCTTCAAACTCAAGTCCTTGACGCACGAAGTTAAATGAGTTTAAGTTTTTCAGTTCTGTTTTAACACCAAATTCGTCCTGACCGATTGGACGTAACGAAATGTTGGCATCACAACGAAGTGAACCTTCCTGCATTTTTACATCCGATACACCTGTGAACTGAATAATATTACGCAGTTTTTCTAAGTAAGCATATGCTTCTTCAGGTGTACGCATGTCTGGCTCAGATACAATTTCAATTAATGGTGTGCCTTGACGGTTGTAGTCAACTAATGAATAACCATCGTCACCATGTGTTAATTTACCTGCATCTTCTTCTAAATGAAGACGAGTAATTCCGATTCGTTTCGTTTCACCATTGACTTCAATATCGATATATCCATTTTCTCCGATTGGCTTGTCAAATTGAGAAATCTGATAAGCTTTCGGGTTATCTGGATAGAAATAGTTTTTACGGTCAAACTTCGTATCTGTAGCAATCTCACAGTTTAATGCCATAGCTGCACGCATCGCGTAGTTAACCGCTTCTTCATTTAAAACCGGTAAAACACCTGGATATCCAAGGTCGATTGGGTTCACATTTGAGTTGGGCTCATCACCAAATGCGTTTGGACTTGGACTGAATATTTTAGATTTTGTTTTTAATTCGACGTGGACTTCTAATCCGATAATTGTTTCGAAATTCATTACTTGGCACCTCCAAGCTGTGGTTTTTCTTTATAGTAACCGGCTGCCTGTTCATAAGTATGTGCCACTCGATAAACTGTGCTTTCATCGAAGTGCTTACCGATGATTTGCAGACCAAATGGCATTTTATTCGATGGATGGAAACCGCATGGAACTGAAATGGCAGGTACACCCGCTAAGTTAACTGGAATCGTCATAAGGTCATTGGCATACATCGTTAATGGATCATCAATTTTTTCACCAATTTTAAACGCCGTCGTTGGTGCAGTTGGTCCGATAACAACATCATACTTTTCAAAAATTTTCTCAAAGTCCTGTTTAATTAATGTACGAACTTGTTGAGCTTTTTTATAATAAGCATCGTAGTAACCTGAGCTTAACGCGAATGTCCCTAACATAATACGACGTTTAACCTCATCACCAAATCCTTCACTACGCGACATTTTAAACATTTCCATCATGTCATTGGCGTTTTCAGAACGTTTTCCGTAACGAACACCATCAAAACGAGCTAGGTTGGCAGATGCCTCTGATGAAGCAATCATGTAATATGATGCAACTGCATAATTCGAATGAGGTAGTGACACTTCTTCCCACTCTGCACCTTGAGCTTCAAGTACTTTTAATGCTTCTCGGATGCTATCCTGTACCGCTTCGTCAACACCTTCAACGAAGTATTCTTTCGGTACTCCAATTTTCAACCCTTTAACATCATTCGTTAGAGCTTCTGTATATTTAGGCACATCTAAATTCGCACTAGTTGAATCCATCTTGTCTTGCCCAGCAATGACTTCCAGGATTCTTGCGTTATCTTCTACTGTTTTTGTAATTGGCCCTATTTGATCTAATGATGACGCGAATGCAACTAATCCAAAACGCGACACGCGTCCATATGTAGGTTTCATTCCAACTACACCGCAATAAGAAGCTGGCTGACGTACTGACCCACCTGTATCAGAGCCTAACGCAAAAGGAACTTGACCAGCAGCAACACTTGCAGCAGAACCACCACTTGAACCACCTGGAACATAATCAGTATTCCATGGGTTTCGTGTTTTTTGCATACTTGAGTTCTCATTTGAAGACCCCATCGCGAATTCATCCATGTTTAATTTACCTATGTTAATCGCTTTAGCATCTTTTAACTTTGTTACAACCGTTGCATCGTATAACGGGTCGTCTAGATTTGATAGGATTTGACTCGCGCAAGTCGTACGTAAACCTTTTGTAACGATATTATCTTTAATCCCAATCGGCATTCCGAACATCGGGAATTGATCTGCATCTATACCCTGTTCATCTAGAGCCTTAGCATTTGCTAATGCATCCTCTTCATTTAATGTTAAAAACGCTTGAACTTTATCATCTGTTTCACGTATTTGTTTATATGTTTCTTTAACTAAATCTGTAACTGTTATTTCTTTATTATTTAATTTGTCTTGTAACTCTTTAATTGTATGGTCAAATAACGACATCCTAATATACCCTCCTTAGTCTAAGATCGATGGCACTTTGAACTGACCGTTCTGCTTGTCCGGTGCATTTTTCAGTGCTTCTTCTTTTGAAATCCATTCTTTCGGCTCATCTTTTCTTAGTACATTTTTCATATCTAAAACATGAGTCGTTGGCTCAACACCTGAAGTGTCAAGCTCGTTTAATTGTTCACTGAAACCAATAATCGCACTTAACTGTTCACTGTATTTCTCAGCTTCTTCTTCAGTAATCGCTAGACGCGCCAAATTGGCTACGTGTTTTACTTGATCTTTAGAAATCTTTGACAATGTCCTGCACCTCCGTACAATTTAACTCACAATACTATAAATAATAGCAAATCTTAGCTTGCTGTGACAATATTTTCCCCATTAACATTCTAACACTAATCGACGGTTAAATAACATGATTTGCCCTGTTAAAACAAAAAATTACCTGACCGAATTCGATCAGGTAATTTTGAACTTTATTCTGATGTAATGGACAACTGATTTATTAACAAGGAAGGGGAGGCAGAACCAAACCTTTTAGCTAATTCTAAATCTGAACCAATTTGTTTAACATCGTTCAGTAAGTCGTAAAAATTCCCGGCAACGGTTAATTGGTTGGTTGCTCCTTCAACCTTTCCGTCTTTAACATAGTAGCCTTTAGCGGCGATTGAGAAATCACCTGAAATTTCATTGACTCCAGAGTGTAGTCCAGAAAGCTCAGTTATGATGACACCTTCATCTATACTTTTGATTAATTCATCATACGATTGGTCACCTGGTTTTAAATAAAAGTTAGAGGTCGCTACAGTTAACGCATCTTTATATGATTCTTTATAGGCGTGGCCAGTAGTCTCTACATCTTCTTTTTGAGCTGTTTTTTGATTGTGGAATAACGTATTTAATCTTCCTTTTTCGACAACAGTTACCGTTTTAGTAGCCACACCCTCTGCATCAAAATTACGACTCATATTACCGTCTGGATGCAGTGGGTCATCAATTAAAGTAATATTATCCCCAGCTATCATTTCACCCACTTTATCCTTTAATAGCGAACGTCCATTTTGAACATTTTCTGCTGAAAACACTGGTGAAAATGAACTCAAGATAGCTGTGGCCGCATCATTTCTTAGTAACACCTTATACTTTCTATTTTCAATACTTCTAGGATTCAGATAAGAAATAGCTTCATTCACACCTTTTTTAGCTATGTCTATTGCGGTAGTTTCAGATAAGTCATATAGTATTTTCTCGTACGCGCCTGATTTTGTTAGGTCGCCCTCCTTTACGATTAAACTGACACCTGTAGCTAATAAATTTCTTCGCTCCATTAGGGAGATACCTTTACTATTAAATAGAGCTTTCTCAATTTCGCTGGACTGTATTCCTAAAAATCCTGTCCCCACTACTCTAGTGTCCTCTTTATAAACAAAGCTCTCTACAATTTTCAAAAATTCCACTAATTCTTCATAGCTGAATTGATTCAATTCCTCTGTATAAAAATTAGCATCAGGATAATTACTGTTGCCTGCAAATATCTTTTCTTGATTTTCATTTTCAAGAATCAAAGCATTTTCCTTAGCATTATCCAGCAAAAAATCTATAGAAAAATCATCTAGCTTTTCACTATAGGCATAGCCCATTTTTCCATCATATAATCCTCTAAATGATAACCCCATAACTTCTGAAACTGAGAATTGATCTACCTCACCTTGATCTAATAAACTAGTAAATTGTTTCTTTTTTTCATAGTATAATTCAACATCTGTAAAGCCTTTAGTTTGTGCCTTTTCAAATAGGCGTACTTTAAAATCGGTTAAGTTCATACTAGGCATCCCCCTTTGTTCCACCGACTGTAAGCTCACTTACTCTTAATGTCGGTTGTCCTACGTTGACCGGAACCGCACCAGAAGATGCTCCACACATGCCAGCACCATGTCCGAGATTATTTCCAACCATATCAACTTTCTTAAGTGTTTCTGCACCATTTCCTATTAATGTGGCACCGCGCACTGGACGGTCAATTTTACCGTTTTTAATAATGTAGGCTTCTTCGGCCCCAAAGTTGTAATCACCAGTGGCTGGGTTTACTTGTCCTCCACCCATATACTTGGCAAAAATCCCATATTCCGTGTTCGAAATAATATCTTCACGAGTTGATTCACCTGGTGCAATAAATGTATTAGTCATTCTCGAAGTCGGGGCAAAACGATAGGACTCTCTGCGACTTGAACCAGTAATATCTGTGTTCATGATTCTAGCATTTAACTTATCTACTAAATAACCTTTCAAAATCCCATTTTCAATTAACACATTTCGCCTAGCAGCTTCACCTTCATCATCAATATTGATTGATCCCCACTCATTCTGAAGAGTACCATCATCGATGTAAGTAACTAAGTCAGAAGCTACTTTCTCACCTAGTTTATTAGAGAAAACGGATTTATTCTTGGCCACTGCAGAGGCTTCTAAGCTATGTCCACAAGCTTCATGGAAAATAACTCCCCCGAATTTATTATCGATTACAACTGGAAACGTTCCACTCGGGCATGGGTCAGCATCTAACATCGTTGCAGCTATACGTGACGCTTCACTTCCATAAAAATTAACATCAATACTTTCTAAATGTTCTAAACCTGCCAAAGCACCCGTATTAATATAACCAGATTCCATGCGGCTTTTCTCAGAAGCAATCGATTGCACGGTTAGAATATTCCTCACACGTTGATCTTCAATAAACGCCCCTTCAGAGTTTGCAATCAAGACGTTCTGCTCCTCATCCTTTAAACGAATACTTACTTGAGTAATTAAATCACTGTACTGACTGGCTGACTCATGTACTTTCTTCAGCACGTTTACTTTTCGCACTTTATCCACTGATTGTGGCATTTGTTGAATTGGATGAAGCACCTTTACTTGTTGCTGTCCAAAGTCTGTAATCTTTAGTAGTTGGTCTCCATGCACTGTTTGTGCTACTCGCTTTGCTGCCTTTAACATTCCTTCTTTCGTGAAATCCGTTGTGTATGTATAAGTACTCTGAAAACCTTTAAACAAACGAATCCCCACACCGAAATCTCGACCTGATAAACTGTTCTCTACTAATCCACCTTGTAACGACAAATTATTCGTTAATCGATCTTCAACAAATACTTCTGCAAAATCTCCACCCGTTGTTAAAGCTTCATTTAGAACATCTTGCACAAGAGATTGGCTTAACATTTGCTCTCCCCCTTTTTTCCTATTACCAACTATTGTAACTTATTTTTCCAAATATTCAGCCGTTTATAGAATGAAAAGTTGTAAGTCTAGAGTCTGAATTTTATAATATTTTATAAAAAATTCTGTATACTTTAACACAAGCAAGTCTTTTTCCTTTATAATATTTAGCAATACGAAATACTTTTTATATTTGGGGAGGAATTTATTATGGCAAAGGAAAGATTAAAACGTTCTGAAGTACCTGTAGAACAAACGTGGAGAGTAGAAGATTTATTTGAGACAACAGAAGACTGGGAACAAACTTTGAAAAATGTAGAAGAACAAGTCCCAAGTGTCACTCAATATAAAGGGAGATTACATGAAGGTCCTGATGTTCTTTTTAACTGTTTAGAAGCTTCATCAGCCCTTCAAGAAAAAATCATTCCTGTAGCTACATACGCTAACCTTCGTGCATCAGAGGATGGTACGAACCCAGATAATCAAGCGAATTCTGGCAAAATGGCTTCAGCACTAGCTAGAGTTGGAGCATCGTTATCTTTCATTGATTCTGAAATTCTAGCATTACCTGAAGGAACTCTAGAAAAGTACTTAGAGGAAAATGATGATTTAAAAATTTACGAGCAAGTACTTAATGACTTGCTGGAGCGAAAACCCTATACCCTTTCACCTGAAACAGAAGAGGTTTTAGCTTCTCTAAGTGAAGTTCACGGAGCACCGTATACAATCTATCAACGGAGCAAGTCATCAGATATGCAGTTCGACAATTTTGAAGCAAATGGTGAAGAGTATTCGAATTCGTTTGCGTTATTTGAAGATGAGTACGAATTATCATCTGATACAAACATTAGACGCAGTGCATACGAATCATTTGTTAATACATTAAAACAGTATCAAAACACGTATGCGGCAACCTATGCCACTGAGGTAAAGAAACAAGTACAAATGGCAAAGGTTCGTGGCTATGACAATGTCACACAAATGCTACTGCAACCTCAGAAAGTTACTGAAGAAATGTACCATAACCAGTTAGACGTGATTCAAAAAGAACTAGCACCACATATGCGTCGCTTTGCCAGAATGAAAAAAGAAGTACTAGGTTTGGATAAAATGACATTCGCAGACCTAAAAGCACCACTTGATCCAGAGTTCGATCCGAAATCGACTTATGAAGACGTGAGTGAAACCATTTTAGAAGCCCTATCGGTTATGGGTCCTGAATACACTGAGATTATGAAAAAAGGTCTTACTGAGCGTTGGGTTGACTATGCTGACAACGTGGGTAAATCGACAGGTGCTTTTTGTGCAAGCCCGTATGGACATCACCCATTCATTTTACTAACTTGGACAGGTGCGATGCGAGGTGGATTCATCCTGGCACACGAACTAGGTCACGCGGGTCACTTCTATCTGGCAAATAAAAACCAACGCGTGTTTAACACACGACCATCAACGTATTTCGTTGAAGCTCCTTCCACAATGAACGAAATGCTTTTAGCTGATCACTTGTTAGAAAACAATGATGATCCACGCATGCGCCGTTGGATTGTTTTACAACTCCTTGGCACGTACTATCATAACTTTGTAACTCACCTGCTTGAAGGCGAATTCCAGCGTCGCGTTTACGACTTAGCTGAACAAGGTGTACCATTAACAGCTAACGTACTTAAGGAACAAAAACGCGAAGCTTTAGCTAACTTCTGGGGTGACGAGGTGGAACTTGATGAAGGTGCGTCCTTAACTTGGATGCGTCAGCCTCACTACTACATGGGATTATATCCATACACGTATTCAGCTGGTTTAACAGCATCAACAGCGGTATCGCAGTTGATCAAGGAAGAAGGCCAACCGGCAATCGATCGTTGGTTAGAAGTGCTTAAAGCTGGTGGTACAAAGACACCACAAGAACTTATGAAATACGCTGGTGTCGACATGACAACTCCTGAACCGATTCAAAAGGCTGTTGGTTATGTTGGATCATTAGTTGATGAATTAGAAAAAAGTTATCAAGAATCCATGACTAAATAAGTTAATCCCCTGCCGAGGCAGGGGATTTCATTATCACTTAAAATAGGTATTGAACACTAATATGAAATATTGGTCACTAATTTTAAACTATTGGGCACTAAATTGAAGTATTGGACACTAATTTTTAAGTATTGGACACTAACCCAATTACAACCTCTTATCATCCCAAAAATTTACCGGAATATGCTCGTCTTCACTATAAGCTTCTAATTGGTAGCCTTTATTTTGCAAGTACTCGATAATATAAGGCAAAGCTTTTACGGTCTGACTGCGATCATGCAATAAAATAACGACATCTTCGCCCCGTCTCTCTACAGATATCAATCCCTTTTTGACATTATTAACAATGTGATAATACTCTGCATTCGAATATTTCCAATCTTGAGAGTCAATTGTCCAGTCCCACATTTTATAGTTATACTCCACGAGAGCATTTCTAAATGGTCGTGTCATAAATGGCGCACTACCATAAGGAACACGAACTAAATAATGATTTTCACCTGTAATGTTTTTCAACGTTTTCCGAGCCGCTTCCATCTCCCAAACAGGACTGTATGCACTTCCATGATAGAGTTTATATTGATTATGGGTTACACTGTGAAGTGCTGTGAAATGCCCTTCATTGACCATGCGTTTCACTAACTGTTTGTAACTCCTCATATTCGGTTCCAACATAAAAAATGTCGCCTTCGCTTGATACTTCTTTAAAATATTTAAGATTCTCTCAGTATATTGATTGGGGCCATCATCAATCGTTAAATAAGCTATCTTTCCTTTACTAGAATTCATTTGCTCATGTTTATAAATATATTTTTCACCCAACCATGTTTTGATTCTCAACCAATCATCCGTTTCATCGACTAACGTAACATATTGTGGCGCAACGCTATGTTGTGTTTTTGTATTAACGTCCTTCGCATTATAAAGATATTGTTTTTTATCAACATAATACTTAGTAACACCATGTTCATCTATGTACTTTTTAGGTTGAATCCAATAGTCTCCCAACCACGTATTAATTTTAAAATAACGTTTTGTTTTATTAAGGACTTGTACTTCTTGTGGAGATATTTCATTAACTTTAATAGATTGTTTATCAGCTTTCTCATAAAAACTAGTTCGTGTTAAGACTTGAATAGTATGATGTAATGCATCTTCATTCGTGTTAATATATTTTTCACCTAACCACGTTTTAATCTTAACCCAATCACCATCTTCATTAATAACTTGAACATATTGCGGTGATAGTTGTGAGGTCATTTTATATGAAGCCTTTGGACCGTGGTAGAGATAATAGTTTTCATGTAAATACATACGTTTAATCCCATGTTCATCTATCACTTTCTGAGGTCGAATCCAATAATCTCCCTCTGGTGTTTTAACTTGATAAAAATTATTTGTTCTACTTAAAACTTTTATCTTTTGCGGTTCTAATTTGCCTATGACAGTGGCCTCAAGACTACTTTCTTCATAAATTACAGTCTGAGTTAAAACTTCAATCTCACTTTCTTCATGAATCGAAGCAGGCTCTAGATAGACTAATAGATTTAACATAAATATTGTCGCTAATAGTTGATAGATATTTACTCCAAGCACCGAACATACCTCCTGAGTCTAAACTTCTACTAATGTATGTCCAGTTTTAGGAAATAAGCACTTTTAACAACAAAAAAAGCAAAGGGATTACCCTTTACTTTTTCCTCAATTTAATATGGTTTAAATAAAATTCTAGATACTTCTCTTCTTTATCTGCTAATTGATGAGATTCAAGCGTTCTATAAAACGAAATCACCGCTCGAATTATTTCTTCTCCTTTGCTTATGTTGCCTGTTTTTAACTCGTAATACCCTCTTACACTCTTTCGGGATAATTTTTCAGCAATATCCACATCATCTAAATTGATTTGTTCTAAGTAATTTAAAAATTCCTCTGCATAAGGGTGAACCGTTTGATTTGGAATACCAGTTAAAGTAACCATTGTATTTAATAACACTGTAGCAACCATTTGTTTTCCATTTTTCATTCCTTGATATCTCGCACTTTTCTTATATGCTGTTCTTGATAAAGTTATAACCATTTCTATTGGTAATAGATGCATCGTCAGATTGTACAAAAGAAGCTCATATTTTCCCCAAACCTCAACATTAAATAGAAAATCATATAAAAACTGAATATCCTCATCAGAACTTGATATGGTTTGCTTTTTAATAAGATCTATTAACCTTTCAATGGCAATCACGTTACATCTGGCGGTACGAGCCTTTGTGTTTTTCCAAATCGATAGTTGTTTATATTTCATTTGTTCGAGAAAAGACACATCTTCTTCTAAATAAGCTTCTTGTATTCGTTTGAAAAACTTTTCAAAATGATCGGCATTCTCATTATGTAAATAAAAGAATTCATCGAAGCTAACTGCTAAGCGACTTAATAACAGCTTGAATAAACTTAAAGAAATCTCAGATTGATCTCTCTCAAATTTTGATAGAAAGGAAACAGACACAATTCCTTCTGCTAACTCTTGTAAGGTAAAACCTTTCTGTTTACGAATCTCTCGAAATGTTGAACCGTAACTTTCTAGCATACAGCTTCAAACTCCTTAGCACATCAAATTTCCACTATATGAAAATTTTACAATTTATAAATGTATAACGTCTATACTTTAGTTACAATTTTCTAGAAAAGGAATGATTATATGAGTCTTCTACTAAAAAACGGAAATGTTATTGATGTGCATAGTGGTGAAGTGAGCAGAAATTCTATTTTAATTAAAAATGATCGAATACTTCAGATTGGTCAATTTCAAGATGATGCGGATGAAGTGATTAATTTAGAAGGTAAATACATCATCCCCGGCTTAATCGATATGCATTGCCACATCAAAGAAGGTTTTGCGCATCTATTTACTGCAGTTGGAGTGACTACAGTTAGAAACACAGCAGGAAATGTTATAGAATTACGAGACTTAATTCAGGCACCAAGTCATGCTCCTACACCCAGAGTTTATTCAGCAGACAGATTAATAGATGGCCCTCCAGGATTATGGGGACCAACAAGTCCATATAGCCTGAATGCAAGCGACCCTAATGAGGCAAAGTCTGAAGTTCGAAGACAAATACAAGAAGGTGCTCAGTTCATCAAAGTATATGGTTTGTTGAGTCCGGAAGTCATGGAAGCTGTTACGAGTGAAGCGCATCAACATGGTGTTGAAGTGAGCTGTGACTTGATTCATTCAACACAGGTGAATGCTTTGGAAGCAGCGAAAATGGGAGTAAAGTGGTTTGAGCACAATTCAGGCTTCATGCAAGCAATGTATCCTGAATGGTCTCCTTTATCTGGTGCCGAAGTTAGAGATCAAATAGATTTAGAACATCCAAACCTAGATAAAATTCAAGAAGTTTGTGAAGAAATGCTTAAATATGATGCGTTTCTTTGCCCTACTACAGTCGTTTATGATCAAGCGAACAGGTATCCTAAGTATTGGAGAAGTGATGAAAGGTTTATCAACGAAGCGCTGCTTAATCAATGGGAACAAATATCACAATATGCAGATGCTCTTAAACAACAAATAGGGTGTCAAACTGAATATATTAAAGCCATAACAAAAACTTATTACGACCTTGGAGGAACGGTTGTTGCAGGCACCGATACTCCGGCTGGTGTCTGGACTTATCCAGGTATGGCATTGCACCGTGAGCTCGAATTATTAGTAGAATCTGGATTATCTGAGCTTCAAGCATTACAATCTGCAACCATTACAGCCGCCCAATCAATAAACTATGATGACTTAGGTGTGATTGCACCCGGTAAAGTTGCTGACCTATTAGTATTAGATTCTCACCCTCTTTTAAATATCAAGCATGCAAGAGAGATAGACTCCATTATTAAAGGCGGTAAACTATATCAACAAGAAGAATTGTTAAATATGAATCCTGATGAACAATTAATCAAAAATAAACTAGATACTTTTATAAAAGATTTTGAAGAACAAATGAATTAATAAATTTTTGTTACACTAAACATAATAATTTACTTACTATGGGGGTATTAATGTGCGGAAACTTATCATCATAATTCTTGGCATTTTTCTTTTACTTGTTGGTTGCGTTGAAGAGGAACCACCTAAAAAACCTAGCATTATTGGTGTGAAAGATGGTGAGGTTTATAATAGCTCAGTGCAAATAGAGTTGGAAGAGGAAAAAGATGATGTTGAGTACAATGCAAAAATCGATGGGAAAACATATAATTTTGGAGATTCATATGACGTTGAAGGTAAGCACACGTTTGAAGTTATAGCATCTAAAGGCGAAGCCTCAACTACTACATCAATCTCTTTTGAAATTGATACAACACCTCCAGCCAATCCTGATATTACAGGAGTCAAAAATAATGAAGTATACATGAAACCTGTAAAAATTCATGTCGAAGAAAAACAAGGGATTTCCTATAACTATAAACTTAACGGCAACGATTATAACTTGGGTACTGAGATAAAAGAGGATGGAGAATATACATTTACAGTAATAGCAACCAAGAACAAAAATGAACTGTCCACAAAAAAGCAAATAAAATTCACGATCGACCAGACTACTTACTCACAAGAGGCATTCGAATATTTTAAGGAAATTGCTTTTGGAGCTGAATATGGTGGCTCACCATATATAACAAAATGGCTTGATGATATTAATATCGAAATCATTGGAAATCCCACACAGAAGGATATTGAAACCATACAAAAAGTAATCGATGAGCTAGAACAGCTAACCCCACTAACTATTAACATCGTAGAAAACAAAGCGAACATCAATATGTATTTCGTACCACAAGGTGATTTCAGAAAATATATTCCTGGGGCTGTTCTGGGGAACTGGGCTTACTTTAGATATTATAAAGGTGAACGTGGACAGATTAATCAGGCTAAAATCGCCATTGGCACATTTGGATCAGATCAAGAAAACCGAAATCACCATATTAGAGAGGAAATGACTCAAGTGTTAGGTTTAGGTAATGATTCTACAAAATATAAAAATAGCATCTTCTATGAAACTGAGGCTGAGGTAAATAATCAGGACTTCTCAAAATTAGATAAAAAAGTTATTGAAATTTTATATCGACCTGACGTAAAAGTAGGAATGACAGAAAAGGAAGTAACAGATCTATTTAAAGATCGAATCCGTGATAATTAAAATGAACTTGAGGTGTTTTGTATGAATAAAGTTATGGTCTCGTTTAGTAGTGGCAAGGATTCAATGCTTACACTTCATAGACTAATAAACAATCCAGATTACAGTGTTGAGTATCTTTTAATCACTTTAAGTGAAGAATTCAAACGAAGCAGCATTCATGGAATTCGAGAAGAATTAATAGATTTACAAGCCCAATCTCTTGGTTTTCCGATTAAAAAAGTTTATCTCCCTAAGAATTGCACAAATAACATTTATGAGGAAAAAATGGCTCAAGTCATGTCTGAAGCTGAAAATGCTGGAATGACACATGTGGCTTTCGGTGATATATTCCTTGAAGATATTCGGTCTTACAGAGAGGAAAAGTTAGCGAGTGGACATATTAAACCCATTTTCCCTCTTTGGGGAACCAACACCACTCGATTAATGGATGAATTTTTAGAATTAGGATACCAAACAATGATCACAACTATCGATCCCAATAAAGTCCCTCGAAAATTTTTAGGAAAAGTCATTGACCAAAAGCTACTAGATTCTTTTCCAAAGGAAGTTGATCCATGTGGTGAAAATGGTGAGTTTCATACTTTTGTAATTGATGGGCCATTGTTTAGTAAACCACTACCTGTTAAAACAACAAACAACCAAGTTGATGAAGAATTTTATACTTATCAGGACTTAATCATTCAAAAATCAAATTAATCTTAACTTTAAAATTTTACCTTATAAATACGCTTTAGCCAATAGCATTTTAGTCAAATAGGTCTTTTATTCCAATTATACAATTATCTACCTTTGACCTATTCAAACTAGTTAATTAAGACTACAATTCCTAAAATTTTATAATTCTTTTTTCAGGATTGTTGCTATGACACTATTTCTTAGTTCAAAAAATTATAACTACAGTTATAATTAACTAATGGTATTTTTATCCTATAGGTTTAAAATTTATATGTTAACCGTACTATAGCATCATGATTAAATAGTCAGAATATTGTTATAATTAAACCAAGCAGTTTATAAAGCAAGGCAGTGGATTGTTGCCCTGGTCCTGTCGTTTGGACAATAGCGATGAAAGGAGGGGTTCATCGTGAAGTATTACGAATACATGTTTGTAATACTGGCGGTAATGGGTGGTTTGACTACGATGTCAGATACGCCTGTAATCGTCTTGCCAATGGTCATGTTTATTGGCAAAAAAGAAGCTGCCTTGCTTTTAGCGGAAGCAAGACAGCGAGTTAGATTTGCATAACGTGTGTTTTCGTTAGCCACAGCCTTGTGGCGTAAACTGCACAAATGGGGGAAGGAATGCATTAGCATTTCCTTCCCTTAATCATTTTATACATCTCTATAATAATTATAACCTTTTTTTCAGGTTATGAACCATTTTTTAAAGCATTTCTGAGTAAGTTTTACCTTGCATGAAGTTGTAAAGGTAATCTGGTCCACCAGCTTTAGAGTCTGTACCTGACATGTTGAAACCACCGAACGGGTGATAACCAACGATAGCAGCAGTACAACCACGGTTGAAGTATAGGTTACCTACGTGGAAGTCCTCTTTAGCCATTTCGATGTGGTTACGGTTATTGGTAATAACTGCACCTGTTAGACCGTAGTCTGTGTTGTTTGCAATATCAAGCGCTTCGTTGAAGTCTTTCGCTTTAGTGAATGCAACAACTGGACCAAAGATTTCTTCTTGCATGATTGTTGCTTTTGGATCAACATCAGCAAAGATTGTAGGTTCAATGAAGTAACCTTTTGAGTCGTCACCTTTACCACCGTGAACTAGTCTACCTTCGTTCTTACCAGTGTCGATGTAACCCATAATTTTATCATAAGCACCTTTATCTACTACTGCACTCATAAAGTAGTTCTTTTCAGTTGTATTACCAAGATCAATTTCTTTTGTTAACTCAGTCACTCGCTCTAGTACTTCATCGTAAACATCTTCATGTACGACAGCACGAGAACATGCTGAACATTTTTGTCCTTGGAAACCGAATGCTGAGTTCATGATTGATTCTGCAGCTAATTCTAGGTCACTATCGCTATCAACGATCATAGTGTCTTTACCACCCATTTCAGCTACAACGCGTTTTAGCCACTTTTGACCAGGTTGAACTTTTGCTGCTTTTTCATAGATACTCGTACCAACATCACGAGAACCTGTGAAGCTAATGAAACGAGTTCTAGGGTGTTCTACTAAGTAGTCACCGATTTCACTACCGCTACCAGGGATGTAGTTAATAACGCCTGCTGGCATACCTGCTTCTTCAAGTACTTCCATTAATTTATAAGCAATTACTGGTGTTGCACTTGCTGGCTTTAATAGTACAGTGTTACCTGTCACCATTGGTGATACAGCTGTACCACACATAATTGCGAATAAGAAGTTCCAAGGTGAAACGACTAGGCCAACACCTAATGGAATATAACCAAAGCGGTTATTTTCAATAGGACGGCTCACAATTTCTTTACCTTTATCAATTTCTAGCATTTGACGACCATAGTATTCTAGGAAGTCAATACCTTCTGCGATATCAGCATCCGCTTCTTTCCATGGCTTACCACCTTCGTGAATAATCCAAGCACTGAATTCATGCTTACGACGACGAACAATCGCTGCCGCACGGAATAGGATATCTGCGCGCATTTGTGCAGTAGATTTTCTCCACCACTGGAAAGTTTCGTCTGCAACTTGCATAGCTTTTTCAGCTAATTCTTTATCAGCTTTTGATACATTACCAACAACTTCATCTTTCTTTGCTGGGTTAAATGAAACGATCTTGTTGTCTGTATAGATGCGTTCGCCACCAATAATTAATGGGTAATCTTGACCCAATTCTTTTTTAACTTGGCTTATAGCTTCTTCCATTGCTTTCGCGTTTTCTTTAACTGTGAAATCTGTAAATGGTTCATGACGATATGGTTGTACCATAATAAAGCCTCCTTAAATTCTTTTATCGCTATTGTAGCGCTTCCATTGTCTATTCTAAACGAAATCTTATAGTCAATCAAATCGAACAAACTAGATTATTGATAAATGTGAATCATTGGTTCATCTTCTCCAGCTTTGCGTACAAGAACGGCTTCCTGCCTTTTTTGTGATTCGACTGTTATTTCAAGGTCAAAATTGTTAGGGAAATGTTCAAGTATTAATCCGTAGACATGTTGAGAAAACCCAACGACTTCTTGTTTTCCATAAAATTCAATTGGTATGTTAATAGTTAATTCTTTTAACTTATCATCAACATAAAACCCCTTTCCGATTACACCAATATAATTCGGAAAGTAGTTTTGAACGGATTGCCTAAATTCCTTCATCATTTCAGAATGATCATAGAAGTCTGTTTCAGCCTCATTCGACGGGAATAACACATACTTCTCATCAATAGAGGTCCACTCATCAACGATCTGCGCTGATGGTTCAACCTCAGTTTTAGCAACAAAATTACCTGGGATGATGGCATTATTTGTATTTTGTCTATATAGAGCTACCATAACAGGTACATCTTGTAACTCTTTTATTTTTCTAATTCTAGTTAATAAACTTTCAGTGACTTCTTTACCTGTTTCAAGCATCTGTTCTTTACTAATGGATTGAATATAATCTCGGCCTTCTATATCAAATTGATATTCCGATTTAAGTGCCACACCTATAGCTATACCTGCTAGTTCAACACGATTCCCATCCCCGCGAACTAAATAGTTATGTTCTACAATATGAGAAAATACACGGGGATTATTTTCATGATATTCACGACTTTTACTATTTTTCTTTTCTGGATTAAGCTCATCAATCCATTTGTATATTAATTCAGATGTTAGATATTGTCCTTCTTGAAACAAATATTTTTCAGGGTCAAACGTCCCCTTCGCATGTCTGATTAAGCCTTGTTCTAACTCATCAATATCATAACGGTTCGCTACTTGCCTTGTTATAATCCCTCTGGCAGCGCTAGGTTTATAAGGTAAAATGGTTTGATATTGGCCTTTTGAGATTTGACTCGGCACAATTGAGCGCTGTTCTTCTTCTGGATTTTCTGTGTTGTCTTGCACCACTTCTTCATCTGACTCAAACTTTGGTGAACAACCAGAAATCATCAAGGTAATCGCAAGTAGTAATGCTACCTTCTTCATAAATTCCACCCCCTATGCATTAAATGCATCCATCAATTGTTGTTCATTCCATACTTCAACATCTAACTTTTTAGCCTTAGCTAATTTAGAGCCGGCATCTTCCCCTGCTACTAATATATCCGTCTTCTTAGACACACTACCCGTAACATTTCCTCCAAGCGCTTCAATTCGTTCTTTGGCTTCACCACGTGTTAATGTTTCTAATTTCCCTGTCAGAACTACGGTTTTATTATAAAAAATCGAATCTTCACTAGCTTCTGTTGTAGCTCCTAAGTATTCCATATTTAAACCTAATGATTTAAGGTCTTGAATTAAATCGTCTACTTGGGGCTTGCTGAAATATGCTGCGATCGATTCAGCCATTTTCGTACCAATCTCTGGCACTGCTTCTAAATCTTCTATGGTTGCTTCCATTAAACCATCTATTATTTTAAAGTAAGAGGCTAATGTATCGGCTGCTTTACTTCCAACATAACGAACACCTAATCCAAATAAGAGGCGTTCAAATGAATTGTCTTTAGAAGCTTCAATCGCACTTAATAAATTGCTGACAGATTTCTCACCCATTCGTTCAAGGTTAAGCAGATCATTGCGGTCTAGCTTGTACAAATCAGCTATCGTATGAATTAAATCATTGTCAAAAAGCTGTTCAATAACCTTCTCCCCTAAACCGTCGATATTCATAGCATTCCGCGAAACAAAATGAATCAAAGCCTCTTTTAATTGGGCTTCACAGTTCGGGTTCATACAACGCCACGCTACTTCGTCATCAATCTTTTCTAACTGACTACCGCAGACTGGACAGTTTTCTGGCATACGGAAAACTTTTTCATTCCCAGTACGTTCATCTTCAACAACACGTACGACTTCTGGAATGATATCTCCCGCTTTTTTAATGACAACTGTATCGCCGATGCGAATATCTTTTTCTATAATTAAATCTTCATTGTGTAATGACGCGCGTTGTACAGTTGTGCCAGCAACTTGTACTGGCTCCAAAATGGCTGTTGGGGTAATAGCTCCAGTTCGCCCTACACTCAATTCAATATCATGCAGTTTTGTAATCGCCTCTTCAGCCGGAAACTTAAAAGCAATTGCCCAACGCGGACTTTTAGCCGTAAAGCCTAGCTCTTCTTGTTGATCAATCGAATCGACTTTAATAACGATTCCGTCGATTTCATAGTCCAGTTCACTGCGTTTAACCGTCCACTCTTCTGTGTATTGAATAACTTCTTCAATGGAATCAAATGTCTTCGTTTCTGGATTCGTTTTAAACCCTAACTTCTTCAAGTATTCTAAACGTTCACTATGACTTCCAATAGACCCTGCTTCCCATTTTCCAACACTGTAAACGAATATATCTAAATTACGTTTAGCTGCAATTTTTGGATCTAATTGTCTTAAGGACCCAGCCGCAGCATTTCTTGGATTAGCAAAAACCTCATCGCCATTTTCTTCGCGAGCTTTATTCAATGCTAAGAAAGATTTCTGAGGCATAAACGCTTCTCCACGAACTTCTATCGTTTCTTCCTCATGAATTTTTAAAGGAATGCTTCGAATGGTTTTCAAGTTATTCGTGATATCTTCCCCTGTTTTACCGTCACCGCGCGTCGCACCTTGAACAAACTTGCCGTTCTCATATCGTAATGAAATCGCAAGTCCGTCAATCTTCAATTCACACACATAGCGATAATTATCCACACGTTCACGAATACGACGGTCAAAGTCACGTAAATCATCTTCACCAAAAGCATTTCCTAAACTGAGCATAGGAACTTCGTGATTGACTTTCTCAAACTTATCTAGAGGCTTTCCACCAACCCGTTGACTCGGTGAATCATCGGTTAACAGCTCTGGGAACTCCTCTTCGATTGTAATCAGTTCGTGCAGTTTTTGATCGTAGACATGGTCAGGCACAGAAGGCTGGTCTAACACATGGTATTCATAGTTATATTTGTGTAGTTCATCTCTTAATTCTTCTATTCTTTTTGTAGCTTCTTCACGATTCATGAAAGGCCACCTCTTTATTCGATTTTGTTAATGGGCGCAAAGTTGGCAAGTAAACGTTTTACACCTTGAGATGGGAATGCGATATCCAGTTCAGTATCTTCACCGCTTCCTTCAATTTTCACCACGGTTCCTTGGCCCCATTTTTTATGCTCTACTTTATCACCAGGTGCCCAGCTTTGTCGCTGTTTTGGACGCTCCATCTTTTTAGCTTTACGCTTTGGTTTTGGTGCTTCTTTTTGATCCGATAGATTATTAATTGCTTGTTCGAAGCTACCGCCAGTTTGGAAGGTCATTCCGCTCAACGTACCTTCTCGTTCGATCAATTCAACAGGAATTTCATCAATAAAACGACTTGGCTGATTGCTTTGAATACGACCAAAGAATCTGCGTGATGATGCATAAGTCATGTAAAGCAATTGTTCTGCACGAGTAATACCTACATAGGCTAATCGGCGTTCCTCTTCCATTTCCTCATCGTCAAATAATGAGCGACTGTGAGGGAAGATATTTTCTTCCAAACCAATTAAAAATACAATTGGAAACTCAAGTCCTTTTGCTGAGTGGAGAGTCATTAAGGTCACTTTATTATCTGTTTCATCATCTGTATTATCTAAGTCGGATACTAACGCTAAGTCAGTTAAAAATGCGATTAATGATTGATCCTCACTCGCTTCTTCAAACTGCTGCGTTACCGTTTTAAACTCATCTAGATTTTCTAGACGCCCTTGAGCTTCGATTGATTTATCTTTCTTCAATTCTTCTTCATAACCTGAACGCGTTAAGACTTCCTGCACCAATTCGGTGACACCGAGGAATTCCTGTTGCTTTTGCCATTGTTCGATTAACTCACGAAACGCATGCAGCTGATTAACAGCTTTTTTAGAGATTCCGGAGAAATCTGATTCAAGTACTGCATCAAATAATGACACATCACTCATCTCTGCATGCATTTGCAGTTTTTGTACCGAGGTCTTTCCAACCCCTCGCTTCGGTACATTAACGACACGCATGAAGCTGATGTCATCATGAGGGTTGGCAATTAGTCGTAAATAAGCAAGTAGATCTTTAATCTCTTTACGATCATAGAACTTAGTTCCGCCAATAATTTGATACGGGATGTTCGATTTCATCAATACATCCTCCATCGCACGCGACTGAGCGTTAGTGCGATATAAAACAGCGAAATCTTTGTAGTCTCTCTTTCCATCTTCAGTGATTTCTTGAATTTGATCGACAACATAACGTGCTTCTTGTCTTTCATCAAACGCTTCAAACATACGTATTTTAGTACCGTCCGGGTTATCCGTCCAAAGTTCTTTTGGTTTTCTAGAAGAGTTATTTTTAATGACGGTATTAGCGGCATCTAAGATTACTCTCGTTGATCTATAGTTCTGTTCAAGTAAAATCACTTTGGCATTAGGGTAGTCCTCTTCAAACGATAAAATATTATAAATATCAGCCCCACGCCACTTATAAATTGATTGGTCCGAATCTCCTACTACACATAAGTTTTTATAGCGAGAAGCTAACATTTTGACTAATTGATATTGAGCTTGGTTCGTATCTTGATACTCATCAACATGTATGTACTGAAAACGATTTTGATAAAAGGTTAGAACTTCTGGAACACGCTTGAACAAATTGAACGTTTCCATGATTAAACCATCGAAATCAATCGCTTGGTTTTTTCGTAAAATCGCTTCATATGTTTCATAAAGCTGTGCAATGACTTCCTCATAATAGTTGTTCGCTTCAGATTTTGCCTCTTTTGGGTCCTTCAATTGGTTTTTAAAACCGCTTATGGTGAAAAGAACGGTTTTTGGATCATATTGTTTTGAATCAACATTGTTCATACGTAGTGATTCTTTAACTACAGTCAGCTGGTCCGTCATATCATATATCGCGAAGTTGCGATCGAGTCCAATCCGATCACCATCACGACGTAAAATTCTCACGCATAATGAGTGGAATGTAGACATGATGATATTCTTAGCATCCGCTCCGACTAAGCGCTCGACACGATCTTTCATTTCGCGTGCTGCTTTATTTGTAAAGGTAATAGCTAACACATTGTATGGTGCAACATCTTTTTCAGCTAAAAGGTATGCAATTCGGTGTGTTAAAACACGTGTCTTACCACTTCCTGCACCGGCCATAATCAGTAATGGTCCTTCTGTATGTTGAACCGCCTCTTGTTGCGGTTGATTCATGCCACTTAAAATTTCATTTGCCGTTAAACTCAACGTAAATAACCACCTTTATTTCGAATTAACTTTTTTAACTGCATGCACTGTTCTCAGTGCTGCTTTAATATCGTCATAAATGACATTTCCCACAACAACAATATCAGCTCTTTTTGCCATTTCTGTCGCTTGTTGTTTCGTTTCGATGCCTCCACCATATATTAAAATGGCATCATCTAAAGCTTCGTGTACCTCTTGCACTAAGTCAGGGTCACCATATGTACCACTATACTCAAGATAGACAAATGGAAGGTTCATTAGTTTTTCTGCCGTTTGCGCATAAGCAACAACATCTTCCTCGTCCGTTTTTAATGCGTTCGTATATTGATAAGCTTTTGATTCAGGATTAAGCATGATATACCCTTCTGCTAAAAGCTCGTCCCATTCAATGAACTCACCATAAGCTTTCACCGCTTCCTGGTGTAAGCCAATAATCCATTTACGGTCTTCACTATTTAACACCATCGGGATGAAATAAAAATCAAATCCTGGGGTAACGGATTCCAGATTCGATACCTCTAGGGCGCACGGGACTGTGAAGCGTCGAACTCTAGCCAAGGTGTTTAACACATCATCTAAAGTCACATCATCTGTACCACCAACAATGATGGCATCCGTTCCTGATTCACAGATGGCTTCTAAATCTTCATCAGATATTTCTTTATTTGGATCCAGTTTAAACACATGTCTCCACCGTCTATAATCTTCAATCACATCATATTCCTCCAACTGATTCTTCGCTCTATCATTATATCAGAAATTAGGTTAATCTTTCATCGTTGATTCTCAGTATTAACATGTTAATTTTGTTACATTCACTCCTGAGAATATGCAGGTGCAATATTATTTTACTTGCGGTTTTCAATCTACATAAAACTTGAGAAGAGTGGTATAATATGCTAACATAAGAAAGCAAATTACATAAAACGTTGAAAGGTCAATAGTAGCTGGACTCCATACTTTAAAGCGATTCAGGGATGGTGTGAGCCTGAAAGTACAGTTTAGTGAAACGGCAACCTGGAGTTTTTCGTTCTGAAAGAGGACATGTAAGCGCATGTCAATCAGGGTGGAACCGCGGGAGATATACTCTCGTCCCTGGGCTATTAAAGGCCCAAGTGGACGGGAGTTTTTTGTTTTTATTCTTTAAGCTCTGTTAAAGTCCGTTGTTGATATTGTGATTCACTTTCGGTGGACGCTTTCCGTGGGCACGGCTTCAGCTAGACAACTTCTTGAGTTAGCTTCTGTGCAGTCTTGTACCGAGGAAGCTAACTTCGAAGCATAACTGGAAGACGCAGGTGCAAACTCAAAGTGGATCTTCCGCTCGTGCTGTTCCCACAGGAGTCGCCACCTTCGCTCATCACAATTCAACAACTCAATCAATCTCACTAAAATCAACATTGAACTTTAACATAGTTAATCTTTAATTACTATAAGGAGGCTAAACCTATGGCGAAAGATATGGAACAACTCGTTAATCACGCGAAACATCGCGGCTTTGTTTTTCAAGGATCTGAAATCTATGGCGGACTAGCAAACACTTGGGATTACGGCCCATTAGGTGTTGAATTAAAGAAAAACTTAAAAGATGCATGGTGGAAAAAATTCGTCCAACAATCACCGTACAACGTTGGATTAGATGCATCCATTTTAATGAACCCAAAAACTTGGGAAGCATCAGGTCACTTAGGTAACTTCAATGACCCAATGATTGACTGCAAAGATTGTAAGTCACGCCATCGCGCTGACCATTTAATTGAAAACTACTTCGAATCTAAAGGTGAGGAGCGTATTGTTGACGGCTTGCCTTTTGATGAATTAGAAAACATCATTAAAGAAGAAGGTATCACGTGCCCGACATGTGGTTCTGACAACTTCACTGAAATTCGTCAGTTTAACTTAATGTTCAAAACTTACCAAGGTGTAACGGAAGATTCTTCAGATGAAATCTATATGCGCCCTGAAACGGCACAAGGTATATTTGTAAACTTCAAAAATGTTCAGCGCTCTATGCGTAAGAAAGTACCTTTTGGTATTGCCCAAATCGGTAAGAGTTTCCGTAACGAAATTACACCAGGTAACTTCATTTTCCGTACACGTGAATTCGAACAAATGGAGATGGAGTTTTTCTGTAAGCCGGGCGAAGAAATGGAATGGTATAACTACTGGTTAGACTTCTGTCATAATTGGTTAACTAATTTAGGGCTGGACCAAGAAAAAGTTCGTCGCCGTGTGCATGATGATGATGAGCTTTCTCACTATAGTAACGCAACAACTGATCTTGAATATCAATTCCCATTTGGTTGGGGAGAATTATGGGGAATTGCATCACGTACAGATTACGACTTAAAGAAGCATGCTGAGCATTCAGGCGAAGACATGGAATATATTGATCAACAATCGAATGAGCGTTATGTTCCATATGTCATTGAGCCAGCATTAGGTGCCGACCGTTTAGCTTTAGCATTTTTAGCTGATGCTTATGAAGATGAAGAACTTGAAGATGGTACATCTCGTACCGTTATGAAGTTCCACCCGGCAATCGCACCATTTAAAGCAGCGGTTTTCCCATTATCTAAAAAGCTTTCAGAAGAAGCACAGGAAGTTTTCGCTGATTTATCTCAGGACTTCATGGTCGATTACGATGAGTCTGGTTCAATCGGTAAACGTTATCGTCGTCATGACGAAATTGGAACACCGTTCTGTATTACTTATGACTTTGATTCAAAAGAAGATGGTCAAGTAACGGTGCGTGACCGTGACACGATGGAACAAAACCGTATGCCAATTTCAGATCTTAAGTCATTTTTACAAGAAAAAGTTAATTATTAATTCAACAAAGCCTCTATCCACGGATAGGGGCTTTTATAAAATAGTGGTAAAATAGTGAAAAGCAAAAGGAGTTCTATCATGAAATATAAATTTAAAGAGTGGGCATATATCGGAACTGGTGGTGCACTAGGATCGCTGCTACGAGCTTCCATTACACAACTATTCACAACAACAACTTTTCCAATAGCGACATTGCTTGTAAACTTGCTGGGAAGTCTGTTGCTGGGCGGTATTACAGCATATCTATATGGTCGTTCTAATCAATCATTACATTTATTCTTCGGTATCGGCTTTTGTGGATCATTCACCACCATGTCTATGTTTGCAGCAGATGCCACTATTTTACTGGAACAAGGGCAAACGACTATGTTCTTATGGTATAACTTATTATCAGTAATTTGCGGTATCCTTCTTGCTATTCTTGGGTTTATATTAATTAAAAACATTCTAGAAAAGAGGGGAACTCAATGAACATTCTTCTTGTTGCACTAGGGGGCGCCATAGGGGCTGTTTCTCGTTATGAAGTAGTCAATCTATTTAATAAAAAGACCAGCTTTCCCTTATCAACGTTTACAGTTAATTTAATTGGCTCAGCTCTGTTAGGAATTTGCTTTGCTTATTTATTAAAAACGGATACATTATACATCTTTTTCGCGGTTGGATTTTTAGGAGCTTTTACGACATTCTCAACTTTTAGTGTTGAATCTATGAAGCTTATTCAAAAACAAAAGTGGGCAATCTTATTAACTTATCTTTTAACTACTCTAGCTGGTTCAATTCTTGCCTTTTCGGTGTTCTATTTTTTATTATAGCCATTTAAGTGAAATGTTTTTTCCTATAATGAATAAAAGTTGTATTTAGCCGTGCATAACTCCTGCATAGCCATTCAAAGAACTCTCCCTTATGACTGATAACATTGAGATAGCCAGTCCTATTGATACTGCTATTGTCGGGACTAATACTTTGGGAGGCTTCCACCAAACTTTTAATATTTAGTTACGTCCATTACAACAGGAACGGTAAAAACCCTCCTATACGTTTAATATGCACTGGGAATAAAAGAGGAATTCTATACTTTTTAACAGTAGAATTAATATAACCCCATAAAAAACACCCTAATTTTAAAAATTAGGGCGGTTCTACTCATTATTTTTCTTCTTCTTGATAAAGTCGATCTAAAACAAGTTCATAAGCATCATTTCCATAATTTAAACAACGTTTAACACGTGAAATAGTCGCTGTAGAAGCACTTGTTTCTTCTTCAATACGATGATACGTGTGACCTTGACGTAACATACGGGCTACGTCTAGTCTTTGTGCTAATGCTTGAATTTCATTAACTGTCGCGACATCGTCAAAAAATCGATAACATTCTTCGACATCTTTTAAAGTAAGAATCGCTTCAAAAAGCTGGTCCAATTCTCTTCCACGTAATTTATCAATTTGCATGATGTATGCCTCCTTTTATTCCTATGTACTCCGAATGGTACGTCTTTTTTCAGTGCCTTTTTCAGATATAGAGATCTATAACTATTTTAACGCATGATCGCTGGAAACAGTATGTCTTTTTTCAAGACATCTATTATACCAACAGGTGTGATTCGAATATAAGGTAAGTGCGTTGATGACAAGAAAAACAATGTGTAGACTGGATCACTATGCGCATAACCAAAAGATTGTAACAGCTTCTTCATCTTCTTTTCTTTCTCGATTAACTCTTCCATTGGGATGTCAGTCATAACACCTTTTATTCCAAGAGGTAATTCAAAAATGATTTCTCCACCGTGCGCTATAACGATTCCGCCTCCTAACTCTTGCATTCGATTGAATGCTAGAGTCATATCACTTTTGCTTTTACCTATTAGAATGATGTCACCTGTATTCGAATAAGAACTCACAATCCCACCGAGTCTATTCGTAAACCCTTTTAAGAAAGTAGAAACTCTCCACTCACCTTCCCGGTCAATTAACATGACATATGCTTCATCTTGAGAACGAGCCAGCATATTTTTATCAGCTTCTGACTTAATTGGGTATGGTTTCATAATAACATCATTCACCATTTCCATACCAATCGGCATAGAAAACCTTAATTCGTCAGGGTCTAATGTCCAATCTAACTTCATCTGGTCTAATCCAAACTTATCCCACTCAACATCGTCACACAAACCAACGTACTGACCATCTTTAACTGCCCATTCCCCTTTTGCTATTACTGAAACTGGTGTAGGGTCTTCTTTTGATTTCAAGAAGTTAATATGTGCTACACGACCAGGGGCAATACTGCCAAGACGGTTGTCTAGTGAAAAATATTTTGCAGGATTAATAGTAGCAATCGAGTAAGCTTCTTCTATTGGGACACCTTCATCAATCGCAATTTGAATACATGTATTAATAATACCATCTTCATAAAATGATGGAGTTGAGCCATCAGTTGTATATAGAACGTAGTCCCATACATTTAAATCATAATTTTTTAGCTCTTTAATGATTTTTCTTAGGTCCGGTCTAATAGAGCTGTTGCGGATCGCTGCATAATATCCCATTTCTAAACGACGGTATAATTCATCACCTGAAATAGATTCATGATCACCGTCTGCCCCAAGAAGTTTCATTTTTGTTAATGTCTTTTTTGAAGCACCTGGAAAGTGACCTTCTACAGGTTTTCGTAGTCGTTTGGTTTCTTGCATCCAATATAGACCGCGTTCATCTTCATGTAAAATATCTGGCCAATTGGTTAACTCGCCACCCTGTATAACAGCCTCGTGATTCAACCATCTTAGAACCTCCTCGTGCTCTAAGAAGTTTTCTTCTTCCCTTAGTTCAGATTGTGCGCTAAACCGTGACCACCAAAACATTGAGACGGGTAAATGCTGCATTTCATCTAATAAAGAAAACGCTTTCTTTTGATTTAATAATAAAAGCCACATTAGATTATCGTTGACTAACGTGGTTGTACCCGTTTTAAGTGCATATTCAGCTAAAGAATGGGGATTATATAACTGAAATGGATGGGCATGCGGTTCCACATATCCTGGCACAAGATACTGTCCCTGGCACTCAATAATCTCGGTTTTGTGTGATGTTTTTTCTGGTAAATCTTCACCAACATACACAATTCGATCTTCATAGATCCATATATTTGCTGTTTGCCATTTTTTAATAAAAACATTTAAAAATGTTGCTTGCTTCAAAACTTTTGTTGGTGCTAGCTGGCCATCGATGACTGCAACATGTTCTCGCAATTGTCGATTACGCCATCTGTAGAGATGCTCATTCATAGCAAACCCCCGTTTCTCATTATCTATGTTAATACAAATTTTAATACATTAAAACTGTGAAGGGAAGAGGTAACATGGGAAAACAAAACATTGGCACGATTAATGCCCTCACTCGGATTACTTTAGGCTTGTTTTTATTAGTTTTCGGTGCTGTTAAATTGGTCAAACGACCCTGGAATCAAAGCTACTGGATGATTGTCCTAATATCGGCAATGAAAATAGCCGAGGGTATCGTTAGGTATTGTCCTGTCACGGACGTTGTAAAACACCAATTACATGACGAATCAGACCAGAAAAAAGATTCACAAGCTATTAATCCGAGTTAAAAGAAAGCTGTCAGTGATATACTGACAGCTTTTATTCTACTTTCACGGCTTCAAAAATAATCTCTTGTCTAACCGGTTGTGGATCACCACTTTTTTGTTCTTGAAATACTGGTTTTTCAAAGCGTTTAACGGGCATATAGCCATCTTTTTTTATTTGATCCACACAGGCATTAATCGACTTAAAATCATTCACTCTGTATTTTTTCTTCTTCACGCTTTAATCGGCTCCCTCTTACTTTCTTCACCCAGAAACCTCCGAAAATTTGTCGAGGCTCATAAGCTATTATAAATGCTTTTGGATCGATCTCTTTAATCGTTTCATATAACATTAATTCATATTTTCTTGGCGTTAATACTTGCATAGCCAGGCGGTCGCCCTCCATACCATATGCATACCAACTCGTTACACCATAACCTTTTTCTCTTAAAGATTCAGTAAATGGAATATCAGGATTGGATGAAATTATATTGACTGTAATATAACCAATAGCCAGCTTTTCCTCAATTTTCATTCCACTAATAACCCCTAACCCAAAACCTAATGCATACGCAATTAAGTTTTGAATTTGATCAAGATTTTCAAGTACTAAACCTAGACCAAGCGTATAGACTGTAATCTCAAATACTCCAACAGTAGCGGCAATATATCTTTTTCCTTTTAACGTAAATATCATACGTACCGTTAATAAAGAAACGTACACGATATTCACACATAAAATGATGACTAACATAATGATGCCACTTTCAAGCATATTCGACATCCCCTTTTTCCAGATAAATGTAATTATATCAACATTTTACCCATTTGCATATGTTATTGAAGAAGTTAAAAACTAAAAGGTGATGACGGCTATGAATTCGTTTAAACATATGCATGATTGGCGAGAAAATATTGATCGTTTTTTTGGTGAATCATTTTGGGGTGAGTTCGACAGTATATTAAAACCGAACATACCACAAGTCAATATTTTTCGTAAAGATTATGAAATCTTATGTGTCATTAACATTCCCGGAATTCGTCAAATCAAACAAATTGACTGTTCAGTTGATGGTTATAACCTTCATATTAAAGGTGAGATTTACATCAAATCTTCTGGCTATGAACTAGTTCAAGAAGAAATAATACAAGGGAGCTTCAACCGAACGATTGAGCTCCCTTATAAATGTAGAGACGATAAAGTCAGTGCAAGATATGAACACGGACTCGTCTATATTCACTTGTATAAAAATGTTCATGAATCGAATAAATCAACATCTATTAAAATAAAAGAAGGAGAAAAATAATTACTCCGTTAAGAAGACAAAATATAGAATAAAAATAGCAAATAAGACATACATGATTGGATGTATTTCTCTCCATCTGCCTTTTACGATCATCGTAATCGGGTAGAAAATGAAACCAACAGCTATACCTGTTGCAATGCTATAAGTTAATGGCATCGCAATAACAGTTAAGAATGACGGAACTGCAATTTCTAATTGATCCCATTCAATATTTTTAAGGTTGGCAGCCATTAGAATACCAACAATGATTAGGGCAGGCGCTGTAACCTCTGCTGTAACAATACTTAATAGTGGTGAGAAGAATAAAGCTAACAAGAACAGCCCTGCTGTAATGATTGATGCAAAACCTGTACGACCACCAGCACTTACACCAGTGGTTGATTCGATATAAGACGTGGTTGTTGACGTACCTAACACTGAACCAGCAACGGTTGCAGCTGAGTCTGAGAATAAAGCGCGGTTCGCACGAGGCAGCTTACCTTCCTTCATTAGACCACCTTGTGTAGCTACAGCGACTAGAGTTCCTGCTGTATCAAAGAAGTCCACAAATAGGAATGTCATAATAACAACTAGCATATCAATCGTAAAAATGTCTCCAAAATGTGCTAGCGCTGCACCAAATGTTGGTTCTAAGCTCGGTACTGCTCCCACGACACCATTTACTCCAGATGGAGGATCAATTAGTCCAACCAGCATACCAGCAATTGCTGTTATGACCATGCCGTAGAACACGCCACCTTTAAACCCTTTTACTAATAAAATAATCGTGACTACCACACCAAAAATAGCTAATAATGTTTTTGAATTAGTTAAATTTCCTAAAGTCACATAAGTAGCTGGATCCGCTTCAATAATTCCTACGTTCGTAAAACCAATAAAAGCAATAAATAAACCAATACCGGCACCAACTGCTAGTTTTAAATTATTTGGAATGGCGTTAATGATTCGCTCTCGCACGCCTGTTACAGTTAAAACAATGAAAATCAATCCTGATGCTAACACACCTGCTAGAGCTGTCTCCCAAGGAATTCCACCACCTAATACAACGGTGTATGCAAAAAATGCGTTTAATCCCATACCAGGCGCTAATGCTATTGGATATCTAGCTAGTAGTCCCATAATAAGTGTACCAATTGCTGCAGCTAAAGCTGTCGCTGTAAAAATGGCACCAGGGTCCATACGTGTAACACCTTCAGGTAACTCTTCAATATCTGCTAGCGATAGAACATTTGGGTTTACAAATAAAATGTATGCCATCGCTAAGAAAGTAGTAATCCCCGCTACTGTTTCACGGCGATAATTCGTGCCATACTCATCAAACTTAAAATACTGTCTCATGTCTTTGTTTCCTCCCCTAGAAGAAACACCCTCGAAAAGCTAAAATATTTAATGAAAATTTTCATCCCCCAAATCATCATTAAACAGGTTCTATTAAAATAAAGTGTTGGTTTATTCAAGCTACAGGCGGACGCTTTCCGCGGGCACGGCCTCAACTTCCCAAAACTCACTGCCGTTCGTTTTGCGTGATTTTCGGCTCGCGCTGTTCCCGCAGGAGTCGCCGCCTTTCGCTTAATTTCACACTTATTTTTTGTTTAAAACAGAACCATAAAAAAACTCTTGGTATAAATACCAAGAGTTTTAACGAGGAAAATTGCAAAATAAGACGCAAAAGGAAATACTCCTATTTACGACAATCTTATATATATGCAATCCCCGTAGTCGAACCATTTACGGTGGCTCGGTAGAAACTCTTGGGCCGTATCCCCAATATTATACGAGGTGTTTCAATTTTTATTTTGTACATTTTATACTGTACACCCGTTTATGACGTACGTCAAGACAATAAATTATTTACCAGACGATTCCATAATCGATAGACTTCATGATGTTGATTTTCAATCGATTCGTCTCTGTAAATTGCTCTTTCATAGTAACTCGTCAATTCAGACATATCAGAGCCACCATACCAGCGATCGACATCAGAAGCATATTCTCTTAAAGTCTGCCCGCCTTTTAACTCTAAGCCGTTTTTGGCTAAAACTTTAAGGATAAATTGGTAACCATCCGTAAAGGTGTCTACGTCTTTGCGGCGTGCCATTCGCTGACGTTTCCAACGCCCCAATATGTTATAGCGATTCCTTGAAATAAGCCACACTATTAAACCAATGGCCAATACTCCTACACCAAGAATAGTATACTTCATAGGATTCGATAAAGAAAAAATGCCTCCAGTTGCTCCATTGTCATCTTCGTCTGCTTGTTCATCCTCAGGTAATTCTGGCTGTTGTGGTTCTGGCATCTCTAAATCCTGTTGTTCTTGCTCTAAGATATCATCTATTGATTCACCATATACAAAATTACTTGGATTACTAAATCCAACAGTCGGTTCAAAAGGAACCCACCCTACATTAGGGAAATAAACTTCAACCCACGAGTGTGCATTATTATTCGTTATTTCATATTCTGGTTGACTGCCTTGAAAGACATCTTGGTTGTATACTCTTTCTCCACCTGTAAAGCCTTTAGCCCATCTGGCAGGGATGTCAACTGCTCGAAGCATGACAACCATCGATGTTGAGAAGTTATCACAATACCCTTTTTGGGTCTCAAATAAAAACTGGTCGACATAATCTTCATCTTCACCTGGAACTGCTACATTTTGTGTATCATATATAAAGCCATTTTTACTGAAATAATTTTCAATCGCCTTTGCTTTATCATATCTGTTATCAGCCTCTGCAGTAATTTCCTCGGCTAACCTAATAACACGGTCTGGTAAAGATTCTGGTAATTGTAAATAGGCTTGATCCTCTTGAGTTAAAACATTCTCACCAATTTTTCTTAATTCATCAATTGGGAAAAATGGGCGATTAATATTTAACTGATATGCGTCTGGTAATTTCGCTTCGCTATCAACCCTCGGGATGACTTCTCCCGTTAGTGAATTAACCAAAAAGGTCATGTTACTAGCCTCAGGAATAACTTGATTAGAACCATAGGCATACGTTAACTTGTTTAGAACACCTGGATTATCAAACCGAATATTCGCTTCGTCTTCATTCGTTTCAACAAGTTCTGAATAACTTCCGACCGCACCAATCGAGCCCATTGACTCACTGAAGCTGCCCTCATCACTTCGTACCCAGCCTTTACCTGTATACGTATCCTTTGTTTCTACTTTCCAATACTGCGACTTTGGTGCTTGTACCCAAAAGACTCGTGTATCATCCTGGACAAACCCGCCACCTAAACGTTCGTCATTTTCACCATAACCAATTTTTTGAACTCTATTACCCGGTCCATCTCCAAACCCATTCTCTGCAGCACTTTGAATAAACGGGACAGGGTCAGGCCAAATCGGATCAAACTTAGGTGCGGCATAACCGATGACTGTACTAAACCCAATGACTAATACCAATGGGGCCACCCATTTTACTAGAGTTGTCATCACTGGTGTTCTCACATTTTCTTTTTCTAAAATGTGCTGAAGGTAGGATATACCTAAAATCGCAACCCCAATGATAAACGCACGGATAATAGCAGTTGATCCATCAAATACCGTGAATGTATCCAGTACAGTTAAGTAAATAAAAGTAAGTAAAACAAAAGAAAATGGTTTCTTCCGTACAGCAAACCAATAATAAAGCAAATAACTCATCATCCATAGCAATATTAAAAACAAGATTGTCCGAAAACTAGGCGTCAATTCTAACCAATTTTGCGAAATAACCATGGATATATTCATTTTTATGTCTGTAAACAATTGAACAAACCAATCTTTTGAAATAAAAGGTATTGCCATGTAAAATAATCGATCCATTACAAATAATAGACCCAAAAATTTAACTGGCGAAACGACCCAAACAGGCAAGTACGAGGCTGTTAAGATAAAACATAGTACAATATAAAGGAAAAACACAGACATATTTCCTGTGTCAGTTACTTCCCCTAATGGATAAATCCACTCTAACAGTAGGATCATGCTACCAAAATACAGAACTAACGAAATCATTTTGTTTTCTTGGCTTAAATCCTGCATTAGGCGTTCACCTCAATGAATTTTCTGGTTAGTTTATCTTCGTGTAACCATGTCACTATGACACCTTCTTGATCTAATTGATCAAGTATTTTCCGTTCACTATTTGAAATATCGTGCTTACTTCTTATATAAACTAAGCTGATCTTTGCCTCTTGTTGATTGATTTGTAGAAGTGTACGATGGAACCGTTGCTCTAAATAATGGGTAACCACGACTAGATTACGATCCTTTGAAATTAACATACCTTCTTTTAATAGTTTTGAAGAAAATGCTTTCTCTTCGTCAACAAGTTGAACTTCAGCCATAAATCGTGTTAATTGATCTAATTGTCTTTTACCCCGCTCTAACGAGATTTCATGACGCTGTTGACCAATGGCGACAAAAGATACCTTCCCATGGTCCTCCATCGACTCACGAACAATTGAATTGGCGATTTCAACACTTGCTTCAAACGCTAACCAATCATTCTTCTTGTGACGGATTCCGTCCAACACAACCGTTAAATCCTTATGCTTTTCTTGTTCAAATTCCTTTGTCACTAATTTTTGTTTTTTAGCCGTAGTCTTCCAATCTAACCATGACACCCGATCACCAGGTGCATAATCTCTAACACCTGATACTAGATTCGTATGGTTCGCTTTAATAGAATAAGCTGTGTGCTCACCCTCTTCAAAGTAAGCAATTTCACTGTCAATGCGTAAATCTACTTCTCTAGGTTCAACAAGCACATTTATCGGTAATTGATAAATCTTTTCTTTCTTGACTAGACCTAAGAAGTCTCCTGTCATGATTTTCACATCTTTTAATTGATGAAGCCCCCTTGGAATTGAAGGGATTTCATATGAATAAACAACTTTTCTTTTAAAGCGTGGGAAAATAATGGTCTTATTAATATCACGTTTAAGTAGAGAATCCGGTTTTCTCAAAAACTGATATTTAAAATGTCTCGTATCATTATAATTAATACTTCGAGGCAGACGATCTTCGATAATTAAAAATAATATTGGAAATGGAATCGGACTTTTAATCATTAAGTTAACCTGAACTTTTTGCCCTGCCTGAAGATATTTTTTAGACAGCTGTCGGTCGATTTTAATCAAAGATAACGGATAAAAAATCATAAAAAACGAATAGATTAAAATAGGTAAAAAACCAAAAAACAAAAACCAGCTTACAAATCCACCTTGGAACATTGCGTAAGAAAAAAGTGTAGTAAATAACAACAAAACAAGTATTAACCGAATGATAGTAGCTAATGGCTTTAACATTCTCTAACCTCGTTCAATAGGTACAATAGTTTTTCTAACAATGTCATCAAGTATAGAAGCAGCTGTTTTTCCTTCAAACTTCGCTTCTGAAGAAATGATGATTCGGTGACCTAATACATGTTTTGTTAAATACTTAACATCATCAGGCAATACATAATCTCGCTTATTGATATAAGCATATGCTTTTGCTGCTTTCATCATCGAAATAGAAGCACGTGGACTCGCACCTAATTCAAGTAAAGGATGTGTACGTGTTGCATTAAGGATGTACACTATATATTTCTTAATCGCATCACTCACATGGATTTGTTTAACTTCATCTTGCAGACTTAAAAGATCATCTTGGTGCATCACAGATCCCAAACGTTCAATTGGATGCTCTGAAGATGTACGGTCTAGCATTTGGATCTCTTCTTCTGGCGAAGGATAACCTAGATTAAGCTTTAATAAGAAACGGTCTAACTGCGCCTCCGGCAATGGATATGTACCTTCATATTCAATAGGGTTTTGAGTAGCCATGACAAAGAACGGACGCTTCAATTCCATAGTCGTCCCATCGACTGTTATATGGTTCTCTTCCATACTTTCAAGTAATGCGGATTGTGTTTTTGGAGAAGTACGGTTAATTTCATCAGCTAACACAATATTACCTAAGATAGGGCCTGGGCGAAATTCAAAGTTCATCTCTTTTTGATTATAAATAGAAACCCCTGTCACATCTGAAGGTAATAAATCAGGTGTGAACTGGATTCGTTTAAATTCCAAATCAAATGACTTTGCTAAAGCTCGAACAAGCATTGTTTTACCAACACCTGGGACGTCTTCAAGTAAAACATGACCTTCAGCAAGTAAAGCTAATAAACTTAGTTCAATCGCTTCACGCTTACCGATGATTACTTTTTCCATATTGTCTAAAATTAAATCAACTTTATTTTGTTGAGTCATCATTTGCTGTGTCATTCCTTTCTACCTCCCACACTTCATATAACTCTATCATACTATAAAAGTCATACTAATTGTCAGAAGAATTATACAATATTGACTAATCTTTTTTCTTTTGTTCTTGCAGTTTTTTCATATTTTCCCTGTAGTTCCGACATTTTTCTTTGAAACATGTAATTTCTACCCCTTCAGGTAGTTGATCTTTAAATTTTTCATAGCAGAAACATTTCTCCATGTTGAATCTCTCCCTGGAATTAAATTTACCAGAAATTATAAAAAAATTAAAACTGAGAACAATTTGCCCTCAGTTTTTTACACGATCTATATAATTTTATTTATGTTTATGCTTCTTTTTGACCAATTCAGGAGAAATTATATTGACTGCACTATAACAACTTAAATCAATGAATATACACTCACCGGTTCTGAACAAAATTTCAACCTCACAAATTTTATCAATTTCAACACAATCCGTCTCACAATCAATAATTGACTTATCTGGTTTCAACAGTTCCAGTAATGCACAATTTTTTTTGCAATCAACTTTCACCACTCTAAAAAATACGGTAACAAAGCACTTGTCAGTTCCGATTTTGCCAAAAGTGAAAAAAGGGTGGCCGTATGGAGTTTGCAACATAAAAGGAATGGTTTCATGATGATTTCTACTTGGTTTTAATGATTTGATTGAATCGCACAATTCTTCATTCTTTCTCTGTTGTTCTAATATATCTTCTAAGACTTCACAAACACACGTTGTGCAATTACATTTTATATCATGGTGTTTCTTATCTTTTTCGGAGTGTCCCTCCTTTTGATCGTCTTCATACAACATAGATTTCATTCCTCTCAAATTAACATCTCTTATTGATAGCATATTAATTTTGTCGGTTACTGTGTTGGGTTAATGCCTTGATTGTATAAATTAGGGCATATGCGGATTTTGAATAAAAGACTTACAGTGAGGGGGCAAAAATCATATGATATAAAAAACCATAAATGAGGTGAAGTAATGTGCCAGAAATGTGGTTGTAAACAATGCTGTTGTATTGGACCACCAGGTAAACGAGGTAAAAAAGGACGTAAAGGACCTCTGGGACCTGCTGGGCCACAAGGACCTCCTGGAAGAAAAGGTGATCAGGGACCGCCTGGGCCGCCTGGACCAAAGGGTGATCAAGGGCCACCGGGACCGCCTGGACCGCCGGGTAAAAAGGATTTGTGCTGTCGTTTTTTATTAGAACATTCAACCCAATTAATCCCGCCCGCTATTGCAGGAACTACAACAGTTGAAAAGAAGATTTCATCTAATATATCTAAGATCTGCGATGAAGTTATTGTTATTTGTGGGTTATTACACAAAAAAATTAAGTATCAAACTATAAATGATTACGGAAATATTGTGAATCATGAGTTAATAGATGAGATTCCTTTTACATGCATTATTGACAGGGAGGATATTAAATCTACTGATGAGTACAAGATTATCATTTCAAAAATCATTTGTGACGTAGAGAATTCTGAAGCAAATTTCGCTACTGATCAGAAGTCTGGTGAAAAAGTGGCATTTCGCTTTGTTGAAAAAGAAGTTATAAAAATTTGTGTAAAAAAAGTTCATCAATAATACCACACTTCCTTATTTATATATGCTTTACTTTTTAAACATAAATACCATGGTTTAAGGGGTGTGGTATTGTTATGATTTTTTATATATGAAAATATCTCCCGTATAGGGAGGTATTTTATATTTCACTCTTAAAAAAGCAATGGTTTTAATTGATTATGCCATACCCATTCAGGGCTATATCTTTGCCTTGCCATAGTCTTTGAGTGTATAACTGGATTATCCCGCATTAACTGAACAATATTTTCTGCATGTTCCTTTAAATAATCACTTTCTGAAGGCTGGTACTCTTCATAAGTATCGTAACCAAAATTCCTGGCATCCCATCTCATAAAATATGCATTTAATTTCTTTCCGACTTCCTCTAATGCAGGAACTCTTTCATTTAATACTAATAAGTTTCCTTTACTTGCAGCTTCTAAAACGGTTAATCCAAAAGACTCAGAGAACGATGGACAGATAAATAAGTTGGAAAGTGAAAATAATTCCAGGACAGCTCTTCTGGGAAAACCGTATTTAAAATCTTCAATATCAGACGTAAAGAAGATATCTTTTTCATCCAAACCAAATGAAAGTCCAACTGACCTAATAAATTTTTTATATCTTTCCGGGGGGATGTCTGCACTTGGAAAATCACAGAAAATAACCTTTACCCTTTTTTCAAGATTTTTCTTAATTGAACCGCATAATGCCGCTACTTTCTCAAATTTTTTACCAACCGTTAAACGACCAGGGTACACCACGAGAACATCAGCTGATAAGACTTCAGACTTATTGCAAAGTAAATTAACCTCTTCTCCTATATAACTCATTAAATCCAGCGTATTATTAACTGCGACACATTTACCTTCCGGGACATCATATTGTTTAGCAAGTGCAGGCAAACCAGATTGCGTCGGGTATGCATATACCGTGTTCGGCATTGGTGTATAACGTGCAGAGAAAGGCCACTCTGGATTTGAAGGGCGATTTACCGGGGCTGAATGAGTGAATGCTATAAATTTCAAATCTGGAAGTTTTTTTTGAGCTTTTCTAACAGCGACATTATGAACCAAATGCCATCCCTGATAATGAATATCATGCATAATACATGCATCCATATCCGATAATTTTTCTACCAAATCTTCAGCAATAAGATCTGCTTCTTTAAAAAATGTATCATGAACCTCACCTTTTGCCTGCGTGTAATCTCTCCAATGAATCTGTTCACCTTCTAAATGATTGACCACTTTTCTCCATTCGATTCGATCATCTTTAAAAACACCGTACCTTGTATCCACTGGACAATGCTCACTAACCAACATGACTGGCTTTACATCATCATTTAACATCATCCTGAGTTGTTCAGCTACAACATTCACTATCGAATACGTACTGTCTAAACCGTTAAACATAGTGAGAATAGCAACTTTCATTTTGTACCTCCTATCAAGTTTTAAATATTAGTCTATAAATGGTTGTAGTGCTTTAGAGAATTGCTTTGCAGAATCATACCTATTTTCTTCAGTCGGCTTTAACCCTTTCATTAATACGGACATTAACCCCTCGTTTTTTATTTCATTTCCAGTTAATCGATCTGGTAATACGCCATTTAAAAGAACCATTCCTACTTCTGCAACATTACGTAAATCCTTAAGGAACATATCGCTATTTTTCATTTCTTTCGCTAGATTGAGATCAAATAATTTCACAGTATCCGGAGACTTATCTTTAATCATTATATTTTTAGGCATGACATCATTATGAATAAATCCGGCACGATGATGTATATTTTCTAAAGCTTCTAAAATATTCATAAGAATCTTAATCCCTGTTTTCACATCCCAAGGTTCAATTCTTGCTTTGAAATTATCCCCAAGCTTCTCCCCTTCAATATATTCCATTACAATATATGAAAAGCCATCATTAATTAAGAATTCATATAAAGCAGGTAAAAACTTCGAATTATTAACTTTCTTTAGTATTTGTGCTTCCTTTTTTCCCATTTCAATTTTCGTTTTCTTAATTGCTAGCACTCTATCTTCAAGTGGATCGTAGGCACGATAAACAACTCCATAATACCCTATACCAATAGGTTTAGGTTCAACTTCATAATGTTTCAATTGCAATTCTATAACCCTCTCTTTTTAATCTCGTTAGTTATTGTCTATGGCTTTCCTTTTCTCGATTTCTTTAATGATAGAATCTTTACCTGCTCGATATGCTCTTAGCAGCTCAACATTTGCTTCATAATTTTCATTTGTTTTTCTTGAATGCCATAAATGATATATGGTACCATCCAATCTCTTAAATGGCCCACATAAGTGTTTCAGTGCAGATGCAAATGCATCATCTTCTCCACCCCATCCGACAAATCTTTCATCAAATCCATGCACCTTTTCGAAATGATTTCTAGGAATAATATTGACTCCGCCTTTTATACGTGCTCCATGTGTGCGTGGTCTCGTTTCTAAATCAATAGGAATAGGCCATTCTGGTTCTAATTTTAAAAGGTCTTCCGTACTCTTCTCCGAGATATTTAAAACTTCATTATAAGGTATCACCCACGAGTGACTTTCCAATTGTTCTATTGATTCCTCTAATAATGCTGGATCAAAAAAGACATCTGCATCATTAATGACTAAAATTTCTCCTGTAGATTTTTTCACGGCTTCATTAATAGCTTTACCCTTTGAAAAAGGCTTTTCATCTAAAGCTCCTATACATAACTCAACATGAGGGAACATAATTTCGTAATATTTTTTAACCCAATGAAATAGTTGCTCTCTAGGCTGGTCATTTAACCCAATTGGTATGATTACAGAAACTTTTTTTGACAAAGTTCTTAACCTTCTTTCTATTAATAAATTTTATGCTTTGATATCAAAATATTCTTTTGATTTTAATGCCATAGATAAACAGTAATTATTAATGATATCCACATCTAAATCTTTTGTATTTAAGTGATCATATTTACCAGCTGTGAAATGGAATTTAGAAAACATATTATCAGTATGCCAACAGTGTATATGGGGGTGATTTTGTATCGATTCTTCTGAAGCACTTCCGAAGTCAAGACGTTCTGGATCAATCGTTAGTTGTTCTACTAAATGGTTGGTAGCTATTTCACAAGCATACATAGATGTTACTCCTCGATACCAACCTGGCCACTTACCTTCTCCACTCTTAAATTCTTCTGTTAATATATAAGCTGTTAATTCAGTTGCCAACTTGCAAACTTCTCTTACTAAAGATGCGTTTCCATAATGAGTTGACCCCAAATTAAAAAGTCCTTGATGCCTTAAGTTAAAGTGAGAAGCAATACGTCTAATATTTGATCGAGTTTCTTTATCGTTAACGTATCCTCCTCTTCCTACTGTGTAAAAATCCGGGTAAAAAGCATTCCAGGCTGGGGTTAAAAAAGTATCAGCATCAGTTCGTAAAATATAATCGTATTTCACGAGAAAGTCTGCTTGTTTTTCTACCAGGCAGCTTATGGAATTAATGAATCGATAGTTTAAAAACTCTGGTGGATCACTAGCAATCTCACATTCTACCTTTATGCAATCATTGGGTACCTTTTTTAATGCTTCTTTAGTTCCAAATACAACCAAGTCAGTGTCACTAGCATTAATATGTTTTAAAGATGTATAAAGGCAACCTAATTGCATTAATAAATGATTATTATCTTCTACAAATACAACAACGGCTCTTCTCATATTCCTCCCCTTCTCTTAGAGATTAGCTACTAACTTCTAATTATAGTATGAAATTTTTCTCAAAAAGTTTGGTTAACCACCTTGTTTTTACACTTTTATAAATTAGGCATGTACTATATGTCACTAATCCAAGAATATCTACATTATTGAAATACAATATAATGATATATTTTAAAGGAGGTAATATATAAATGGCATGTCAAAGTAATACAACTACACTATTCTTCCCTTCTAACCAAACTAATAATGGATGGACCATAACATTTAATGAGGTGGATTCAGATGTAGATAATAACAGGTTCTGCTATGATGTCGATGTAGTAGGTAACCCTCAAGATTTGAGTCATTTTACAATCGGTATTGATGAAACACGTTGCCCTACTTTACTAGAAACACTTGAAGACGAAGACCTAATCTGCACTCGTTCAGATGGAGGTAATGTAGATTGTGAAGTAGTCCGTAATCCTGATACGAATGAAGTCAGGGGTTTTAAATTTGACAACATAAATTTTGATGAAATTAATAGAGAAACAGGCTTACCTATCACATTTTGTGTGACAATTAATACTGCTCAACATTTATTTTTGGGCTGTGTACTTGCAAGTGGTAAGGCAGGTCAAGAGTCAGATACTGGAAATAATACAATTCCAGGTCCATCATGTACACCACCTATGACAACAAGCACATCAACATCGACTAGTACTTCAACATCTACTTCTACGAGCACTTCAACTTCAACTAGTACTTCTACAAGTACTTCAACTTCAACTAGTACATCGACTTCTACAAGTACGTCGACAACAACTTCCTCAACTTCGACGTCGACTACGACAACAGTTTGCCCTATTCCAAATCCACAGACTTGTTGTCAAATCGTTGTTGAGTTCAAAACACAATTAGTACCACCTTTAGTAGCTTCTGAAGGTGTCTCAACAAGAGTGTTCTTCAACGAGCCACCTGTTATAGAAGATGTGTGTCCTGAGAAAGTTATTGTTTGTGGTAAATTGACAAAAGAGATTACCTATACAGCTTTGGATGATACTGGTAACACAGAATTAAAGACAATAACTGATGAAAGAGAATTCCAATGTTTTATCGATCGAGATGACGCAAATGAAGGAGACCCGTTTGAAGTAGTTGGTTACGCGGTATTATGTGAAGGCACACCAAGATTGCAAAATAGAGGCTTACGTCAGGCGAATTCAGGCCCTGCCGAAGAAGTGTTCTGGAAAGTATTTGAGAAAGATATTGTTAAAGTATGTATTAGAAAAATAGAGCTTGAATAATCTCTAGTTACTATAAACAACCCCGCACTTGTAAAAGTACGGGGTTGTTTCACTTACTGAATTTACTAAAAAATGTTAATGCATATAACGCCGAAAGACCAACTAAGATATAAACAATTCTTGATAATAGCGCATCTTGTCCACCAAATATTGAAGCAACTAAATCAAATTGGAGTAAACCAACTAAAAGCCAATTTAACCCACCTACAATAAGTAAAACGAGTGCTAAAGTATCTAAACCTCTCAAGATGTTCCACTCCTTTCAAATGTTATACATTTTGCTTATTGGTATTTTATGTGGACGACCCCAGCTTTATGCTAATAATTGATAAAATAATTAATTCTTTTATTAAATTAGTGTTTAATATTTGACTAATATTAAAATTGGGTTTATTAATAGTAGTGAGTCGCCTACATATCAAACGGACGAATAAAATTTGGATGTACTTATAAATAAAAGTACATAATGAATTTATTTTATAAAATAAAAAAATCTAAATAACCTTTTTTATAGAAAGGTATGAGGCGATTCTATATTAGATAAAAAGACTACCTCTTAAACGACAAGAAGTAGTCTTTTTATCAGTATTTGAGTCTACGAATAAACGAGATATTTCTGTTGGGTTAACTTTAGTGACGAGAGCTGTTTGCTAAAGGGTACGACCAAATCCAACCCTAAATACTCCGTCATTTGGAGAGCTAATACTTTATTACCCTCTCAATTCATAGGAGCTTTGATGTCTTTAAATTAACATAATAATTTCCTTATGAATTTTATTAGGTAAAAATCATTTTTCGGATTTAATCCTTTTATACAAATTTGCTAAACCTACTGCAAACTCTTCACGAGTTACAGTTTTGTGCAAACCAAATGTTCCATCTGGATAACCAACTAAAACGCCTTTTTCTTTCAGGAGTTTGATTTCCTCAATAGCCCAGTGATCATCAGGAACATCTTTAAAAATACTCCCTTCTTCAACACTCCATTTATTATAATAGGAGTCAACACTGTTTAGAAACTGGCTCCAAGTCACTCCATGAAGCTTTAGCCATGATTGTGGATCATTTCTTCTTTCTGGATCCAATAAACTATGAGCTACAATATGTTCTTTGGGGCTCAATTCAAACTCATGACAAAGATATGCAAAATACCAAACATAACGGTCATAAGCTTTACTAAAACGGCCTGGTCTACATAACTCAACTCCAATAGCTACATCATTGGCATCTGAGCCAAACATTTCATTATCTTTAGTTTTTTGATACTGAACATGCCATGCTTTTTCACTCAATGGAATGATTTCTAATATTTTATTTTCATCAATGAAAGTGTGTGCGGATGCTTCTGGCTGATGATTGTTAAAATAATTAAAGTGATCATCAGCACTAGCATTATTATTTGCTGTTTCGTGTGCAACTAAAAACTTGGGCTTTAAGCCTTCTAACCTTTGACCTGAGCGTGATTTACCTTTTTTTATATAACGTCTTTCTATCTTATATTTGTCTCTTATAGCCACCTTAAAGACCTCCTTTTTTTCATATAGACCATAGAATAATCTATTATAAATAGTGAGGTTTGTAAGTGTTAATAACTAATATTGGTAATAATTAGATTCTTTGACCTAGCGTTTAACTCTTAACCTTTTTCCTAGTTAGAAAAACTACGGTTGCGATAAGAATTTATTATTTCACAAAAAGTTTAGTTGTTTCTGACTTAATCACTAAGTACGATAGAATACCTTAATAAACTAAAAAAGACTACCTCCTTAAAATTTAGGAAGTAGTCTATACTTTAGAAAATAATTATATAAGTGTGACTGGTTCACAGAATGGATGAAAAATAGTAATAACTATATCTCAAGAAATAAGGTTAAAACCTTACATCATGCCCGGCATAAGTTCTATAGGTATAACATCTTTAACTTAATGTCCCCAAAGTGCATTAAATCAATGATTTAATAATTTATAACTGTAACATCTTTAATTATAATTAACTGTTTTTACATGACTGCGTTAGCAAAATGTTAGCACGAATTACTTTGTCAAAATCGCCCATTATTATTAAATAAATACGTATTTTTTTCACTTTTTGTGGTTACGATGGAACTATAAAAATCTAAGAATATTGGAGCTGAGAAAATTGAAATGTTCAATTAAAAAAGCAAATGGAATTTACACTGTTAAATTAGGTAGGATATATGTAAGAAAAACACATAGATTTAAGTCTAAAGAACAAATGCTTAATTTTCTAAGCAAGCAATTTGAAGAACCCATTAACTCTACAGAAAAAATTAACCCTCTATCTAATACATGGTCTAAAGAAGAAGCTGATAAATTTATGAATATTGCTAAAGCGAAAAAACAAGATTTAAAATATAATATTGCATTGGATACAGGTATGAGATTACTTGAGATTATTAACCTAAAATGGGAAGACATAAATTTCCACGACAATACTATTACTGTAACATATCGAAAAAATAACAAAGAAAGAGTTGTTGAAATTAGCCCTGAAATTGTAAATTCGTTAATCAATATTCAAACTAATAGAATTAATGACAATGATTATGTTTTTTCGACTGACGGTGAACTTCCAGATCCTAAAGTATGGAGTAATCAATTTGCTGCACTCACTAAGGAAGCTAGTGTAAAAAACATAACATTCCATGGGCTACGAACCACATATATAAAACAACAATTAGAACATCGTTTTCTAAATAACAAAAGTTTAGATATAAAAGGTATACCAAATTATTATAAGGATGCATTTCTATCTTTAAAAAATCAATAAAAATTATATCCCCTCTGATTATGTTGAATTATCTCAATGTTTTAGAGGAGTTAAATTATGACGACATTGAATTAGACTGTATTAATAATTGTATAGCGCAAAAATACAATTATTAATACAGTCTTTCAGAAATAATTACTATCATCTAATCAGTATTTCTTACGCTCTTTCATTAACCAAATTTCACTCGGTTTAATGCAGTTCAGAAAGCCTTAATATTATGGCCTTTATTAAATGTAAGATTCAATTCAATTTAATATAATTTAATTTATTGTGAGTCATTTGTGGGTCAAAAACTAAAAAACTGGCGGGCAATGTATGAGTTTAAACAGACAAATTATAAGATAAGTTAATAATATACTTTAGAGTTAATTAAAAGTCCATTCCATTCATTATATTTTAAAGTTAACAGTTATAAATAATAGTGTAACAAATAATAATTTGTAAATCATTTTAAAGCAGATTATGCACAAATTGAATTTTTTTGTTTTAGCCGATTGTTGAATGAACTCATCACGTTTTTTGTTCTTACTTATTCTTTTTAATGATCGGTAAAAATGATTCCATATTCATATTTAGATACAACCCAAAATTAAAACTAGTAGTTCGTAAAGATGTTATGCGCTCTCGGAGAGAATAATTATAATACAATAAACGTTGATATATCAGTATTTAAAAATTATCATGTGTTTAAATTGTGTAGGAAAGCTCTTATTTTTAAGAGGCCACTGAAAAAGTCCGATTTTAAATATCAGCCCATCTTTTTTCCAAGTTTGGAAGAAAGATGGGCTGATTTCTTTTATAATATAAGTAGTACATAAAAGTGAGGGATTGGATGATTGAACGTCAACTTTCGTTAGACATTAGTGAA
>NZ_SOPW01000018.1 GCF_004402015.1 Filobacillus milosensis
GAGACATGTGTTTTATAAGCATCAGGAGAACTTGTCTGAGAAGCAACGGTGGTACTTAGAACACTACTTAAGTAAATCTGATTATTTGAGAAAAGCTTATCAATTAAAAGAAGAGTATCGAGCGTGGTTCGAAGAAGCAAAGGCTCTTGGGTCTAAGCATCTAAAGTTAATTAAAGAGAAGTTATATCAATATTATGATCTCGTTAAAACTTCAGGAATAATTGAATTTGAAAGGTCAATATCGACCTTTCAAAATTGGCAAAAAGAGATTATGAACAGCTTCGCTTTCAACTTACATAATGGGTATGTTGAAGGGATAAATAACCAGACCAAAGTCATTAAACGTAACGCATTTGGATTTAAAGAGTTTGATCGTTTTAGATTAAAGGTGTTATTACACCATCAATATAAAAATGTAGCAGTTCGAGTCGCATAAATTAGGAGTGAGCGTTCGCTCACCCCAACATTTGACTTAGAACCTTTTTAATTTGTAACTACCTGATAAAAATTTAAATATAAATTCCTCCTAGTTGGATTGTTGTAATGATTGATAAATTGAGAGAGATGCTTGATTTATATGGGGATGTTTGATAAATAATAATGTTGCTTAATAAGAGTGGATGTATGATTGATATGTCAGTGAAATGCTTGATATCCTTCGGGTTTGACTAAAAGAGGGGAATTTCGGCAGCTCGGCGGTCATAGCATTTGGTGATGCGTTAGACCCGTAGCTTTGCGTCCTCATCTTTCAATGAGTTTGCCTTTATCGAGGTTATTAATGACTATAAAAGGCCAAGGATTTTTTTCTTTTTAACTCGCATCGGTTGTTCAACAACGATGTGTCCATTTTCTGCAAGAATTTCAGCGTTCTCTTTTAAATAATATACAGTATCTTGACCGAATTGATTGCTAATTTCTTTCCAGGCTTCTTTCCAAAAGAAGTTTCGATTATTTGTATTGTGGGCATCTGAGGCGATGAAATGCACAAGGTTTGCTTCAATTAAGTCGAGACTAAATTTCTTAATCTTCTTCCCGAACTTACCAGCGATACTAGCTGTTGTTACTTGAGTTAATATACCGTTCTTTACGAGTTTGTATAACAAGTCTGGGTGTTCAATAAATTCTTTGTTTCGTTCTGGGTGTGCGATAATTGGTTGGTATCCGGAGAGCTGTAAATCAAATAGTAGGCGTTTGGCGTATTCTGGTATGTGGTTAGAAGGGAATTCAATTAAGATAAATTTTCCTTTTTCACCTAGTGAGAGAACTTGATTACTCTCGAGCAACTCTTTCAAATCGCCACTAGCACGAATTTCCTGTCCGGACCGAACAATGAGATCAATGCCTTCTTCCTGTAGATGATGATTTAATTCCTTAAGTTTTAGTTGGAGGGTGTCTAAGTCATAATTGAATCGCCGATCTAAGTAATGAGGTGTGGCATAAATCAGTCGTATTCCTTCTTTATGGGCTTGCTTGGCCATATCTATGCTTTCGCTCAGATGAGCTGCTCCGTCGTCGATGCCAGCTAAGATATGACTGTGGATATCAATCATTGAACCACTCCCTAATAAGGTTTTGTAAACTCATACTACCATAGGTCTAAAGTTTGTCAATAATGTAAATTTGTAGAAAATTGTCATCTTCCATAATAATAGTAATAGTGAGTTTTTTCGACATCACGGTCGTTTAACACGACCCCTAGTAAATTTGCTCTAGCTTGTTCCAGTAATTCTTTCGCTTTTTTAGCGCTTTCACGATCTGTTTTTTTACTTCTAACTACTAACAACACACCATCTACCAGATTAGAGAGCACTTGTGAGTCTGTGACCGCCAGCACTGGTGGTGTATCAAAAATAACTAAATCATACTGACTCTTAACCTGCTTTAGTAATTGTTGCATCGCGTTAGAACCTAATAACTCAGAAGGGTTAGGTGGAATTGGACCGCAAGACATGATGTCTAAATTATTTATTCCAGAGTTTTGAACAGTGTCTTCCAACTGGCGGTCGTCCACTAAATAATTGCTTAACCCATAATTGTTAGGTAAACGAAAAGTATAGTGTACCGTAGGTTTTCTTAAATCTGCATCAATTAATAATACTCTCTTACCTTGTTGGGCAAATACAACTGCTAAGTTTCCAGTCGTTAAACTTTTACCTTCAGAAGGCCCAGTAGAGGTCACCAACATTGTATGCAAGTCCTTATCCACTGATGCAAATTGTAAATTCGTTCTAAGTGTTCGGTATTGTTCAGAAATAGGTGATTTCATATTATCCCTTGCTACTAGAATACGTGGAGTTATAGACCTTTTTTTACGCGCCACGTTGCCCACCACGCTTTCTGCTGAATTGTTTACTGGAATCAATAGATTTAATGTTTCCATCAGTAATGGTTGGAATTACACCCATGACGGGTAATCCTAACTCTCTCTCAATATCCTCTTCACTTTTAATCGATTGGTCAAAGTATTCCAATACAAAAGCTAATCCAACACCAGACATTAACCCAAGTACAATAGAAATTGCTAGATTAAGAGTTAAGTTAGGGCTGATAGGCGATGGGTTTGCTCCCACATCTGCTGCAGATAATACGCTGACATTATCAACATTCATTAATAATGGAATAGTATTTTGAAACACTTCAACCGTAGTGTTAGCGATGTCTTCTGCTAAAAAAGGATCTACGTCCGTCACCATTACATTTACCACTTGTGACCCCTGAGCATTAGATACATTCAGCTTGCCTGCAAGTTGTCCAACAGATAGATCTAAATTTAATTCCTCAATCACTTGGTCCAATATTCTAGGGCTTTTTATAATAACATTATATGTATTGATAAGTTCAACATTCGTGCGAATATCATTTACATTGTAGTTCAAGTCTCTGAATGTTTCTTTTTGAGTGACCATGAATTGGGAAGACGCTTCATATCGCGGAGTTATTATATACATGGTGGCAAGAAAGCTAATAATTAAGGCTAATAGAGTAATAGAAATAATTAACCAGATACGTTTTTTCAGAACTGAAAATATTTCATTTAGTGATATTGTCTCTTCCATGTTTAACCTCCAGAAAATATAATTACTGTTATACTACAATAAATTCTAGTAAAATAATAGTGATTAAATGTAAAATGCATACATATCTATAAAAATAATGAATTTCCCTCCCTAATTACCATTAAATTAATAAAACGCTATTTAATTAACTTGTAAAATTTGTTATTATATTGACATATAGTTTATCGGTGTGTAAGATTCTGAAAATCTTATTTTAGGACATATTTACTATATATTGGTTAAGGAAAGGTTGGTTGGATTGGCTTATAAAACTAGACTATCATTATTGTTTTTATTAGATTCATTGATTGTTTTAAGTTCCATCTATTTAAGCTCATACATACTTTACGATACATTTACTATTCGACAGGAAACCATGTTTACCTCCTCAATTGTACTAATCATCTCTCACCATTTATTAGCTTTCGTTTTTGGCCTTTATAATAAATCTTGGGAATACGCGAGTATTGGAGAACTATTAAGTATATTTAATGTAGTCACAGTATCGATTATCACGGCTTTAATTGCTCAATTTACCGCTTATGATACTGTACTTATTCGTGCTATGGCAGTAACGTGGATGTTACATATTCTATTAATCGGTGGATCGAGATTTGCGTGGCGAGTGTTTAGAGATTACTTCTTATCATCATCCAAGGGGAAAAAGAGAACGCTTATTATCGGTGCAGGAGCTGGTGGAGCTATGGTGGCGCGTCAGTTACTAAGTAGTAAAGAAAGTGAACTGAAGCCAGTTGCGTTCTTAGATGATGATTATAATAAACAAAAAATACAAATTCACGGACTACCAATAGCTGGACGGATGGAACATCTACAAAAAGTTGCCAAGAAGAAAAACATAGAACATATACTCATAGCTATACCATCACTTGAAGTTGGTAGACTGAATGATATTGTCAGTGAATGTACAGAAACAAGTATCAAGACTCAAATCATTCCTCGAATCGAAGATATTATGACGGGGAAAGTAGAAGTGAGTCAATTCCGAGACGTTGAAGTTGAAGACTTACTTGGACGAGACCCCGTGGAACTAGATATTAATAGCATATCAGAATACATAACAGGAAAAACGATATTAATCACAGGTGCAGGGGGTTCGATAGGTTCAGAGATTTGTCGTCAAATCGCAACATATGAACCGGAAAAGTTAATCCTGCTAGGTCATGGTGAAAATAGCATTTATCAAATTCACCGTTATCTATCAAACCGTTATCAGAATCGATTTGAAATTATACCAATTATAGCAGATGTTCAGGACAGGGAACGAATCTTTGATATGGTAGGGAAATTTAAGCCGGATGTAATTTATCATGCCGCAGCGCATAAACATGTACCTTTGATGGAAGGTAATCAAAAGGAAGCGGTTAAAAATAACATCTATGGAACTAAAAATGTCGCTGAAGCAGCAGACTATCATAACGTCGGCACATTCGTATTAGTTTCAACAGATAAAGCTGTTAACCCTACGAACGTGATGGGCGCAACCAAGCGTGTGGCTGAAATGGTGATCCAGAACTTGTCAGCGAAAAGCCAAACAAAATTTTGTGCAGTTCGGTTTGGGAACGTATTAGGCAGTCGTGGATCAGTCATCCCACTATTTAAAGAACAAATCCAAAACGGTGGACCTGTAACCGTCACACACCCGGAAATGACACGTTATTTCATGACAATTCCAGAAGCGAGTCAATTGGTCATGCAGGCAGGAGCCCTGGCACGTGGTGGCGAGGTCTTTGTTCTGGATATGGGTGAACCGGTTAAAATCGTTGACCTGGCGAAGAACTTAATTCGATTATCCGGTCATTCCTTAGACGATATTCCTATTGAATTCACCGGCATCAGGCCAGGTGAAAAAATGTACGAGGAACTCCTCGGAGAAGATGAAGTCTCGGATAAACAAGTCTTCCCGAAAATTTATATCGGTAAAGCTACCCATGAAGCGGTGGGTGGTATAAATGAACAAATCCAAACCTTATTAGACGATGAAAGTAAACTTAAAGAGCGTTTACTTGGGACGATTCAACCGGCACATGAAGATATCGACGAGTTAGCAAAGGAAGGTGCGAGTTAATGCAAAAAGTTAAAAAAGCAATTATTCCCGCCGCTGGTCTAGGAACTCGATTCTTACCAGCAACAAAAGCTCAACCGAAGGAAATGTTACCGATTGTAGATAAGCCAACGATTCAATAAATCGTTGAAGAAGCTATTGAATCCGGAATAGAAGATATTATCATTGTTACTGGTAAAAGTAAGCGAGCGATAGAAAATCACTTTGATAAAAACTTCGAATTAGAAAAATGTTGATAAAAAAATGGCAAACATGATTTATTAAACAAAGTTCGTGAATCGGTCATAGATATTCATTATGTCAGACAAAAGGAACCACAAGGGTTGGGTCATGCGGTATGGAGTGCGCAAAAGTTTATTAGTGATGAATCATCTGCCGTTTTACTAGGAGATGACATTGTACGAGCAGAAAGACCAGGGTTAAAACAACTTATTGATGAGTATGAGAAAACAGAAAAATCAGTGATTGGCGTACAAACTGTTCCTGATGGAGAGACTAACCGATACGGCATCATTGATCCATTAGATCAAGACGGTCGTTTATACCGCGTTAACAACTTCGTAGAAAAGCCAGAGTTAGGTCAACAACCTTCTAACTTAGCAATTATGGGCCGATATATTCTTAATCCAGAAATTATGAGTTTTTTAGGACAACATAAAATTGGTGCAGGAAACGAAATACAATTAACTGATGCGATTCAAATGTTAAATGAAAAGGAATCTGTTTATGCATATGATTTTAAAGGCAGAAGATATGATGTTGGAGAAATTATGGGATTTTTAAAGACTATGATTGAGATGTCGATGGAACGTGAAGATCTTAAAGATGAACTAATAGACTTTATGACAGAATTGCTTAATAAAGAAATAGTTACAAGATGAGTATGAATTTCTATAACCCTTAATGGGTTTTATTTATTGGAGGGGAAGAAGTTTTGTACAAAATATATATTAAACGATTAATAGATATTATTTTATCTTTACTGGCATTAATTATTCTTTCCCCAATCATTTTAATCATTACAGTTCTAGTGCGGGTGAAACTTGGGAGTCCTGTATTATTCAAACAGCAACGTCCAGGGTTAAATGAGTTGATTTTTACCATGTATAAATTCCGAACTATGACAAATGAAAAGGATAAGAACGGTAATCTATTACCTGATCATATCAGATTAACCAAATTTGGCCGTTTCCTTAGGTCAACTTCATTAGATGAATTACCAGAGTTATTTAACATTATAAAAGGCGATATGTCTATAGTTGGACCTAGGCCACAATTGGTACGTGACATGGTGTTTATGTCCAACAATCAAAGACAAAGACATTCTGTTAAACCAGGTCTTACAGGTTGGGCGCAAATAAACGGGAGAAACAATCTCTCATGGGAAAATAAATTGAATTTAGATTTAGATTATATAAGTCAAATTTCATTTTCAATGGATATTAAAATTATTTTTCTTACGTTATTAAAAGTATTCAAAAAAGAAGATGTTAATACAGAAGGTATGGATACCGCGGAAGACCTTGGAGATTATTTGTTGAGAATAGGTAAGATTGATTCGACTGAATATGAGCAAAAAATGAATCAAAGTCAAATTTTATTAGGAAATAAAAAGGTAGGTTGACTTATTGTATGAATGTTTTATTTTTGATGTTAAATTACCCCTATGACCAAAAACGGGAACATATGTATAAAGACTTAAGTAGGAAATTTGCAGAAGAAGGACATAACGTAAATGTAGCTGCGTTATTAGAAGATAGATACGGAGATAACACATTCGTACAAGACGAGGGTAATCATAAGATACTTTGGATTAAAGCAGGTAATTACTTTGGTGTTAATAAATTCAAAAAAGGTTTCACTGCTTTAATGCTTCCATTTTATTTCAATAATGCTATTAATAAGCATTTTAAAGGAATAGATTTTGACTTAGTTATCTATCCGACACCTGCAATTACACTTTATTATACAGTGAGGAAATTAAAAAAGAAATTTTCGAATGCAAAATATTTATTAGTAGTTAAAGATATTTTTCCACAGAATGCAGTAGATATTGGGTTAATGAGCAAAGGTATTGTTTATAAAATTTTTCGTAATATCGAGAAAAAGATTTATAATATCTCAGATTACTTAGGGTGTATGTCCCAACAAAATATTAACTATTTAAAACAATATAAAAATATCAGACCTAATAAATTCTTTATCTTAGAAAATTGGTCAACTATTTATAAAGTAAGTAAACTTTATGAAACTGAAAAGAAATATGTTAGAGAAAAATACAATATTTCTAATAAATTCGTATGCACTTTCGGAGGAAATATTAGTCCAGCAAATGAATTGGAATTTTTAATAGATTTAGCAGATAAACTACAAAGAAATAATGTTAATGATGTTAAATTTCTAATCATCGGTAAAGGGATAGCCAAAAGAAAAATTGAAAATATTATTCAAAAAAAACAATTGAAAAATGTTGAAATGTTCGATTTCGTACCTACTGAGGAATATGATCAATTACTAAAATTAAGTGATATAGGGTTAGTTAATTTAAACAGAAATTACACTATACCAAATATACCTTCTAAAACTCTTAATTTGATGAGACTTGGAAAACCTGTATTAGCTGCAACGGATTCCAATACAGATTATAATGTCCTAATTACTGAAGAAGCAAATTGTGGTTTGTGGTGTGAAACAGGCGATTTGGATACATATTATAGTAATTTTATGTTGTTAAAAGAATCTGCTGAGTTAAGAGAAACTCTTTCTGAAAATGCAAGGGATTATTTTGAGAGAAATCTTACAACTGATAAAGCATATCAAAATATTATGGGAAAAGTAGGAGAGTAGTAGATGAATATTGTTATAATTGGTGCGGCACGTTCAGGCACTAATATGTTGAGAGATCTTTTAACTAACCTAAATAATATTGCTACTTGGCCATGTGATGAAATTAATTATATTTGGCGCTATAGCAATCGTTCAACAGAACATGATGAATTCACAATAAGTGAAGTTAATGATAAAAATATAGACTATATTAATAAACAATTTGAATGGGTACGTAAAAAATATAATGTAGAACATGTAGTTGAAAAAACGTGTGCCAATTCATTAAGAGTAGAGTTTGTTGATTCAATCGTGAAGGATCCTAAATATGTGTTTATATTTAGAGATCCCATAGATGTCATTGCGAGTGCAGATAAAAGGTGGAAAGCAGAACTAGACATTAAGTACATCTTAGATAAGGCAAGGTTCATTCCATTTTCAGATGTACCCTATTATGGTAGTAAATATTTATTGAATCGTGTGCAGAAGTTATTAAATAAGGAAAAACGTTTATCTTATTGGGGGCCCAAATATAAAGGATTTGAAAAAGATGCATCTAGTTTAAACGCAGTCGAAATTTCAGCAAAACAATGGAAGAAATCTGTTGAAAAATCAGCTGAAACTCTAAAGCAAATCCCTTCTTCAAAGTATATTGCTATTGAGTATAATAACTTTGTAAAAGACCCTGAAAAACACTTGAAAAGTATATTGGATTTCTTAAACCTTAACTATAATGAGAGTGCTATTCAGGGTATTAGTGAAAACGTGTCTAGCAAAAGTATTGGTAAAGGGTATGAGTCACTAGATGATAGAGAAAGAGCAATAATAAATGATATCGTTGGTGATACTTATCGAAAAATAAAAGAGGACTTTATTAAGGTGTGAGAACAAAATGTTTAAAGATAAAACATTATTAATAACTGGTGGAACAGGATCGTTTGGTAATGCAGTTATGAAACGTTTTCTGGATACAGATATAAAAGAAATACGTATATTTTCACGTGATGAGAAAAAACAAGATGATATGCGCAAACAATACAGAAATGAAAAATTAAAGTTTCATATTGGGGATGTCCGCGATAAACAAAGCGTTAAAGATGCAATGTATGGAGTGGATTATATATTTCATGCAGCAGCACTTAAACAAGTCCCTTCATGTGAATTTTTTCCCATGGAAGCTGTCAAAACTAACGTTCAAGGTACAGAGAATGTTTTGCAAGCAGCTATTGAAACAGGTATAAAACGTGTTATTTGCCTTTCAACGGACAAAGCAGCTTATCCTATAAATGCTATGGGTATATCAAAGGCAATGATGGAGAAAGTTTTTGTAGCTAAGTCGAAAACTGTTGATCCGAGCAGAACGTTAATTAGTGGTACTCGATATGGGAATGTTATGGCATCACGTGGATCGGTTATACCTTTATTTATTCAACAAATTAAAGAAGGGCAACCTATTACTGTAACTGATCCAAATATGACTAGGTTTCTAATGACTTTAGAGGAAGCTGTGGAATTGGTTATCTTTGCATACCAAAATGCTAAAGCTGGAGACATTATGGTACAAAAAGCACCAGCATCAACAATTGGTGACTTAGCTCAAGCCTTGAAAGAATTATTTAATGTTAATAATGAAATTAAAGTTATAGGTACAAGGCACGGGGAAAAACTATATGAAACTTTGTTAACCAAAGAAGAACATGTCGTAGCAGAAGATTTGGGTGGTTTTTATCGAGTGCCTGCTGATACTAGAGATTTAAACTATGACAAATATTTTTTAGAAGGTAATCAAAAATTGTCTACTGAAGAGGAATACAATTCACACAATACTGACCGTTTGAATGTTGAACAGGTTAAACAAAAACTTTTAACATTAGATATAGTTCAAGAAGCATTGAAAGGTTGGCATAATTAATGAATATTCTTATTACAGGATCTAATGGGTTTATTGCTAAAAATTTAATAGCAGAACTTGAAAGTCATGGGTATAATAATTTACTTCTATTTAATAGAGAGAACGATTTAGATGACTTGAGTGAATTTTGCGAAAAAGCGGATTTTGTATTTCATTTAGCAGGTGTAAATCGGCCAACACATGAAGAAGAATTTATGGAAGGTAATTATAATTTGACCCTTGAGTTATTAAATAAATTAGAAGAACATGGTAACAAAAGTCCGTTATTGATTACTTCTTCCATTCAAGTTGAGAAGGATAATCCTTATGGGCGCAGCAAAAAAGCAGGGGAAGAACTTGTTTTTAATTATGGTCAAAAGCAAAATGTAAATACTTATATATACAGGTTACCAAATGTCTTTGGTAAATGGTGTAAGCCTAATTATAATAGTGCTGTCGCTACATTTTGTCATAATATAGCTAATGAATTGCCAATTCAAGTAAATGATCCTGATGTTATGATGAAATTAGTATATATAGATGACGTTATACAAGAGTTTATCCGTGCTCTAAATGGAAATCCAAATGATAATAATAGTTTCTGTGAAATTCCGACAATACATTTTATTAAATTGGGTCAAATTGTCGAGTTACTAGAGTCTTTTAGAAATAGTAGACAGAATTATATGATACCTAATATGTCTGATGAATTTACTAAGAAGCTTTATAGTACTTATTTAAGCTATTTAGATGAGAATGATTTTAACTATCCATTAAAAATGAATGTGGACAATCGTGGCTCATTCACTGAAATATTAAAAACGCCCGATCGAGGTCAAGTTTCAGTGAATGTAAGCAAACCAGGAATTATTAAAGGGAATCATTGGCATCACACAAAAAATGAAAAGTTTTTAGTCGTGTCTGGAAAAGGTGTAATACGATTTAGAAAATACAACACAAGTGAAGTTATTGAATATCACGTTTCAGGTAATAAACTTGAAGTAATTGATATTCCTGTTGGTTATACACATAATATTGAAAACCTTGGCGATACCGATATGGTTACATTAATGTGGGCTAATGAACTATTTGATCCAGAAAACCCCGATACTTATTATTTGGAGGTACAAACATGGAAAAATTGAAAGTTATGACTGTAGTTGGTACTCGGCCAGAAATAATTCGGCTATCAGCTGTAATAAATAAATTAGAAGGATCCGATGCAATTGACCATACATTAGTGCACACTGGTCAAAATTATGACTATGAATTAAATGAGGTTTTTTTTAAAGATTTTAATCTCCGTAAGCCAGATTATTTTCTGGATGCTGCACAGGGGTCAGCTATAGAAACTATTGGTAATATATTTATGGCAATTGATCCAGTATTGGATAAGGTACAACCAGATGCTTTATTAGTATTAGGAGATACGAATAGTTGTTTAACTGCAATCGCAGCTAAACGTAAGAAAATACCAATATTTCATATGGAAGCTGGCAATCGTTGCTTTGACCAACGAGTCCCAGAGGAAACGAATAGAAAAATAGTGGATCATACTGCTGACATAAACCTAACTTATAGTGATATTGCTAGGGAATATTTATTAAGAGAAGGACTTCCAGCTGACCGCATTATTAAAACAGGAAGTCCGATGTTTGAAGTTTTGAATTGGAAAAAAAATGATATAAAAAAATCAAAGGTACTAGATAAACTTGAACTTAATGAAAATGAATACTTTGTGGTATCTGCACATAGAGAAGAAAATATTAACTCTAAGGAAAACTTTAATAATTTAGTTGATAGTTTAAATGCTATTGCACAACATTTTGGTATACCAGTAATCGTTAGTACTCACCCTAGGACACGTAAAATGATAGATTCGAGTGGTGTAGAATTGCATCCATTAATTAAAACATTAAAGCCTTTAGGATTTAATGACTATAATAAATTACAACTTTGTTCACGAGCAGTCCTGAGTGATAGTGGAACTATAAGTGAAGAATCATCTATATTAGGCTTCACAGCTCTTAATATTCGACAAGCACATGAAAGACCAGAAGCAATGGAAGAGGCTTCTGTTATGATGGTTGGTTTGCAAAAGAATAGAATTTTACAAGGTATAGAAGTTTTAGATACACAAGAAGAAAACACATTACGTTTAGTTTATGATTATAGCATGCCAAATGTATCTGAGAAGGTGTTGAGGATTATACTGTCTTATACGGATTATGTGAATAGAGTTGTCTGGAGGAATAGTAATTGAGAATAATGGTTTTTGACGTTCCTGCGGAAAGTGGAGGGGCTTTATCAATTTTAAATGATTTTTATCAAGAAGTAAAAGATTGTTGTAAAGAACAAGATGAAATTGAATGGTATTTTGTTCTTAGTACTACTTACCTTGAAGAACGTGATAATATTAAAACATTAAATTACCCGTGGGTTAAAAAAAGCTGGTTACATAGATTTTATTTTGATAGATTTATAGCACCCAAAATAGTTAACAAATACAATGTAGATAAAATATTATCTCTTCAAAACTTAGTTGTACCAAAGATAAAAAGGATTCCGCAAATAGTCTATATACACCAGTCATTACCTTTTGTAAACTATAAATTTAAGTTTATGAATGAAACAAAGTTTTGGGTTTACCAAAATTTAATAGGAAAGAGTATTACTAATTCAATTGAAAAAGCTAATAAAACTATAGTGCAAACTAATTGGATGAAAGATGCGATAATAAAAAAAGCAAAAAATGTTGAAGAGAATAATATAAAAGTAATTCCACCTAAAGTAGATATTAAAAAAATTAAAACATTAAATAAAGAAATTTACTCAATGAAAACTTTCTTTTATCCAGCAAGTGCTCAATATTATAAAAATCATAGAGTTATTGTCGGAGCGTGCCAAAAGCTAATAGCTGAGGGAATTAAAGACTTCAATGTAATTTTTACTCTAAATGGTAATGAAACGGAGCACATTAGAAGTTTATATTTGAAAGTAAAAGATAAAAGTCTGCCTATTAGTTTTATAGGAAGGATAAGTAGAGATGAGGTTTTTGAATATTATTCAAAATGTGTTTTGCTGTTTCCTTCTTATATTGAAACTTTCGGTATGCCACTTTTAGAAGCTAAACTTACTAATAGTTTTATAATCGCATCTGATGCACCATTTACCCATGAAATTTTAAAAGATTATGATAATGTTCGTTTTATCGATCCATTTAATAATTACGATGTTTCTAAAAATATGAAGGAAGCTATTAAAAAGGAAAAATATAATAATATGGAATCCAATAATCCGATAACTAAAAATGTTACGATTATTGAACAAGTATTATCAAGTAACTGAAAGGGTCTTAAAACATGAAAATACTTTTTTTTACAGATTCTAAGTTAACTTCTCCTAGTAGGTATCGAATTTTTCAATATCAAAAATACTTAAAAAAAGATAAAATAAAAGCCAAGTATTCTAAACTTTATTCTGAACGGTTTCATTATTTTAGGATGAAATATAGAAATAATTTTTTAGGGAAAATTGTATTATCTTTTAATTGGTTATTTGCTGCTATTAAAAGATTAATTATTTTCTTTTTGTTTACTCCATTTTACGATATTGTTCATATAAATAGAGACTTTATTCCTAATGTTAATGTCAGGTTTAAATGGTATTTGGACTTATTTAATACAAAATTAGTGTATGAGTTTGATGATGCTTTATTTTTAACACAAAAACCAACAGATAAAATAAAGTATTTAATTTCTGCATCCAATCAAGTTATAAGTGGTAATGAATATTTGAATAATTATGCCGAAAGGTTCAATCAAAATACTGTTATTATTCCTACAGTAGTTGACAAAGATTTATATAGTGATATTGAAAAAGATAGTAAGAATGACAAGACATTTATTATTGGCTGGATTGGTGCGCCGACTACAATCGAAAATTTGGATATAATAGTAGAGCCACTAAATAGGTTTGTAGATAAATACAATAATGTACATTTTAAATTTATTTGTGATGATGACCATGGATACCTAGATAAAATTAATAATTCTTCTTTTGTTAAATGGAATTTATCCACATATCTAAAAGAACTTTCTGAAATTGATATAGGAGTAATGCCTCTCTATGATAATGAGTTTAATAAAGGAAAATGTGGTTTTAAATTAATACAATATTTAGCCTTAGGTAAACCAATAATAGCCTCTCCTGTTGGAGTAAATGTTGAAATTATAGAGAAGTCAAAAGCGGGCTTATTAAGCGACACTGATGATCAATGGTTTGATGAATTAGAAAATATCTATGTAAATAAAGATCTATATCAGAAATTTTCTTTGAACGCCAATAAAGCATTTAATAATATATACAACACGAATAAACAATATTATAAGTTAAAAAAAATATGGTGTGATTTGATAAATGAAAATTAATTTAAATAATTTCATAAGGATTATTTCTTTGCTATCAATAACAACAGTTACAGTAATAATAACCATAGCATTTAAATCTTCACTATTGTCTTCTCTTATGTTCGTATTATTAACTTTAACTTATCTCTTTTCAACCAGAAAGATATTAGGTGTTGTTTTAAATCCGTTAACTATATTTGGTACGTTTTGGTTTATGGTAAGTATAGTAACTTTTTATCCCTGGGGCAATAATATTTTCATTTTTAAAGAGGGTTTTTTTACGACAACTTTTGTAATAGTTTATTGGGTTAGTACAATATCTATAATCTTAGGGTTATTATTACCTTTCTTAGTAATAAATTATAATAAAGATTATATTAATAATTTATTACAAAAATTAGAACAAAGTTCATTATCTATTTTATCAAATAAAATTTATCAAATTAATATATTATTATATTTAATAGTAATTACATCTTATATTATATATTACTTAAATATAGGATCAATTCCTATTTTGACAGGTAATAAAGTGAATGAAGTAAATGGCAATGTAAATATAATCGGGTTAAGTTACTTAAAAAACCTATCGTGGGTTTCAGTCAGCCTTTCATTAGTAAATTATTTTCTATATTCTAATAAAAAAATAAAATATACTAACCCATTACTATTTGTTATCACTATTATTTTAATCACTATAGAAGGAAAAAAATGGTCTGTCGTAGGGATTTTATTAATAGTTTTTTTCTATATAATTCTTTTTAATTTGAAAAGGTACAAATCTATTATATTCGGTATGTTGCTTCTCCTTATAGTTGTGTTTTTGGGCAATTTTTATATGAGAGATTTATATAGTACTTTTAAATTGAATTATTTAAATACTGGTTTAGTGAATATAGATAATAACTTTGGTCCAATTGCTGTTTATATATCTAATTACGTGTGGAAGAATTTCTTTGTGGTACAACAAATCTTAGAAACTAATATTGATTATTCATACGGTACTAACACATTTAAGTTTTTAATTTCTCCATTTTTATCGTCTGATGTACAATCCAATCTAATAAAAGCCAACGAGTTTTTCGAAGGTAACGCTGTTGTGTTTTTTGGGTACTATTACCTCGACTTTGGTATACTTGGCGCAATCTTAGTGAGTTTCTTTACAGGCCTATTTAGCAGTTATATTTATATTAAAATGCATTATAAATTAATTCCATATGTAATCATATACGGTTTTATCTTTAAAAACTTAATTCTACTTTTTGCTCAGAACACTTTCTCAAGTACAATTTTCTGGTTTAATTGTTTTTTCGTTATTTTACTTTTTAAATTCGTCTTCAAAAAATTTGAGTAGAAACGTAATAGTACACTTTAAGTTTCAAATAATATTAAGAAAGAGTGATGAATTTGTTACAACAATTTAGAATAAATTTAAAATCTAATCTATTAATCTACAAGTATTATGCTAATTTTAAAAATCGCTTTATGAACGGTCATTACAGTCTAGCAAAAACCGGTATAGATTTATGTATTGAGGCATACCCCTCATCCGCCAATACATATTTACAATCTCTATTAGAAGAAGTAAATAAAGATTTAACCACAGCACATCATACACACTCTGTTGCAAATATGAAAATGGCATTAGTCAATGATATTCCTTTAGTTGTTATAATTAGAAAGCCTTTAGATGCGATTACTTCTAGATTAGTGAGGTTTCCTAACACAAATACGAATTTTGCTTTATTAGAGTATTATTCTTTTTATTCTTATGTATTAAATAATATAAATAATCTTGTGATTATTAATTTTTCTGAATTAATAAATTCACCTTTGGGGGTAATAGAGAGGGTCAATCCAAGGTTAAGTCAAAATAAGCAAATCGATATATCAAAAATCGATATTGAAAGAATAGTAGAAAACACAAAGAAAAAAATTATCGAAGGTGAAAATGATAATGAAAAGTTAGCTTTACCTAGTGAAAAAAGAGAACTCGAAAAAGATCATATAAAATCTGTACTAGAGCAAAATGAGATATTAATAGATTGTGATAAAATATATAATGAAATTCTAAAGAATATGTATAAAAAATAAAAACTATTATTAGAAGTTAAGAACAGACTGTTAATAAATTTTTATAACAATATGAAGAGGGGAAATTTGCTTATTATGAATAAACAGATAATTGTTCTTGGAATGCATAGGTCAGGTACATCAACTCTTGCATTAATTCTTCAAAGTATAGGAGTTAATATGGGAGAAGAATTGTTAGGAGCAAATTCCGGGAACCCTTATGGTCATGGAGAAGATATAGATTTTTTGAATATTAATAATAAAATGTTAAAGCATGTTAATAAATCTTGGGATTTTCCACCTTCTGATGATAATATTAAAACGGCTTTTTTTAAACACAGAAAATCTATACAAAAACTAATAAATATAAAAAACAGTAAGCCTTTATGGGGTTGGAAAGAACCTAGGACCTCATTATTTGTTAATGAATATCATGATTGTTTATCTAACCCTTATTATATATATGTAGAAAGAGATCCACATGAAGTAGCAGAATCTTTGAAGAAAAGAAATGGTATGCCTATAAAAAAAGGGCTAAGATTATATGAAAGATATACTGAAAAAATACAAAATTTTATAGAGGAAAATCCTGAAATTAGAATATTAAAGATAAATTTTAAAGATATTAATAGTGATAGTCTTGCTGTAATTAATAGACTTATAGATTTTTTAGAAATAGAACCTTCCAAAAGTGAAATAGGTTTAGCATTGAAAATTGTAAAACCCTTAGGTGTGGTAAGGGCAAATAGAAAAAACATTAAACATAAAGAAATGATATTTTTATTAAATAAGGTCTTGCACCATCCATTTAGATCGATAATATCCTTTTTTCGCATTAGTTTTAAAAAAATAAAATATTTTTTAGGTATTTAAAAATATAATATAAAACAATTTCAGCATATTTATTGATCTATTGATAAAACACAAGAAATATTTGTTTATAAAAACGCTAAAAAATGCTAATCAAGTTATTTTGAAGCTTCTGTATTTTGTAGTAGCATTGTAAAAATATAAAATACCAAGTGCAATCCTAATATATGGTTACAACGATGTCCGATTACTAAGTTCTGCGTTTGAGTAGGTGTTTGATTTAATGATAACAAAAGCAATAGCAACTATTGAAAAAAAGATTGGTAAAACTAAATATGGAGCATTATTAACATTGGTGGGTAAATTGTATAGTGCATTTATTAGCTATACAACTTTAGTAATAATAGCTAGATTGTTGTCAGTAAATGATTTTGGAGTTTATACCTTTTTTGTATCATTAATTTCATTTTTGGTTGTAATTGGAAGTGCTGGCTCAGAGAATACACTACTATCTTTAACTTCAGAAAAGAAGAATAAAAGCCAAAAATCTTTTAGAAATACAATAGTTAGTATGTTTTTAATAGTTATAGTAGTTTCATCTATAACAATAATTATATTAATTTCTTCAAAAAATTTGGTAGATAATTTAGTTCAAATAAGTTATTATAGTGACATTTTAATTATTATGATATGGGCAGTGTTTTTTTACGCTTTAATTAAATATTTTAAAGCTCTGAATCAAGCTGAATTCCAATTTAATAAGGCAATTATTCCTGAGAATTATATTAGACCTACTCTTTTGTTTATTTTTATTGTTATTATTTTTTTATTTGATATTAACAACTTGATAAATATATCTATAAGTTATGTCTTAAGCTTCTTTATTACTAGTTTAGTAGTTTTATTTTGGCGAAGAGATGTTTTTCTAAAGAAAAATATAGAGTATTATTCATTTGATAGTAGTATTTTGAAAGTTTCGCCTTATTTTATGTTGATTCAATTATTAAATCAATTGAGTAATTTCATACCAGTGTTAATTATGGGTGTTTTTCTTACCGCAGATAGTATTGGTGTCTTTAGAGCTTCACTACAAACAACAATACTAGTATCATTTATTCTGGCTTCTATAAACATGGTTTTTGCTCCAACAATATCAAAACTATATAGTGATAGTAAGTTACCTCAACTCAAAAATTTTTATATTAAAACAACTAAGTGGACCTTTGCGATGGGGAGTTGGATTTCAGTAATAGTCATAATGAATGCGGAATTTATCTTAAATTTATTTGGTCCAGAATATAGAGAATGGAAATGGATTTTAATAATATTGACTTTTGGACAATTAATAAATTCTTTTACTGGATCTAGTGGATACCTACTTCTAATGACAAAAAATCAAAAATATATGCTTTATATAACCTTTTTTCAGATTATCACAGTAATAACATTGTCGGTTTTAACCGTAAATTATTGGGGCGTTTATGGTATTGCTTTATCTGTAACAATTGGTATAACTGTACTCAACTTATTACAGTTAATATTTGTTTACAAAAAGATTTATATTCACCCTTATAATATCAATTTTATAGGATTAATTTGTTCAATAAGTTTCACGTTGGTTATAGCTTTTACAATTAAATTTAGTTATTTTTCTCAACAAACACTGTTAAATACTGTTTTCCTCACAACTATAATTACTATAATTTATTTTGTCTTATTCTTTGTATTCGGTTTAACAAAGAAGGAAAAGCGTAATGGACTGTATTTTATTAAAAACTTGCTAAAGCTAGGTGTTACTTAAAGACAATTTAATAGAAAGGATTTTTACATATGAAAGGTATTATATTAGCAGGCGGAAGTGGAACTAGATTGTATCCGTTGACTATGGTTACAAGTAAACAACTATTGCCAGTATATGATAAACCTATGATTTATTATCCACTATCTACTTTAATGCTGGCAGGGATAAATGATATTCTAATAATATCTACTCCAGAAGATACTCCGCGTTACCAAGAATTATTAGGTAACGGCAACCAATTTGGAGTTAACTTAGAATATAAGGTGCAATCTTCACCAGATGGTTTAGCCCAGGCTTTTATTTTGGGAGAAGAGTTTATCGGTGATAGTTCCGTAGCAATGATTTTGGGAGATAATATTTACTATGGTAGTGGTATGAGACAAATTTTAAAGCGCGCAGCTAATAAAGAAACAGGAGCTACTGTTTTTGGCTATCATGTACCAGATCCAACAAGGTTTGGAGTAGTTGAGTTTGATTCTGAAGGTAAAGTCATTAGTGTAGAAGAAAAACCATCTCAACCGAAATCTAGCTATGCAATAACTGGTTTGTATTTCTATGATAATAGAGTTGTAGATATTGCTAAAAAAGTAAAACCCTCTGAGCGCGGTGAGTTAGAAATAACTTCTATAAACGAAGTTTATTTGAACAATGGAGATTTAGAAGTTGAATTACTTGGGCGCGGATTTACATGGTTGGATACCGGGACTCATCAAAGCCTTGTTGAAGCTACTAATTTTGTAAAGACAGTAGAAGATCATCAAGGTGTAAAAATAGCTGCTCCCGAAGAAGTTGCATTTATTAACGGCTGGATCTCTGAAGAAGAATTACGTGAAAGTGGAGATAAATTTAAAAAAACTGGATATGGACAATATTTATTAAAAGTTGCTAACGGTGAAATCAAATATTAAAGGGGGGTTATTGATGAATATTAAAGAGACAGATTTAGAAGGTGTGTATTTAATTGAACCTAAGGTATTTGGTGATCACAGAGGCTGGTTTACCGAAAGCTACAATAAAGTGAATTTAATCAAAGAGGGAATAGAAATTGATTTTATACAAGATAATCATTCTTTTTCAGCAAATAAAGGAACTTTGCGTGGGTTGCATTTCCAATTGAACCCAAAGGCGCAAACGAAGTTAGTAAGATGTACCAAAGGGGCTATTTTTGATGTTGCAGTTGATATTCGAAAAAATAGCAGTAATTACGGTAAGTGGTTTGGGATTGAACTAAATGAAGATAATAAAAAACAGTTATTAATACCTAAAGGTTTTGCACATGCATTCTTAACTTTAACGGAAAATGTAGAAGTTCAATATAAAGTAGATGAAGTTTATTCTCCTGAACATGATCGAGGAATATTATGGAATGACTCTAATATTGGCATTAAGTGGCCAATAAATTTTAACCCTATTTTGTCTGAGAAAGATCAAAATGCTCCTAAATTAGAAGATGCGGAAAATAATTTTTCTGTGGGGGACAAAACATGAAAGTCTTGGTCACTGGTTATAATGGACAATTAGGATATGATGTCGTCAGAGAGGCACGAAAAAGAAATATAAGTGTTATAGGTGTTACTCGTAATGATTTTGATATCACGAATGAAAATGACGTCAAGAGTTACATATACAAAGTTAACCCTACTGTAATTATTCATTGTGCGGCCTACACTGCAGTAGATCAAGCCGAAGATAACAAAGAGATTTGCTGGGATGTAAATGTGAATGGCACTAAATACATGGCTGAGGCTGCTAAGCTGGTTAATGCTCAATTAATGTATATAAGTACAGATTACGTTTTTGATGGTAATGGAAACACTCCACTTAGAGAAACAGATTCAACCGACCCTACAGGTTATTATGGCTTAACAAAATATGAAGGTGAACAGATAGTCAAAGAATTATTGGATCTATATTTTGTTGTTCGTATATCATGGGTGTTCGGCATAAACGGAAACAACTTTATAAAAACAATGCTTAAATTATCAGAGACTCACAATGAGCTAAGTGTAGTTAACGATCAATATGGTTCACCAACTTATACATTTGATCTGGCACGATTATTAATAGACATGATTCAAACAAACAAACATGGAATTTACCATGCTTCAAATGAAGGTTTCTGTTCTTGGGCTGAACTTGCAATGGAGATTTTTAAACAATCTAATATTAATACAGTTGTTAAACCTATTACAACAGAGGAGTTTCCCACGCGTGCTACTAGACCAAAAAACTCTCGCATGTCAAAAGAAAAACTAATGGATAAAGGGTTTGTTTCCTTACCTAATTGGCAAGATGCAGTTAAGCGTTATCTAAACGAGTTGGAAGAGGTGTGAACATGGGAAAGAAAAAAATTCTTGTTACTGGCGGTGCCGGGTTTATCGGTGGTAACTTTGTACAATACATGGTGAACAAGTACCCTCAATATGACATCTACAACCTAGATTTACTAACATATGCTGGTGATTTAACAAAGCACATAGACATTGAAACCAAAGAAAATTATCGTTTTGTTAAAGCTGACATTGCTGATCGAGACACTATCAATGTACTTTTCGAAAAAGAGCAGTTTGACTACGTCATCCATTTTGCTGCAGAAAGTCATGTCGATCGTTCTATTACTGACCCTGGGGTATTTGTAAAAACCAACGTTTTAGGTACACAAGTGCTGTTAGATGCTTCGCGTAAGATAAATGTTACAAAATTTGTTCATGTTTCAACTGATGAAGTATATGGTGAATTAGATTTTGATCCAACAACTTTTTTTACAGAGGAGACACCTATAAACCCAAGTAGCCCTTATAGTGCTAGTAAAGCTTCTTCAGATTTAATTGTCCATTCTTATTTTGAAACTTATGACTTACCAATAAATATTACTCGTTGTTCTAATAACTATGGTCCATATCATTTTCCAGAAAAGTTAATTCCATTAACAATATCTAGAGTATTAAACAATCAGAAAGTTCCAGTATATGGAGACGGTAAAAATGTTCGTGATTGGTTGCATGTGATTGACCATTGTTCTGCGATTGATTTAGTTTTACATGAAGGGGTTAAGGGGGAGGTCTATAATATAGGTGGACATAATGAGCGAACTAACCTTGAAGTTGTTAAAACAATCATTAAACATTTAAACAAATCTGAAAATTTAATAGAATTTGTAGATGATCGTTTAGGCCATGATAAAAGATATGCTATAGATCCTACGAAGCTTGAAAAGTTAGGGTGGATACCTAAATATAATTTTGATTCTGGTATAATTGATACAATAAACTGGTATTTAGATAATTTTGAATGGTGGGAAAAGATCTTAAGTGCAGATTATCAAAATTATTTTAAGAAACAATACAATCTTAATTAACACTAGTGAAGCGACATTATTAATTTATCGCAAACGTTAGAACATACAATACTGTATTAAGGGCTCAGGTTGTTGAGATAAACCCTTCTGCTAGTGTGACAATGCTAAATCAATTCTTATACCTGAAGTTGAATATGTAGACACTATAGAAGGTAAAAAATAGTGATGCTACTCTTATTCTAACTGAATGGGATGAAATTAAAGGATTAAATTTAGAAGTTTTTAAATCTATGAATTACCCCAGGAATTGAATATCATTCTATCGGACGTCCAAATAGTAACCAAACAGAGAGAGCAAAATAATTAATATTGTTATAATGAAATGAGGATTTACATGGAACGTGTTTTTCTATCAAGCCCTCACATGAGCGGAAATGAACAAAAATATATACAAGAAGCATTCGATCTGAATTGGATCGCTCCTTTAGGTAATAACGTCGATGGTTTTGAGAAAGAATTATCAAATTATAATTCAATTAGCCATACAGCTGTTTTATCTTCTGGTACGGCAGCTATTCATTTAGCATTAAAATTGTTAGGGGTGGAGCAAGGTGATACTGTTTTTTGCTCTACTCTAACTTTTGTAGCAACAGTCAACCCAGTCTTATATGAAAAAGGCACACCCGTTTTCATAGATTCTGAACCAGACACTTGGAACATGTCACCAGACGCATTGAAACGTGCTTTTGTCGACGCTGAACAAGCAGGTAAGTTGCCTAAAGCTGTACTCGTAGTTAATCTGTATGGACAAAGTGCTAAAATGGATGAAATTCTAGCGATTTGTGATGAGTATAATGTTCCTGTCATCGAAGACGCAGCAGAATCCTTAGGTAGCGAATATAAAGGTCAAAAGAGCGGTACGTTTGGTAAGTTCGGTATTTACTCATTTAACGGGAATAAGATTATTACGACTTCTGGTGGCGGGGCTTTAGTATCTAATGATGAACAAGCAATCTCAAAAGCAAGATTCCTATCCACTCAAGCTCGAGATCCAGCGCTTCATTATCAACATAGTGAAGTTGGCTTTAACTATCGAATGAGTAATATAGTCGCTGGTATCGGTCGGGGCCAACTTGAGGTATTAGATGAACGTGTTGCTCAGAAAAGAGCGGTATTTAATAGATATTATGATGCTTTTAAGGATATCACAGCCTTCAATTTTCAACCTGAACTTGAGGAAACTAAATCTAATCGTTGGTTAACCGCATTAACTATAGATTCTAAACTTACAAACGTTACACCAATAGAAATTATCGAAGCATTAGCTGAAGGAAATATTGAGGCGCGTCCGGTTTGGAAGCCAATGCACTTACAACCTTTATTTGAGGGTTCAACTTATTATTCTCATGAAGAAGGAAATAGCATATCTGATCAATTATTTGAAAATGGGTTGTGCTTGCCATCTGGTTCGAATATGAGTGTTGAAGATCAAGATAGAGTGATATCTATTATAAATACATTATTAAAAAAATAATAGAGTTACAGGAGGAATTATGATGAAAACACAAGAGTTAACTCACCTCGACCAACTCGAGGCTGAAGCGATATACATAATTCGTGAAGTAGCTGCAGAATGTGAAAATCCTGTGATGCTTTATTCAATAGGTAAAGACAGTTCTGTAATGCTTCATTTAGCCATGAAAGCTTTTTATCCTGAAAAACCACCATTTCCTTTCATGCATGTCAATACGACTTGGAAGTTTAAAGAGATGATAGAGTTTCGTAATCGTAAAGCAAAAGAGTTAGGAATTGAAATGATTGAAGTAATTAATGAAGAAGCTGTTGAACAGGGAATTAACCCTTTTGATCATGGCTCAGCTTATACTGATATAATGAAAACACAAGCTTTAAAACAAGGATTGGACAAGTATGGGTTTGATGCTGCGTTTGGTGGCGGACGACGTGATGAGGAAAAATCTCGTGCGAAAGAACGTGTCTTTTCTTTCCGTAATAAAAATCATGCATGGGATCCAAAAAACCAAAAGCCTGAAATGTGGAAGCTTTATAATACTAGAATTAATAAAGGTGAAAGTATGCGAGTCTTTCCACTTTCTAATTGGACCGAGAAGGACATCTGGCAATATATAAGAAAAGAGAATATTGATATTGTTCCGTTATACTTTGCCAAAGAACGTCCTGTGGTTGAACGTGATGGTAATATTGTCATGGTTGATGACGACCGCATGAAATTAGAGCCTAATGAAGAAGTAAAAATGAAAAAGGTTCGCTTTCGTACATTAGGTTGTTACCCTCTTACTGGCGGTGTAGAGTCTGATGCTGACACGTTAGATGAAATTATCGAAGAGACATTAGGGGCAGTTTCATCTGAACGTACAAGCCGTGTGATTGATCAAGAAGCAGCTGGTAGTATGGAACGTCGTAAGAGAGAGGGGTATTTCTAAGATGAAGAGTCTACTAAAATTTATCACTTGCGGAAGTGTAGACGATGGTAAATCAACCTTAATTGGTCACATGTTATATGACGCCAAGCTATTATTCGCAGACCAAGAGAAAGCATTAGAGCTTGATAGTAAAGTGGGCAGCCGTGGTGGAGAAATTGACTACTCTCTTCTTTTAGATGGTTTAATGGCAGAAAGAGAACAAGGAATCACAATTGATGTCGCTTATCGATATTTTACAACTGATAATCGTTCGTTTATTGTGGCCGATACGCCGGGCCATGAGGAATATACACGTAACATGGCAGTTGGTGCATCCTTTGCAGATTTAGCTGTGATTTTAGTCGATGCCACAAAAGGTGTTATTACTCAAACAAAACGACATGCTCGCATTTGTTCACTTATGGGGATAAAACATCTAGTATTAGCAGTTAATAAAATGGATTTAATAGACTTTGATGAGAAAAGGTTTGCTGAAATTAAAAAAGATTTCTTGCAACTCACTCATGGATTCAATATTGAAAGTGTGCAAGTCATTCCTGTTTCTGCAACTGAAGGAGACAATATAACGACTAATTCGGAAAACACTTTATGGTACGATGGCATGCCACTTTTGCCTTATTTAGAAGGTGTTGATGTTCAAAAAGATAATAAATTGGATGACTTTATTATGCCAGTTCAACGAGTGAGCCGACCAAACCACACATTCCGTGGTTTCCAAGGGCAAGTTGAAGCGGGTAATATTTCTGTTGGAGATGAAATTATTACTCTACCAAGTCAAGAAAAAGCTAAAGTCCAAAGTTTATTAGTAACCGATAAAGAAGTAGATTCAGCCATTGATGGACAGCCAGTAACTATCCAGTTAGATCGTGAAGTAGATGTATCACGTGGGAATGTTCTAACGACATCTAAACAAATGCAAAGTGCGGATATGTTTACCGCAACTATTTTATGGATGGATGATACAAAGCTTGTTCCTGGTAGAAACTATCTTGTAAAAGTAGGTACGAAAACTTTACCAGGAACAGTCATGTCCATTAAACATAAAATCGACATTAATACAGGTAAACAAATCCCAGCAGATCAAATCTTTAAAAATGAACTAGTTGAATGTGATATATCATTATCTGAAAATATGGTTTTTGATACATTTGAAAATAATGAAGCATTAGGTGGACTTATCTTAATTGACCGAGTAAGCAATATGACTTCTGCTTGTGGTGTCATTGAACATTCTCTTCGTCGATCAACTAATGTTGTTTGGCAAGAGACTGATATTACAAGAGATATTCGTGCACAGCAGAAGGGGCAGAAGCCATTAACACTATGGTTCACTGGGCTTTCAGGTTCAGGTAAGTCAACTTTAGCTAATGAAGTTGAAAAACGGTTAGTGTCGACTGGTCACCATACCATGTTACTTGATGGAGATAATGTTCGTCATGGCCTTAATAAAAACTTAGGGTTTAAAGAAGGCGATCGTGTTGAGAATATCCGACGTATTGCAGAAGTATCAAAGCTAATGAACGATGCGGGAATTATTACATTGACTTCATTTATTTCACCTTATGAAAGTGATCGTCATAGTGCGAGAGAAGTTATTGGTGATAGCTATATTGAAATTTATGTCAGTACACCTCTAGAAGAATGTGAAAAGCGTGATGTTAAAGGGTTGTACAAGAAAGCTCGAAATGGAGAAATCCCTAACTTTACAGGGATTTCTAGCCCGTATGAGAAGCCTGTTAATCCAGAAATTGAAATTGATACCAGTCAATATTCGTTAGAAGAAGCTACAGATTATGTCGTGAAGCAAATTATGAAGTATCTCGATTAATGTATAAAAGCTACTATCTATTATATTTGGTAGTAGCTTTCTTTATAACTATTTAAGTAAATCTTCTTAAGTTTAGAAATGGAGAATTCCATATGTCCTTAGAAATGATATTTGTGTTAGTCATGGTTGTGGCTATGTTAACTGGTTTATTACTAGAAATTGCAAGGCCTGATATTGTTGTATTTTCAGTTCTTGTTGTCTTTTTACTTTCAGGTTTGTTAACGCCTGAAGAAGCGCTCAAAGGCTTTTCGAATCAAGGGATGCTAACGATTGCCTTATTATTTATCGTGGCTGGTGCAGTTCAAAAACACGGAATAATCGAAGAGAGCATGAAAAAGTGGTTAAATAAGAGTAAAAATCTTAGGGTATCTATGTTTCGTTTCTTTTTACCTCTTCCATTTTTCTCAGCATTTTTAAATAATACACCCATTGTTGTTACGTTTACTCCAATTATAAAAAAATGGTGTGAAGAAAGAGGGATAGCGCCTTCAAAAATATTAATTCCTTTATCATACATAACGATTTTAGGTGGAACGATTACATTAATTGGCACTTCGACCAATCTCGTCGTACATGGGATGTTGTTGGACTATGGCTTTGAAGGTTTTTCCTTATTTCAGTTTGCAGTCGTAGGTATACCCATTACTATTATTGGTTTTATATATTTATTTACTTTTGGTTATCGAAATTTACCTAATCATTTAGGGTTTCGAGAACAGGTTATGGCAGATTCAAAAGAATACATCGCAGAAATGACTGTACTATCGGACTTTTCTTACATAAACCATACTGTACAAGAGGCAGGATTGAGGGACCTTAAAGGGCTATACTTAGTAGAAATTATGCGTGGAAAAGATAGAATATCGCCCGTTCGTCCCACAACCATTATTCAAGAAGGTGACCATTTAATATTTACCGGTCTAATTTCTACAATCGCTGACCTTCAAAAGATAAAAGGTTTATCATTAGAAACAGGTTCAGACTTGGATTTAGAGGATCTAAAAAGTGGAGATACTGAATTAGTAGAAACTGTTGTATCTCATCAATCTTCGCTTTTAGATAAATCAATTAAACAAGCTCAGTTCCGATCAAGGTTTGATGCTGGGGTATTAGCTGTCCATCGTAATAATGAGCGTATTAAAAGCAAAGTTGGGGATATTATTTTGAAACCTGGCGATACTTTACTTTTACTAGCAGGTTCAGATTTTATCCGAACATACCAACAATCAAGTGACTTTTATGTTGTGTCGTCACTAGAAGCCCCCACTAACTTAAAAGAAAACCAGAAAAAAGGTTGGTTTTCAATTGGTGTACTTATTTCTATGATTCTATTAGTAACACTAGGTTGGTTGAGTATGTTTAAGGCAATGACATTAGGTGTGTTTTTATTAATCTTAATGAAAATCATAACACCTGAAGAAGCTAAAAATTATGTTCAGTTTCATATTTTATTATTAATTGCAAGTGCCTTTGGAATTGGAACAGCCATGACAAAAAGTGGGCTAGCTGAATGGTTAGCTACTGGTCTATTATCATTTGGTAAACCATTTGGAATTTTTGTGATATTGATTGCTCTATATTTATTAACTAATTTTTTTACTGAAGTGATTACTAATAGTGCTGCAGCTGTATTAATGTTACCTATTGGATTAGAGGTAGCTTCAGCATTAGATGTCAATTACATGGGAATTGCAATCATTATAGCGATTGCAGCTTCAGCAAGTTTTATTACACCCATTGGGTATCAAACGAACTTAATTGTTTATGGCCCTGGTGGTTATAAATTTAGTGATTATATAAAAGTAGGTGTGCCATTAAGTGTGTTAGTTATGGTAACAACAGTAGTCATAGTTAATTTTGTGTGGTTCTAATATTTTTGGAAGGTGATTAAATGAAACATGTTAATTTATATGATTTATATAAAGTAACTATAGATGCAGGGAAAGAAATCTTAGGTGTATACGGACAAGACTTTGACGTTGAATTTAAAGATGATGATTCACCTCTCACTCAGGCTGACCAAAGAGCTCATCATTCCATAATGAAAGGGCTCAAAAAAATTAATTCCAGAATTCCAGTACTAAGTGAAGAGGGACAAGAAATTCCATATGAAGAACGTAAAGATTGGAAGGAGTTTTGGTTAGTTGATCCACTAGATGGGACAAAGGAATTTATTAAGAAGAACGGTGAGTTTACAGTCAATATTGCATTGATCGAAGGTGGATATCCATCAGTAGGTATGATTTATGCCCCAGCATTGGATACATTATATTTTGGTGTTATCGGAAAAGGGGCTTATAAGTTAGAAAAGGCTGCTAGTGCTGAGGTAATGAATGAAGAAAAATTACTTCAAAAAAGCGAACCATTGCCTGAGCTGAGAGATAGCTCAGTAACTCGTGTGGTTGCTAGTAGGTCACACATGTCAGATGAAACTGAAGCTTTTATTAAAGAACTGGAAACTAAGCATGAAGTGGTAGAAGTTGTTTCATCTGGAAGTTCTCTTAAATTTTGTTTAGTAGCTGAAGGGAAAGCAGATTATTACCCAAGATTCGCTCCAACTATGGAGTGGGACACAGGAGCTGGCCAAGCTATAGTTGAAGCTACTGGTGGTAAAGTCATTAGGTATAAAGATAAAGAACGTTTTTATTATAACCGTGAAAACCTATTAAATGGTTGGTTTTTAGTAAAGAGTTAATTTAATTAACTGTATCTCCTATTATAACAAGTATAGTAATTTTTTATTTTTTAGAGAATGTGGCTCATGCGAAACTACATGCTTCCCATCCTCTAACAGTAAAGAATTTTTTTTAAAATAATTTATGGGAGGTTGACCAAACTTTTGTTTAATATTCGCTAATGCATTATTTATGAAGAAGCCACGAGAGCTTATATTATGTGCATCCGAAGCGATAAAATGAACTAAATTTGCTTCAATTAACTTAAAACTTAACTTTTGGATTTTTTTACCGAAATTACCGGCAACACTGCCAGCAGTTACTTGGGATAATGCCCCATTAATAATTAAATCGTATAGAATATTAGGTTTATGCAAAATCTCTATATTTCGCTCGGGGTGTGCAATAATCGGTTGATACCCAGCTAATTGTAGTTTAAAAAATACATCTTTGGTGTAGTGAGGTACTTGTGTTGATGGAAACTCTATTAAAACGTATTGGCTTTCTCCTAAAGTCAATACGTTATTTTGTTTTAGAAGTTCTGGTAAGTCCATCCTAATTCTAACTTCTTGTCCAACACGTACGTTAAGATTAATATGATTCTCTTGAAGTAATCTATTTAACTCTTTTGCCTTAGTATATACAAGATTTTTGTCATATATATAACGCTGATTATGGTGAGGCGTTGCATAGATTATGTGGATCCCCTCATTAACTGCTGCTTTTGCTATATCAAGGCTTTCTTCTATTAAAGAAGCTCCATCGTCTAACCCTGCTAATATATGACTATGAATGTCGATCATTTTATTACCTCCTTAAAATTATAATATTAAATTGTATGCGAAAAGATAGGAAGCATTCTTAGGTTAATAGATTTTTTAATTATTAGTGTCAACAACGGTTTGAATTTCCCTATTGAATATTGCCATGAGCTAGAGCAACTATTGTCACCTTTTAGAGCCACTCCGGATATTTAATAGAGCTATATTACATAAAGAAAGCCACTACCTTTCAGTAGTGACCTTTATTGATTAAATTTATTATTTGGAGTTTTTATTTTATTCATTATGTCAATGAAGACCTATTTTTGTTCTTGAAGAAGCGTTTATATTTAAGACATTTAATACGATCAAAGTCATGATTCATCGTTTTACCTCTTTTCAATAATTTTAAATCTGGAGACAATACAATAATCTAGTTTAATAAGTTTCATTGTCATACAAGCAGAATGTGTGTTTTTAAAACGTAAGAAACGTAATAACAGCCATCACCACCAACCGGTGATGGCCGTACTTTTACACTACTCTATATCAATATACTCCGTCAACACTGGCTTTAGCTTCCTTTTCACTTCCTTCCCCCAACCTCTGACAGCATCAATGGTTGTTTGTTCTTCTAGTGCTATAAGTTTTAGAGGTTTATCTTCAATAATTCGTTTTTGGACATAAGTCCACTGCTTGTCCGTTAATTCCTCTTTAACTTTGAACCAAAACGATGGATCAAATTCGTTATAGTTCGGAATAATGGTTGCATGATCGTTAATAAGTTCTGCTGCAACCTCGTGATTCATTACGCGTGCACGTTTTCGAATCTCGTCAATCATGCGGCTTTTGATCGTGATGTAGGCTAATTTAGGGAAAGGTTTGGTAGTCCTTATATTTACGATAAGCCTCGAATAATGCGATCAATCCTACTTGATAGAATTCGCCATCTTGGTCTTTAATGTTTAGCTTATAGATGATGTGGTAAATCATTGGTTTGAATTTTGTTATAACTTCATCAAATCCTGTTTCCATTTCATTGACATACAACTAATCTCCCCTACCTTATCGTAAAGGCCGGCCATTATATCATGTGAACGTTCCAAATAGATTATAGAATTAAATCCCAAATTTGTCATCTATTTTTATAAAAATTTTCAGAATTTATTTTTATTGCTAGATTTGTGCAATAATTCTCGTTAAGATATCAGCAAAACTCTTATACTGGTTAACTTGCATCTCTATTCATATTTCATCCCTCCCTCGAATACCTATAAAAGGTATTTCCAATTTAGTGGAAAAGGGAGGAACTACGGTGAGAAAGGTTTCAAAAAAAGTTTTTACAGTTTCTCTAAGTTTACTTATGGTTATAGGTGGGTTTGGAGCGACAAATGTGTTTGCAGGTGAATGGATGGATGCGGTGAATGGGTATGAGGAAAGTGAATTTGACGCATCTGAGGTTCTAATTGAAACAAACAAAAACAGAGCGGACGGTTATTTTATTACGCAGGATGGAGCGATGTGGGGGTTCGGTGCTGAAGATATAGCTGACACAAGGTGGAAGCATTATTATCCAGAACGTCCTCGACCACCAAGAGGAACCGTACACCCAATTTACGGTAACATGAAAGATATGGATGACGAAATAGTTTTAACAAAAGATGGGGAAGTTTACGTATGGGCATATATTGCTGGCGGTGATAACTATTTACGAGGTGAGTATGACCCTGACGCCTATCATCCGTACTGGCCAATGACAAAAGTCCCTGGTCTTCCGGAGAATCTTGTACAGGTGGAGCATCCTGGTTTCGCTTACATAGCGTTAGCAGCTGATGGGAAAGTTTACGGCTGGGGTAAGAATCAGGCCGGTGTTTTATTAAAAGGAGAAGATAAAGACATATATAAGAAACCAATCGAACTAAACTTTCCAGAACCAATTGATAAAATTGTTGTAGAGGGAGAAAGTAGATGCTTTGCTATTAGTGATTCTGGAAGTGTTTATGCATGGGGAGGATCTGATCATTTATCTTACCCTGATCATGACTTTTATAGCAGTCCATACAAGGTCACTTTTGACGGAGAAAGCGATGTGAAAATTGTTGATGTTGCCGCACATCACCGCAGAGCTTACTTTGTTTCAGACGATGGGAAAGTTTATGTGACAGGTCGACATGGTCATATGCTAGGTTTAACGAAAAATGATAAGATTTTAAACCTGCAAAAAGGTACGCCAATTCCTAATCTTAACAATGTGGTGGATGTGGCGGCTGGCGATCACGGAGCATTCGCTTTAACAGAGGATGGAACGATTTATTCATGGGGCATTAATGAGTGGGGCCATCTGGGTAGAGGAATTGAAGATCAGGATTATAAAGATGGTACTCCAACCCCAATCGAAGGAATTCCAGCTATGGAATCTGTCGATGCTCACGACTTAGGTATTTTGGCTTTGGATAAAGAAGGTAACTTATGGGGATGGGGACGTAGTACGCATACACTTGTGAATGGTGAAAGGTACGAAGGTCCGTTTTATTCGCCACATAAAATTTTTGATGTAAAGACAGTTAGACAATTGTATGCAGAGGAATTTGCGCTTCAGGATGGTTTTGATATGGAAGAAGTTAGAGAACACTGGGGCCAAAATGGTGTTGACCAGTTCATGAAATACTTCAAGTGGGAATGGATCAACCCAGGGACAAATACTCAAGCGATTATGACTGAATTTCACGAGTGGATGGGTGGTTCAACATTAGATGGTGGAGTTATTGTTAATGGTAGAACGTTACTTCCATTAAGAAGCATTTTTGAAGCAGTTGGTGCAAAAGTAACTTGGGATAATGCAACTAAAAAAGTTGGAGCTACAAGGGGTAATATAACTATCGGTCTTCAAATTGATTCAACCGTCGCTACTTTCAATGGTGCATCTATCACTTTAGATACTCCACCACAAATCATTAACAGCAAGACTATGGTACCTGTACGTTTCATTGCTGAATCGGTTGGTGCCGATATAAGCTGGGATCAAGAAAACCGAATTGTAACTATCAAGTTGGACGGTCAAGAGTTAATTATAAAAATAGAGTAATAGAAGAGAAAGCTATGGTGGGGGAGCCCATCATAGCTTTTTTGGGTTAATTAACTGGTGGGTAATGCTTGATTTTTAATACCAAATGCTTAATTCGGATTTGGTCATGCTTGAAATAGTTTAGTTGATGTTTGATATTTTTAGGTATCGCTTGATAAATTTATTTTAACGCTTGAAATATGACATTATTTTATAATGAAGACTTTAGTTGTGCGCTCCGATCACCGTACTAATGTCTTTTTATTTAAAAAGATCTTCAACACCACCGTTTTCTGCGTCAACTTTATACCAACCATATGTTGCGGTGTGTGAATTGCCTTCTTGTTCAACAACTTCGTACACATTGAAGATATAGTCCCCATCATTGTTTTTATGATCCATTTCAACTTTATACTTTGAATCTTCACTAATACGTAAACTTTGTCGAATAGTAGCTTCGGCTTTCTGTTTGGTCATTTCATCATCTGATGATTTTTCTTGGTTTGATGAATTTGCCTCTTTTGAGTTTTCTTGATCTAAATTTTTCTTTTCTTTAGGCTGTTTGTTTTGTGAATTGGATTCCTTTTGATTATTCGACTGTTTATTAGTCTCATCTTGATTTTCAATGATTAAGTTAGTCGCTTCAGATATGTCACTACTAAAATAGTACCCCATACCTCCAATCATAAGAAGTGCGCCTAATGTTAACGATATTGTTTTTAACAATTTTAGTCCTCCCAAATTCCATTTTTATAATAAGACGTACAATATATGTGTTACGTGACAGTTTATATTCATAAAAGTGAGTGAACGGAAAGATGTACAGGTGGTCTCAAATAACATTAATCCCCTAATGAAATTTATACATGTTAATATAGTGATATAATTATTAGCAATAAATCTAGGAGAATTTCATGCAATCGATAGACAAAATAATGAAGCAAAAATCAATGCAATGGATTCTTATTCTACTAATTACTCTGATATGGGGTTACTCATGGATCTTAATGAAAGATGCGCTTCGTTACATGGGGCCGCAAACCTTTTCAGCATTGCGATTTGTAACAGGTGCTGTAGTAATGATGTGTATTGTGTGGCTATCACGAATTGGGAGACCGCCTCGATCTGCCATACCTCACCTTGTCGTTGTCGGGATTTTGCAAACAAGTGTCGTTTTCACATTAGTCATGTATGCCCTGAATTTTATTGATGCTGGAAAATCGTCGTTATTATTATACTCCATGCCTTTATGGAGCGGATTGTTCGCAGCAATTTTTCTTAAGGAACCTATATCGCCCGTACGCTCAGGAGGTATCGTGTTTGGAATTACAGGTCTTTTAATTGTCATGGGTGCAGATGCTCTAAGTCATCAGACAGCAGATGTTATCATAGGGGAATTACTCATTGTCTTATCAGCCGTTTCATGGGGTGCTTCGAATATTTATTATCGACTTAAATTAGGTCATTTGTCGAAGTTTCAAGTGAACGCTTATCAGATGCTCTTTGGAACAATTGGAATAGCATTGGTCGCATGGGTCGCTGAAGGCGGGGAGCCAATTGTGTGGTCAGTAGAGAGTATCTATTATGTCGCATTTACAGGTGTATTGGCGAGTGCACTTTGTTTCACGGTATGGTTTATGTTAATTGGTAATCTTGATATGGTCAGTGCGACGATGCCTTCGCTGTTAGTACCTGTATTTGGGTTGTACTTTGGATGGTTGTTATTAGGCGAAGTGGTTACTATTAGTGTGATGATAGGTTCTGTTCTCATATTAAATGGGGTGTTTTTGTCGAGCTTACGAAAAGGTTGAAGGTGGGGACGAAATGAGGCAATAAATGGTATAATGTATATCTAATATTATATTTTGAGGTGATACCATTGGGTAAATCAAGAGCGAAGAAAATTCGAGAAAAAATGCAACGAGAAGGGAAGCGGAGTCCTGAATTAAGTAGAAGCCCTTTTGCTTTTACTGATATGAGGACAAGAAAAACGAAAACTAAAAAGGATATGTTATATCGTACCAAGCATAAGAACCAACTTTCCAAAGATGGAAGAGATGGTTCTTTTTATTTTGGCTATAAAAATAGCCAATACAAGTTCATGTATTGACTATATATTAAACTAATTAGATACTTTTCTGACTCTCTCTAAGTTCACCTGTTGATTCATAAACCCGATCGTCAGTTTATTAAACATCTCCGGTTTCTCGATATTACACACATGTCCACACTCTGGAATTTGTACAAGTTCTCCATAAGAGTCATTCTCTAGAAATTCGTTCAACTTACTAATAAATAAGTAGTCCTCAGATCCAGAAAGGTAGAGTCTCGGAATGCTAGATTCATTGACTCCAATTGGCGTTCTTGTAATATCGTTCGCGAGAGAGAACCATTTTAAAAATGCATGGCTCCCCATTTTTTTAGCTTCTCGAATGAAGATCCATCTTGCTTTTTTATGGTGTTTTCGCGGCATAATCACATGTGCGAAAATGGCGTAAAGCCAGATATAGGGTAGAACCTTCTTCAGATAATTTCCCGCTTTTAATAGCATTTTGGAAAACCAGTTAAACTCTGTAATTGCGCCACCTAATACGGCTGATGCGATTCGGTTCGGATACTGTTGGATCATTTGATGAATAATAACCGAGCCTAATGAAATACCAACAAGGTGGGCTTTTTGAATATAGTGATGGTTGAGCACGTCCATAATCATATCCGCACAGATTTCAAATGAATTGTTAAACTCCCATTTGGCTAAAGGCTCATTCGGATAGTGCCCAGGTAAATCAATGGTAATCACATTGTAATGCTCAGTAAATGATTCGATTTGTTTTTTCCATATAACTGAATTTCCACCTAGGCCATGTAATAAAACGACCCATGTATCATTTAAAGGGTTATCATGTTTATACATCTTATGATGAAGTAGACGCTGGTTAGTGGAGATGATTCTCACCTCTTTTTATCTATTTATAAAACCGTCTATAATTCGAAGGAGTGTGTCACGATCCATCGCTATACCATCTTGGTTAGCTTGTTGTAATAGTTCGCGCGTGTTGTTGTCTTCGAATGTGACCGACGTGTTCAGGTATTCTTTAAAGACTTCAATAGGTTTGTTCATATTGATTTCTTCTTGTGTTAATAGGTGCGCATCCTCATTAGGAATGAGCTCAACCTGGTCAAAGTCTAAACTATGGGTAATAGCTACGAATACGGCTTTGTTTTGTGGCGGATTAGGGTTAGTGATATTGTAAACCGTCTCTGGTTGACCGTATGTTAAACCTAGCACGAGCACCTTCACCACATAATCAACAGGTACAAGATTCGATACTGAATCTTCGTCTAGAACCAATCGATAAGTTTGGTTGTTTTGACTGCGCTCTGACTTTTTCTTCAAGATTTCAATCGTACGAATAATGCCGTATAAACCGAATGTTGTATCGGCTTCGCCTGTTTCTGAATCCCCAATAATAATCGATGGTCTCATAATTAAGACCTCGAATTGATTTTTGTACGTCATGACAAGATGTTCAGCCTTAGCCTTACTTTCTTCATAAGAGTTACGAAACTCTTGTGACTTAGGGTAAAGGGATTCCTGACCTACATCTCTTGTACCGAGAGTATAAGCTGTGCTTACATGAATGAATCGCTTGACGTTGATATGTTGAGCGAATTCTAGAGCGTTTTTAGTTCCGTTGACATTCACATGAAAAAGCTCGTCCCGCTTGGATTCATCAAAAGAAAGTAGCGCGGCTGTGTGATAAATTGCATCGATTTGACCGTTTAACTCTTTTATTTTTTCCTCTGCAAGCCATAGGTTTTCTTGGGTTAATTCACCGATTAGGGGCGTAATATCATTTTTATATTCATGAAGATTATTTAATAAAGCATCTGCTTTTTGTTGACTACGAACTAATAAATAGACGTGGTGACCTTCTAATAGAAGTTTTTTAGCTAGTTGTGTGCCTAAAAAACCGGTCGACCCAGTGATTAAAATACGCATGATATCTCTCCTGGATTTTAAATATAGATAAAAACACTCTCACCATTATAACGGTAAGTTAAGTGGTCCGACAACTAAAATTCGAAATTAATTGGTGACAATTGTGTGTTTATTTATGGAAAAGAGGGGAGAGATTCCATATGTTTCTAGGATTGTTTTTATTAGACTGAATCAATCAAACGTTTGATTGATTTTTGGCATAAAAAAGTGATGCTGCGATTTGGCAGCATCACTTTAATATTTTTAGTAAGAAACAGTATCACGTTTTGTCGTATTAACGACTTGAACCCATGTTTTCCCTGGCTGCAGTTTAATGACTTCACCGTTCACATAGTAGCGGATATTTCCACTTTCATTTTTCCACATACCTTCTACAACTTCGCCATTAAAGAAAAACTGAGCATCGCCTTGGCCTGACAATGTAATATTAATCCGCCCTGCCGTGTCACCAGGAATGACGTTATGCTTGGCGTACATCACAATGATATTACTTGCCTTGATTTGTTCGCCAGTTACTCGATCGGCATGAGGGTTTCCTTCTAAAGAACGTTTATAAACATTGGCTTCAGAATCATATTCATAGGCAACATGTGTAAAGTTGTTATATCTGATGTCTAGAGTCGTCGCAGGTTGAGTTTGATCATAAGTTGCTTCCTTGTCGAATTCAAACTTATTATTCACTGGCTGATTTTCGATAGGGTCTAATGGTTCAGTGTAAAAATAAGCATTGTGCGGCGCTCGTCTGCTTGTGTCTCTCTTGAAATGTTTTCCGCTATAAATCCCGTCAATTCTAGGAACTGATAGAGTTGGAAATTTAGCATATGCTTGAGGTGAGCCGCCGTAATGAATGTAAGGGATATCCCACGATTCAGCTACCGGTAAATAGTAATGTCTTGAGCTTCGAGCGGGTCCGATTTTCTCAGGTATATCATCACTGTAGATGGCTAGAAAACGCGTAACCAGACCTTCTACATGCATTTCATACACCACATCAGCATTAACTAGCCCTGTATGCGGGCGAGCTTTTGGAGAGTTTTCAATCATAATTGAAAACCTTTTCGATGCAGCATTTTCGTCATCAATAGGTAACCCTGTAGTAACGGAAACGGGTCCATTATAAACAGGTTCTTCCTCTTTTTCAGGTTCCTCTTCAGGCTCAGGTTCTTCCTCTTTTTCTGTTTCTTCATCTTCAGTGCTTTCAGAAGCGACTGCCTCTTCTACAGGTTCGTTCTTTTCATCGGTTTGTTGGCTATCATCACCACATCCAACAAGCACTAGCATTATTGCAACTAATAAAAATATGTAAACTTTCTTCATACTCGTATTCCTTTCTTATGTTTTTTTATATGTATTTAAATTAATCATATCACAGGATACGGATAGAATGAGACAAAAAATTACATTAATTTCTTAATTATTTATGAAAAGTTTTCTTGGTAATAATAAAAAAAGTGATCAGTTCTGATCACTTGGGGAGGTCCCTATAACAGGGAGATAATCAATATTGGGACAGCAACCAAAGGAATTAAAAATGCTATGTATTTTGGCTGCTTCTTTTTTTCTAAAGGTTGTAGCAACATTTTCTTTTCTTCATTAGTTACTGCTATGTAATTTGTTTGTGACTTTTCACTCAAGATTAACACCACCATAGATATTTAGAACTAATGCTCTGTCTATCATAATACACTTTATGAAATAACGCAAAATTAGTTGAAAATTGTCGGAAAAAGTAGAGGGGTAGTCGTTCTTAAAAGGGGAGAGATTCTTACTTAGTATAACGATTCGCATAAGAACTTGCGACAAATGCATCAGGTTTGATTTTAGGCTCTGCACCCATAGACTCAATTCGTGCCACCATTTCATTGATGAACCGTCGTGTTTTGTTCCGTTCACCTGCACCGATATCAATATGTCCTTCAATCGTAAAGCTCGCACCACGGTCTACATGAGGTAAGACAATTTCAAACATATCATCTTTTCGTTCCTGGGTAAACATTGAAAATACATCTTCGGAGAGAGAGGTTTCGTAGGAAATTTTCTCATGCAGATTTGTGACTTTTCTGGGGATCGTAATTTTACGCAGACAAGCCCATACACCTTTTCCGACATTTTGAATAACGATTCCGGTTATAAAGGTCGTATGGTCAGGATGAACTTGTGAATCGGTTCCAATCATGAGTTTATAGTTTCCATTCGGATCCAACCGCATGAATTTTAGTATATGCTCAAACACTTGTTCAAACGTCATGTTTTTCTCTTTGAGATTTTGAAAACTGTAGTTCAACACCTGATAATTTAACATGACATAAACATTCCTTTCACAGGATTCCCAAACTTATCTCTTATATTATTGTATAAGTTACTTTATTTTATTATTAATTAGGTTGAAAAGGGTGGGCTTGGGTAATTGTGAAGGGGTCAAATTTGGTTGATAGAACATTTGAACTAGTTTGTATGTAAATATTAGCAAGGGTATGTTATGAAATGGCTTTAAATCAGTAATGCGGAGTGTTGTTAAATTTACGTCTTTGCCTGGCAAGACTTTTATACTATTTCTTCCGTCTACCTATCCCCATTATAATAATATGGAATATACACATAGAACTTTGTGTACCTAAGGGTATGCAAAGTTTTTTTGTGAAAAGGGGAGTTACATAAGTACTATTTGCGAGGCTTATTTGTAATTATATTTGTACTAGGTGTTCTAAGTGTGAGCTCAGCCAGCGAATCTCATGCTAGTTCCACGACACAGGGTACTTTAAAAATAGATGAGTCAATCACATCATGGACGTTGGATGCTGGAAGGCAGCAAATTTATGCTGGTACAGAAGAGGGCAGCTTATTAATCATATCAGAAGAGACTTTTTCTGTATTGAAATCTATTGACGTTGGTTCAGGTCCAGTTCGTGACTTAGATCTTATTGAAGATAGTCTTTGGTTATCTACGGAAGAGGATCAACAGGCTGTTAATGTTGATTTAAATTCGAATACGGTTATTCAAAAGATAAAGCTGAATAAGGAACCGGATCGTATTGAAGTCATCGACAACCGTTTATATTATAGTAACCAATATGATGTTTATTTTGTTAATTCGGATGAGGGGACAGAAGAAGGGTTGTCTTCTTTAAGGGGGCTCGCCCATCCAGATTTGGAATCTACAGACTCAGGGGAATTGATTGCTACTGGATCAGTGAACTTTGATGTCTATAAGTTTAATGAGTCGAATGAATTAGTACAAAGTACAGCAACGATGTCACCGATTAAGGAGGGCAGACCTAGTAAGAATGTACTGCTTGATGGTGAAGAAATATTCTATGCAGGTAAAAGTTATGACCTAAATCAACTAGATAGAGTGAACGGGGATTATATAAAAGAAGGCTATAAAGAAACTTTCTATGCTGTGACGGATAACTTTGTTTTTAGTCAAGTTGCGATTTATAGTCGTCATACCTATTTAAAAGTAGCTGATTTATCGTTTGAAACGAGGTATATTTTAGCTGAGTCCATGGATCAAGTTTACCTTTACGATTCAGATACTTCTACGATTTATAAAAAGAACTTTAATTTAGATTCATCATTTAAGCCGCAACAGACAACAGTAATCAACCAAAAGTTGTCTTTACAACATGATATTACCAGTTGGGTAAAAGATGATGAAAATAATCTAATCTATGCGGTGTCACGAACAAATAACTCTTTACTAACAATTGATATGGCTACATTAGAAGTTATTAATGAACGTTATATCGGTTCAAACCCTATAGATCTAGTGCGTACAGATAATGGGAAATTGTATATTGCAAATTCTGGGGCTACTCAAATCACTATAATAGATGGTGGTGAAAAATCGACTTTTTCTACATCTGTTATACCATATCAGATAACAACAGATGGGCAATCCCTATACTATGCAAGTGATGAAGTTGATTCTCATATTTATGAAGTCCAACTAGACAGTCTAAAAGAATCTCTAGTCACAACAAACTTTACTAATAGTACTTATAGATTTGCTAGACCGTCTTTAGCATATGACTCTAATCAAGATGTTATTATTGCTGGCGAACGAAGTATGGGGGGGCTTCTTTATTCTATTCAGCCTGATGATCTAACGATTAAAGAATCAGAGTCTGATAATAGTTATGGCTATGAAAAGCCTAGTTACAAGATTTTTGTTGATAGTCAACATATATACCATGCACAACAACAAATATCAGAGCAGGACATCACAAATATAACTCACCATTTTGATGAGGATATTATTCATGTCTCCAATCAGTACGTGGTAACAGACTTAGGTGTTTATGATAAAGAAGATTTAACTAAGAAGGTTATTAGTTTTCCTTATGAGGATGATCAGGTTGAAGAAGCGGTAATCAATCAACAAGGAGAGTTGATCCTCTATGTTGTAGATCAAGGTTCACCTTATGTTTTAAAGTATGATGAACTAAAGAGTGTAAATGAAGTGAGTCCACTAGAGGTGCAATCGAATTGGTCTGGAGAAGATTTAACTTTATCCTGGTACGAAACCAAGGCAAACCAATATAAGGTAATGTTTAAAACAAACAACATGCAGGATTTCTTTGAGTTGACGCAAGTAAATGATACATCATACCAATTAACGAATGATGAGAGAAGCATGTTTAACGGGGAAAACGTAAGCTTTGTGGTCAAACCAGTCGTAGGTAAAAATATTTTAGATGGTGAAAAAGTTGAGGTTTCTTTTGAACATTTAGACCCGATTAATAAAGACTTTTCAAAAACTGTGGAATTAGATATCACGGATATGGTGCAAAGCGACCATGCATTTGAACACGAAGTTGCTCGAGATGCAATATCTATTCAATTAGTTTCACCTCTATTATTCAATATGAATTTAACGGATACAAAGTATTTTAAATTGGAATCTCGTCATGGTACTTTGACTTTTCCTATGGAATTAATGAGATTGATGAGTTTTCATTCCGATTCAAAATTAAAATTAGAAATAAAATCCGTAACAGGAGAAGTAAAGAAAAGGGCTGAAGACCGGTTCAATGAAATTGTTAGTCCTTTTGTAGATTTTTCATTAGTCAAAAATACAAATGGAGAATCGAAAACAATTAATTCTTTTATTGGTCACATTACAAATTATCCTAAACGTCAAATATCGATTGATGTAACAGATCCAAGCCAATTAACCGTAGTCATGGATCAAAAAGGGCGAATCAAACCCGTTCCATCCAGGATTGTTAAAGATGAAAATGGACAATATAGGGCTGAATTTTATCAAGAAGGAAATTATACGTATTATGTTGTTCGAACAGATAATCAAGTGTTTGTTGATTTGAGTGAAAAACATTGGGCAAATAAAAGTGTGGATTACTTATCAGATCACTTGATTGTTCACGGCATCGGTGATAGTCAATTTGCACCAGATCAACACGTCACTCGCGCTGAGTTCGCAGCCTTTATAACTCGGGCATTAGGGTTGCAATCAGATGATACCCCTGACTTAATTCAACTCAAGGACGTCAACCCAATCAGATGGTATGCTGACAGTGTTTTTGCTGCTGAAATGGCAGACTTAGTGAGTGGGTATGAAGATCATACGTTCAGGCCACACCGTACTATTACACGAGAAGAGATGGTTGTAATGATTATAAGAGCATTACAGCACGTCAATGGGCCACTTGGAGTAGAAGATGTAGTTATAGAACAATTTAAAGATGCCAACCAGGTGAAACCTTGGGCTGTAGATAATATGAATAAGGCGATTTCTTTAGGAATTATGGCTGGAAGAACTGAAGATCAAATTGTTCCTCAGGGCACTGTTACCCGTGCTGAAGCAGCAGCGATGATTAACCGAATGATTAAACAATTTAATTTTATGCAGTAATAAGAAAGCAAGCTCCTTTTCGGGCATGTTTTCTTGGTTTTGCTACAGGTTACTTTAAAAAGGAAACCTCTTTGTGAAAGTTCACAAAGAGGTTAATTTTATCTAACCATTAATCCCATAGAGAGATATTTTCTCCAAGTAATATTTTCTGGTTGAATCACGTACCATGCGAGTTTTTCTGGTTCGAGTGATGTGATAAAAGTCGTTTGGTTGCGGAACCGTTCGACTGGGTCGTAAGCAACATAATCACCAGCTTCTAATCCGTCTATGATTTCAACCCATGGTTCACCGTGAATACCTGTTTCAATAGGGGTGAATTCGATCGTACCTATATCGGTTAACTTCCAAACGTTTTGGTTAAAGATCTGATGTTCTTTTAAAACAGTAGCATCTAATGATTCTTTTAGAGTAATATCCAGAGCCACGTGGTAACCAGGGCTTAATAGTGATGTGTCAGCATTTTCATTAAAGGCAACATTCACTGGATAATTGCTGTTGGTTTCTAAACTACCGTTTTCTGGGACGGTGCTGACATCTGAGACAGTACCTTCTAATGTTCCTGCTTCCGTTTCAGTAATCACCTGAGTTTTCATACCTTCTTTAACCAAAGGGTGCTGTTCTTCTGGCAGTTCACCATAGGCTTGTAGCTCAAGGCTACTAACCGTTAAAAGTGGGTCTTCAAGTGACGTCGATAACTGACTGATGACACCAGCAACTGGGCTTTCAACTGTGATGCTTTCACCTGTCGATTCGAGCTCAGCTAATTGGTTCTGTAGACTGCTGAGTTCAGCTTCTTTACTTGCGAGCTCGGACTCTTTTTGTAAAATGAATTGTTCCTTTTCAAATTCGGTTTCTATTTGACCTTCGTTAGGAATGTCGAATTCGTATTCATTTTCCTCATCGCTAAAAGTAACCTGAGTCGAATCGCCATTGTTAGGGATTCGATAGCTTTCCATTTCCATAATAATCATGTCGAGTGCATTGATTTCGTCATTCAATCGGTCGATTTCACTCGTTAGTTTGCGGAATGTTTGGTCGTAATTAGCGACTGAATATACGTAGAGCGGATCGCCAACTTCAACGCTTGCACCTTTTTCGACTAAAAAGCCTTCAAAACTTCCAAGGTCTGAGTCAAAATAAATAGGTTCAGAGGCAGCATGTGTTAAAATTCCGTCCTGCATAAGGTTTTCACGCACATCCATCACTTTCGCATAATCTAGTTCATCTACGTAAGTTATGCGATCGACTTGATCATAATCGGCAATGACAATAAGGATGCAGTTGGTCAATATAAACAGTAGAGTTGATGCTATGATTAGTTTTCTCATGATTTAAACCACCCAAACAATAATTCTTCGTCGTAATAGCTTAGTGTTGCGACTAAAATGTATGTGAATATGTGCCAAGCGATGACAATCCACCAGATGTTTCTTTTATCAAGCGCTAATGTCTGCAGGCGGTACATATATTTCACTTGAAAAAACATAATCCATATTTGAAGGATCGATATTGCACCAAAGAAGTAAATGACTAGTTCAAAGTCAGTGACGTATGAAGCTAAAACGCCTAATGAGAAAGGTGAGACATACCAATTGAGCCCCAAAAACACGAATAGTGGAATCCATAATAGACGTTCAAATAATAAGACGACTAAAACGACCTGCTGCATAATGACGAGTTTTCTATAAGGGATGCTTGTAAATAAATAGAATATGTAACTGACTAAAAAGAGAATGATGCCAGCGAAAATAATTGCGAAAAGTCCGCGGCCTGCAATGAACCATAATTTAAAGGCATTAAAAACTCCAGGTGTTGTGGCATGAAGTGTTGATGAAATCGGATTTGAGCCCATACCAAGCCAAGCCATCCATATGTAGATCGCAATCGTTGCTAGAAATAATGATACATTCATTTTCCACGTACTTATGTATTCAGCTTTTTCAATACGATAGAGTTGCCCATCTAGATCTGTGAATAAACGGTAAATGTAATTGTTCAATTTTGACATCCTTTATCTTATGTACTCTAGTTATATTATAGGTTAATTGGTAAAGTTTGGCTAATTTTGTTCTGGAACGATTTGTAACTTAGTGTATATACCCTGATTGAATGGAGATTAAACATTAATAAAATAAAAAATCTATTAATCCTTCGTTAAACTTCTTTAATAGGGGAATAAACTCTATTAAAAAGGAGTCAAACTTCATTAAATGAACGATCAAGTCAATTATTCAGGATCTGAACTCTATTATTCATGTGTTAAACTCCATAAAAAATAAAATAGCTTTAATCGGAAGCAAAACTCTATTAATAAGGATTGTAACTCCATTAATTGAGGTTCAAATTCAATTATTCAAAAGCTGATCTCCGTTATTCGAGCATTGAACTCTATTATTAATCTCAACTCCATTATAAAAAACATCAACTCCATTAATCTGTAAATCAACTCAATTAAAAAGACCCTAAACTCTATTAATCGAATTTTAAACTCTATTAATATGACTTCAAACTCCATAAAAACCAATAAGAAAGGCTCCCGCCTCTGCAGGAGCCTCACTCATTTTTATTCCCAGCCTCTATAGGCATGTTCAAAGATTTCACGAATCTCGTTTTCACCTAATGGCATTGGGCTTCTTGCTAGTAATCTTGTTTGCTTAACTGCGTTTTGGGTTAATTTTTCAATATCTGATTCAGTAATGTCGTATTCTGAAATGCTTGTTGGGAGTCCAACGTCAACGACTAAGTCATATAATCCTTGTACGATTTCTTGCACGATTTGGCGGTCTGTTTTGCCTTCAGTTGATACGTTAAACACTTCAGCTAACGTTGCCATTTTATTTAGACATGACGGCCAGATGTAATGATAAACATACGGCAGTAGAACGGCATTAGATTCACCATGTGGAATCTTGAATAGTCCGCCTAACGGATAAGCCATCCCATGCACGCCAGCTACACCGGCATTGTAGAAGCTTAACCCTGCGATTAAGCTGCCGAGTGACATTTCATTTCTGGCATCATAAGCTTTCTTATTCCAAACGGCTTCTCTTAAGTTCCCTAAAATACGCTTCATTGCATCTAATGCTAATGCATCTGTAATCGGCGTAGCATTAACAGATGTGTAAGCTTCAATGGCGTGTGTTAACGCATCAACACCACTTGCTGCTGTTACTTTAGGTGGTAAGGTATACGTTAAAACTGGATCCACTATCGCATAATCAGCTAATAGATATTTGTGTGTGATGACATCTTTTGTATCTTCAAGTGAGAAAACCGCAATGTCAGTAATCTCAGCACCTGTCCCAGCTGTAGTTGGAATGAGGACAGAAGGAATACCTTTTGATTCTAATTTTTTATCGCCTGATAAGTTAAGGTAATTTTCAACTGTACCTTCATGACCTGCAAGAACGGCTGATGCTTTGGCTAAGTCTAGCGCGCTTCCGCCACCGATACCAAGAACTAGGTCGGGATCGTACGCTTTAACATCTTCTAGAACTTCATTTCCAACATTAACCGGTGGTTCTGGGACCACGTTTGTTGAGACTTGGTATTTGACGTTCTGCCCATCTAATATTTTCAAAATCGGATTAATCACTTCTAGTTCTTCTAATATAGGATCGGTTAACACATAAACTTTGCTAACTTGAAGTTCTTCAATAATACTGTTCAACTGGTTGATTGAGTCTTTTCCGTGATAAATGTTTTGTGGTGTAATGAATGCATTCATTCTGTTAGCCTCCTAAATGATGTAATTATGATGCTGAGTGCATTTCCACGTTATTTTCATTTTTTTTCGTTGTCACAATAGTAAAGATAAACATGGTAATCATACCAATCAAAACACCTGAACCGGCAGCCGCAAATGGGTTGCTGACGTCAAAGCCGATTGGAAGGTAAATGACCCAGTATGAAATCGTACCTGCTAGTAGTGAAACAATTGCGCCTGTACGTGTCGCGCGCTTCCATAGAGCACCAACGACTAATGGTCCAGCTGTTGCTGATACGATACCACCGATACCAATCCACATGAAGATTGATAGATACTGTGGTGGATTCCAAGCGAATGCTGCTGCTGCGATAATCACAACAAATGTAGAGTAACGACTTAAACCTAGTTCGATTTTTTCAGCTTTTTCTTTCTTCATATTGATACGTGGTACGATTGTTTTACGAAATAGATCGTTCGCAATTAACTGTGTTAATGAAACGATTAATCCATCTGATGTTGACATAATCGCTGATAGTACTGTTACTGCTAAAAATGCAGCGATTACTGGCGGGAAGATTTCCGTAAATAGTACCGGGATAATTGCGTCTGGTCGTAATTCCAGGGATGGATCAAGAACTGCAATTCCTAACATACCACCTAGTCCCATTAACGGTAGAATCGTTGCGAAAATCGTACAGTACATGATCAGCTTTTTCATATCTTTATTTGATTTTACGGCTAAGAATTTATTACCTAAGTGAGGTAAAATCGCAAACGGTAAGTGGGCAACGAATAGTAATGCCACTAACCAGATACTTCCGTAAGTTGCATCTCCAGGAATAAATAGTTTGTCGAAACCACCTGCTGGGTTACGCTCACTAATGGTATTGATCATATCTCCGAAGTTACCAGGAACTCCAACCGAAAAGGCGAAACAAACGACAACAACTAGTGCTGTAATCACCATTAAGAAACCTTGAATCGAGTCAGTCAGGATATCTGAGTGAGAACCACCCATAAATACATAAATCGCAAGAACGATACCTGTCAGAATAATACCTACTGAGTAGTCAACACCCATCATCATCTGGAACATTGTTGCAGCAGCTACAAGCTGTGATACAACGTAGAATATTAATAGAACTGAAATGATGGTTAAAACAATTCTTAAAAACTCACTATTAAAACGGTCCCCAATAAATTCTGGAATCGTACGCGTTCCAAACGTGTCACCGTAGCGCTTAATTGTTTTGGCTACGAATAACATACCAATTACAGTAGCAACAGGATATAGAAGTGGATACCATAAACTTGGTGCCCCTAAATCATAAGCTAAACCAGGCATCCCCATAAATGTAGAACCACTCGAAATACCTGCACTAATAACTAATGCAATCACTATCGGACCGTAGCTTGAACGCGCGGTCGCGAAGTCTTCTGAGTTATGAGTACGTTTCATACCGATATAACCCATAATTAACATAACACCTATAAATATTGCCATAAAAATCCAAGAATACATAACTACACTATTGTCCATTTTTTACTCCCCCTTAACTTCCTATTTATCTAGAAGATTAGTTTTGAATAATACAAGAGCCATCCCGATCCATGTGGTTAACATGACACCGATGATGATATAGATAAATGTCATAATTTCACCTCCAATTCAGTTTGTCCTCCAAATTCGCGAGGGTATTTATTTAAAGTAGATATTTTTCTACTTCAATCACAATATTCAGAATGACCAGTTTAAAAATTCGAGTTAATTCACGTAATGTGCTAATTCTTTATGCTTGGTCAGTGGTTCTTTGGAGTCTGTATACAGTTCATGTAGCACAAAGTCTTGTTTTGTGTCTTCGTAGATCGCGTAAGGTACATATAATTTATAAGAATTAATAAAATTGACTGCTGGATAAGACCAAATCTTTTTCTTGTGAATGTAATAGTTTCTAATAAACTCCTGGGCTACCTCTTCACGCTTATCTTCGGAATAGTTTTCTTGAGGAATGATTGAGTCTCCACCTGAAGAAAGCGGTTTCAATTCGGTAAAAGGCAGTTCGAAAAATGCTGTTTCTTTCCTTAATAGATTAGTTACAATACGAATCTTTTCTTTTCTCTTTTTAGAGAAGGGGAGAGGTTTGTACTCTATCTCCCATTCCGTAATGGAATAGGGATAATAGAGTAACTGATAATCCTCCGGTAGATTCTGTTTATTTGAAATGGATAAGGTATACATGGGCATCACCTAAAATTTATAATTTAGACTAATCATTTTAAGGTTAGTCATTTCATGAATGGCGTATTTAACCCCTTCATGTCCATAGCCAGAGTTTTTACGTCCGCCATAAGGCATGTGATCAAAACGTAAAGTTGGTACGTCGTTAATGAGTACTTGACCAACATCTAATTCATGGCCGAATTTTAAAGCTTGTGCCAGGTCTGATGTGAACACACCAGCGTTTAAGCCGTATTGACTATCGTTCATTTCCTCTAAAGCCTGGTCAGAATCTTTAACAGTGTTTAATAGAACCACAGGGCCAAACACTTCCTCGCACGAGATCTTCGCATCACGAGGGACGTTTTCCAGAATGGTTGGTTGAATACTGTTTTCTAGTTTTTCGCCACCTGAGATGATGGTAGCTCCAGCTTTTTCAGCTTCATCTAGCCACTCGAGAATACGGTGCTGGGATTTTTCATCAATTAATCCTGTTAAGTCCGTATTTTCATCTAATGGGTCACCATAAGTTAACTTCTCAGCTTGAGTTTTTAAATGAGTAATCAAGTCTTCTTTAATGTTTTCGTGTACATAGATTCGTTGAGTACTGATGCAAACCTGTCCGTTGTAGGCGAAAGCGCCATTAACAGCTTGCTTGGCAATCGCTTCTAATTTATCCTTTTGACTTTCATCAATGTATAACGCTGAGTTATTACCGAGCTCAAGCGTTACCTTTTTCAGGCCAGCTTGTGATTTTATGAGCTTACCGACTTGTGGGCTTCCTGTGAATGTAATCTTCTTAACAACGGAACTTTCTAGTAAAACTTTTCCGAGTCTTGGACCATCACCTGTTATGACGATATAGGCGTTCTCTGGAAGACCTGCTTCGACTAATGCTTCTCTTAATAGAATAGAAGAGAGCGGCGTTTTCTCAGCGGGCTTTACTATGATTGAGTTTCCGGCTGCGATTGCTGGTCCGACCTTATGAACAACTAGATTTAAAGGGAAGTTGAAAGGCGTAATCGCTCCAACTACACCGATTGGCTGATATATCGTGTAAGCATCGCGCCCGTCTCCATTAGGAGCAGCATCAAGTGGGATCGATTCACCTTCTAGTTTTCTGGCCTCGATTGCGGCGAATTTTAGAGTTTCGATAGTACGACCAACTTCACCGAGTGCGAATTTAATTGGTTTACCTGATTCTTTAGAGATTGTTTCTGCAAAGAGTTGTTTGTTGTCTGACACAATCTTACTTGCGCGATCTAATATTTCTGAACGGTCGTATGACGTTAAACCTTTTAGCGTTTTATACCCTTCATGAGCATCATTAATCGCTTGTTCCATCTGCTCATTTGAACACTCTGGAATCTGCATGATTTCCTCTCGTAAATGAGGATTCACTAGAGGGTACGTATTCTCGTTAAATTTTGTGAGTTTTTCTAAATAACCTTTGTAATCAAGCATGTTAACACTCCTTTTGGTAATATGTGGTTTTGAATACGTATTCAAATTAGTCTTTAAATTAAATCGCTCGTGTGGTCGAGCGATTGTATAGCTTTGTTGGATAAGTTTTTTGTGTCAGGTGTTGATTCTTACTTTCGATGTCGTTAATTAATTGTTCTATGGCCACTTGACCTAAGTTTATTCCTTGGTCCATTCCTACTGTGGTTAACTCAATGGAATGATGTTGGCTTAGTTTGGTATTATCGATTCCAATGACGCTGATATCTTCTGGGACGTTGTATCCCTTTTCGAGTAAGTAATCTAATACGTATATAGCAATGGAATCGGTTGCTGCGAATATAGCTGTCGGCCTGTTTCGTTCAGCTAATAAATCTCTGACGACGTTGTGGATTTCATTTTCACTCGTGTCAGTAATTTTTGTGTTGTGGTCTGACACAGGTAACCCTTGCTCTTCCATCGTTTTACGAAAACCTTCATAACGACCATAGAACGTCGACATGTTTAATGGCCCGCCAATCCAAACAATATCTTTATGGTTTAGATCCAGTAAATGTTCGGTTGCCTGTTGGCCAGCTAACAGGTTGTCCATCTCGAAAAAATTCCCTGGTTCATTATGCTTTCGGTTAAACATCACAAATGGAATATTTAAGTTTTTAAGGTCGTCGTAAATATAATCGTCCATCAAAATGGAGGACAAGATAATTCCATCGACCTGCATTTCGATTACATCGTTAAATACCGATGTATTATCGCCAAATACTTCAAAATGTACGTTTGTGTTATATCCTCTTTGTTTCGAGTAATTCACAATATACGTTGTGGTTTCCGCAAAGAAAGGATTGTGAATGGGTCCTGAAATTAGTGCAATGGACTTCGTTTGCTTCTTAACTAAGGACCTTGCAATAGCATTCGGACGATAATTTAATTCTTTCATAGCCTTAATGACTTTTTCATGCTTGGCTTCTCCAACGCTCTCAGGATTGTTAAGTACTCGAGAAACAGTTGACTGAGAAACGCCAGCGAGTTTTGCTACATCTTTTGATGAAACCATTATTAAGTCTCCTACTTTGTAAAAACGCTTACAAATAAATTAAAACATATTCAGAAAATTGTCAAACATTGTTTTAAATTTTGTCGAAAAATTTGTTTGATTGAATGAAATGTATTTTTAATGGCAAGGCTGAGCATTAGCAACTTGAGAAAGGAAGATTGCGTGTGAGAATTCTTGCCTTAATATTATTGGGAAGCTTAATGTTTGTCATGCTATTTACAGCAAGTTTGAGTGACTTGTTAAAGTATAATGTTTTAGATTTCCAGTTCGTTCTTCAACCTGAGTTTGAGTTTTTTAAAGCTTATTGGTTGAGAGAGGATTTGATTGTGAGAAAAATAGGTCATTTTTGCATATTTGCCTTATTATTTTTACATATATTTTATTTATCTAATCATGTTCAACGGGCGGTAATGCTCAGTCTACTGGTTGCGCTTCTGTCAGAAGTGCTGCAGCCTTATTTTTCCCGTGATGGACGAATGATGGATGTGTTAATTAATAGCGCGGGTGTATTGATGATGGCAGGTATCACGCAATTATGGCTCGTTCTCAAAGACGAGGAGAGTAACATGATTAGAGAAGAAATCAATCAAACGTTTGATTGAATTGTTTTATCAATCATTACGAAAAATATCAAGTGTAAGTGGAAGCTGGCGAACATTGTACAAGATAAATATTTTGAAACAGGACTCGAGAGGATTCTCGAGTCTTTTTATGATTTTTTAATAGGTGAAAATAATTTAGGACTTACGTCTCAATATAGTGTGATATGTTTATAGCAAAATTTAGTGGGTAAACACCAAATGTGAGAAAAAAGTGGAAATTTTGGTTAAATCAACGAAGAATTCTACATAGTTTTTCGTGTTTTGAAAATCTATCGTTTTGATAGATTTCAAATATAAATTAATTAACAATATTTCAAGGAGGAATTTTCTTTATGGGTAACAAGAATCGTAAGTTTGTGGCAGTATCGGCTTCATCAGCATTAATGGCCTCGGCCCTGGCACCAGCAGCAGTGTCTGCCGATACAAACGGAGATACTTTTACAGATTTAGATGAGAGCAATCCGTATTATGACCAGATTATGGCACTTGTAGAAGCTCAAGTTCTTAATGGGTATGAAGCAGATGATACGTTTCGCCCAGAAAGAAGTTTAACTCGTGCTGAGGCATCGGTAGCTGTAGCAAGCTTACTAGATGTCGATACAACAAAAGAATTTGATAATCCTTATAGTGATGTTGATTATACAGATTGGTATGCTGATTCTGTACTTGCTCTAACAGATGCGGGAGTCGTACAAGGTTCTAATGGACATTTTAATGCAGATTATGAATTAACTCGTGCAGAATTAGCAGTTATGGTTCATATGGCTTTTAAAGAACAGTTAGAATATGATTCAAGTGAAGATCTTCCATTTACAGATGTACCAGAAGGAATTTGGTATGAAGATTCTCTAAAAGCACTTTATCAAAATGGATTAATCGCAGGTGTTGGAAATAATATGTACGCACCTGATGCTGACTTCGAGCGTCAACACTTTGCGGCACTACTAGCTCGTGCTGACTTTAACTTTGGTGGCAAGCTTAAAAAACCTGAGGGTTACGTAATTGTAGAAAAAGTTGAAGTTGTCGGTGAATCAACGATTAAGGTTTCTTATAGTGATGGTGAAATTGTAGAATACGAACTAGATACACCACTTGAAGAAGGCGTGAACGATATTCGTGTCGACTATAATGGTAAAGAGTTTGCATTCACAGTGGATTATGAATTAGAAGTGATGGCAGAAGGTGCGGTTGAAGCATTTGAAAACAGTTTACTAGAATCTGATTACGAGGATGCTCAAGAGTTAGTAAATATGCTTCCGGAAGGTTCTGATTTAAGATCAAATCTTCAAGACCGTTTAGATACAGTTTGGTCTGAAGTTAATAATATTGTTACTGATGTTCAAGATGCAACAACAGCATCTGAACTATATGAGGCACTTAACCAAGCGCCATTTGTTGAAGTAAAAGAGGCTAACGCTGAATTATATTTTGAAGCAATGGTTGAAGCAAATGTTGACTCAACTGACGGAATTCAAGAAGTTATTGATTCAGTAAACGAGGCACAAAAGGACTTTGCTGACAATGTACAGCCAGTGCTTGACGCTGCGACTGATCAAGAATTATTAGATGCACTAGAAAATTATGAAAATGTCATGGAAGAAAACCTAGACCAATACGACTTTAGTGGTGATATTGAAACATCTGCAGACATTCAGGCAGAAATTGATGAAACGAATGCAGAAGTTGCGTTAGAAGAATTTACAGTTGATGTAGATACAACTCAAGAAGAAATCGATGAGCTTACTTGGTTTGTTGAGCAAGTAACTGGTGTCGATGAAAATGGCGATATTATTGAGGATAATCTAAATGAAGCACAGCAAACAGTTTTAGACTCTTATAATATGATTATAGATGATTATGCTAAACAAATAGTCTCTGAAGTTAACAATGCAAACACAGTTGAAGAACTATATGCTGCACTTGAAGGGTTAAATGTTGAGGCTTATAACAATTTAACAGTTGACCAACAATTAGATGTGTCGCAACGTTTTATGGTAACTAATGACGGTACTGAATTCTCAACTACTGGCGAAGTAAAGGACGCAGTAATGTATGAAATTAATGGTGACGCAAACTACCCTTCTTATCAGTCACTATTAGATGATGTTAACAATGCGACAACGGTTGATGAAGCAGATGTTGCACTTGAAGCGCTAGGAATAGAAGAATACGATAACTTAGATTCAACGGGGCAACTTAACGCAGCAGAAAATGTTATTAATAATCGTGATAACGACGGTTACCAGTCATTCACTGAGATTATCAATAACTTCTAAGAAACCTAACAAGACGGGAGTCAACCGCGAGTTGGCTTCCTACATAATTAAGAGGTGATCATATGTTTACAAACTTAGAAGGCACTTTAGCAAAAAACACAGACTATCAATTATCCCTTCAAACATCTTCAAGTGTAAATCAAGGTGCAGAAGAAGCTTTTAATAATATTTGCGAGATTCTGGATTGCGAACCAATGACTGATGAGATTGTGCAAGAAGTTAGGAAGTTATCTCAATATCTTGTCGGAGATCATAAGAAATTTGCAGTTATCAGACGTAAACTAGCGAAGGTGAGGGCCACTATGAAGTATGAAACTTCTATTGCTGTAGTTCAAGATTATTTAATTGAAAATAAGTTGATTGAATTTATTAACCTTGGTCTTCTAGGTAGAGAATGGGTGGTGAACAGATTGCCACGTCATCAAAGCGGGTTGTTAATCATTCAAGCAAAAGCAGAGATTTCGCGATTAAATGACCTGTTAGATCAAGCTAACCAATTAGAAGATTCATGTTTAATCGAGCTCATTTTATTCGACCTTGGTTTGACTGATTATAGCACTGAAGTTATTGATATGTGGGTAAAATTACGAGGTGAACCAGTAGAAACACTAGGTGACCTCGATCGCCAATTGAAAGATTCATATAAAATTTTAGTAGAAAGACAAAATATCAAAACGATGATCACTGAACAAGTCGCTGAATCAAAGAAAATCTTACAACCAGTCCAGTAGGGAAACCTGCTGGATTTTTTATTTAAATCAATCTTTAAGTTCATTAGTTGTGAATATTTTATTGAGTTAGTGAAAAAAATTTTATTAAACGACTAATCAACTTCCATAAAACGAGAATGAACTCCATTAAAATAAAAAAGAACTCTATTAATCAGAGATAAAGCTCCATTAATCAAACACAATACTCGATTAAAAGTTTCCAAAACTTTATTAATAGTAAAAATGAAAAGTTCCCACATGGTGGGAACTTACAAATCTAAGTTTTATTAAGAAATGGGATGACTTCATTAATAATTGGGGTAACTTCAATAATAATAAAATTCACTTCATTAAACGCCCGCTAAACTCAATTAATCCTGTCGGCAACTCTATTAAACGCAAAAATAACTAAAATAATAAAGGAATTTTATGGTAAATTTATAGAAAATATTACCCCTAATTTTTTCTCTTCACAGGGTAGCAGGTGAGTTTTATTACATCTATAATTGGAAGTAATAAAAGAGTGTTACATATTTTGCAACTAGATTTTGAGATTATTAATTAAAATATAGCGTTGGGGGAAAGAAATATGGATTGGAAAAGTCATTATCAAAGATGGAAAGATTTTGTTGAATTAGATGGTCAAGTCAGCAAGCAATTGATTGCGATGCGTGAGAATGATTTAACAGAAGCGTTTCATGGTTATTTGACGTTTGGAACAGGTGGGATGCGTGGCATTCTTGGTCCTGGTACAAATCGAATGAACATATACACGGTTCGTAAAGCGGCAAAAGGGCTGGCATTATACTTAGAGTCGCAGGGTGAGGGGTTCAAGTATCGTGGGGTTGCGGTCGCTTATGACTCGCGATATATGTCTAAAGAGTTTGCGGTTGAAACGGCTCGAGTGCTTGGAGTTCATGGAATTCCAACATACATATTCAGTTCACTTCGTCCAACGCCTGAATTATCGTTTGCGGTACGCCACCTTGGTACAGCTGCGGGTGTGATGATTACAGCGAGCCACAATCCGCCTGAGTATAACGGTTATAAGGTTTACAATGAAGTGGGCGGCCAGCTGCCTCCTGTACAAGCTGATCAAGTGATTCAACAAGTCAATTCAGTCGAGGATGAGTTAACGATTAATGTGATGGATCAGCGTGACCTTGAGGATCGAGAGTTACTTAAGTGGATTGACACAAAGGTGGACGAAGCTTATTTAGAAAACCTTGAAGATGTTGTGGTCGATCGCAAAGTGATTGAAGAACAGACTAATGATTTTACTATTGTTTTCACGCCATTACATGGGACTGCTAATCAATTGGTGAAGGCAGGCTTGAGTAGAGCTGGTTTTCATCATATTCATATTGTGCAAGAACAGGCTGAGGCGGATCCAGAGTTTCCTACGGTAGCTTCGCCAAACCCTGAGGAGCATCAAGCGTTTGAGCTTGCGATTGAGCAGGGTGAGAAAATCGAAGCGGATATCTTAGTCGGAACAGATCCAGATGCGGATCGTTTAGGAGTCGCTGCGATCAACGCAGAGGGCAAGTATCAAGTTTTATCGGGCAATCAGTTAGGTGCCCTCATGTTAGATTATTTACTATCGCATCAAGAAAATCTTCCTGAAAACGCTGTGATGCTTAAGACGATTGTGACTTCTGAACTGGGTAAAGCAGTCGCAGAGCATTATGATGTTGAGACTATGAATGTTTTGACTGGATTTAAGTTTATTGGAGAAAAAATTGAAGAATTTCACCAAAATGGTTCGCATGAGTTTATATTTGGTTATGAAGAAAGCTATGGTTATTTAATTAAAGACTTTGCGCGGGATAAAGATGCGGTTCAGGCGACCGTGCTGGCTGCTGAGATGGCAGCGTACTTTAAAGCGAGTGGCAAAACTCTATTTGATGCACTTGAGGATTTATATGAACACCATGGATATTATTTAGAAGATCTGCATTCAATGAAGCTTGAAGGCTTAGAAGGTGCGAAACAGATTGATGAAATCATGGAGAGTTTCAGACAACAGCCATTACAAGCTGTTCGTGATCTTTCAGTATTAGCAGTTGAGGATTATAAAAATGGAACTCGTACGGAACTTGATTCAGAAAAACAAGTATCGATCCATTTACCAAAAGCTAATGTCGTGAAGTATATTTTAAGTGAGGACTGCTGGTGTTGCTTACGTCCATCTGGCACCGAACCGAAAATTAAATTCTACTTCGGCGTGAAAGGTGCAACACGACAAGAAGCAGAAGCGCGACTCGAACAATTGAAAAACGCTGTACTTGAGAGAGTTACAGTATTAAAAAAATGAGCAGTTGCCAGGTGGCAGCTGCTCTTTAACGTTTTTTATGCTTAATTTCATTGAGTAGTTCGTCCAAAGTTTGGCTTAGCTCAACGACATTTTTATCTGTTAAATTATTTTCTTTATACATTTCATATAGTTCTTGTCGTGTGGTTTCAATCTTTTGCTGTAAAGTTATATAATCACTCTTATGCATGACTATGCCACCTCGTTTATGGGTCATATAGTACAAGATTATTTACCCATTTCTATCACAGCTTAAACCTATTTATAAAGAACAATTTCAAAAAAGCTGTTATGCGTTAAAGCATAAATAAAAACCGTTTTTTATTTTATAACAAAACACGAGGTATAACAAGCTATTTTTCTAATTTTTAGAAACTTTATAGTTATTTTTACCATTTGATTTAGCCTCATATAGGGCTAAATCAGCCCGTTTCATAAAATCTTTGATATTTTCTCCCGTCTGGTAAAAAGCAATTCCTATACTCGAAGTAGTCCGAATGGTATAGTCTATAATGTTCCAACCATCCTGTAAACTAGCGATAATCCGGTCTGCGATTCTATACACTTGATCAGCATTATCGAGGTCTGATAGTAATAAAACAAATTCATCTCCTCCGATTCGTGCCAAGGTATCAGATTTTCTAATACATTGTTTAACTCGATTGCTGAATGTTTTTAACAGCTCGTCCCCAACATCATGACCATAATCATCATTAACTTTTTTGAAACCATCTAAATCCAAAATCATAATGGCAATATCTCGATGTTCTTCTCGAGCTTCTTTTAACGACTCGCTTAAATTCTTTGTGAATAATCGTCGGTTAGGTAACTTGGTGAGTGGGTCGTGGGTGGCTAAAAATTTAAGGCGCTCATTGCTTCGCTTTCGATCTGTAATGTTGTGTCCAACCATCATGAAGTGTTCAAAGTTTCCTTGTTGATCAAAAACAGGTGTACCTTTAACTTCAATCCAAATATCGTCTCCATTTTCATGCTGGACTTTTGCTTCAAAAGTAATTGTTTTTAATTCCTGTGTCATTGTACGAAACGCAGAACGAAAGTCTTTATTCGGATGATAGTTGATGTTTTTGCCTGAGAATTCATCTGGATTTCGGCCTAAGATTTTTTTGTGTGATGGTGAGGCATAAACGACATCGCCATCTAAATTCACGATTTGAATTAAATCCTCAGAGTTATCAGCTAATAAACGGTATAGCCTTTCGTTTTCTCTTAACGAATGAATGAGTTGTTTATGGCTGGTCATGTCTCTGATTGTAATGGTGTAGCCTATTTTTTCTTTCGATTGGTTTAAAATGGGTGTGAAAATCATTCGCGCATAATAAGTAATCCCGTTTTGGCCTTTGATATAATCATCGACCGTGTGTATGGATAAATCTAAAAAAGAACGACTTTCTACATATTTATATAGGGTTGAAATTTTGCCGATTGTTTTCTCAGGGTTAACTCCAAAAATAATGCAACAGGCAGGGTTGAGGTCGAAAACATGCCCTTCCAAATCAATAATTTCAATCGCATCTGTCGAATGATGAAAAAGCGAGCTATATAATAAGTTAACCTCATGCAGTTCATTAGACTTATCATGCTTAGAAAATGTGCTCATATTATAGCCCCTCTTTCTTAGTGAAGTTGTGAGAATTGAGTATAAATTACTATACCCCGGATGATATGAGGGGTAAACCTGTTTAGATAATCAAATAAAACGGGTGTCCAGAGGGGTTCTGGCAGCCGTTTTTACATGATTGATTGAAAAGCTTGGAAACTAATCTCATAAACTTGGAAAGTAATTTTAGGACATTACTTTTTAACCCAATACTCACCCATCCACGTTTTGATTAAATACCAGTCTTCCCATTTAGCAACGGCGTTTACCGTTTGAGGCGAAAGGTAGCTCGTGGCTTTGCTGTATTCAGTAGGGATGGTATGCAAGGCTGCTTTATATTCAAGTGTGATACGTTCATTCACTTCTTTTTTTGGTGATGCTTTGGCTAAGCTATCTTGAATCCACAGTCCACCGGCCCAAGTATTGATTTGTAACCAATTTCCTTTTTTCGCCGTCACGGAAACTGCTTGTGGAGATAAAGCAGAGCCTGTAGCGCGTCCCATCGGGTGTTTATATAACTGAGTTTGATCAATTAAATAAACTTTTTCATCAACCGCGTGAGTTGGCTGTCGATTGAGCCACATTTTGTAGCTTTCTTGAGCTGAATAAAGTGGTACTGCATTGTTCCGTTTCCAAATCGAAGGGAAGTTTTCAACCGGTACATGTCGTCTGTAAAGGTGCGGGTTCAACTCCACAGTAAAAGCTGGTCGCTTATATTCTTGGATAAACCAATCGGTATATGTGCCCCCACCTGGTTCGTCAGTAGGTGGGATAATGCGGTAGCCTGTGTAATTACTAATGGTTTCAGCTAACCTTTTATCGCGGTCGTATTGATTGGAATCATAATGATGGTGCCAATATAGAACCTGTCCTGTTGTATGATAAGCGAATGCCATCTCTGGATCAATTTCATATGTAAAATCTCGAATAAGCTGGGCTTCAATCGCAGAGAATGGTTCTTCACCTTTATGATTGGACCATCGAGGCTCAGAGTAATCACCTGTGATATTTGGCCAATCAGCAGGATAATTCCGATTTAAATCGATTCCACTTGCGTTGGCTTTCCAACGGGTAAAGTCATAACTTCCATTGTTCATTTGAAGGACTTGATTATGTATGTCTTTAGGGAGTGCATTGAGTCCCTTTTGTTGTAGGGTGACGCCGTCTGGGTTAACCATTGGCACAAACCAGATTGCCACTTCATTTAATAGATTTCTAACGTTATAGTTTTTAAAAGATTGATTGCGATAGTAAGCAGATGCGTATTGCTGAATCATTTTCATGTTGAGGGTCGTTGTGATCCACTCACGGGCGTGGTGAGAGCCGTTGATAAATACGGTCGCATCACCATTTCCCAGTTTAACTGCCCACAAATCTCTACCGTACTTTGTTTGTCCAATAGAATGATAGTCGATGATTTCTGGGTAGGTTTGAGATAGTTGATGAATGTCAGATGTCATCTTCTCATAAGTGTATGTTTGAATAGGGTTGTCAATATACAACCCAGTGCCGCCTGAAGCGGATGCTGACTGATTTGGTAAAAGAATAACTGCTGTTAATAGAACGAGGCGTAGAAGTTTGTTTATTGTTATTCCCTCCTTTTAAGTGTTAAATTCTATTCTATAATTTTCATTCCTCTTTTGTTAGGGTATAAAGTCATAGACTAGTAGGAGTTTTATTGCGATTATAGAAAACTATTATATAGAGGTGATTTTTATGACAATAAAATTTGGAATATTAAGTACGGCTAATATCGCGAGGAAGGCGCTAATTCCAGCAATGCTAAGGTCTGATCAAGCTGAGGTCGTGGCTATAGCTAGTAGTAGTGGTAAGGCAAATGAAGTAGCTAAGGAATTTTCGATATCAAAAGCTTATGAAAACTATGAAGCGTTGCTAGAGGACCCTGAGGTTGAAGCGGTCTACATTCCATTACCAAACCATTTACATAAAGAGTGGGTGTTTAAGTCTGCTGCAGCTGGCAAGCATATTTTATGTGAAAAGCCTGCCGGGATGAATGCGGCGGAAATGGAAGAGATGCAGGAAGTTTGTGAAAAGCATGGTGTGAAGTTCATGGAAGCCTTTATGTATCAGTTCCATCAGCAGCATGAACGTGTGAAAGAGGTCATAGCGTCTGGCGAAATCGGAGACGTACAACTGATGAAGGCGAGCTTTTCATTTCCGTTAATGCAACATCAACCTGACGGAAATATTCGTGTCGATGCGAGTAAAGGTGGAGGTAGTATCTATGATGTCGGATGTTATTGCCTGCATACTTTCCAAAATGTCTTGGCTGACCAAGTGGATGAGGTGTTAATCCAGGGTGAGGTTGATGATAAATATGGTGTTGAAACTTCTGCTGAAGGTTTTGTAAAAATGAAAAACGGTGTTAAAGCCATGTTTGATTGCGGTTTTCATACTTACATGAGACATGAATACGAAGTCGTGGGTACGAAAGGGTCGATTAAAGTTCCTAAAGCCTATCGTCCAGATGCCTTTGGGCACGAAGGGTTAGTGATAGTTGATCAGGGAAGCGAAACTCGCACTGAGCGTCATTATAGTGATCAATATCAAGAGGAAGTCAAGCACTTTGTGGATGTCATTAAAAACGATTTGACACCTAAAAACAGTTACGAGGTATCTATACAAAACATGCGTGTGATTGATGCGTGTTATGAGTCTTTAAAACAGAACAAAGCTGTAAAAGTAAACCCATGAGTTTAGAAACTCATGGATTTTGTGTTACATAAATTGGTCGAAATTTTGTAAAACACTGCCTAGGTAGATTTTAAACATAATATAAATGATTGTATTTGTAATGACGAAGCTGCAGATGCTTAAGTAAACAACATGTCCGTTTTCATTAAATTTTCTTAGATGATAAAAACTGATGATGACAGGTGCTAATGTAACAAATGCCACAATTCCTAAGAAAAATAGAATCATAGTTAACTGAGTTGAAGTAGCTATCCCAGTGAAGATGGTTAATGCAGTGACTACTGTGAATGGAACAGAGAAAGCTCCATACTGAGATAATAGCGTTTTGAATGACACATCTACTTTAGCAATTTCTACTACAGTTAATAGCCCCGCTAATCCAGCTAATATAATTAGTAGTGCTGAGAATATTATGCGGAAAAAGATTGAAAAGAATGGTAGTGATTGTGTTTCAACAAAACCACCAAACTGAACAATTGTTTGATTATAAACCCCATTAACTAATAAGTAAAAGCCAATTGCTAGAGTAATAGATAGAATTAATAAAGTAATAATTCCGTTAACAAATGAACTTTCTGGTTGCTTCAAGCTTGAGTTTGGATTCTTTAGTAACGATAAAAAGTAGTTAAAATAATTTTTCGTATGATACTTGATGTTATCTAGCTGACTGTTTTGCGTTTGTGCTCCTTTTGTTGCAGCACCTTCTGTCTGTGCGTTATGTAGATCTTCGTTTAACGGATGTCCACAGTTTTCACAGAAATTTCCACTGTCTTGCTGATGGTTACAATTTTTACATGTTTTCAAAATACCCCTCCTAAAGAATAAGTCCTAATGTTATAGTTAAAGATTATATCAAAGAAATGATTAAAAATAGAAATTTATTCTGAAATAGTGAGAAAAGAATAAAATTTTGTTAAAATTTATCATATTTTGACGATTAAATAAGAGAATGATAATGTAAAATGGAATATTTTGAAAAAGGCAAAGTTGTCGAAAGGCAGCGACGCAAAGCTACGGGTCTAAGGTACATAGTACTACGATCGCCGGGTTGCCAAACGTGAAAAATATGTTTGCGTGCACCCCTAGCTTTGTATGTCTTTTTCTGGCATACAAGGCTTTTTTTGTGTGCAATTTTTAAAGGGGGAAATTATGGAGTGAAGTATTTTAATTGGTTTTTAGTAATTTTACTTGTTTTTAGTTCCATGGCAAGCGGTTTTTCTGCGAAGGTTGTTAATGCAGAGACTGTAAACGTTGGAACATTAGAAGTGACAGATGTATTGTCAGATTGGGTCTTGGGTTCCAATGAAATCTATGCCGCTACTGAGACTGGTAAGGTTCATGTTATCTCTCGTGATACTTTCCAGATAACTACTACTGTTACAGTCGGTACGGGAATGATTGGGGATTTAGAGCTGGTTGATGGTGCGCTTTGGGTGGCATTGGAAGATCAGAACTCAGTTGTAAAACTTGATGCAAGTACATTAGAAACATTAGATACTTTTACGAGCTCAATAACTGAGGTATTACCTGAAAGTATAGAAATTATAGGCGATAAGCTTTATTATGCTGGAGATCAACATAGTGAAATTCAAGTAATCGACTTAACAACTAAAGAAGAGACGTTCTTGGATTTTGAGGTTGATGATACATTTTATTATCCTGAGCTAGAGTCTAATAAAGCAGGTGAGCTTTATATTGGTGAATCAGGCAGTTCGGGCTCAAATTTTTATAAAGTTTCAGTCAGTAATAATGTTCCTACAATTATTTCGGAAATTAATTATGATGAAAGTTATGGGTTTAGTAGCCCCGACCGCCAGTATGTACTGGATGGTACAGAAATATTTTATGCTGGTAGAAGCATTAATGATCAGAACTTAGGACACATCAACGGTACTTATAAAGCAGGAAGTTATGATGCAACAATTTTAGATGTAACCAATGATTTTGTTGTTAGTGAAAATTTTATCTATGACCGTGATGAATTTAGAGCGGTACATGAATTCTCATTTGATGCAAAGTTGGCTTTTGCACCATCTATGAATGAAGTGTATTTATATGATGAGTATAGTAATACCATTCATAAGAAAAGTTTTAATTTACCAACTACATTAGTTCAGAATAGTTATACCCCGCTTAACAAAAAGGTTTCATTAAATCATGAGTTCACTGACTGGGTAATAGATGAAACTAACGGTAAATTGTATGCGATTTCAATGTCAGATAATACACTAATGACATTTGATGCTACGACATTGGAAAAACTAGATGAACAATCTGTTGGTTCGTTTCCATCAGATATTGATCTTGTAAACGGAAAATTATATATAGCGAATTTTGGTGGAACGAAGGTAAATGTGATTGACCTTGCTACAGGAAGTCAATCTTCAATTGTCACAAACCAAAATCCTTATCGCATAGCGACTGATGAACAAGTATTGTATTATGTAACTGAAGAAGGCGGGGATATATATGAAGTAACTATAAATCCATTAAGTGAACAAGCCTTAAACCTAGATGTTAATTCATTTAGTGATCCAGATTTAGAACTAGATTCTGTTAATAATATTTTATATATTGGAGAATCAGGTTCAAGTGGTTCAGACCTTTATTCTATGAATCTGTCAGACTATAGTTTAACAGTATCAGACTACGGTTCAACTGGTTTCTCTTATCCCAACCGTAAATTATTTTTAGATAATGAACATATTTATTATGCTAAGCATCAAATTTCAGCGACAGATTTAACTAATGAGATTCACAATTTTGATGAATCTATCATCAATGTTTCAGACAACTATGTTGTTACTAATCTAGGAATATATGAAAAAACTAATTTAGTAGAAAAAGTAGCAACCTTCCCATTTGATGAAGGATTATTTGAAGTTCAGCAAGCCATTGTTAATGCTGATGGAAGTGTTAATTTATATGTTGCAGAAGATTATGATGAGATTTATTCGATATATAAATTTGAAAGTATAGCGGATATTAACAATTCAAAACCTTCTAACTTAAGCGCGAGTGTAAATACAGAAAATGTTTTCACCTTTGCTTGGGATGAAACTACTGCAGATTATTATGTTGTATCTTACGATGGTAATGAGATACAAACGACTGATACGAGTATTACTCTAACAGAGAATCAGCACGCTCAATATGCAGGTCAAACGGTTACGTTCAACGTTCACTCTGAAGTAGGAACACACGTATCAGATGTAATTTCAAAGGATTATACGTTTAAGCCGAATGCTCCTGAGAACTTTGTGGTTCAAAAAGATGTTGAAGGAAACTTAGGTTTAACTTGGGATCCAGTTACTTCAGAACATTATCAAATATTCTATAAAACTAGTTCTATGACCGACTTTCAATTGTTAGATGGAACAACATTAACGACAACGGGTGATCAGTTAACAGAAGCGGATTACCAGCAATGGATTGGTGAAACGGTAACATTTGGAGTTAAGGCTTTTGCAGGTGATAAAGCATCCGATATGACCACAACAGATTTCACTTTTATCCCTAAAACTCCAGGGAATTTCGTCGTTAATAAAGATGAAACGAATAATCTTGATTTTTCATGGGATGCTGTGACATCAGATTCTTATAATATTTATTATCAAACTGAATCAATGACAGCATATCAATTATTAGATGAATTACAGCTTACTAGTGAGACATATGAAATTTTAGAAGCAGATTATCAGAATTGGATAGGGCAGACTGTTTCATTTGGTGTGAAAGCAGTTAAGGGACAAACTGAGTCTACTATGGCCACTTTAAGCTATGAATTTATCGACCCTAATCAACAACCACCGGAGGAAGAAGGAACTACAGAAGAACCTACTGAAGATGATACTTCAAGCGATACAGGATCTACGCCTCCACCTCCAAGTGATAACAATGACGAAGAAGAGGAAGAAGATACTGAGGAAAGTTCGGACCCGATTGATTTAGAAGATATTATGGATGCTAAAATTATAAAACGAATTTCAACTTTCCAACGTATTTATGAGTATAAAGAAGAAGAGAAAGAAAATGTTTCGGTTAATTTATTTAAATCGGTTTTAAGTGAAATGGACCAAGAAGGTGATGAAGAATTTAAGATTGAGTCACCATTAGGGTCATTCAAGTTGCCGATTAATACAATTAATCAATTTGCGGATAAAGAAGATTCATATGTTCAGGTAACTATACAAAAAGTACCTGAACAAACAGTAGGTGAATACTTGGAAACAGCTCAAGAGAATTTCTTGGAGATGGTTTCTTCACCAATTGACTTCTCAGTTGAAATTTATGAAAACGGAATTGAAACAAATGTCACTTCATATGGTGAGGAGTTTGTTGAACGTCGTATTCCTATTGATGATCCAAGTGAAGCAGACGAGTTGATGGTAGTTACTTTAATTCCTGAAACTCGCGAATACCAGCCAGTACCATCAACCATTGAACAAGATGAAGATGGACAGTATTATGCAGTCTTCCATCGTAATGGTAACAGTGTGTATGCCGTTGTTAAGAAGACTAAGAAAAACTTTAGTGATATGGAAGACCATTGGGCTAAAGATAGTGTTACAAACCTTGCAGGAAGCATGATTGTCAAAGGAGTTAGTGATGACGAATATGCTCCAGAACGTGAAGTTACTCGAGCAGAGTTTGTCGCTATGTTAACTCGTACGCTTGGGCTAACAATGAATGATCAAGCAAGATTAGCTAAATTTAGTGATGTGAACTCGTCTGATTGGTACCATGATGGTATTTATGCAGCAAAAGATGTGAGGTTAATTAGTGGATATGGAGATGGTAACTACCGACCAAATGATACTATTAATCGTGAGGAAGTGATGGTTATTGCTGTACGTGCACTTAACTTAGTTAATGGTAATCAAGAAATTGCAGGTGAGAATTTAACTGAGTTTAATGATACAAGCGATGTCAGTGAGTGGGCTAAGGATAAAGTTAATCTAGCAGTTGGCTTAGAAATTGTGAATGGAAGAACATCGACAACGCTAGCACCAAAAGCAACAGTCACTCGTGCAGAAGCGGCAGTTATTATTGAGAGATTAATAGATAAGTTGGAGTTTTAAAATTTTTTAAACCGTTTGGGGTTAGCTCCGAACGGTTTATTTTTGTCTTACTGACCTTACATAATTTTATTAAATTTAGGGTAAATGTAAAATGAATAGATTCAACTTTACTATTGATAAATGAGAATGTAACCTTTATAAAAGGTAATGTTTTTATAGGAGGTTCAAAATGACTAATCAAAATATTGTTAAGTCAAAGGAAGAAGCCCAGAACATGAGTGAAGCAGACATCGAAAAACATCAGAAACATTATTCTGACAATAAGTTATGGGAAAAGGTACAAAAGGTAGCTAAAAAAGCAGGGGTTTCGGCAATTTATGCAGTTTTGTTACTGTATTATACCTTGCAAAAGCCTGAAGTACCGAAGAAGGTCAAGACGACAATCATTGGAGCGTTAGGTTATTTCATTTTACCTTTAGACCTCATGCCGGATGCTATTGTTGGTGTCGGTTATGTTGATGATTTAAGTGTATTAGTTTTTGCGATTTATCAAGCTTCTAATTATGTAGATCACGAAATCAAAGCCAAAGCTCGAGAAAAATTGACGAGCTGGTTTGGAGAAGATGTTGATACCTCTGAGATTGATTCGAAGTTAGGTTAAAATAAATATTGGGAATGATCACCCAGGTTCTGTTGTGGAGCTTGGGTGATTTTTTATGGGTGAGTGTTAAATTTTCGAAAAAACAGATTGAAAGTTCGGTTAATCATAATAATAACTCGATTAATAAGAGGTAAAATTCGCTTAAATCGAATGAAAGTTCGCTTAATCTCTAATAAAGTTCCCTTAAACTCCTCAGAAGTGCCAGTAATACCATCTCATCGACATGCTCCTGATAAACATTCAAATAAATATTGAATATAGCATTAACTTACCTTACAATTTAAATAATATAGTAATGATTACCTATAAAAAATTAAGCCCTAATGCCTAACAAATTCGACAAATTAGCCGATATAGTAACTAAGCTCAACAGGAAGAAGGTGGACATATGTCTGCAGTGACGCAGGAGAATTTTGAATCAGTAAAGTATTTACTTAACGGAACGATTTCTTCCATTAAAAAGGTTATTCCAATGGATTTAGATGTGAATCAGCCTAGTCGATTGGAAAACCATCTGCAATTAGAATTTGGTGTATTGATTGGTATCACAGGTGATCTTCAAGGTCGTTTAGTGCTATCAGCAAACAGCCAAGTTTTTAGTTCAGTTGGTGAATCGATGTATGGGATACCTTTAGAAGGTGAGATGCTGTCTTCTTTTAGTGGTGAATTAGGCAACATGATTGCTGGTAATATCTCGTCTATCATTCATGAGGAAGATATCAATTTGGACATCACAGCACCTACTATTATGGAAGGTTCAACGAAGGTGAAAGGGTTTAGTAAAGCCCTGCAGATGCAAGTGGACTTAAAAGATAAAGGAAACATGGACGTTTGTTTATTATTAGATCAATAATAGATTTGAAGTACTTATAAGGAAATGTTTTTGAGGAGGTCATTTAAATGGCGAGAATTTTAGTCACAGATGATGCCGCATTTATGCGACTACAATTAAAAGATATTTTCGAAAAAATGGGTCATGAAGTTGTTGGAGAAGCGGCAGACGGTAAAGAGGCTATTGAGAAGTTTGAGGAACTTCAGCCGGATTTAGTGACAATGGATATTACAATGCCTGAAATGGATGGTGTTGAAGCTTCTAAAGAAATTATGAAAAACCACCCTGATGCTAAGATTGTGATGTGTTCAGCTATGGGGCAGCAAGCAATGGTAATTGAGGCAGTTGAATTGGGTGCAAAGGATTTTATTGTTAAGCCTTTTACGCCTGAAAGAGTTGAAGAAGCAATTAGTAGAGTTATTTAAGTAGAGGTGTCGATTGTGAAGAGGTTACTAAAATTTAAAGGTATAAAGGAACAAAAGATGAAGTTAATGAAATTTAAAAGTATTAAGGGTAAAATCTTCTTCGGATTCTCTTTAGTTATTTTATTAGTTTTAATGCTTGGGACTTTTAATTATTATGCGATTAATATGGTAAATAAGGATACAGAGAATATTGTTGAAGATGAGCTTCCATCATTAGTAGCTAATGAAAAGTTAGCTTTCAACATGTCTCAACGTATTGCATTAACGCGCGGATACATATTGTATGGAGATGAAGAGTTTAAAAATCGTTATAATGAATACACGCAAAGAAGCTTGGAAGAACAGGAGCTTTTATTGGAACAAACTGATTCCGAAGAAGTGAAGGCGTTAATTGACAAGAGTAATGAGTGGCGACAATTAGTAGATTATGATGTATTTCTTGCTTATGATAGTGGGAACGAAGAAAAAGCGACTCGTATTCTGTTAGAAGAAGTCCAGCCAATGGCTCGTGAAATTATGGACGGGTTTGAAAAGCTATCTGAAGAAGGCGAAGCATCTATTGAAGCAAGTGGTCAAGATATTATAGAAGCTGGTAATTTTGTTTTATTCATAGGGATGATTGTGTCTGTTTTAGTGGTCCTTATAGCAATTGTGACAGCGTTAGTGACCGCTCGTGTTATTGCTAATCCGATCAAAGTCGTCATGAACCGAATGAAGGCGATTTCGGAGGGGGACCTCAGTCATGAGCCACTTGAAACGAAGTCGAGAGATGAAGTGGGTCAGTTGGTTGTAGCGACTAATGATATGAACGATAGCATGAGAAAGCTACTTCAACAAATCAGTAATATGACAGATACGGTTAGCAGCCATAGTGAAGGTTTAACTCAGTCTGCGAATGAAGTTAAAGATGGTGCAGAACAAATTACGACGACCATGCAGGAGATTGCATCTGGTTCTGAATCTCAGGCGAATAGTGCCAGTGATTTATCTGATTACATGTCTTCATTTGCGACTAAGGTAGAAGAAGCTAATTCTAATGGTGATTCGATCTATCAATCTTCTGATGAGGTATTAACTTTAACGAAGGATGGTAGTCAATTAATGCAATCGTCGGTGAATCAGATGTCAATGATTGATGATTTAGTCCAGAATGCGGTTGTAAAGGTTAAAGGCCTTGATCACCAGTCTCAAGAAATTTCAAAACTTGTTTCTGTTATTCGAGATATTGCAGAACAGACGAACTTACTCGCATTGAACGCGGCGATTGAAGCGGCCCGTGCTGGTGAGCAAGGAAAAGGTTTTGCGGTAGTAGCAGATGAAGTTCGTAAGTTAGCTGAGCAAGTTGGCGATTCAGTTACAGAAATCACAGGAATTGTTGATGGTATTCAAGTGGAGTCTTCAGGTGTTGTGACGTCTTTACAAGATGGTTATTCAGAAGTTGAAAAAGGAACAGAGCAAATTAAGGCAACAGGTGAAACTTTTGATAAAATAACTGGTGCTGTAAATAATATGGCCGATCGTATTCAAGCAGTGACTAATAATCTATCAACCATCAGTTCGAATACACAGGAAATGAATTCTTCCGTTCAGGAGATTGCATCGATTTCTGAAGAATCTGCTGCAGGCGTTGAGGAGACATCAGCTTCAGCTGAGCAGGTCAACAGTTCGATGGAAGAGGTCGCTTCCAGTTCAGATGAATTATCAAAGTTAGCAGAGGAATTGAATGGATTAGTGAGACAGTTTAAATTGTAAATAGTATTTTTGCCTAGACTTCGTTTTGAGGTCTAGGTGGTTTTGTGGGAAAAGAATCAATTGAAAAAGGCAAACTTTCCGAAAGGTTAGGGCGCAAAGCTGAGGGTCTAAGGTTTGGAAACTCCCATGATTAAGACAGCCTGGCTACCAAATTTTTTAATTAATTTGGCTACTCTTTGTTGAGTAGCTTTTTTATTGCTACAAAAAGGAAATTTTTACAAACGGGGGAATGACATATGTTATCAAAATTAAAATTTAAAAACCTTAATATTGGCTGGAAATACGGAATCATATTAATTATTGTTTTTGTATTATTTGGTGCTGCAACGGGAGTGACTGCAGTCTTATTAAGCAATGTGGGAGATGATATTGAAGCGTTAGACAGAAGAGCTGACCGCTCGGTGGATATAACTGAGATGGGTTCAATAGTAAGGTCTAAGGGGATCCGTATTGTGAATTATGCTAATGATCCTGAAGAAAATTACGTTACTGAATATGAAACTCGACGTGAATCGTTTAATATTTTAGAAGCAGAATTAAGTAAGAAAATGAATACAGAAGAAGAATTAAATTTATATAATCAGATTGTTGCAAATGATAAGAAATTGAATGATTTATTCTTAGAAGAAATTGTCGGTGAAGGTAATAGTTTAAAAGTAAGGGATTTAGTTGCTCAAGCGAATGATATACGTTCAATGACAGTTAATTTACTCGGTGCTTTACAAATGGTGGTTGACGAACAAAGAGAAGCAGCAGTAGCAGATGCTAAGGAAAGTCAAAAGTTAACCATGATGGTTTTAGTGGGTTCAGTGGTATTAGCCATTGTTATTGGTGGAGTTTTAGTTTTCTTGATCAGTCGCATTGTGTCACGAAATCTAAATAAGGTGATTGATGTCAGTAACCATGTGGCGGATGGTGATTTATCCGTAGATACTATTGACTATGATGGTAAAGATGAAATCGGAAAATTAGCTACAGCTACAAATACCATGGGAAGAAATTTAAAAGGTATTATTCAACAATTAGCAGGGATTTCTGAAACGGTGAGTAGTCAAAGTGAAGAGTTAACTCAATCGGCTAGTGAAGTAAAGCAAGGATCCAGTCAAATTTCTTCAACGATGCAGGAGTTAGCTTCTGGTTCAGAGTCACAGGCGAATAATGCAAGTGATCTGTCTGATAGCATGGGAATGTTTGCAGCGAAAGTACAAGAAGCCAATGAAAATGGTGAGTTAATATATAATTCTTCTAATGATGTGATCACGCTAACTGATGAAGGTACTCAATTGATGAATTCTTCGGTGAATCAGATGGCACAAATTGATCACATCGTTCAAGATGCGGTTGAAAAGGTTAAAGGGTTAGATCTTCAATCTCAGGAGATTTCTAAACTCGTATCTGTTATTCGAGATATAGCTGAGCAAACGAATTTACTAGCATTGAATGCTGCAATTGAGGCGGCACGTGCGGGAGAACAGGGTAAAGGCTTTGCTGTAGTTGCAGATGAGGTTCGCAAGTTAGCTGAACAAGTTGGTGCTTCTGTTACCGAGATTACAGGTATTGTTGATGGAATTCAAACAGAATCATCAGGGGTCGTAACATCACTTCAAAATGGATATTCAGAAGTTGAAAAAGGAACGAACCAAATTAAAACTACAGGTGAGACGTTCGGAAAAATTTCCAGCGCTGTAACTGAAATGGCTAGTAACATCCAAACGGTAACTGACAATTTGTCGGTGATATCTACGAACAGCCAGGAAATGAACGCATCCATCCAAGAGATGCATCTGTTTCAGAAGAATCAGCAGCTGGAGTTGAGCAAACGTCGGCATCAGCTCAACAGGTTAATAGTTCAATGGAAGAAGTAGCTTCCAGCTCAGATGATCTGGCTAAGTTAGCAGAAGAGTTAAATGAATTAGTGAGACAGTTTAAATTGTAGGGTATAAAGGCTTCCGCCCCTCGCGGAAGCCTTTCCTTTTTAAGCTCAAATGAGAGGCTCCCACGAGTGTGGGAGCCTTCCATCTTATACAACCTTAGTGTAGAAAAGTTAAAGTGGCGAGGCATATATTACAAGCGGCGAGTGTAGTGGCGGATTGTGAACTTCTGTCAATAAAATGGACATTTTTCACCCTTAGTTTGGCGAACCTATTTTTCTTCCGCACGACGTTGAAAACGTCGCTTGGAGGCCCTGCCATGAAACAATCGTTTTGGAAAAA
>NZ_SOPW01000019.1 GCF_004402015.1 Filobacillus milosensis
CATAGGAACGAATGAATTGAATTAGTTGGAACGCCGTATGCGGTGAAAGTCGCACGTACGGTGTGAACGAGGGGAAAAGGGGGCGATAACTTCAAACCCTTACCTATTCGTATGAAGAAGGGACATAAAAATTAAATATTATATTTGGTTCGGTTCTTTATGGACTGAACCATTTTTTTATACAAAAAGCACCGAATTTTGCGGTGCAATTTAATAAACATTTTTACTTGTAATTTACTATGCAAAATAGAGTTTTCCGATAGGTAACGGAACCCGTTATTAAATGCCTATTCTTTTTTGTTTTTCCATGGGAAATGTCTTTTTGAATTAATAAATAGCACTAAGTAACATGGAAATCAATTATAAAATTATGAAGAAGAAGTGTACTTAAACTCCCTCGGCAGATTCGTTCTTCTTTCAAATGTTCACTTAATCGCAGACTTTCAATCCGCTTGTCAAAACATTTTTGGGGAATAGTGTGGTTTTATTATCACTTAAACTTATTTAAGGCATATTTAATTAGCGGTGATTCTATTTCATAGATAATAAAACATATAAATAGAATATTTGAATATTTTAATTATTTATTTTATTTAGACAATAGGGTTTAAATTTGGGGTTATTTGTTATATAATGTTTAAAATGGTATAAAAAGGAAGTGAATTGAACCTTCTAGATAGGAGCTACTAAGTTTTACGCTTAAAGAAAAGGAGAGGTATGGTATGAAGAAAAACTTTATTCTTTTTTGTTTGATTACTATTTTAGTTGCATTTATGTTGAGTGCCTGTAATAATTCTGAATCTGAAAATACTAAAAATGAAAAAGTGGGTAATATCAATTCTTTTTTGGAAGTTCTACCATTTTCGGAATCGATAGAAAAGGCGGATTTAATTGCTAACATAACTGTGATTGAAAAGATTGGTGAAAGAAATGAGCCCTCACCAAAAACAACTTTTAAAGTAAGTATTAATGACGTTATTAAAGGCGATGATAGTTTACTTAATAATTATATACGAATTGATCAACAAGGTAATAGTAAATTTTCTTTTAATAATAACGCTTTGTTCAAAAAAGGTGAAAACTATATTTTATTACTTAGAGAAACTGTAGGCACTGATAAGAGTGATTATTGGATTCAAGGCGAGGAAGCTGGCATGTATAAAGAGATAAATAATAATATTGTAGTCAAATTAGCTTATAACTATAATGCATTAAACTCCATAAAGGCCACCGAACTATCAAATAAAGCGCTAGAAAAAACAGAAGACTTTAGACCTTCTCAAATTCTAGATAAGAGACTACTAATGAAAGAAATTAAAAGTAAAGTCAATGCTGGACCGAAAGGAGAATAATATGAAAACAGTAATGAAATATTTTGTTCCTTTTTTACTATTAGTTACAATGATACTATTTACATTTAATATATCTTCGTTTGCTCACGGGAGTAAGTATTGCAACGGCGGAAGTGAAACGATGGGGTGGAAAGTATATTGTAGTAACTATACCGATGGTCATGCAGGCACAAGTTCTATTACTTATAAATACTCTACTGATTTGGAAGATAAATATAAAAATTATTCTCAAACAGCGGCTGGTAGATGGAATATGACAGGTGTAGTTGATATATCATATTCAAGCTCTTCTCCAAATATTATAAAGCAATATAATGACCCAAATACTAGTTCTGTAGCTAGTGTATATACATCCTCAACTAACAATAATCACAAAGAAGTATGGACTATGTATTATAATGAATATCATATGAATAATTATGAATTTACTGAAAGAAACGGCATTGCTACTCATGAAATGGGTCATACTATAGGACTTGTTGATTTGGAGAATTATATGAATATAGATAAAATAATGTTCGGTAGTGACGGCGTACAAGTAAAGTATCCTCAATTTGAAGATATAGAAGGTGCAAAAGAAGCAGTGAAATAATAAATTATGATAAAGTTGATTAGTTTATAATCTTTACATTAGTAAATCTTTGAAAGTTTAGTGATTAACACAATTCAGTAGCATTTGAGTGATACAGTAAAAGTAATCCTATCGTCTCTTAGAGATGATAGGATTCTTGTATTTAAAATAGTGGGAGATTATCTATTGAAGATTAGATAAACGAATTCAAACCTACATTTCTTGGAAATATTTTTATGCTCCATGATCAATGTTTTCATAAGATAAAAAATTAAATTCTATATTAATGTGCCCACCATTCATATGAAAGTGAATTCCATCGTTAGCCTTAACACAAGATAATACAGTAATTGAGAAAGAGTAAGTTAGTTGAAGTTTTGAATAACATTTTAATAGCTTAATGTTGTGTCCAGCTTTAGGCTATGAACCAAAAGACTAAAAAACCTAATACATCAATTTGCTCAAAAATATGGAGGAATTTAACAATAAATGTCGAATGGTGTATAGTGTGGGTGAAATCACTAGGAAGATGGGTATGTTTCATGGATTTGTCCTTAAAAGTACTGCACCTTCATTTGGCAAATACCTATAATATCGATTATGGGAACATAAGGAGGTTTATAATTGAAACAAGATGAAAAAGGTAAAATAATAAATAAATTCCAAAAACTAACCCCAATTAAGAATGCTAAATTAAAAATGTATGATGATGCACTAAATTTTGTATTTGAAAATAATGATATTAAAAATGTAGCAATATCTGGTCCATATAGTGCGGGAAAAAGCAGTATAATCGAGTCTTACAAGCTTAAATCTACTGATAAACGATATTTACATATTTCACTTGCACATTTTCCTGAAACACAATCGGAAAACTCATCAATTGAAGAAACTACCCAAATATATTCAAATAACTCTTCAAAGGATAACGCTATCTTAGAAGGGAAAATACTAAACCAGTTAATTCATCAGATTAAACAAAATAAAATTCCTCAGACTAAATTTAAAGTTAAACAAAAAATTAAACCAAAGAAGATTGCTTTTAGCTCTATAATTTTTACCATATTTCTAATGCTTGTTTATTATATATACTCTTTTAATAGATGGTCTTCATTTGTTCCTACGTTAAAAGAAACATGGCTAAAAAACACATTAATGTGGACGACAAGTAATATTACATTACTATTTAGTGGATTAGTTTGTTTTTTAATCGTTGGATTAGCAACACATTTTTTAATCATACTTCAAAAAAACAAAAATATTTTAAAAAGACTCAAATTACAAGGAAATGAGATTGAGATATTTGAAGAAAAGGATGATTCTTTTTTTGACAAATATCTTAATGAAGTATTATATCTTTTTGAACATTCTAACGCAGATGTAATTGTTTTCGAAGATATCGATAGATTTAATGCGAATGAAATATTTGAGAAGTTAAGGGAAATAAATACACTTGTTAATAATAAAAAATTTGAAGGTAATAAACCTCCCATTAGATTCTTTTATCTATTAAGGGATGATATTTTCACTTCAAAAGATCGCACAAAGTTTTTTGATTTCATTCTTCCAATTATTCCAGTTATTGATGGGTCTAATTCATACGACCAGCTAATTGATCATTTTAAAGAAGGTGGAATATTCGACTGATTCGATGAAAAATTCCTTAGCGAACTTTCATTATATATTGATGACATGAGAATTTTAAAAAACATTTATAACGAATTTATTATTTACCATGATCGTATCTTGTCTAAGGAGAATGAATCACAAACAGAGCAGCAAAACAAAGTACAATCAGATTCAGCATTACTAAATTTAGACATTAATAAACTCTTGGGTATTGTCGTCTATAAAAATATATTTCCAAAAGATTTTAGTGATTTGCACCTAAGAAAGGGCTTTATGTTTACCTTATTTAATACAAAATCTTCACTCATCGAGCAAGAAGTAAAAAGGTTAAATCTTAAAATTGGTGAAATAGAAGAAATGATTCTTTCATCAGAAGATGAAATGCTTGAATCTATAAATGAACTGGATGCTATATATTTTAAATTTCATCCACAAATAACTTCCGTGGGGAACAAGTCTATTTCCGAATTTAATAACCAAACACAATTGATCAAAGAAATGAAGGATAATCCTACAAATATAAATGTACGTGTTAATAATGGATATAATGTATCGACTTTAAATATAACATCTGAATTGGAGAAGTTAGAACAAAATCCAGAATATATTAAGCGTAAGCGTGCTATTGAAAGAAAAAGTAGCAATCAAATTGAAAAACTAAAGTCTACATTGCAAGAGTTAATAAAACAAAAGAGCACTTTACAAAATAGAAAATTAAAGGAATTTATTAGCAAAGATAATATAAATAACATTTTTAGCATTTCTTATACGAATGAAATTGGTGATGAAAATCAGTTTAATGAAATTAAAGGAAGTAATTATTTTCCTTTGATTAAATACTTGGTGCGGTACGGTTACATCGATGAGAGCTATTCAGATTATATGACATATTTCTACGAAAATAGCCTAAATCGAGTCGATAAGAATTTTTTATTAAGTGTTACAGATCAAATACCAAAAGACTATTCATACTCACTCAATGATCCTGATAAGGTAATTTCTAGATTGAGGCTTAGTCATTTTTATCATGCTGAAATCCTTAATTTTGATTTATTGAACCACTTATTAATAACAAAATCTATTAATGCTAAGTATCTAAGTAGTTTCCTTGAGCAGTTAAAGGAAACAAAAAATTTTCAATTTATTGGTGGATTTTTAGATCTTGGCAAAGATAAAGAATTGAAGTTATTTATCGAAGAGATAAATAAAATGTGGCCGACCATTTTTCAAAGTATTATAGATGAGAGTGATTTTAGTCATAATCAAAAAAAACAATACTCTGTTTATAGTTTGTATTATTCTTCAGATGTAGTTATAGAACATCTAAATAAGAGGAATAATCTAACAAATTTTATATCCAATAGCCATGATTTCCTTGATATTGAATCACCAGATATTGAAAAGTTGATTGCTGGTTTTTCTTTACTAGGAGTTAAATTTGAGTGGATTAATTATGCAGAATCAAACATTAGATTATTTCAAGAAGTATATCATAACAATTTGTACAAACTGACATTTAACAACATTTGTTTAATGCTAGAAAAAGCTTATGGATTGGTTAAAAGCGAAGATTTTAAAAATAAAAATTTTACATTGGTTATTTCTGAGCAGGACGAACCATTAGCTCAATATGTCAATAGCAATTTTAATCATTATATTAAAGAAATTTTGGAGAATTGTAATGAGCGTATTACAGACGAAGAATCTGTCGCATTGTCAATAATTAATCATACTGAGGTTGATACAAAAGATAAAAGTGCTTATATTCGCTATTTAGATACAGTCATACAACATATCGATAGTGTCAAAGATATTGATATTTGGGCCTTACTATTACAAGAACAGGTAGTTGAATATTCTGAGAACAATATTTTAAATTATTTTTTCCATCACGAATTAGATTCGTATTTGATTGACTTTGTAAACGAATCTGATTGTCAATTAGAGTTTGAATCGAAATCTATCGACAATACATTTGGAGAAAACTCCGCATCTAAGTTCTTTAAAGCATTAGTGAATAATAATGAACTAACAAATGAAAGATACGAATCGATACTAAAAACTTTTGACCGACATTATAATGCGTTTTCTAATACTGAGATTGAAGAAGACAAAATGCAAATCCTCATAAAAATTAATACATTGCGTATGACAGAGGAAAACCTTATTTTTATGAGAGAGAGCTACAGAAGTCTGTTATTGTTTTTCATTAAACATAATATTCGTCAATACACGGAAGATGTGATTAACGAAGAGAACTTTGAAATGGATGAAGTACTCTCTTTATTGGATAAAAATGTAGAGGATAAATATAAAATCAGTCTGCTTAAATTCTCATCCGATGTAATCACATTAAAGGAGAAGGATTACTCTGACTCAGTTAAATTACACATTTTAGAAAATAATCTTAATGGAGAAGATATTCCACTTTTGCTAGATAACTACCCTCATGAAAGAAATAAAACTATTGTGGATGCTATAAAAACCATCTCAATCCAAAGTATTGAAGATATTATAACTGAACAATATTCAGTACCTTTTGAATTACTCGTAGAACTGTTTTTGGAAGGACAACTCGAAATGAAAACTAAAAAGGAACTGTTTGCACAGCATTTACCGAACATGAGCAAAAAACAAGTAGTAAAATCACTTAGAACCCTTCAAATGGAAGATTTTCTGAGCTTATTTGAAAGAAAAAGACCTACATTCGAAATAAACGATGTTAACGAGACCATTTTAGATAATTTCAAAGAAAGGAAATGGATAACAACTTTTTATACTGATGAAAATAACACAGAGCTTTTTCGTGCAATAGGTCGTGATAGGTCAGATATTTTAGCATCAATATAATTGTACAGGAATTCAGATGATGCTTGCTCATGGGTATTTTGGATATTCAAAAAGCGTTGCTTCTTGGATATCCTTTTCTATAAAGAAAACTACTTAATTCTAAAAAATATCTATAGGACTTCTTTTAAATTGTATGGTTTTTACTTGTGATTGTCTTAGTATGTTATATAAAAGCAGGTAGTAGTAAATATGGAGGATATTTTTAGAAAAAGTTATTCTTAATATAAAGATGGAATTAATTTTGTGGAGGGGGAATCATATTGAGTTCTGGTTTTAGTTTAGTTACATTTGTTACTACAGTTCTTGCTGGTGTATGTGTATTCATCATAGGACAATTTATATTAAAATTTATATTTGATCCAATTTCTCAATTAAAGCTTGAAATAGCTGATATCGCTCATAAAATGGTTTTCTATGCTAATAGATATTCTAATCCAGTAGTAATTAGTAAAGAAAACATCGAAAATGAAGAAATGAAAGCGGATATGATAGAAGTAAGTATGGAATTGAGAACAAGCGCTAGTAGGTTATCATCTAAAGTACAAGCCGTACCTTTTTATAACTTTTTTGCTTTTTTTAGAATTGTACCAAAACTGTATGATTTAAATAAAGTACAAAGTAATATTATTGGACTATCAAATTCCTTATGGATTGGAAAAGATCATGACTATAAGATCTACGAAAAAATCGAGGAGAGAAGAAATGAAATTAAACATTATTTAAAGATTAGACTTTAAAAATTACTAAACATTAAGTTAAATAAATGAATTGTTCTTATAATACCCATTATGTTGTTTTAATTTTATCTCCATAATTCTGTTGCTATTACTTAGTATAGTGGTTTTTTGAAGTTATTAAACCCTCTCCTATTCTAAAAAAGATAGAGCGGGTATTTTTTGAACTTAATTATTTATTTCATAACCTATAACGAAATTTTTGGATAATATATTTTTGGAGGATTTTTACAAATAATGTCGAAGTATGCAATAGAGCATTATTTTACTATTACATCAATACGACTGATGATGGTCAAATTGAAATAATAAATACTTTATAATTAAAAAACGGTAAATACAGATCTTTCGCTAACAATAATATAGATGCAGTTAGAAGGAGGCTTTATCATTTTGGTAGACTTGAAATACCCTTTAGCAACAGATAATACTCATAATATTGTTCTAGCAAATGAAGCTACACCACGTCAAGACTATTATTGTATTGGTTGTGGCAGTGTTATGAGGAGAAGAAAAGGAAAAAAAAGAGCTCATTTCTTTCATAAATCTGATGAATCAAATTGTTCCTCGGAATCAGCACTACATATAGGATTTAAGAAGCTATTATATAACCGAATTGATGAGTCACTAACGGGATCGAAAGAGTTAATTATACATTGGAATTGTGATATTTGTGGAGAGTTACATCAACGCAACGTATTAAATAAAACAAAGCGAGTAGAAATAGAGAAGTCATTCGGCCCGTGTAGACCGGATATTTCATTACTAGACGAGAATGATAAATTAATTATTGCAATTGAAATTATAGTTACTCATGAACCGGAAGAAAGTACGTTAAACTATTACATTGAAAATAAAGTAGCGCTTATAAGATTTAAGCTTACAGACGTTTCCGATTTTGACATTCTTCAAAATGAAGTTTTAAAACCAACTTCTGTAGATGTTTGTTTGAGCCCAAAATGTAATCGTTGTGGCGACCATGCTATTAAGTCTTATCTCTACATTATTCAAGGAGAATGTTGGCGATGTGAGAGCAAGATGAATATCTCTTCCATTGTTGATAATTTTGAAAGAATATACACTCCAGATGAATATTCAAAGGAACAAATCGCACTTTAATTGAGAAATTGGATCAAATATAAATTTTAATATAAATTGTCCTATGATGAATACACTTACACCAGCAAGAACTGTAGTAACAAATGTTACTAAACTAAAACCAGAACTCAATATGATTCCCCCTTTACACAATAATTCCCTCTATAAATTAAGATTAATTTTTTCTAAAAAAATTAATAGATTCAAATAGCTGATATCGCTCATAAAATTGTTTTTTATACTGATAGATATCTTAACCCAGTAGTTTATACTAAAGAGAACATCGAAAATGAAGAAGTAAAAACTGATTTAATTGAAGTAAGCAAGGAATTAAGAACCAGTGCAGTTTATATCAATAGAAAACTTATCCGATAAATATTTTAGACCTTGGATTGGTGCTCGTGAGTTAGTAAATGGTTTTCAGCGTTTTTGCTTGTATTTAGCGAATTGTCCACCAAAAGAATTGCGAAAAATGCCCAATGTCATGAAACGAGTAGAAGCTGTGAGGGAAATAAGACTGGAAAGTAAAAAAGCAGCTACACGTAAATGGGCTGACTTTCCAACTCGATTAACCGAGGGTAGAACAACGGATAGTGACATCTTAATAATCCCAAGGGTAACATCAGAAAACCGCAAGTTTATACCAATCGGGTATTATGAATATCCAACTATTTGCAGTGATTCAGCCTACCAGATTGAAGATGCTGATGAGTACATATTCGGAATATTAAAATCTACCATGCACATGGCTTGAGTGAGTACGGTAGCTGGTCGATTATAGGGAGACTATCGTTACTCGAACACATTGGTGTATAACAACTTTGTTTTTCCGAATCCATCGGAAAAACAAAAGCAGGCTATTGAAAAGATGGCGCAAAAAATTCTTGATATACGAACAAGTTATCCTGAGAGCTCACTTGCCGATCTCTATGATCCTATTGCTACTCCTTCAGATTTATTAAAAGCTCATCAGGATTAGATAGAGCAGTGGAAAAAGCCTATGGAAAAACGTTTAAAACTGATAATGATCGAGTGGCCTTTTTATTCGAAAAATACAAAGAAGCAACCATTGATATACCATAAAAGTGAGGTTTTACTTTATCCGTTTAATCCCGTGTATTAACCCTTTTATTCACCTTAGGCTTTATCATTTCAGTATTACTATCATTAAGTGATTATAGTGTGATGTAATAATTTAAAAAAATAGACAAACTTGGTTGTTTAAGGTTAGTTTTCGATGTTGTGCTATTTGGTGAGAGAGGAGTTGATTGGTGTTTGGATAAAACTTAAAATTTAATTTATAACTACTATATGGTGTTACAGACGATTGAGGACATTATTTATTTAATAATTGAACAAAAAGATGCTAGTAATACCTATTAGATTAATAAAAGAAATTTATTATACTTTGTTTAAAGGCTCTCATAGTTATCATTATGTTTATAAAAAAGTGTCTAATCAAAAAGAAACACCGTTATTCTTGCTTATAACAATAACGGTGTTTCTTTTTTATAAACTATTCCTTATCCTCATGATCTTGGTTATCATCATTCATCAAGCTCTCTTGATATTCAGTATATTGTGGAGTCATTTTTAAGTACCTTAGAGTTGTAGCAAGTCTTTTATGCCTTAATTGTCGCTGGATCATCTTTAAATTAAAGCCACTTTCAAGTAAAATCATAGCCGTTGTGTATCGAAGGGTATGGGGTGTTACATTCTTTTGTATATTTGATGATAAGGCAATTTGTTTGATTAATTTGGTGAATTTATTTATGTTGTATGGTTTCATTGTTTCTGAATCAAAAAACAGCACTTTATTTTCTCCGGATGCCCATTCTTGCCAAAATGGATGTAACACATATTGCTTCAATTCTTTAGTAAGTAAACGTGTCATATGAACACTCGCAAATTCGCCCTTAGAATCTTCAATTACAATTAATTTTTTTTCAAAATCAACTTGAGATATTTTAAGTTTCCTTAAATCACTATTCCTTAAACCAGTAGTTAAAAGAAGTAAAATCATAACATAATACATTTTGTGAAACTTATCCATTTGTAATGCTGCATCTAAAAGCTTGCGTGACTCGTTAATTGATATCGATCGGTCTTTAAGTTTACGTTCATAATATGGATTTCTGTAATACTTCAATGGATTATGTTTAATCATATCCATTGTTTCTAAAAAGTTAAAATAATTTCTTATAGCAGTAATCGTGTCATATAGCTTTTGCGTGTTCGCACCATTATCAATTAGATAATCAATGAATTCATCAATAAATGTTTTATCAATAGGGGCGTACTCATTAATTTGGCTATCATAGAAAAAGCGATCAAAATCTAATTCGCCTTTAAAGCCACAATATTGTAAAAACTTATCAAATTTTTTTAATCCTGTTGTGTATTTCTTTATGGATGCCTCTGAGACATCACAATTTTCTTTCCAAAAATTATATTCTTCTGTTCTCAACAGAATATTATTTGACATGACTTCAATACCTCCTTTTTATTTATTGACAGTGTTTTGTAACTTTATAAATTCTTTGTTTGCAAATGGATGGTTTTCAATTGCACTTTTTAGCTGATGATCAAGTAAATCTAAATATTTTTCTGTTGAACTTAGGGAAGCGTGATTCAATAATCGAGAAATAGTATAGATATCTACCCCAGATTCCAACGCATACACCGCAAAAGAGTGCCTTATGGAATGTGGACCAAAGTGATTGGAACCTCGTTTTTTGGAGCGTTTTTCTTTCTTAATATATTCTGGAATGGATTTTGCTTTAAGTACTAAATTTTTCACTACAATTTGAACGGCTCTTGCTGATAAGGGAGAAACTCCTCCATCTTTTGAGAAAACATATAAGTTATTGTATTCTTCTTTAGGCATATCGAATTGAGCATATTCATATGTGAAATCAAGATATTCTTTTAAAATCATTAGCGCTAATTTATTAATTTTTGCTATTATTTCTTCATCTTCATCATAGCCTTTGGCAATAATTCGAAGGGATTGTTTTTTGAAATTAATATCACCTATTTTCAAATGGATAAGCGACGAAATTCGAATTCCGCTACCAAATAACACCCATAAAATGGCATGGTTCCTCATCCCATTTGGTCCAAGCTTTGATAATGCGATTAATTCTGCTAGTTGAATTTTGCTAAAGGCTTTTGGTGCTGATGACTTTTTAAAACTTACTTTTAAGGCTCTTTTTAAATGAGCTTTTTTTTCTTCATAATACTCCGGGTAGACTGTCTGCAAAAAGCTTCGAAGAAAGGCACATTTTCGAGCTTTTGTATAAGAATTGTTAAATTGACCTACATATTCTTTTAAATAACGTGGTGCAAAAACGTCAAGTATCGAGATAGTAGATATCGATTTCTTTTTGAGGCGAGTCTTAGCATTCTCCAAAAAGTGATTCAAGTCCGATTGGTAAGTTTTTTGAGAAGTCTCTTTTAGCATAAAAAAAGTATCACTCTTCAAATAAATGGTCTTTCCATCTGCTAACGATAACTCATTTTTTGGATTTTCTTCTTTTTTTTCGGATAAGGTGATTTTTTGTTCAATAATCGATTGAACGTTATCCAATCCATATTCAAATATTAGCGATTCGATTCCTTCTGAGATTTTCTTAGTTTTAGATTCTCTTTCTATAGTCACATGAATCCTTCCTCTCTAATTAAAAATTTAAATCGAGTTTATTAACTTCATCGATCAACCTTTCTTCTGAACGGTGAAAGTAGTAGCTTAATGTTTCTAAGTTCTCAACATCTGCAAGTTCTTTTAAAGCTTGAGGTGAACAATTGTTTTCCGTTAGATAGGTAATAAATATATGTCGAAAAATATGAACGTTATTTGGAAAAGTCCACCCTGCTAATTTTGCATAAACCATGTAATGTTCGCGAATTTTTTTCTTAAAACTTTCTGGTTTCTCACTAAAGACAAAGGTGTAATCCTTCCTCATTTCAAAAAGTTGTTTTAATTTTGTACGCAGAATAGAAGGAATATAGATGACACACGATTTATTGCCTTTTCGTTTTAAAGATATGGTGTTTCTTTCTAGGTTGACATTTTCCCATTGAAGGTTAGCCATTTCACTAACACGAAGCCCATTGTTATAAAGAAATCCAAATGCTAAGCCATCTGTTAGTGGGTCTTCGGCATATAACTCAACAGTATTAAAAAATTGCATTAATTCTTCTTTGTTAGGAAGGTCTCGATAATGATATTTTTTTTGTTTAATGGCTCCGATTTGTTGAGTAATATCCTGTAAAACCTGTTTATTTTGATACAAATGTTGAAAGAAATCCTTAATAACATATAGGTCATCACTAGCCTTATTTAATGAGCGATTGCCATGCTTTACTTGAATTAACAAATAGCGCTTGTAATCTTGTAAGTGTTCTCTCTTAATTTTATAAATTGGAACGTCGTTCATATTGTAAGATTTAAATTCTTCCAAAATGGTTGTTAACCAAATGAAGAACCGTTTCAAAATACCCTGATAGGATCTTTCGGTTTGAGGTAAGATTCTATTTCTAAGTAAATATTTTATATATCTTTTGTAAGTTGGATGTTGAAAGTCTTGTACAGTCCTTTTTTTTCTTTCCCATAAGACGACGTTATCTTCTTTATAAAATGGATCAATAGCCAACTTATGAAACTGAAGCAATACATCTTTTACATAATTCGGTTGAGTGGAGTTACTAATGATGTAAGTATATAAACTTAAATCTTTAAAATCCTCTTTTGTCGCCTCCTCATTTTGATATTTCAGGTGATGATAATTACTTAGTTCGGTCATGACTTCAACTATCTTAAGGAAAGAGTAAGGGGCTAAATGTTTTTTACATTCAATGAATCTTAAGATTGGTAATGCGTTAATCGACCTTTTAATTTCTAGGTTCCAAATTTCATCATTTATTGCATCTGGACCTATATAACCTTGGATTGAACAATCATCAATTGAAAGATTTTCTAACAATGTTTCCGCATTCCCTTCGTATAGACATCGGCTCTTATTTGTAATAGACTTACCAAGTAAGAGTGTTTCTATACTTTTAAGTGAAAAGGATTTCGTTAAAGAAGCATTTAACGAATCATCTTTCGCTTCCTCATTTAACCTTGATATATCAGGGAGGAGGCCACCCCTATTTGGGGTATTTCTTGCCATATGCAATCATCCTTTCAAACCAAAAAAAGAAGCACGTCGAAAGACTGAAATGGAGTAGAGTCTACTCCTCTTCACATCCCTCGAAGTGCTTCTTCGTAGGTTTCGTTAATTATTATATAATTTCTTAATTTAATCGTATCACTTGATCATCGTAATAGCAATTAGAAGTAAAAAATTTTAAAGCCCTTTCTATTATAGCCAAAAGAATGTCCTGTCTGTCAGAATCTAGATAGGATTTAGTATAAATGGCAATTATTCTAAAATGACATAGTAATTAACTCAGAGGTTAAGAAAAACATATTTAGTCAGTTTTTGAAATTCTGTTGACAGGGTATATGAAATATGATTTAATTTCCGTACAGAACAAATAAATTTGATTACAATTTTTTAATAATATTTTACATAATAGAATATTACAAAACGGAAGCACCGTATGTAGGCCTGTAAGAAAAGCAGGTCTCATTCGGTGTATTTTTTTGATATAAAATAGGAGGGATGAAGATGACAAATTTCAGCGTTTCACCAGCTAAGCTAGATCGAAAGTTATTAAAAGATATTGCGAAAAACAAAGTAGAACTTTCAAAGACTTCTATTCACTTAATCATTTTCTTAACCCCTTATATAGACCATGATGGTCGTATACATTTCGATAGAGAAGATATTAAGAACAGGATAAAGTGTCAGCGCCGTACTTTGGACAGAGCTATTAATGAGTTACTTCGAACAACATACAACAATAAGAAACTATTAACCTATGAAAATGGATGTTTTGTTTCTCATTTTCATGTCTCATCTAAAGGGGAAACTGCATATACAAAGAATTTACCGATTTTAACTAGTAGTAAATTTTTAAACTTAACTTTAAATCAGCTACGCTTATTCTTATATATCCTTACTTCAAATGTTAACAACACACCTAATAAAGTATTAGTTGAAAACTTATATAAAAGTGAACTCCAGGATAAACTTTATAAATTTCATAAACAGCACGAAACGGGCCTTCAAAACCATCTCAGTTATACTCAACTGCGCAATGACTTGTTCGCCTTAATTGATTTAGGACTAATTAGTGTCCGGATTCCAAGGGAGCAGTATGGCTTCTTAGAGGTTGAAAAAAATAACAACGAACACAAAGAACTTTTCGATAAGTATTGCGGTTTTATTAATAATAGAAAAAAACGCACAAGTAAACATCACGCTTCTAATCATGCAATTAGTCTAAGTTTAACTAAGGAAGTCTTTAATGAAGATGTAGTACCTAATATTGCTAACGAAACTGAATTGCGCCAGTTAGCTAATGATAATAATATGTTCCATCAAGATATCAAAATCGATACGTATTATTATATGATTAAAGAGAAAAATGATTTAATAGAAGAATTTGGCCAAGCTGGTCTAGCGGTATACCGTCAATCGATTAAAAAATATTTTCAGGAGAAAAAATCAGATATTTTATATTACGATATCCTAGATAAAGTAGCAAACTACCTAAAAGATTTCTATATTTTAGAAGAAATTAAGAAGGTATTATTAGGTGCGCTGAAATCCACAATAGGGGAGAGAGGGTCAATTGCGGCAATTGGTTATAAGTTTATTAAAACCCATATTCCTAGATTAATAGAGTATTACATTTCTAAATCAGGAGAGGAACACAAAATACTTATTGACCAAGATATCCAACTGATTCAACAAGCTTATGACTCGATAAAAATTGAAGATACCTATTCAAAAGAACCTTGGTTAAGTCTACAACAATCTGTTCAAGGTATATACGAAGCACACCGAAAAGAAATTAAAATTAAATACATAGAAGAAAGCGAAAAGAACGGCCTAAGCCCTTCGGTGATGTATTTTTCACAAGATAAAATGGACGAATTGATTGTAGATTTAGCTAAAAAATCGGTAATTTCTAAGAAAAAAAGAATTGAACATACGACAAAAGTTATCAAAAAAGTAGTTACTTTCATAAGCAAAAAGAAGAAACGATTAAACAGAGAACAATACCAAGAAGTAAACACAGAAGAAAAAATTGCCAGGAGGAAACATTTCGAGGAGATTTACTATGACTGGTTAGCAAATTAAGCTGTTGTCTTTAAAAACAAAAGACTAACGGCTTATTCGTGCTGTGATTAACAATACCGAGTCCCTAAATAAGAGACCAATCACTTTATCAATACCCCTAATACCTGAGTAGAATTTAGGACCATTTCAACCAGGTATATTTTTTTGCGCTTCTATTTACATTTTTATACATATCGAAACAATTAACTCTGTAATAATAAAATAAAAAGGGTAGTAGTTCAAATTAACTGAGGCTATAAATCTTCCAACTAAGCAGGGTAGCTATATTTAGAAAATAACGAAAATGTTGGATCTCTTTGTTTCCAAGGGTTACAACTAAAAAAAAGAATGAAAATGCTTTTTACAATGTTATTTGTGATATAGTTTTGAAATTATATTTGTAACTGTCTTTGGTATATTTTAATAGTGCACACATTAATTTTTAATATTATAAGAACAAAATTCCTAGTCGTTCTATATCTTCATATGGAATGCTCATTTTTTAATTCTAATATTCTATTTAACGTCATAAAAGGGTATGTGAATTCAATTTTCTTTGTTTTTAATTAACGTAATCCATAAGAATAAATACTAGTACTTAATTTAATTTTAAAATTTTGCGGCTGTTTATTCCTTCCCATATAAAGGGTAAAGGATTATTAAGAAGGGAATTAAAAAATGAAAAGGAGTGATAGAATGAAAATGTATGTAAGGTTTGCAGCAATGGTTATAACCTCTACAATCGTAATGTTTATCTTTAAGTATCTAAGTACTTTTAAATTTGATCATGTCTTTTTTAGTGAGACAAGAACATATATGGCATTACTTATGGGGGCCACAATGGCTGTCATTATGCTTGGATTCATGAGAAATATGTTGAAGAATCGTAAGGCGAACATTGGAATACTTATAGGGAGCATTATTGTTTTCTCTGTTTCGTTGTATTTAATGCGCAGCCAGGCGCCGGTTGATGATGTTGATTACATGGAAGCAATGATTCCACATCATTCAATTGCAATCTTAACAAGTGAACGTGCAAATATTACAGATCCGCGTGTCGAGAAACTGTCAGAAGAAATTATAAAAGCTCAGCGAAAAGAAATTGCTGAAATGAAGAAATTAATTGAAGATATAGAAGAGAATGGCGAAGAAGAAAAAGAAGAAGAGGAGAAAGAATAGCTCTACTTTAAGTAAAACCAGAATACAGTTAATATAACATTATAAAAATCAAGAGAATTCCCCATTATCCAAGTAAGCATACAAATTAAAGGTATTTAAAGGTAGTGGTGAATTTGAGTAAGGAAGGCTTTAATATATTGTAACTGAAATGAGGTGTTTAGTTTGACACAACAAAGACACTTCTACATTTATAGAACCAGCAATTACCTCATCTTTTACTTGCTTTTCAACTGGTACTGATTCCCCCGTTAACATCGATTCATCGATTGTCGAGTATCCTTTAATAATAGAACCATCAACTGGTACCTTTTCTCCAGGTTTAATGAGTACATGATTACCTTTTTTTAACTGCGAAATTGGGACATCAATTGTTTCACCATTCTCATCAACTAAATGCGCTTCTGATGGCATCATTTTAACAAGTTCTTCTAACGCATTTGATGCTCCCATAACGGATTTCATTTCAATCCAGTGTCCTAACAGCATAATAACGATTAAAGTAGCAAGTTCCCAGAAAAAGTTGTTCCCAGAAAGGCCAAAGACTGTGAAAGAACTATAAATATAGGCTACTAGGACAGCTAGAGCTATTAATGTCATCATTCCTGGATTCTTTTGTTTGAGTTCATCTATTGAACCTTTAAGAAATGGCATACCACCATAAAGGAAGACAAAAGTCGCTAAAATAATATAGATACGTAAAAACGTCGTTTGAAATCATCCATCATATGGTGATGGTCATGTCCGTGACCGCCATGTTCCTCATGAGGACGGTGATTGTTATGTTCATGATGTCTTTGGCTATGATGCTTATGCTCGTGATGTGTTTGATTTTGTTTACATTTATTGAGACAAAGGGTTTTAGCATTATACAGTTTGATATAGAGAGTTATAAGAACTAACACAAATTTAAACCTACGTGATATTACTCTTTAGTTTTCACTTTCTTTTGGCAAAATTTCTTTGAAATATGATTCAAGGCGATTAAGAGTTATTGCTCCCTTAACAACTCTTTCTATTGTCCCATCTGGATTAATAAAATATGATGTTGGTAATGGGACGACTTGATATAATTCCATGACTGTACCTTTTTTGTCATGTACTAATGGAAACGACAGATTATATCGATTATAAAAATTTTCTATAACCATTTTGTTTTTATCAACACTAACAGCAACAATCTCTATTCCTTTATCTTTATATACTTTATAAAGTTTCTCCATATATGGCATCTCTTCCTTACAAGGTTCACAATAAGTAGCCCAAAAATTAACCATGACACCCTTTCCTTTAAGCTGATCTATTTGAATAGATTCGTTACTATCCAAACGTTCCAACATAAAGTTTGGTGCAACATCCCCAGCTTCAAGGATAGGGTTCTTATTTTGTGCATTAATATAAAGAGCAAGTATAGTTGCAACTACTAAAATAGAGAGTATAACAGTTCGAAAGACAAGCCTTTTATTTTTATTTTTATTCATAAAATCATTCCTCTTTAGTAATATAAAACAATTTTCTTTAAATCATTACCCTGCTTAATTTTCTTATACCTCTAATTAAACCCTAAAAATGTGTGGTTTTTATGAAGAATATATTTATTCTAATCACTTTACTAAAAAATGCTTGAACATTTTAAGAACAAATCAATCTTTAAGTCTTCCTCACAATTTCTCCACATTTAAATAATAAAATAAAAAAGTAAATATAATATCTCAAAAAGTAGAGGGAGAAGTTCTATGTACCAATTCTTTAGTGATATAAGTAATTTTCTAAGTGAACCCTTTTTTAAGTTAATGAATCAGTGGGAAGGTATCCCAATATTATCAGCATTTATCCTTGGACTAATTGGAGCCTTAGCCCCTTGTCAATTTACAGGGAACTTAGGCGCCATTACGATTTATGGAACTCGTTCATTTCAAAACAACATTCCTTGGGTTCATATATTACTATTTATATTAGGTAAGATAGTAGTTTTCTCAGGGTTAGGTCTGGTTGTTTGGTTGATGGGCAATGAATTTCAATCAAATCTAACATTAGTGATCCCTTACATAAGAAAAGCTATTGGCCCAATGTTAATTCTGATAGGTCTATTTATGATCGATTTAATAAAGGTGCGCTGGACATTCAACATGGGGAAAATTCCAGAACGATATTTGAAAGATAGTAAACTTGGTAGTTTTTTAATGGGGGTCAGTTTTACCTTGGCTTTTTGTCCAACTATGTTCATACTATTTTTTATGACGTTAATGCCAGTCGTTCTGTCTACATCTTATGGTGCAGTATTACCTTCTGTTTTTGGGATAGGGACATCAATACCATTATTGATTGCTATTTTTCTAATTTGGTATTTTGAATTAGGTGGAGCATTAGTGAAGAGAGGTAGAAAAGTTGGTCATGTTGTTCAACGGGTGGCAGGTTGGCTACTACTTATTTTAGGTATATTAGATACTCTAACGTATTGGTAATTTAAAAGATTAGGCTTATAAATTAATATAAGTGCCTAAATATATTAATAATTGAGGGATAATATGGAAGATATTAGTTTGATTTTAGCTTTTGGCGCAGGTTTTTTGTCCTTTATTTCACCTTGTTGTTTACCTTTGTATCCAGCATTTTTGTCATATATTACAGGGATGTCTGTGGATGAAATTAAAACTGGTAAAGGATTACTACAAAAACGTGCACTGTTACACACCACTTTCTTTTTAATTGGGTTTTCAATAATTTTCATAGCATTAGGTTTCTCAACCTCATTTTTGGGTGAGCTTTTTATAATATATGACGACTTAGTAAGACAACTAGGTGCTATATTAATAGTTCTCATAGGACTAATTATTTTAGGAGTTTTTCAACCTTCATTTTTGATGAAAGAAAAAAGAATGACATTTAAGGATCGACCAAGTGGCTACCTTGGTTCAAGTGTTATTGGCTTTGCCTTTGCAGCAGGTTGGACACCTTGTACAGGACCTATCTTGGCTGGAGTTATTGCTTTAAGTGTAACAAATCCTGATCAAGCAATGCTTTACATGATTGCCTATGTACTTGGGTTTTCAATACCATTCTTTGTCATGTCATTTTTCATAGGGAAAATGAAGTGGATTAAAAAGAATAATCGACTGATTATGAAAATTGGTGGAGCATCTATGATTGTAATGGGGATACTCTTATTTTTTGATTGGATGACTTTAATCATTTCTTACCTGTCTGAATACTTGTTTAATGGTTTTACAGGTTTCTAGTTAGAAAAAACATATTTTCTACAAAATTTTAATTTATTATAATTACTAATTTACAAATAACTAATTTAGGAGAATAAATAAGATGCGAAAAATAACCTTAATATCTATTGTAAACTTTGTGTTGTTTATGATTCCGTTTAAAGTATTTGCTCATAGCACTGAAGAGACTACCAGTGAAAGTGTAATGAATTACTGGTCTATTGGATTTTTAGCTTCGTTAATAATACTGATTATTTTTATAATAATGTTATTTTTAAATAAAATTGCATTAAAAAAGCTTGATCTTAAAAATAAAAAAAGTCGTAAAAAGGCACAGGTTATGTTAAAAAGAAATAAAATCTATATAACTGTCTCTGCCATTACTTCCTTATTAACCTTGTTCTTTTTAATAATGCTAAATTTAGGTGGTGATGAAAAAGTTACTTTTACACACATTCATGGTCTTGGATACACAAGTAGTGGTGAAGAACTTTATGTCCCATCACATGATGGATTAATTGTATTTAAAAATGGACATTGGACTGCTCCAGAAGATACTAATAAACACGATTATATGGGATTCTCAATGTATGAAGATGGTTTTTATAGTAGTGGACACCCCTCACCAAATTCTAATTTAAAAAATCCGTTAGGAATAATCAAAAGTACAGATCAAGGTCAAACCATCGAAAAGCTTGACTTGTATGGAGAAATTGATTTTCATGGAATGACAGTAGGTTATGAAACAGAAGATATTTATGTCTTTAATCCAACACAAAATTCTCGAATGAATCAACCAGGATTATATTATTCATCAGATAAGACAAAAACATGGGGTAAAAGTGAAATGACTGGAGTAAGTGGACAAGCTACTTCACTTGCAGCTCATCCAATAAAAAAAGGTGTTATGGTAATAGGAACAAACCAAGGTCTTTTCTTATCGGAGGACTATGGAGACAATTTTGAAAAACTTTCAGTTACAGGAAAAGTTACTGCTGTATCATTTGGCCATCAAAATCAATTACTAGTATCAACACAGAATGAAAAGGTTAACCTTTTACAATTTAATTTAGATACTAACGAATTTAAAAAATTAAATATACCTAATTTAAGTAATGATGCTATAACTTATATTCAACAGAACCCTGCAAATAAAAAAGAACTCGTATTTACTACAAACTCCAAAAACATCTATATTTCTTATGATGATGGGGAAACATGGGAGAAGAGTGTAGATAAGGGCGAAGTTGAATCACATTAATAGTTAATTAAGAGAGGGCTATATATGGGTAATAGAATCCTAATTGTCGATGATGAATGGAACATGAGGAATTTAATTAAAATTTATTTATCTAGAGAAGCATTTCAGCTAAATGAAGCAAAAGATGGCTATGAAGCGATTGAAATGGCTGATCAATATGCATTTGATTTAGTGGTCTTAGATGTTATGTTACCAGACATTGACGGTTGGGAGGTTTGTTCTACCATACGTAAGACGAGTGAAATACCTATTTTGATGTTAACAGCACGTGATGATGTCAAAGATAGAGTCCTTGGACTGAATATTGGTGCTGATGATTACCTCATAAAACCATTCGCACCTGAAGAATTAGTTGCTAGAGTTAAGGCTTTGCTACGACGTCGCAAAAAGGACAATCGCGAAATTGACAAATTATTAATAACTTTTAATGATTTGTCCATTGATTATGATAGTCGAGAGACCTGGGTAAAAGGTACTCGAGTAGAATTGACACCTAAAGAATTTGATATTTTGTATACTGTAGCGCATAATCCCAAAACGGTCTTTACTCGTGATATTTTATTAGATAAAATTTGGTATTCAGAAGAGTTTAGAGATTTACGTGCAGTGGATACACATGTCAAAAACCTTCGTGAAAAAGTCCGTAAAGCAGGTTTATCTTTTAATCCAGTTAAAACGGTTTGGGGTGTTGGCTACAAATTTAATAGACCAGAGGACCAATATTGACATGAATAGAATTGTTCTTAAACTTGGCGGGACGATTATGGTGTTATTTTTAATTGTGTTGTTACCGTTAGGATATGTTGCCAATCAAATATTGACGAACTTTTACTATAGTCAAGTTGAGGATGAAATTGTAGAGTTATCAGAAAAATATGCTCAAACAATTCCATCATTACAAGATGAAAATATACTAAATATGTATAGAAATTTGGCTGAACTGACGAATAAAGAAATATATATATTAGACGAATCTGGAGATATCGTAATTAATTCTGGCGTAGTAATAAATAACCTATCTGAAGAAGATTTCTCTATGATGTCCAAAGGTCAAGATCTTCAGAAAATGTTTGTAGATGACCAAACAGATATTAGTTATCTAGGTTCAGGTTATCCAATTATTCAATCTGGTCAATTTGCAGGAGGCTTTTTCGTATTAGCTCCCATAGATGAAATTCAAGAACCTATTAGAAAAATAAGAGATTTACTCATTTTATCTGCGGTGGGGGCCATTTTATTAGCACTTGGTTTTACATTTTTGTTGTCTAAAAGGATGTCAAGACCACTATTAGAAATGGAACAAGCAACTCGTGAAATAGCTAAAGGGAATTTAAATATAAGTGTTAATATCCCTTCCAATGATGAAATCGGCTCTCTGGGTAAAACCATTAATAATCTTGCAGTAGAAACTAATAGGTATCGTTCAAATAGGAGAGAGTTTTTAGCTAATATTTCACACGAATTAAGAACCCCATTATCCTATATCAATGGGTATTCTCAAGTATTAAAACAAGGGCTTTATCAAACAGAAGAAGAACGAATTCATTATTTAACCATTATAGAAAATGAGTCTGAACGAATAACTAGACTAATTAGCGATTTGTTTGACTTATCTAAAATGGAAGAAGGACAATTCGATTTTTTCATGGAAACAATCAATCTTTCAAAAGTATTAGAAAATGCTATTTCTAAAATTAAAATGGCGGCTACAAATAAAGGCTTAGTAATAAAGAAACATGTCGATGAGAATAGACATCTTATTCAAGCTGATAAAGATCGCTTAGAACAGATATTTATTAATTTGTTAGCCAATGCAGTTCGATATACTGAAAAAGGAGCGGTTTCTGTAAAAGTGTGGCAGGAAGATAATAAAGTCCATGTCATCATTGAGGATACAGGTATTGGAATCCCTAAAGGTGAACTTCCATATATTTTTGAACGGTTTCATCGAGTTGAAAAATCGCGTTCAAGAGAGCTGGGCGGTACAGGTTTAGGGTTAGCAATTGTAAAACAATTGGTGGAATTACAAAATGGAACTATTTCGGTAAATAGTGAAATAGGAAAAGGAACGAGCTTTCAAGTTAGTTTCCCTAATGCTGAATAAGGAGGGACTATGAAAAAGACAGAATGGATCATATTCGCACTGCTAATATTAATGGGGTTGTGTTGCCTCACAGTATCAGGAACTGCAATGTGGGGGCCTGGATCAATACAGGCTTATTTTAAAACATTTCTACATCTTTGCATGTGGATGGGATTACCAATTATATTTTTAGGTATTGTATATTTAGTGATTGTTATGAAACGACAAGGAAAATAATTTAGTGAAAAATAATTCACATGAGAGTTCTAACTTGAATTCTCATGTGTTTTTAGTGTGTTTTAGATAAACTTTTTTAACGTGATCATTAATGGTTATTGAAACAAAGACAAAAAGTATGTCAATGTTATAGACTTCCACAATGTTTCTTCACATTTGAAGTCTATAATTATTAATGAAGAGATTTTCAAGTTTAAATGCCTTTAATTTTATCAAACAAAAATTTTTAATAAGGAGATGAAAGTATGATGTGGGATGACTGTAACATAATGGAAGGACCAATGATGATTGGTGGCGGATTAATGATGTTATTATTTTGGGCATTAATCATTGGGTTAGGAATCTATCTATTTAAAAATATATCCAAAAATAACAATTCAAAGCCTTCCAATAGTGCGGTAAATATACTAAATGAACGTTTTGCAAGAGGGGAGATAAACAAAGAAGAGTATAGAGAGAGATTAAATGCACTGTCTGAACAAAATTAATAACGATATTCTTCCGTTAGGTATTCACCAGCTTGTTCTAACTATTTAGCCTTTTATTATTTTTACTAGATTCAATTAGATTGAAAAACAAAAATCAATAGAATAAGTTGTTAGTATATTTAAAGATACTTTTTGACAAATATCCTTTTTGTGAACAATCAACAAGTTTTTCTTACTGATTTTTTTTTACAAAGTTGCATTGCAGCTTTAATAACTTCAAGATATGATGTCACCCCGTGAAGTTGAAGGGGCAACAATTGTATTAATAAATATTAGCGGAGGAAAAAATATTTTATCCCCCTTAATAGCCTACTGTATTTTTTCTTTATATAATAGACCACATACTTACTAATAAAACTGAAATAGTATTTTAGTAACTTATCATCATCACTTGATTATCCTAAAATCTAATTAATGCTTTTATTTTGAGCAAATCCTCAGTAATAAAGTGTAGAGCAGTTAGAATCTCCTGTGCTCAATTATTCAACTCATAATAATTGCACTCATTGGGATTGGATTTGCCCAACCTGAATTCTTGTGAACAGACGTTCACAAGAATTCAGGTTTGCTTGATGAAAAAATAAAATAACTTTTGTACTTTTTGTTTCCATGTCTAATTTTAGTTGGTAAAATACAATTGGAAAATAATTAAGACGAGTGAGTAGTTCTCTGTTATTAAGAACTTTATGTAGTAGTTAATGGAATAAGAAAAATAAAAATAGTTTGTACTTATGATTGCCACTTGTTTTTAATCATAATAAACTATAAGCGAATAATAAAAAAATTGCTTGCAAAACAAATGCATTTGGGCAAGAAGCACTTGACAGATGGATTAGTGATCCCACTATCCGTGTGTCTTTTTTTATTGCTTTTTAGCCACTCTTGCGACAATAAGGGAGATGATTATAAGTATTAAATAAGAAGCAGAGTTCAAATATTCACAGAAGTAGAAGTTAGTTTACATATAGGATTAATTACAATCACTTATTCCGAGGACTTAAAATTCAGGTCAATACAATCTTGAGTATTTAAAATGTAACAACTTATGTAAATAGGAGGAGAACACGATGAAATATAAAAAAATGGAAGATTTACCTATGTATCTTACTGCAACAGAAATTTCGGACTTATTGCAGATTTCTAAACCAACTGCTTACGAGATGATGAAAAAAGACGATTTTCCTCTAGCGAAGTTTGGAAAGATTATGCGTGTAAACCGTGATCAATTCTTTAAATGGTTGTCCAATCAGGAAAGACAAATATAGTAGATAGAAAGGATTTGGATGTTATGCACTATAACAAGATTATAAAGAAGAAAGTCAAAGGGTACTATTTTCGAACTGAAGTTGGAGAGATCATGCAAGTAAACCGTGATCAGTTCCTTAGATGGTTGTTTCCAAGGGAGACCAATATAGTAGATAGAAAGGATGTGGAGATAATGCACTACAAGAAGATTATTAAAAGAAGGTAAAAGGGTACTACTTTCAAACTGAAGTTGGAAAGGTTATGCAAGAAAATCGTGGTTAATTCTTTAAGTGGTATCAAACCAAGAAAGACAAATTTAGTAGATAGAAGGGATTTGGATGTAATGGACTACAAGAAGATTATTAAAAAGAAGGCAAAAGGGTATTATTTTCGAATTGATGTCGGCCAAAATGGTAAGAGAAAGCAGAAAAGCTTTGGGCCATACCGGAATTTTACCGAAGCAAAAAACGATTTGATACTGATAAAAAGTGAAGTATTAAGTGGTGAATACTTTAACCCCTCAAACACTGGCTTTGAATCGTTTATTAATAAGTGGTTTGATACAGTGTATAGCATTGATGGAAATACACCAGCTACAGTAAAGTCTAGAAGAGATTTTGTAGATGCTCATCTTATTCCTTATTTTGGTCCCATGGAAATTTCAAAGATTAATGTAGAGACTATAAGAGAATTTTTTCAATTCACAAAAGAAAACGGTAGAAAAGTAAAAAGTAAAAAAGATAAAGAGAGAGAAGAAAATGGAGAGAAAATAGAAAGAAAGCCTTTAAGTAATGCGTACTTAAAACAAATGTATCATTTAATGAATGCAGCATTTAAAGAGGCTGTCAAATGGGAGTTAATCAAGAGAAATCCGATGGAATTTATTGATCCTCCAAAGGTTAAAGATAATAAAAATAAAATAAGTAAAGCCTGGACGAAAGAGGAACTAAACATATTCCTAGAGGCAGCATCGGTAGAAAAAATATTGGTTCAAACAGTCACTTTAGTTATCACCGGTACAAGAAGAGGTGAAGCATTAGGGTTACGATGGAAAGATATCGATTTAGAAGAAGGGATTATTACTATTAATGGTACTCTGACATATTCAGAGGAACAAAAACTTTATTACAAACCAAATACCAAATCTGAAGCTTCAGATAATCGAGAAATTCCAATCCCACAATTTCTTATTGATATTTTAAAGAAACATAAACAAGCTGAATATAATAAAACTACACAGTTATTAGGGAAGAAATTCAGTGAGGATTGCTATGTATTTACCAATGATGGTGGAGATTTCTATCGATTAGATACTTTGACAAAAAAGTTTAGAAGGGTTGTTGAGACTCTGCCGGTGAAAAATATAACGTTACACGGATTGAGGCACACTTTCTCTACATTAATGATGAAATTAGGAGTAAATGCAAAGGTTGTAAAGGATTTACTAGGTCATTCACGTGTTCAAGTTACCTTAGATTTTTATTCTCATACAGATATGGAGGATAAACGAAAGTCTGTTGAAAAATTAGGGGAATTTTTAAATGCATAAGTTGATAGCGTATTTAGAAGTCCTGATTTTGATTATGGTCAGCGGAATCCACACTAGGTAGCATTTGATTTAACTTGAATATTTCCTTATTTAAATGAATTCAAGCTTTAAAGAAATTATATCATTTGGAGGCCGAAAAAGGCAAAAGGCTAATAGGAGGATATAAACACATGAACATACAAGAGAAAATGGATTTAAAGTGGAATGAGATCACTGCCACGAAAAAGGAACGGGAAGAGCTGTTTTCGGATTTTGAAAACAATAAAGGGAAGATTAGTGAACTATATTACGAGACAGAGATTAAACAACTGGAATATATGTTTTTAAAGCGTGAACAGTTGGAACAGTTGAGAAAAACTACATACCATAATGAAAATGTAGATCGAGTTGAGAGGATACTAGAGACTTGTATTACACAAGTTCGAGAACGCCTCATAAAAAAAGGGTTAAAAGAAAGACTACAGGCTGAGAAATTGATTTGATTAATTGGACTTAGAAAATATTCTAAGTCCTTTTTAGTGGTGTTTAGTGTAAACTGAATATCTCACAACTGAATCCGTTTCAAGAGTTCTCTGACTATTTTTTATATAATCTTAAAAAACTATATAAAATTGATAACATTTTTGTTACAATTATACTGATGAGTATTATTGTAACTTCTAGGAGGGAATTAATGCGTGAAAAATTGTTAAAAACAATTTACAAACTATTAAATGACCGACCATTAACTCAAATTACCATCGAAGAGATTGCTGAAGAAGCTGGTGTTAGCAGACAAACGATTTATAGGCATCTAGGTAATAAATCAAATATTGAACAATTAATAAATGGCGATAAACATAACAAGTTAGATACTCGAAGTGAAATTTTAGCGTCAGCCTATAGAATATTTTCACGTTTCGGTTTTAGTCAATCATCTTTAGAACAAGTTGCACATGAAGCGGGTTTTTCAAAAGGAGCTGTATATGGAAATTTTAAGAGTAAGGAAGAATTATTTATTGAATTAATTGATCTTCGACTACAACAACAAGTAACTTTTTTATCTGGTGAAATGGAGAATATTATGATATTAGATAATCCAGAAGAGGGTCTGGCAAATTTCTTTGAAATACAACTTAAGTACTGTGAATCTGATCCTAGTTGGCCAAAAATAGTACTTGAATTTATGGTACATAGTCGTAATCAAGAAGTTCTAAGTAAACTAATCCTTGCTCAAAATCAAACAAAATCACAAATTGTAGGTTTACTTCAGCAAATGAGAACTGAAGGTAAAATAGCCGATGATATTAATTTATCAGTTCTTACAATCATGACAACAGCATTATTAGACGGATTAATAATGGCTTGGAATTTAAACCCAAACAAAATACTTACAACATATGCCCAAGATATAGCTTATATACTTTGGCATGGAATATCGCCTAGAAAATGATTGAATTAATAAAAAGATAACTATTTATAAACTAAAAAGTTTAGGGGGACACATTTTATATGGTAATAGAAAATGGAACATTTATATTAAAAGAAGGGCGAACTATTGGTTTTTCTCAATATGGAGCTGACCAAGGGTATCCTGTATTATTTTTTCATGGAACACCAAATTCACGTAAAACTAGTTTTCCTGACTTATCTATTCTCGAAAAATTAAATGTGAGGTTAATTACTTTAGAACGCCCAGGTTACGGATTGTCTGATGTTTTGGATGGTAGAACAGTTATAGATTGGGCTGATGATGTATGTGAATTCGTAGAATATCATGGTTTTAAGCAATTTAGTGTAGCTGGTGTTTCAGGAGGTGGACCATATGCCTTAAGTTGTGCTTATAAAATGCCTGATAAAGTTAGAAGTTGTGGTATAATCAGTGGGTTTGCACCGATAAATAACAATAAAGAATTAAGAAAAAAAATGTCTATATCCCATAGAATTGCTTTTGGGATGGCTTTGAAATCTCCAAGGCTATTAAAAACATTCTTAAAGCCCGTTGCAAAAGCAGCAATTAAAAATCCAGAAAAATCTTTGGATAAATTTATGACAAGTTTTGCGAAAAGTGATCAACAACTTGTAAAAAGTCCTAAAGTTCGACAATTATTTATTAATGATATGAAGGAAGCCTATAGACAAGGAATTGGAGGGCACTATGGTGATTTAGTAACTTTAGTCAAACCATGGGGATTTTCTTTAAATGAAATCGATTCTAAAGTATATATATGGCAAGGTCAGGAAGATAAAAATGTCCCTTTAGTTATGGGGGAATACTTAGATGAGGGACTTAACAATAGTGAAACTACTATTTATAAAAAAGAGGGGCATTTATTGTTTTTCAAACGTTGGAATAATATCATTACAGCATTAGTACCGGATGGTAATCTTCATAAATCATAGATTAGCTTAAAAAGACGATCAAACTTGTAGGTCGTTTTTTTGCATTTAGGAATGTTTTTTGGAATACTGTGATAAAATTAACTTGTTAGGTATTTGGAAGGTTTGTTGAAACAAGAAATCTGAACAATAAGAATAATATATTAAAGGGGTAAGCCATGAAGATACTTATTTATGTATATGATGGAATGACGATGCTAGATGCTATTGGTCCATATGAAGCTTTAAGGTATATGACTAATACTGAAGTAATATTTGTTGCAGAAGAAATAGGCGGAGTAAAGGCGGACTCTGGATTCATTGATATAAATGTTAAATATAGTATTGAAGATATTAATTATGCAGATATATTAATTATTCCAGGTTCACCAGTGGGGTTTATGAAAGAAATGAATAAAGAGCATGTATTAAATTGGATTAAGGAAGTAGATAAAGTTACAAAATGGACTACATCTGTATGCGCAGGATCGATTATTTTAGCTGCAACTGGCTTATTATCTGGATTAAAAGCAACTTCGCATTGGAAACCAATAAAATTATTGAGTGAATTTAATGTCATCCCTACACGGGAAAGAGTAGTGGAACAAGGTAAATATATAACTGCAGCGGGGGTATCTGCAGGTATTGACATGGCTTTATATTTATCGCATAAAATTGTCGGAGAAATTGAGACGAAGGCTATCCAACTAACCATTGAATATGACACTCAACCAATGTATAATTCGGGTAATTATTCATCCGCTGGTGATGACGTATTAAAGATTGCAGACAGGAAATTAAGTAAAGATGCAAAAAAAGAACTTGGTTTACTTGGTATGCTAAAAAACTCAAAAAACATTCTTAAAATGATTAGATAGTCAAAATAATGAAGGCTTTAGTTGAACAAAATTTTAATTATAGATTGCAGAGATTTAGACATATCTAAAGTGTACGATTCATTTAATATCAACTGCTTTACTAGACAAACCTATTTATAATGATTAGTGTATATAGACATTTTTCGTTTTAATTTGTAGGCATTTTAAAGAGGTTAAATTATATATTATTAAATATTAAATATTAACTAAGAAGTATGGATTGAAAGACTGTGCTTAAACTAGAAGGGGATTTTCGGTTGAAAAAGTAGGAAGTATTGAACTCTAAATTAAGGGGCCGAAATACGTGAAGTTAACAAAGGTACTACCATTATTTTTACTTATTATTTTGCTGGTTGCTTGCGATGACAAGCAGCATCTAACATTTGAAACCAGTGAAGAAGCAGAACGGGAAATTGGTGCAATAAAAACACCTGTAATGCCAGAGAATTATACAACTAAAAAAATCACGTATGAAAATGACAGTTTCACACACCCAGTAACAAAAGTGTTTTACGAAAAGGGTAGAAAAGAAATTACATTTATGAATTGCGTCATCATGGTTTTCTAATAATCCATCAGAAAAGGTTGAAAACACTAAAATAGACGATATGGTATGGATTTCTATGAATAAAGGATATGTATTAAAGTGGAGAGAATCTAAGCAGCAAAGTTATAAATACCTCTTTACAAATAATGAAAAAGATCGGAAATGGTTAATTTCCATTGCGGAAAATTATTAAAACTATATATAAAATAATAGTTTGATCAAAAAGCTCTGTAAATGTACATAAATTTTATATATATTTAATTTACCACTGCCTTTTATTGTCACTTATTTTTATTTTAAACTTTGATATAATATTTTTAACCACATACTACACTTTATTTCAAATGGAATGAGGTGTGTATTTTGAATTTTGATAAGATAATTAAAAAGAAAAAGAAAGGCTATTATTTTAGGATAGATGTTGGCCAGAATCCGAATACAGGCAAAAGAAAACAACAAAGTTTTGGTCCGTTTAAAACAAAAGGGATAGCGTCAAAAGAACTAATTAAAGTTAAAAATCAGATTGATGAAGGTTCTTACTTTAGAGAAAGTAATGATAATTTTGGGGACTTTGTAGAAAAGTGGTTTGAAACTTCTTACACGCGCTCTGTTGAGGAAACAACTGCGGAGAGCAGGAGATATTTACTAAATAATCATATCTTGACTCATTTTAGGCACAAATCAATTAATGAGATAACGACTTTTGATATCGATTGTTTTTATGCAGACAAGCTTGATGAGGACTACTCGCCCTCATACATTAGACAAATGCATAATATGTTAAATAAATCATTTGATCAGGCTGTTAGGTGGAGTTTAATTAAGATTAATCCTGTAATGAATGCTAATCCTCCTAAAATAATTACTAAAGAAAAATTAACGTGGTCAGTCGAACAAGTTAACTTGTTTAGAAGTTTAATTATAAACTTAAATTTTGAAATGGCTTATATTTTAACAATATTTACGGGTATGCGTAGAGGTGAGGTTTTAGGGCTGAAGTGGGAGGACGTCGATTTGACTAAAGGCAAAATTTCTATAAAAAGAAGTCTAAGTTTTGTTAAAGGGAAGGGCTTAATTTTTAAAGCTCCAAAAACTGCTAAGTCTAAACGACAGATATCTATCTCTGATTATTTAATTAGTCTCTTAAAAAAACAAAAATATAAACAGGAACGTCAAATAAAGAAAGACAGTAGTTATAATGAAAATAACTTAGTGGTGTGTTCAGAAATTGGGAAACCGGTTGATCCGAGTAATCTCCTTCGTCAATTTAGTCGCCTAATAAAAAAAGCTGAATTACCTAAAATTTCATTTCATGATTTAAGACATACTCATGCGACTATTTTAATGCAGCAAGGTGAAAATCCTAAGGTAGTAAGTGAGAGATTAGGCCACTCTCGAGTTGGAATTACTTTGGACTTGTATTCCCATGTAAATGATGACTTACAGGAGAGAGCTGCACAAAAGTTTGAAGAGAGTTTGTTTAAGGACAAAAATAATAATTAAAATCTCATGTGCAGATTTTGTGCAAGTTTTGATTTTGGATAGAATCTGTGATGAAAAAAATATAATATAAAAAGACCCCCAGTCGCTTGTGCAAGAAGGGATCTTTGGGGTTTGGCACCCTATGACTCCGAGTGGGCTCGAACCACCGGCCTCCACCCTGTCAAGGTGGCGCTCTCCCAGCTGAGCTACGGAGTCGTATTGTTGAAAAGTTTTCAATGATAAATAATCGACAAATATAAATATAATGGCTTATACTAATAATGTCAATACTTTTTTAGTCGGAGGTCTCATTATGTTGGCAAGAATTCTGACGTATTTATTTATCGGTGGATTATTGATCGCAGCGGTGGCTGTGTCGGCTCCACAATATTTAACTTATCTTTGGATGGCATTTGGTGTCCTATTTATTATTGGGTTAGGATATCTTGCTGTTGTTTATGCAAAGCGAGTCTTTATGATGTTAAAAAATATGAAACATGAATAAATCAATCCCTGAACCGCACATTCAATGTGTGGTTTTTTAATTCTCTCATAAATATAAGTTTATTAAATAAACTGTATTGATATGACTTTTTTGATAGGGGATGTATGTAAATGTCTGCTTCTGAATTAGAATTTAAGAGTCAGATTGAGCTTGATTCATTGTTTAATGTCTTTGGGAAGTTCTATGACGTGAAGATTGGTAATCATACCTTCAAATGCAGAAGTCAGGCAATCATTGAAAGAGAAGGGACCAATCAGAATCAATATGATGCGCTGTTCGTGTTGATGAATCCAGGGAGCTGCGAGCCGGTGAGTGAAGTGGCTGTTCCAAGTATTCATTCAGAAAGTGAAATTATGAATCTTAATCCAACACCTGCTAAATGTGATCCGACACAATATCAAATCATGAGGTTAATGGAGTTAAGAGGTTGGAACAAAACAGTTATCATCAATTTAAGTGATCTTAGAAGTGGTAATGCTGACAAGTTTTATCTTGATTTACTTCGGGCAGATGATTATGCCTTTCGTTTCCATAGTATTTTTAGTGATCTTCGTAAAAGTGAACGTGAAAAAGTTATTGAAGACTGCATGGGTCCCATTATCTTAGGGTGGGGAGTTAAGAACAAGATCAAACATTTAGCATTTGAAGCATTATCTAAACTATTTCCTTATACATATTTCGGTATAAAGAAACAAGATGAAGGTTGTCTTTATTATCATCCGAACCCTCAGATATTTAATGACAAAAAAATTTGGCTACATACAATGAATCTAATACTTTCGGAAAATCAAAAAGAGTAGGGGAGCCCTACTCTTTCATTTCGTTCAATACTAGTTTTGCAACACCTGTTACCCTAACTTTTTGTCCTTCTTCTAATGTAATCTTAGATTTAGTAGGGGAGTATTTGTTTCCGATGATTTCATAGACTTGACTCTCTTGTTCAGGGTCAAAGATCGTTAAGTATCCCATACCATTTTGTGCTGTTACTTCATACTCTCCTGCTGGTACGTCTAAGCCAACTTCCCAAATGCCTGAAGTTAGTTCAGTTTGCATCTTTGTATCTGTTGGTTCAACAAATAAATCGTAGAAGCCATCGACCTTCACGGTAAAATCTTCTTTAAGATCAACCGTTAATGAAGGGGCGAACCCACGACCAACATAATCACCGACTAGTAAGTTATCATTGGCATCGTAAACCTCGACATTTCCGCCACCTTGGCCATAAATTCTATATCGACCTTCAGGTAGATTTAAATAATCTTGACGATCAGGTATGACGGTTGAGGTAGCTTCAGCTGTTTGGTTGCTTCGGTCACTTGTGAAAAATATCTCATCACTGACATCCAGTAATTCATTTTTTTCTTCTTCATCAATCACTTCATGGTTCTCACTATAAGCCATTGCGGCATCAGTTGGTTCATAAGATTGGCAGCCCGTTATGATTAGTAAGCTTCCAATCACCCCTGTAAAAAGTAAAACATTTTTCATACCATTAACTCCTACTTGTTGCTTTTAATTGATTTAGTTCTTGGAAATATTTTTCGTAATATTCAAGTGTACCGAGTGGACCTATCGCAAGCTCTTCATCGTATTCTAACAAGGTTTCAATCATCTCAATTTGTTCATTAAATGAAAGATGACTAAAAGGGATACAGAGTAATTGTGAAATGTATTCGTGATCTTCGCCCAGGATATATTTTTCTTTGATTACTTTGTATTCTTCTTCAGTGACATTAATTTTGATATAGGCTTTTTCATGGCGATTCGGTTTGTGTTCATGGATGAATTTACCGCCCTTTAAGAATAAAACACGGTCGGCGTATAAATCCAGGTTTTCCAGCAAGTGTGAAGCGATAAAGATTAATTTGTCTTCCCGTTTCATTTCCATTAACTTATTTGAGATGAGTGAAACGTTAGATACATCTAAACCGTTCATTACCTCATCCATTAACATGATTGGTGAGTCTGCCGCAACCATCATGGCGAAACAAAGACGCTGTCTCATTCCGAGTGAATAGGTTTTAACTTTGTTTCTGACATAGTGGTCCATGTTTAATTCATTGACGATAGTTTGAATATTCTTTTTGCCTCGCCACATGTTTTTGTATAGTTTCATATGGTCTAACCCTGATAATTCTTCAAATAGATCACTTTGGTTCGGGAAGGTCGCTAATTGTTCATGAATCTTGATTTGGTCTTTCTCCGTTTTATAGGTGTACTTCCCGTTAAATTTGACTTTACCTGAATCGGGTTTCGTATAATTCGCCATCACGTTGAAAAGCGTCGTTTTACCTGTTCCGTTTGGTGCGGCTAGTCCAATAATTTCACCTTTATTTGCGGTGAGTGAGACTTTGTCCAACACGATGTTATCTCCGTAAGCAATCGATAGATCTTTAATTTCAATCATCTGTAAAGCTCCTTTACACTTTATTTCTAGAAAGTGGTCGCAATAATGTTTTTACATTGTAGAAATTCAATTTTCGTATGAAGTAAATGATTATTAACAAGCCAAATGATAGACCAACAAACCAAAGAATCGCGTTCCAGTAATCTAACTGAGGCTGATTAAGTTGGGTCGAAAATTCACCTGTAAAGATGTCGTCTAAGTGAATGTAAGTCAATGGTTGTAAAAATGGTAATTCGATAAGTTTTGATGCAAATAGTTCTGGTAGTAATAGAATGCTTAATCCGATTAATAGATTCGCAAAAGCATGGTTGAATAATAGGTTTAGTACAACAGAGAACACGAGTAATAATAAGGTTAATGCTGCAAGCCCTAAGAACATCAATAGTAAAAACTGATAGTTAGGGATGGCTTCATAGCTTCCGTTATTGTAATAAATGATTGGGTAGTTGAAATAGCCTAAACCATTTTTTACGTAAGCTATGAGACCACCGACACCAATTCCGAGGGTTAATGCCAACATAATATAAGAACAGTGAATCGAGATTTTTACGAGTATTTTCTTGAAGAAATCAATTGGCAGCCCGCTCATGACGGTGGAGTGTTCTTTTTCAAATGTAAGTATTTCATTACCACTGATGAGTATGGCCACACTGAATAGTAAGCCTGCCAAAGTACTTAAAGCGGTGACTAGAAATGCGCTGGTTGTTTGGTTCTTTTGTTCAACAGGCAAGCCATTTTGGTCGATATACTCAAGACGTTTATAATCTTTGGTAATTTCACTTTTGGGAAATATAAAGTGTTCTGGAATGTTTTCATTGTCCAGCTCATGCACGAAACGTTTTTCTTCAATGAGTTTATAACCTTCTTCGATATAGGCTTCACGGTCTCTGTTAATATACCAAATCTGCATGCCTACATGGCGTAATTGCCTCAGGACACTTTCATGGACCTGCCTGCCTTTCTCAGTGTCTTCCTCCATGTCTGGCAGTTGGTTAATAATTGAATCGTAAATGCCTCTCATTTCGTATTTTTCTTCCTTGAGTGTTTCTGTAAGTGTTGTACTTTGCTGGATGAAAAATAAGGGAAAAAACAGAACGAGAATCAGAGCGATAAATAAATGTTTCTTGTTGGTCATTAGAACTTTGAGTTCGAATAGCATGTATTTCCAAAGCATATGTGATAGTCCTTCCTTATATCTAAGATTGGAAAAATGATCTTTGGTTGATAAATCTTGTGGTGATCCATAACAATAGTTCAACGACTACTAGCGTAATTAATAAGACTATTAATCCTTGCGAGAAAGTTATGGTGTCAGTATTAATCAAGTAGTTTTTCTCTAATGTGACGACTTGTCCGATATCAAAATACGTCTGTGGGAAGTAGCTTAAATCTATTCCAAACAACTCTCTCGTTGAACGATCGAAATATAATCGTTCTGAAAAGAGAAGAGCGGTCCCTATAAATAGTACTGCCCAGGTGTTTCTGATTAACAGACTGACTAAAACGTTAAATCTGATAAACAAGTAAACCACGATTGGGATTAAAGCTAGTGATTTTAATAAGAATTCTTTCATGCCCATATAATCATAAGCTTCAAAGTAAAATAGGCGATAGTCTTTTTTATAAGGTATTTGCATGTCTAAATAGCCTGGTCCATAAGTCAATGACAAAAGGATTAATCCTAAACCTACGACACCGGTTACGATGAGTAAAGTATAAGCAAATGCTGCTAGACTCTTAACATTTAATAATGAGTACCATTGTGTTGGAAAACCTTGTAAGAGTGTTTGGTGTGTTCGGTCTCTAATCAATACATCACTACTGAAGTATATGGCTGCGAATATGATTAAGTAGATCATACTACTCGTTAAGAACTGGTGTAACTTTTGAAGAGCGGTGCGTTCTTGAATCATTGGGTATGTAATAGGTTCATCATCGTTCAGATAGCTATGAAAACGTAAAATATTTTTATGGTAAAGGTGGTATTTATCTTTACCAGGCAAAGGTTCTTGATAGAATAAGTCACTCTCGCGATAGTCTCTATATCCACCGTTCAATAGATAGTTGGTTCTAATGTGAAGATATCTATTATAATTTTCATTCTCAAATGCCGTAACCATTTTCTCGTGTTGTTCTAAGTAACTTTGTTGAGAAGCGAAATAAGCGCCTGTCATCGGATAAATCCCTGTGTAACCCATTTCGAGACGCCATTCTTGTGTTGAACTAATATCTTGTAATTTGTGTTCGACCTCTTCCTTTTGAAAGGATTCGATATTAAATTCATTTGGTAGAATCATAAATACATAGCTGAATAGCAATACGAGTAAAAAGGACGTAAATAAGATGTTCTTTTTACTGAAGAATGTCAGTTTAAATTCGTGTTTAAATAACGATCGTTTCATAGTCTAGCTCCTTAATTTTGTAATTAGTTGTTATCGAATGAATGAAGTGAGACCGTGTCGAAACCACTTATTAATTGTCGGAATGTAATCGAAATTACCTATAAATGTATATCATAAGTTAATAATTGTAAAGTTGTGAATTTTAGTAAATTTGATAAGATTCTGTGTGTGAGTAGGATTTTGTTTAAATTAAAAAATTTATAACTTTTTTGGAGATTAAGTTACCAATCGTATCAATTGAAAGGCGAGAAGAGGCGTGTTAAGTTTTAGTTGTGGTAAGTTTGTGAAATAGTTCACAAAATTATCATTCCTTCGTAACAAAGCCTTAACGATTTACTTATTTGTAAAAGGTGAGTTTAGGGTATTATACAAATGAAGGGGAGATGCACATGTATAAAAAGCATGAAAAGTGGTTAATAATCCTCAGTTTTAGTGTAGCTATTATTATGTTGATTTCGATTTTAGGAAGACTTTTTTAATATATGAGGGGGTAGGTTGTGATGTGGGAATATGATCCAGTCATGTTTAGTCGAACCTTAACGGGTTTGACGTTAGCGTTTCATATTATATACGCAACCATTGGTGTGGGGATTCCTTTAATGATTGCCATCGCCCAGTGGATTGGGATTAAGAAAAATGACGAGCATTATATTTTGCTGGCTCGACGTTGGACCCGCGGGTTTGTTATCACAGTAGCCGTTGGTGTTGTAACGGGGACGGCAATAGGTCTTCAACTGTCACTATTGTGGCCAAACTTTATGGAGTTAGCCGGTCACGTCATTAGTTTACCGTTATTTATGGAGACTTTTGCCTTTTTCTTTGAGGCGATTTTCCTAGGTATTTACTTATATACTTGGGATCGTTTTGAGAATCAGAAAAAGCACATGCTTCTATTAATACCTGTTGCGATTGGGGCTTCATTTTCAGCATTTTTCATTACGATGGTGAATGCGTTTATGAATACTCCAGAAGGGTTTGACATTGTGAATGGGGCCTTAGTGAATGTTGATCCGATTGCAGCGATGTTTAATCCGGCGACACCGACAAAAGTCGCGCACGTTTTGACAACTGCATACATGACTTCGGCTTTTGTGTTGGGCTCAATCGCCGCCTTTCATTTATTTAGAGGTCGAAATCACGTTTATCATAAAAAGTCGTTATATTTAATGATGAAAGTCGGACTCATCTTCTCAATCGCAACTGTGATTGTAGGTGACTTCTCAGGTAAATTCTTAGCTGAATATCAACCAGAGAAGCTTGCAGCAGCGGAATGGCATTTTGAAACAGAAGAAAAAGCACCACTCATGATGTTTGGTTGGATTGATGATAATGGGGAAGTTCAGGGTGCGATCGAGATTCCTTACGCATTAAGCATCTTAGCTCATAGTGACCCGACAGCAGAGGTTACGGGTTTAAATGAGTTCCCTGAAGATGAACGCCCACCATTAATCGTTCACTATTTCTTTGACTTGATGGTGTCGATTGGGATCTTTTTAACGTTAATTTCTCTATTTTATTGGTTCGGGATCGGACGGGGCTGGAAGATTGTTGAGAAGAAATTTTTCAACTTCTTATTAGTTCTGTCAGGTCCGCTAGCTATAGTAGCGATTGAGATGGGCTGGTTCTATGCTGAGTTCGGACGTCAGCCTTGGATTTTACGAGGTTTTATGAAGACGCCTGAAGGGGCGACATCAGCGGCTTATGTTGATACGATGCTATTCTTATTTGTTGGCTTGTATGCCGTTCTTGGTACAGCGAGTGCGATTGTTTTAACGAAAATGTTTAAGAACAATCCTGTTGAAAAAGAGTTGGAAGAGCATGCCTTAGAAAGAGGTGATCGATAATGGATCTCGCAATTGTAGGAATATCAGTTCTATGGTTATTCTTATTTGGTTACATTATCATTGCCTCAATCGATTTTGGCGCAGGGTTCTTCAGCGCCTATAGTGAACTGGCGAACACGAAGCATATACTGCATCACATTATCCAGCGCTATTTATCGCCAGTTTGGGAAGTTACGAATGTATTCCTGGTGTTCTTCTTTGTAGGAATGGTTGGTTTTTTCCCAAGTGCCGCGTTTTACTACGGAACGATTTTGTTAGTTCCGGTTAGTATTTCGAATGTGCTGTTAGCGATTCGTGGTTCTTATTATGCTTTCCAGACCTATGGCGTAAAAGATAGTAAGATTTATACCTTTTTATATGGTGTAGCTGGTCTGTTAATCCCGGCTTCACTGTCGATTGTTTTGACAATCTCTGAAGGTGGATTTGTAGAGATGGTAGATGGAAATCCAGTACTGCTCTACGAAAAATTGTTTTTCAGTCCACTTACTTGGAGTATTGTCATCTTAAGTGTTGTGAGTGTGCTTTATATATCAGCGACGTTTTTAACGGCTTATGCGGATATCGCGAAAGACTTTGATGCACGCCGGTTATTAAGAAAGTACGCGCTTGCTTGGAGTGGGCCGACGATTCTCTCGGCAACACTGATCATCTGGCAGCTTCGTCAGCATAATTTCTCGCACTTTGAAAAGATCATGGATATCTGGTGGATCTTTGCCTTGTCAGGTGTGTTCTTTGTCATTACCGTCGCTTTACTATGGATGAAAAAATATTATAGCTTAGCTTTTTGGAGTTTGATTATACAGTTTTCATTAGCGTTTTTCGGATATGGAATTTCACATTATCCTTATTTACTGTATCCGTATTTAACGATTTACGATGGATTCACAAATGATGCGATGGCGACGGCGTTAATCATTGCGTTTATTGCCGGTTTTGCGCTACTCATTCCATCGATCTGGTTACTCGCAAGATTATTCTTATTCAACAAAAGTTATGTTCGAGGCGAAAAAGGAAAGGGAGGTTATTAATATGGATCACTTCTTAATCACCTACGCACCGTTTATTGTTGTTATTTTATCAATTATTGCAGCTTTCTGGTCAGGTTTAAAAGACGACCGAGTGAATAGATAATAAGTGGAATCCCTGAGACTAAGCTCGGGGATTTTTATTTTTATCGGCCACTAAATTGATGGAATTGGCCACTCATTAAGTCGTATCAGCTACTAATATGAATTATCGGACACTAAAATTTCAGTATCGGCCACTAAATGTGAAACGAACTTCTATTATTACAGACTTTGTGATATATTTTTAAAAACTGGTTCTGTAGGTGGGGTTATGAAGCAAAATCAAATTATTAGTGTAGTTATTTTAACGGCGTTAAGCTGTTCACTATTATTTGTGATTGAACAGGTATTTGATGCACACTACTTAGTGAAGACAGGAAGTAAAATTGTTTTATTTTTAATCGTTCCTTTATTGTACATACGTTTTGTGCTCGGTGAACGCATTTGGGAATCGCTCCGTTTTAACCAAATCGATAAACCAGGTTTGATTTATGGGGCAGGGTTAGGCATTTTATCGATGATTATCGTAGTTACTGCTTTCTTTTTACTGCAGGACGTTTTACAACCTGAATTGATCATATCGGATTTGCGAGATCGGTTAGGGATTACCTTTGAGACTTATGTTTATATTGCGATTTATATTGTTGTTGTGAATTCGTTATTAGAGGAGTTTTACTTTAGAGGATTTATCTTTTTGAAGTTTTATCAATCAGGCTATCAGTGGTTAGGTTATTTGTTTTCTTCGGGATTGTTTGCTGTATATCATATGGCCATTTTTGCGACTTGGTTTGATACAGGATTAACCTTGTTAGCGTTAGCTGGATTGTTTGTGGTTGGGCTCGTGTTTTGTTGGTTAGATACGAAATCCAATAACTTCTTAAACTCGTGGATTTTACATATATGTGCGGACATCGCTGTAGTGGCTATTGGATTTTATTTATTTTCGACGCTTTAATCTCTCACATTTTTGTGAGGGATTTTTTTATTTGGGTGGGGCGGCACTTGCCATTTAGGGGTCTCGCACTCGCCACTAAAGGGAGTGTGACTCGCCGGAATGGAATCTGACTCGCCGTTTTCCATATTGACTAATCACTTTCACAAAATCACTCGCCAAATTTTAAATGTTGAATAATCTAATTCAATCGCATAGAATTAAAAGTGAGTACTCACTCACTTAAAAGGGGAGAGGTGATTCTTTGAGTTTTATAAACGTAAAACATGTTTCTCATGCTTTTGGTAAAGAGAAAGTCCTCGAAGATATTAACTTAACAATAGAAGAAGGAAAGATATTTGGATTATTAGGTCCATCAGGGGCTGGAAAAACGACCTTAGTTAACATGATGGTTGGCATTCTTTCACCGGATCAAGGCGAGATTACGATTGATTCTACCAAGGTTCCATCGTTTGATTTGATGAACATCACTGGCTATATGGCTCAATCGGATGCCTTATATCAGGAGTTATCAGCGAAAGAGAATCTTGAGTTTATGGGGTCTATTTATGGCTTGAAGAAGTCAGAGCTTAAAGAGCGAATTCAGCATGTCATGAAGACCGTAAATTTATTACCACACTTGGATAAGCCGGTAGAACAATATTCAGGTGGGATGAAAAGACGATTATCATTAGCTGCAGCGTTATTACATCAGCCTAAATTGTTAATTTTAGATGAACCGACAGTAGGGATTGATCCAGTTTTAAGAAAAGAAATTTGGGAGGAGTTTCGAGAACTTCAACAACAAGGCATTACTATAATTGTAACGACTCATGTCATGGATGAAGCAGATAAATGTGATGAACTTGGATTATTAAGAGATGGTCAATTGATGGCGAAGGGTTCGCCTGGTGAACTAAAAGAACAGCATCATGCATCATCAATCGAAGAAGTTTTCCTAACAGTTGGGGGTGTGGAATCATGAGGGTAGCAGCAGTAGTTAAACGAATCGCGAAACAATTTAAAAGAGATAGACGCTCATTAGCTCTAATGATGATTGCGCCATTATTTGTGCTAACGCTTGTATGGCTTGTATTAGATGGCGACGATTATGAACCGAAAATGGGTTACAGCGAAATGCCTCAGCCTGTTATTGAACTTTTAGATGAAGAGACTCAGCACCTTGAACAATATAAAAAGGAAGAAGCCATTGATTTAATGAAGGATGGAGAGTTAGACGCTTTTATTTCTATAGAGGGTATGACACCTACAACCTTGCTTGAAGGTAGTGAACCTTCCGTTAACTCTGCGGTGATGAGAGTCATTCAGGAATCATTAAAGTCATTAAAAACAAATACTCAGATTGAAGAGCCAACCATTAATTATTTGTATGGCTCTGGAGATATGAATCTGTTTGACAGGGTGGGGCCTGTATTAATCGGATTTTTTGTATTTTTCTTCGTATTTATTTTAGGCGGGATTTCTTTCTTAAGAGAGCGAACTCAAGGTACCCTTGCGAAATTACTATCGACACCTATTAAACGCTGGGAATTAGTGACTGGGTATGTGGCTGGATTCGGTTTATTTACAATCATTCAGTCGGTTGTCATTGTTGCGTTTTCAATTTATGTACTCGACATGTACATGGTCGGTAATTTTGTAGAGTTATTAGTCGTGACAATTCTTTTAGCTATAACAGCCTTATCTTTAGCAACACTGCTATCATCATTTGCGAAAAATGAATTTCAGATCATGCAATTTATTCCGATTGTGATTATTCCACAAGTGTTCTTTGCCGGTATTTTTAACTTAGAAACATTAGACCGATGGATTCAAATTCTAAGTCAATTTATGCCTTTAACTTACGGGGCTGAAGCGTTACAACAAATGATGATTAAAGGGGCCCATATTTATGATGTGTGGTTTGAAATTATGATATTATTTGGGTTTGCGTTAGTTTTCTTTATACTTAATATAAGAGTATTAAAGAAGCACCGTTCACTATAAATAAGAGGTGTCCATTATGAATGAAAAAGATTTACTAGAAGAGTTAATTAAGGTCAGCGAAGAAGATTCATCATTAACGCCTAAACAAGCTAAAATACTACAAGCAGCGATTGAGACCTTTGCTGAAAAAGGGTATGCTTCAACGTCTACCAGCGAAATCGCAAATAAAGCAGGTGTGGCGGAAGGAACGATTTTCCGTCACTATAAAACGAAAAAGGACCTACTATTATCGATTGTATCTCCAGTTGTTACTAAGTTTGCGATACCGTTTTTTGCTGATCGATTTGTGCAAGATGTTTTTGAAAATAAAACTAACGAATCGTATGAAGAGCTGTTAAGAACATTATTAATGAATCGATTTGAATTTGTTAATCGAAATACAACGTTATTAAGAATATTACTTCAAGAGGTTAGCCTTCATAAAGAAATTCAAGAGTTATTTCAAAAGAATTTTCTTGAAAAAGTTTATCCAAAGTTTGTTGAAGTCATTGAAGAGTATCAAAACAAAGGTGAGATTTCAAAAGACATTCGAGTTGATACAGCGATACGGTTAATGATGACCACTTTAATTGGATTTATCATCACACGTTTTATCATCATGCCAGATGTAGAGTGGGATGATGAATATGAAATTGAACAGACCATCACATTTATACGTAAAGGGTTGCGTTAAGCCACTTTTTAGGAATGAAGACCATAATATATCATATGATTTGGTGTAGGTATAAAAATTCCTGGAAGGGTGGTCACTGATCAAGTTGAAAGGGTTTAATTTAAATGAGTTAAAGTGTTTAGAAGCATGGCATGAAGAGGACACACATGCTCGCTGGACAGTCAACATGGCCACGGCAGAAAACTTCCCTTTTTGGTCAGGCGTTAAATCTGATGATTTCTCGGTCGTTTATTTTGAATTGAATCAAGGAAATTACTTAGGTGAACATACAGACAGCGCTGAAGAAGTTGTACTTATTTTAGAAGGTGAAGCAGAAGTATCTATTGGCGAGGAACAAGTTGAAGCTAAGGCTGGCCAGGTTATTATCATTCCTGAAATGGTACCACATAAAATAAAAAACATTGGTACGGGGAAAGTGCGGTGCGTGGGAGTGTTTTCTAAAGATGATGTCACAAGTACGTTTACACACACGGTTTTACCGTTAAATGAGAGACAATTTTCATAATGATATTTAACCACATTTGATGAGAATGTGGTTGTTTTTTTGGAATCCCACTTTTATTGGACACTAATTAGTCTGTATTGGACACATCTTAAGAATATCGGTCACTAAAATTTCTGTATTGGCCACTAAAAATTAACTATCGGCCACTAATCTATAAAATCTTAGTAATTTTTCCTATCGGCATTATTTTCAATTACGTTATAATAAACATAGTAATCGGAGGGTGAAGCTATGGACAAATATTTAGTTTTTGTATATGGAACCTTAAGAAAAAATGAACGAAATCATCATTTATTAAAGGATGCTATGTTAATAGCTGAACATGGCTGGATTGATGGTAGATTAATAGACACGGGCAAGGATTTTCCTGCCTTAGTCATGGATTCTGATGAAAAGGTGTATGGAGAATGTTATGAAGTAGATTTTAGTACGCTTGCTAAAATTGATGAGCTTGAAGGGTATGTAGGTGACCCCAAACTTAATCACTATGATCGAGTTGAGGTTCAAGTCCAGACTGATTGTGGTGAGTATAAAGCATATACATATTTTTACCCTGAAGCGGCTTCCAATCCCGTGATCCCTTTTGGTGATTGGCGATTAAAAAAATTACTAGAACATGAAAATCTATTATATTTTGCATATGGATCGTGCATGGATCATGAACGTATTGAATTAGCTGGTATGCTTGATCAATTCGAAGCTGCTGGTTTAGGGATATTACCTGATCATGAATTGCGCTTCACAATCAGTGTAGAAGACGGTGGAAGAGCCGATATAGTAGAGTGTCACGGACATCAAGTCGAAGGTGTCGTCTACAAAATATCGGAACAAGCTTTAAATTACCTCTATCAACGAGAAGGTGCTCATACTGGTATGTACCGGCCAGCTGTCGTTGATGTGGAGATGGATGGCGAAACGGTACCGATGTTAACGTTTATCGTGATAGCTAAAATGGTAGAAGCGGCACCACCTGATCATTACATTAATGAGATCCTAAGAGGTGGAAGCGTATTTTTGACGAAAAAATATTTAACTTCACTGGATGAAAGAGTTAAACGGTTAAGGGCGGAGGAATAATGTTTTATACCTATATGTTAAGGTGTAACGATGGATCTTTATATACTGGATATGCAGTTAACCTGGAGCAAAGACTTTCGAAACACCAAGACGGAGTTGCATCAAAATACACACGCTGCAGGCTTCCGGTTAAGCTTGTTTATTATGAAACGTTTGAAACAAAATCGGAAGCGATGAAACGAGAAATTGCGATAAAAAAGTTAAGTAAAAAATTAAAAGAAGAATTAATCCTAACGACTGACTAAAGTAATTAGTACTTTAGTCAGTTTTTTATTTTTTTTAGTAATATATGGGTATTAACTTATAAAAATCGGGTAATTGTACACTAAATATATATATAAGGAGTTGAATTGCAGTAATGGATGCTATTGAAAAGTCTATTAATGATCTCATTGTACTATTTAATGATTATCTTTGGGGTTATATTTTAATTATTTTATTAATTTTTGCGGGTTTTTATTTTACTTTTTTTAGTAAGTTCTTGCAGTTTCGTTTATTTGGCGAAATGTTTAAAGTAATTGGAGAAGAAGCAGTTGAACAGAGTGGAAAAAGAGGGACGAACGCGTTTCAGGCGTTTAGTATAAGTATTGCTTCGCGTGTAGGAACAGGTAACCTTGCCGGGGTAGCGCTGGCAGTTGCAATCGGTGGCCCAGGTGCAGTCTTTTGGATGTGGATGATTGCCCTGATCGGTATGGCGACAGCTTTTATTGAAAGTACATTAGCTCAAGTTTATAAAGTGCCAGACCGGAATGGCTTCCGTGGTGGTCCAGCTTACTATATGGAACGCGCTCTTGGACAACGTTGGATGGGAGTTTTATTTTCCATATTAATTACGGTCACTTTCGGTTTAGTGTTTAATGCCGTACAAGCCAATACGATTTCAGGAGCCGTTGAGAAAGCGTTTAATATTAGTGACTGGATCACAGGTGTGGTACTGGTTCTTTTAGCTGCCATTATCATTTTTGGAGGTATCAAACGAATTGCAGTCGTATCAGGTACAATTGTACCGATTATGGCTACAATCTACATTGTCGTTGCACTTATTGTTGTCATTATGAATTTCTCAGCAGTCCCAGAGGTTTTCGGCTTAATCTTTAGTGAAGCATTTAACAGTTTAAATCAGTTATTCGGTGGTGCAATTGGTGCAGCCTTAATGCAGGGGATTAAACGTGGTCTATTCTCTAACGAAGCTGGTATGGGTAGTGCACCGAACGCGGCTGCAACAGCAGGGGTGAGTCACCCAGCCAAACAAGGTCTAGTACAATCATTAGCAGTGTTTTTCGACACGATTGTCATCTGTAGTTTAACAGCTTTTATTATAATACTGTATGGAGATTATTCGAGTAACACAGAAGAAGGTATTCAGCTGACACAATCAGCACTTAGTGCACAGCTTGGCGATTGGGCAACGATTTTCTTAGCTGTAACGATCTTCTTATTTGCCTTTAGCTCAGTCATTGGTAACTACTATTATGGCGAATCCAATATTGACTTTTTAAAGAACAATAAAACTTGGCGAATGGTTTATCGCATTGCTGTACTAGGTATGGTATTATTCGGTTCATTGGCTAAAATTGATGTCGTATGGAATATGGCTGACTTATTTATGGCACTGATGGCCATTGTGAACTTAATAGCCATATTATTATTAAGTAAAATTGCATTTGCTATATTAAATGACTACACCAGACAGAAGAAAGAAGGCAAAGACCCAACCTTCCACGTTGACAACTTCTCATGGTTGAAAAATGTTGAGTGGTGGGGCGCGCAGGATAAAAAGAAATAATAAATGCCAGAACCTGATCAATTTATTTGGTCAGGTTTTTTGATTTTATTAAAATTTAGGCAGTTTATTAAAAATTCTAAAAATTATATGGATAATTATGTTAAAATGGTATAGAATTATAAAGTTGGAGGGCATTAAAGTGACCAATGCAGTGAAAATGATCATTATAGGTGTGGTTGGGCTAAGTTTAGCGCTTATATTCCTAATCGCATGGTTTTATCCTCATACAAATATAAGTGTTGGGGATACCCAACCTGAATCTGTGAAAAGTGTCAGTTTACATTTAAATGATCTAAGAATTTTTAAAGATAAAATAGAACAGGACATGAAAGAAGCTGAAGATAATAACATCGTCTTCAAACTTGACCGAACTGATTATGTACTTGAACTGATAGATGAAAAACTATTAGCTCTTAAACCTGTACATATAAAGATAGACGATTTAGATAATATTTCATTTGAAGCAAGAATTGCAAGAAGGGTACTACAAAGCCTTGTTATGTATGAAGATTATACAAGTGAAGAGAGAAAATATTTAATGAGTAGTATAGAAAGTTTAGAGTTACTAGAGGACATTATTTATAATATTAAACTCGAAAGGTTAGAGTAAATTCATTTGTACATAAATAAAAACTTATAATACGGAAGGATTATACGAGAATGAGGTTATCCTTAATATTTATTTTCATATTTTTGTTATTAATCGGATGTGACTTAACAACTAATCACTCTAAAGAACCTAATAAACTAGGTGAGTTGTATGTCACAACAATAACGGATGCGAGCGACTGGAGCACAAAACCAAAGTTTTTAGCCATTACCAGAAGTAGTTTCGATGAGGTGGATGAGACTACTAAAGAATGGGTCCTTGCTAAACTTAATAACGAGTATGAAAATGTACATATTCTTGAGGAAGTCAAAGATGATGAAGATAAATTCGAATTTAAAAAAATACGCGGTAAAGAAGTAATAGTTAAGGTCAATAATGGCATGATTATTGATGTTGAAATAGAACAATATAGCGAAAGCGAAGCACGAGTTAGAGTGGCAGCAAAACGAGGGATCAATGTAGGAATTATTCCTGAATATGAAGCGGTGTATAATGACGGCGAGTGGCAGCTAGATAAAAAAGTTCAGGCTGAAATATAAATTTAAGAGTATAAGAGGTGTTTTTATGATTAGTTTAATAATCTTGCTTCCATTAGTATCCGCTTTGATTGGTTTATATTTTATTACTTTGGGGCTTTGGGATTTAAGAGAAGGTGTTAATCGCAATCAATATATAAAATACATGTTCACGGGTTTGTTTTTATTGATTATACTAACGCCAATGCTTTGGTTTTTTGGTAGTACCCTATTTGTAAGTATGTAATTATGTTTCGTACATTTAATAAGTAAAAAGGAAGAGTCCTATGCAGAAAAAACTATCCGTCTTATTAATAATCTTCTTACTAGCAGGTTGTATAGGTAACAAAACTTACACCTGGGAAATTGATGGTGTAAAAGATCATGTGATTTACGTGAATTGCTCAAAGGAGCTGAATAAGACTGACAATGATTTTGGAGTGGAGTGTCCTATTGAAGTTACTGATAGTACTAACTTGATTGACGAAAATGGAAATGAGTTTACCATTAAAGATCTAAATAAAGGAAATAAAGTGAAAGTAACATTAACTTCTTCGTTAGAGATTAAAACTAAAGGAAATTATAAAGCAACCAAGATCATCCTATTAAAATAATATTTTGGTGGTTTTGATAAAATAAAGTAGTATTACTGCGCACATCACACTACATTTATGTGCATTAATTAAGGAGTGTAAAATGAATACTTTTAGGGGTCTTATTTCTACTGTTATCATCTTAATGTTTGTTTCTATTTATCTACCAAATACAAGTTATGCTTGCACCTGCGAAGAACCTGGTACAGTTCAGGAAGAAATGAATCAAAGTTCTGCTGTTTTCTCTGGAAAAGTAATTGAAAAATATGATGAGAATAAAGATAAAAAAACTATATCTTCCAATGATCCTATTGCTTTTGTTTTTGAAGTTAAAGAATCTTGGAAGGGAATTAATCAAACACAGGTGGTTGTAAGTACTGCAAGATATTCAGGGAGCTGTGGGTATGAGTTTGCTTTAAACAACAATTACTTAGTTTATGCACAAGAGCGAAATGGTGAGCTTGAAGTTAATTTATGCTCCAGGACGACGGTTTTACCGTATGCTGACCAAGATCTTGAGGAACTGGGAAAAGGTAAAAAGCCCACAGAACAGGTAACTATCAATTTAAAAGGTGAGACACCATCAGAACCGGAAACAACCAAACTAAAAGGCACATCAAAAACAGATAATCATCAGGTAACTATATACATAATAAGTGCTTTACTGGTTTTGGGATTAGTTTATCTAACTTTAATAAGACTTAAGAAATAATAAAATTCTTGCTAATGAACGGAGAAATTTAAAATGATCTTCGACAAACAAAACAAAGCTATAACTACGGAAAGACTAGTACTCAGATTGTTCCAAAAGTCCGATGCAGAAGAAGTGACCAGGCTTTGTAACAACTATAACATTTATAAAAATACATTGTACCTTCCATTTCCATATACAATCAATGATGCTTTATCTTGGATTGATACTCATCTTGATAATTTTGATAACAATAAGTTATATGAATTTGCTATTACTGATAAGAAAAATGGTACATTACTTGGAGCGATCGCGTTATCTAATAAACAACAATTTGATCATGGTGAAATCGCTTATTGGGTTGGTGAAGAGTTTTGGGGCAATGGATATGCGACAGAGGCAGCTCAAGCCATAATAAAATTCGCATTTGAAGAAAAGAAATACCATAAAGTATTTGCTCGATATTTCAATTCAAATCCTGCTTCAGGGAGAGTTTTACAAAAGATAGGGATGAAGCAGGAAGGATTAATGATTGACCATGTGAAGAAAGAGGATAACTATGAAGATCTAGTATATTATGGAGTTATTAATCAATTAAAATAATCCAAAAATTAAAGCACCGCGCATTGCGGTGCTTTTGTCGTTTATAAGCTTAAACTACTGTTTGGTCGTCAGTTTCAATCCACTTATCTGACCATGATTGAATTTGTTTCAGAATAGGTTCAAGTGCTTTACCTTTCTCTGTTAAGGTATATTCAATTCTTACTGGTGTCTCATCAAAAACGGTCCGCTTGACGATTCCTTCTTTCTCTAAGTCCTTTAGTCTCTCAGATAATACACGTCCACTGATTCCAATCCCTGATTCAATATTGCAAAAACGTTGTGAACCATTTAAAAGTTGAAAAACAATTAAAGCAGTCCAACGTTTATTTAGTATAGATAATGCTTTTTCAAATTTTGGGCAAATATTAGTATCCACCATGCGATTCACCTCTTTGATTACATTATAACTAATAATTCATCAATTTAAAACAAAAAATTACTTGACGTAATTAAATAATAATTATATACTTACTTACATAAAGTAAGTTAATTATTTTTAAGGAGGAATTTAAATTATGGCAAACGTACAATTAGATAAAGTCCATAGTGCAATTAATTTTACAGTGAAACACATGATGGTTTCGAAGGCGAAAGGTGAATTCCAAGACTTTGACGTGGATTTCCAAGGAGATATCAATAATCTTGAAGATTCAAAAGTAAAAGTTACTGTTGATGTGAATTCAATCGAAACAAATAATGAAGACCGAAATGGTCATTTAAAATCTGGAGATTTCTTTGATGCAGAGAATCATCCACATATTGTTTTTGAAAGTACCTCGGTTAGAAAATTAAGCGAATCTTCTTTTGAAGTAACAGGTGATTTAACAATTCGCGGAACAACAAACCAGGAAACTTTCAAAGTTGAATTTAATGGTATGGCGAAGGATCCAATGGGCGGTAACATGGTCGCTGGTTTTGATGTGGAAGGCAGTTTGAATCGTGAAGATTACGGCTTAACATGGAACGCAGCACTTGAAACTGGCGGCGTATTAATTGGTAAAGAGGTTAATTTAACTGCTGGATTAGAGTTTGTTGTAGAAGAATAAAAGAAAAATGAAAAAAACTATTAAATAGTTCAGTTTTGGAGTACAAGAGTTAAAATTGTACCCTTAACTGGACTATTTTTTATTTAGAAAAATTAATATAAATCAACGAGTTCAAAGAATAATTAGTATTTTATGGTAAAATAAAACAAATTGCAGTTTTATGAAATAGTGAATATATAATTGTGAATTTTAGTTGTATTGGGGAATTTTATGAAAATGAAATTTATTTTATCTATGGTGTTTGTTTTTGTTTTTAGTTTCATGGGGTGTGAACAATATAAAGATAATGACAAAAAATTAACATTACAAGAAGAAATAAGAGAAGTTATGACTAAGAATGATGCTGATATAAATCAAATAATTGAATATACCATAGAAGGCAATTACATGTTTGTCATATATGAAGATATCAACTTAGGTCTAAATATAGTGTTGTTAGAGTACACAAAAGATGGATTTAAATGGATTGATGGAATGGGAGCGCAAGGACCGTCCTTTGCATATGGGGGTCAAGGCTATCCTATTCTCAAGTATGTTAATCCTTATGAGAATGATGTGAAGCAAGTTAAAATTTTTGGTAAGTCTGCAAAGAAAGTGACTTATTATTACAAGTCGATTGATGGCATCTCAATAGACAAGAGTTTTTGGTTTTTAACTATCTCGCCGGAATCAGAACATTATTCTGATGCTCTAGGAGGAGTGGAAATTATTAAAGAGGATTAGTTCTTTTAATTTCGTTAATTCACTGAGGTGGCTTTATTCGATAAAATATATTTGTTTTGAAACTTAAAGGGTGGAAATATGAAGAAAACAATTTTAACTATCGTGCTTTCAACATTAATTCTTACACTGACAGGGTGTAAATATATAGAAGAAAAACAAGCAGAAGGTATTATTGAAGACTATTATCAAGCTATTATAGATGAAAATTATGAAAAAGCGTTTAAACAATTGCACCTTTATGATTATGATGCTGAAACAGAACAGAGGAAAGTAAGTTAGCTCAAGGAACAACATTATCCGGTGAAGAAGCAAAAGAGTTTTATTTAAAGAAGGTAGCAGTCCTGAAAAAACAAAATTATAAATTAAAAGACTTTGAGATTGGTGAAGTGGAATATGCAGATGGACATACATTCTGGCATCATATAAATCTTCAAGTAGAACTGAATGGGCAAGTATTTGAATGGACTGAAACTACTGAGCTTTATAAAGATAAATTATTAATAGGTGGAAGAGACGACAAATATTTGAAGTTTCGGGATGGAAAAATGAACTTTAATCTTGCTAAAGAAGAAAAGGACATATCATGTAATCCTCCAGAGACGGAAAAAGGCGATTTCATAATAGATAAAGGAATCAATTATAATCCTCAAATTTTAGTAGCGAATGATATTATTAGAGAAGATGTAGACTCAAAAACACCGATTGAATTTATAAAAGAGGATGCAGACTTAATGTGGTATACATTGGAAGATAAAGATCTGTATGAGGATCTTACCATTGGAGAAAAAGTTATTGTGAAAATGAAGACTTTTAAAGAGGATGGAGAAAAAGTGGGCTATATTAGTCAATCTGATCCACCACAGGCAAATGCAAGCAAAGTTATAAGGTGCGACAAATAGTCTAGGTATAAGATGAATTATTCCTAAAAGTGGTTAATGAAATTTCTGTGAAATATGTTACACTTACCCTCAGAATTGATTTTTAAATAATCGTATTCTGGTATTATGAATCTATCAAAATTACATAGAATAGGTATACAACAAAGGTTAGGGGTAATTTCAATGGCTTATCTGTATTTTCTATACTTAACAGTCGGAGTTATATTAGGAACATTGTTATTTGGTCTTCCATTCGGTTCTATCATAGGTGGTTTGATTGGATATCTCGGTGCAGCTACTCAGTCAAATCGTAAGAAAATCGAGGATTTAAATCGCAAAAAGATAGAAGAATTAGAAAAAGAAATTAATGAAATAAAAAGAAATATAAGCTAATCTCATGTTTTAATTTTGGCACATTAGCAAGAAAAGACGATCAATAGAATGGTCGTCTTTTTATTTTTGTGAAAAATGCTTGGAATATTATGTTAATATTAAGGTTAATCACTTAAAATTAATCTTATCACCATATTTAAAAATAAAGGACGGATCCTATGAAGGAACGAATTTTATACTGGATACTTTTCATTTTGCTACTAGTAGTAGTTTCGTATATTTATATGTATTGATTTAAGTACATCCTACCCGCGGGGTGGCAATCAGGTGTCTTCGGTACTATTACGGTTATTTTCATTTACTTACTAGTCCTTATTCCATTAACCGCCTATATATCAGAGAAACTAATCGTATTTTCCGTAAGTAAAGGTTGGATTCTGACTACATTGGTGATTGCTATTCCAGTTATCATGATCTCTCTCAACATATATAACGAATATAGAGAGAAAGGTTTAGGTGAGGTCATTGAATATGACACATCAGATGTTGAAGAATTGGTGTTTTATGAGGGACATCCACCGTACAACTGGAAAACTGATGAAGTGGAGCACGCAGATGCGTTAAAAGAGTTTTTGAGTCAATATCGAGTTAAAAAGATGAGTGATGATGAATGGAATACTAATGTTTCAAAAGAAAAAGGGTTTCAAGTTACAATCTACTTAGAAGATAAAATTATTATGTCTACTATTTATGAAAATCGTTTAATGGTATTAGGAAGCTCCTCTGGGTCTATTTTCAAGGTTACCAATGGACCAATTGATGTTGAGTGGGTCGAAAATTACTTGAAGAAACATCGTAATTAAAATGTACATACTGTTTTGGTGAACTAGTGGGGTGTTATTTTGAAAATCTTTTTTAAGTTTCTTTCTTCATTATTCTTAGGTTTAGCACTAGTACTGTTTATTAGTCCTATTGTGTTATATTGGTTTATTCGCGGGGATCACGCCAGGTATATGTGGATTATCAATGGACCCTATCCTTTTAGTCATTTTGGAAGTGGACCGTTTCAACTTTGGATGGGGATAGGTTTAATATTTAGTAGTGTTATATGTGCCGTATTTTCATTCGTGTTTTATATCATTTCTAAAAAAATTAGTGGACAATAAGCTACTACACTAAAAATAGTTAAGGCTTGAAGCATTCTTCTAAACTAGGAATGCTTTTTTATTTGCGAAAATTTTTGTCGATAAAAAAATAATACTTATCAATAATTATTTATTGTAAAACGATAAAAATATGTTATTATGAAAATACATTAATTAAGTGAGGTGCTTTTAATGAAACGGGGATCAACATTGTTTTTAAAGATAGTTTTGTTTTTAATTGGAATACCGGTTCTTGCTTTTTGCATACTTGTGGTACCTAATATTGCGGAATTTGCTACGGAGTTGTATCCAGATATGGGGCTTATTAATTATTATGTTTTTGCTGTTTTTTATGCCACAGCTATTCCTTTTTACTTTGCTCTGTATCAATCCTTCCAACTTTTAAATTATATTGATAGGAATGAAGCTTTCTCAGAGTTGTCGGTAGAGGCCTTAAAGAAGATAAAATATAGTGCTGGTATATTTAGTATTTTGTATGTGATCGGCATGCCACTTTTTTACCTGGTGGGTGAAAAGGACGACGCTCCTGGAGTCATTTTATTAGGAATGATCTTGGTTTTCGCATCTATGGTAATTGCGGTCTTTGCTGCTGTTTTGGAAAAACTTTTAAAAGAAGCGATAAATATAAAATCAGAAAATGACTTAACGGTCTGAGGTGATAAACATGTCAATCATAATCAATATTGATGTAATGTTGGCTAAGCGTAAAATGAGCGTCACAGAACTTTCGGAGAGGGTTGGCATCACAATGGCAAACTTGTCTATTTTGAAAAATGGAAAAGCAAAAGCGATCCGAATATCAACTTTAAATGAGATCTGTAAGGCTTTAGATTGTCAGCCTGGAGACATTTTAGAATATACAAACGAGGACGAGGAAAATTAATGACTCACTTATATTGAAGTGGATGAATTGAAGGAGACGATCAACTTGTTATTGAAAAATGTTTCTAATTCTTATAACTTATTACTATCTTTAGCAGCTTTTTATACAGGAATAAATATACTAACAGGTACCGGAGTTTTTTCTGAGTTTCCACAAGAATGGGTAGGTAAAATACCTTTTAATAGCTGGGAAAGTATAGCCATATTTGGAATATTAATATTTGGATTTGGGAATGCGATTGCAGCTATTTATGGATTTATAAAGAAAGGTCGAAAAATATTTATAATGACCTTAATTATGGGAGTCTTATTTCTATCATGTATGGTGTTACAAATTATTTTATTGGATGAAGTGTTCTTAGCAACAGTACAATTTATATTAGCTAGTTCACTCCAATTATTTCTTGGGTTAGTTGGTTTAGTTAAAACCAGATTAATTTCTAACTAAATAGAAAAGAAATAGGTGGAAAGGTCATGTTAAAAATAGCATTAACACTAGTATCCATACCATTAATCATCACTCATCTTTTCATTCTTTACTTTTGGATTTTTGATTGGCGACAATTAGTTACTGATGTTGGTTTAATTGTCTGGGTGGGTTCTATTAAATTTGGCATATTGCTTTATCTTGTATTTCGAATATATATTAAAACTGAAAAGATCACTATACTTAATCAAAAACTAATATTCGCTACAACTTTCTTGACTATTTTATTAGCCTTTTTTGCATTAATAATAGAATTTATCACCAGCTCTATGCCCTGAACGGAGGTAATAATGAATATTAATAAGAGACGATCTTCATTTTTCATTTGGCTTTCACTTACCATTATTTTTAGTCCTCTATTAATATATTTGTTTATTCCTAAATTCTTGGGTGATGAGCAACAATATTTCACATTTGAAGATATAGAAGTTGCTGAACAAAAAATTGGCGATATCAAAACGCCAGTAATGCCAGAACGCTATGAGATTAAAAAAATAACTTATGATCATGACGGTTTTACTTACCCAGTCACAAAAATATTTTACGAAAAAGGAAATCATAAAATTACGTTTATGATTGCATCATCATGGTTTAATAATCTTATCTTCCATCTCAAAAACTTGAAAACGATACAATATCTGAAATGTTCTGGATTTCAAAAGATAAGAAGTACATCTTAAAATGGAGAAACTCCAAAAAGGATGCATATAAATATTTGTTTACGCGAAATGAAGAAGATAAAGAATGGTTAATTTCTATCGCAGAGAATTATTAAGTAGATAGAGTGTTAATTAAATAGGGTTAATTGCATATTAAAAGACACTTAGATTTAAAATCCAAGTGCCTATAAGTCCATTAACTCATATCGTGCTTATCGCATGCCTCTTTCTTCTAACAAATTAATCAGTACATCTGGTCGATCTGTAATAATCCCATCAACACCGGCATCAACTAATTCTCTCATTTTGTCAGAATCGTTAATAGTCCAGTAGTGTACATCCATGCCTAAACGATGAGCTCCCTCAATAACATCGTCTTCAAAGAATTGAAAGTACTTGTTTTTAAGTGGCAGTTGAAGGGCATGGCCTGTTGGACGAAACAGGTTTCTCACAAATAATTTATGAGTAATCACAAAGTTAAAAGCTGATTGTTCTCCGGTACCTAAGGCAACTCTACCTTTAGCCAGTTTATTGAATCGATCAATAATTTCCTGGTCGAAGGATGCCACCATCACTTTGTCTTCCATTTCATATTCTCGAATGAGCTCCCATAGTTTTTCGGCAATCATATCATATTTTTCGGGTGGGTTAGAGTGTTTGATTTCTAACATGTATTTCATATTAGGATAACGGTCAAACACTTCTCTTAAGGTTGGTTTATAAACTCCCAGTCCTCTAAATGAATACTCGCCATTAGTATCAAGAAAATGAAAACCTGCATCTAGCATTTGGAATTCTTCCAAAGTAAATTCAGCTACTAATCCTGTGCCATCGGTTGTACGATCGACTGACGGGTCGTGCATGAGCACAAGGTGGTCATCTTTAGTGATATGAATGTCCACTTCAATAATATCAACACCAAGTTCTGCGGACCGTTCAATAGCTGTCATTGTATTTCCAGGCGCAATTAAATCACCGGCACGATGGGCTATGACAAGCGGACCTTCATTCTCATTTTCTAAGAATTCCAGCTGCACCACATTGGGTTGTGGTTTTATATATAATAACCAAAAGAAGAATGTATATATAATGACTATTACGATTAATATTTTGATGATTTTTCGTTTCATCTAGTTCACTCCATGGAGCATAGCTATTTTATTAGATTTATACCTTTTATCACAATGATTATAACATTTTTAGTGTATTTTTTTTCATGTTTCGTGATTTGGTACTTCTTAAATGGTAAGATATATTTTAAAGATTCATTTAAGGAAGGGGCCATGAAGATGCAAGAACAAGTTATTCAATATCTAAAAGACAATCGAGAAAAACACTTAGGTCAATTAAAAGATTTTTTAGCTATACCTAGTATTAGTGCTTTATCCGAACATCATGATGATGTTGTAAAGGCTGCTGAGTGGGTAAAAGATGATTTATTAAATATTGGCTTTGAGGAAGCTGAAGTGATGCCAAGTGATGGAAAGCCAGTCGTTTATGGTGAAGTAATCAAAAATCCAGGTGCTCCTACGGTATTAATTTATGGACACTATGATGTTCAGCCTGTAGATCCTGTAGAATTATGGGATTCTGAGCCTTTTGAAGCAACTATTCGTGATAATAAATTATATGCGCGTGGGGCGACGGATGACAAGGGTCAAGTGTTCATGCATATGAAAGTGATGGAAGCTGTGTTAAATTCAGTGGACACACCTCCAGTTAACTTCAAAGTTTTAATTGAAGGGGAAGAAGAAATCGGAAGTCCAACATTACCTAAATTCTGTGAAGAACATGAAGATATGCTGGAAGCTGATTTAATCGTTGTGTCTGACTCTGCTTTAATTGAAAAAGGTAAACCAACAATTACATATGGTTTACGTGGTTTAGCAGGTATTCAAATAGACGTTAAAGGTGCTAAAGGTGACCTTCACTCTGGTGAATATGGTGGAGGCGTCATGAATCCAATCCATTCGTTAGTAAAAATCCTGGATTCTTTCCGTGATGAAAACTATCGTGTGCTCGTAGACGGATTTTATGATCGTATACCTGAATTGTCAGAGGAGGAGCGTGAGGCATTAGCTGCCGTTCCTTTTGATGAAGAAAAACTGCGCCAAGACCTCGGTGTAACTGAATTGGATGGGGAAGAGGGCTACTCTTACGTTGAGCGTACGTCGGTTAGACCAACACTTGAGATAAATGGAATCTACGGCGGCTTCCAAGGTGAAGGGATCAAAACGGTCTTACCTTCAGAAGCAGCTGCGAAAATTACGTGTCGTTTGGTTCCGGACCAGAACCCAGATGAGATTGTGGAATTACTCACGAAGCATGTTGAGAAAAACAAACCTAAAGGTGTAGAAGTAACTGTAACACCGTTTGATAAAGGGAAGCCTTATGTCACACCATTTGATCACCCGGTCATTCAGACGGCTGCAAAAGCTTATGAAAAAGTTTATAACGAAGAGACGGCTTATATCCGTGGTGGAGGTTCAATCCCAATCGTAGCTGAGCTGGATCGAATTTTACAAGTTCCAGTTGTACTTATGGGATTCGGCCTGCCAGATGAAAATCTTCATGCACCGAATGAACACTTCCATTTAGAAAACTTTGATAAAGGAATGGAAACACTTGTACATTACTGGTTCATGCTGGAAGATGTAAAATAAGTCAAAAGGATCAGAGACTGCTAAAAATTTTTTAGCAGTCTTTTTTAGCTTAAGAAAAATTTTCCTATTGTTTTTCGACATTTACCCCCCATAAAAATAAAACCCTTAACGAATGATTATGATAAATAAAACGCCAAACAAAAGTCATTAATTTAAACTTAAATGAGGTGATTATGTTGAGGTTAGAGGTAGTTGAAAAAGAGTCCGGTAAGGTTTTTATGAAAAGTTACTATGATAGTTTCTCCTCTCTTAATTTAGCCATAAGGAAATATAAGCGGGATTACGGCTCCACTAATTTTGAGTTTAAAATTAGTGCTCTAGATGAGAGTGATTATGAGAAAACGATTGGAACTAAATAAACTATCTTCAACTATGGATCATCTTCATTTAGACTCGTTAGGCTATTAAGAATAAAAAAGTGTTAATCCTATTAAGGGTTAACATTTTTTTATGTATTGACGCTTTATAAACTTAAATTTTTTAAAAAAGTTGAATTATATCTTCAGCGAAAAGCGAAAGGAGGCGACTCCTGCGGGAACAGCGCGAGCCGAAAATCACGCAAAACGAACGAAAGTGAGTTTTGGGAAGTTGAGGCCGTGCCCGCGGAAGCGTCCGCCTGTAGCGATTCGTAGAATCATAAATTCATAATGCACAAGAATCTATAGTATTTTTAGTAAATCTTTGTAAATGGTTAAAACTAACTTTAAGAATAAACAAAGAAGTGATATTAGTGATTAAAAAGTTTATCTTAAAGTTTAAAGAAAGTGTCTGGGTTATTCCTGTTGCTATATGCTTATTTGCTACATTACTGACCATTCTTGTCATTTTAATTGATTACGGCTACCTAGAGGAAATCCATGATTGGATTCCAGAAGTCCTATTTACAAATGCTGAATTAGGCAAGGACATTCTAGGCGTTATTGCAGGCGCATTATTAACGATGACCACTATTACCTTTTCCACCATTATGATTGTGTTAACAACCTATTCTTCTCAATTTTCACCGCGTACCCTTCAAAATTTTATAACGGATAAACGCACATTGACTGTACTAGGTGTATTTATGGGTGGATTTTTATATTCCATTATTAGTTTATTGTTTCTTCATATTGAACACCCATCGGAAGATATTTTGTCTGCGGCTTTCTCGGTTGCTTTATCTTTGATTTGTTTAGGATTTTTTGCATTTTTTATTCAACATGTAGCGACTTTTATACAAGTGTCCAATTTAATTACAAGTATCACTGAAGAGGCTAATCGGAACTTATATAAATTCCATAAAAAAGTTGAGGAATCAGATTATATCGTTGAAGATGAAGAAGTACAAATTCCTAGTGATTACGAGTATGTATCTAAACTTGTCAGTCCCAGTTATGGTTACTTGCAGATTATCGATTACGAAATTCTTTTGGATTTAGCCCGAGAACACGACTTTATTGTGGGTGTGACGAATGAGATTGGAGCTTTTGTTGTTGAGACGAGTGTGATTGCAAAGGTTTATAAAAAGGAAGAAAAGGAATTACCAAAAGACATTCAAGAGGCTTTCACGATCGGTAATGAACGAAACGCGAGTGAAGATGTACAGTACACGATTCAAAAATTAGAGGAAATCGCATTAAGGGCAATATCGAGCGGAATTAATGATCCGCATACAGCAATAGATTGTATTCAGCATTTAGGAAAAATTTTACTACTTATTTCTAAATATCATAAAGAGCACCTGGTATATAAAGACATTAATTTACCTAGAGTGATAACGAAGCAACGACAGTTAAGAGATATTTTTTATCAGTCTTTTTATCAAGTAATTGATTGCATGGATGAAGATGTTTCTATTTTATTCGTAACCATGGATACATTGATTTTAATCGGTGAAGAAAGTGATGAAATCGTTCGATCAATCATCAGAGAGCTTTATTTGTATTTAAAAGCGAACTTTGATATAAGTCAGTTAAAACCATTAGATTGCCGATATTTTGATGAAAAAGAACAGAGACTTATGCAAATCTAGACAAAAATTCTAAATTTTCTAAATTGACTGTAATCCACTCTCATCATTATAATAATATTATAGTCATGTCTGATGGTATAGGTGATGAGAATGGGAATTTTAATGGAACAAGTTGTTGATTTAAATATCATGGAAGATGCCAATGTCATTACAGGGCATGAACACTTAAAAGATACAACTGTTGAGTGGGTATCAGTCATGGAAGTTCCTGTTGAGAACTTTGTACGGAAACATGAGTTTGTCTTAACCACAGGAATTGGGTGTACGGATGATCCCATTCTATTTGAAAAGTTTGTTAAAGATGTCATTCATTCTGGTGCTTCTGCTTTAACGGTAGCAACAGGAAGGCATATATTAGACGTACCTGATCGTGTGACTGAATTGGCAGAAAGTTATAATTTTATATTAATAGAAATTCCTTGGAAAGTCCGTTTTTCAGATATCATACAAGAAGTGATTGATGCGATTAATCAAGAGAATGAGTGGGAACGCCTGCAGGCAGAAGAACTCCGACAGCGCCTTACGTCTTGCGTGTTGAGTGGTGGTTCTTTACAGGATATTTTATCATTGTTACATCAACGGATTAAGATTCCAGTAGCTATTAGTGATCAAAGACAAATGATTCGTGCAAATTTTGACTTTGATTCTGAAGTAATTAATGTGTTGAATGGACACGCAGACGGAAAGATTGAAAAATTAGATGAACCTGAAGTCCCATTAGATGAGCATCCACTTTATCATCACCTTGATCAATATGTAGTTAATGATCAAACGTGTTATGAGTTAAGTATCTTTTCTAATGATAAAAAGCAGGGTTATTTATTATTTAATCCAAATGATACGAAAGATTTATCATGGTTCACGATGAATGCATTAGAGCATGGTTTAACCGCATGTGCCTTATATTTTTTAACTGAAAACGCAATTGAAACGACGGAAATTCGATTAAAGGATAACTTTCTTTTAGATTTAGCAAAAGAAAAACAAGAACTGACGACAAAAATTATCTCAAAAGGTGAATTATTAGGTTACGACTTAACCAAATCCTATGCATGTATGGTGGGAGATTTTAAGTCAAAGAACATGGAGGAGCATGAAAATGAAAGGTCCGTGCAATCCTCGCTTCATAGCTTGAACTATTATGTTCAAAAAGAGATTACTCACGCCAGTCAACAGCTTCAACGTGTGACGATGTCGACCTTTGATGAAGGTGAGGTCATTATTTTTATTGAAACAGATGATTTTGCTTATCAAGAGAATGTGAATCATTTTTTGGATATGGTTGAGCGTCGGCTGCATGATCAGTTAACTCATCTTGACCTTGCCTGGGGGATTGGTTTTCATAGAGGGAGTGGCAATGTTTTCTATGAAAGCTACCAGCAGGCCCGAACAGCATTAGACATTCACACTAGACAAAACGGGTTTGGCGAGCGGACTTTTTTTGAAGAAACACGGGTTAACAGAATTCTTATGTTAATGACTAAAGAAGATGAAGTCGTTAAACAAGTTCAGGAACTTTTACAGCCATTGATTGAATATGATCACAAAAGAAACACTGATCTGATACAAACATTTTTGACTTATCAAAAATTTAAAGGAAATGTCAGTCAGACAGCACGCGCATTGAATCTGCACCGGCAGTCTCTACTTTACCGGTTACGTAATATTGAAAAATTAACACAGCTATCTTTAGTCGATGCTGATGATTCGTTTTTATTGGAATTTAGCGTCAGACTATGGATGCTTAATAAGTTTAAGGACTAAACCTAATTAGGTTTAGTCCTTTTTAATTTAGCTTTATGAGCAAAAACATTTAGTGTTACATGGTGAAGTGCTCGCGAATTTTTGGTATCCACTCGCCGTTATAGATAAAACACTCGCCACTTTGGGTGAATCACTCGTCGTTTTAACCTCTAACTCTTAAGTAGTCATCCCTTTTTATCCAAATTGTATAAAACATCACTACAAAACTTCATACACTTTGAACATTACATCAAAGCGCGTCAATTCGTACAATAGAAATAAGGAATCTAAAAATTCAGTCAATAAATGAAGGGAGGATTTTGAATGTTAGATTTTGATATTTTAGAGTATCAACAACGATTAGAGAAAACAAAGATAAGCATGGCTAATCAGGGTGTAGAGGTTTTGCTTATTACAGATCCCGCTAACATGAATTATTTATCAGGTTATGATGCTTGGTCATTTTATGTTCATCAGATGTTAATTGTGATTATTGATGAACCGCAGCCAATATGGATTGGGCGTTATATGGATGCATCGGGGGCAAAGGCTAAGACCTGGATGTATGACGAGAATGTTATGGCTTATCCAGACTTTTACGTGCAATCAGATGAATATCATCCCATGCAATTTATTGCTGAAATTTTAGAACAGATCGGCCAAGGTAATCGAGTTATTGGAGTGGAAAAAGAGCAGTACTACTTTACTGCTAAATCTTATGAAGTGTTAAAAGAAAAGCTTCCAAATGCATCGTTTAAAGATGCGAGTCTTTTAGTTAATTGGGTTCGAATTATAAAGTCGAGTCAAGAAATTGAATATATGCGACGGGCTGCACAAATTGCTGAACGCGCCATGAATGCTGGATTGAAAAGCATTCACACTAGCGCCAGAGAATGTGATGCAGCTGCGAATATCTTTTTTGAATTAGTGAGGGGCACGGAAGAATACGGTGGTGATTATCCGGCAATCGTCCCGATGTTACCGACTGGAGAAAATACTTCGACACCCCATTTAACGTGGAGTGATCAGTATTTTAAAGAAGATAATTCAGTCATCATTGAGTTAGCAGGTTGTTATAAACGTTATCATTGTCCTTTAGCACGCACAGCACATATTGGTCAACCATCAGAAAAACTTGACCGATTAGCTGGCATTGTAGCTGAAGGGATAGACAATGTCATGTCGATTGTTAAGCCAGGTGTTGCTTTAGAAGAACTGGAGCATGAGTGGCGAAAATCAACTAGAAAATACGGTATTGAAAAGGAATCAAGGCTAGGTTATTCTATGGGGCTTAATTATCCACCTGATTGGGGTGAGCATACCGCAAGCATCCGTAGAGGTGACCAAACGATATTAGAACCAAATATGACATTCCATTTCATTCCTGGTATTTGGTTGGATTATTACGGACTGGAGATGAGTGAGTCATTTCGGGTGACTGAATCAGGTGTTGAAATGTTTACCGATTATCCGAGAGAATTACTCATTCAAAGCCCTTATCAATTACCGAACGACAGCAATGGAATTATTAGTTAAGGGGGAGATTTTATGATGGATACAAGAATGGGAACAAAAGCTTTATGGGCAGGAGAGAAAGAACAGTTAGTTCATGGTGCTACGCAAGTACCTGTCGTACACAGCGTATCATTTGGTTATGACGATATGGATGAATGGTATGAAGTAGCTGTTGGAAATAAGAAGGGTCATATTTACGGTCGAAATACAAACCCGACTGTTGAAGCGTTTGAAGATAAGGTAAAGATTTTAGAAGGTGCTGAAGCGGCCACAAGCTTTTCGACAGGGATGGCAGCGATTAGTAACACATTAGGGACGTTTTTATTTCCGGGAGATCGGATTGTATCAATTAAAGACACTTACGGTGGCACGAACAAAATTTTTACTGAATTCTTACCAAAGCAACACATTGAAGTGGAGCTTTGTGAAACTGGCGATCATGAATTGTTAGAAGAGGAAGTCGCTAAAGGGTGTAAGGTTCTTTATTTAGAAACACCGACTAATCCTACAGTGAAAATTACAGATATTGAGCGCATGGTGAAAGCTGGTCATGATGCGGGTGCGATTGTCATTATCGATAATACGTTTGCTACACCAATCAATCAAAATCCAATTGAATTAGGTGTTGATTTAGTTATTCACAGCGCGACGAAATTCTTAGGAGGCCATGCCGATGCATTAGGCGGCGTCGTTTGTGGCAGGGAGGATTTAGTTGACCAGATTTATCATTATAGAGAAATCAATGGAGCAACTTTAGATCCCATGGCTGCTTATCTTTTATTAAGAGGCATGAAAACGCTTCACTTAAGAATCGAACGTCAAAATTCGAACGCTCAAAGGGTAGCAGAGTATTTACAAACAGTCGACTGGGTGGATGATGTTTTCTATCCAGGTCTGGAAAATCACCCTGGTCATGACATTGCGAAAAAACAAATGCGTGGATTTGGTGGGATGTTAAGCTTTTCCGTTAAAGGTGGAGTGGATACAGTCAGACATCTATTACCGGAGCTAAAATATGCGAATCGAGCAGCGAACTTAGGTGCAGTTGAAACGATTGTTGGACCTTCTCGAACTACGAGTCATGTTGAGTGTACACCAGAAGAGCGTGCTGCTATGGGAATTCCTGAAGGGTTAATTCGATACTCAGCTGGTATTGAAGATATAGAAGACTTAATTCAAGACCTTGAGCAAGCTTTTGCGAAATTACCAGATGGATTACTCGCAAAAGGGTAAAGGAGGAGAAACCATGAATATAGCATTTATTGGTTTTGGTGGTGTAGGTCAGGCACTGGCTGACATATTGCATGAACGTAAGGAGCTGTTAAAACAAGAATACGGATTAGATACGAATGTGGTAGCTGTATCTGATGTTATGAAAGGGGCAGTATACGACCCAAAAGGGTTAGATATACCCCATTTACTCGAAACCGCTAGAGAACACGGCAGTGTAGAAGGCTATGAACATGCGCAAGAATATGGCTGGGATAGTTTACAGACGATAAAGGAGTCAAATGCTGACTTAATTGTTGAAGTGACATTTACCGATGTAAAAACAGGCCAGCCTGCCATAGATCATTGTGTTGCAGCTTTTGAAAATGGGAAAAGCGTAGTGACAACTAATAAAGGCCCAATAGCATTAAAACTCGACGAATTACAGAAGTTAGCCAATGACAATAACTGCTTCTTAGGATTTGAAGGCACAGTTATGAGTGGTACACCAGCATTAAGACTTCCGAAAACTACGTTAATGGGGAACGAAATCGAAGAAGTAGTGGGCATTTTAAATGGAACGACAAATTATATCTTAACGGAAATGGAAAAAGGCTTGTCTTTCGATGATGCGTTACAGCAAGCGCAAGAATTTGGGTATGCAGAAGCAGACCCTACAAGTGATGTGGAAGGGTATGACGTCAGGTATAAAACGGCAATTTTATCACGTTATATTATGAATGAACCTATCGATGCGCTCGAAATTCCATGTCAGGGGATCAGTCATATTACACAAGAAATGATTCAAGAAGCACTAGAATACGGGCAACGGTGGAAACTGCTTGCACGTGTTAAGAAGACAGCAGAAGGAATAGAAGCTGTTGTTCAACCTGAAAGAGTAAATATAGAACACCCACTTGCAGGCGTCCAAGGCGCAACTAACGCCATTCTTTATGAATGTGATTTATCTGGTCCAATCATGTTAACAGGTGCCGGTGCTGGACTTAAAGAAACGGGTTTTGCATTATTAATTGACATTATTCACGGACATCAAGCCAATCATAAAAATTCTTATATAGCGAGGTGAAATATATGAAACAATTACAAGTTAGAGCTGAAAAGATGTTGCTAGCCGGTAAATGGGTTAATGCCTCACAGACATTTGGAGTTTACGACCCTCAGGATAATCGATTGATTGCTCATGTGCCCTTATCAACGAAAGAAGATATGAAGAAGGCAATTGATGAGGCTGAAAAAGCTTTTAAAAAGAATAAAGATTGGCCAACACATGAACGGATTAATGTTTTGAAAAAAGCTGTGGAGTATATGAAAGAGAACCAAGAACTTTATGCTCAGACGATAGCGACTGAAGGAAGTAAAACGATAACTGAAGCTCGTGGTGAAGTTAAGCGTGCAATGCAGACGTTAGAGATTAGTGCTGAAGAGGCTAGGCGATTAAAGGGCGAAACGATTAATTTTGATCAAAATGAAGGCAGTGAAAATCGCGTCGGTTATTATTATCGATTTCCTATTGGTGTGATCGGAGCCATAACACCTTTTAATGATCCACTTAATTTGGTAGCTCATAAAGTAGGGCCGGCAATCGCAGTTGGGAATGCCATTGTTGTAAAGCCAGCTTCAGTCACACCTCTTAGTGCTTTATTATTAGCTGATGCTTTTGAAGCGGCTGGTTTACCTGAAGGTTTGTTAAGCGTCATTACTGGTTCTGGCAGAGAACTTGGTGAAACGTTAGTGACTCACCCGGCAATTAAAATGGTCTCATTTACTGGTGGGTTAGATGCAGGTAAAACAGTCGCTGAACAAGCCGGAATAAAACACATTGGTATGGAACTTGGGTCTAATTCACCTGCAATTGTCTTAAATGATTGTGATCTTGATGAGGCAGTCACTTCAAGTGTAGGTGGTGCATTTGGAGCAGTTGGTCAAAACTGTATAGGGGTCCAAAGAATTTATGTTCAAAATGACGTTTATGAAGACTTTACAAAGAAAATGGTCATGCAAACCAAAGCTTTAAAGGTTGGCGATAAATTATTAGAAGAGACGGATGTTGGACCTTTAATTACTGAAAAAGAAGCGATGAGGGTAGAAAAGTGGGTCAAAGAAGCGGTTGAAGAAGGGGCTGAACTGCTTACTGGTGGTTCTCGTGATGGTGCTTTTTATGAACCTACAATTTTAGCAAATGTGCCAGATCAGGCGACAATCATTAAAGAAGAAATATTCGGTCCTGTGGTGTTGGTCTTCCCGGTTGACTCTTTAGAAGAAGCGGTTGAGAAATCTAACGATGTTAATTATGGGTTGCAGGCTGGTATTTTTACTAAGAACCTGGATCATGCTTTTTATGCTATTCATAACTTACATTGTGGTGGAGTCATGGTTAATGATACAAGCGATTACCGAATTGATGAAATGCCATTCGGTGGTGTGAAAAATTCTGGTTTAGGCCGAGAAGGTGTAAAATTTTCAATCGAGTCCATGACTGAACCTAAAGTCGTATCAATTAAATTATAAAATGGCGAGTTACCTCTGGCCAAACGGCGAATGATGAACTTCTGTCAATAAAATGGACATTTTTCACCCTTAGTTTGGCGAACCTATTTTTCTTCCGCACGACGTTGAAAACGTCGCTTGGAGGCCCTGCCATGAAACAATCGTTTTGGAAAAA
>NZ_SOPW01000001.1 GCF_004402015.1 Filobacillus milosensis
TTAATTTGTCTCAGTAAATGATCTTCCGGAATTATAGCATCGTATAATCCAGAGAATTCACTAATGTCTAACGAAAGTTGACGTTCAATCATCCAATCCCTCACTTTTATGTACTACTTATATTATAAAAGAAATCAGCCCATCTTTCTTCCAAACTTGGAAAAAAGATGGGCTGATTTTTAAAATCGGACTTTTTCAGTGGCCTCCATTGATGTAGACATTTCTTTTTTAATTCTTTTAAGAAGCTATTCTTCTTCTTTTTCAGATTCAGCATTTTCTTCAATTTCTTTTTCTGAATCCGAAGGCTCTCCTTTTTGTCGTTCCTCTTTTAACTCAAAGTAAGCATCAAGAATCTTACGTCCAATATCATTATTAATATGTGGGTCAGTATCCTCTAAATGTGGTACGATTAGCGCAAAAGCAACCTCAGGCTTGTCATGCGGAGCATAACCTACTAAAGACAAATTAATCGTGTCTATTCTGGTACCATCACCAGGGTAAATTGCACTTTCAGCAGTTCCGGTCTTCCCAGCAGGTTTGTATTTTGCATCCCCGAATTTATAATACGCTGTACCACCTGGCTCTTGAAAAGCACGACGGAAACCTTCCTGTACACGCTCAAAATATTCATCTTTAATTTCGACTTTATTCAATACGGTCGGATCATTTGAAATATATATTGGACCTAATTTACTCTCATTTGTCGGTGCATGAATCTGTTTAACAATATGAGGCTCGATTCGGTAACCACCATTAGCAATAGTTGAAACATACTGTACTAATTGCATTGGCGTATACGCTTCATACTGACCAATAGCCATGTGCATAACTTCATAGCCTTTAACACTATCGTCGCCTAATACACCTTGTGCTTCATACGGATAATCGATGCCTGTTGTAGACCCTAACCCAAACTGTCTAAAGTAATTAGATAACGTTGAAAACCCTTCACCGTTATAGCTTAATCGATTATTTGGTGTGTAATCCCATTGGCCTCCAAGTCTCATAGCCAATCTAAACATATAAATATTAGATGATCTTTGTAATGCTTCTATATCGTCAACTACACCCAAATTGGACCAGGACCTAAAGTCTGGAGATCCATAAAAAATAAGTGGGCGGTCCCTAAATTCTGTATTTGGTTGAATGACACCAGTATCAAGGCCAGTTAAAATTGTTGCACCCTTAATTGTAGAACCAGGCAAGTGTGCATCGTATAAAACCCTATAGGCCTCATTAGTAAATCTAGCAGGCGTATCTTCATCTGCTCGGTGATAAACTTGCCCTGACATTGCTAATACCTCACCTGTATTTGGGTCCATCATAACAGCTAAAGCTTTGTTTAAATGTTTATTTTCATTAGGGTTCTCTTCAATAACTTTTTTAAGTTCTTCTTGCAGGATTTTATCAATCCTTTTTTGAAGTTCCATATCGATTGATAGCATTAAATCTTTACCACGTTCACCTTGTCTGACGAGTTCACTTCTAATGACCTCACCACTGGAGTTTGTAATATGTTTCCTAACCTCTTTTTGACCCTGAAGATAGGTTTCATATTCCTCTTCTATTCCATTTTCGCCAACACGATCATTTAATTTATAGTTACGTGATAAATAATAATTTAACTTTTCTCTAGGTAAGCCGCTTTGACTTGATGTTACATTACCAATTAAAGAGTTTAATGTTGGGGTAAATGGTTTTTTACGGTCCCAATCCGTTGCTACATTGATACCTGGCAACTGATTAGCATGTTCCGCAATAACGGCATATTCTTTTTTAGTTAGAGCATATTTATTTTCTGATTTGTCAGCTTTACCACTACCACTTTTTATAACGTGAGGTGTTAATTGAGTGGCTTGATCAAGTTCACGTTTAATAGCAATAATTTGTAATTCTTTTTCACTGAGACTATTTATTTCAGTATCAGGTATTCGGTCCAGAACTAAACTGTACTGCTCTGAGTTAGGTAAATTTTTTTCTTCATTGGTTAAACGACTGTATGCTTTCTGACGGTCTTTTAAGATTAAGTAATCTTTAATATCTCTCTTAGTCACAGATTCTGGATTCATTGTCATATATTCCGTCAACATTTCAGCGATTTCTAAATTATCCTCAGGCTGAACATTTCGTTGTGGGGTATATGTAATGGCATATTTGAGTTCATTATCAACCACTACATTCCCATAACGATCGTAAATTTCCCCTCTAGGTACAGGAATTTTAGACGTTACATTTTCTGTACGATCAATTTCTGCTTGAGCATCTTCTCCGTATAAAATTTGTACAACACCTAGTTGCAAAATTAACACAGAAAAAAGCAAAAAGATTGCAAAAAACAAAACATTTAAGCGAAGAGGTAAATGTGATTTTTGTTTCTTTTTATTTGTCAAACTGATCCTCCCCCTCTTCTTTTTTATCTATAACATATTATACCACCCTTAATGTTTTAGCTGAAGTCGTTTCAAAAATTATTCATTAATTTGGTGCCTTAAACGATTGATTTTGATGATGATTAGCCCAGAGATTAAATAACCTACTCCAAAAATTAATACAGCGTATTTCATCCATTGTACGGGTGTGAAAAAAGATAAACCGACTAAAAACAATATTAAAGAAATAGCTCTCCCTGAGTTTAATACGATATCACGAAATATAATGTATTCAACTCTATATTCTCTTGCATTTCTTGCTTGACCAATAATATCGTAAGAAATAGACATATATGGGGCAAAGAACAGCGGCAGAAAAACACCTAGTGTTCCAGCATAGATATAATAATCTAAAGGCTCATTTGCGAAAATTAACCAAATGACAGTTACATATAGAAATATTGCACCCAGGACGATTAGAGACTTACGATTGTCAGGTTTAACAATTCTGGCAACAACTTGATACATCACGAATGAAGCGAGAGCATAGATCATGTTATAAATCCCAACAATTAACTCACTTTGAGTCCCTAAATAAACCCATAAACCAATTAAAAATAAAAATACACCTTCGCGCATGCCTTGAAATAAGTGAGCCCCTAACATCAAGTTCCATTGTTTATTTCGTTTTCTTTCTTTAATGACTTCTTTGATATTATAGTCACCATCTACTGTTCGTCGTTCTAAAAAAATACTGCAAATAATAGCCAGTATAAAAAGAACAAAAGAGATAAAGAAAATCGTTAGATACCCTTTATACCCTGTTAAATTCGTAATAATAAACCCGGCAGATAATGGGCCTACCATGCCACTTAACGATTGTAGAGCACCAAACATCCCATTAAAAAAGTCTCGAGTATAAGGTTCAGTTACTTCGAAAATTAATATGTTGTAAGCTAGCCAAAATAAACCATACCCTGCTCCAATGATTGCTCCTAACATTAAATATAAATCTGAAGCTTTTGTACTTAAAAGTAAAACAGAAATAAAAAAGACTGAAATAATGAAAATACCAGCCCTTAAAATAATGACACGATCTATTTTTTTCGCCCATTTACCAATACATATAAAGATCAATGTTTGCACTAGATAAATCGATAAATTATACAAAGCTAAAATATATAAATCACCAGTTTGTTTCCATAGAAATATATTTACGAAAATACTTGATAAGTAAATACCTAACGTATATAGCCATCCAATTACTAATAACAACCCTAAATTCTTTTTCTCTTTATGACTAACACCAGACAGCTGGTTAGAAAACATGTTATCCCTCATTTCCTAACCTATATTTTTTGCAAATCCATGTAGTATATACCTTTGAGTCAGAAATAAAGATGGCATAATAATTGAGAAATAGATATAAAAAAAGAGCCGACTAACATTAGTCGACTCTTTTTAATCAATTACAAATACTTATTTTGCTTCTTCGTAACGTTTAGCAACCTCATCCCAGTTTACAACATTCCAGAATGCTGAAATGTAATCAGGACGACGGTTTTGATATTTCAAGTAATAAGCGTGCTCCCAAACGTCAAGGCCAAGAATAGGAGTTACACCTTCCATAACCGGTGTATCTTGGTTTGGAGTTGAAGTAATTTCTAAGTTACCATTTTTAACTACTAACCAAGCCCAACCTGATCCGAAACGTCCAGCACCAGCAGCTGCGAATTTTTCTTTAAATTCATCAAAGCTACCAAATGCTTCATTAATTTTGTCTGCTAGTTCGCCAGATGGTGCGCCTCCACCATTTGGAGATAACACTGTCCAGAATAAACTGTGGTTTGAATGACCGCCACCGTTATTACGTACAGCTGTTTGAATATCACTTGGTAGAGAATCTAGGTTCTGTAATAGCTCCTCTAATGATTTTTCCTGAAGATCTGCATGGCCTTCTAGTGCTGCGTTTAATTTTGTCACATAAGTATTGTGGTGCTTAGTGTGGTGAATGTTCATTGTTTCCTTGTCGATGTGTGGTTCTAACGCATCGTAAGCGTAAGGTAATTCTGGTAGTTCAAATTTAGCCATAATGAGATTCCTCCTTCAACTTTATAAGGGACTATGAATCCCTACTCATTTAAAGATTACCAATGCTAGCCAATCCATGCAACACTTTTGCATGAATTAGTAATAATCATTAACTTACATATTTACAATTTCCTTAAGCAATGTATTTTAAACATAAGGCTTTATTAGAGTTTGTTGTTGATTCTACGAATCGCTACAGGCGGACGCTTTCTGCGGGCACGGCCTCAACGAAGGCACCTCAATGATTAATCTCCATTGCATCTTTGCTCGAGGAAGCTTACTTCGAAGCGTTACTAGAAGATGCAAGTGCATCCCGTGTGATTTTTAGCTCGCGCTGTTCCCGCGAAGACCCGGACGTTCAAGTGTCGACGTTGGCCACAAATGCTACTTGCATTACTTCTTTGTTTTAATTTGCGCCGAGTAATCGCAGGCGCACGACGTAGCCGCTTTTTAGTCGACCAGGAGTCGCCGCCTTTCGCTCCTTGTAGAATATTACAATTCTAAATAAATATACTTTGTTACTAACATTAAGGTTAAACTGTGCTAAACAAAAAAACAAGCTAATAATGTAGCTTGTTAGTGTTTAAAAATATGGCGGAGGAGGAGGGATTCGAACCCCCGCGGGCCGTGAAGCCCCTGGCGGTTTTCAAGACCGCTCCCTTCAGCCGGACTTGGGTACTCCTCCGTGAAAAGAAAAATGGTGGACCCTGCAGGACTCGAACCTGCGACCGATCGGTTATGAGCCGATAGCTCTAACCAGCTGAGCTAAGGGTCCAAGCTATAAAATTGTTATGGGGCGATCGGTGGGAATCGAACCCACGAATGCCGGAGCCACAATCCGGTGCGTTAACCACTTCGCCACGACCGCCATAATACTAGGCTGACTGTTATGTTAATGTAACGGTCCAAAGCTTAAATCTTTAAAGCTCCGGTATTCATTTAGTTATGTAATGGCGGCGGAGGGGATCGAACCCCCGACCTCACGGGTATGAACCGTACGCTCTCGCCAGCTGAGCTACGCCGCCAATGGCTCCAGCGGCAGGATTCGAACCTGCGACCAATCGGTTAACAGCCGATTGCTCTACCACTGAGCTACGCTGGAATATTAAATAATTTTTAGTTCTTTTAATTTTACTAAGAACAATATGCGTATTTACTGTGCTAATCGCGTCGGAAGATTTTTCTGCGAAGCATACGCTCCTCGCAAAGCTACTCAGATGTATTCCAAGAAGTTTACGCTTAGCTACGCTGGAATATTAGTGCTAGTCACTTTGTTTAACTAATGATTGCGACGAGATATAATTTATCATGATACGGAAAACTTGTCAATAAAATATCTCATACTTTTTATATAAAATATAAAACCCGTACTAAAACTGTTCAGTACGGGTTAATGAATTACTTACTCCTCTTTTTTACCGCCAACTTCTTGAGCAATGTTTTTGGCATGGTCACCGATACGCTCTAAGTTACTAATAATATCTACAAATACAATACCGGCTGATCCAGAGCATAACCCTTCATTTAAACGTAAAATGTGTTTCTTACGGAATTTACGTTCCATTGAATCAATTTCTTCTTCTTTTTTCATAACAGCTTTAGCTTTTTCTTCATCCATGTTAGCAAAAGCGTCAATAGCCTGCGAAACTGTATCAATGGTTAAATCGAACATTTCATTCATATCTTCATAGGCCTGATCTGTCATATTAACTTTATTTGTAATTCTGTATTCAATCAATTCAACAATATTTTCAAAGTGGTCACCAATTCGTTCAATATCTCTTACAATATCCACCACTGATGAATGCGAAGCACTATCTGATTCTGAAATCGAACCTGATGTTTGTACTAAATAGTTTGTAATTTTCTTATCAAGATTATTGATCGCATCTTCTAATGAATAAGCAATTTCAGCATGCTTAGATTAGTTGTTATTTAAGAACAATTTAGATTCTTGCAGTCCTTTAATTGCAATCTCACCCATATGAATCGACTCTTCTTTGGCTTGAGCCACGGCTACAGAAGGTGATTGCTGAATAAAAATAGGATCCAAGTGTCTTGGTTTATAATCTATAATACTGTCCTTACCAGGAATAATTTTAGTCACTAATAATGCTAATAGTGCAATGAACGGGAATTGAATAATCACGTTAGTTAAGTTAAAAATCCCGTGCGCGAAAGCAATTTGCATTTTAGGTTCTAACATTAACCCACTAGAAATCCATTCAATTAATGACGTAAATGGAATTAACAATATTAAAAATACTGTTGCGCCTAATAAATTAAAAAGAACGTGAACGGCAGCAGCACGTTTAGCTGCTATACTTGCACCGATTGCAGCAATTGCCGCTGTTACTGTGGTACCAATGTTATCACCAAATAATACTGGTAACACAGCATCTAAATTTGAAATTGCCCCTTCAGCGTATAATTGTTGTAGTATACCAATGGTGGCAGATGAACTTTGTACAACAACTGTAAATATTGTACCTATCGCAACACCTAATAAAGGAATCTCACTCATACTAACCGTAAGTTCTTGGAAAGATTCTAATGAACGTAAAGGCTTCATCCCTTCACCCATTAGCTCTAAACCATAGAATAGTGCACCAAAACCAAATACAGTTTGTCCAATATAGTTAACTTTCTTATTCTTAAAGAAGAAAATTAAGAAAGTACCTAATGCCAGAATTGGTAAAGCATAGGCTTTAATATCAATACCAATGATAAACGCTGTAACTGTTGTACCGATGTTAGCCCCCATGATAACACCGATTGCTTGTCTTAGTGTCATAAACCCAGCATTAACTAACCCAATAACTAGTACTGTAGTTCCAGAACTTGATTGAATTAATATTGTTACAACTGCACCAGCTAAAACCCCCATAAACGGGTTTGTTGTAAATCGGTCAAGGATGTCTCGAAGTTTGTCCCCAGCAGACTTCTGAAGGCCATCACCCATGTATTTAATACCGAATAAGAAAATACCTAAACCACCGACAAATAAGAATATCATTTCTTGCAAATTCATAAAGTCACCCCTGTAGTTATAGTCAAAAAATACCGAGTCTTATTTTATGTTTGAGAATCAACAATGTAAATATAGTTTATACAAACTTTACATAAACTTTACATTTAAAAATTACTAAATTTGTAACACTATATAATCTGAGTACGCGTCCCTCAAAAACTTCATTTGTATTTGTTTTTAAATAATCGTTATTCCTTATTAACTTCTTCCACTTCGATTTTTGTTCCATCGATATTTACAATTCTAATTGCGTGGTTCTTCTCAATCCAATTCCCTTTTGAAACGGCACTGTACTCTTCTCCATTCACCTTAATATTTCCTGAAGGTCTTAAAACTGTTTGAGTAATCCCTTCTTTATTTAGTAAATCTTTATAAGAATGATTTAGTGAATTATATCCTTTTTCACTGGTTAATTGATCCATTAAAGCAATTTTTGACCACATATCTCTACGGGGTAGCATTTTTATAAGTAAAAGGCTGCTTAAACTCCCCAAAATAACACCTGCTACACTATACATCGCTAAAGTCCAATTTGAAGCAGCAAAAGCTACCGAAAGTAAGATTAAAACAAATCCGACTATACCAATTGTGCCATCACCAATAAATTTTCCATCTACAATAATCAAGCCAATTCCAATTAAGAAAGCGATACCCATCATAATTAAATTAAAAGATGAAACATGAGACATGAAATATAGTGTGATAAATCCAATTCCCAGGATTAAACCAAGACCTTTTAATTTAACAAACATCTCTCCAATTAAAAAAAACATACCTAGAAATGTAACGACAAACACACCCACTATAGATTGTAGAATCATCATTTCACTCACCCTTTTATAGAAAATAAGTGCTTCTTTTTGAAAAATCTTACTCATATTTATTATTATAACAGTTAGGACTAATAGCATAATCCTCTAATTTTATGTTATTATCTATGATAGTGATAAATTTAAGTATTTTTTATAGAAAAAAGGGGAGTTGTAGCATGTCTACGATTATTCACCGTAAAGACACTAGACCCGTTAAAGTCGGGGATGTAATCATTGGTGGTAAAGATGAAGTTATCATTCAATCAATGACCACAACGAAAACACATGATGTTGAAGCAACTGTTAATGAAATACATCGTTTAGAAGAAGCTGGATGTCAGATTGTTCGTGTTGCATGTCCTGATGACCGTGCAGCAGACGCTATTCCAGAAATTAAAAAACGTATTAATATACCACTTGTTGTTGATATTCACTTTAACTATAGATACGCCTTGAAAGCTATTGAAGGTGGAGCAGACAAAATCCGTATTAACCCAGGTAATATCGGTAAGCGCGAAAAAGTTGAAGAGGTTGTTAATGCAGCAAAAAAACGAGGTATTCCAATTCGTATTGGAGTTAACGCCGGTTCTCTAGAAAGACATTTACTAGAGAAGTATGGTTATCCAACAGCAGATGCCATGGTTGAAAGTGCTTTAGGACATATCAAAATCCTTGAGGACTTAGATTTCCACAATATTATCGTGTCATTAAAAGCTTCTGATGTTAAATTAGCAACTGAAGCATATGAAAAAGCAGCAGAAGTCATTCCTTATCCTCTACACTTAGGTATTACTGAATCAGGTACACTATTTGCCGGAACAGTAAAAAGTGCTGCTGGTTTAGGTGTTATTCTAAGTAAAGGTATCGGAAGTACACTTCGAATTTCATTAAGTGCCGATCCGGTTGAAGAAGTTAAAGTAGCAAAAGAACTATTAAAATCATTTGGATTAGCTTCAAATGCTGCTACATTAATTTCATGCCCTACTTGTGGGCGTATTGAAATTGATTTAATTAGTATTGCAAACGAAGTTGAAGAATATATCCAAAAGATTAAAGCGCCAATTAAAGTGGCAGTACTCGGTTGTGCTGTAAACGGTCCAGGTGAAGCACGTGAAGCTGATATTGGTATCGCAGGGGCACGTGGAGAAGGACTTCTATTTAGACATGGTGAAATTATTCGTAAGGTTCCAGAAGAAACTATGGTTGATGAGTTGAAAAAAGAAGTCGATAAACTTGCTGAAGAACATTATAAAAAACAAGAAGAAGAAAAACAAAAAGCATAATAGAAAACCCTTACCGCTCAAAATTGAGCAGTAAGGGTTTTTTTACATTATAGGAAATACAAATAATCTCAGTGCAACAGCTAAAAGAGCTAAGCCAATTGCTATATTACCGAGGGTGTCAGCACCTCTTCTTTTGGCATATATACCCATTACAGCTCCTACAACTGCGAATAACAGGGTCCAAACAAAGAATGATAATAATGATACAACTAATGCAATCCAACCCCAACCAGCATCTACATGTTCTTCAAATCGTGTTTCCTTTTCTTCTTTTCTAATTTTATCTTCATCTAATTCACTGGGGTTAAACGTTGCTGTTTCACTTGCGAATTCTGTATCTGGTCCAATATCTCTGGCTTCGTATTCTGTAAAATCATCATATACATTCTTTTGTTTTTCACCTTTATTAGGAAAATAATCTTGATCATCGTCAAAACTATTCGGATATTTATCATCATAATCTGCCATTATCTTATACCTCACTTTCCTCGTGATATTCTTAGTGTGTGAGGAAATTTGTTTTTTACATAAGTAAATTTTGGAAAGCACCTCAATTTTTAATTTGATTTGCATATATATAGTGTTGAGTTTATTGAGAGGAGATTTCCAAACTTATGTTAAAACAATTAATAAGAACGAGGTTATATGCCTCAACACCTGATGAAATTGTAAATTATGGAAAAAGGTATGGCATCAATATCACTCGAGGGCAAGCGACACAATTAATATCTTTCATAAAAAAAGAAACGATCGACCCCTTTTCAGCGCGGGATCGATCAAGAACTTTCCGATATGTTGAAACAAATATTGGTAAAAAAGAAGCACAACAAGCAGATCAACTGCTTAGACAGTTAGCTAAACAGTATAATTTAGATCATTTAATTTAACTACTGTTTCATAATCTTTTCTTTTAAATCGGGGTCAAACTCACCTTTTTTAAGCATTTCTATTTCAAAAGCATAAGGTGGCTTTTTGTTCTTTTTATCTTCACCCACATAAGGTGTTTCTAAAATTTTAGGTAAATGCATTAAATCAGGATGATGAACTACTTTATGAATTGCATCAAAACCAATATGCCCAAATCCAATGTTTTCATGACGGTCTTTATGAGCTCCACATTCATTCTTACTATCGTTAATATGAATCACTTTCATTCGATCTAAACCAATTATATCATCGAATTCTTTCAAAACACCATCCAGGTCATTTACAATATCGTAGCCTGCATCATGGACGTGACATGTGTCAAAACATACGGATAGATGTTCATTATACTTAACACCATCAATGATTTTAGCGATTTCATCAAATGTTCTTCCACATTCAGACCCCTTACCGGCCATTGTTTCTAATGCAATTTGAACATGTTGATCTTTTTGAAGGATTTGATTCAACCCTTCAATAATTTTTTCAATACCTGCATCTGCTCCGGCACCAACATGAGCACCCGGGTGTAATACAATTTGTTTGGCACCTAATGCTTCTGTACGGTCAATTTCAGACTGTAAAAAGTTAACACCTAATTCAAATGTTGCAGGTTTTGTTGTATTACCGATATTAATAATATAAGGGGCATGTACAATAAATTCTTCTATACCATGCTCCTTCATATGTTGTTGTCCGGCCTCAATGTTTAATTCTTCAATATCTTTTCTCCTTGTATTTTGTGGCGCACCCGTGTAAATCATAAATGTATTTGCATCATATGACACAGCTTCTTCACTTGATGCTAATAACATTTTTTTACCACTCATCGATACGTGTGACCCTAACTTCAAAGTCATTTACTTTCTCCTCCCCTTGTTCATCTTTTTGAATTTCTCTCTTTTCAATTGTTTTTTGATTTGTTCTTTCTCTTGTTTCATTTTCTTCTTATAGCCTGGCTTAATTTTTTTACGCTTTCTTACTTTTTTCCATGCTTCTTTCTCAAGTTCATTTTCATGCTCTTTTCTTTTCTCTCTAACATTCCATTCTTTAACCGGAGCCCATTCTCCATTTTTGATGTCAAAGTTATGGAATTCGATGCCTGTTTCCTCAAGTTTTTCAATTAGAGGTAAATCTTTTTCATCATAAAATGTTACAGCAGTACCCTTATTGCCAGCTCGAGCAGTTCTTCCAACACGGTGAGTGTAAGTCTCAACATCTTGCGGGAACTCTGCATTAAATACATGACTTACACCTGGTATATCAATACCTCGAGCTGCTAAATCAGTAGCAACGATATATTGAAATTTTAAATTTCGCAAGTCATTTAATACTCGCTTACGTTCACGCGGCTTCAAACCACCATGTATAATCCCGGCTTCTAATCCTTTATTTAATAATTCTTCACGTAATTCATCAGCATGCTCTTTTTTATTTACAAATATCAATGCAATGTATGGATGAATTAGTTTTGTTGATTCAATGATTAATTCGGCTGCATTTCGATGACGTCTTGGAATCAATCGATGTTCTAAATTTTTATTGTATGATTCATCATCTATAACAATATAATTAGGATTAATTAAGTATTTCTTTAAAAATGGTTGAAGCTTCTTGGGAATAGTTGCTGAAAATACCAATGTCTGTACATCTTCATACATACGACCCAGTATTTGGTCAACTTCTTCAATTAGTCCGAGGTCAATTAATAGATCCGCTTCATCAATAACAACACTGTTAACAGTTGAGGGATTAATTGCATTTTCATTGATAAAATCTAAAATACGACCTGGTGTACCGACAATGACGTGTGGCTGTTTTGAGAACTTTTGCAGCTCTCTTTCCTTATCAGTTCCACCAATAACTAGCCTGGCAGAAAACTGACCTTCTTCAGTGAAATCCATCATTTTTTTAACTTCATGAAAAATTTGCATGGCCAATTCACGAGTTGGTGCAATAATCATTTTTTGGACACTCTGGTCCTCTAAATTTAATTGATCAATTAACGGAATTAAATAAGCATGTGTTTTACCTGTTCCAGTTTGTGATTGACCAATAATATTTTCATTTCTAAGAGCAGATGGAATCACACGATGCTGTATTTCTGTTGGCTGTTTAAACTGCAATTGATTAATAATGTTTAACATGTTTTGACTAACTTGATACGATTGAAAATAACGTTTCATTTTATTCATTCTCCTTTTAACTCTAACATGTTTCATTATAAAGGAGACATACCTCAAATGCCACTAGAATAAACATTTTGTCAAGAGAGCCTATAACCATTATAATAGGCATAGATAGTATGAAATGGGGAGGCCATTTTAATGGAAGTAATAAAAATTGCTCCTAGAGGTTATTGCTATGGAGTTGTTGATGCTATGGTCATCGCAAGCAATGCCGCAAAGGACCCAAACTTGCCAAGACCGATCTACATTTTAGGAATGATCGTTCACAATAGTCATGTAACTAAAGCGTTTAAAGATGAAGGTATTGTTACTCTTGACCAAAAAGGAAAAAGCCGTCTTGAGTTATTGAAGGATATAAATGAAGGTACTGTAGTATTTACTGCGCATGGTGTATCACCTGAAGTAAAAGAAATTGCTGAAAACAAAGGGCTTACAGTACTTGATGCCACCTGCCCGGATGTAACACGTACTCATGACCTTATTCGTGAAAAGGTAGCAGAAGGTTATGAAGTTGTCTACATTGGCAAAAAAGGACATCCAGAGCCTGAAGGTGCAGTTGGTGTTGAACCTGGTCACGTTCATCTAATTACTACTGAAGAGGACGCTGGGCAATTAGATTTTGACGAAAACACTAAAATTATTGTTACGAACCAAACGACAATGAGTCAGTGGGATGTTTATGATGTCATGCTGAAAGTTCAAGAATTGTATCCTCAAACTGAAATGGTTCAAGAAATTTGCATGGCAACACAAGTTCGACAAGAAGCTGTGGCGGAACAAGCCAAAGATGCTGATTTAACTCTAGTTGTAGGTGATCCTATGAGCAATAACTCTAACCGTTTAGCACAAGTTTCTAAGCAAATTGCTGGTACGGAAGCTTATCGCATAGCCGATGTATCAGAAATCGATCTAGATTGGTTAAAAGGTTGTAAAAAAGTTGCTATCACAGCAGGAGCTTCAACACCTACTCCAATTACAAAAGAAGTCATTCGTTTCATCGAAAATTATAACCCTGAAGATCAGGAAACATGGGTTAAAGAATCTAAAGTTACAAACAACAAAATTTTACCAAAAGTAAAACCTAAAAAGAAAAAGCGCGCATAATTATGGCAGCATATATATTAAGTTCACAAAAGCACTCGTTATATACGAGTGCTTTTGTTTTTTTAAACCTTTTTATTATCCCTAAGAGAAATACTAAATTATCTACAAGAAGAAACCTCTATTCTACAAGAACTTTTAACCTTGCTATGAGAAAAAATCTATTTCCTACGAGAACTTTTAGTCGTTCTATAAGAAATTAAGTGAACACTACAAGAAATATTCTCCACTTTACAATAAAATCCAAACAAAAACCAGCTATGATTTAACATAGCTGGTTTTATCACTTCATAATCTTATTCCCATTCAATTGTTGACGGGGGCTTACTCGTAATATCATAAACAACACGGTTAATATGACTAACTTCATTAACCATTCTCGTTGATATCTGTTCTAAAACATCAAACGGTATCCTTGCCCAATCTGATGTCATTCCATCTACAGAAGTAACTGCTCTTATGGCAATCGTATGATCATAAGTTCGTTGATCTCCCATAACCCCTACACTTTGAACTCCAGGTAACACCGTAAAGTACTGCCATACATCACGATTTAAATTATTATTTTTAATTTCTTCACGTAATATAGCATCTGATTCTCTAACAATCTCTAATTTCTGTTCGGTAATCTCACCTAATACTCGAATAGCTAATCCTGGTCCCGGGAAAGGTTGACGCCAAACAATATGTTTTGGTATACCTAGTTCTTCTCCAAGTTTTCGAACCTCATCTTTAAATAATGTGTTTAACGGTTCAATTAAATCAAATTCCATTCGCTCTGGAAGCCCACCTACATTATGGTGTGACTTAATCGTTTGAGCAGTTTTCGTACCACTTTCAATAATATCTGTATAGAGCGTACCCTGCGCTAAGAAAGCAATATCTTTTAATTTATTGGATTCATCTTCAAAAACATAAATAAACTCATTACCGATAATCTTGCGCTTTTGTTCTGGGTCTGAGACGCCTTTTAATTTTCCTAGGAAGCGATCTTTAGCGTCTATTTTTAAGACATTCATATTGAATCCTTCACTGAACATTGTCATAACATCTTCAGCTTCGTTCTTTCTTAATAACCCATGATCCACAAAAATACATGTCAATTGATCACCTATAGCTTTATGAAGAAGAACTGCTACAACAGAAGAATCGACACCGCCACTTAATGCACATAGTACTTTTCTTCCTTTAACTTGTTCACGAATTTTCTCAACTTCAATATCTATGAAATTCTCCATTGTCCATTCGCCGTGGCAATTACAGATATTCATAACAAAATTCTTTAATAGATCATTTCCGTATTCAGAATGCTTTACTTCTGGATGAAATTGTACGCCATACAATTGTCTGTCTTCATCACTGAATGCAGCTATTGGACATGATGGGTTAAATGCATCTACTGTGAAACTTTCAGGTGCTTCAGTTACATGATCGCCATGACTCATCCATACTTGTTGTTCCTTAGGTAAAGTCGCAAATAGACTAGAATTTGTTTCTCTTGTAATCAGAGCTTTTCCATATTCTCTCTTTCCTGCTTGACCAACATTTCCACCAAAATGATGAGCGATAAGCTGCATACCATAACAGATTCCTAAAATGGGTACTCCTAATTGAAATATTTCTTCATCAATAGTAAATGCGTCTTCTCCATAAACACTATTTGGTCCACCTGATAGAATAATGCCGGTTGGATTTAACTCTTTAATTTCGTCAGCTGTTAAATCATGGGGGTGTAATTCACTAAAAACACCAAATTCACGAATACGACGAGTGATTAGTTGATTGTATTGACTTCCATAATCCAACACAATAATTTTTTCATTAATTTCTTGCATTTATTTCACCTCACACTTGTTTCAAACCCTAAAAAAATAGAATTCTGCCTAAAACTACAAAGGCAGAATTCTAAATAAGAATTTCAAACCTTCATAGTCAGGTTGTTTACGGCAACCTGGTAGAGACTTTCGCCCCATATTGGCGAGTATATATGAAGAATCCGATTTTTATAAAAGGGTTTGGTTTATTAATTTTTAAAACGAGTAATTAGGAGCTTCTTTTGTGACTTGTACATCATGTGGGTGACTTTCCTTAAGTCCTGCATTCGTAATCTTTACAAATTGAGCTTCTTCTCTAAGCTTTTCTAGATTAGGCGAACCACAATAACCCATTCCTGATTTTAAGCCACCAATTAATTGGTAAAGTGTTTCACTTACTGGGCCTTTATAAGGAACTCTTCCTTCAATCCCTTCAGGTACAAACTTTTTATTTTCTTCTTGGAAGTATCGGTCCTTACTCCCTTTTTCCATGGCACTAACAGAACCCATTCCTCTGTATACCTTATAGCGACGCCCCTGAAAGATTTCAGTATGACCAGGACTTTCCGAAGTTCCTGCAAACATACTACCTAACATGACTGCATGTCCTCCAGCAGCAATAGCCTTAACAATATCACCTGAGAATTTAATTCCTCCATCAGCAATAATCGGTACATTGTGCTTTCTAGCTTCTGTTGCGCAATCATAGATAGCTGAAATTTGTGGGACACCAACGCCGGCAACAACACGAGTTGTACAAATAGAACCAGGGCCAATTCCTACCTTGATGATATCTGCACCAGCATTAATTAGCTCTTTAGTTGCTTCTGGTGTTGCCACGTTACCTGCGATTAAGTTCACATCTGAAAAGGATGATCTAATTCGTTTCACAGCATCTATAACGCCCTGCGAATGGCCGTGTGCAGTGTCTATAACTAATGCATCAACGCCAGCTTCAACTAACTTTTCGGCGCGTAACATGACATCGCCTGTTACACCAATGGCTGCAGCGACTACTAAACGACCTTTTGAATCTACGGCTGAATGAGGGAATTCAATAACTTTTTCAATATCTTTAATCGTAATTAAACCTTTTAGAGTTCCCTTATCATCTACAAGAGGTAGTTTTTCAATTTTATTCTCTTGTAAAATCTGTTCAGCTTGTTCTAAAGTAGTATTAACAGGGGCTGTAACCAGGTTCTCTTTCGTCATGACTTCTGAAATGATTGAAGAGTAATCCTGAATGAAACGCAAGTCACGATTGGTAATGATACCAACTAGCTTTTGTTCGTCCTCATTATTTACAATTGGAACACCAGAGATTCGATATTTGCCCATTAGATGCTCAGCATCAAAAACTTGGTGTTCTGGTGTTAAGAAAAACGGATTTGTAATAACACCACGGATTGAACGTTTAACTTTATCAACTTGATCCGCCTGTTCTTCAATGGACATGTTTTTGTGAATCACACCTAGACCACCTTGTCTAGCCATGGCAATTGCCATATCTGCTTCAGTAACAGTGTCCATACCTGCACTAATAATCGGTGCGTTTAATTTCAACGTTTCTGATAATCTGACCTTGACAGAAACGTCACGTGGAAGAACATCTGATTTCGCAGGTAGTAATAATACATCATCAAATGTTAGTCCCTCTTTTTGAAATTTTTGCTCCCAAACCATTTTATAATCCTCCCCCTTTTATATTTTCAATAAGATTATCAACGCTTAAAGATTATGTCAACAAAGAGGCGATATTTAAAAAGATTCTAAATAAACAGATAATAGGCAAACCTAAATTGGTTTACTTTTAAATTAATCTAAATGGTTCAGTGATTTTTTCCGAGGAGATATATTCAACGTTTAAGTGATGGCTTCTTTCACTAAGAATTTTAGCTAATTCTGTTTTCATCACTTTCTCAATATGGTGACCTGGGTCAATCATAGATAATCCCATACCCAGTGCATCATGAGCTGTATGATAATAAATGTCACCTGTGATTAACACATCAGCCCCTTTAACTTTTGCGTGATGGATATATTTGTTTCCATCGCCACCAATCACTGCTACATTTTTAACAGTTTTTGAAGAATCACCCACCATTCTTACAAATGGAACGTCGAATGCTTCTTTAACTTGCTCAGAAAAATCCTTTAAACTGACTGGTTGATCTAATTTTCCAATACGTCCTAGCCCTCGTGTAAATCCTTCTAATTTCTCTGGAAAAACATCATAAGCCATTTCCTCATAAGGATGTGCTTCAATTGCAGCTTTGATAACCTCATCTAAAATACTTGCAGGGACTATTGTCTCCATTTTTATTTCGGAAACCTTTTCTAAGTCACCTTGATTACCAATATACGGATCAGCACCTTCTAAAGGTTTAAACGTACCAGTTCCATGCATATTGAATGTGCAGTGACTATAATCACCAATATGACCAGCTCCAGCGTCAGATAAAGCATCGCGCAACTGATCTTCATGAGTGTCAGGGACATAAATTACTAACTTATATAATGAATCTTCACCGGTTTGGACAAGAACTTCTGAATCAGTAATATTGAGTTGATTCATCAACATATCATTTACCCCACCACTAGCAATATCAAGATTTGTGTGGGTAGCATAAACAGAAATATTGTGCTTCAATAGTTTCTGTACAATTCGTCCTTTTTCTGAGTTAGTATCAATAGATTTTAATGGCTTAAAAATTAATGGATGATGAGCCACTATTAAATCAACATTTTTTTCTACAGCTTCATCAACGACTTCTTCAAGAACATCTAAAGCGACCATTACATTTTTCACTTTAGAGTCCATGCTTCCCACATGTAACCCAATGGGGTCACCATCAAATGCATAGGATTTTGGAGCAAAATCTTCTAGAACTTTTATTACGTCTTTAACTGTTGTTGTCATTTTCTATCTCCTCCTCGATCCATTGAACTTGTTTACTAAAATAATCAATTTTTTCATAATTGATGTTTTGTGCATTTTTCATTTGATCTATAATTTTATATTTTTTATTTAAAACATGTTGCCACTTCTCATAGAATACTTCATTTTTATTTTCAATTAAGTGAGGGCCTAGATACATTTCTTTCTCTGAATAATTAACCATATTTATCGTTGGTTCCAGGACTAATATTTCATAAATATAGCCTTCATCATCGATTATTTCTTCAGCAATAATTTCATACTTTTCTTCAACAGCGAACTCTCTGATTGCATGTGCGTCAATATTCGGTTGCAACACTAATCGTTTAACATGGGGTAGCTTGTCTTTTCCGTCAGCTAGAATCTTGGCAATTAATGTGCCTCCCATACCTGCTATTGTAATACAATCAGCTTCCCCTTTATCTAAAACACTTAAACCATCACCTAATCTAACATCAATCTGATTCTCTAGTTCATACTTTTCAACTTGTTTCTTTGCAGCTAAGTATGGGCCTTCATTTACTTCTCCAGCGATTGCAAATAAATCAGGGTTTTGCAAACAAACATAGCATGGCAAATAAGCATGATCAGAACCTATATCAGCGATAACTTTAATATCATCATGTATGTAATAAGCTACTCTTCTTAACCTTTTAGATAATAATTCATTCATATAACATCTTCCTGTTCTTTGTATCTTTATGTGTGTGGTAATGTTAAAGCTTAATGTTGATATTATAAAGAAAGAAGTAAGTAGGTTTTTTTCTACGAAAAGCGGAAGGCGGCGACTCCTGCGGGAACAGCACGAGCGAAAATCACGCGGGATGTACCTTCGTCTACTAGTAATGCTTCGCAGTAGGCTTCCTCGGTACAAAGATGCAGTGGAGAATATTCATAGATGTTCCTTCGCTGAGGCCGTGCCCGCGGTCGGCTAATGTCGGTCACGTCCTGTGACCAACGCCGACACTTGACCGTCCAGGTCTTCGGAAAGCGTCCGCCTGCAGCGATTCGTAGAATCAACAACTAACTTTAACAGAGACAAGTGTAAAAAAGTCCAGAAACAAGTAGTTTGCTTCTGGACTTTAATTAACTATTCTTTACCGTTTAATAACCATTCTGCGATGACTTTTGCCTGCTCTTCGTTAGCATAATCACCAGTCATTAAATTACTATCTTCTACACCATTATTGATGACATCAACAAGTTCTTCCATAGAATATTTATCCTGAAGATTTTTGATGTTCGGAGCTGTTCCAGTTCCTGAAAGGTCTGCACCGTGACAAGAAACACAGTTTTGTTGTTCTACTAGTTCTTCAGCGCTAGCTGTAACTTCTCCACTCCCACTATCACCTTCAGCGTGGTCCTGCTGTGAAATACCAACCCCACCTAATACAATCATAGCCGTAATTCCAAGTAGTGCGGTTAATGCAAATGGCATAATTAGATTTTTTTTCATGTCATTTTGACCTCCTTCGTTGCGCTCTATGTACATACGTATAAATTCCAAACTATCCCTATTTTACTCGATATTTGTTCAAACTAAAAGAGAGAAATTGTGAATATTTATATAACAAAATAATAAATGACTAAAATGACTACGCCAACAATTCCTGAGGCAACCAAATAATACAATTGCTTCCAATAGCCGATCAATAGCCATAAGAAACAATGTAAAAATATAATGGCTTTTATTAAGGTATCTTGTCCAGTTATTAACTGTAATAAATGTATACTGCTTATTAAAAATATGAGGAAAAATAAAATTATCGGTAAATGAACATATACTGTATTAAGCTTTTTGTAGTAATAATAATGGCCACCAATAATTAAAAGTATGCCTGATATAATTAATAAACTTACAATGACAGATGGATTATAGAAAAATAAACCCAGAAATAAAATAGGAATCAAAAGCAACAAGAAAATAAGGTCTAACATGAACCATATACTTCCGTGTTGCTTTCGATGGTGTTCTTTCTGTTCTGTAATTCCTTCACCTTGAGTGTATAACATTATTAGAAAATCACAGTATTCAGAAGGTAATAATTTAGAAGTTTTCCAGTATTTAATTTCTTCAAGTATAATTTCTTTTTTCTCTTGTCCCATTGTACACCCCTAGAATTCCTAAAATTTATTCTAGGAAATCTTTTAAGCGTTTGCTTCGACTTGGGTGTCTTAGTTTGCGTAAAGCTTTTGCTTCTATCTGACGAATACGCTCTCTTGTAACTCCAAAAACTTTCCCGACTTCTTCAAGGGTTCTTGTTCTTCCATCATCTAGTCCAAAGCGAAGGCGTAATACATTTTCTTCACGGTCAGTTAGTGTATCTAACACATCTTCCAATTGTTCTTTAAGCAACTCATATGCTGCATGATCTGATGGAGATTGTGCATCCTGGTCCTCAATGAAGTCACCTAGATGTGAATCATCTTCTTCACCGATTGGTGTTTCTAATGACACAGGTTCTTGTGCAATTTTTAGTATTTCACGGACCTTTTCTGGAGAAAGTTCCATTTCTTCCCCGATTTCTTCTGGTGTCGGTTCACGTCCTAAATCCTGTAATAATTGACGTTGGACACGAATTAGCTTGTTAATAGTTTCAACCATGTGTACCGGAATACGAATGGTTCTAGCCTGGTCAGCGATTGCTCGTGTAATTGCCTGACGAATCCACCACGTTGCATAAGTACTAAATTTAAAACCTTTACGGTAGTCGAATTTTTCAACTGCTTTAATTAGACCCATATTACCTTCTTGGATAAGGTCTAAGAATAGCATGCCACGCCCAACATAACGCTTCGCAATACTGACAACTAACCTTAAGTTTGCTTCAGCTAATTTTTGTTTAGCGATTTCATCACCTTGTTCAATACGGTGAGCAAGGTCAATTTCATCATCAGCTGTTAATAAATCAACTCGACCTATTTCTTTTAGGTACATTCTAACAGGGTCATTGATTTTCACCCCTGGAGGTACACTTAAGTCATTAAGGTCAAACTCTTCTTCTTTGTCGATCTTTTGCATATTAGGGTCTTCATCATTTTCACCAATGACATCAATACTTTCTTCAGCTAGGACTTCATAAAACTCATCCATCTGTTCAGAATCTAACTCAAAGTGCCCTAATTTATCTGCAATCTCTTCGTAAACGAGTACACCTCGTTTCTTACCCATTTCTAATAATTGCTCTTTTGATTGTTCAAGTGTTAGTTCCTGTTCTTCTAACCCTTGTTTTGGATCTACTGGCTTGTTAGCCATCAATACCCCTCCTTCCAAACTGGTCGCTGACTTACGTGATGCTTTTCTTTTTTAACTCAATAATTTTCATGCCGATTCTTGCGGCCGATTGTGGATCGTTTTCTTTTTCAGCTTGCTTAAGCATTTGCTTTAGAGTGCGCATTTCTTTGCTCCACTCATTCTCTTTATTTATCGCAAGAAAATAATCCTCTAGCTCTTGATCACTTAATGATTCATTAATTGGTAATAATGCCAGTTCAATTGTTAACTGCCGGGTGGATTCATCTGGTAATCGTTCAATGAAGTAACTAACGTTCGGTTCATTCCCTTCCTCATAATATGCATACAAATAAGTAACTAATACCTGATGATCCTCAATATTAAAGGAAGAACCTAAACGCTGCTGAACCCTGTCTGCAATATGCTCATTTTGAAGCATATGAGCAATCAAATGTCGTTCGGCATTTTGATAGGCACTATATAATTTTTGGTTTTTATTCCAATTATTCTGTTCATAGTTAGATTTCCTAACATGTTTATCATTGTCTTTTGGCTGCCGCATTATTCTCATACGACTGTCAATTTCATGATTTAACGTATTTCGATCTAACTTAAATGTTTCTTCAAGTTCTGTTAAGTAGAAATCTCTTTCAACAGCTTGATTTACATTTGAGATAATATCTAATGCTTTTTCAATATATTTAACTCTGTCATGATCGACACTTAAGTTATAATCTTTTTTTATATATTGTAATGAAAAAGCGACATAACTCTCCGCAGAATTGATTAGCTTTTGAAATGCTTCTGCTCCATGTTCTTCGTAGTAATCATCTGGGTCCATCTCATTAGGTACATTCGCTATTCGTGCAAACAATCCTGCTTTTTTTAATATTTTTGATGCTTTAAAACTTGCTTCTTTACCAGCTTTGTCACCATCAAAGCATATAATAATTTCATCCACATACTGTTTAAGTATTTTGGCATGTGTATCTGTTAAGCTCGTTCCCATTGTGGCTACGCCATTTGGTACACCGGCCTGGTAAGCCTTAATAACATCCGCGTAACCCTCAAATAGGATCACTCGCTTTTGTTTTTGAAAGTGCTTTCTCGCCTGATAAAAGTTATATAGTATCTTTCCTTTTTGAAACAAGTTTGATTCAGGGCTATTTAAATATTTAGGTTGGTCACCATCATATATTGCCCTTCCTCCATAACCAATGACTTTTCCTTGATGATTATGAATTGGAAATATGACTCTTCCTTGAAATCTGTCAAAAAAGCTATTCCCATCTCGGCTATTTAATAAACCGTAATCCACTAATTTTTCCAGTTCAAAGCCTTTTCCTTTAAGAAATGCGCCTAAAAACTGTTCTTTCCTGGGAGAGTACCCTAATTGGAAATGTTCGATAGAGTCATCTGAAAAACCTCTATTTTTTAAGTAATTAAGGGCATCTTTACCATCTTTAGTATGCTTCAATACGTGATGGAACAACTTATTTGACCACTCATAAGCTTTAATTACATCTTGCTGTTCATTGGAATATTGTGGTCCGCGTGGTTTATTATTTAACCACTCTGCAGGTAGTTGGTCACCACTCTTATCGGCTAAAGTTTTTAGAGCTTCGGAAAATGAGATATTCTCTATTTCCATTAAGAAAGTGGCAACATTTCCGCCTTTCCCACAACCAAAACAGTGAAATATTTGTTTTTCAGGGGAAACGGAAAAAGATGGTGTATCTTCACCATGAAAAGGACATAAGCCAAAATAATTACGTCCTTTTTTTGTTAATTTCATATGCTCACTGATGACATCCACTATGTCATTGTTACCAGTGATTTGATCAATCGTTTCCTGTGGGATTTTATAAGACATCTACATCACCATGTCATTTAATTCGATATAACAATTAAAATACCTTCATTAATCGACAAAAATTTTATTATTTAATAAAGTTGTTAAATTTATAACTTTATTATTCATACATATATAATATGTATACCCTGTAGAATTCAAGGGCAAACTGGAATGGGTAGTCAAACTCTATTAATCTACTTCATTCCACAAATAACGATTATAAACGATTCATAACAAATATGCGAATGGTTTGATTGAAGTTTTAATCTTTTTAATTGCATGAAAACTTTCCTTTCTAAAAAGTATAATGTTTATTTGTTTAGCTACAGGTGGACGCTTTCCGCGGGCACGGCTCGAGCCAGGGAACTACATCGAATAATCTTCTTTGTCCCTTGCGCCGAGTAACCGCAGGCGCATCCCTCGGCAGATAAAACATTGCCTGCGGGGTCTCGAGACTCGTGCTATTCCCGCAGGAGTCGCCACCTTTCGCTCATTTTACAGGAATTTTTAAAAACACAAAAAAGCTGCTTTTAATAAGCAGCTCTGATCATTACATCTTTAATTTTCTTAGTATAACATTGGCGGTTTCTTCTACCGCTTTATTAGAAACATCAATCGTATCACAACCAATTTGATCAACGACTTTATTGAAATAATCAATCTCCTGTAAAATTCTTTCTTCTTTAGCATAATTGGCTGTACCATCCAACCCTAAAGCCTTTAATCTTTCAGTACGTATATGATTCAATTTCTCCGAGCTAATTTTTAACCCTATACATTTCTCAGGCGATACTTGGAACAGTTCTTCAGGCGGTTCTACTTCAGGTACGATCGGTACATTAGCTACTTTAAGTCGTTTGTGAGCCAAGAATTGGGATAACGGTGTTTTAGATGTTCTTGATACTCCAATTAAGACTAAATCTGCTTTTAAAATCCCTTTTGCATCTCTACCATCATCATATTTTACGGCAAATTCAATTGCCTCCACTCGTTTGTAATAATCTTCATCGAGTTTATGTACTAGGCCAGGTTGAAGAGTTGGTGGTTCGTTAAGGTGTGATTCTAGCTGCTTTAATAATGGACCTAATACATCAATCGCTACAACATTAAACTGTTGAGAGAGTTCTAACATCTTCACTCTGAAATCAGGCTTCACAAGTGTATAAGCAATAATGCCATCGTTTTCTTTAGCTAAATGAAATGCATCAACCATAGTAGCTTCATCATCAACATATGGAATACGTTGAATTTTCATATCTACATTCAAAAACTGACTTAGTGCAGCTTTGGCTAATAATTCAGCTGTTTCTCCCACGGAGTCTGATAATACATAAAAGGTCTTTTCCGCCATTTAAACTTCCTCCTTTTAGACGTTTTCGTCCCTGACTAAATCAACAAAAGCCTTCGTAACATTCGTTTTAGTTAAACGACCAACTACTTCCTGCCCATCTTCACGATCAATAACGACAGGCAAGGCGTCGATTTGATTTTCAATTAGTTTATTTGCAGCATCCAGCAGTAAATCTTCTTTGTGACAAATTTTAATTTTAGGTACTCTAGTCATTATAATATGTACCGGTATATCCGATAAATCCTGATTCCCCATACTTGCTCTTAAAAGATCTTTTCTAGATAATACTCCTACGAGTAAAGAAGATTCATTTACTACAAATAAAGTGCCAACGTCTTCTAAAAACATTGTTGTAATTGCATCATACACGGAGACTTTATCATTTACAACAACAGGAACCGAATGATGCTCACGTACCTTTAATTTTTTTAGTTGATCAGACAAAAGCTCAGATCCTGTTTTTCCAGTATAAAAATAACCAACGCGCGGGCGAGCATCAAGAAAGCCTGCCATCGTTAAAATAGCTAAATCAGGTCTTAATGTAGCTCGAGTTAAGTTTAAACGGTCAGCGATATTTTCGCCTGTTATTGGGCCATTATCTTTAACAATATTAATAATTTGTTCTTGTCGGTGAGATAATTCCATTGTGTTCACCACCTCATTCTAATAAGACATACTATATCAAAATATTATATATTATTTTAACCCAATAATAAATAAAGGATGACAAATTTTCAGAGATTTGTCATCCTTTTTAATCGTACTCTTATTCTAATAAATGCATCTGGTCAAGAAAACGTTTAGATTTTATATACATTCCACCATAGCGTTCGTAATAATAATCCATGATTTCTCTTAAAATTTTTAACGTTTCTTGTTTAATTGAAATATTTCGGATGCGTTTAATACTCGTACTATTCATGTGTCTAAGGACTTTATATGCATTTGCAGGTAATAAAATATAATCTTCTGAACGTATAATACATTGATCGCAAATCACGCCTCCATCAGCTATTGAAAATGCCGCAATGGGTCTGTCCGTATGTCCATTAACGCAGCTATGTACAACTGGCGCAAAGCCTCCAACATGGTACATCTTCAATTCGAACATCATGGAAATGGCTAATGGTGATTCTTCGTCCAGGATCCTTTCCAAGCTCATGTAATATTCATCAAATATTGCTGAATTGGGCTCGCGTTCATTAACAACTTTTGAGAGGAGTTCACTTATATAAGATACATAAGCGGTTTTTACAATGTCCTCACGGATCCCCCGCATACTATGAAGGATTTCACCTTGATGCAAGGTACCTAGACCTTTACCCATCTGTATTAAAAAATATCCATATATAAATGGCTGCGTAATAGCAGCCATTCTACTTTTAGACTTCTTTGCCCCTCTAGCGACAGCACTAAGTAAGCCATATTCTTTTGTATACAAAGTAACTATTTTATTGGTTTCCCCATAATCTCGTGTTCGAACCACGATCCCTTGAACTTTCTCAAACATACTTCTCCCTAACTTTCATCAAACAACTAAATTTTATTTATTTATTGCTTTAGTATCTTTCATGCCAATCTTTTGGTGCGAACCTCTATAAGCTTCTTCCATTTGTTTCATCAATAAATAAGTCTCAACACTTCCTGTTTTACTAAACACTTTCCAAGGTAAATCGATCATCAAAATCTCCACCTTTCAGATTTATTGATCACAAACAAATGTCCACGCTGCTGTTACACACAGGCAAGAGAAATTCTGCTCGTGTTCCCATCAGACTGAAAACATTTTTTCTTTACTCATAGCTTTCGTTGTTTTGAAAAGTTCATAACTAAAAAATATTACCAGTTGATTTTAGTAATCATCTTCGTTATAACCAAAATCACGTAACTGGTGCATTTTATTACGCCAATCTTTTTGGACTTTCACCCATAATTCAAGATAAACCTTTGAACCTAATAAGTTTTCAATATCTTTACGTGCTTCACTACCTATTTGACGCAGCATTTGTCCCTGTTTTCCAATAATAATTCCTTTTTGGGACTTGCGCTCGACAATAATTGTAGCTTGTACATCTATCACGTCTGAATTTTCCTGACCTTGTATCCCTTCAATTACCACAGCAATTGAATGTGGAATTTCCTCTCGTGTATGATGTAGAACTTTTTCTCTTACTAATTCACTAATAATAAATCGTTCCGGATGATCTGTGATATGATCTTCTGGATAAAACTGTGGGCCTTCTGGTAAGTGCCCTTCCATAACCTCAAGTAACCGATTGACGTTGTTTCCGTTTAAAGCGGATATTGGAATTATTTCTTGGAAATTTAATTTATTTTTATATTCTTCAATCATAGGTAGTAGTTCATCAGGATGGACTTCATCAATCTTATTAATGACTAAAAATATTGGCTGATTGACATTCTTTAACTTGTCGATAATGAACTGGTCTCCACGACCAAAACCTTCCTTCGCGTTTACCATAAACATCACTAAATCGACTTCATTTAAAGCATTAATCGATGATTGAACCATAAAGTCACCTAATCTGTGCTTAGGTTTATGGATGCCTGGTGTATCAATAAACACGAATTGAGAATGATCAGTTGTGTAAACCCCTTGAATTTTATTTCTAGTCGTCTGAGGTTTATCACTCATGATCGCTATTTTCTGTCCTAATACTTGATTCATAAACGTTGATTTCCCTACATTCGGTCGTCCAATAATTGCAATAAATCCTGATCTAAAGTTGTCATTCATATTAAATTCTCCTATTTGATGTTTGTAAAATTCATTTTACTACAAAGCTAAAGATTTTTCATATCTTCGACAAAAGTTATCGTGAAAAGACAAAAGAGTATTCGTAAATAACGAATACCCTCAAATTAAAAGAAAATAACTATTCTAGGTAATAAAATAACGATGCCAATAATTGCTGCAGTTATGGAAGCTACTAATACAGCACCCGCACTTATATCTTTAATGTTTTTGGCTACTTCGTGGTGGCCTTTAAATAATTGATCAGTAATATTTTCTATAGAGGTATTAACTAATTCTGTTGTTATGACTAATCCAATTGCCCCAATTAAAAATAACCATTCTACAACAGTTACTTTTAACATAAAGCCAGTAAAAATAACAATCAGCATAGAAATAACATGTATTTTCATGTTTAATTCAGTCTGTAGTGCCACAATGATTCCTCTTATAGCATGTTTAAAACCAATATTATTTATTCTCATTTCTCTTCAATCCAAATTCCTGCAAAATATGTTCCTGGCGTTCAAACATTTCTTTTTCTTCTTCAACTGATTGGTGATCATACCCCAATAAGTGTAACAAGCCATGCACAATTAAAAAACCTAACTCCCGTTGAAATGTATGTTGATATTCATCTGCCTGTTCTTTTGCTTTTTCAATAGAAACTATGATATCACCTAAGTGTTCTGGAAGGTCCTCACCAATAATTTCAAGTTCATCTTCACCTTGCTCTTGTAACGCAAATGAAATAACGTCAGTTGCATAGTCTTTCCCTCGATAATCACGGTTAATTTCTCTAATTTCTTCATTATTAACAAGTGTAATTGATAGTTCTGCGTCACCATTTACTTCTTCCATTTTCGCAGCAAAATCAACGAGTTTTTCAATAATGTCTTTCTGATCATCTGTGACTTGGTTCGTTTCATCAATAAAATCTACATTCATGTTATTGTCCTCCTTGCGTCGTCTGTGCAACCCTGTCATTAGGATACTCAATTCTTGCATGAAAAATCCCGTTAAGCATATCACATATATCCTTTTCAATAATCAGCAGCTCTCTTAAAGTTAATTGACTATCGTTGAACTGACCATCCATTAATCGATCATAGATAATCGAGCGAACTAATTTATTGATTTCTTCATTGGTAGGCTTTTCTTTTGAGCGTACAGCAGCTTCTACAGAGTCACAAATATTTATAATAGCCGCCTCTTTTGTTTGAGGAATTGGTCCATCATACCGGAATTCCAACTCTTTTACTGAATCATGTCGCTCTTTAGCTTTATGATAAAAATACTTAAGCAATGTCGTTCCATGATGTTGCTCGGCAATATCAATAATTTCTACTGGCAAGTCGTGTTCTTTTAGTAAATGAGCACCATCATAAGGGTGTTGTAATATGATTTGGGCACTATTCTCAGGAGGCATTGAGTCATGTGGGTTTTTCATGTTGTTTTGATTCTCAATAAACATATGGGGTTTTAACGCTTTTCCTACATCATGATAATAAGCTGCTACCCTGGCTAATAACCCATTCGCTCCAATGGCCTCACAAGCTGATTCACTCAGGTTTGCAACCATAACGCTATGGTGATATGTACCTGGTGCTTCAACCAATAACTTTCTCAATAAAGGATGGTTGGGGTTAGAAAGTGTTAACAGTTTTGATTCCGTTAACATATTAAATCCGGCCTCAAATATAGGTAAGATACCTAATGTTAATATAACAGCGAATAACACAGATAAAAAAGAAAATAGCAAAGAAAGCATAATGTCTGGGGCCATAAACATCGACCAACTATTCAGTTCGTAAACTAATACTAATAAAACATGTATGGCAAACAGACATGTCGATGTTTTGAAGAGGTTTTTACGATCTTTAATTGATTGAAAGAGAAAAATTGCAAACCATTGAGATAACAATAAATACAAAAACACTTGATATACTTCAACATTATTAAAACTGAGCAAATAACTGCCAAATATAGCTATAAACACTGAACTGACCATCGCAAATCGTTCATTTATAAAATGTTTAATTAAGATTGGATAAGCCGCAATTGGAGTAATGTAGAACAAATTTGATATATCTTTTCCAATGGCCTGGAAAGCATACATCAGAATTAACATACCTAATCCTAAAAAAGAAAAAGTAACCGTTTGTTGATATGACCAATCTGTCTGTCTTGCAGTCTCTAATTGTAATATAACAAAAATAAGGAGAGCTACGCTTAATAAAATAAGAAACTGGTGTAAAGTAAACTGATTTTGAACGAATTGAAGTGAAATAATCGTCATAAAAACAGTTGGTGTAATCAAAGAAGCAATAATTGAGTAAAAATATATTCTTTTAATATTTAGAAATAAGAAAGGAGATTTTTTACTAATCAGTTTCATTTGAACACCAACTTTATTATTAGATAAACCTTGGTTGGCTTAAGCCTTAAGAAGTTAAAGTCCTGCAGAATAAACCCCTCAGTTTTTCACATTCTTAATTCTTTTTATAAAGCTAAACATTATTTTTCATATGCTTCAATTACTTTTTGGACAAGAGGGTGACGTACCACATCAGACCCTTTAAGATAATTAAATCGGATCCCATCAATGTAACTTAAGCGATCTTCAGCCACTTTAAGTCCAGATGTTACACCTTTAGGTAAATCAATCTGAGTTATATCACCTGTGATTACCATTTTAGATCCAAACCCTAATCGAGTAATAAACATCTTCATTTGTTCAGGCGTCGTATTCTGTGCTTCATCTAATATAACAAAAGCATCATCTAAAGTACGCCCACGCATATAAGCTAATGGAGCAATTTCAATCGTTCCTCTCTCCATCAATCTCAATGTATGTTCCGATCCGATTACGTCGTGAAGTGCATCATATAATGGTCTTAAGTAAGGATCTACTTTCTCTTTTAAGTCACCAGGTAAAAATCCAAGGCTTTCACCCGCTTCAACTGCTGGACGCGTGAGAATTAAACGCTTAACTTCATTGTTTCTTAAAGCTTTTGCTGCCATGACTACGGCTAAATATGTTTTACCTGTACCTGCAGGCCCTATACCAAACACGAGATCACTCTTCTTCATTGAATGAACATAATCGCGTTGTCCTAAAGTCTTAACTCTGATTGGTTTACCTTGTTGGTTTTTAGTAATTTCATCTTCAAAAAGCGTTTCAAATTGTTCTATCTTTCCTGTTTTCGCTAATTCAAGACCATAAATTATATCACGTTCTGTTATATTAATACCTTTATTAATAACTTTTAACACAGATTCAAATAATGAATTAACGATATTTACGTTCTCTTCTTCACCAATAATTTTTAATTGACCGCCTCTTGTTAAGATTTTAACTGGGATAAAATGCTCAATTTGTTTAATATTACGGTCATTAGTTCCAAATAAATTTAATGTATCTGAATGATCTTCTAAGTGTAAATCAATTGTTTTACTGGTTTCTGTCATACATCAATCTCCTTGATCAATAATTTGTTCTTTGGTGATATCTTCCAAAACTTTAACAAAGATTTCTAATTTAACTTTATCACTGTCTTTTTCCTGGTGCAAAACTTTTTGGTAGACCACTTCTATAGATTGTCCTAACTTTCTTTTTAATTGTTCGACAATCGCATCTTGAAGTAATTCTTCCTCATCAAAAGTCTCTACAGCTTCACTTTCGGGATAGTAGTATTTTTTCTGAATGGAGATCGGCGTTTTCCAAAACAAGAAATAGACAGGCTTATTTTCTTCCATTAGCAAAGATAATTCTCGAGGTTGTTTTGGGAACCACTCATAATCACCAAACTTTATCGCATAATGGTCCTCAACATCATCTATTAGATCTCTCTTCTCAGTTGCTAAATTAATTGTTCCGTTAACATTATACCAAACCTCAGCAATGACTTCTCCTTCTGAATAAGTATATATTTCTTTCTCATCATCCAATTTTCCTGTTACTAACACATCATCTTTTTTAACAAAGTCATTAACTTTTACAACAGGCCTTCCATTCGTTACATACATACGTTGAATGGTTCCTGTTTGCTCGGCAACTAAATTACTTGGATCCCTATTTAAATCATTCATATTATTCTTATTTTCTTCAATCATTATGTGATAAGCAGTGCCTGTCCGTTTTATGCCCACATAAGAAACTTCTTCAACTTTATTCATAATTTCACGCTCGATATTACTTATGCTATCCATTTGTTGTATAAAAGAACCACGATTTAATCCCAATGAATCAATAAGTTCATCAACTTCATACCGTACTTCAGGTGATCCTCCACTTATTTCGACTTTCCATACCATGTTCGATAATACAAAAATAAAACTAATGACCAATATAATACTAATAACTAATGGTAACCATTTTCGTCTATTTTGATAGTAATGAGGTACACCACCCCTTTTTTTGAAATGTATTTTACATCCGTACTGTTTACGAGCATTTCTTAAATTGAAAGCTTCAGTGTACTTCATTCTAAGATGTATTTCATGATTACTTACTTTCCTAACATCGTAAAAAGATACTCCTTTACGAGTTAAATCATTAATCATTCGTTCAGTAGACTTACCTGTGATCACTACATCCACATATCCATCCAAGATATATTGTTTTTTAATAATCATTCCCTCCCTTAAAATTATTCATTGTGGTGTATAGCGGAAATCTTTCCTTCTATAACAATTTCTTTTCTTAACAAATTTTTAATAACTAAGTTTTCCCCTTCGACGCGAATCATACCGCTTGGCTGTTTAACTTCAATTAGATCTGATTCGAAGGTTAACAGCCCTTGGTGATTCTCTATATATAAGTGAATATCACCAATTAAAGTTATTCGTGGGTAATCATAAACAATGTCTGCTGGTAATTGGAGTTGTCCGGTCAGCCATTGGTTGACACGTTTACGCATACGTTTCATATGAAATCCCCCTATCACAACCAATTTATGAATTAATTCTTAAATGTATCACTATATCCTGGATGAAACATGATAAAAACTTAAGTGTTAATAGAAAAAGCAATGGTTTTCAGCTAATTTAACTCTGTGTTATTGTTAATTTTTTACAAATAAAAACAGGATGGAAGATTAACTTCCATCCTATCAAATAAAATTTGGCTTGTTACAGCACATTGTTGTTTTATTATATAGAAAAAGTTGAATTGTGAGCGAAAGGCGGCGACTCCTGGTCGACTAAATACGGCCACGTCCTGTGGCCTACGTCGACACTTACCCGTCCAGGGCTTCGCGGGAAAAACAACAGCTGAAGACCCCACAGCGAGGAGGCTGAAGCGTTGCCCGCGGAAAGCGTCCGCCTGTAGCTTCACAATTCAACAATACACAAATCCTTTAAATTAGTAATTTCTTCTTTGTTTTGCTTTTGGTTGACCCAAAACTTCACTCATTACAAGACTTTCAATCAATCGTTTACTATTTAAATTCTTTCTGACAGAGATATTAGAAACAGTTTGTCGATCTTTGTTATACAATGAGCGTTGTTTAATTTTGTCTAAGTTTTTATCACTTTTACTTTTTTCTCGACGTTCTCTTGATTCCTCTAATTGCTCATACCAAGAGTTAGATGTATCAATTTGAACTTCCTCTTCACCAGAATTTCGAGATAAAGTATCAACAGTGACAGTTTTATTTTCATTCTGGTTATTATTAGTCTGACTTTGCCTAGGTCGTTCTGTTCTAACTGGCTGATCATCTTCGGATTTATTCTTCTTGAATAAACTCGATAAACCCGCAATAATGGCAACGAGTATAAAGATGTTACTAAAAATAGCATCTAAAAAATCCATTTACATCACCCTAATCATTCGGGATTATTTTCTATCATCTTGATCTTCTGTATCTTCTTTATTTAATTTGCTAATCATATCACGCATATCTGTATCAGCTAACACATTTTTATAATTTACATAGTCCATAACACCCATGTTACCACTACGTAAAGCTTCCGCTAGAGCTAGTGGAACTTCTGCTTCTGCTTCAACTACGCGCGCTTGCATTTCTTGTACTTTTGCAACGTTTTCTTGTTCTTGTGCAACGGCCATAGCACGACGTTCTTCGGCTTTTGCCTGTGCAATATTCTTATCGGCTTCCGCTTGGTCCATTTGTAACATCGCACCGATGTTTTTACCGATATCCACATCAGCAATATCAATTGATAGGATTTCAAATGCAGTACCTGCATCTAAACCTTTAGAAAGTACGTTTTGTGAAATAAGGTCCGGGTTCTCTAATACAGCACCGTGGCCTTTAGAAGAACCAATTGTACTTACAACACCTTCACCAACACGTGCGATCACTGTATCTTCACCAGCACCACCAACTAAACGGTCAATGTTTGCACGAACTGTGATTCTTGCTTTTGCTTTTACCTCAATACCATCCATTGCTACACCAGCGATAAATGGTGTTTCGATTACTTTAGGGTTAACACTCATTTGTACAGCTTCTAATACGTCACGACCAGCTAAGTCAATAGCCGCACAACGCTCAAAACTTAATTCAATATTAGCACGGTGGGCCGCAATTAATGCGTTTACCACACGGTCTACGTTACCACCAGCTAAATAGTGACTCTCAAGTTGGTTGGTTTTAACATCAAGCCCAGCTTTATGAGCCTTAATTAACGGATTAATAACCATACGAGGTACAACACGACGAAGTCTCATACCGATTAATGTAAAGATACTAATTTTTACACCAGCTGCTAAAGCGCTAATCCAAAGCATCACTGGAACAAACGTAAATAAAATAGCGATTGCAATTATTAAAACTGCAACAATAATTAAGGGAAATAAACTTTGTTCAATACCCATTTAAAATTCCTCCTATAATAACTTTTATTCTTGTTCTTGTACTTCTCGAACAACTACTCTAGAACCTTCTACTTTTACAATTTCTATTTTTGTATGTCTTTCTATAAATGACCCTTCAGATACAACATCAATACGTTCTCCATCAAAGACCGCTGTACCAGACGGTCTTAAGAAAGTTAAAGCTTCACCCTGACGTCCGATTAAATCCATTCTGTTTTCGTTTGATACGTATCCGAGATCTGTTTTAGTTGAATCAGAAAGAACTATATGACGTAAAATACCGCGGTTGAAATCTAATTTCTTAAATAGAACTATAGCTAAAATTATTGAAACTAATAAGGCAATACCTATACTGAATGCCATATGTCCCATGTCAGCTCCTGAGACTAACAGAGCACCTAATATAGCTCCAGCACCTATAATTCCAAGAATTCCACTTGGTACAAATATCTCCAGTAAGATACATATTAAACCAACTATTAGTAGTATAAGTGATTCATATCCTGCCAAACCGGCGACTAAATGACCGTAGAAAAATAGGATTAATGATGAAAGACCTAATATACCTGGAATACCAAACCCTGGTGAGTATAATTCAACGATTAGACCGATACTTGCAATGGACAATAATATAGGTATTACCACTGGATTAGTAATAAACCTTGCAATATGTTCAGAGATGGTCAACTCCATTTCTTCAACCTTTGGACTACTAATCTTCATCATATCAAATAATTCTCTACGATCTTCAGCAATACCACTCGCATATCCCACTTCAACCGCTTCTTCTGGACTTAAAGTTAGAAACTCACCCTCAGGCGCACCGAGTTCAGGCAAATCAATATCTTTATTAGCCATCGCCTCGGCATATAATGGGTCTCTATCTTTAGATTCTGCCGCTGCCCTCATAGCTTTTATCCAATCAGACTGCGCTTTTTTACTTGCAGCAGTACCGTCTGAATTAATTACGCCAGCTGCTCCCATTCTTGCATTTGGTTTAAAATAAATCTCATCTGTATTTAGAGCTATGTAAGATCCTGCTGAGGCAGCTTGATTTATGATATAAGCAACTGTTGGAATATCCGTTCCGGTAATTAAATTAGCGATCTCATTTGCAGAGTCTACACGACCACCAGGAGAATCGATTTCAAATACAATATAATCGGCAAAATTCTCTTCTGCTTCCTTTATACTTCTTTCTAAAAATGCTGCTAGACCTTGTTCAACAGCATCTTCAACCGGTACCACATAGATAGATGTACTATCTTCATGTTGATCAGCATTGATTGAAGCCTGGTTGATCCATATAAACGAAACTAAAATAATAATCCACAAATAAAACTTTCTTCTCATTTCCTCCCCCCTCTCTCCTATTATCCTAAACATTATTACGTTTAAGCAACTGTTTTTGTTTCAATTTTTTAATAAATATCACATATCTATTAAAATGACATAAAAATAAATACCTAACCTACAGAAATAGGTTAGGTATTTATCAATTATTATTGTAAATGGTTCATAACCATTTTATTTACTTTAGAGCCATCTGCTTGCCCTTTTACTTTTGGCATAACTGCACTCATCACTTTCCCCATATCACTCTTTGATGAGGCACCTACTTCATTAATCGTTTCAACGACAATTTGTTCTAATTCTTCATCAGATAATTGCTCTGGTAAATAAGCTTGAATAATTTTTAATTCTTGCTCAGTTTTTTCTGCTAGATCTTCTCGATTGGCATTTTGAAACTCCTGGAGGGAATCTTTTCTTTGCTTTACTTCACGTGTTAGTACTTGTATTTCTTCTTCTTCGTTTAGTTCTTCGCCTTTTTTAATCGCTTCATTCTGTAATGATGATTTCACCATACGAATAACAGCAAGACGATCTTTTTCCTTGTTCCTCATAGCTTGTTTCATATCTTCGTTCAAACGTTCAAGCAAAGTCATTCCATGTTACACCCTCTTCTATTTTTTGCGCTTTCTAGCAGCTTCTGACTTTTTCTTTCTACGTACGCTAGGCTTCTCGTAAAATTCACGCTTACGATACTCAGACAACGTTCCGTTTTTTGAAACACTACGTCTGAAGCGTCGAAGAGCATCTTCAATAGACTCATTCTTTTTAACGCGAGTTGTATTTGACATGCTCAACCCTCCCTCCAAATAAAACACAATATAAAACATGCGCGGTTCGGTCGCACATCTCTAGTTATTATATTAAACAATTGAAGAAAAATCAATAAACAATCAATCTTTTAATCATGTTTTCTTAATAAAACCATAAAATGAAATGAGGTGTTGAGGCATGTACACAATGGTTATGACGATATTTATATTTATTGCCATTTTTTTATTTGGAATTACATTAATGCGCTTAGGAATTAAAGGTCTTACTTATAATCAGTTAGAAAAAATAAACCCAGATCTATCACCTGTAAATGGTTTAATACTCGGAATCTTTTTAACACTAATACTTCAAAGCAGTTCAGCTTCAATAGCTTTATTAATTACATTTCTAGCTACAGCAAAGCTTTCATTACCTTTTGCCATTTGTTATTTAATTGGTGCCAATATTGGGACGACTTTTACCGCTCAGTTATTCGTCTGGAATGAAGTTCAACTCATGTTTTTATGCTTATTTATTGGTTTAGTACTAATTTTTATCCCCAAAACTAAATTCATGTTAACAGGATGTATTATGTTTGGTCTAGGCATTGTATTTAGTGCTTTAAATGGATTTGAAAATCTATTACATATGATCCCTGCTGAAAAAATTGAGACCATAGCAAATTCACCTCACAATCAGCCTTTTTCATTAGCTACTTTTGGCATGTTCTTTACTATGGTTATTCAATCATCAACTGTGGCTACAGGAGTATTAATGAGTTTTTCACACGGAGGATCTATTCCATTAATCCAAGTCTACTATATATTAATAGGGGCCAATATAGGGACATGCTTCACAGTATATTTAGTCTCTTTAAAACAGCCGTATTTAGCAAGAATAACTGCTTATGCGCATATATGGATTAATGTTATTGGTGGTGTTGTAGCTTTTCCTATATTTATAGGACAACCTATGGTCACCATTGCTCAATGGCTTTCAAGCATTCCAGAACAGCAAATTGTATATTTAGCTGTAATTTATAATGTGCTTACAGGCATTTTGTTTCTTGTCTTTCTTAAGCCTTTTATAAAGTTTTTAAAATTTGTTTATCCAAAATAAAATTGAGGCTGAAACATAAGTTTTACTAAAAACAAAAGCCGTACCATGATAATTAATTTTTATCATAGTACGGCTTTTTGTTTACGCTTCGTCAAAACACTTCGCTTTCCGCAGGCACGGCTTCAACTTCCTAAAACTCACATCCGTGAGTTTTAGGTGATTTTCAGCTCGCGCTATTCCTGCGAAGAGCTAATGCTACTTAGAATAACTTCTCTGCCTGAGTTTGTGCTGAGTAACCGCAGGCACAGGACGCTCAAGTGTCGACGTGGCCACAGGACGTGGCCGAACTTAGTCGACCAGGAGTCTACGCTTGTAATTTCATTATATTATTGTTCGCCTACTGTACAATCACTTTTGTTCAAGACTCAAATATTAATAATCTGTATCTGCTTCGTTACCACTAACAATATCTACACCCGCTGATGCACCAATACGTGTCGCTCCTGCATCAATCATAGCATTAGCATCTTCTAAGTTACGAACACCACCAGATGCTTTAACGCCCATCTCAGGTCCTACAGTTAAACGCATTAGGCGAATATCATCAACAGTTGCTCCACCACCAGAAAAACCAGTGGATGTTTTAACAAAGTCTGCTCCTGCTTTTTTAGATAATTCACAAGCTTTAACTTTTTCTTCTTTAGTTAATAAAGATGTCTCAATAATTACCTTAACAAGTGCATTATCTCTAGCTGCATCTACGACAGCTTTAATATCATTTTCAACTTCTTCATATCTTCCATCTTTTAAAGCACCGACGTTAATGACCATATCAATTTCAGTCGCACCATTTTCAATCGCATTTGTTGTTTCAAATGCTTTTGTTTGTGGTGTAGTTGCTCCTAATGGAAAGCCAATTACTGTACAAACTTTTACTTCTGAATCTTTTAGTAACTCATGGCAATGAACGACCCAAGTCGGGTTAACACATACTGAAGCAAATCCATATTCTTTGGCTTCAGCACAAATTTGATTAATTTTTTCTGCCTGTGTATCAGGCTTTAGTTGAGTATGGTCAATCATTGCAGCTAGACTTGAATTTGTCATATCATACACTCCTTATTGATTTGCAGCTTGTTTTACAGTTTCATCATCCATTACACGAACAAACTCAGCTTCGTTATAAGGATAACCAGCTTTAGTAATTTTAACTCTTACAATTTGTCCTACCATATCTTCTGAACATGGGAAAACTACTTTTAAATAATTATCTGTATACCCTTCATATAAACCACTATCTGGCTCTTTCTTGTAACGTTCTTCTGGTATAACTTCTAATACTTCATTTTCATATTGAGAAGCATACTCCTTAGCTTGTTGATTAGATAACTCAATTAAGCGACGAACGCGGTCATGTTTAATTTCATCTTCAATTTGATCCTTCATGCGCGCAGCAGGAGTACCTGTTCTTTGAGAATATGGGAAAACATGTAGCTCAGAAAAGCCAATTTCTTGTATAGAGCGATATGTTTCCATAAATTCTTCTTCTGTTTCACCAGGAAAACCAACAATAACATCTGAAGTTATGGCAAGACCAGGTAATGCTTCTTTAACTTTCTTCACTCTGGACATATAGAATTCCATTGTATATTTACGGCGCATACGTTTTAATACTGTATCAGAACCAGATTGAAGTGGAATGTGTAAATGACGTACGACTTTTTCTGATTGATCCAATACGTCAATTACTTCATCAGATATTTGACTGGCTTCAATTGAAGAAATACGAATACGTTTTAACCCACGTACTTTAGTCTCTAAATCTCTAAGTAATTGAGCAAGATTGTAATCTTTTAGGTCTTCACCATATCCACCTGTATGAATACCTGTTAACACAATTTCTTTATAACCCGCATCAACTAATTGTTGAGCTTGAGTCACAACTTCCTCAGGAGGGCGAGAACGCATTAGACCACGAGCCCACGGGATAATGCAAAACGTACAGAAGTTATTGCAACCTTCTTGGATTTTTAAAGAAGCTCTTGTTCGATCAGTAAATTGAGGAACATCCATCTCCTCAAACACACGAGTCTTCATAATATTTTTAACACCATTAATCGGTTCACGGTCTTTTTTATATTGCTCTATGTATTCAAGCATTTTTTTTCGCTCTTGTGTTCCTACAACTATATCAACACCTGGTATTTCCATAATTTCATCAGGTGAAGTTTGTGCATAGCAACCTGTAACACAAATAACAGCTTCAGGATTTTTTCTTATAGCACGTCGGATGACTTGACGACTCTTTTTATCCCCAGTATTTGTTACAGTACACGTATTGATGACGTAAACATCTGAGTGCTGATTGAATTCCACGCGCTCATAGTTATTTTCTTTAAAAAATTGCCAGATGGCTTCGGTTTCATAATGGTTAACTTTACAGCCTAAAGTGTGAAAAGCTACTTTTGTCACACTTCACACCTCCATTCTTCAAAATAAAAAGATAGGGCAGATAATGCATATAAAGGTGCCGTTTCAGTTCTTAAAATTCTTGCTCCTAAACGTATAGGCAAACAACCTTGTTCATGTAAGAAGCTTAATTCTTCTTCTGAAAGTCCACCTTCCGGACCAATAATCAATAGAATTTTTTGACCTGGTGAAATTTTATCAATAGCTTGTCTAAATGATGACTGACTCGATTGATCTTTGGTCAAGTACTCGCTCGCTACTAAACACATATCAAATTCTTGATTTTGTAATAATGTATGAATGGTCTGCTTACCTTGAATTGCAGGAATCCTTGAACGATGTGATTGTTCGCTTGCTTCTTTTGCTATTTTTTTTAATCTTAATAGTTTCTTTTGTTCTTTTTTATGATCCCATTTAACAATGGATCGGTCCATCTGTAAAGGAACAAAATCTCCCATTCCTAATTCAGTAGACTTTTGAACAATCAGATCTAACTTATCACCTTTTGGCAAACCATGTGCAATGGTGACATGAATAGGCAATTCATTGTTTTCTTCAAGTTCTTCTAAGACGTTACATACAACTTGTTTTTCATTAATTGAATTTATTTCACAATAAAAAGCTTGCCCATTAGGGTTACAACAGATGATTTGATTACCTTCTTGTTTTCGCATGACATTAACGACATGGTGATAATCATCATCTGTTATAATTACTTGATTGTCTTGCCAATTTTCCTTAGGTATGAAATATCGTTGCATGAGCCAACCTCTTTTATTCTGTTTTTTTAGCAACAATGGAAATCCAATCTTCCATTTGATTAACTTCCAAAATCTCAAATCCAACTGATAGTAGTTCCTGTTTCACTACATCTTTCTTTCCTTTGATAATACCTGAAGTGATGAAATAACCACCAGGATTGACTTTTTCATAAGCCTCATCAACAAAATCTAAAATAATTTCTGCAAGTATATTTGAAACGATAAGGTCTGCTCCTGCATCAACTGATTTTAGTAAGTCATTTTGCTTAGCTTCTACACGGTCTTGAACATGATTTAATTTAACATTAATTGTTGTACTCTTGACTGCAATTTCATCTAAATCAAAAGCTTTAATATGACTAGCGCCTAAAAGTGCAGATGCAATAGTCAGCACACCTGACCCAGAACCTACATCATAAACAATATCGTCTTTATTCACGTATTGTTCCAAAGCTTGGATACTTAATACGGTTGTTGGATGCGTTCCAGTTCCAAAAGCCATTCCTGGATCTAATTCAATAATTAGCTCGTCACTACTAACAGGTTCATATTCTTCCCATGTTGGAATAATGGTGATCTTCTCAGAAATTTTCACTGGCTTGTAGTACTTTTTCCAAGCTGTTGCCCATTCTTCCTCATTAACTTCAGATATAGTGACATTATTTTTCCCAATATCAATATCATATTTAACAAGGTTATTAATTGATTGTTTAATCTCTTCCACTGTTTCACCTAAAAAGCTATTAACAGGAAGATAAGCTTTTACATAAACCCCTTCTTCAGGATAATTACTAGGATCTAATTCGTAAATCGTTCCATATAAGGGAACCCGATCTTTGTAAAGATCTTGTGGATCTTCAATCACAACACCACTTGCTCCTGATTCATGTAAAATATTCGAGATTGGTTCAATTGCTTCATTCGTCGTGTGAACTTTTAGTTCAGACCATTTCATACATCATCACTCACTTCAAATTTATTCCCCTTTAAAGGCACGTTTCATTCGTTGAAATAAATTATCTTGCTGTTCATCTAATGATTCATCACCACTTAATTCGTGGAATTCTCTTAATAATTCTTTCTGTTGATCATTTAAGTTCTTAGGTACCATTACTTTAACTAGAATATGCTGGTCACCATGTCCATACCCATGTACGTTTGGTGAACCTTTGCCTTTCAACCTAAAGTGTGTACCGGTTTGTGTTCCAGCTGGAACTTTTAGTTTCACTCGACCATGTACAGTAGGAACTTCAATTTCATCACCTAGTGCAGCCTGAGTGAATGTGATTGGCATTTCACATAAAATGTCATCGCCATCTCTTTCAAAAAACTCATGACGTTTGACGCGAATGACAACGAATAGGTCTCCAGGAGGTCCACCGTTAATACCTGAACCACCTTGACCAGTAACTCTAATTTGCTGGCCGTCATCAACACCTGCTGGAATACGAATATCAATCGTCTTACGTTTCTTCACTTTTCCAGAGCCGCCACAAGTTCCGCATTTTTCCTCTACTTGTTGACCTGTTCCTTCGCAGTAGTGACAAACACGACGATTAACTACTTTACCAAACGGAGTATTTTGTTCCATGTTTAATTGACCTGCACCATTACAATGGCTACATGTCTTAACTGATGTACCAGGTTTTGCACCTGAACCATCACATGTTTCACACTTTTCCTCTTTCGGAATCTCAATCTTTGTTTCTTTACCAAAGATTGCTTCATCAAATTTTATTTCCATTGTGTATTGTAAATCTTGACCTTTTCGAGGAGCATTAGGATCTCTTTGACGACGGCCTCCGCCACCAAAGAACATATCAAAAATGTCTCCAAAATCGCCAAAGTCATCAAAACCGCCAAAACCTTGACCCGCACCTTGCTGTGCACCCGCATGGCCAAATTGATCATACTGCTGACGTTTTTGCTGGTTGCTTAAAACCTCATAAGCTTCTTTGACTTCTTTAAATTTATCAGCCGCATTTTCTTCTTCGCTGACGTCTGGGTGATATTTTCTTGCTAGTTTACGATATGCTTTTTTTATATCTTCTTTAGATGCATCTTTTGATACGCCTAATACTTCATAATAGTCTCGTTTACTCAATTGAAGATCACTCTCCCGTACTTCTTCGCATAAATTTTATCATAACATTATAGCAACTGAAACTGCAATAAAACTTACTATAATGCGAAATATTAGAATTATTAAATTAGCTTTGATATTGGCTGAAAAAAAGTCAAAGTCAAGAATGTCCTGACTTTGACTTTTTAGTTTAAGCATTATTTTTTATCGTCTTCGTTAACTTCTTCGTATTCAGCATCAACAACATCATCATCGTTACCTTCGCCAGATTGACCTTGTTCTTGCTGAGCTTGCTGCTGTGCTTGTTCATAAAGCTTGACAGATAGGTTTTGAACTTCTTGCTCTAAAGCTTCTTTCTTAGCTTTAATATCTTCAAAATCTTCGCCTTCTAAAGCTTTCTTAAGTTCTTCTTTAGCATCTTCTGCTTTTTGTTTTTCTTCATCAGTGACATTGTCGCCTAAATCTTTGATTGTTTTATCAGTTTGGAAAACTAACTGATCCGCTTCGTTACGAAGTTCGATTTGTTCACGACGTTTCTTGTCTTCTTCTGCATTCTCTTCTGCATCTTTAACCATTTGTTCAACTTCTTCATCTGATAGACCTGAAGAAGACTTGATTGTGATTGATTGTTCTTTGTTTGTACCCATATCCTTGGCACTAACATTAACAATACCGTTCGCATCAATATCGAATTTAACTTCGATTTGAGGCACACCACGTGGTGCTGGTGGAATATCAGTTAACTGGAAGCGTCCAAGTGTTTTGTTGTCCTGCGCCATTTCACGTTCACCTTGTAGGACGTGAATATCTACAGCTGTTTGGTTATCTGCAGCTGTTGAGAATACTTGTGAGTGACTTGTTGGAATCGTTGTATTACGTTCGATTAGCTTAGTTGAAACCCCACCCATTGTCTCGATACCTAATGATAATGGAGTTACGTCTAATAGCACAACGTCTTTAACGTCCCCTTGTAAGACACCACCTTGAATAGCTGCACCTAATGCTACAACTTCATCAGGGTTTACACCTTTAGAAGGTTCTTTTCCAACTGATTTTTGAATAGCTTCTTGAACAGCTGGAATACGAGTAGAACCACCTACTAGAATTACTTTGTCAATATCTGAAGCTGACATATCAGCATCTTTTAATGCTTGACGCGTTGGTTTCATCGTTCTTTCTACTAAATCAGAAGCTAGCTCTTCAAATTTAGCACGAGTTAAGTTCATTTCTAAGTGTAATGGTCCAGCATCTCCAGCCGTGATAAATGGTAATGAAATCTGTGTTTGAGCTACACCTGATAAGTCTTTCTTGGCTTTTTCAGCAGCATCTTTTAGACGTTGTTGAGCCATTTTATCTTGAGATAAGTCAATACCGTTTTCCTTTTTGAACTCAGCAACCATATGGTCCATGATTACTTGGTCAAAGTCATCCCCACCAAGCTTATTGTCACCTGCTGTTGATACAACTTCAAACGTGCCATCGCCAATATCTAAGATGGATACGTCAAATGTACCGCCACCTAAGTCATATACAAGAACCGTTTGATCTTGATCTTGATCAATACCATAAGCTAAAGCAGCTGCAGTTGGTTCATTAATAATACGTTCAACTTCTAAACCAGCAATTTTTCCAGCGTCTTTTGTAGCTTGACGCTCAGCATCGTTAAAGTAAGCTGGTACAGTAATAACAGCTTTAGTTACTTCTTCACCTAAATAATCTTCTGCATATGATTTAATATGTTGAAGGATAATAGCTGAAACCTCTTGTGGTGTGTACTCCTTACCTTCAACTTCTACTTTATGGTCAGTACCCATGTATCTTTTAATTGATTGAATCGTGTTCGGGTTAGTGATTGCTTGACGCTTAGCAACTTCCCCTACTTGGCGTTCACCATTTTTGAATGAAACAACTGATGGAGTCGTACGGTTTCCTTCTGGGTTAGGAATTACCTTTGATTCTCCACCTTCCATTACTGCTACACATGAGTTTGTTGTACCTAAGTCAATTCCAATGATTTTACTCATTTTAATAGTCCTCCCTTAATTAACAATGTATTTCAATATTTATTCATTAACTTTAACCATCGCTGGACGTATCACACGGTCTTTTAATCTATAACCTTTCTGTAATACTTCAACGATTTGGTTAGATTCATAACCTTCTTCTTGAACTTGCATAACTGCTTGGTGCAGATTTGGATCAAACTGTTCATTTTTAGCTTGAATTTCTTCCACACCTACTTTATCTAATGCTTGGTGTAGTTGGTTATACACCATTTTGACACCATCAACAAATGACTGAGCGCCTTCATCATCCACTTCTGTTTGTAGCGCCCTTTCGAAATTATCAAGTGCCGGTAATATTTCACTTACTAACTCTTGAGATTTATATTTTAAATCATTTTCTTTTTCCTTTTGTGTCCGACGACGGAAATTATCAAAATCTGCCTGAGTTCTTAGTAGCTTATTTTGAATGTCTTGTTTTTCTTGTTCTAATGTTTCAATTTGTTGATGAATTTCTTGGTCTTGACCATTAGTTTCTACTTCTTGTTGTGTTTCGTTAGTATCTTCTTGTTCGTTAGTTGTTTCTTGTTGTTCATCTTGGTTCATTGTTTTTTCATCCATATCGTCACCTCCAACTAATCCTACAATTTCCAATTGTTTAATATATCATTAATTTTAAAAAACACAAGCAATTAAACCGTAATAAAACTTGGCCATTTAGAATCGCCAAGTTTTTTAAGCTATCCATTAACAATATAAGCATTTCCGCTTTTATTGTTCATTAAACCACTTTTGTAATTGCTTGGTCATTTGTCCACTCCATATATCAAGAATCGATACTGCTTTTGCATAGTCCATTCTCGTTGGACCTAGAAGTGCAATTGTACCAACTTGGTTTTCTCCTAGTGAATAAGTGGTCGTAATGAGTGTACAGTTGTTCATTTCTTCAATCTTGTTCTCACGACCGATATATATATGCAAACCTTCATCTTCACTTTTCAGTATAGGAGCAATTTGGTCTTCACTCTCCATGATTTGAAATAGTGATCGCACTTTATCAATGTCAGCAAATTCCGGTTGCATTAATATATTTGTTTTCCCACTTACATATAGGTTCGTTGGTTGTTCTGTAAATAATGCTTGATTTAATAATTGATATGACTTTTGGAAGTCATTCGTATACTTCTGTAATAAGTGTTTAACCTCTGTCTCAATAAATTGAGATAGGTAAACTATAGGTACACCAGATAATTTTTCATTTAGTATATTGACCGTCTTTTCTAAGTCAGCATGCTCTAATTCTGCTGGAATAGCAAATGAGCGATGTTCAACATGACCGGTATCTGTAATTAAGATAGCTATTGCTGATTGTTGGTTAATAGGTACAATTTGTAATTGTTTTAACTTTGTTTCATATACTTGGGGTCCTAATACTAACGTTGTATACCTCGTCAATTCAGATAAAATATGGGCAGAATTCTGCATGACACGCTCTAACTCAATCATACGCTCACTAAAAGATTGTCTAATCCTGTGAACCTCACCTCTTGATAATTGCAATGGTGACATGATGTTGTCAACATAATAACGGTAACCTTTTTCTGATGGTATTCGCCCAGATGAAGAGTGTGTTTTTTCGAGATAGCCTAAATCTTCTAAGTCAGCCATTTCATTACGAATGGTTGCTGGACTAAATGAAATTTGCTCTTTCTTGGCGATATTACGAGAACCAACAGGTTGCGCTGTATCAATAAAGTCATCTACTATAACTTTTAAAACAAGCAATTGACGATCGGTTAACATATTTATCACCCCTGTTAGCACTCAGTTGTTTCGAGTGCTAATTCTAATAATAAATTATCAAACTCATGCTTTGCTGTCAATTATGAATTACTCGATTATAGGTTTTCTCATCTAATAAAAATGATGCAAATACATCATTCCCGAATAAAAAGCCATCTTTTGTTAAATAGATTTGTCTTTTACGATCTTCTAACCAGCCTTTTTGAGTTAATTGTTGAATCTCTTTATTATAAAAGTCGTAAAATGAGTATCCGTATTTTGCTTTAAACTCATCATCTTTTACGCCGCGAATTCTTCTTAACCCTAAAAACATCTCTTCTTCTATTTTCTCTTTTAAAGAAATAGTTTCTCGATGAAGTACAGGTTTCTTTTGATTAGCTAGTGACTGATTGTAATGGTTCACAGGACGTAAGTTAACATAGCGTTCACCATTTAAATAACCATGTGCTCCAGCACCGAACGCATAATACTCCTGATTACTCCAATATGTGAGGTTATGTTGACTTTCGAAACCATTTTCAGAGTAGTTGCTAATCTCATAATGGTGCTTGCCGGCCTTCTCCATTTTCTCCATTAACATCATCAGCATTTCTGCTTCATCCTCTTCAGGCGGCTTATTGAGCTTCCCCTGTTGATGTCTTAAATGAAATACTGTTCGAGGTTCTATTTGTAATGCGTAAGCTGAGTAATGGGGCAGATTATAATCTAAAGCCATATCCAATGTTTTTCTAAAATGTTCAATGGATTGATTCGGAAGTGCATAGATAAAATCCATACTAATATTATTTAATCCATATTGTTGTAATGTACTGACAGCTTGATCAACATCTCTTACTTCATGATTTCTATTTAAAAGTTTAAGAAAATCATCATCAAGGACTTGCACGCCTAATGAAACCCTATTAATCCCGTAATCACGCATAACTTTAACATGACCTTCACTAAACTCACCTGGATTAGCTTCAATGGTGAATTCTTCCGTTTCTTTAATATTAATAAACTCGTGAATGATCGATAGAAGTTTTTCAAGCTGTTGTTCATTTAAACTTGTTGGTGTCCCACCACCTATATATACTGTACGAGAATTTATTTTCTTATCACCTAGATAAAGCTTCATTTCTGTACGTAAATAATTTAAATATTGATCAGCTAACTCTCGATTGTAATACATTTTTGCAAAGTCACAGTAATGGCAAATCTCATGGCAAAATGGAATATGAATATATACCGATCGTTCCAAACGAGACACCTCCTTTAACCAAGATAAAAGGGCTGACCTGTTGGTCGCCCTTAATCATCGTCACTCATTTCTAATACTGACATGAAGGCTTCTTGTGGGATTTCAACTTTACCCACCATTTTCATTCGCTTCTTACCTTCTTTTTGTTTTTCTAATAATTTTCTTTTTCGTGAAATATCTCCACCATAACATTTCGATAATACGTTTTTACGCATTGCCTTAATCGTTGTTCTTGCAACAACTTTATTACCAATAGAAGCTTGGACAGGCACCTCGAATTGTTGTCTAGGAATAATCTTTTTCAATTTCTCAGCAATATGTTTACCTCTATGGTAAGCAAAATCACGGTGTACAATAAATGATAATGCATCTACTGTTTCACCATTTAACAGGATATCCATCTTCACAAGGTTGGATGGCTGATAGCCGCTTAACTCATAGTCGAATGAAGCATACCCTTTAGTTTGAGATTTTAACTGATCAAAGAAATCATAAACAATCTCTGATAGTGGAATATCATAAGTAATATTCACTCGATTTTCATCCAAGTATTCCATATCAACGAAAGCGCCACGCTTTTTCTGACAAATTTCCATAACAGGTCCTACAAAATCATTGGGAACCATTACGGTTGCTTTAACGAATGGCTCACGAACTTCTTTGATATTTTTAGTTTCTGGCATTAATGAAGGATTTTCAATATTAAGTACTTCTCCATCATTCATCTCAACTTCATAGATAACACTTGGAGCAGTCGTAATCAGGTCAATATTAAATTCGCGCTCAATTCGTTCTTGGATGATTTCCATGTGTAATAAACCTAAGAAACCACAACGGAAACCAAAACCTAGAGCCTGTGATGTCTCTGCTTCGTATTGTAATGAAGAATCATTTAACTCTAATCGTTCAAGTGCTTCACGCAAATCATTATAATTATCCGCATCAACTGGGAACAGCCCACAATAGACCATCGGATTCAATCGTTTATATCCTGGTAATGGTTCTGCTGCCGGGTTCTTGGCTAACGTAATGGTGTCACCCACACGTGAATCACCCACGTTTTTAATAGATGCCGTTAGAAATCCAACGTCACCCACAGTTAACTCTTCTTTTTTGACAGGTTCTGGCGTAAACACACCTAATTCTGATACCTCAAACTCTTTACCTGTCTGCATCATTTTGATCTTATCACCTATTTTAATACTTCCTTCTTTTATACACGTATAAGCAATTACGCCTCGATAAGAATCATATAAAGAATCAAAAATTAAAGCCTTTGTTGGTTCTTCTGGGTCTCCCGCAGGAGCAGGAATATCAGATACGATTCGTTCTAGAATTTCATCGATTCCGATTCCCGATTTAGCGGATGCTAAAATGGCATCATCCGCAGGAATTCCAATAACATCTTCAATTTCCTGTTTCACTCGTTCAACATCAGCACTAGGCAAATCAATCTTGTTTATGACAGGGATAATTTCTAAATCATTGTCTAATGCTAAGTAAACATTTGCTAATGTTTGGGCTTCAATTCCTTGAGCCGCATCGACCACTAATAAAGCACCTTCGCAGGCTGCTAAACTTCTAGAAACCTCGTATGTAAAATCGACGTGTCCTGGTGTATCAATTAGATGAAATAAATAATCTTCACCATCATTAGCTTCGTATTGAAGTTGTACGGCATTTAGTTTAATTGTGATCCCACGTTCACGCTCTAAATCCATAGCATCTAAAAACTGTTCTTTCATTTCACGTTCTGTTAATGCTTTTGTTTTTTCTAATATACGATCGGCTAATGTAGATTTGCCGTGATCAATATGCGCTATAATCGAAAAATTTCGGACATTACGTTGTTTATTTGCTGCCAACTTTCATCACTCCTGTTTTTACGTCCAATTACGCTAGCTCGATTATAGCAATTGAAACAGTAATATTCAATCAAATGTAAATATAATGATACAAACTTAAAGATTTATAGAAAAAACATAACAAATGGCTCCCACTAATTATGGAAGCCATCTATATCAACTTACAACGCAACCTACTTATCAAAAAAACATTGAACTAAATCTATATAAGAAGTTAAATATTACTGAGAAGAAAGTTTTAACAAAGTTTTCTAAGAAGACCGCAATACTATAAAATCCGCTCGTATCACTTTGTGTTTGATGATTAATCACTTCATCATGTTTATCGTCAAAATTTTCAGTACTTGCACTTGATTGCCTGATGTCTTGTTCAGTTTGTATCGTAGGCCTAGCTTCATCCTGGTTAATCGTTGCTGATTGCATTCCTAAATAAAAGATAAAGAAAAACACCATCACCCAAAATAATAAACGCATCACATTAACCCCTTTCATTACTGGCTAGAAGCCCCTTCTTTTGCAAAGTAGTAATCACTGAACGCCTCGGATAAGGCATCAATCGCAAAATTCAATTCATCAAAACTGTTTTCAATTCCACCAACTTCAATAATGACTGAGTGATTAGATAGATCTTGGTTATAAACCCCATTGGTCCTAGGACCTTCATTGATAATAACTCCTCGGCTTAACCCTGGATAACTTTGTTCCAATAAATTGTGTAGCTCCGATGCAAATTTCAAATTTTGTTGGTATGATTCATTTTCTCCACCGATGACAAAAGCTAAACGGGCAACTGACTGACCATTTATCTTAGTTGTTGTTTTACTTCTAGGCATTGCATCTCTATGGATATCGAATAAATATTTCATTTGGTCATTATTACTTAACACATCTTTAACTACCGTTCTTGAATAGTCATAAGACAATCCATAACCATTAGGAGGTAATTGCCTCCAGTAATCGGTCTTGTCAACATATGGTTGCAACCCATAATTCTCCAGTTGTTCCCCTAACCTTTCACTTAATTTCATTACATTCTGAGTATCATCATATGCAATGTTTGCTGGCGTATCTTCGGGTAAATGAGGTAAAAATGACTCTCTGTTATGTGTTGTATAAATTAGTATTGTTTCATCTTCTACTTTAGGCTTTGGCTGCTCTTCAGGTGGTTCAGTTTTATTTTTCTCAAATAGATATTCTGGTGGTTCAGTTTCAATTACAGTTGAAAACATATTCGTTCCTTCACCTGCAATCGCAATGGTACTGTTTGTATTTGGAAAACGGGGAAGTTCATGTCCGAACAATAACCGTATATCTTGATAAGGTAGGTTTGTGAATATCGGCAAGGCAAAACTTGCTAATGATATTTGATCATCGTGTTGCTTATTTAGACCTTCTAATATTGGCTGATCAATGGACATAAAAAATGAATAAGAAGCACCGTCGATTTGTCTCACCCAATCTTCGAGGATTTTCGTCGATGCTTCTTGAAATGGTTTTATTGAAAATATAGGTATAAACAAGATTAAACATATAAATAACACTTGAAAAAGTAGAAAAGGATGCTTCTTAAATTTTCTTAAACGTCTTAGATATTGAGTAATATTTTTAATCATCTACCTTGTCAACCTCTCTATTAAAGTTCTATTAAAACTCTATTCAAGAGATTGAAAAGGTAGAACTAATTAATTTATAAAATGTTTCGCGTTTTCTGCATTAATTGATTCGTGCAATGCTTGATTAATTGCAGATGCAACAACTTCACTCATATAGTTGATGACCTCGTCTACTTCTTTAGGTGTCACAATTAAATTATGGCCTGTGGGCCTTAACACTTCTCTAATTAACTGCCTTTTTTCATCTTCCTTTAGCGCTCCAACGATTCCTAAATAAGTCTGTCTTGCTTCTTCGTCCGGTAGGTCTTCATCTGTATAAGTTCTTCTTTCACCAAAATCCATACCCGCTGGTGTTAAAGCTTTACCTGGCTGATCTCCTTCTTCCATTTCTCTACCGAAATGTTTAAGTATATAATCAATCGTGTCATTAGTTATAGTGACTGCATCTACAACTGTCGGAATACCAATAGAGAACACTGGGATATTTAAAGTCTCTTTGCTTACTTCTTTACGATCGTTACCTACACCTGAACCAGGGTTAATACCTGTATCAGATAGTTGAAGCGTTGTATTTACCCGATCAATTGACCTGGCTGCTAATGCATCAACAACGATCATAAAATCAGGGTTAGTTTTGTTAACAACCCCAAAAATAATATCACTCGTTTCCATTCCAGTTAAGCCCATTACACCAGGAGTAAACGCTGATACTGATCGATCCCCTTCTCCAACCATTTCCGGATGAAGATTAAATAAATGCGTGGTTACATAAAGCTTATTAACTGTATTTGGACCTAGAGCGTCTGGTGTAACATAGCCATTCCCTAATCCTACAATTAAACATTTTGCATCCATTGGAATTTTGTGTTTTTCTATTAAGCGTTTTATTTCTTGAGCTAAAATGGTTGCAGATTTCCGACCAAAATCTTTTTCAAGTCTTCTTAGCTGTTGTGATTCTACTGTAATGTAATTACCAGCCTTTTTTCCCACCCTTTCAGCACCTTGTTCATCAATTACTACTCGAGTTAACTTAAATTCCTCTTCCTCGTATTCATTAATTATAATTCCGTCTAACTCATGTTTTTTATCAGGGTTTTGCTCAATAAACATTTGTCTTGCTTCAACCGCCAAATCTGTCCTTGGCTTAAATTCTCTTCGTTGCATAAGTATCCCTCCTATCACGCTTATTGTTACCGAAGTTATTCAAAATAAACAGAACTTGAAATACAAAAATGTTCTGCCAAGAGAGATAACTTAACAGCAAACTATTGAAAACTTGACCTTGCTTTGGTAAAATGACTTTTGTCCATAAATAGAATAAATGAACACGGGGACATTTCATCAGGAGGTGAATAAAGTGGCAAATACGAAACAAGCTACTAAACGTATTGGTGTAAATGAGAACGCTCGTTTACGCAATCAAGCTGTAAAATCTGACATGCGTTCAGCAATCAAGAGTGTTGAAACTGCTATTCATGAAAAAAATGCTGATGCAGCTAAAGAAGCGTTAACAGATGCAGTAAGCAAAATTGATAAAGCTGTACAAAAAAACATCATCCATAAAAACAATGGTGATCGCAAGAAGAGCTCATTAATGACACAAATTAATCAAATTGCTAAATAATTCGAGCTCAACCCATTAAAAAATCCATTTCACGAGGAAATGGATTTTTTTAATATATGAATTAACTTGCTTGTTTTAATCGCTGAACAACACGTTGTAAAAACAACTCTAATGCCAGCCATTGTTCAGTTTTTCCTGTTTTCATTTTTTCATCTGTAATCGCCGCTTCTTTGATCATATCTTTAAGTGCCTGAGCACTAAACCTTCTCTCTCTTTTTAGTGCCATTTTAACCGCATATGGATGGGCTTGTAATTGTTTAGCCATTTGCTGTTGTTGGTAACCTTTATTTTTCAGAAGTTTGACTTGAAGGATTAGTCTAATCTGAGAACTCACTAAAGCCAATAAGGCTATAGGCTCTTCGTTTTGCTTTTTTAACTCTTTTAATAACTGTATGGCTTGGCCAATTTTAAAATCCACTAAATAATCGATGAGATTAAATGTATTAGCTTCTGCATGAATACTGATTATATGTTGTGACTCATCTAAAGAAACTGGTTGATCACCGAAGTATAACACTAACTTGTCTAACTCATGCTGAACAGCTTCAATATGTTCTCCCACTCGCTCAACTAATAATTCAACAATTTCATCATTAAGTTCTAGCCCTTTTTCTTTAGCCATATTAACCACCACTTGATTCATTTCATATGCTTTAGGGGAACTACATTCGATTAAAGTTGCATTATTCTTAATTGATTTTACAAGTTTTTTTCGCTGATCAAGTTTTTCGTAAGGAACAACTATTATAACAGTGGTAAAATCAACAGGTTGGTTTGCATATTCTTCTAAAGCATTAAAATCGTGTTCCAATTCAGTTTTTACTTTTTGTCCTGTCAGAAAGTATGCTCTTTGAATTTCAATTAATTTTTGTTCCGTAAAAAACGGAAAAGTCTCAGCATCATGAATTGCTTCTTGAACAGGAATGCTTTCCATGTCATATGTATTACGATCTAACTCACCTTGCTTAAGTAGCATAGATTCAATATGCTTTTTTACCTCTTGTATAAAATAGGTTTCTTCACCATATAATACATAAATGGGAGCCAATTGTTGGGTTCGATTTTGTATAAATTCCTGTGCGTGCATACGTTTCACACCTTTCTATCTCATTAATCGTATAACGAAGTTTTTAAATTGACAAGAGTTTGATGATCATAAAATAAAGAGGGGAATAGCCTTAACCACTCCCCCCAATATCTATATAAACGCTAAAAATAAAATCCCGGGAAGTTTTATTTTTAGCGGCTTTTGGTGTAAAGTTATTTTGTGCGTAATCACTTAAGAATATTGCTGTTAACTCTTAACAGTTATTTTTGAAATAATATTTAATTTCATGTGTTATGCTCTAGTGAAATTAGTAATTATCTCCAAAAAATTTTCTTACAGATTTATGAATTGCGTAAAAAGTAATAGATTTTTTTAAAAAGATGAATTATACTTGAATGTAGCGTAGGAGGGATAGCCGTGAACGAATTTGAAAAAGATGTACAATCAAAAAATAATGATGTCGTCGATTCCATCAAAGGGTTCAGTTTGTCATTCATTTTCTTCTTGGTTATTTTCTTTATTGGAACGATCTTTAAAGTTGTAGGTTCCTAATAAAGATATTATAGAGTGGCAAAATCGAGTAAGAGACTGTACACTGTACAGTCTCTTTTTTAATCTAATATAGCTTATGGATTATAATGATAAAATGTGCTTTGTCCATCTTTATATTTTAAAGTGACAGCACCTAATTGATCCGAACGATAAACATTTATCCCAAAGTCTTTTAATCGTTGAATGACAATTGGGTGTGGATGACCATAGAAATTATTTTCCCCCACAGAGACGATAGCAGCCTCCGGTTTAGCCTTCTGAAGCCATAATTTGCTTGTTGACGTTTGACTTCCATGGTGCGCAATCTTTAAAACATCTATATCCCCAATGCTGTTTTTCGAGACCAATTCTTGTTCCACTTCTTTTGAAATGTCACCTGTAAATAACATTTTATGCTGTTTATATTGCAACAGAAATACAATCGATTGATCATTAGCATCAGTATGTTTATTTGATTTTGTTGGAGACAAAACATTAAAAGTTATATCTCCATAATTTACAATTGTACCTTCATGAACAATAATGTGATCTAAACCGGGATATTTATAATAGCGCTCGATTGGTGCTGTATATAATTGCTTTGGTTCGAATTGTTTAATGACTTGCTCCATGGCTCCAGAATGATCACGGTCAAAATGAGAAATCCATAACGAATCAATCTCTGTGATCCCCTTTGACCATAAATAAGGTTTAATGACATGATTAAAATTATAATTTGTCTCTTCTTCTCCATTCATCTCTTCTCCTGCATCTACCATGAATATCCCTTGTCGATAAGGTAATTCAATGATAATGGATTCAGCCTGGCCCACGTCTAACATCGTTACTGAATATTCAGGTGTAAAATGTTTAATCGCCGTTTCACCATAGCAAACCATTATTATAATAATCCCTAATAGTGCCGCCTTCTTTAATTGACCTTTTTCCCAAAATAACATCATTAATATAAAGAAGATAAAATATAGTAGTACAACCATAAGATGTGGTTTTCCGATTACCCATATTGAACGCATAGGTTCTCCAACCATTTGTAGTAGTTGTATAAAAAAAGTGTTTATGAAATTAAATAGAAATTCTAATACGTGACGAACAGGTTGAGGCAGGACTAAAGACAACATGAGTAAAAGTAAAAGTGGCATTGCTATTAAAGTAAAATAGGGGACGTATATTAAATTAAATAAGAATGACATCACATTTGTATAATAGAAATAATAAAACTGCAAAGGAAGTAAAACAAGTTGACTAATTAAGCTGACTTTTATAGATATCATTATCCAGTGATCTTTGAACAGTAAGTTTTTAGATAATATTAATGCAAATGTAACCGCGAAAGAAAATTGAAAGGCCATTTGATGTAAAAGGAAGGGATTATATAGAAGCATACATATCATTACTATCGAAATGATATCAATCGTATCAGTAGTGTTCTTTTTAAACATGCTAAAAACAATTAAACAAATCGCCATTAAACCAGCACGAATAACAGGGGGCTGTGAACCTGAAATAATTATATAAAAAGGAATGATCATGATGATTATGCACTTCGATTGTTCTTTAGTTAGGCGACAAACCTTCATTAATAAGAAATATATTACTGACAAAAACATTCCCACATGTAGACCAGAAATCGCTAATAAATGTGATAGTCCCCAATATTCAAAGGTATCAATTAATTCAGGTTCTATATCACTTCGATCACCAAAAATTAAAGCTTTAATCCAAACTACCGTTGCTTCACTAAACTTACTCTCTGTTATCGACATTAAATGGTCTCGCCAATCGTATAGATGTGATAAATATGAAGGGTTTGCACATTTACTAAAAGAATTATCATAACTCACCCAGCTCACACCGAGACTAGCTAAATATTTTCGATAATCAAAACTGCCTGGATTTGTCGGTTGTTTGGGCTGTTGAATCTCAGCTTCTACATAACATTGTGCACCTTGTTTTAATGGAGACTTAGGTGAATCAGCATAAAAATAAATTCTTTGTCCTTGATATTCACCAATGAATCTAATGGAATCATTTTTTATCTCAGGATGGGTTTGTATTTCGATCCATCCAGTAATGAAGTCATTTTCTATATCAGGAGTTTCGAAAGTGGAAGGAATGATATAACCAGGGAGGAAAAAAGTGAGGGAAGATAAGACCAAGAGCAATCGGTTTTTTATAATTTTTCTTCTAAATAATATAAGAAATATAATAAATGATAAAAAACCGATTACTTTTGGAAGGTATCCTAATATTAAACTCAGGCTTATTAAATACCAATGACTCTTCATTTATTCTACGTCAAAAAATAATTGATTGGCCTCTTGTTTCAAATGTTTTAACTCTCCCTCTTCTAATCCATTCTCATCTAATTTCTGTAATAACGAAGAAATAAAATACATCTTCCCTTTTGTATTCGTATCTATATGTACAGCGTCTAATTCGACTTGTTCATAGTCAACGCCTGACTCATCTAATAATTGTATGGCATAAGGATGATTTTTATAATCCTGAGCATAATACACTTTTCTTATTCCACTTTGAATAATTGTTTTTGTACAATTTAAACAAGGAAAATGAGTAACGTATATTTCAGCACCCTCAGTTGGCACACCGAACTTTGCACATTGCAAAATCGCATTGATTTCAGCATGAATCGTTCTTACACAATGACCGTCAATAACCTTACAACCTTCATCTATGCAATGGACACTGCCTGACACACTGCCGTTATAACCACCTGCGATGACACGTTTATCTCTTACTATTGTCGCTCCTACTGCTAGACGTTCACACGTGCTTCTTAAAGCTAACAAATGACTTTGTGACATAAAATATTGATCCCAGGATATTCGTTCCACGATGATCACCTCCAAAATTTCAACAAACATTTACATTATATTATAAATGATTGTGCTTAAGGTACAATAATGTATTCAGATATTTTTTCTAAAGTTTTCTCTCCAATACCGCTAATATTTAATAAATCTTCAACCGTTCTAAACAAACCTTCCCGTTCACGATACTCAATAATTGTCAGAGCTTTTTGTTCACCAATACCAGGTATTTTCATTAGATCTTCCTTTGATGCTATATTAATTCTAATTTTTCCATCACTTGCCTCTGTAGTAATATCATTCTTATTTAATTCACTTAATTTTGGTACATGTATGACCATTTCATCTCGTAAAAGCATGGCTAAATTTACTCTAGTTTGATCCGCTTCGTCTAAAAACCCTCCAGCTTTATTAATCAGATCTATTACACGTTTACCTTCTGTCATTTTATATACTCCAGGCTTTTTAACTTCACCTTTTACATCCACATAAACTATATTCTTTTCAACTAATGGTTCTTCAACTACATCCTCTTCCATATGATTAATTAATGGTTCTTCTACTATGACTTCGAGCTCTGGCTCTGGCCAAAGGATATAAATAATTAAAGCTAAAATTATTAAAGGGATAAATAGCCATATTTTATTTACAGGCATGATTTAGTCCTTCTTTCATATATATATTGATGAGTTCATATTGTCTACATTTAAGAAGAATGAGCAATACGAAAAGGGGGGTTAGTCATGAAATGGGGAATAGTCGGCACAGGTAACATGGGAACCGTATTACTTCATGCCCTCACCTCCAGTCAGGCGGTTAACCAGGATGATGTATATTTATATAATCGAACCTTTATGAAAGCTTACGCGTTAAAAAAAGATTATCCTAAGGTGCATGTGGTTCAAATGCTTGATTCGTTAATTAGCGAATGTGATTTTATTCTTTTATGTGCAAAACCAAAAGAAATCATTAAACTCGCAAAAGAACTTAAATCTGAAGTTCGACCAGAACAGTGTGTTATATCAATTACGAGTTCAGTTTCGGTTGATCACCTGAACGACATTTTACCGTGTCAAGTTGCACGTATGATTCCAAGCATAACAAATCGCGCCTTAAGTGGTGTTACATTACTTACTTTTCCGAACAATTTTGATCAGGAGAAAAAGTGGATGTTACTTCAAACATGTAAACACTTCTCTAAACCTGTAGAAGTTGAAGAACAACATGTTCGGATAGCTTCGGATATTGTATCTTGTGGCCCGGCATTTTTAAGTTTTATTTTAGAAGAAATGATTCAATCTGCGCATAAGAAAACAGGAATTCCGGTCCATCAAGCAACTACATTAGTAGAACAGATGGTTGTGGGATTCGGTAAACTATTTGAAGAGAACATTTATGATTTTTCTTCTTTAAAAGAAAAAGTCATGGTCAAAGGTGGTATTACAGGGGAAGGTATGATTGCATTAGAACATTCATTTAATGATGTCTTTGATGAGGTTTTTAATGCAACACATACTAAGTTTTATAATGAGAAGGATCATATCGATGCTATTGTCAACGAACATAATCTCAAATAATTCTACCTATTTTTATTTTATTTATTTTTCTATAAAAAGCAATAAAAAAGCTGGTGAAAATTCACCAGCTTTTACTTATTTCTTTGAACACACAAAGAAAATACGATCTGCATCTTCTTCTGCCTTTTCATTCTCTTCAACATGGAAATCATAATATATATCCACTTTTTCAAAACCTATATCATTTAATACCTGTTTATAATATTGAACTGGATAAGTCCGTTGTACATGTTGTTCATCATAGCGCTCATATAACTGATTCTCTCTTTGCACAAAAAATGTAAGATCGTGTTGGATTTCTCCTTCATTCATGCCTGGTTCACACAGCCATATATGAGTTATTTCTTCTCTAATTTCAGAAAAAATCTCACGTTCAATTAACCAATCAACATATGCAATACTATGAACATCGAAAATAAAAATACCATCATCATTCAAATGTTTAAATATATTTTTGAAAGTCTTATTTAGGGCTGACGGTTCAACAATATAATTTAATACATCACAATAACTAACAACTAAATCAAACGATTGATTGATATCAAATGATGATGCTTCACCCTGAAAAAATTGACAATTGGAATTTTGAACTTTTGCTTTTTGTTGAGCTACCTCAATCATCTCACACGATACATCAAATGCTGTGACATCATAGCCTTTATTTGATAATTTTAAAGCTAACTCACCTGTGCCGCACCCTACTTCTAAAACATGACTAACCTCATTATAGCTAATTGCAGCTTCAGTGAAATTCAACCAATTATCATATGGTGCATCCGACATTAACAGATCATATACTTCTGCCATTTTCTTATACATATTGCACCAACTATAAATCTAATGGGACACGACCAGCGTCTCCCCATAACTTTTCAAGGTTGTAGTATTCGCGCTCATCTTTATGGAAAATATGCACGACGACAAATTCTAAATCAACTAACACCCAACGCGACTGGTCTCTTCCCTCAATTTTTTTAACGTTAAACCCTTCTTCTTCAACAGCTTCTTTAATCCCTTTACTAATTGCATCAACTTGTCTTTCATTCGAACCATGACAAATTAAAAAATAGTCAGCAATTAATGAAACTTCTTGCATATCTAAAGCCACTATATTTTCTGCTCGTTTGTCATCGCAGGCTTTTGCCGCGATTTCTAATAATTTTTGACTGTCCATATATATACCTCCATTATTAGTATGTTAACTGGTCGGTAAATTCATTATAGGCAAAAAATGTATCAGGATAAATCGATTGTTTTTTGCTTATTAAAAAATGTATTGAATTTTCCAGAGCAAAATGACAAGCTCGATCAAGATCTTTTTCTGCGATTTTTCTTGCCTCATGAACAGCAGGAAAGTCTCTGCCAGGTTCAATAAAATCAGCAAGAAATACAATTTTTTCAGTTAAAGACATATGTTTATGACCAGTAGTATGATATCGGATGGCATTAAGAACCTCATCATCATGAATCATAAAAAAACGCTCCATCATTTTTGCACCAACTGGTCCATGCCAGACTTCGTGATGATAATTTAATAAGTCCTTGGGTAAATCAACATGGTCAACTATCCACTGTTTTAATATTGAAAAGTCCATGTCCTTTGCGTAATCATGTAATGCTGCAGCTAAGCCTACTCTGTAATGATCCCCATGGTATTGTTCACTCAAATTGATAGCTGTTTCTGTTACCCGTTCAACATGATCGTATCTTTTTTGAGTAAGTACTTTCTTCGACTCTTCTAGTGCTTCTTCAATCTTCATAAAGTTGATTCTCCCTTATATAAAGTAAAACGTTATCCGTTAATCCATAAGGTACTTTCTCAGCTTTAAGTTCTTTTCTAATTTTTGTAGAAGAAACGGGCACATCTTCCATTTCAACCATGATGACATCAGGATCACTGGCTTGCTCAAAACCTTCTCGTGTCACACCAACGAACTGAACTAACTTTTTTAGTTCATCAATTTTGTACCATTTTGGGAGATAATCGATCATATCTCCACCAATAATAAAATAAAAAGATACATCAGGGTACTGGTTTATAAGATGTTTGACCGTTTCCACGGTGTATGACTTACCTTTTAAATTATATTCTATTGTTGAAACTTTGAACTTATGTTCTAAGTCTTTTAATAATAAATTCAACATGTCCAACCGTTCATTTGGATGAGCCTTAGCCCCGGTTTTATGAGGGGGGTGATAAGTAGGTATTAACCACACTTCATCCAAATTCAATTTCTTTTGGACCGTTTGAGCCAGTTTTACATGTCCGATATGCGGCGGGTCGAATGTTCCCCCAAATAATCCTATTTTTTTCATAACATTGTTTCCTTTTATGGTAACTCTAACATTTTATTTTCTTCAGATTCTTTATATAAAACAATGATATTACCAATAATTTGAACTAATTCAGCATCTGTACCTTCTACTAATTGGTCTGCAATCGTTCGTTTATCTTCAAAACAATTTTGCAAGATACTCACCTTAATTAATTCTCTTTTTTCTAAGGCCTCGCTAATTTGTTGAATCATGTTTTCGTTCACACCATCTTTACCAACTTGGAATATTGGGTTTAAATGATGGGCTTCTTTCCTTAAATAACGCTTTTGTTTGCCTGTTAACAATTAAATGACTCCTTTCTCAAATTCAAATGGTTCAAGACCATCAACTGAATGGTTTGTCCATATTTCAAATGACTTAGCTGCTTGATACCAAAGCATTGTATCTCCAAACAATAAGTTAGCTTTTCTTTGTTTAGCTTCGTTTAGAAATTGCGTTAATTTGGGCTTGTATACTATATCACTAACAATCGTAGCTGAGCTTAAATATTTTAATGAAATGATTTGTTTTTTGTCATCAGGTTCCATACCTATATTTGTGGTTTGAATAATCAAATCATATTTACTTAAACAACCTTCAACTTCTGATAAGGAATAAACTGAACTATTTTGATACCCATCACAAATGTCATAGGCTCGATTTACCGTACGGTTAGCGATATCCAGTCGCGCAGGACGAAATTCTTGTAGAGTATAGTATATTCCTCTTGCAGCCCCACCTGCGCCAAGTAACAAAATATTCTTTTTTGAAGTATGTTTAATAAAGCTGGGATAAGCTTGTCTAAGTGATTCTAAATATCCTACACCATCTGTATTATACCCAATTAGCTTTTCTTTCTCTCTTTTTACAGTATTCACAGATTGGAGTTTCTCAGCCTTTTCATCAAGACCATCTAATAATGGAATAATTTTTTCCTTATAAGGAACCGTGACATTAAACCCATCAATATTATTTTCCCTAAGTTCAATCACTTTCTTACTTAATTGACTTTCAAGAACATCATACAAGTTGTACTGACCATTGAAGCCCATGTTCTTTAGAAAATAATTATGAATAATCGGGGATTTTGATTGACTAACTGGATGACCAATTAAACCAAACTGATACACCAAATCCCTCCTAAATAATTGCTTCTCTTAAAATAACACGTACACCTTTTGGTACATAAGCATTTATTGTAATTTCTCCTTCTGGAACAGTAATCCATCCTAAACCTGAAAAAACGACATCTGTTTTTCCACCTTTAATTCGAAAGGTTTCTTTCTCCATTTCAGGCCATGTAGCTAATGTATCTTTTGAAGGAGGTGCTAATAAGTCTCCTAAATGATTCTCATATAATTCGTCAGCTTTCTCTTGTTTCGTACGATGAATGTTTAATTCGTTGCTAAAGTAACAAACGTACCCAACCTTTTCATTGGACGCTTCCACATCAAAACGAGCCAAACCTCCAATAAACAAGGTTTGACCTTCTTCTAATTGAAACACTTTAGGTTTGACTTCTTTTTTAGGAGTAATACTCTTAAGGTCTTTCTTCGATAAATAATGAGCCATTTGATGATGATTAATAATTCCTGGCGTATCTATCATCGATGATCGATCATCTAATGGAATATCAATAAAACCTAGAGTTGTCCCAGGGAAGTATGATGTTGTGATGACATCTTTCTCTTCAGTCGAGTTTTGTATAAAATAGTTAATTAATGTTGATTTCCCTACATTTGTACTACCAACAACATATACATCCTGCCCTTGTCTCAATCGTTCAATTTCAAAAGCAGTTTCCTTCATACCAGTGCCCTTAACAGCACTCACTAAAAATATATCTTTAACCTTTAAACCAAAGTCTTTTGCAACACGACGCATCCAATTTTTAACTTTGTTTAAGTTAACTGAGCTTGGTAATAAATCAACTTTATTTCCTACTATAATGACAGGGTTACTTCCTGCAAAACGGTTTAGTCCCTGTATAAAACTGCCATGCACGTCAAATAAGTCGACAACTTTTACAATTAACGCTTGTTTGCTTCCAATTTCATGCAGCATATTAAGGAAGTCATCAGCAGTCATATCGACATCTTGGACTTCATTATAGTGTTTTAATCTAAAGCAACGTTTACAAATCACTTCTTCTCTCTGCAATGCTGATTCAGGTGCATAACCTGCTTTTGTTTCATCTTCATGCTGTATTTTAGCTCCACAGCCTTGACAATAAAATTCTTCCATTCTAATCCTCCCAGTTAAGTTTACCTTTCTTCTTAAAATACTTTAATAGTCGACGTTCAATTTTTCGATTAATACGAGTAAAAAAACCGTCCGTTTTCACAATTGGAACAACTAGTACAGTATGTAAATTAGCGCGATTCCCTCCAAATACATCTGTTAATAATTGATCTCCCACAACTACTATTTTCTCTTCAGGTAAACCCATCGTTTGCTTGGCACGTTTAAATGCTGTTTGCATAGGTTTTCTAGCTTTTGATATAAAAGGGATATCCAACGGTTCAGAAAATAGAGAAACACGATTTTCTGAGTTATTCGACATAATTGTTACATCTATTCCCTCTTCTTTCAGCCGTTTAAACCACTCAATAATTTCAGGTGTAGCCTCTGGTTGGTCCCAGGCTACTAACGTATTATCTAAATCTGTTATAACACCCTTAATTCCTTTCTCTTTCAAGAATTCAGGTGTAATTTCTAATACAGTATTAACTTGGTCATTTGGTAAAAAAAGATTTAACAAGCCTTTCACCTCAACAAAATCTCATTAACTAATCTTCATCATATACAATTCAATCCAATGTTTCAAAGAAAAATTTACTAAAAGCAAAATTTATATGATATTCTCTCACTTAAATGTTTTTTAAATATTCCAAAAATCGTTCGACAAATAACTCCAAAATTCAACCTGTGGATAATTTTATCAACATTATACACAGCATAATTACAATATTTTTGGTGTAATAATCATTAAATATAAACAACTTATACACAAGTTATCAACATTGAAATCAAGTTGTTTAAAGGCCTAATTAATGGTAGGATAATAACAGTTACAAAGTGGACGACTTTCAAGGAGGTGCAAGCCATTCGGCTAAGACGATTATGGAACAATTATCAAATCAATTGTTGGTAGAATCGTACAATAAGGCACAAGAATTAGAATTGAACCACGACTTTATTAAAATGATTGAGGAGGAGCTTGTTAGACGAGGGCTTTATCAATTCTTAAAAGAATCGTCTTAAAAATATTTTAAATAGATAGCGTTAAACTGACACATAAAATTGTGTCAGTTTTTTTATATTTTTTTTAAGTGGGGGTTTTTCTTTTCATTAGCCCCTAAATATCGTTATAATATTACTGTACTATGCAGCGATACATTCATAATGAAAGGACGGACACGACTATATGGTTTTTGCCGTATTTGCACCACTTATTTTTGCTATCATTATTCCATTTATCAGCCGTTTCAAACGTAAAATACATACTGGTTGGTTGATTTTACCCGTACCACTATTGATCTTTATTTATTTTTTACAGTTTGTCGGCCGTGACTTTTCAACGATCATGCAATCTACGAACTGGATTCCATCTTTAGATATATCTTTAGATTTTTATTTAGATGGATTAAGTTTATTATTTGCGTTGCTCATTAGTGGGATTGGTACACTCGTTGTTCTATATTCCATATATTATTTAAATAAAGAAGAACAGCTCGGACATTTTTATACTTACTTATACATATTTATGTCATCGATGTTAGGTGTCGTTTTATCTGATAATGTATTTGTACTTTATACTTTCTGGGAATTCACCTCATTATCATCGTTTTTATTAATTGGTTATTGGCATTACAGAGAGAAATCTCGCTACGGCGCATTAAAATCAATGTTAATTACGGTTTTCGGAGGATTTAGTTTATTAGGTGGAATTATACTACTCACTATTGTTACAGGGACAACAAGTATTCAAGAAATGGTTTCAAAATCTGACCTTATTATAAATAGTGAGTATTTCTTATTCATCTTAGTATTTCTATTATTAGGCGCATTTACAAAATCCGCTCAATTCCCTTTTCATATCTGGCTACCCGATGCAATGGAAGCCCCAACTCCAGTCAGTGCTTATTTACACTCAGCAACTATGGTAAAAGCCGGCATTTATTTAATGGCTCGCTTTTCACCTATATTTTCTGAGGTTCCGTTATTTTTCGTCTTACTAAGCATTTTTGGACTAGTTACTTTAACTTGGGCTTCTTATATGGCAGTCCGTCAAACTGATCTAAAAGGAATACTGGCCTTTTCAACAATCAGTCAGCTAGGAATGATTATGGCAATGTTAGGATTTGGTACTACTTATGGAGTTTTCGCAGCGGTGTTCCATATTCTAAACCATGCTACTTTCAAAGGGAGCTTATTTATGATCGCAGGAATTGTAGATCATGAAACAGGTTCAAGAGATATCAGAAAATTAGGCGGTTTAATGACGTTTATGCCAATTTCTGCAACTCTAGCTGTATTTGGTACATTTTCAATGGCCGGTGTACCACTGCCATTTTTAAACGGATTTTATAGTAAAGAGAAGTTTTTCGAATCATCTTTACATTTAGAAGGTTCAGGAACATTTGTTGAAGGATTAATAACAGCTGCTCCAATTATAGCTGTGGTTGGAAGTATCTTTACGTTCGTATATTCCATGTATTTATTCTTTGGAACGTTTAGAGGGGAATATCAAGAAAGCGAATTACCTAAAAAGCCACATGAGGCACCAATTATGATGTTAGTGCCACCTGCAATATTAGTACTAGGTGTTATTTTAATTGGTCTATTTCCAAATTTCTTTAACCATGTTTTAATATCTCATTCAGCGGATGCTGTTTACGGTGATTCTGTCACAAAAAAAATTAAGTTCTGGCACGGCTGGGATAGCAGGGCCTTTCAAATGTCCCTAGTGGTTATTAGCTTAGGAGTCCTTCTCTACCTAACTAAAAGTAAATGGGATTCCATCTATAGCTTTTTGCCTGGCCCATTAAGTTTTAATCGTGTGTACGATTGGATTGTTGAAAAAGTTGAATCAGTTTCTAACAGAATTACTACATTCTATATGACTGGTTCATTACGTTTATATATGGTGTTAATTTTAACCACTATCATAATTATTACAGCTAGCACACTAGTATTTACTGGCGGTATGAATTTTGATGTTAATGATTTAGCTCCAATAACAACCGCTGAAATAATCATCGCTACAATTATGGCGTTAGGAGCAATTGGTACAACAATTGCTAAAAATAGAATTGCTGCCATTTTAATACTAGGCGTTGTCGGTTATGGATTATCCATCTTATTTGTTATGTATAGTGCACCAGATTTAGCCTTAACTCAATTAATAGTAGAAACAGTTACAGTCGTATTATTCTTATTATGCTTTTACCATTTACCAAACCTTGAATCAGGCACAAAGTCGTTTACAAAGACTGGAACAAATTTATTAATTTCTACTGGTTATGGTTTATTAATGATGCTCATTGGTATCAGTGCTTATAACAGTCGTTTTGCTGAAACTATATCTACATATTTCATGGAAAACACTTATAAACTTGGTGGCGGGCATAATGCGGTTAACGTTATCCTAGTAGATTTCCGTGGAATTGATACATTGTTTGAAATAGCTGTGCTGTTTGGTGCAGCTCTCGGAATATATACCATGATTAAACTTCGCCAAGATAAGGGGGCGAAATAAAATGGAAATTATAATGATTGTCTTAGCAGCAATATTATTTGCTACAGGTGTATATAATTTGCTACAGAAACAGTTATTACGAATTATTATTGGAACAGCCCTGATCTCACATGGTGCACACCTGTTCATTTTGACTATGGGAAAATTGAAGCGTGGAGCGCCTCCTGTAGAAGCACATGGCGTTTCAGACTATGCAGACCCTTTACCTCAAGCATTAATTTTAACATCTATCGTAATTAGTTTTGGGGTAACTAGTTTCTTGCTTGTCCTTGCCTATAGAGCTTACAAGTTAAATAACACTGATAATATGGAGAAATTGCGAGGTTCTGAATAATGAATAATTTAGCTATACTACCAATCATCCTACCATTACTAGCAAGTGTAATCGTAGCTTTTATTCCGGGTAAACTGAATATGGTCCGAAAAATTTCTCAGACCTTAAGTATTCTATTTCTCATCATCGTTGGGTATATTACATGGGAAGTATTTTCAAATGGTGTAATCGTTCTTCAAGGTGGTGGATGGAAAGCACCTTATGGAATAAGTTTTGTAGCAGACTATCTTTCAATTATTCTTGTATTAACCACATACGTTATTGCTGCTGCAGCTGTTTTTTATGCACCACATTCCTTATCTAATCAACAAGAAAAATTTTATTTCTATACATTTTTCTTCTTACTCATTTCAGGAGTATCAGGTGCATTTTTAACAGGTGACTTATTTAACTTATTTGTGTTTTTTGAAGTCCTTTTAATGGCTTCGTACGGATTAATTATCTTAGGAAACGGTAAAGTACAGTTACGTGAATCATTAAAATACGTACTAATAAATTTATTCTCGTCTATGTTATTTGTAACGACAGTAGCATTTGTCTATTCAATAGTAGGCACAGTAAATATGGCGCATATTGCTGAACGGGTTGAAGCAGTACCAGCTGAACAACAAGGAATTATAACAGCTATTGGTGTTCTATTATTCTTTGTATTTGCAGTCAAAGCTGCTATCTTTCCACTTTATTATTGGTTACCGAATTCTTATGTAGTTCCTAACCCTGTCGTCTCAGCATTATTTGGAGCATTATTAACTAAAGTGGGAATTTATTCGATTTTTCGTATCTACACGTTAATATTTGTTCATGATACATCCTTTACTCACGATCAATTATTTATATGGTTGGCTATGTTCACCATGTTATTCGGAGTCATTGGTGCGTTATCTACTAATAACGTTAAGTTAATTATTACTTATAATATTATTCCCGCTATAGGTTTTATTTTAATGGGAATTGGATTGTATTCTGAAGATGGTCTAACAGGTTCAATTTATTACTTAATGCACGACATGGTAGTTAAAGCCGCTTTATTTTTCTTAGTAGGGGCCTTAGTGGTTGCAGCAGGTACAAAAGATTTATCAAAAATGAGTGGTGTTATTCAACGATTCCCATTATTGGGTTGGTTATTTTTCTTAGGTACACTTGTACTTACAGGGATCCCTCCTTTTAGTGGTTTTATCGGTAAATTATTATTACTAAGAGGGGCTTTAAGTGAAGGATACTTTCTGTTAACACTCGTTGCGTTAGTATCAAGCTTATTAATATTGCTATCTATGATCCGTATATTTATTCGCGGCTTTTGGGGCGAAAAAATGGAAGGTATGACGAGTGATAATAGAAAAGTGCATGCTCTAACTATACCAGCTATATTTTTACTGTCAGTATCCATATTTTTAGGAGTAGGTGCTGAACTAGTACTGCCGTATATTGAAACTATTTCTGGCTATTTATTAGATCGTACAGAATACATCTCTTCTGTTTTAAAGGGGTAATAATCAATGACATTACAAATTATTCTCAATATATTAATCGCACTAATGTGGATGTTTTTAAAAGAGTCTTATGACTTTCTAACATTCTTCACAGGCTATCTAATCGGTATGGCCCTCTTATTTTTCCTAAGAAGGTTTGTACCTGACGCATATTACTTATTTCGAGTCTGGAAAGTCGTCAGTTTAATTCTACTCTTTATTAAAGAGTTAATCTTATCAACTTGGAATATTGTAATATTAGTTTATAAACCTAAATTAGATGTTGAGCCAGGCATATTTGCTTTACCTACTGAGCTTAAAAGTAATTGGGAAATTACCTTGCTTGCAAACTTGATTTCTTTGACTCCAGGTACATTGTCGGTTGCTGTATCACATGATTATTCAACCATTTATATTCATGCTATGGATTTACCTGATGTTGAAGAAGAAATTAATGATATTAAAAATTCGTTTGAAAAGGCCATCATGGAGGTGACACGATAATGCTAGAGGAATTTGGTAGTCAATTGTTAAGCGTTGTTATAATTGTTTGTTACATTACTTTAGCCATTTCTATACTATTATTAGTCATCAGAGCATTTAAAGGCCCTTCTAATGCAGATCGTGCAGTTGCTATTGATACAATAGGTGTTAATATGATGGCACTTACAGGACTTGTGAGCATTCAATTAGTTACAGATAAATTAAATGATGTAGTTTTGTTAATAGGTATTTTATTATTTATTGGAACAATCGCTATTGCGAAATTCATAGAAAAGGGTGTTATTATTGATTGAAATAATCATTAGTTTACTATTATTATTGGGCACCTTTTTTGTAATCTCTGGTTCGATTGGAATCTTAAGATTTCCTGATATTTATACACGATTACATGCAGCAACAAAGGCTGCGACACTAGGTGTAGCAGGTGTATTATTAGGAGCGTTTGTATTTTTATACGTTGAAAATGGGATTATAAGTGGTAAATTAATTTTAGGAATTATATTTATCCTTATTACTGCTCCAGTGACAGGTCATATGATTTCTCGAGCTGCTCACCAAACTGGAGTCAGGCTATGGAAACATAGTATTAGAGATGAGTTAAAAAACGATCAAAAAAAGAATAATGCTTAAAACTTAAGTCAGTTCATTTATTTTGAACTGACTTTTTGTATGTGTACGTGCACTAAATTCAATCTGCCTCATACATTTTATTATAGGCTAATACCTATAAATCTTAGACGTGGGGTTGGTGCGATGTACACGATTTTTAAAATACTAACGGTGCTTTTTGAGAACCTTTACTTCTTTGCTTCATATGTAAAAGGCAATGCATTCCCACAACCTTTAAGTAAAGATGAAGAAGAAGAATATTTAAAAAGATGGGAAAATGGGGATACAGAAGCCAGGAATAAATTAATTGAACATAACCTACGTCTAGTGGCCCATATTGCAAAAAAATATGAAAACAATAAAGAAGACCAGGAAGACCTCATTTCGATAGGAACAATTGGGTTAATCAAAGGTGTAGAAAGCTTCTCGAGCAATCGCGGAACAAAATTGGCCACTTATGTCGCAAGGTGTATAGATAATGAGATTTTAATGTACTTAAGAACTTCTAAAAAGAGTAACAAAGATATGTCTCTGCATGATCCCATTGGGCAAGATAAAGAAGGAAACGAAATTAGCTTAATTGATATCTTAAAATCAGATCAGCCTGACCTGGTAGAAAAGATACAAACATCAATGGAAATCGCAAAAGTATTTAAATACATTAATTTATTAGATGAAAGAGAAAAAGAAGTGATTGTTAAGCGTTATGGTTTAAATGCACAAGATGAGTTAACACAAAGAGAAATAGCTAAAGAACTAAAGATATCAAGAAGTTATGTATCAAGAATTGAAAAAAGAGCTTTAATGAAGATGTTTCATGCATTTTATAGAGAGGAACAACATTCTCAAAATAATGATTCATAAAGAACCTATATAATTATTTATATTTAGGCTAGTATCTATCCATTTTTGTTATATACGCATATATTGTATATATAACTAAAGAAATGGAGTGAATCTAATGTATAAGTACCCACCCTATGCATATGGACCCTATGACGCTCCTTACCCTAATTATTCTTACCAACCAAATTCATTTGCCTATAGCTTATTAATAGTTAGTCTTCTTCTTCTATTAATTTTTGGTGGATATTATCTCTACTACTATAAATAAAGCAACTTATACTTTAAAAGTATAAGTTGCTTTTTCTTTTACATTGACTTAAGCATATTAACAATTAAGCCAGCGCTATTTTTGGCTGCCTGATTTAAATATTGTTCAAAAGATACATTCGATTCTTTTCCTGCTATATCAGATAAAGAACGAATTATTAGAAAAGGTGTTTGATATTGATAACAAACTTGAGCTATAGCAGCAGCTTCCATTTCCAGTGCTTTTACTTCAGGAATTTGCTCAACAACAGTCATTACTCGTTGTTCATCTGACATGAAAGAATCTCCTGTACCTATCATTCCTTCGACTACTTGAATGGCCGAATCAACACTTTCAATTACCTTTGTGGCTTGGTCAGCCAAGCGTTCATTTGATTCATATATTTTTGGCATTTGAGGAATTTGTCCATAATCATAACCAAATGCTGTAGCATCAGCATCATGGTGTAAAATCGCTCTACCAATTACAATATCGCCTACATTTAGCGATGGATCTGTTCCACCTGCAGAACCAGTATTAATCACATAATCCGGTTTAAACTGTTCATGAAGAATAGTCGTTGATAAAGCTGCATTTACCTTACCAATCCCTGATTGCAGAACAACTACGTCTTTTTCAGCCATTTTTCCTTCATAGAACTTACAATTTGCTACAGTCTTTTCATTTGTTATGTCTACTTCGGACAGTAGCCATTCTAGCTCCTGTTCCATTGCTCCAATGATTCCTATTTTCATTTATAACCCTCACTTAAACTCATGTTGCCTTAATTTGATTCTAGTTTTTGTTTACCTAAGTTTTCATGTAAAACTTCAGCTTTTTGTGGTTGCCAACCTTCGTTCTCAATCCATTGTAAATAGACTCGGTAATACTCACCGCCAGAACGGTCCTCTACATATCCTGTTACACGGTCTGGAACGCCACCACTTTCTAACCACCAATAAATGAGTTGATCACGAGGTATATTTATAGCTTCAGCAATAGCTGACTCCATCTCTTGACGGTCTTGAGAACCATCATTGAAATTGATTGTATGAGGCTCATCTTGTTCAGTTGGGTAAGGTGCCCAATCTCCACTAATGGTTTCTTTTACGTCCTCATCATTACTTTGTGTTTGTTCATCATTTTCATTATTGTTTTGCTCTTCGTCATTTTCTTCATTGTTGTTTTCATCTGTCTGATTAGTTGATTCGTCAGTTGTGTCATCTTCAGTATTTTCGTTTTCGGTATCTTCTTCAGAATCAGACTCTTCATATTGATCAGGAATATTATCTTCATTAGTCTGTCCATCTTGTGTTTGCTCTTCACTATCATCCGAATCGAAAAATATCATCCCAATTAAAAATGCAAATAATAAAATAGCTAGAACGATTAGGATATTAATGAGTTTTGTATTCTTTCTTCTCTTTTCATAACGATTGGATCTAGATCCTACTGAGTCATAAGACATTTATCCTGCACCCCTTTGCTTATACGGTAGTATAATAGTATGTCCTACACCACTTAGTGTAGGACAAGATTTTGGAGTTAATTAAAATACTTCAACAATTTTTACGTCGATTTCTCCACCTGGTGTTTGAACTGTTACTTGGTCTCCAATCTTCTTACCAAGTAAGCTTTGAGCCATTGGTGAATCATTTGAAATACGTCCTTCAAATGGGTCAGATTCAGCACTACCTACAATTTGATATTCCTCTTCATCACCATCAGGCAATTCAATGAACTTAACCGATTTACCCAATTGAACTACATCTGAATTTTCATCATCATTTTCAATGATTACAGCGTTACGAATCATATTTTCAACTTGAGCAACTCGCGCTTCAACGAATGCTTGTTCATCTTTTGCAGCATCATACTCAGAGTTTTCGGATAAATCTCCAAAGCTTCGTGCAACTTTAATTCGTTCAACGACTTCAGGTCGTCTCACAGTTTTTAACTCATCTAATTCTTGCTCTAGTTTTGCTTTACCTTCTTCCGTCATATAAAAGCTTTTCTCTTCAGCCATAGTTCCTACACTCCTTTGAATATTTACGAGAATTAGTTCATTTTGAGTAATATTTATGATTAATTCTTATTTATAATGCTTTCAATCTTTGTTGTCAATAAATCAATAGCGACATGATTTTGTCCACCTTCAGGTATGATAACATCTGCATAACGCTTCGCTGGTTCAACAAACTGCAAATGCATTGGACGAACAACGTTAATGTATTGATTAATAACCGACTCTATGGAACGACCTCGTTCATTAATATCTCTCATTAGTCGTCTAATAATACGAATATCAGCATCTGTGTCCACGAATACTTTAATGTCCATCATATTTCTTAATCTTTCGTCTTCTAGGACCAAAATTCCTTCTAAAATTATAACTTCTTTTGGATCGACTGTAATAGTTTCATCTGAACGAGTGTGCATTTCATAATTATATACAGGCTTATCAATTGATTCCCAATTCTTAAGTTGGTTTAAATGTTCTACTAAAAGCTCATTATCAAATGCCAATGGATGATCATAGTTTGTATTTAATCGTTCTTCAAATGGCATATGAGATTGATCTTTATAATAAAAATCTTGTTCCATCATAAGAACAGATGTATTTTTAAAATGTTCACATATAGAACGTGTTACCGTTGTTTTTCCTGATCCTGTTCCACCTGCTACCCCTATAATAATTGGTTGATTCTTAATCACGCTTTCTGTCACCTCTTTAATGCTAATGCTACACCATCACCTGTTTCAAGGATTGTTGTATCATATTCTTGATGTTGAATTAACCATTTGTTAAACCGGTTTATTTTTTCACCTAATTTAACTAAACGATCTTTATCTTGGACTTCTTTAGAAACATAACCTTTAAATAAAACATTGTCAATAACCATTAATCCACCAGTTACTAAACAAGGATGAATTTGCTCAAAATAACGTTGATACTGCCCTTTAGCTGCATCAATAAACACAAAATCGTATGATTCATCTAACTCTTCAAGGTAATCTGAAGCATCTGCTAAAACGAGTTTGATTCGCTGGCTTAATCCTGCTTCATCAACATTCTTTATTGCTTCATTATACCGATTCTCATCTTTCTCAATGGATGTTATGTGAAGGTTTGGAAGTGTTAATGCCATTTGAATCGCAGAGTACCCTATTGCCGTCCCAACCTCTAAAATCTGTTTGGGTTGATGTAAACGAATCAATTGCTTCAATAGTTCAATCCCGTCTTTTTCCATGATGGGAATATGGTGTTCTTGTGCATATTTCTCCATCATATCAATAACAGGCAGGGATTTGTTACCCATATATAGTTCCTGAATATATAGCTTATTGTGATTAGTCACTTTAATTCGCGCTCCATCTGTTAAATTTTACTTAAGTATAAACAACTTCATCATTTTATCATAAAAAAACAGGAGAATGCGAGAGATTTACGCATTCCCTGTCTTTTCTTTTTAAGCTTAGAAAACCTTTTTTATAATCTTTGCTTAGTCCTGTGGTGGTCGGTGTTCTCTAATGTTAGCTTCATGCTCAGCATTTGTTTCAGCATAATAAACTTCTCCATCGTAACCTGCTACAAAGTAATAATATTCATGATCTTCTGGATAGAGAGCTGCTTTCATGGCATTTTCACGGAAGTTAGCTATAGGACCGATTGGTAAACCACGATTTATATAAGTATTATAAGGTGATTCTACTTCTAAATCTTTATATAATACTCGGTCTTTGTGCTCACCTAGTGCATACAATACTGTTGGGTCTGTTTGTAAAGGCATACCAGCTTCAATTCGATTATAGAATACCCCCGCTATCATATAACGATCTTCTTCACTAACTGCTTCTTCTTCAATTAATGAAGCCATTGTAATTGCCTCATGAACACTTAATTCTTGATTAACCATATCTTGTCTGTAAGTTAAAATGCGATCAGCTGTTTCCTGTAACATCATTTCAACAACGTGCTCAATTGTTGGATTCTTCTCATAAAAAGGATAGGTTGCAGGATAGAGATACCCTTCTAATGGATAACGAATATCTTCCGCTAATATGTTTTCTGATAATAGGTTGGGATATAGAGAGATTAATGAGCTAATATATTCATCATCATTCATTTTCTCTATAAATTCTTTTTCATCAATTGATGTTTCTTTACCGTAAATTTCAGCGATTTGTTCAATGGTTGTACCTTCAGGGATTGTTACATTAAATATTGGATCAACAAGAATTTTACCTGTCTTAAGTGATTCAATAATTTCATCAAGTGTCATACTCTTTGATAATTTATATTCACCTGCTTGAAACCCTGTCTCGTTTTTAAATTTTATATAATATTTAAAGATTCGTGCATCATTTATAATATTTTTCTCTTCTAACAGTTGTCCAATTGAACTGACTCCTGAACCTAATGGAATTTCAACCTCAATAATTTCATTATCATTTGGATCAGCCGGACTTAAACCCTCACTAATATATGTATAAGCCTGGTAGCTTGCTACACCAATGGTGATTATAATAAGAGTTAAGATTGTAACTATAATTTTACGAGCTGTGCTAGCCTCTTTGATGCGTTGTTTTTTTAAGTTAAATTGGTCATTGGAAGACATTCCAATTTTCCCCCTTCCACCCGTAATATTATAAATTATTTTATAATATTTTTCTATCTTTTTTCTATATAAAAAAGATAGAGAATAACCAAAATGGTCATTCTCTATTCAAAAATTACTCTTCATCATCTTCTGTAAATGTGGCAAGCATTTCCTCAATCATTTCCCATTCTTGCTCGGTATCAATTTGATAAAGGGTAATATCATCATCATTCGTTTCGCTTTCTTCATATCTAAAAGCAAAAACTTCTTGCTCTTCTTCCTCTGCTTGATCGGCCGGAACAGCAACTAAATAAGATTTTTCTGTTTCATCAACATCAAATGTGAAAAGAATATCAAATAAATGTTCTTCACCATTCTCATCTGGAATAATAATGCGTTCTCTTTCATCCATAATTCATTACCTCCTAATATTATTGGTTGGAGTCTAAATAACTTTGTAAAATCATGACGGCAGCCATTTTATCAATGACTTTTTTTCTTTTTTTCCGACTCATATCAGCTTCAAGGAGAACACGTTCAGCTGCCATTGTTGTTAATCTTTCATCCCAAAGAACTACTGGAAGTTCAAGATAGCCTTTTAAATAATCGGCAAATTCTTCAGAAGCTATGGCACGGTCTCCGATTGTACCATTCATATTCTTAGGATGACCTACAACAATTTTAGTAACTTCGTTATCTTTAATAATTTCTTTTAGCCTGGGAAGAGCGGTGTCATACTGTGACTCATCCCACTTAATTGTTTCTATACCCTGAGCAGTAAAATTTAATGCATCTGATATGGCGACTCCAATCGTTTTCTCACCTACATCTAAACCTAATGTTTTCATTTCTATGCCTCTTTATTCGATTTCAAATAATATTTAACAACCTCTTCGATGATCTCGTCTCTTTCTACTTTTCGAATTAAATGTCTTGCATCTTTATGACGAGGGATGTAAGCAGGATCACCAGATAATAAATAACCAACGATTTGGTTGATTGGATTATAGCCCTTTTCTTCCAAAGAGCCATAGACAGAATGTAATATTTCGTTTACTTTTTGCTCTTGTGAATCATCATTAAATTGAAATTTCATGGTGTGATCATTCGACATCATCTCAAAACCCCCTCGTTTAACTTCTAATTTTATTATAAACGTAATTAAGAAGAAGTTAAAACAGTTTGAACATAATCTTTTGCAGCTTCTAATGCTTGATCGATATTCTCCGGTTGTTTTCCTCCAGCTTGAGCCATGTCAGGGCGGCCACCACCGCCACCACCACAACGTGTTGCTGCTTCTTTTATTAATTGTCCTGCGTGTAGTCCTTGGTCGATTAAATCTTTTGTCACTCCAGAAGCTAATTGTACTTTACCATCTTTCTCCATTGCAAGTAAAATAACGATAGAGCCAAGTTTATTTTTCAAATCATCAACCATACCTCTTAGCGCATTCATGTCACTTACATTAACTTTAGCAGCTAATAAAGGAATCCCATCAATTTGTTCAACTTGATCTGTAATGTTTGCTGATTCGAAATTAGCAATTTTAGCTGTTAAGGATTCTTTCTCTTTTTCTAGCTCCTTCATGTCATTGAATAAAGATTCAATTCGACTAGGGATTTGTTCTGTTTTAGTTTTAAGCAAATTAGCTGCTTCTTCTAATAACTTTTCACGTTGTTCATAAAATTGATATGCTCCTTGACCAGTTCGTGCTTCAATTCTTCGTGTGCCTGCACCAATGCCTGCTTCAGTTACAATTTTAAATAACCCAATTTCGGCAGTGTTATTAACATGGCAACCACCACATAATTCAATACTATAATCACCAATAGATACAACGCGTACTACATCACTATATTTCGCATCGAACAAAGCCATTGCTCCCATTTGTTTGGCTTCATCTAAAGAGCGATGTGCAATATCTACTTCTGTTGAATTCCAGATTTTTTGATTTACAATCTCTTCAATCTGCTTTAACTCTTCTTGATTAACCGCACTAAAATGAGAAAAGTCAAAACGAAGGCGGTCTGGAGCAACCAATGAGCCGGCTTGATTAACATGTTCACCTAATACATCTTTTAGAGCCTGATGTAATAAGTGAGTTGCAGTATGGTTTTTGATAACTTGCTTTCTAAATTGACGATATACAGATGCTTTTACAGGTTGTTGAACATAAATAGATCCATCTTCCACTTCTATTTGATGTAAGTTCTGCCCATTAGGTGCTTTTTGAACATCAATAACTTGAGCACGACCAGTTTCTGTTTCAATTAACCCTTTATCAGCTATCTGTCCGCCACTTTCTGCATAAAAAGGTGTTTCTTTAAGAATTAAGTAACCTGTATCTCCAACATTCAGTTCTTCAACCATTTGTTGATCAAACACTAAAACTTCAATGTTTGATTCTACATTCAATTGATCATAACCGACAAATTCACTCTCATGATGAATGTTTTGTAGCACTTCGCTTTGAACTTGCATAGAATCTACTTTTTGTCTAGCTTCACGTGCGCGATCACGCTGCTTTTTCATTTCTGCTTCAAAGCCTGCTTCATCGATAGTAAACCCTTCTGCTTGAATATATTCTTCTGTTAACTCTTTAGGGAATCCATAAGTATCATATAAAGTAAAGACTTCGTGTCCTGGAAAGGTCTGACTGCCTTTGTCCTTTTCTTGTTTCATTACTTTTTCTAAGATTGCTAAACCTTCTTGTAGAGTCTCATGGAAACGTTCTTCTTCGGTTTTAATAACATTTTTAATAAAGTCTTTTTTATCATCTACTTCAATGTAAAAGTCATTCATAATCTCAGCGACTTGATCGACTAGTCGGTACATAAATGGTTCATTAATGTTTAATTCTTTTGCGAACCGAACCGCACGTCTTAGTAATCGTCGCAGGACATAACCACGTCCTTCATTTGATGGTAATGCGCCATCACCAATCGCAAACGCTACAGTTCTTACGTGGTCAGCCACAACTTTAAACGCAGTGTCTTTCTCTTTAGAAGATCCATATTTTTCGCCAGAAACCTCTTCAGTTTGTTTAATGATTGGCATGAATAAATCTGTCTCAAAGTTAGTTGGCGTATCTTGAATAACAGAAAGAATCCGTTCCAGTCCCATTCCTGTATCAATGTTTTTCTTCGGTAATGGTGTGTAAGTATCATCAGGATTATGGTTAAATTGTGAAAATACTAAGTTCCAAATCTCTAAGTATCTTTCGTTTTCTCCTCCTGGGTACAGTTCAGGGTCTTTTGGATCGTTACCGTATTTCTCTCCTCTGTCATAAAAAATTTCTGTATTTGGTCCACTCGGGCCTTCACCGATATCCCAGAAATTCTCTTCAATTCTAATAATTCTTTCGACAGGCATACCTACTTGGTCCCTCCAAATAGCAAAAGCTTCTTCATCTTCTGGATGGACTGTAACAGATAATTTTTCCGGATCAAAGCCTACCCAGTCTTTACTTGTCAGGAACTCCCAAGCCCATTTAATCGCTTCTTCTTTAAAATAATCTCCAATTGAGAAATTACCTAACATTTCAAAGAATGTATGGTGACGAGCTGTAAAACCTACATTCTCAATATCATTTGTACGAATAGATTTTTGAGCATTCGCTATTCTTGGATTATCAGGTATCACTCTTCCATCAAAATATTTCTTTAAAGTTGCAACGCCACTATTAATCCATAGTAGTGTTGGGTCGTCTTGTGGTACAAGGGAACGACTCGGTTCAACTGAATGCCCTTTTTCTTTAAAAAAGTCTAAAAACATTTGTCTAACTTCTGCAGAATTTAAAGGTTTCATTATTTATCCTCCTCATTTTTAAGCAATTCATTTCATTCATAAAGTCAAAAAACAAAAATCGCCCCTACAATAGTTTGTAGGGACGATGGATTCGCGGTACCACCCTAATTATAAGTACTTAAACTTATCTCTCGGTTATACACCATAACGCAGTGTTGACGGTGGCCTTTTACCACACTCCGGAATAGCTTCAATGACCCTTCACTTAGTATTTCTCTCAGCTAATGAAATACCTCTCTAAGAAGTGGACTGTCATTTACTCAGTTCCATCAATGTTTTCAGATATTTTATCTGCAGTTATTATAGATAACTACTTGTAATCTGTCAAATAATTATGTAAACGTTGCCCCTTACCGGTAAAGGAGCAACGCCACAGCTTCAATCAAAAATATTGCTTTTTAATTTTCTTACTTACTTTTCGGAATCTCTTCATCATTCGACTCTTTCTAAACGCTTTATTACGCATCATCCAACCCATAGCTGCACCCATTCCCATTTTAGCGCTGTTCGAAAACACTCTGTTCAACGCCAATCACCAACCTTATTTATCCGTTTTCATCTAAAAACAGATCATCTAGAGAAGAGAGGGATCCATCTTCTTTAATTTCACGAACGTGCATGGTTCCGTCGACAAAAGCCATTTCAATATAGCAATTCCAACAGTAAAACTGTTGTTCGCCTATTCTTCCTATATCAGAAGTTTGGCAATTTGGACACTTCATCGGACAATCACCTTCTAAATTTCTCTAAAGTTTGGACAACTATTACGTTGCTTGCCCTCAGTTTTTCCAATTGATTTTGTCCTATACACATTGTGTAAGACAGTCATAGTTTGGCTGAATCACATAAAATCATAAGGCGTAATTTCTTCCTTATTTTCTTCGTCTTGCTTTAACATTTGGTCTGAGAACATACTTTGTAGACGTCGAACTAATGTTGTTTGGCGTTCATAAGCATGTTCTTTTTGTACACCTTCTACAAAGGCTTGGTAATCTCCACAAATAATCAAGGAGGTCTTACTCCTGGTAATTGCAGTATATAATAATTTTTTCACTAACATTCGCTTAAAGGCCCGTACAACTGGAATGACCACTATAGGAAATTCGCTTCCCTGCGACTTATGAATAGAAATGGCGTACGCGAGCATTATTTGATTAAAATCTTGTTTAGTATAAGATACCTGTAATCCGTCAAAATCAATAATTAACTCGTCTTTTTTACTTTCCGCTTCATTCGGCTTTTTTATTGCAACAATCTCTCCAATATCTCCATTATAGACATTCTTTTCAGGCTGGTTAACAAGCTGAATAACTTTATCCCCTGTTCTTAGGATATGGTCAAAATGCTGAATTTGCCTTTTTTGCTCATTTGGCGGGTTGAATATAGATTGCAAAGTACGATTTAATTGATGTATACCAACATCAGTTTTATACATAGGCGCTAAAACCTGTATGTCTTTCATGGTATATCCTTTATTTAAAGCACGTTGTACGATTTGCTCTACCACTTGTAAAGTATAATCCTGATTACTTTGAATAAAATTAAAATCACCTGATTTAGCCAAAGGTAAATTCTGAACTTCATTATTCTTAATTCTGTGAGCTAACTGTACAATAAATGAGTCTTCTTTTTGTCGATAAATTTCAGACAAATTGCTGACGGGTACACATTCAGCTTTTAACAAATCTGCTAATACCTGTCCTGGTCCAACAGAAGGTAACTGATCTTCATCACCAACAAAAATAACTTTCATTGATGATGGGATAGCTTTTAGTAAAGAGTTAGCTAACCAAACATCTACCATTGAAAACTCATCAATAATAATTAGTTCTCCTTCAAGTTGATTGCCTAAATCATATTCAAATGTATCGTCACCCGACCATCCGAGTAAACTATGTATCGTCTTTGCTTTTAACCCTGTCGCCTCAGATAACCGCTTAGCAGCACGCCCAGTAGGTGCGGCTAAAATATAATCCGCATCATGCTTCCCTTTTTTATTAGTTCTTACGAGCGCATCGTAGCAACTTATAATCCCTTTAACAACGGTTGTTTTTCCTGTACCTGGACCACCAGTTAAAAGCATTACCTTTTCATTCATAGCTTTTTTGATGGCATCATATTGTTCTTCTCCATATGCAAAACCTTCATTTTCTTCAATTTCACCGATGATTTTTAGTAATTCACTTTCTTCAAAGCCTTCATTCTCATTAACGTCCATAATTCGTTTAATTTGTGATGCAATACCTTCCTCTGAGTAATACAGATGTGGTAAATATATTCTTGAATGTTCTTTTACGATTAGATCTTCTTCTTCTAAAGATTTAAATCTGGTTTGTAAAATATCTACAGACAATAATTGTTGCCTTTGATAAAGCAATTTGTTCGTATTATGAAGTAATTCTTCTTCTTCAAGATACACATGTCCATTCATTGACTCTTGTTCAAGTACATGTAAAATACCCGCTTCTATCCGCGTAGGGTGGTCCTTTTCAATTCCCATCTCTTGAGCTATTTCATCTGCTCGTTGAAACCCAAACCCTTCTATTTTAAATACAAAGGCATAAGGATTCTCATTTAGCTGTTGAATGGTTTTCTCTTGAAAAACCTCATATATTTTTTGGGCAAGCTGTAAACCTATACCATACTTAGCTAATTCTACGGCTACTTGCTCAAATCCTTGATTTAATCTAAGGTCGCTGATCAGTTGCTTTTTAGTTTCTGCTTTTACTCCTGGCACACGATCTAAGGCTGATTCATCCTTAAGAATATGCTCAACTGCTTGTATACCTAAAGTATCAACGATTTTTTTGGCTGTCTTTAAACCAATACCATAAAAGAGGTCACTGGCGAAATATTTAACCAAACTTTCTTCTGTCTTAGGCATTTCTTTTTCGTATGTAAAAACCTGATATTGTTCACCAAATTTAGGATGGTTCTGCATTGTTCCGTAGAAAATATAATCATTACCATAAGTTAATGGTGGAAAATGTCCTTTTACCACTAACTCATCTTCATCCAGTTCTTCATTTGATTCAATCACAGAGACCGAAGCAATTGAAAATTGTTCTTCTGCTTTGTGAAAAATCATGTGATTTAATGTCGCTTTTACAAAGCCTTGGTCCGCCATTGACATTCGGCCTCCTTAATCAATCATTACTCATTTAATGCTTCCTCAACTTGTTGTTTTGCATTACCTGCCAATAAATGTTCTGGCTGGATTTCTAAAGCACGGTTAAAATGTGTAAGGGCTTCTTGAGGTTGCTTTTTATACAAGTAGGTCACACCCATATTATAATGTGCATCACTATGTTCCTCATCAAGTTCCAGCACTATCTGAAATTGTTCATGTGCTTCATCAATTAAATTAGCATATGCTAATGATAATCCGTATTGGAATTGAATATCAATATCTTTTTCATTTAATTCACTAGCTCGCTGTAAATAAGGTAGAGCTAGTTTAGGTTTTTCTTGGTTCATTAATGACATGCCAAGCATTAAGTATACATCTGCTTCATCTAAACCTTGCTTCATAGCTTCTTGAAAATGTTGTGTAGCTTCAGCATATTGTTCTTCTTCAAAATGAACATTTCCTAAACCATAATGGGCTGTTGGTAAGGTTTCATCTAAAGATAATGCTTTTTCAAAAAATCGTTTGGCACGATTATATTCTTTAATATGAATTAATAAGTTACCAAAGTTAATATAGCCTATAGGGTCTTCCGGGTTTGCTTCAATATGATCATTAAATTTTTGTGCTGCTTCATCAAGTTTCTGATCTTTCATAAGATCCAACCCTTGTTTAATTAAATCCATAACTGATCCAAACTCCTTTCAAAAAATATACTGTTTAATATGGGATAATGGGATGTGGAGCGAAAGGCGGCGACTCCTGGTCGATTAAACACGGCCACGTCCTGCGCCTGCGGTTACTCGGCGCAAAATAATGCAAAGGTGTTTAGCAAGTAGCATTTGTGGCCAACATCGACACTTGACCGTCCAGGTCTTCGCGGGAACATCACGAGCTGAAAATCACGCAGGATGCACCTGCGTCTTCTAGTAATGCTTCGAAGCTGGCTTCCTCGGTGCAAAGGTGCAATGGAGATTATTCATTGATGTTCCTTAGTTGAAGCTGTTCCCGCGGAAAGCGTCCGCCTGCAGCCCAAAAATAATAATAAATCAGAAAAAGTCACCACAAGTTGATGTGCTGACTTTTTCTAAATTAGGCTAAATGTTTGACTGTCTTTTCATCTTTGTAGACACGTTCAATCGTTCCTCCACCTAAACAAACGTCATCTTCATAAAAAACAACGGCTTGACCTGGTGTAATTGCTCGTTGCTCCTCATCAAATTGAACTGTATATGAACCATCTTCATGTGGATATACAGTCACCGGACACTCTACTTGACGGTAACGGAATTTAGCCTTACAAGTAAATGGTTCAGAAAACTCACGATCAACTAACCAATTGACATCAACCGCTTCTAAACCGTCAGCATGTAGAGCATCCTGATTATATCCCTGACCGACATAAAGAACGTTATCTTCTAAATTCTTACCAACGACAAACCACGGTTCACCTTCTCCACCGATGCCTAAACCTTGGCGTTGACCGATAGTATAATACATTAAACCATCATGTTTGCCTTTAACTTCACCATCTAGAGTTTGCATTTCACCGGGCTGTGCAGGTAAATATTCACTTAAAAATTCTTTGAAGTTTCTTTCTCCAATAAAGCAAATACCGGTACTATCCTTTTTGGTAGCAGTGGCTAAATCGTGTTCTTTAGCAATTTCACGGACTTTCTTTTTATCCATGCCACCTAATGGGAACATAATTTTAGGTAAAATTTCTTTAGGAATTTGGTTCAAGAAATAAGTTTGATCTTTATTTTCATCAATTCCTTTTAACATGACATGCTCCCCATCACGTTCAGCCACTTGCGCATAGTGACCAGTTGCTAAATAATCAGCACCTAGTGACATGGCATGGTCTAAAAAGGCTTTAAACTTAATTTCTTTATTACACATCACATCTGGGTTTGGTGTGCGCCCTGACTTATATTCGTCTAGAAAGTACGTAAACACTTTATCCCAGTATTGTTTTTCAAAATTAACTGCGTAGTAAGGAATATCTAATTGATTACACACACGTACAACGTCTTCATAATCTTTCGTTGCTGTGCACACTCCAAATTCATCGGTATCATCCCAGTTTTTCATAAATATTCCAACTACTTCATAGCCTTGTTGTTTCAATAATAATGCAGTTACTGATGAATCAACTCCACCTGACATACCTACAACTACGCGAGTATTTGAATGATCGCTCATAATTTCACCACCTTAATTCTTTGATGCTAATCGGTTCACGATTAATTGAATTCGTTCAGCAACCTGTTCCATTTCTTCTTCTGTATTATCCTTACCGAAAGAAAATCGAATTGAATTACGTAATCTTGGACTGTCTTCACCGTACATGGCTCTTAAAACATGCGACGGATCAATGGCACCTGCTGTACAAGCAGATCCTGAAGAAACCGCAATTCCTGATAAGTCTAAATTCGTTAAAAAGATTTCAACATCCATTCCTGGAAAACTAAGATTAATAATATTAGGCACATGGACCTCCGGGGATAAGTCTCCATTAACATGGTAATCAATACTTTTTTCGTCTAAAGAATGGATTAATCGATTTGTTAAGGATTGATAATGCTCATTTCTTTTATCTCGTTCGTCCTGCAATACTTCTACTGCTTTTTTAAATCCTTCAATAGCAAGAGTATTCTCAGTGCCAGAACGCCACGTTCTTTCTTGTTCACCACCGAATAATCTTTGAGCTAATTCAATTTCATCTCTTTTATATAAAAAGCCAACGCCTTTTGGACCATAAATCTTATGAGAAGAAACGGTTAGTAAATCAATTTTCATCTCATTTACATCAATCGATTCGATACCGAATGCTTGTACAGCATCAGTGTGGAAAATGATCCCACGACTTCTCATCATATTTCCAATCATTTGAATGGGCTGTTTCATTCCAGTCTCATTATTTACAAACATAATGGTCGTTAAAATAGTATCTTTACGTAATGCTTTTTTTACATCCATAATGTCTACTAAACCATTTTCGTTTACAGGAAGGTACGTTACGTCGAACCCTTCCTTTTCTAATTGTTCACATGGATGTAACACTGCGTGGTGTTCAATCTGTGTGGTTATAATATGATTCCCTTTATGCTGATTGGCATAAGCTGCACCGAAAATAGCTAAGTTATTCGCTTCTGTGCCACCACTTGTAAAAATAATGGATTCATAATTTCCATTTATACTTTTAGCCATTGTCGTACGAGCTTCATCTAAACGTTTTCTGCTTTCGCGTCCGAAATGGTGTATACTAGATGGATTTCCAAAGCTTTCTTCCATAGCATCACGCATAACGTCTTTAACAGATGGATGAATCGGTGTCGTTGCCGCATGGTCTAAATAAATGCGTTTCATATGATCACCCTTTATAAATACTTTCTAGATATAAAACATATTTTCTTCTTGATAATTCATATCATTATATTCAATTAAATCCTGTAATGTTGTTTGTTCTAACACATCTTTAACAGCATCTCTAATTCTCTTCCATAACTCACGTTTTGAAGGTTCATCATCATCCATTTCCTCAACTGGTCGAATAGGACCTTCTAACGTTCTTATAATATCAGCAGCTGTAATTTGTTTAGGTTCACGAGTTAACAAATATCCGCCTTTTGCTCCACGAACACTTTTAACTAAACCAGAATTACGAAGAGGAGCAATTAACTGCTCCAAATAATGCTCAGATAAATTATATTCATTTGCAATTTGTTTTAAAGGTAATGGTTGATCACCATAATTTTTTGCTAGAGCAATCATAATCGTTAATCCATAACGACCCTTTGTTGAGATCTTCACCGGTTGGACCTCCCTAATCATACATACTCTTTATTTTAACACGTTTTTTTAGTATCAATTAGTATAAAAACCAAATGTCATTATAGCATGAACTGGTTATTTATGCACAAACTGAATCCTATAAATTTTTTTTACGTTCAGCCTGCTTTAATTGTTTTAATTTGTCGTAAACTTGCTTATAACGTTTTTCCTCACCTAAATCCTTGGGCTGATAATAAGACATAGAATTAATAGATTCAGGAAGGTATTCTTGATAAATCCAGCTATTAGGATAATTATGTGGGTATTTATATTCTTCTCCATGACCTAGGCTTTTAGCGCCTTGGTAATGTGTATCTTTTAAGTGAGCTGGAATTTCATCAGTCACACCTTTCTGTACATGTTTGATTGCTTTATCGAGTCCTTTATATGCAGAATTTGATTTCGGTGACAAACTTAATTCAACAGTAATTACCGACAAAGGGATTCGGGCTTCTGGTAAACCTAAACGCTCTACGGATTGAATGGCTGGCAATACCCGTGCGCATAATTGAGGATTAGCTAACCCAATATCTTCATAAGCAATTACAAGTAATCGTCTTGATATAGCTTCTAAATCTCCACCTTCAATTAAACGAGCTAAGTAATATAAAGCAGCATCTGCATCACTGCCCCTTATACTTTTTTGAAAACTAGACAGTAGATTATAATAGATATCTCCTTTTTTATCGTGCGTAAATCCTTTATTCTTAATACAATATTCAACTGTATTCGTTGTGACATGAATACCGTCTTCAGTTTCGTCTGATGCATAGACGATATCTTCCAACAATGATAGTGCTGTACGCCCATCGCCTGTAGTTTCTGCAATAATCTCTAATAATGAATCATCCATTATGACGTTTAATTCACCAAGTCCTTTTTCTTCATCATTTAAAGCTCTTTTTAATAAATTAATTGTGGACTCTTTATTTAAAGGTTTTAATTGCTTTATCTGCCCACATCTCGAACGAATGGCATTATTCACACTATGGAATGGATTCTCAGTAGTTGCCCCAATTAATGTTATTACGCCTTCTTCTAATGCTTTTAGTAATGAATCCTGTTGACTTTTATTAAACCTGTGAATCTCATCTATAAATAGGATTGCTTCATTTGTCATTCGGGCTTCACTTATAATTCGTTCAACATCTTTTTTCCCAGCCGTTGTAGCGTTAATAGCGAAAAACTCTTTATTAGTTGAACCAGATATGGCAAACGCTAATGATGTTTTACCAGTACCTGGTTCACCATACAATAACATGGAAGGCACATGGCCTTTTTGGATCATTTTATATAATGGCGTATCTTGACCGATAATCTCATCTTGGCCAACAACCTCTTCAATTTTTTCAGGTCGCATTCGATAAGCTAATGGCTCTTGAAAAAGCATGTATAATAATCTCCTTTTCACGTACAAACTACTATAGTTTCCTATTTTACTATATTTCAAAGGATCATGGCGAATAGTAGTATTTATTAAATTACATGTATATATTGAATTAATCTTGCACATGATAGAAATAGAAAACTATCACTATTAAAAGGAGATGAAAATCGTGGTAAAAGTACGACAAGATGCTTGGTCTCATGAAGATGATTTACTACTAGCTGAAACTGTTCTAAGACATATACGTGAAGGAAGTACTCAACTGAATGCCTTTGAAGAAGTTGGAGATCATTTGAATCGTACAGCTGCTGCATGCGGTTTTCGTTGGAATGCTGAAGTTCGTAGAAACTATGAAAAAGCGATAGATTTGGCCAAAAGACAACGTAAACAACGTAAGCAAGCTGAAAAACATAAACATAAAGGACAAGTTCAAACTCAAACAGCTCTAAAAACAGTACAACCTTCAGTTCAGCCATCAAGGCAATATGTTGGTTCATATGATTCACAACCTTCAATAGATTCGATTATTAATCAATTACAAGAATTAAAATCAAATGAACAAAGAATCAATTCTGTTGAATTAGAGCAAATACAAAATGAAAATGAACAGTTAAAAAATGAGGTTTCAAAATTAGAGAGTCAGATCAATAAAATGAATGAAGAATATCAATCATTACAAGAAGATTATCAAACTTTCATATCCATTATGGAAAGAGCGAGAAAAATGGTTGTATTGGATGAAGACTCTTCATTATCTTCTCCTACGTTCAAAATGGAGAAAAACGGAAATTTGCAACAAATCGCGAAGTAAGTTCAGCTAAGGAAGATACTTCGCAAAAACAAAAAGGCTATTTGCATTAACTGCAAATAGCCTTAACTTTTGGTATGTACTACAATCCCAATCGTGCCGTCAATCTGGTTATAGTTTTGAACCCGCTCTAAGCAGGTGGGTGTCCTGTTCCATGTTTTGTAAGTCCTACACGAGGCATGTACGCTGCATGGAAACACCAGACTCCCTTTTCTATAAGTGTTCGGTCAAAACATGTGAAGATTGACGTACACATTAGGATTGTTGTGTTCATTTGTTTGTGTAATTGAATAATAGCATAGATCTGAAATCAAATCAATATTGATGAGGTAGTCATTTGGATGTATTTTTTTCCTCTATTCCTTGTTCTTAGCCTTTAATGCTAAGCTTAACTCATCTAATTGAACTGGATTAACAGGAGATGGTGCATCTGTTAATAAATCTGATGCTGACGCTGTTTTAGGGAATAAAATCGTATCACGCAAGTTTGTTTTACCTGCTAAAATCATAACCGTACGATCTAACCCAAGAGCAATACCTCCATGTGGCGGAGCACCAAACTCAAGAGCTTCTAATAAAAAGCCAAACTGTTCAGTTGCTTCTTCTTCACTAAATCCTAGGGTTTTCAGCATTTGAGCCTGAAGGTCCTTCTCATAAATACGTAATGAGCCACCACCCAATTCATAACCATTTAAAACAATATCATATGCTTGTGCTTTTACATTTACAGGATCACTTTCAAGTTTTTCAATGTCCTGAGTTTGTGGCATTGTGAATGGATGGTGAGCCGCATGATAGCGCTCTTCATCTTCATCATATTCAAATAGTGGCCAATCTGTCACCCAAAGGAAATTGAATTGATTATTATCAATGAGTCCAAGTTCCTTCCCAAGCTTTAACCTTAAGGCTCCCAAGCTATCAGCGACAACACTTTCCTTATCTGCTACAAATAACAATAAGTCATTATCTTCAGCATTTAATTTATCTTTAATGTTTGTTACCTCTTCATCACTGAAGAATTTAGCTATTGGTCCAGTTAACGAACCTCCGTCTACTTTCATCCAAGCTAGCCCTTTTGCTCCATATACAGCTACAGCTTCAGTTAATTTATCAATATCTTTTCTAGAAAATTCGTCAGCATGGCCTTTAACATTTATAGCACTAACTTTTCCACCTGACTCTACAGCACCTTTAAAGACTTTAAAGCCGCTATTAGCAACTACATCATTCATATTTACTAATTCCAGACCAAATCGAGTATCTGGTTTATCAGAACCATATCGCTCCATCGCTTCATCATATGTCATTCGTGGGAAAGGTTTTTCGACCTTTATACCTTTAACCTTTTCAACAACAACTTGTAGCATTTCCTCAGTCATTTCCATGATTTCTTCTTGAGACATAAATGATGTCTCAATATCTAATTGCGTGAATTCTGGTTGACGGTCAGCGCGTAAATCTTCATCACGGAAGCATCGAGTGATTTGGAAATACTTTTCATAACCTGAAATCATTAATAATTGCTTAAATAATTGAGGAGACTGTGGTAAAGCGTAAAACTCTCCTGGATGGACACGGCTTGGCACTAAATAATCACGAGCCCCTTCTGGTGTACTTTTAGTCAGCATTGGCGTTTCCATCTCATAAAAACCTTTATCATCCAGGTAACTTCTAAATGCTTGTGAAATCTGGTGACGCATTTTCATCGTTTGTTGCATTTCCTGGCGTCGTAAATCCAGATAACGATATTTTAAACGGATTTCTTCATTTGCTTCTGTCTCATCTTCAATTTTTATAGGAAGAGCTTTCGATTTGTTTAAAATCTTAATGTGACTGGCTTCAACTTCAATTTCACCGGTCTTCATTTTAGGGTTGATCGTTGAATCGTCACGTTTTTTAACGATTCCCTGAATTTCTACAACAAATTCACTTCTTATTTTTTCTGCAATTTCTAGAGCTTCCTGGTTGAAATCTGGATTAAAGACCACTTGAACGATTCCTGAACGATCTCTCAAGTCAACAAATATTAATCCACCTAAATCTCGTCTTTTTTGAACCCACCCTTTTAATAAAACTTTTTGCTCTACATATTCTTTTGTTAATAAACCACATTGTGTACGAGTTTCCATGGTGTGCCTCCTCTAAAATCCTGTTTTTATTTCTGAAGGGATATTTTTAATTTCAATTGTTTTTTGGTCGCCACTTTTTAAATTCTTTACATTGGCAACGCCATTTTGTATTTCTTCTTCACCGATAATAATCGCGTAAGTTGCTTCTAAGCGATCTGCAGATTTAAATTGACCTTTAACTTTTTTATCTAAATAATCTTGATCGACTTTAATTCCACTTCGTCTTAATTGATTAACAATATTAGATGCTTCATATTTGGACTCTGAACCTATGTTAATCACATAACAATCAACTGATTCATCACGTTCTAACTTGACACCTTCAGCATCAAGCGCCATGATTAGACGTTCAATACTTAAAGCAAAGCCAATACCTGAAATGTCTGGTCCACCTAACTCTTTAACTAATCCACTGTAACGGCCTCCACCAGATAGGGTGGTAATGGAACCAAACCCGTCAGCTTCGCTCATAATTTCAAATGCAGTATGTGTATAGTAATCAAGACCTCTAACCAAGGTCTCATCAACAACATAATTTATGCCCATTGTATCAAGGTGCTTTTTAACCTCTTCAAAATAAGTAGATGATTCTTCATTCAAATATTCTAAAATAGATGGAGCATTTAGCATCGCTTCATGATCCTTATCAACTTTACAATCCAATAATCTTAAAGGATTTTTTTCTAAACGCTGCTGACAATCAGAGCATAATTCATCTTTAAAAGGTTTAAAATGATTAATTAATGCATTTCGGTGAGCTTCTCGACTTTCTTGATCACCAAGGCTATTAATTACAAGCTTTAATGATTTTAGTCCTAAAGCTTGATAGCAATCCATGGCAAATGCCATAACTTCTGCATCAATAGCAGGGTTAGCACTGCCTATGGCTTCTATACCAAATTGAGTGAATTGTCTTGTACGACCTTGTTGTGGACGTTCATACCTAAACATCGGTCCTATATAATAAAGTTTTGTTGGTTGTTCTGGTAATCCGTGCATTTTGTGTTGGACATATGCTCGAGCAACAGATGCTGTACCTTCAGGACGAAGCGTTAAACTTCTTCCACCTCGGTCATCAAATGAATACATTTCTTTTTGTACAATGTCTGTTGTATCGCCGACACCTCGTTGAAATAACTCAGTTCGCTCAAAAATTGGTGTTCTGATTTCTTTATAGTTATAGACTTGAGCTAAATGGTTTAGTTTATCCTCAATAGCTTGCCATTTTTTTGTAGCTTCTGGTAAAAGGTCTTCTGTACCTCTTGGAACGTTTATACTCATAATGATCCTCCTTTAACATATTTCAAAATCAATTAATAAATCGGCTTTATTAAGTTTGTTATTGATTCTACGAATCGCTACAGGCGGACGCTTTCCGCGGGCACGGCCTCAACTTCCCAAAACTCACATTCGTTCGTTTTGCGTGATTTTCGGCTCGCGCTGTTCCCGTGAAGACCTGGACGGTCAAGTGTCGACGTTGGCCACAGGACGTGGCCGCTTTTAGTCGACCAGGAGTCGCCGCCTTTCGCTTTTTATTACTTCACACACCCACTCAACAACAACTAATTTTGCCAAATAGTTCGAAAAAATTAAAAAAGTCCCTATCAAAGACTTAATTAGTCTTTGATAGGGACGAGTATGACCCGTGTTGCCACCCTGCTTAGAAACATAGTTAAACCATATTTCTCTCTTAATTATGTAACGCCTTAAAGCGGCCGACACCTACTGCCTCTTGGTTTCGATGTGGCACCTCCAGAATGTCTTTCGTAAAGATAACATTTAGGTTTATTTTCAGCCAATGATAAACCCTCTCTGTAAAGTTTATTCTTTACTACTTTTTCCTTCTTCGGTTTTTGATATTTAAATGTTTCACTTATCATATAAGGGTTTTAATCTTATGTCAAGAACTTATTAATCATCCGTATCTAAAATAAGAGTGACCGGACCATCGTTTAGTAAAGATACCTTCATATATTCCTGAAAGACACCTGTTTCAACAGGTACCCCTTGGTCAATGACGCTCTGATTAAACTTTTCATACATATCATTAGCGAAATCAGGTTTAGCTGCTTTCATAAAATTCGGGCGTCTCCCTTTTTTACAATCCCCGTACAATGTGAATTGAGAAATGGAAAGCACTTTTCCCCCTACATCTTTTACTGATAAGTTCATTTTACCTTGATCATCTTCAAATATACGCAAATTAGATATTTTATCAGCTAAAAACTGAATATCTTTATCTGTATCGTCATGGGTAACTCCTAAAAGAACAACTAACCCTTGGTCGATCGCACCTGTAGTATCCCCATTGACTTCAACTGAACCTTCTGTAACTCGTTGAACTACTGCGCGCATGTTTCTTCGACTCCTTAATGTAATGTTCGTTGTACAGTAAATACATCCCTAATTTGTTTAATTCGTTCCACAATTTTTCTAAGGTGTTCAACATTGTGAATTAAAATGGTTAAATTAATTGTCGCCATTTTATTGCGGTCTGATTTTCCATTTACAGCTGTAATGCTTGTGTTTGTTTCATTAACTACTTGTAAAATTTCATTGAGCAATCCACTTCGGTCAAAGCCGTTAATTTCTAAATCAACGCTATAACTTTTACGGTCTTGAGTTTGGTTATCCCATTCAACCTCAAGTAACCTTGATTCATCTTCACTGGATATATTAGGACAGTCATTTCGATGCACAGATACGCCACGTCCACGAGTGATAAACCCAACAATATCATCACCAGGAACAGGGTTGCAACAGCGTGACAGGCGAATCAATAAGTTGTCCACACCTTTGACATAGACGCCTGAACCAGAAGAGCGTTGTTTTCGGTTCTCAACTTCTTGTTGCATTTCTTTAATCGAATTTTCTAAGTCAGTTGCTTTTTCTTTTTCACGAAGCTTCTCTGTGATTCGATTAGCCACTTGCTGAGCTGTAACTCCCTGATAACCTACTGCAGCATATAAATCTTCTTCGGTTTGAAAACTAAAACGATCTAATGCAAGCTGAATATTTTCTTCTGTAAAAGCTTCTTTCGGCTCGAAACCTAAATTCTTAATTTCTGTTTCAACCGATTCTTGTCCTTTTTGAACATTTTCCTCTCGACGTTGCTTCTTAAAGAACTGCTTAATCTTGTTTTTAGCCTGAGAAGTTTGAGTTATTTTTAGCCAATCTTCAGAAGGTCCATAGGAATGCTTTGAAGTCAACATTTCAACGATGTCACCTGTTCGCAATTTGTAATCTAAAGGTTCCATTTTACCGTTAACTTTAGCACCAATCGTCTTGTTTCCGACCTCTGTATGAATACGGTAAGCGAAATCCAGAGGCACTGAACCCCTAGGAAGCTCAATCACATCACCATTAGGTGTAAAGACATAAACCATATCAGAAAAGAAGTCTACTTTTAATGACTCCATAAATTCTTCAGCATCAACCGTTTCATTTTGCCATTCAAGAATTTCACGGAACCATGATAGTTGTCTTGACATGTCTTCTTGCTTTTCACTTCCGCTTTTACCTTCTTTATATAGCCAGTGCGCAGCAATACCATATTCAGCAATTTCGTGCATGTCTTGTGTACGAATTTGCACTTCTAATGGTTCACCTTTAGGTCCTATAACAGTTGTATGAAGTGACTGATAAAGGTTTGGTTTAGGCATAGCGATGTAATCTTTGAATCGACCTGGCATCGGCTTCCAACACGTATGAATAATACCTAAAACGGCATAACAGTCTTTTATACTTTTTACAATCACTCGAACTGCTAACAAATCATAAATTTCATTAAAGTCTTTCTTCTGATGTACCATTTTACGGTAAATACTATAGATATGCTTTGGACGACCAGACATTTCTGCCTTAATATTTACATCACCAAGCTGAGAGTTTATTTCATCAATAACTTGTTCGATGTAAGATTCACGTTCTTCACGCTTTTGTCGCATCAGATGAACAATGCGATAATATTGTTGTGGATTTAAATACCTTAACGATGTATCTTCAAGTTCCCATTTAATTGTTGAAATACCTAATCGATGTGCTAATGGGGCAAAAATTTCGAGTGTCTCATTTGCAATACGACGCTGCTTAGTTTCAGGTAAGTGAGCGAGGGTACGCATATTATGCAAACGATCGGAAAGCTTGATTAAAATTACACGAATGTCTTTAGCCATAGCTACAAACATTTTACGGTGATTCTCTGCCTGCTGAGCTTCCTTAGACTTATACTTAATTTTGCCTAGTTTAGTGACGCCATCAACTAGTAAAGCAACTTCTTCACTAAATTCCTCTTTTAAATCATCAAAAGAAACTTCCGTATCCTCTAAGACATCATGTAAAAACCCCCCGGCAATAGTCGCTGGGTCCATTTCAAGTTCAATTAAAATGCCTGCTACTTGAACTGGATGAATAATGTAAGCCTCTCCTGATTTCCTTACTTGTCCTTCATGTGCTTTATTAGCATATTCATAGGCACGACGAAGAAAAGCCGTATGTTTTTCATTTAAATAACGGCTTGCATCCTCTAGTACTTCTTCAATTGTCTTTTTTTGATGTTTTGCCATACAATCACCTAGTCACCCATAAAAGTTTCGATTCACGTCCATAATGCCTTTGTTATATTATTAATAATTTATCGAAAAATGTAAAGATACAATTATATATTTAAAAGTTACAATACCGGCTGGTCCATAATATGAACCAGCCGGCGCAAATTTTAATATTGCATTAAGGTTAACACATCATAATCTTTTAATTTATCTCTACCATCTAAATAAGTTAATTCAATTAAGAATGCACACCCTACAACTTCGCCACCTAATTGCTCAACAAGATCTATCGAAGCTTCTATTGTTCCACCCGTGGCTAGTAGATCATCTATAATGAGGACGCGTTGTCCTGGTTTAATAGCATCTTTATGAATTGTTAGAACATCTTTTCCATATTCTAACCCATAATCTACTTTGATAACGTCTCTTGGGAGTTTACCCTCTTTACGTACAGGTGCAAACCCAATTTCTAAAGCGTAAGATACAGGGCACCCAACGATGAAACCACGAGCTTCGGGTCCTACAACAATGTCGACATCCCTTTTCTTTGCATATTCTACAATCTCATCTACAGCAGATTTAAAAGCTTTACCATTATCCATTAGAGTTGTAATATCTTTAAATTTAATTCCTTCTTTTGGCCAATCTTCTACAATCGTGATGTACTCTTTATAATCCATGTACAACTTCTCCTTCCTGCAATTGAGGCTTCATACGATCTACTATCCATTGTCTAAGCTCATCTGTTGTTGAATAATATAGAACTTGTTCAACCTCAATTCTTTCCATCTGATCCTGATATGTTTCGGAATTCGTTAACGGTTGTTGTTCAACATCCGTCTGTAACACTATATCGCCATTCCTCATTGTAACAAAATTCAATTCAAAAAACACTTTTAGCATGAAATCTAACTGATCCATATTCCACCCTTTAGCTTTTGCTAGTTGGGGTTTCTGTGATTCTTTTATTTCCTTATGTTTTTTTAAAATGCTATATAATTGTTTGAATTGATTACGTTTAACACTTGAAGTGAAATATTGTTCATCAGCGTTTTGAAAACATGCATAAACTGATTGATATTGATTACATGAGATAACATGTTCTAAATCATCGAGTCTTTTAGGTAAATCGATAAACATGATACGCTTAGTTCCTTCTAGGTACTGCTCAATTTGATCTTTAATTTTATTATAATCTAACAGTGGATAATCTAACAGTTGATTTTGTCCCGAAAAGGTAATTACTTTAATATCATTGTTTGAAAGCATAGTTGAATAATTACCTTTGCCACGAAAATCAAAGATTTGTGTTTCCTGGCAACGTATATCTTTTAACTTAACTTGTAATTTACGGTGCCCATTCCATTCATTAATATCAATCTCACCAACTACATCTATTCGACTACCAGGTGTTAATTGATCTGCAACATGGCCAATTTGAAAACCAACCATATCGATTTGCTCAAAACCACTATCTGCAGTGATTTTAACATGGTTCTTCTTTGCACCAATTTTTCTAGCTTCACGTAATACTAAATTATTTAATTGGAAATAAGGTTTTGGATTTCCCATACCGAATGGTGCTAAATGCTGTAATTGTTTAGGAAGATCTAAATCAACTTCATTCCAATCAATTGTATCTTCTATTTCTAATGTAGGATGAAAGTCTTTTTCAGTTAATAAATCTTCAGCTTGTTCATTTAATGCCTGTCTTAATTCATCGATCTGATTAACAGCCACAGTCATCCCTGCAGCTTGCGCATGCCCACCGAATTGTAAAAATAAATGACGTAATTCCATACCGTTTTTAAAAATGTCATAGGCAGGAATACTACGAGCACTTCCTTTAGCCTCATTTGTTTCTGGATCAATACCTAAAATAATCGTTGGTCGATAGTATTGATTTACAATTCTCGAAGCGACTATTCCCAGAACTCCTGGGTTCCAACCTTCTTTAGCAAGAACAATCACTTTATCGTCTTTATATTTATTTTCTATTTCTTCAATCGCTTCTTCTGCTAATGCTGCCACTATTTGCTGACGCTCTTTATTCAGCTGGTCAACCTCTTTAGCCATATCTTCAGCTATTAATGGATCGTCTTCTAACAGCAAGTCTACAGCTAACGAAGCATCCTGTAATCGACCAACAGCATTCAGCCGTGGACCTATAATGAACCCAATAGACTCTTCAGTTACTTTTTCTTCTATTTTACCAACCTTCTTCAGAGCCTCAAGGCCGGCTTCGGTAATTTTATTTAATTCTTCTAATCCCTTTTGAACGATAATACGATTCTCATCTTTTAATGGCACTAAATCAGCTACTGTACCTATTGCTGCATAAGCTAGTAATTCCGAAGGCAGCTCACCTAATATTGCGTGAGCCAATTTAAAAGCTACCCCTACACCTGCTAAATGATCAAAAGGATATGTTTCTGCTAACCTTGGGTGTATGATGGCATAGGCTTCAGGGAGTTCGTTTTGTTCTTCGTGGTGATCGGTAATGATTAAATCAATGCCTAACTGTTTAGCCAGCTTCGCTTCTTCAGGCGCCGCAATACCAGTGTCAACCGTGATAATTAAATTGATTCCCGCCTCTTTTGCTTCCATAAATGCAGCTTCATTAGGACCATAACCTTCTGTAAAGCGATTAGGTATATAGTAATTAACATTTGCTCCTAATTGTCTTAATGTGCGTATTAACACAGCAGTGGATGTTACACCATCTGCATCGTAATCTCCAAAAATTAATATTTGTTCTTCATTATTTATAGCTTGATGGATACGTTCAACAGACTTTTTCATTTCAGGAAACAAAAAAGGATCATGCAAATCATTAACGTCTGCATGTAAAAATCTGTTCGCATCTTCTGTTGTTTTAATTCCTCTTTTAGCTAACATTCTCTTTATAACATTTGAAAAAGGTAAATCAAGTGCTGGTGTATAATCAGCATTATGTATAACCCAATTCATTTTACTATCTAGCATAAATTCACCCCTGACGAAACTCATTATACTAGAGCTCATCAGGGGTATCAATGAGATTATTCTTTTTGTTCATCATTATGTTGAACTTCTGTCGAATCACTTTTGCTTTCTGGAGTCAAATCAGTCGATTGCTTTTGTTTTAGTTGTTCATTTTCATTTCTCAACTGCTTAACATCTCTTTGTAATTGGAAGATTTTCGAGAAACTAAATCCGACAATTAAAATAGCTCCCATTAAAACAGATAATAGAATAACAAGAATCAGTGGAGCTGTTGTTGTTGTGAATAAGAAATCTACTTCTACATTTTCAACATTAATGACAGCAAATACTGCGATAATAACTGCGAAAACTAATGAGACCACAATCCAGGACTGTTGCTTCAAGTTTCCAACCCCTTTCACCTTTTCATATGACTATTATCCTATACAATCATTTCAGATACAAATTATATTAATTTAAAGCTATGGTAAGGTTTATTGTTGATTCTACGAATCGCTACAGGCGGACGCATTCCGCGGGCACGGCCTCAACTTCCCAAAACTCACTCCCGTTCGTTTTGCGTGATTTTCGGCTTGCGCTGTTCCCGCAGGAGTCGCCGCCTTTCGCTTTTCATAATTGGTCAAATATTATTTTCAATTTATATAATTTAAAGATAATGTTTTACAGTTCTCAATTAAAAAAACTGACTTAACCTAATCAGGATAAGTCAGTTTAAACATAGTTATACCTGGGGACCATCATTTTTTTGTTTCTTACTGAAGTCGACTGGTTTTTTATCGATGTTTTTACCTCTCCAAACTAACCATAACTGAGCTGCTAAGAATAGTGAGGAGTAAGTACCTGCAATTAGACCTACGATTAATGCAAATGAGAAGTAGGTAATGGCTTGGGCACCAAAAATAAATAACATCAATGCAGCAAACACGACTGTTATTACAGTATTAAAACTACGAGCCAGCGTTTGCATTAAACTCTTATTTACAACATCAGCAAGGCGCTTAAAGGATTTGACCTGCTTATCCATCCGTAAGTTCTCTCTAATCCGGTCAAACGTAACGATGGTATCGTTGATTGAATAACCAACGATGGTTAAGATTGCGGCAATAATTGTTATTGAGAACTCGAATTGGAAGACACTAAACAATGCTAAGATAAAGAATGCATCATGTAATAACGCGATTATAGCTGTGATGGCAAAAATCATTTCAAATCGGAATGCGACATAAATAATTATACCGATAGAAGCGTAAAGTACAGCATATATTGCGTTCATTGCAAGTTCTTTTCCTACCTTAGGAGTAACAGTACTAACATTTGGCGCACTACCGTAAACTTCACTAAAGTGTTCATTTACTTCCGCAATTTTCTCTTGATCTAATACTTGATCAAAACGAGCCATCCCAATATCCTCGTTTTCTCCACCTAGAACGACTTGCTTAGGGTCCAGACCTAATTCACCAAATTGTTCTTCTACTTGTTCTGTTGTTAATGGTTGATCGGATAATACTTCAACACGAGAACCAGCAACAAAATCAATTCCTAAGTTTAGTCCTCTAAACATTAAGAAAATAACTCCAATTAAAACTAAAGCAATTGAAATTAAGAAGAACTTCTTACGGTGTTTCACAAAATCAAATGTTTTTCCGAACAGGTGAGGTTCAACTTCTTCACCTTTCGTAATGTCTTTAACTTCTTTTGGATTAACACCAAACCACTTAGGACGTTTATTTAAGAACTTACTTTTAACCCAAAGACCTAGTAGGAAACGAGTTAAAAAGACGGCAGTAATAAAGCTTAATATAATACTGATAATTAACATCGTTGCGAAGCCTTTAACTGAGCTTGTACCGAAAACAAATAGTACAATAGCAGCTAAAATTGTTGTCACGTTCGCATCAAGAATGGTAGCAAATGAACGTTTATTACCAGCATTAAATGCAGATAAGGTCGTTTTCCCTGCTTTTAACTCTTCTTTAATTCGTTCGTACGTAATAATGTTGGCATCGACGGCCATACCCACACCAAGAACTAGTGCGGCAATACCAGGAAGCGTTAACACACCATTAATCATGTTAAATACTAATAAAATTAAGAAAATATATGCGCTTAATGTAATAGATGCAATAATTCCTGGAAAACGGTAATACGCAATCATATAAAGGAATATTAAAATGACACCTAATATACTTGCATACACTGTCTTATTTAAAGCCTGCTCACCAAATTGAGCTCCAACTGAAACAGAGTAAATCTCATTTAGATCAGCCGGAAGTGAACCTGCGTTAAGTAATTCCGCCAAATTTTGAGCTTCTTCTATCGAAGCCATTCCATCAATTTGTACATTTGGTGAATAAATTGGTTTTGTGACTCTTGGAGCAGAGATATATTTAGGATTTTCCTCTGTTGACTCTTCCTCAAAAGAATATCCTTCTTTATAGTCCAACCAAATAACTAATCTATTGTTTGGTGGAGTCTTTTTAGAAATAATCTCAGTCACTTCACCAAAGTTCTCATACTCACTATTTTCAAATTCATTTTTCACTTGTAATGTAACGATTGGTTCATTTGTCTGACTAAAGTCCTGTTGTGCACTACCTGGAACGATTTCTGAACCATCAAAATATAATTTATCATCTACGCCTCTAAATGATAATTTTGCAGTTGTAGATAATATTTCCCTTGCTTCATTTTGATCTTCAACCCCAGCTAGTTGAACCCGAATTCGGTCATCACCTTCAATATTAATTTTAGGTTCATTGACCCCTAAGATACTTACACGTTCATATAGACTAGATACAACAGCATCTAGCATTTCATCGGTTACTTCCTGCCCCTCTTGTTGAGGTTCTACTTCGTAAAGTAATTCAAATCCACCTTGTAGATCTAATCCTAATGGAATTCCCTTTGCAATTGAATTAGTTGATGTTCCTATCATCGCACCTAAAATAATGACGATAAGAAAAAAGGCGGTTATTCTGCCTTTTCTACCCATATGTATTGTCCCCCTTGAACCTTCCTGGTTATTTCTTTAACTATTTATCTGCATTGTTTAATGCTTGGATTTGCTCCATTAAATCCGTATGCATTTGACTTTGAACCGTTAGATAACTCATATATACACTTCCACTTAAATGTAGTATATCTTGTACGACTTGAAACAACGGCTTTTCCTGCTCTTTTTTCCATACCTTATTCTTTAAACATTCCCATACTTCCGCTTCATGAGCTCCTTCATACCCTAACAATTCTAACTCGCTTACTTTACTTTGTAAAACGTCTTTAATATAAGGTTTCCATACGTCAACGTGCTGTACCATGGGTTCCAAGTGATTGCCTCCTCAAGTTAACTAAAAGTCAGTGTCATGACTTGTACATCATTTTGCATATACATTATTGTACCGAATTTTCATCATTTTGAGAAGGTAGGCTATCAGAAAATGACAAAACAAACATTTATAAAAGGTGCACTTATATTAATTATTGCAGGTATGATCAGTCGTTTACTAGGGTTTGTTAACCGTATTGTGTTAGCGAGAATGCTAGGTGACGAAGGTGTAGGCGTTTATATGTTAGCCTTACCAGCTCTATTTCTTATGATAACTCTGTCACAAATTGGTATTCCAGTTGCTGTGTCAAAATTAGTAGCAGAAGCAAGTATTCAAAATGACAAACAACGAATAAAAAAAATATTAACGATTTCCTTTTCTATTACAACAAGCTTAAGTATTATTCTGACTATATTGTTTGTGGCATTAGCACCGATTATTTCAAAACAAATGCTGTTGGACGAGCGTACGTATATTCCCATGTTATTGATTAGTCCAATTATACCTATTATTGCAGTATCTTCAGTCTTGCGCGGATACTTTCAAGGAATGCAGAATATGAAGCCACAAGCTACAGCTCAAGTAATTGAACAGGTTGTCCGTATAGGATTGGTATTACTATTCATACAAATGTTACTACCTTATGGGATCTCCTATGCTGCTGGCGGTGCTATGTTTGCAGTAGTCATTGGAGAACTTGCTTCATTAGGTTTTATATTCTATTGTTTTAAAACTGACAAACAACGACCGACATCATTCTTTATAAAAACTAAATACAGCCACCTTAAACAAACCTTAAATGATATTATGCACATTGCCATTCCAACAGCTGGTACACGCTTAATTGGTTCTGTCACATATTTTTTAGAACCTATATTAGTTTCCCAGAGTTTATTTTTAGCCGGTTATACAATCTCTCAAAGTACTGCTGCCTACGGCCAATTAACAGGGTATGTGTTACCTTTATTACTGCTGCCCACGTTTATCACACATTCTCTATCTGTTGCACTAATTCCTTCAGTAAGTGAATTCAATGCGTTAAATCATCAGGGATCGGTTCATTATCGTATTAGACAAGCATTAAGGTTGTCATACGCATCTGGTGGGTTAGTAACTATTGTATTTATGTTATTTGCCCATCCAATATTAAATTTAATTTATGGCAATGTGAGCGGAACAACATTTTTAAGTTTCATGGCACCTTTCTTCTTATTATTATATTTTCAAGCACCTTTACAAGCAGCTCTTCAAGCTCTTGATTATGCTAAACAAGCCATGGTAAATAGTCTCATAGGTTCTATCGTCAAATTATCTGTGCTTTGGTTATTGGCCACTAAACCCTCTTTTGGGATTGAAGGTGTAGTAATCGCCATTATCGTAGGTATTGTTGTTGTAACCACGTTACATTTTGTGACTCTATATAAAACGATTAAATTTATGATACCCGTTTCCTTGATGGCTAAAATGGGCGGATTATTGATTATCATTTATCTAATTGGATCTAAACTACAAACTTTATGGGACACAAATACAAATATTATTACATTGGTGTTAGCAATAATATCTTTATTCTTTATCTATTTCGTTGGGCTGATTGTATTACAGATTGTTTCCAAAGAAGAATGGAATCAGTTACGTAAAAAGCGATATTAGTTTTTAAGGTCAATAAACAATTGGTGTTCAGCGTTCATTTGAGCTAATGAAATATGTTCTACTTCATTAATCCCTCTATCTTGTAGTTTCTTTAATAAATCTTCTTCAGACAGTTGATACTTCTTCAATGCATTAACCTGAATCTCACCATCCACAATAATTGGTTCAATGATGGATGGTGGGTTATCTTTTTTCTCAAACACAGAAAGCTTGCCACTCGTTTCCAAAATGGCAAGCTCCACGTTATTCACATCGATAATTCCCTTTTCTCGTAACTGAACGAGCAAATCATCCATATTATATCTCTGTCGTTTCATTTCTTTTTCATCAATATTCCCATTCTTAATAATAATCGAAGGCCTGCCGTCTAACCATTCACGTATCTTGGTGCTCTTTAAAGATAAATAAGCAGTTAATAATTGGACAAGTAGTAAAACAACCATTGGAGTCAGTAATAAGACAAATGATTGGTCTGTATTCTCAACAGAAAATATCGCAATTTCAGCTAATAATATAAAAACTACCAGGTCCATTATACTTAGCTCACCGATTTCTCGTTTTCCCATTAAGCGAAAGACAATAAAAATTGCAACATAGACACCAAATGTTCTAGTCGTAAGGGTTATAATTTCATCCATAGAGTCCATCCTTCAATTAAATTTCCTATTTAATTTAACCCTCTCATGTCTATATTATTCGAATGACAAGTTATACAAAGTATCGAAGTGTAATATAAATGGTGGATATCACTAGAGAAATAAGAACAATAACTAGACCATAAAACATAAATTTGATGAAGTGAATTTTTTCACCTTGAGTACTGGCAATACCTGCAACAACGACATTTGCCGATGCACCTAATAGCGAACCATTTCCACCTAAACAAGCACCTAATGCAAGCGCCCACCATAAAGGATCAATTGGTTTTACACCAAACGATTGAAATTCCTCAATGACTGGAATCATAGACGCCACATAAGGTATGTTATCTACAAATCCAGATAATATGCCTGCAGACCATAGTATGACTAATGATGATGTAAATGAATCTCCTTCAGTCCAATCAATAAAAGTATAAGCTACACGATCAATAATTCCTGCCTTCTCTAAACCACCCACTAGAACAAACAAGCCAACAAAGAAGAACAGGGTTGTCCATTCAACCTTTTGAAAAACAATCTCACTAGACTCATCATTTTCTGATATTAATAACATTAATAAAGCTGAAATTATCGCAATGGTCGTTAACTCAACATGTAAAAAACCGTGTAGTGTAAAAGCTATAATTGTAAGGAGAAGAATAATAAGAGATTGGTACAATAATGGCGTCTTTTTCAATGAATCAGATGGATTTAAATTCTCTATAAATCCTTCTTCCATGCGATTATACGATGTTAGTGCACTCTTAAACATAAGGTAAAGCAAGGCCATTGAAGTTATATGTATGACGACTACAACAGGACCTAAATGTAGTAAAAAGTCCAGAAAATCAAAATAAGGAACAGCTTGTCCAATCATAATATTAGGTGGATCTCCTATCATAGTGGCTGTTCCACCGACATTAGAACTAATAATAACACTAACTAAATACGGAAAAGCTTTTAAATTTAGTTGCTTAATCATGTGTAATAATACCGGAACTAAAAGTAAAACTGTTGTGACGTTATCTAATAGAGCGGATCCAACAGCAGTCAAAGTTCCAATCCAAAAAAATAGGGCAACAGGTTTACCACTAACACGTTTAATCATCCATAAAGCTATAAATTCAAAAACACCAGTTCGTTGTGTAATTGAGATCATAACCATCATAGAAAATAATAACGCAATCGTACTCCAATCTACATAGGAAGATAAAGCTTCATCCCAGGAAAACACACCAAACAAAACCATTAATGCCGCACCTGTTGCAGCTATTAGAGCTCGATTAATCTTATCCAATAGTAAAAACACATAGCTTATGACAAAGATTGTCATAACAATCATAGCTTCCATATTTTTATCCCCTTTGTAAGTCTCCCTTACAAATAAATACGTCTTTTCTAAGTGAAACATGCATATTTTATATTAAAGAACATTCGCCTTGGGCGTAATAAGAGAACTTAAGGAGGTTATTCTATGAGTGAGAGAATGAGAGCTAGTTTATATGGAGTCCTTTCCATCATTGCGTTAATGTTAATTAGCAGTCTAATGATCGCTTTAATTGTGAACTTCTCGGATATGTCAAGCTCGGCTTTCAAATGGACAAGTTTTATTACCAGTGTATTAGTATTAATGATTGGTGGCTTTATTGGTGGGGGTAAGACAGAGGAAAAAGGCTGGATGACAGGACTGATTGTGGGTGTATTATACGTTGTAGGTATCATTCTTTATCAATTCTTAGCACAAGATGCGTGGATGTATGAAAACCAGCTATTATACTTCTTAATCTTTGTTGTAGCTGCGATTGTGGGGAGCATGATGGGAGTAAACACACGAAAATAAAAATAGAGCCGACTCTATTAAAATGAGTCGGCTCTCGTTATTCATTAATTAGACTGAACAACTTCTCGCACAGCTGAACGATCGTATGTAAGTTTCGTTCCTTCATCAACTTCAATCACTAGTGTGCCTTCATCTAATGCATGTACATTTCCATGAAGCCCACCAATAGTGATGATACGATCTCCCTTTTGTAAATTCTGTTGCATATCTTTAACTTGCTTCTGACGCTTTTGTTGTGGACGAATTAAAATCAACCAGAACAATAGAATAAAAAGAATAATTGGTAGTAAACCGCTTAAAATATCCACTGCTGCCCCTCCTTTCTAAAAGTTCTTTGCATTTGGTTTATTAAAACCATACTGATCAAAAAATTGATCACGAAAATCGCCTAAACGATCTTCTCTTATGGCTTCTCTCACATTCTCCATTAATTTTATCAAAAAGTAAAGATTATGATAAGTCGTAAGCCTTATTCCTAATGTTTCATTAGTCTTAATTAAATGTCTGATATATGCCTTTGTATAATTACGGCATGTATAACAATCACAATTCTCATCTAATGGCGTAAAGTCTTTGGCAAATTTTGCATTACGTACAACTAAACGACCATTTGATGTCATGCATGTCCCATTTCGAGCGATACGTGTCGGTAACACACAGTCAAACATATCAACACCACGTATAGCTCCATCAACCAGCGAGTCCGGTGAACCCACTCCCATTAAATATCTGGGCTTGTCCTCTGGAAGTAAAGGTGTAGTAAAATCTAATACACGATTCATCACATCTTTAGGTTCACCTACAGACAGTCCTCCTATGGCATAGCCTGGGAAATCCATAGATATTAAATCCTTGGCACTTTGCTTTCTAAGCTCTTCATACTCACCACCTTGAACGATACCAAACAACCCTTGTTGGTCAGGTTTTTGATGTGCCTCTAAACAACGCTCTGCCCAACGACTTGTTCGTTCAACAGATGCTTTCATATACTCATGAGTTGCAGGGTAAGGAGGACATTCATCAAAAGCCATCATAATATCTGAACCAAGTGAGTTTTGAATTCGCATAGCTCCTTCAGGTGATAAAAAGAGCTTTTCTCCACTTAAATGATGTCTAAAATGGACCCCGTCTTCTTCAATTTTCCGACGTTCACTTAAACTAAATACTTGAAAACCTCCTGAATCCGTCAGAATTGAGCCGCCCCAGTTCATGAAAGAGTGCAGACCTCCAGCTTCTTCAACAATATCTTCTCCAGGTCGTAACCAAAGATGATAAGTGTTGGATAATATAATATTCGCTCCCATAGACTCCAATTCCTCTGGAGCCATCGTTTTTACCGTAGCTAATGTACCTACAGGCATAAAGACGGGAGTCTCAAATGAACCATGAGGCGTAGTGACACGTCCTAGCCTGGCACCTGTTTGTTTACACGTTTTAATCAGTTCATAACTAACTGCTGTCATTATCATTCACCTTCACTATAAGATTAACATCGCATCACCAAAACTGAAAAAGCGATAGCGCTCCTCTACAGCTTTGTAATAAGCCTCCAGAATAAATTCTTTGTTCGCAAATGCACTTACTAACATGATTAAAGTGGATTTCGGTAAGTGGAAGTTCGTAATCATCGCATCAATTGCTCTGAATTGATAAGGAGGATAAATAAAAATATCTGTCCATCCACTTTTAGCTTTAAATTGTCCGCTTTCATCTCTTGCAATGGTTTCTAATGTTCGAACAGATGTAGTCCCAACTGCATAGATTTTGTTCCCACTATTTTTAACATCATTTAATAAAGATGCTGTGTCTTCACTCATTTGATAAAACTCTGAGTGCATATCATGTTCTTCAATATTATCAACTTGTACTGGCCGGAAAGTACCTAGACCGACATGTAAAGTTATATAAGCTATTTTAACACCTTTTTGTTTAATCTGATCGAGCAACTCTTCAGTGAAGTGTAGCCCAGCTGTTGGAGCCGCTGCAGAGCCTACTTCTTCAGCATAAACAGTCTGATATCGGTCACGGTCATCTAATTGTTCCTTAATATAAGGTGGTAACGGCATTTCACCGAGTTGATCTAGAACTTCTAAGAAAATACCATTATATTCAAAACGGATGACACGTCCACCGTGTTCTTTTAAGCCAATGCACTCAGCTGAAAGTAGTCCATCGCCAAATACAATGCGTGTACCTTCTTTTACTTTTTTTGCAGGCTTGACTAATACTTCCCATTCATCGCCTTCTTGCTGATTTAAAAGTAATACTTCTACTTTACCGCCTGTATCTTCTTTATGCCCAAATAATCGAGCAGGGAGAACTTTTGTGTTATTTAAGACTAAACAATCTCCCTCATTGAAATAATCCAAAATATGATAAAAATTACGATGATCAATGGACTCTTCTTTTCGATTTAACACCATTAACCTTGAATTTGCCCGGTTTTCTAATGGTGTTTGAGCAATTAATTCTTCAGGTAATTCAAAATCAAAATCTTCTATATTCATGTTGTGCTCACTTCCCTTTATCTAAACCTACCAATAATAAAAAAGATTAAGCTAAGTATGATACTAATAACGATTGAAGTAACTATTGGAAAATAAATGGTCGTATTCCCTTTCTTGAAGGTTATATCACCAGGTAATTTTCCAATAAAACTCCAAGCTAATCCAACAACAATCAAGACAATCCCTATTATAATAAAGATTTTACCAAAATCCATCAAGATTATTGGACCTCCCGATCAAAATGTTCATAAGCTCTCAACGTCGCAACACGCCCTCTAGGTGTTCGTTGTATGAACCCCTGCTGAAGTAGAAATGGTTCATAGACATCTTCAATAGTTTGAGATTCTTCCCCTATCGTTGCTGAAATTGTATCTAAACCTACAGGACCACCCTGGAATTTATCAATGATTCCTAATAAATATTTATGGTCAATGTGGTCTAAGCCTGCAACGTCAACTTGCAACATGGATAAAGCTTTTTGGGTAGTAGCGAAAGTTATTGACGGTTCCTGTTTAACTTGCGCAATATCACGTACACGTTTCAATAAGCGATTAGCTATACGTGGCGTACCTCTAGATCTTGAAGCAATTTCATCTGCTGCATCATGATTAATTTCAATCTCAAATATATCTGCTGTTCTCTTTATAATCATGCTCAATTCTTCCACATTATAAAACTCTAATCGGCTAAGTACACCAAAACGATCACGTAAAGGAGCAGATAGTAAGCCTGCACGTGTCGTTGCTCCAACTAAAGTAAAAGGTGGAAGATCTAATCGGACAGAACGTGCTTCAGAACCTTGCCCGATCACTATATCTAAAACGAAGTCTTCCATTGCAGGGTACAAAATTTCTTCCACAGCCCTGGGTAAACGGTGGATTTCATCAATAAATAACACATCTCCCGCTTCAAGAGATGATAATATTGCAGCTAAGTCGCCCGCCCTTTCAATGGCTGGTCCAGAAGTCGTTCTAAATTGAACACCCATCTCATTTGCAATAATTGATGCTAACGTCGTTTTTCCTAAACCTGGTGGTCCGTATAATAGCACATGGTCTAACGACTCTTCTCGCATTTTTGCCGCTTCAATAAATATACTTAGGTTCTCTTTTGTCTTAGATTGCCCAATATATTGAGAAAGCATTGATGGTCTTAAGCTTTGTTCGACGTCTTGATCGTCAATTTGAAGTTCACCTGAAACCATGCGTTCATCCATATTTTTCACCTTCTTTTTAACGCATTAATAACTGAAGCCCCTTCTTAACTACATCATCTGTTGATTGAGCTTCAGAAGCTTTTAACTGATTTGATATTCCTTTAATTTCACGTGATGAATAACCTAATGCCTTTAAAGCTTCAACTGCTTCATCAAAGTAAACATCTCCAGCAGGGGTTGTAACCACTTCACCTACTGGTTGACTTATTTGCGAGTTCATCCATTCAGAAACTTTCCCTTTTAAATCCAAGATCATTTGTCTCGCTGTTTTCTTACCGACACCTGGAAATTTAGTTAGATATTGATCATCTTCATTCTCAATAGCCATAGCAAAATCGTGTGCAGAAGTTTGTCCCACAATATTCAATGCATTTTTTGGCCCTATTCCAGAAACATTTAATAATTTCTTGAAAATTTCTTTTTCTTCTTGCTCTTTAAACCCATATAAAATTTGAGCATCTTCTCGAACATGTAAATATGTATGTATTTTAATTTGTTGGTCAATTTCCTTTTGAAAACGATACGGATTGGGGCAAAAAATTTCATAGCCAACCCCAGATACATCTAAGACAACATGGTCTTCATTTAAAGAAACTAATTCCCCTTTTATGTATGCGTACATTTGGTTCCTCCTAATATTAATAAAACAAATGTTCTACCCATAGTGTAACATGTTTTAAATTATTAGAGATATAAAAAATGTGAAAACCTCCCCCTAAAAGGAGAGGCTCACCATTTACTGCATGTTATGATACACTTCCTGAACATCATCAAGATCTTCAAGCATATCCACCATTTTGTTCATATCTTCTTGCTGGTTTTCTTCAATTGATGTATAAGTATCAGGAAACATAGATAATTCAGCGACTTCAAGCACATATGATTCTTTTAAAACATTTCTAACTTCTTCAAAGTCTTCTACTGTTGTGTACACTTCAAAAACTTCATCACTAGCCTCAACTTCTTCGCATCCTGCTTCAATTGCCTCCAGCATGAATGTTTCCTCATCTACATCTAAATCTTCACGCTTAATCACGATGTAACCTTTACGATGGAACATAAAGGATACGCAGCCATTTTCACCAAGATTGCCATTGTTCTTTGAGAAAGCATGACGTACTTCAGACGCCGTACGATTCCTGTTATCGGTTAATGCTTCAACCATTACAGCTACACCGCCAGGACCATAGCCTTCATAAACCATTTCTTCGTAGTTTTCCCCTTCAACATTTCCTGTTGCTTTGTTAATCGCACGATCAATGTTGTCATTAGGCATATTATTGGATTTTGCCTTATCTACTGCTAAACGAAGAGCAGAATTTGTCTCCATGTCACTGCCTCCTTGTTTAGCAGCAACATAAATCTCTTTAGCTAATTTCATGAAAATTTTTCCGCGCTTAGCATCCTTAGCGCCCTTTTTATGTTTAATATTATGCCATTTTGAATGACCTGCCATAATAATCTCCTCCCCTTAAAGAATTATTTAACTAGATCATAAACTCGGTAAACCTTACCGTTTTCTATTTCATCAGGTTTTTGGATTAAATCTGTAAGTAAATCAGCGACCTCTTTTGGACTTCTAAGTTTACCTTCTTCTTTATATTGCTTGAATTTATCAACGTTTTTAAAGTCCTCTTCATCGCTGCTTCGAATTTCCTCTTGCATCTCCGTATCCATAACTCCTGGGCTGAAAGCGATATGAAGATCTTTTGATTTTAATTCTTTAGCTTCTAGAGCTGCCGTTTCCGTGTACATATTCACAGCAGATTTTGTGGAACAATAAGCATTCCAGCCATATACACCATTTTCCCCAGCACCAGAAGATATGTTTACAACAAATAAGCGATTGGACTCAACATGTTTCTTCATTGTATTGACCATTAACATAATTGCAGTTAAATTAACTGAAATATGTTTAACAATGTCGTGGTTCTCTAATGAACCAACAGGACCGATTGGTGTAACCATTCCGGCATTATTAACAATTAATAGTTCTTCAATGTTCTGATCTTGTAGCTTTGTTACGATTTCATATAACACATCATTTAATTTTTCTAAATCACTTAGATCACATGAATGGTGATAATAAGATTGGCGATTTTCATTAGCTAAATTTTTAAGTTCATTAGTTTTTCTTTTTCTGGAAATCGTAAATAGATTATAACCCTGTGTTAGTAAATTTTTGGCCGTTTCTTCACCCAAACCTCGTGAAGCGCCAGTAACAATTGCAAATTTCATTATTTCCCCGCCTCCGTTATGTATAAGAAAAGGAGAAGAAAACTCCTTTTCTAGAATTCATTAATCTTTTTTACGGTCTTCAATCCGATTGTGATATTCCTGGTTAACATAAACTGTAACATCTGTACGACCAGTTATATTTTCCACTACTTCTTTAACTTTTGCAATGGCTTCATCTTCCGTGACGCGATTAGCTAAATGTACAGCTACATAAATTTGCTGGTCCTGAACAGAAACACCAACTTCAATAAACTCACGCATGTTTCTTAACTCATAATAAATATTACGATTTAAATCATTCTGCTCTCTGAATTTCTCAGAGCGAATTCGCTTAGAATTATCGGTATTCCCTAATGATTTATCAGTTTCTCGCTGCTCATAATATTCATAAGGGTTCTCATAATTATTATAGCGAATTAACTCTTCATCAGTTGGCCTTTCCTGATCAAATTGGATTTCTGTCGTTTCTTCAGAATTTGAAATACTCTCCTCTTGCTTTTCAGGATTAACATACGTACACGCGCCAAGTAACATTATACTAAAAAACACAATCATTTTCTTAAACATGAAAACACCTCCGTATTCATTAGTTTGAAATAAGAGGTGTTTCATCATTCGTTTATTCTAATGTGAAATGATGGAAATCTGGTGGAGATGGTGGTAATGCACGTTTATGAGCCGTTCGTTCATGCATTTTAATAATTGTTTTTTCTGATTCCTCATCCACTTTTTCTCCACGTAAAAAAGCATCAATTGTATCGTATGATACACCCATTTCACTTTCATCCGTTTGACCATCCCAAAGTCCTGCACTTGGATCCTTTGTGATAATCTTATCCGGCACACCTAGTTCTCGAGCTAAATCTCGAACTTCTGATTTTGTATAATGTAATAGCGGAACTAAATCAACTCCACCATCACCGTATTTTGTAAAATAACCTGTATACCATTCAGCAGCATTATCAGTTCCAACGACGAGATAATTATAATTAGTTGCAATGGTATAAAGTGTGCTCATTCTTAACCTTGCACGAAGATTGGCATCGGCTAATTGTTCATTATTTACATTCCAGTCATTTTTACTTTCCAAAGAAGTCTTAATGCCATTTAAAAGCAGATCATGTTGCTCTGATAAATCTACAGTTACTGAATCAATGCCCGAACCTTCAATAACTAATTGAGCATCTGCTTCATCTTGACCATTACTTTTACAGGGCATAACTACACCTAGTGAGTTATTCGGCAAAGCTTTTTTAATTAGGTAACCTACAACGGAAGAATCAATACCTCCGCTTAAGCCAACAACTAACCCATTAACATTGGCTTCTTCAACTTTAGCCTGGAGCCATTTCGTTAATTGCTCTATATGTTTTTCCATCTAATTATTCCCCTTTAATTACGAGTACTATTTTATATATTATCATAACCTGTTTTAATTACTCAAAGAATTAGTAATAATAACCACCGCAGCCACACGGGTTATATGGGCGATACATGTAATTATAATTAGGGTAGTATGGGGCAAAATAAGCATACTGATTGACGTGTTCGTATGGATTATAGTAACTATTTCTGACTGGTTCGTTCTCATAAGGGATTGGTTCCATCACTTGAACGGGAATGTGATAATCATACATAACCGGCTGAGCGTATGGATCCGGTTGCCAATTATAATATCCTTCTGGCAAAAACTGTTGTATAAATTCATCCTCCTGATCATCATCGATCGCTGAAATCAATTTATCACTCATGACATATTCATCTTCCGCAACTATTGGTAACACTTTAGGTTTATTAGGGTCATGTGGTGGTGACAAACGTTTATTACTTACATCAATTTTTTTGCCAACATTATTAGACATTTTAGGTGACTTTTGTACATTTAAAGGCACTTTTACTTTCATTTGAGGTAAAAGCACATTACTCCTATCTAAATGCCGGTTCATTTGTATTAACTGATCAACTGTTAAATCATAAGCTTTAGCTATTGACTCAAACGTCTCTCCCTTTTGCACAACATGTATTCTCATGATGAATTTCTCCTTTCAAATTTTGAGAAAAACTTGGCTTACGCCACGCCAAAATAGCGAAAGCCTTAGTTTTTCACATACGTTAATACTTTAAGAAAGTTAATGTCCTTAAAGTATAAAATATCCCACTAACACATTATGCATATGCGAATAAAAGTTGAGCGTTTGCCTATAAATTTAATGTTAAGCGCTAATATAAAAAGGACCAGTATTCTGGTCCTTTACTCAATAAATTCAAATTCAAAATCTAACAGACGAATAATGTCACCATCTTTTGCCCCTCGTTTTCTTAATGCATCATCTACACCTAAATGACGCATTTGACGAGCAAAACGACGTACGGATTCATCTCGATTGAAATCTGTCATTTTGAAGATACGTTCAATAGTATTTCCTGATAACACATAAGCTCCATCGTCATCTCTTGTTATTTCAATCGTATCATCATCTTTTTCAAATTTATATAATACGCGTTCTTCGGTTTGAGTCTCATCTTCATCTGTTTCAAACTGATTTTTAGGAATCTTTTCTAATGTATCAGCCACAGCGAATAATAACTCTCTCACTCCGTCTTTAGTGATCGCTGAAATAGGGAAAATCGGATACTTTTCTCCTACTTGCTCTTTAAATAATTCAAGGTTGTCTTCTGAATCTGGCATATCCATCTTATTAGCTACGATTATTTGTGGTCGCTGCATCATTTTTTCATCATACTGCCTTAACTCTTCATTGATCGTAACAAAATCTTCGTATGGATCGCGTCCTTCTAAACCTGACATGTCAATCACGTGTACTATGACTCTTGTACGTTCAATGTGTCGTAAAAATTGATGGCCTAACCCAATACCTGAATGAGCCCCTTGGATTAGTCCAGGTAAATCCGCCATAACAAAGCTACGATCGTCTTCAGTTTGGACCATACCTAAATTTGGCGCCAAAGTAGTAAAATGATAATCAGCAATCTTAGGTTTGGCAGCACTAACAATTGATAATAACGTTGATTTTCCCACACTTGGAAAGCCGACTAAACCAACATCTGCTAATACTTTTAATTCTAATTTTACGTATAACTCTTCCCCTGGTGCCCCATTTTCCGCTAGCTCAGGCGCTCTGTTTCGAGCATTCGCAAAACGAATGTTTCCACGGCCTCCACGGCCACCATGAGCAATAATAGCTTGTTGTTTATGTTCGGTTAAATCTGCTATTAAATCTCCTGTATCTGCATTACGTATTGTTGTTCCTGGAGGAACCGGTACGATTAATGGATCAGAATTTTTACCATGCATACCTTTTGGCATCCCATTGACGCCTCGAGAAGCTTTAAAATGTTTTTGAAAACGGAAATCCATTAATGTATTTAAACCTTCATCAACTTCGAAAATGACATCACCGCCATTTCCTCCATCACCGCCTGCAGGTCCACCCATCGGTTCATATTTTTCACGACGAAAGGCAACGAGGCCGTTACCACCATCTCCTGCTTTGACAAAGACTTGTACCTGATCGACAAACATTTATCTCACCTACTTATAAGAAAATACAAAAGAAGTTTCTTCCTCATTATTTTCTATCATTAATTTTGAATCAGTGTTTAAAACTATATCTTTTATTTGTTCGTTACCCTTTATACGATACTTAATATACCAATCATCTTCATATTTTATTTCAATACGAATATGTAAGTCAGAAAGTGAACCTAATTCTTTTTCAAACGTCTGAATCAAATGCTTACCATCATTAAGAATGATTTCATCATATGGTTGTAACGATTGATCATTATGTTCAATGTCGAATTCTAATTTAGTTTCTCTACTATTAAGCTTTAAATGGAATAACCAATAAACAAGTTGTGGTGCATCGAGCGTTTGTAATAGACGATCCTCACCTAATTTAGTTATTAATTGATTTAATTTTTCCATCGATACATCATGCTTTTTCATGCTGCCATAACCTTGAACTAATTGCAGGTCATTCATCAAATCATGTCTGTATAATCTTAATAAATCTAAAACATCTTCAACATTTACTGACAATGCTCTCACCCTACCCTTTTTGTTTATCATACCACAATTAATATAGGGTAGAATTAAGAAAAGCTTGTCATGATTATCGACAAGCCAATTTTTAACAATTATTATAGACAAAATAAAAGCTGACTCGATTAGGAGTCAGCTTTTTTTAAAAGTTTACGCTTCCTGAACTGCAGGGTATACGCTAACTTTTTTACGGTCACGACCAAAACGCTCGAAACGTACAACACCGTCTACTTTAGCGAATAGAGTATCATCGCCACCACGGCCTACGTTTTCACCTGGGTAGATTTTTGTACCGCGTTGACGGTAAAGGATTGATCCACCAGTTACGACTTGACCGTCAGCACGTTTAGCTCCAAGACGTTTAGACTCTGAGTCACGTCCGTTCTTTGAACTACCTTGACCTTTTTTCTGTGAGAAAAACTGTAAATCTAGACGTAGCATCGAAATGCACCTCCTTATTTTTCAAAGATGGTTATATATTGATTATAATCTCTTTCAATTGTTTGGAATGTAACCAGCATCCCAGAAAGTAGCGTTTGAGCTTTATTATAAGCCTCATCAGACATTCCTTCAGGTAAGAGCATTTTAAGAAAGCCACCTTCAGTTCCCTGCTCAATCTCAGGTTCGATCTGACAAAGTTGAATAATTGAATTAACAGATCCAAATGAAACAGCTGATACTGCAGCACATACTAAATCATGACCATGTGGTCCGCTATTAGCATGCCCAGACAATTCAAATCCTGAAATGGTTTGATCGCTATTTCTAAATACTTTCAATTCAATCATAATAAAGTATCCTTACGCGTTAATTTTTTCGATCGTTACTTTTGTATAAGGTTGACGATGACCTTGTTTACGCTTGTAGTTTTTCTTTGGCTTGTATTTGAAAACAGTGATCTTACGACCTTTACCCTGCTTTTCAACTTTACCTGTAACAGTTGCGCCGTCCACTAATGGAGAACCAACTTTTACAGAATCGCCACCAACAAATAGTACTTTGTCAAACGTGATTTCTTCACCTGCTTCAGCGTCTAGCTTTTCGATGAATACTGATTGACCTTCTTCTACTTTAATTTGTTTACCACCAGTTTCGATAATTGCGTACATTCTACTGCACCTCCTCTAAGACTAAGACTCGCCATCGAGGTACTTAACAAGTAAGTTTAAAAACCTCTTCTGAGCGGTTGTAGCAACGGGTGCTACCATTAAGCATAACAAAATAAATAATACCACGATTTAAAAAAGGTTGTCAACCTTAATTCCTTGTTGTCTTAACTGTTTGTTTACCCGATTGCCGTCCTCTATTTTATACAGGGAAAACGGTTCTTGTAAAGAGGGATCTTCGCTTAATTTCAATGAAAAATTTAGCTCATGTCTTTCTTTTAATTCAAGTAAATACGCTTTCCAATTGATATTATATTTTGTCGCAACTTTTAAGTGCAGCTGATCAGTCTGTGCTGATTGATATTCTAATAATTTTTCCTCGATTTGATTCATAATCAACTCACATTGATTAGCCGACTGTGCATAATAAATTGAAAATTGATCATAAACATCAGGAAACAAGCGTTTTCTCGTCATTTCAACTATACCCAGTTTAGTAAAACCATAAATCGTGATACTAGAATCGTTCTTAAATGATTCTCTTAACTGATCAATTATTTTTTTCTTGGAAATTTTAGAATTCATATTAATAAAATCAATTAAAATCATGCCAGATAATTGTCTCAACCGAATTTGTCGTTCACACTCAACAGCTGCTTTCAGGTTAGTTTGTTCGAGGATTTGATCCTTGTTATTGTTCATTCTTGTGTTACTTGTATCAACATCAATCACAGTCATTGCTTCAGTTCGATCAATAATAATATGGCCACCACTTGATAGTGGCACTTCTCGTTTCGTTAAAAGAGACACTAATTGATTTAAATTATATGGACGATTCTTTATAAATTGCAGATCATATGAAATGTTGACTGTATTTGAACCACAAGTTTTGACTAATTGTTCTTTGAATTTTATATCATCACAAATCATTTCATTAATTTCACCAAGGTGTTTATTAAAAAATGCAGTCCAATCTGACATTGATTGGTATACTTTTTGAGGTGATTTAACATGGTTTAAAGCCCACTGAATGTTCTCCCAAATAGTCAATTGTTCCTTTAGATGACTTAAAAATATATTATCACTTAGTTCGTTGGATTGTGTTCGAATAATTAACCCAACAGGTTGATGGTTCACCAAACTAATAAGTCTTTCTCTTTCTTCTTCCTTCAGTTTTTTAGAAGTGTGAATACCTTTTTCATAAGGCAAGATAACAATATAAGGACTTTGCAGTTGAATGCTCAAATTAACTGTTACATATTTGCTTTTAGTTGCTAATTTTTCTATTTGAACTAAAACTCGTTCTCCTTGATGAACTTGATTAGGTTCTTCAAGTTTTAGAAAACCTATATCACGATTATTTAAACGCACAAAAGCGACGTTTAATCTAAAATCAACATCTTTTACGATTCCTAGAAAAACGTCGCCAATATTAAATTCATCTCGGTCTTGAATAAAGATATCCTCAAGATTGTTATTATTCATATATACCGCTAATTGTTTTTTAGTTCGACTTTGTACATAAATTTGTTTCATCTAAGCTTCCCTCGCCTGGATACTTGCAACAGTTAAAAATGGTTCATTTCGCGTAAACATGGCATGTAAACATGCATCTTCAGGTAATGGCTTTGAACTATGATCTAAATAAATATAATGGTAGTATTCTTTTTTAAAGTGTTTAACTAACTCACTTAACGGTGTATTAGAAGCTGCCCTTAATACTGCGATGTTAGTTTGTTCAATATCTGAAATAAAATATCTAGCCAATAAATGTTTAAGTAAAATTATATGTTTATTACGCCAAAGTAACCAATTATCAAGCAATAAAAATATTGATAAAAACGTTAAGTGAATGCTTGTCCATTGCATTAACCATAGTATAACATTAATAACTCCAATTATGGTGATTGATGATATAGACATCCAGACCACCGCTCGATGAAAAGCTGTTACTTTAGTTAACAAAATAAAGACCATTCGTCCACCATCCAGGGGAAGAACGGGTATTAAATTAAAAAACAGTATAATCGTATTTATGATTAACAGTTGGTCGAGTAAAACGTGTTGGACCTGTATAAAATACATGATGCCTAATACAATAAATATCCAAATATGCTGTAGCGGTCCAGCAATTGTTACAACAAACTCCTCTTTACTTGGACGGTTATAAAAATCATCTGTTTCCATTACGCCACCAAAAGGCCATATCATTAACCGAGTAATATTCCATTTATAATATCTGGCAGCTATGAAGTGTCCTAATTCATGAATAGTAATTATGACAAAAAAACTAATTAATTCTATAAACATCCCCAAAAAATAACTCCCAATCAACAATAACAGTAATAAGGGATGAAATTGAATTACTCTATTCCGCATCTGTATCCCCTAGAATATATTGGACGGGGTCAACATACTGACTACCTTCTTGAACAGCAAAATACATATTTGTAAATCCAATCACTTCATCTGGTTGAACCTTGGCAATAACCTGATTCGGCGAAACGAACTGATAATGAAAAACATCAATTGTTTCTAAATGACCATAAACTGATTTTGTTCCATCTTCATGCTGAATAATGATTGTATTGCCCGTAGCATCCTTTTTCCCAGCAAACAACACCGTACCTCGATCTAAAGGATATACATTCTTATCTTCTGTCACTTCAATGTAAATACCATCTTCATAATCTCTAACCTTGTCCATTTGAACACCACTTACAGGAACAGAAACAGATTGATTACTCACAACCCTTCCACCATCTCTACCAAAATTTAAAAATGGAGTTGCAAAGTGTTCATCATACCATGCTTGTACAGTTGCAAAAGGTAAATCCTCTGTCAATGTACTATGAACAAACGGTTTTATGGTATTCAAAAGTGGAAATTGAGTTTGATAAGTAAATAAGGTAAAAAATATAATGATGGCTGACAATAAAAATTTGCTTAAATATTTAGTAGTATTAGGGCTGCTGATTTGACCATGATCTACTCTTGGAAAAGATGTATAACCGTGCTTTTCCTCATCATCTAGTAATGAATTATATGAATGTGTCGGTTTCTTTTTGGTGACAGGTCTATTCATTTTACGTTTGGCAATATTACTTCTTATTTCATCTAATTTACGATTCATCTTTCACCATTCCCTTGTCTATTTTGTACTAGCATATTCAGGAATAATGAAAGATATGATATCTATTAAAATTGAATTTTTATAGTGATATAAAAAAGAGGTTGAGACAAAAGTTTATATTTATTATAAAAAAACCGTATTATAATTTAAAAATATTAATCATAGTACAGTTTAAATATACGCTTCGTCAAAATGCTTCGCTTTCCGCAGGCACGGCTTCAACTTCCCCAAACTCACTTACGTTCGTTTGGCGTGATTTTCAGCTCGTGCTGTTCCTGCAGGAGTCTACTTATTTTGACTACGCTCATATTATATCTGCAAGTTTTTGTTCATCTTCTGAACACTCACTTATCTTTTGTCCCAGCCTCTATAAAAAACCGCATCACAATGTGATACGGTCTCTTTTATTTCATGCCTAATAGTTTTTTAACCTTTGTCATAATTCCTTCATCATTGTCAAATGACATTAGAGGAACTGATTCACCTAAAATTCGTCTTGCTATATTACGGTAGCTTATTGATGCTTTTGTATTTGGCTGAAAAGCAACAGGTTCCCCATGATGAGATGCACGAATCACATCTTCATCATCTAGTATAATTCCGAGCAATTCAATAGAAAGAGTCGATACAATTTCATCAACTGTTAACATATCTCCACTATCCATCATGTGCTTTCGAATTCGGTTAATAACTAAGTAAGGAGCGAATTCTAAGCCTTCCTGTTCTAATAACCCAATTATACGATCAGCATCACGCACGCTGGATTTTTCAGGAGTTGATATAACAATTGCTTTATCAGCACCTGCTACAGCATTCTTATAACCTTGCTCAATTCCAGCTGGACAATCTATTAAAATGTAATCATAATCTGGTTTCAATTCATCAACTAATTTACTAATTGCTTTAGGTGTAACCTCATTTTTATCACTCGTTTGAGCTGCAGGAAGCAAGTGTAGGCAATCAAAACGTTTATCTTTAACAAGTGCAGATTGTAATTTGCAACGACCTTCAATGACATCAATCAAATTAAAAATAATTCGATTTTCCAGACCTAAAACAACATCCAAGTTTCTTAAACCAATGTCAGTATCGATTAGACATACCTTTTGGCCTAACAATGCAAGTGCAGTACCAATATTTGCAGTAGTAGTTGTTTTACCTACTCCACCTTTTCCAGATGTAATTACGATTGATTCACCCATAATTTACAATCCCCTTTCAAATACATCCAGTAATTTTGGACGAATTTTTTGTATGTGTTGTAATTGTTCCAATTCAATTTGTTCAGTTGATTGATTAACAAATGCAAACTCTCTTGGAGAACCTTCCACATCATAATCAGGAGCTCTGCTAATTTTACTTGCAATCCTAATTTGATTAGGGTGCATATATGAAGCAGCAACAACACACCCTTCATCACCATCGAAACCAGCATGTGCTATTCCTCTTAATTTGCCTAAAACAAATATATTCCCTGTAGCAATAACTGTACCTCCTGGATTAACATCTCCAATTACTAGCGCATCGCCTTTCACCTCATGTATTTGACCAGAACGTATAGTTTTCATAACCGTTTTTACAGTTGTGTTTTCATATATATCATAAGCTTCATCTCGAGTAATTACATAAGAATCGATTGATTTTACTGTCAATTCACTATACTGGTCTATAGTATTTTCAATAGCATGACGCTGATCTTCATTTAAGTATCGATTTTGACTATGTAATGTGATTTCTGTCTTTCCGGAAGCTTGATTAATTTGCAGCTTTTCTTCTAGTTCTTTTAATAACGAATTAAAGGAACATTGGTCATCTAAGTAAACAACAATTCCGTTATTAGTACCTTTCATCGTAATAAAGTGACTTGATTCTGACATATAGGTACACCCCAATTTTATTTCACCAATTATTAATTACTTGATTTGTAGGTCTTGTTCCTGCCATTTTAATAATAGTTTTGAGAAAAATGGATAAATGATTAATAAAAATAATAAATTAATTAACGTTGTAGGAATTAATCTATCTTGAATAAATTCATTCATAGCCATATCGATCTGCCCAACTATCGTATATAACGTAAATAGGATAAACTCGACCGATACAATAACGACTAATCCCAACAATAATGTTACAAAGAAGTTTTGCTGTAGTACCTTTTTAAATAAATGAACGAGGTATAAAGAAACTCCGTAAGCTAAAAAATATATTCCTAATAAGTCTGTATAAACTAAATCAACCAACAACCCGAATACGATTCCATTAATTAGTCCATGGTAAGTATGAGCCTGGTCATAAAATAGTAAAATTAATAATGAAAAGATTAATATCCAATGAGGGATATAAAATAAATTATTAGACATTATAGATTCAGGTAAAAACCTAACTGCTGTACTTTCAAATACTAAAAGTATAAATAAAATGAGAGGAAGATAAAGAGATTTCAAATTACTCCTCCTCCTCTTCAAGTTGTGCTTGATTTTGTTCTGACTGTTGATCGAGTACAGGTGAATAAATATCACGATCAATTACCATCACGTGATTGATATTTAATAGATCTGCTGCAGGTTTAATTCTTGCAGTTCTAGTCAAACCATATTGGTCCAACTCTACAGAGGTCACCTCACCTATTAACAGGCCCCGTGGGAATACGCCTCCCATGCCAGAACTAATTACAGTTTGTCCAACTTCTAATTCACCACTGTCAGTCATTTCCCTGAATAGCAATGTCTTAGACTCTGAATCATAGCCTTCAATTAAACCAAAAATATCCTCATTGTTATCTACAACAACTGAGATTCTATTGTCTACGTCAAATCCACTTAACAGTTGTACTGTAGAGGTTAATTGAGACGCACCAATTACTTTACCGACCATTCCATCGGCTGTTGAAATGGCCATATTTGGTTCTACACCATGCTTTCGGCCTTTATTAATCTTAACCTGATCAAACCATTGTTCAGGACTTCTAGATATTACTGTTGCTTTAATGGGTGTATAATCACTAATCATCTCATCAAAATTCACAATTGAGCGTAATTCTTCATTTTCTTTTTTTAGCTCATTTACTTGAAACGCTAGAGTTTTGTAATCCTGTAATTCTTCTTTCAATACTTCGTTTTGGTTATATACATCTCTAATATCTTTAACATTATCAAAAAAACCAATTACTAAATTGACCGGTTGATATACTATATTTTGAAAGAAACCGACCGTATCTGAAACGAATTGTGCACCAATATTTGATTGTTCATCTGCTCTCATTGAATAACCAATAAGGACAACTATTAATATAATACTTGTAAATAAAACAATTAATTTTCTTCTTCTAAAAAACGAAGGCATAAATGTAGCACCTACTCTTAATTAAGTATGTTTCTTCGTGCAATATTAGGCGAGTTCTTAAAATGTTCAATATCATCTAGAGCTTTACCTGTACCGATTGCTACACAATCTAATGGGTTATCAGCTATAAAAACGGGTATTTTTGTCTGTTCTTTTATAACATCGTCCAAATGTCGTAATAATGCGCCGCCGCCAGTTAATACTATTCCACGGTCCATTATATCAGCAGAAAGTTCTGGTGGGGCATTCTCTAAAGTGTTGAGGACGACACTAATAATAGATTGGATTGTATCAGATATCGCTTCAACGATTTCTGAATTAGTAACTTCAACAGTTTTGGGGAGTCCAAAGACTGTGTCTCTTCCTCGTACTTCCATTCTGTCATTTTCCGATGTTGGCTTAGCTGAGCCCAGCACAATTTTTATCTTTTCAGCTGTTGATTCACCGATGACCAACTCTTTTTCCTTTTTTATGTAATATCTGATTTGCTCATCAATTTCATCACCAGCTACTCGGATGGATTGACTCGTTACAATTCCACCTAAAGAGACAATTGCTACTTCAGTTGTTCCACCACCAATGTCTACGACCATATTTCCTGTCGCTTCCCAAACAGGTAAACCAGCCCCAATTGCTGCCGCAAATGGCTCAGATATAGGATATACATTCTTAACACCTGCTTGTTTAGTAGCATCGATCACTGCACGTTCTTCAACCATGGTTATACCAGATGGTACACAAACCATAACATCAGGCTTTCCAAACCATGATTGAACATTAAGTTTTCCAATATAATATTTCATCATAGAAGATGTTGTATCGTAATCTGCAATGACACCATCTTTCATCGGTCTAATTATAGATAAAGACTCCGGTGTCTTTCCAATCATCTTTTTTGCCTCATCACCAATCGCAGTAATTTCACCTGTCTGATTATTTATAGCGACTACTGAGGGCTCTCTTAAGACAATACCTTTTCCTTTAACAAATATTAACGTATTAGCAGTTCCTAAATCAATTCCAAAATCTTTGTTTAACAAAGATGAACCCATTACAATCTTCCTCTCCGATGTCATTCATTTATACTTAAAATTATGTAATGGTATTAAAAAACATGAATAAGCGCCACAACTTTACAAAAACTTTTGGCTGATGGCGCATTCTATAATTCTATATTTTATTATACGAAAAAAACTAAAAAATAGATAGAGTTATCAATAGCAAAAATGTGGGATATTGTAACTATTTTAATTTGTTTACAAGTAACCTTTTTCTTTTAAAGATATAAACTTTTGATCTCCAATAACTAAGTGATCTAACAATTCGATACCTATTACTTTACCGGATTCTGATAACCTTTTTGTTACATGAATATCTTCATTAGAAGGCGCTGGGTCTCCAGAGGGGTGGTTATGTGCGCAAATAACTGAGGCAGCTGAACGCTTAATAGCTTCTTTAAATACTTCACGAGGGTGTACAATTGAAGAATTGAGACTTCCAATAAAAATAGTCTGACGATGAATGACTTGGTTTTTAGTATCTAAGTAAAGTGCAACAAAATGCTCTTGTTTTAAATCCCTCATTTCTTCCATTAAAAAATTAGCACCATCCTCAGGACTTCTAATGGTGAATCGATCTCCTACTTTAAAAGAATGAAGCCGCTTCCCTAATTCAATTGCTGCCATTATTGAAACTGCCTTAGCTTCACCTATCCCTTTAATCATAGTTAATTCATTAATGGTAGCACCTTTTAATAGGGACAATCCCTCAAAATGCACTAGGACACGAGTTGCTAATGATAATGCCGAAGTTCCTTTTGTGCCGCTTCCCATTAAAATAGCTATCAACTCTTGATTTGATAGTGCCTGAGGACCTGCTTGAATTAACCTTTCCCTTGGTCGGTCATCTTTTGGTACATCTTTAATAAAAATACTATCTGTGTTCATGGATTAACTCCTTTCAGCTAAACTTAATTAAAACACATTTATTTTACTCATTAGAATTGTTTAACACAAAACATAGAAAAACACGGTTCCCCCCTACTGAAACCGTGTTTTCTATATTGATTAATGGCTTTTATATACAAAAAAATGCTGATAAGTAAATTAGTTTAGATTTGCGAAAAATAGATATAAATTTAATAAAGTATTTCTTTCATGAAATTGCTGTATATTTTCATTGGTTGTATTCTGGAAATTAGTTAAGTTTTCTCGCATATTATTGATGTGGTCATTATTCTGATAAGACTCCTTCGTATCATTCAACCACTCTTGAGTCTGGTTCATCCAATTCCTATTATTAGCAGAGTTTGAATACTCATTTAGAATTGTTAGTCCTTCATTTAACCAATTTTTCTCTTCATCACTAACGGCAACTGTAGAAGTGCTATAATTCCATTTTTTATAAAAGAAATCTGTCATATATACTAAACCTTTAGATTCCAGAAAATTCGTAATTGATTCCTTTTCAATTTCAGAAGTAATTACATGACTAATAACAAAAAACTGTCCACTTTGTTCTTGAACAACAGCTGGTATAGAATTCGGAATTAAAAGGGTCTCATTTAAATCATTGGCATTTTCTTCAGTAGAAAACAAACCAAATTGTATGACTTCAAACGTATTACCCGGTAACTTTAACTCTCCTGTGCGAACTTCATCATTGGTTTGATCTTGCACTTCTTCGTCATCATCAACACTTGTTACAGGAACAGCATCTGGTGTCAGGTCAGAGAAGAAATATATTAATCCTGCACCAAAAATCCCCCCCAATAAAACTGCCAATAGTATAGGTTTAACCATTTTTCCGAACATCGAACGACCACGAAAAGTTAATGAATAGGAATGTTGCTTGTTTTTTGGAGTCAGAAAGTTTTCTAAATCATGTTTTTTATTATAATTGGATTGTTGATTCATAGTTACCCGAACTTTATTATGCTCGTCCATTTTCTAACCACCTTACCTTAAGATGGTTAGAGTTTATCATAGAGTCGGTGCAAAATTAGCCAAAAATTGTCATAGTCATTCGACAAATTTAAACTAATAATAAAATGCCTTAACTTACAAATAATCTTAAAAGTAAGTTAAAGGCATTTTCTCTACTTAATATTAAACTGATAATGAAGCTACTTTATTTTTACCATTGCGTTTTGCTCCAACATACATTGAGCGATCCGCATTACGAATTAATTCTTGTGGAGATTCACACTGGTTCGGGTATGTCGCTACACCAATACTTGCTGTTACATTAATTTCCTGAACTTCCACATTTCCATTAATGTGTTTGTAGAGAACGAAAGGTTCCTTTGCAATGGCTTCTCTAATATCTTCAGCTAATTGGACGACTTCTTCATGAGGCATGTTTTTTACAAGTATGGTAAACTCCTCACCACCATAACGCGCAATAATACCATATTGCCCGAAATAATCAACTAAGCGTTTAGATAATTCAGTGAGAACTTCGTTACCAGATTCATGACCATAATTATCATTAATTGCTTTAAAAGAATCTAAATCCAAAATAATAACAGATAGAATTTCTGATAAGCCTTTAGCTTCTAAATCTGATGCATATCCATCTAAATACTCTATAAAGTAACGATAATTATATAGGTTGGTTAACTGATCACGTTGCATACGGGTTTTAGCTGCCTCATAGTGTCGGGCATTTTCTATAGCTACAGATAAGAAGTTAGCTAGAATTTCTAACAACATTAAATGATATTTTTCATAAGCATTAATTTCATGTGATGCAACAGACAGAACACCTACAATTTTATTATTTCTTAAAATTGGAACACCTATTACACAGTTAACACCTGCAGCTAACTCATGATTGTACAGGTCATTAATATCTTTTTTTCGAGTTAACATGATACTCTTCTCTTCATCGTAAACTTTTCCTGCAAAGCCTTCTCCACGATATAATTTATAATCTTTTTTAATTTGAGTGCCTTGATGATCCATGTAACGAATCAAACTCATTGAGTTCGATTCTGTTGTGATATCAAATACATATATATGTGATGTAGGAATTAACTTCTCAATTTCTGATAAGAATGTATCTAAAACACTTTTTACATTTAAACTCTTTGATAATTCGTGTCCGATTTCACTTGTTGTATGTAAAAATTTATTAATTCGTTGTGTCTTATGATAATAAGAAAATACAATCGAAAGTAAAATAAATGGAATACCCACGAGAAATACCGCTACAGCTTCAATTTGAACGTACATTAGATATAACACTATACCCAGTGGGAAGACAAGTAAGTTTAAGCCTGTATCGATAAGTAAACTTTTGGGAAAGGCAAAGAACTTTTGTCCATTCAAATAGGTTTGAAAAACTGATAAGCAAAATTGATTAACTAAAATGGATGTTAATATATATCCAACAATAGGTACAATTTGCTCAAAAGAATTGAACATTAACTCCCCATGCGTCCCACCCAAAGCATAATATACACCTGCAGATGCAAGTGAGACAATTATAAACATCGTTGAATTAGTTGCAATTCTGTATGCTTCATCCTTTTTTAACTTAGTCACGACAAACATCGGTATAAACATTATTTGGGATAGTACGACTTCAACAAACAGCCCAAAATATAGGAATGCGGCTAAGCTAATTCCATTCACGAATAAAACAGTAATAGTGCCAACTTTAACAGGGAAAATTGCTACCGCACTAATGACAATCGCAAAGGCCAATAAATCAACCCAATGTTCCGTTAAGTCTGGACTGAATTCTAAATATAGGTATACCATGGTTGCCGGAAAAACAAGTAACCATATTAACCATACTGTTATTACTTTAGATCTTGCCATAGAAATACCCCTTCATCTCTTAATTCGTCTCACTATTAGTTCGGGTTAAGAAATCTCTGACCTCTGATATAAAATATAAAGAACCTGTAATTATTAAAACACGATCTGTTTTTCCGCTATCAATAAAGTTTTGAATAGTTTGTTTCCAATTTTCTGAAACTATTATACCGTAATTGTCAGCATAAGGTAATAGTTCTTTATACCTATAACTTCTGAAAAAGTTAAATGTTGCTATCGTTATGTTCTCAAAATTCTCTTGCAGTGTCTGCAACATAGGTATAATCGGTTTATTCTTTAAAATTGACAATAAAATATGAACGTCTTCATTTGAGTACCGTTGTTCAATCGTATTGACCAAGGTACATATCGCCTCTAAATTATGGGCTCCATCTAGTATTATTGTTGGATTGGTGTGAATAATTTCGAATCGTCCAATCCACTTTGTTTTCTCTATACCTTCTATAATTTTCTCTATCGACAAAGAAAATCCCTCTATTTCGGATATTTTTTTTATACTGTATATGGCTATTGTTGCATTTTCTATTTGATGTTTGCCGCTCATACTTAATTTAATATTATCTATTTGTAAATCCGAAGTTACAAATGTAAATATTTCTCCTTGCTTACGACTTGCTACCCAACTATAATGATAGTCTTCATGTAAACGATATAATGGACTTCTTTTGGAGGCTGCCTGTTCTTTAATAACTTGAAAAGCTTCATTTTCTAATACATTTGTAATGACTGGAGCTTCAGATTTAATAATACCTGCTTTTTCATATGAAATTTCTTCAAGCGTATCACCAAGTATATCCGTATGATCATAACCAATCATTGTAATAAGTGACAGTATTGGATTGATCACATTGGTAGAATCTAATCTGCCTCCTAGTCCGACTTCAAAAATAGCATAATCTACAGCTGAGTCATAAAAAAATTTCAAAGCTATAACCGTGATTAATTCGAACTCAGTCGGTCTTCCTAACTCTGTATTGCCTAATCGATCACTTAGTGGTTGAAGTAGTTCTACATACTTAACTAATTGACTCCCAGAAATGGGCTGTCCGTTTATACTAATTCGCTCATTAAAAATCTCAATATAAGGCGAAGTAAATGTACCCACTGTAAAACCATGCATTTCTAGAATATTTCGCATGTAAGATACAGTTGACCCTTTGCCATTAGTTCCTGCCACGTGAAGAAGTTTTAGTTGATTTTCAGGGTGATCCAAGTTCTCTAATAACCACTCTACTCGTTTTAAGCCTGGCTTAATCCCAAATTTTAATTGATCATGTATCCAGTTAATGGCTTGTTGTTCATTCATAATAATCCCTCATATAATAATTGCCTGCCCTAAAGGCAGGCAATTGATATTTATCCTTCTAATTCTTTAATTCGTTCTTCTACTAATCGCTGTTTTTCCAGATAGTCTTTTTCTTTGTCTCGTTCTTCCTGTACAACATGTTCTGGTGCTTTACTTACAAAGTTTTCATTAGATAGTTTCTTTTGAACCCGATCGACTTCCTTGTTCCATTTATCTAACTCTTGTTTTAATCGATCAATTTCAGCATCGATATCAATTAAACCTTCAAGTGGGAAGAAAATTTCCGCACCGGTAACTACTGCACTTTTTGCCTGCTCTGGTACTGAAACATCTGTTTCAATTATAAGTTCCTCAGGATTACAGAAACGATCTAAGTATACTCTATTATTTTTAAGTTCATTAACAACTGAATCATCATTAGGTTTAATCATAATTTTAATTTCCTTAGACATAGGTGTATCCACTTCAGATCGTACATTTCTAACAGCACGAATGATTGAAACTAATCGCTGCATTTCTTTTGATGACTGTTCATTATTGTATTCACTACGAACCTCTGGCCAAGATGCTTCAACAATAGACTCGCCCTCATGTGGAATGTGCTGCCATATTTCCTCGGTAATGAACGGCATAAACGGATGTAACATTCTTAAAATGCTATCTAAAGTCACAACTAGCACTGAGCGAGTTGTCTGTTTAGCCTCTTCATCTTCACCGTATAATGGTAGCTTAGCCATTTCAATATACCAATCACAGAACTCATCCCAAATGAAGTTATATAAATGTCTTCCAGCTTCACCAAAGTCATAGCGATCAATATTACGAGTAACATTTTCAATCGTTTCATTTAGTCGAGTTAGAATCCATTCATCAGCTAATGATTTATCTTTTGACAAATCAATATCTTCATATTTCAAATCCTCTAAATTCATAATTACAAATCGTGAAGCATTCCAAATCTTATTGGCGAAGTTCCAAGTTGATTCAACTTTTTCCCAATGGAAACGTAAGTCTTGACCAGGCGAAGAGCCTGTCGCCAAGAAGTAACGTAGAGAATCCGCTCCGTATTGGTCGATTACATCCATCGGGTCAACACCATTACCAAGTGATTTACTCATCTTACGTCCTTGTGCATCACGTACTAAACCATGCATAATAACATCTTTAAACGGACGACGGTTTGTAAATTCCTTAGACTGAAAGACCATTCGTGCTACCCAGAAGAAGATAATATCGTAACCAGTTACTAGTGCATCTGTTGGGAAATAACGTTTAAAATCTTCACTTTCTTCATCTGGCCAACCCATGGTAGAAAAAGGCCATAATGCAGATGAAAACCATGTATCTAAAACGTCTTCATCTTGCTCCCAATTCTCTAAATCTTCAGGCGCTTCCCTTCCAACGTAAACTTCTCCAGTTTCTTTATTATACCAAGCTGGAATACGATGTCCCCACCACAATTGACGGGAAATACACCAATCTCGGATGTTTTCCATCCAGTTTAAATAAGTGTTCTCGAAACGTTCAGGAACAAAATTTACTTTGTCCTCAGATTTTTGTAGATTTACAGCTTCTTCAGCAAGGGGCTCCATTTTTACGAACCATTGAGTTGATAGATAAGGTTCAACAACTGCTCCACTTCGTTCAGAATGACCAACAGAATGATGATGCTCTTCAATTTTGAATAAGACGCCTTCATCCTGTAAGTCTTTAACTAGTTGTTTACGGCATTCAAAACGATCTAAACCTTGATATTTATCAGCATTTTCATTCATTGAACCATCTTCATTCATAACTAATATACGCTCTAAGTTATGACGGTTACCAATTTCAAAATCATTTGGGTCATGGGCTGGTGTAATTTTAACAGCACCAGATCCAAACTCCATGTCTACATAATCATCAGCTACAATTTCAATTTCACGACCTACAATTGGTAGTGTAACCTTTTTACCTATTAAATGCTTATAACGCTCATCTTTAGGATGAACAGCAACAGCTGTATCGCCTAGCATTGTTTCAGGTCGAGTCGTTGCAATTTCAATATGCCCTGATCCATCTGTTAAAGGGTACTTCATATGATAAAATGCACCATTTACATCATCATAAATAACTTCAATATCTGATAATGCAGTTTGGGTACTAGGGTCCCAGTTGATGATATACTCGCCTCGGTAAATTAATCCTTTTTCATAAAGCGTAACAAATACTTCTTTAACTGCATTTGATAACCCTTCATCCAAGGTAAAACGTTCCCTTGAATAGTCTAAGCCAAGACCTAACTTTTCCCACTGCTGACGGATGAATGAAGCGTATTCCTCTTTCCATTCCCATGAACGCTCCAGGAACTTCTCACGTCCTAAGTCATAACGGCTTACGCCTTCTTCTTTAAGCTTACCTTCAACTTTAGCCTGAGTTGCAATACCCGCATGGTCCATCCCAGGTAACCATAGAACATCGTATCCACGCATACGTTTATAACGCGTAATAATATCTTGTAATGTCGTATCCCAAGCATGACCTAAGTGAAGTCGTCCCGTAACATTGGGTGGTGGAATAACAACCGTGAACGGTTCCTTCGAATGATCATCTTTTGCTTCGAAAAATTTCCCATCCACCCAGAAGTTGTAACGATCCTTCTCTACTTCTTGTGGATGATACTTTGGCGCCATTGAAGTATTTTGGTCTGCCATATAATTCCCTCCTAAAATTCTTTATAAAAATAAAAAAATCTTTTCATCCTTAAAAAAGGACGAAAAGATTTACTTTCGCGGTACCACCTTTGTTCACAAACTAATATAGTTTGCGCACCTCAATAAATTAACGGTTTTCCCGGATTCATCTACTATCAGTTCAATGAATCTGCGTATTCAGAGCGACCTTCCAAGCTTTCACACCGAGGAAACTTTCAGCAAATGTTTCCCTCTCTGTCGGAATCTAACCTGTACTCTTCTCTTTCAAAGCATTTATAACAGTATAAGGTTTTGATTATTATTCTATACGTATTTTACTGAATAAGTCAATTATTTTCAATAAAAATATGCGATTAATATTTTATTTCTAAGGTAAATATCAGAAGGTAGTATATGACATCCTAAAAATATAAAAAGGCAGGCACACGCCCACCTTTTTGGCTATTATTAAACACATTTTATCTTCCTCCTCATATTGTGTAATAGAGAGGAGGAGACTAATGGCTAGGTATTACCGATATCGCTTACCACCTTGGGCAAGGCATTGTATATTTGTCATCGAAAAATGCACGTTACCCATCATGATCTTTCAATTAATTCGTACTCTTTTATGGCCTACTACACTTGATGTGTTTTTAGCTGGCTTTTTAGTTGGTGTATATATAGCCTTTTACTTAGAATGGATTTAACACTCTACTTCTTATAAGGAACGTATAAAACATCTCCAGCCTTGAGATGATTCTCTGAATCAAGACCGTTAAGACGTTCTAGATGTGCAACTGATACCTGGTATGCATTAGCAATCGAATCTATAGTCTCATTCTCTTGGACAAATCTCATTCTAACTTGCACTTTTTCAGGTTCATCAGCATCACGGAAGAAGTTAGACAGATAGTTTAAACCAAGCATCCCTTTCTTCTTAGGTTTTTCATTATCAGACTCCTCACCTTCCATTTGATCGTTACTTGGGTTTTGTGCTGGTTCAATATTTTCTTCTTCCTTGCTCTTAGCTTTAGGTTTTTCTTTTTTCTTTTTCTTTTGAGCCTTTTCATTTACTTCCATTTGCTTTTTAGATTTTTTATTTTCCGCTTCTTTTACTTGTTCATTTTCATCTTTTTGTGGCTTTTGTTCTGCTGCTTTTTTCTTTTCTTCCTGTTTTTCCTGCTCAGCTGCTTTTTTCTTTTCTTCTTTTGGTTTCTTTTGCTCTACTGCTTCTTTATTTTCTTGTTGTTTACTTTCTTCATTTACTTTAGCCTCTTCTTTCTTATTGAAGAATTCATTAAATGATTGAGATTGCTTTTTCTGCCAAAACTCTCGACCTTTTTCATCATTATCTTCACTTTGAGGTTCACTGTTTTCTGTTTCATCAAACTCATCATCTTCAAAGCTTGGAACTTCTTGAAGCTGAAAATCTGGACTTACTTCTTCCTCATGCCTGACTGCATCTTCTTCAATCATTTCTACGTTTGCTAAACGTATTTTAGCATATACATGTAATGTTTTAGGTTCCGGCAATTCATAATCAAAATACTCAATTTCAACATCGGGTTCGCCTGTTTCATTCACACGATTACTAGGTAAAGTTATGTCTACCGGAATAGGATACTGGAATGTTGTAAAGCCATTATCCAGTGCTTTAACTTGTTGCACATAATTTTCTTCATCTGAATCATCCATATAATACATAGGTTCTTCGCCTGGTAGTGATTGATAATCTCCTGATACCATTAAAACGCCACGCAACTGGATGTAATTAGATTCTTTTATGATATTAACATCCGGTTGAATGGAAATTCCGTACAAATCATCAATTTCTTCCCCCTGGCGAAATGAGATCTGTTCATGCATGTCAAATAAAAATGGTTCATTTCCATGTGTACTCAATGCTCATCCTCCTCACAAATATCCTTTACCACTAGATATATGACAACTTGTATTTAAAAAGAACACTATAAAAAGGATTTACAAGGATTAACATAAAACAATCCCACAATACTTAAAATGTATTGTGGGATTAATTAAATTATTTCTTATATTGACTAAAAACTTGTTCAGCAGCTTTAATCGTTTTTTCGATATCCTCATCAGTATGAACAGTTGATAAGAACATACCTTCAAACTGTGATGGCGGTAAGAAGATACCTTGGTCCGCCATAGCACGGTAATATTCGGCAAACCAATCAAGATCAGATGATTTTGCAGTTTCAAAGTTAATAACTTCTTGGTCAGTGAAAAAGAATCCTATCATTGAACCTGCACGATTCACCTGTAATGGTACACCATATTGTTCAGCAGCTTGTTTATATCCTTCGATTAAACGGTCAGCTTTTTTATTAATTTCTTCGTATGACTCTTCAGTTAACTGACTTAATGTTTCATACCCAGCTGCCATCGCTAGAGGATTACCTGATAACGTTCCTGCTTGATAAATGTCGCCAGCTGGAGCTATACGCTCCATAATCTCACGCTTACCACCATATGCGCCAACAGGTAGACCTCCACCAATTACTTTACCTAAGCAAGTTAAATCAGGCGTAACACCAAAGTAACCTTGCGCGCAATTATAACCAACTCTAAAGCCAGTCATGACTTCATCAAAAATAAGTAATGAACCATTTTGTTCAGTTATCTCTCTCAAGTAAGATAAGAAGTCATTTACTGGAGGCACAACCCCCATATTCCCTGAGACTGGTTCTACAATGACCGCAGCGATATCATCGCCATATTGTTCAAAAGCATATTTAACACTTTCTTGATCATTATAAGGCACTGTAATTGTATTCTGAGCAATAGATGATGGTACACCTGGGCTATCAGGTAAACCAAGAGTAGCTACTCCTGAACCTGCTTTAATTAACAGCGAATCCCCATGACCGTGATAGTTACCTTCGAATTTCAAGATCTTATCTCGTCCTGTGTAGCCTCTAGCTAACCGTAATGCACTCATTGTTGCTTCTGTACCCGAATTCACCATTCTTACCATTTCAATAGATGGTACACGGTCGATCACTAATTTAGCTAGTTTGTTCTCATACTCAACATTCGCACCAAAGCTAGTTCCTTTTTCCATCACTTTCTTTAAAGTAGAAACTACTTTTTCATGAGCATGTCCTAAAATAAGTGGTCCCCAGCTTAAGACATAATCAATATATTCATTTCCATCAACATCATAAATTTTAGACCCTTTACCTTCTTCCATGTAAATAGGATCCATATTAACTGAATTAAACGCACGTACAGGTGAGTTTACTCCACCTGGTAATAAATCAACCGCTTCATTAAATAAAGCTTTTGACTTTTCATGATTACTCATCAAATCAGGCCTCCTATTATTCTTGTATCCATTTTGCTACATCTTTAGCTGCGTAAGTAATGATTAAATCTGCTCCTGCTCGTTTCATTGAAGTTAATTTCTCTAATACAATTTGCTTTTCATCTATCCAGCTATTTTGCGCAGCAGCTTTAACCATTGAATATTCACCACTCACATTATAAGCAACTACCGGTACGTTAAAACGATCTCTTACCTCTCTTACGATATCTAAATAGGTCATTGCCGGCTTAACGATTAAAAAGTCAGCGCCTTCCATTACATCAGATTCCGCTTCACGTTGAGCTTCTAAACGGTTAGCTGGATCCATTTGATATGTTTTTCGGTCGCCAAACTGTGGCGTACTTCCTGCTGCATCTCGGAATGGACCGTAAAATGCTGAAGCATATTTAATTGCATAAGACATGACAGGGATATTTTCAAAACCAGCTTGATCTAAACCTTCTCTAATGGCAGTTACAAAACCATCCATCATGTTTGAAGGCGCAATAATATCAGCACCAGCTTTTGCTTGTGATACAGCTGTTTGAACTAATAATGGTAACGATTCATCATTATCAACGTAATGATTATGTATGACGCCACAATGCCCATGGTCGGTATACTCACATAAACAAGTGTCAGCAACAACAATAATTTCTGGGTAATTTTCTTTAATAAAACGAGTAGCTTGTTGGATAATACCTTCATCATTATAGGCTTCTGATCCAACTTCATCTTTATGATTAGGAACTCCAAATAACAAGACAGAACGAATCCCTAACTTTACCACTTCATCCATTTCTTCATGTAAACGATCTATTGAGAATTGATAAATCCCTGGCATTGAAGGCACTTCATTTTTTTGACCCTTTTCTTCTAAAACAAAAATAGGATAAATTAAATCTTCAACATTTAAGTGAGTTTCACGTACAAGCGCTCGCATATTTGCTGAATTTCTTAAACGGCGATGACGGTCAAACTGTAGGTTAGTCATAACTATGACTCCTTTCCAGAATAATAATTGATAACGAACTGTGATAGTCCTTCTAACGTAAAGTTTTTAGGAAAATACGTTTGATTAAAGCCTATCTCAATAGCTTTTGCCTGAGTTGTTTCTCCAATACAAAAGCATGGCGTTTCAAGTACATCTAATGGGATTTCACCCAATAACTCTTCAAAAGCGTTTAAAGAAGAAGGTGACGTAAACACATATCCGTCTATCAATCGTTGATTAACATAATTTATCAATGGATCTTTAACTTCTTCATTAGTTAAAGTCTGATAGACAAATATATTTGTATAATCAATACTTTCTTCTTCCAACGCTTGATCAATCACATCACGGGACAGGTTTCCTTTGACCACTAAAACATTTGTAAGGGGCATTTTTTTAATAAAATCTTTACTAAAGTGATTAGCATCAAAAGTTTCTGGAACAAAAGAAGCTTTATATCCGTACTCAAATAACATTGCCTCAGTTTTAGTTCCAACTACTGCAAAACGAGTTGAAGATAACGAACTATTACTTGTTTGGTGAGCTTCTATTGTCTCGAAAAAATATTTAACACCGTTAGCACTGGTAAAAACGATCCAATCAAAACGTGAAAGATTATCTAAAATTATATGATTCTTATCACGATCCCATCTTACAAACCGAATTAACGGTAAAGGATATACAGTTGCACCTTTATTTTCAAGCGGAAGAATAAAATCTTGTGCTTTCCCCAGTTCACGAGAAATAAAAATACACTTCCCCTTTAAGGTTGCCATTAGTTGTCTTCCATTTCTTTCTTCGCTTGCTCAACCAGTTCTTTAGCACCCTGTTTAATTAATTCATTCGCAGCTTCTTCTCCTGCTTTAATTGGATCCTTAGAGCTTTTAACTGTTTTTAATACCTTTTTACCATCTGAAGATGACACTAATGCTGTTAATACAATCTCATCGCCTTCTCTAACTGCGTATCCAGCTATTGGTACTGAACAGCTTCCTTCTAACATACTAAGGAACTTTCTTTCAGCAGAGACCGTTGTTGCTGTGTATTCATTATTAATTTTCTCTAGTAAATCAATTAATTCTTGATCGCTTTCACGACACTCGATCGCTAACGCACCTTGCCCAACAGCTGGCAAACATACTTCTGGTTCCAGAAACTGAGTTACTAGTTCAGTTGACCATCCCATGCGTTTTAATCCTGCAGCCGCTAAAATAATCGCATCAAAGTTTTCTTCCTTTAATTTTCTTAGTCGTGTGTCAATATTTCCACGAATCCATTGAATTTTTAAGTCTGGTCGATAAGCAAGAATTTGAGCTCCACGACGTAAACTACTCGTTCCAACAATTGCCCCTTCTTTTAACTCATCTAACGACACATGGTCATTTGAAATAAAGGCATCTCGATGATCTTCTCTTTCTGGTACGCATGCGATTTTTAAACCATCTGGTAGTTGGGACGGCATATCTTTCATGCTATGTACAGCCATATCAATTTCTTCATCAAACATCGCTTGCTCAATTTCTTTTACGAAGAGTCCCTTCCCACCAACTTTTGAAAGTGTAACATTAAGAATTTGGTCACCTTTAGTTACAATTCTCTTCACTTCAAATTCGTAGTCACTCGTATGTTTTTTTAGTTCATTAATCACCCAGTCTGTTTGAGTTAATGCCAGATTACTACGTCTCGATCCAATAACGATTTTTCTCATCGTGATCCTCCTAATTAAAATGAAAATTTGAAATTAAATTAAAGAAAAAATAATTTAAAAATAATATAGAAAACGCTAACGTGTTGGAATAAGCTAAATCTTTACCTACAGAGCGTTTTGTTGCTTTTCGATACAAAATCACAGAATATATAACGAAGACGATAAACGATCCTACCGTTTTTGGGTCAAACCAATAGAATAAATCATTTGCAGTATATGCCCATATTACCCCTAATACTAATGAAATAAACAGTAATGGAGCTGCTATAATCATCAATAGATACGACAATTCTTCTAATTGACCTAAACGACCAAGACGCTTAATTGTTCGTCCCCATTTTTTCTTCTTCAACATATTAAATTGTAGTAGATATAAAACTGAAAATGCAAAAGATAGAGTGAATAGAGTATAAGAAATAAACGCTAAAATTATATGGGAAAATAACATCTCCCCAATAAATTGAACGCCAAATGTGGTATCACTGTTAGTCAAATGTGAAACTAAGAATATGACCATAATGATAAAACCAACCACATTAATAACAAACACTAAAAAATCTACCTTGTAAAAATAATTCACTACAATAGATACCAGTAATATTAACCAAGCATAAAAATAAAGACCTTCTGATAGACTTAAAATTGGTAATGTCCCCGATATATAAATTTCTCCAAATAAAAAAATGGTCTGTAAAAACCAAACCATTAAAAGTAACCAGAAGGCCATTTTGTTTGCCTTCCGGTCTTGTTTAACAAAGTCATAGAAATACATAATTAAACTTAGTCCATATAAAATGACAATCAGTTCATAGATACGAAATTCTCCAAAGGCACTCATAGGAGTTTCCCCTTATATTAGCGATGTTGAATCGCCTGAATTAGTCCTGCTAATGGTAATGAATGGCTCACTTTTTCATGACTGTGATGTTTCTGAGATTGTAGTTCCAGTTCTTCTTTAACCTCATCATCTATGCCAAATACTCTAATAAATAACTTAAGCATATCATCAGCATGTTCTTCGCCGGCCATTTCCTTGGCTTGTAGGATTGGTTCTTTTAACATCTGATTAATTATACTTTTAGTGTGTTTATTTAATACTTTACGTTCACGATTACTAAGGTTCGGCATTTTTCGTTCAATTGACGCCATTGTTTCCTCTTGAATCGTTAAAGCTTTCTTTCTAAGCGCTGAAATAATTGGAACAACACCCAACGTCGTTAACCATTCTTCAAATTCATTCATTTCATCTATAATCATAGTTTCAATTTCTTTTGCTGCTTTCTGACGTTCAGAAAGGTTTTGATCGACAATCCCTTGCAGATCATCAATATCATATAAGAAAACATCATCTAATTCATCAATTGCTGGATCCAGATTACGAGGCACAGCAATATCAACTAAGAATAATGGTTTACCATTACGTTGTTTTAATAATTGATTCATATCTTTTTTAGTTAATACATAATCCTTAGCACCAGCTGAAGTAATCAAAATATCAGCATCTGTTAGAACAGATTCAAAATCATCTAATGATTTAGCTTGTCCAGAAAAACGAGAAGCTAATTCTTCAGCTTTAGATAATGTTCGATTAACAACTGTAATTTTACTCACACCGCTACCATGTAGATTTTGAACAGCCAGTTCACCCATTTTACCGGCCCCGAGAATGACGACGTGTTGATTCTTTAACTGTCCAAAGATTGTCTTAGACAACTCTACTGCAGCGTAACTAATAGATACTGCATGTTCACCAATTTCCGTTTCACGATGTGAACGTTTAGCAGCTGTAATGGCTTGTTTAAACAACTGATTAAAGACTAAACCAGATGCTTCATTTTTCTGAGCAATTTGGAACGAGTCTTTTACTTGCCCAAGAATTTGTGTTTCTCCTAGAACCATAGAATCAAGCCCTGCAGATACACGGAAAAGATGTTGAATTGCATCTTTGTCCTCTGAAATTTCAACATGGTTTGTTACTTCATCGATATCAACTGAGAACCAATTAGCCATAAATCGCTTAACATAATAACGACCAGTGTGTAACTGGTCTGCAACAACGTATATTTCCGTTCGATTACATGTAGAGACAATGACATTCTCTAAGATGCTTTTCTCTTGATTAAGCGCGACCATCGCTTCTCCAACATGTTCACCTGAAAAGGCTAACTTTTCTCTTATTTCAACTGGGGCTGTCCGATAGTTCAAACTGACAACTATGACATGCATACCCTTCACCCCTATCTATACGTACAAGCTTTATAATGTTAGTATACCAATAGTACTATAAATATTACGCTCAAAATAATGAACATAATATGAAAATTTATGATAATATTAAATTAGAATAATTATTAATAACTATTGTAAGATTAACATAAGGTATTCCATCCATCAAGAAAATCGTTTTAGGAGCGGAGTTAATGAAACAACAGAAATCATTTTTAGGTATTATTCTTATTGGTATTGGAATTTATTTTATACTCCAACAATATTCCATACCTTTTTTATCAAGATTCGATACTTGGCCTACTATATTAATCATATTAGGAATTGCGTTTTTATTCAATGGATATGGAAATAAACAACATGACAATATCTTCCCTGGGGTTATACTATTTGGATTAGGTATTCATTTTCATGCTTTAGTACATACTTCAAACTGGCTTGATCATTGGGGAATGTATACGCTGATCATTGGTTTTGCATTCTTATTAAGAGCACAAAAAACGAATCAAGGATTAATTATTGGACTTATTTTTTTAATCATTTCTTTTATTGCTATTACTACTATTGCCATGCCAAGCTGGTTTCATTGGTTTGATTATGTGTTTTACCATTTAGAACGCTTTTGGCCAGCGATTTTAATCGTTATTGGTGGGTTTTTGATTTTTAAAAAATAGACTCTGTTAAAGTCCGTTGTTGATTGTGATTCGCTTTCGGTGGACGCTTTCCGTGGGCACGGCTTCAGCTAACTTTGAAAAGAAAACTCCTTTTTCTTTTCAAAGTGGATCTTCAGCTCGTGCCATTCCCACAGGAGTCGCCACCTTCGCTTATCACAATTCAACAACTCAATCTACGTCGAAGAATCAACACTAAACTTTAACATAGCCAAAAGTTCATTACTAATACATTTAGAAAAAAGCTGATCCATTAATGTATTTGGATCAGCTTTTTCTCTATAGAAAACGACTTAGTTTACTCCAAGCTTCGTCTTTTCCTTCTCCTGTTTCTGCAGAAAAAGTAACTAAATCATCTTCTGGCTCTATATCTAATGCTTCTTTAATAATCTTAATATGTTTATCTCTCTTAGCTTTTTTTACTTTATCCATCTTTGTTGCAACTATTAGAACAGGAATATCAAAATGTTTTAAAAAGTCGTACATGATAATATCATCCTCAGTTGGTGGATGCCTCATATCAATTAGAAGAACCGTAGCTTCAAGCGTATCTCTTTCCTGGAAATATTCCTCCATCATACGACCCCAAGCTTCACGCTCTTTCTTCGAGACTTTTGCATAACCGTATCCTGGTACATCTACAAAATAAAATGATTCATTAATTTTATAGAAGTTCAACGTTTGAGTTTTTCCTGGTTTAGATGAAGTCCTTGCTAAGCTTTTTCGCTGAATCATCCGATTAATAAAAGAGGATTTACCAACATTAGACCGACCGGCTAATGCAATTTCTGGGAAACCTTCTGTTGGATATTGTTTCTTACTAACCGCGCTGATTACAATTGCAGCTTGATTTACTTTCATAATAATTCTCCTCTGAATCTTGGTCTAATCAAAAGTTCACTCTTTTAATAAAGCATGTTCTAAAACTTCATCAAGGTGATTAACTTTAATGAAAGTTAGACCTTCTCGTATACTTTCAGGAATATCTTCTAAATCTTTTTCATTCTCTGAAGGTATTATAATTTTTGTTAAACCAGCTCGATGGGCACTTAATGATTTTTCTTTTAAGCCACCAATAGGTAATACACGACCGCGCAGTGTAATTTCTCCAGTCATACCTACTTCTTTATTAACAGGACGCCCCGTTAATGCCGAAATTAGAGCTGTTGCCATGGTTATACCTGCTGAAGGGCCATCTTTTGGTGTCGCACCTTCTGGGACGTGAATGTGGACATCGAACTTTTCGTAGAAATCAGGTTCAATATTTAATTCATCAGTTCGAGAGCGAATGTAACTAAATGCAGCCTGGGCCGACTCTTTCATGACGTCGCCTAACTTACCAGTAAGAGTAAGTTTACCAGTGCCTTTAGCTAATGAGACTTCAATAGATAAAGTGTCCCCGCCAGCTTGAGTATAGGCTAATCCCGTTGCAGCTCCTACTTGGTGATTTGTTTCTGCTTGTCCATATCGGAAACGTGGTTTACCTAACAATTCTTCTAAACGTATCTCAGTCACTACTACACGCTTTTGCTCTTCGGAAACGATAATTTTAGCTGCTTTACGACAAATCGAAGCGAATTGTCTTTCTAGATTACGTACACCTGCTTCACGTGTATACATTCTTATTAATTTTAGAATGGCTTCATCTCTAATTTGAAGATGACCTTTTTCAAGTCCATTTTCCTTAAGCTGTCTAGGTAATAAGTGTTGTTTAGAAATATGAAGCTTTTCTACTTCCGTATAACCGGCAATGGTGATGACTTCCATACGATCTAATAAGGGTCCTGGAATAGTTGATAAGTTATTGGCTGTAGCTATGAACATCACTTTAGATAAGTCATATGGTTCCTCAATAAAGTGATCACTATATGAGTGATTTTGTTCAGGGTCAAGAACTTCAAGCATTGCTGAAGAAGGATCACCTCTAAAATCACTTGCCATTTTATCAATTTCATCTAACAGGAAAACAGGGTTGATCGTTTCAGCTTTTTTCATACCTTGAATAATTCGCCCTGGCATTGCTCCTACATAAGTACGACGGTGCCCTCTAATCTCAGCTTCATCTCGCACCCCACCAAGAGACATCCGTACAAAATTCCGATCAATCGCACGAGCAATTGACTTGGCTAACGATGTCTTACCAACACCAGGAGGGCCGACTAAACAGAGAATTGGCCCTTTTAATGATTGAGTTAATTTTTGAACTGATAAGTATTCTAAAATACGTTCTTTTACTTTATCTAAACCATAATGATCTTCATTTAAAATTTTCTCAGCACGTTTAATCTGAAGGTTATCTGTTGTTTCATCTGTCCAAGGTATTGTAACTAACCATTCAATATAATTACGTATCACAGAACTTTCTGCCGAAGTCTGAGGTACTTTTTCATATCGATCTAATTCCTTATACGCCACATTCTCGATTCGCTCTGGCATATTGGCATCTTTAATTTTCTTTTTTAATTCGGCGACTTCTCCAGTTTTTCCATCTTTATCGCCTAATTCTTTTTGAATCGCTTTTAGTTGCTCTCTTAAATAGTACTCACGTTGAGTTCGTTCCATAGAACGTTTAACACGTTGTCCAATCTTTTTTTCCATAGAAAGAACTTCTTTTTCATTGTTAATGATCTGCATGATGTAATCTAAACGCTCTGGTACATAAACAATCTCAAGAATTCTTTGTTTTTGCTGGATTTTTAATGATAAATGAGAGCTGACCATGTCTGCTAAGCGTCCAGAATCATCAATATCTTTAATTGAATCAAATGTTTCTTGATTCAATTTTTTTGATACTTTTGTAAACTCGTAAAAATCGTTCACGAGCATGCGCATCATAGCTTGTTCTTCAATGTCATCACCATGTTCTTCTTCTAGCTCATTGTAAGACACAGTAAAAAACGCTTCATCATTTATAAATGAATCAACCTCAGCACGATGGAGGCCTTCAACTAAAATCCTTCTCGTACCGTTTGGTAATTTAACCATTTGTTTAATGTGTGCGACTGTTCCAGTATTATATACATCATCTTTAGAAGGTGTATCTAAAGATGTCTCTCGTTGAGTGGCTAATAAAATATGGTGGTCATTAACCATTGCTTGTTCTAACGCTTTAACTGATTGATCTCTTCCTACGTCTAAATGCATAACCATTGATGGATAAACAACAACGCCACGCAATGGTAGGAGGGGGATTTCTTTTTTATCATTTCCCAATGATGAACACCTCCAAATTTTTCCGTAATTATATGATATAGAATATCCTAATGCTTGTAAATTGTTCTGATGCTCTTACTTTATTGAAATACCACTCTTATTATATACGAACTTGGCTTAAGTATATAAAAATTAAATGATTAGACACACTTATACTGATAAATCGAGCTGAAATAAATAAACTCGCCAAGATGGCGAGTTTATTGCAGAGCCTATCTAAAATTGTTCTTAAGCACTCTCTTTAGGTTCTTCTTCATTTTCATCAATGACAGAACCATCTTTCATCACTAACTTTGGTCGACCATTAGTTTGCTTGACGGTTTCTGCAGTAATAATACATTTCTCAATATCATCACGTGAAGGTAGTTCAAACATTACATCTAACATGATTCCTTCAATGATTGAACGTAAACCACGTGCTCCCGTTTTTCGTTCAATAGCTTTATTAGAAATTTCACGTAACGCGTCTTCTTCAAATTCTAATTCAACATCATCAATATCAAATAACTTTTCATACTGTTTAACTAAAGCATTCTTTGGTTTCGTTAGAATTTCAACTAGTGCATCTTCATCTAATTGTTCAAGACTTCCGATAACCGGTAAACGCCCGATAAATTCAGGAATTAAACCATAACGAAGTAAATCTTCAGGAAGTACTTTAGTTAATAAGTCTTGTTCCTGTACTTCGGCATTTTTAGCTTCAGCACCAAAACCAATTACTTTTTCACCCAAACGACGCTTAACAATGGAGTCAATTCCATCAAAAGCCCCGCCAACAATGAATAACACATTAGTTGTATCGATTTGAATGAATTCTTGATGAGGATGCTTTCTGCCACCTTGTGGCGGAACACTTGCCTGTGTACCTTCTAAAATTTTAAGCAAGGCTTGTTGTACACCTTCGCCAGAAACATCTCGAGTAATCGAAGGGTTTTCTGATTTACGTGCCACTTTATCAATCTCATCAATGTAAATAATACCTTTTTCTGCTTTCTCAACATCATAGTCAGCTGCCTGAATTAATTTTAGCAAAATGTTTTCAACATCTTCACCTACATAACCCGCTTCTGTTAATGATGTCGCATCTGCAATTGCGAATGGAACATTAAGAATTCGAGCTAAAGTTTGAGCTAATAATGTTTTACCACTACCTGTTGGGCCCAGTAATAGAATGTTACTTTTAGCCAGTTCAACATCATCATTTTTAACATTATTAGAGTTAATACGCTTATAGTGGTTGTATACAGCTACAGATAGAGATTTTTTAGCTTTTTCCTGTCCGATTACATAATCATCTAAGATATCGCAAATCTCTCTAGGTTTAGGTACTTCTTTAAATTCTTCTGTTTCAGTTGAGCCTAATTCTTCTTCGACAATTTCTGTACATAAGTCAATACATTCGTCACATATATAAACGCCTGGTCCAGCTACTAATTTACGAACTTGATCTTGTGTTTTACCACAAAATGAGCATTTGAGTTGCCCTTTTTCTTCGTTAAACTTAAACATGCTTTCACCCCATAAAAAGTCAAAATTTATAATCTGTATCTAATCAAGATGTCATATTATTGTTTGTTGAAATCTCTTCCGTAATTCTCATTATGTACTTCAAAATTAAATTAGTCAAAAGAAAAACTTATAAACATCATATGTTAATTCTTATAAAAAAGTTACTCTTAATATGTATAGATTATATTAATTATATTGTGAGAAAAACTTGCAAATTTGATCGGAACCATTCGAAGTTTCTACCTCACTTTAACCATTTAACATAGTATTAAGCAGTTATATAGTGTAAAAACAAGGCACGTCAGTAACGCGCCTTGCAACAATATCTATTATACAGTTTTGCTTTCTTCAACTAAGAAATCAATGGCTTTCTTCATCTTAAGGTCGTCCTTAAGCATATCAGTATTACCACCTAACATCTTAGTTAAGTTATCTACATCAGTGCTGTACATTGAAGCCATTTCTTCAAGCTCTTTCTGAACATCTTCTTCTGTAACTTCTAGATTTTCCGCTTCAGAAATTGCTTCAAGTGTTAAGTTAGTACGAACGCGTTTTTCAGCGTCATCCTTCATTTGCTCTTTTAAAGCATCCTGATCTTGACCAGTAAACTGAGCATAAATATCTAATGACATACCTTGCATTTGTAGGCGTTGTTCGAATTCCTGCATCATGCGGTCTAATTCTGTATCAACCATCGCTTGTGGAAGATTAACTTCAGAATTATCTGCTGCTTGATTTACAAGTGATTCACGCTTTTCAACGTCGGCATCATTTTTCTTTTCTTCTTCTAAACGTTCACGTGTTTTTTGCTTTAATTCATCTAAGCTTTCAACATTTTCATCAACGTCTTTAGCAAATTCATCATCTAATTCAGGTAGTTCTTTTGTTTTGATGTCATGAATTTTAACTTTGAAAGTAGCTTCTTGACCAGCTAGCTCCTCTGCTTGGTAATCTTCAGGGAATGTTACTTTAACTTCAACGTCTTCTCCTGCTTTCTTACCAACTAGTTGTTCTTCAAATCCTGGAATGAATGAACCTGAACCAATTTCTAGAGAATGGTTTTCTGCAGCTCCACCTTCAAAAGCTTCTCCATTTAAGAAACCTTCAAAATCGATTACAACAGTGTCACCATTTTCAACTTCGCCTTCTTCTTTAACAACAAGTTCAGCGTGTTTTTCTTGAAGTGATTTTAATTCTGCTTCAACATCTTCGTCAGTAACTGTTGTATCTTTTTCTTCTACTTCTAAACCTTTATATTCACCTAATTGAACTTCAGGCTTAACTGTAACATTTGCAGTGAAAATAACAGGCTTACCTTTTTCTAACTGCTCGATGTCTACATCTGGACGATCTACAGGAGTTATACCTGCTTCTTCTACAGCTTTCATATAAGCATCTGGTAATGCAATATCAATCGCATCCTGGTATAGTGATTCTACACCGAAGCGCTTTTCAAAGATAGAACGAGGCACTTTACCTTTACGGAACCCAGGTACCTGTACATCCTTTACTACTTTTTTGAAAGCCTGGTCTAACGCTTTATCAAATTCTTCTGTATCAACTTCAAACGTTAAGACACCTTCATTGCCTTCTTTCTTTTCCCATTTTGCTGACATATAAATCTTCCCTCCAAAAAACTCTTTTTATTCCAATATTAATAGATAGCGAACACAGTTCATCACTGTTCATGCATAAAGCAACCACTATATTATAACATAGAAATGACGCCATTCAATAATGTAATACTAGGAAATTGTCAATCATCAATTTGAGAAAAATAGATCTTCTCTAAATGTTCAATTTCCTTCATCCACTTCATAATCTCATCTGATATGTATGTTTGTTCATCCGCACTTTCTAATTGTATGTAACTTTTTGCTAATGAGTGTACAGCCTCAGCAACATCCTCTTTTAGTTCCAGATTCGGGGTAAATGGAAACTTGATGTACAAGTATCGATAAAGTATTTGTTTTGTAAATTGATAAAGAGTAGGATCTGATTGCTCTACATCCTCAAGAACCTTTAATACCTCAACAGAAAATTCAGTATCCAATACATCAGGTAACTCCGTTGGTTTAAACCAAGCCATATCTCCAAATTTCTCGATTTCAATAGGCTCGCTAATTTGATCATCCATGCACCATTGTAAAATTCCAGTCTTTATAACAGGATTTAATTGAGCATCACTTAAATATGGAACCAACTGACTCAAATAAGGACCAATAGGGTGGTTCCTATGAAAGGACAACAACTTCCATTGTTCTTGGAAATTACCGTTTTCTAAAGAATCCATAAAATGGTTCATATGGTTTTCAGATTCTTGTTCAGTGGCCTGATCTTGAAATTGAATACTCATATCGTAAAGTTGTTTAAATGGTTCTTTATAATCCCTTGGGATAGAGGAAGTTTCATTAATCTCGTTCAACAAGTCAACCACTTCTGTGTATTGGCTTGTTTGAAATAAAATCGTCAAATAAATATGTAAGTATTTGTAGTAATTGTCATCATCTTCACGCATTAGTTTGCGACAAAGACTAATCGCTTCATCATAACGACTAAGTTCAATCATACAAATAACTTTTGCTGTAAGTATGTCATTTGAAGCTTCTTTAAATGATTCTAATTTCTCAATATGTAATAATGCTTCATCGTAATTCTTATGTTTGACGGCTTCGAAGCTTTTTTCCTCTAACTCTTTTCTCCATCCCGGGAACATAACCACATCATGTTGCTCATAATCCATAATAAAACCTTCCCGTCTGTTTAAAAATTGTTCCGTTAACTTAATTTACCCATTTATAACTAATTAAAAACATTAATATGTAATTTGTTTTACTCTCTCCCTTGGTATAAATTACTTGCCTTATGTATCCTTATCATACATCATAAATTATTTAATTTACACACTCAATTAATAAAAAATCATAGTCAAAAAGTATGAGGAATCAATAAAATCATTGATATATACAGCCTTTTGCTTTAAAATTATAATTTTGAAAAGAAATTTATAAGGAGGGAAGCAGCTATGGGACTTGTTGTTGTTGAGATTTGTGATGGAAATTTAATCGCTCGGGTCAATTTAGAAGAAATCCTTGAAGAGGAATATCCAGAGGTAGCAGTCATCGAAAATAGCTGCCTTTCCTTCTGTGGACTCTGCGCAGTTAGGCCGTATGCTCTTGTTAATGGCAAGCGTATATTTGGTCAGACACCTGAAGAAGCTGTAGAAAAAATTAAAAAAGCTATTGAAGATGAATTAGCTTTATTTTTCTAATCGGAGGATCGATCCGTGAATCTAATAAATATCTTAAAATACAGTTTGCAATTACCTAAAAAAGACGCACTCTTTAAATTAAATCGAATAAATATGCGCGATACATTTGTCTATATCATTATCTTATTTTTACTTTTATTTTTGCCTGATGCAGTTCAGTTTGTATTAGATGTTAAAAGTGCTCGAGGCAGTATTCCAGATGTTGTGATTATTCAAGTTGTATTTTTGTATCCGGCTTTGACTATTTTTATTACAACATTAGCCATTACATTACTGGCAGGTTTTGCTTATTTAATTAAGGAACTCTTAAAAAGGAAATTGGCATATCACCAATTATGGAAAATGTCTTCTTACGCTCTAACGCTTCCGATTTTCTTTTATTTAGCATCTAAAATATTGAATTTTGATTCTTTATATATTTTTTTGGGGCTATTCATTGTATTTATATTTATCATGACTAGCATGATACAAGTATATCCCCAGAAAAAATAAGCCCGGTCTATAATAGACTGGGCTTTTACATACGTCCCAGGAGAGATTCGAACTCCCGACCTACGGCTTAGGAGGCCGTTGCTCTATCCACCTGAGCTACTGGGACATCCACGATTTTATTTAACCAATTTTATACTCATTCTGCAAGGTGATTTTCACCCAACATAATAATCTAAAACTCGATCAACCGAACCACCATAAGATTCACCAAATATATTTAAATGAACTAAAAGGTAGAATAATTGGTATAGCTCCTTCACATCTTCATAATAGTGCTCTAATGGAGAAACTTCTTGATATGCTTCATAAAATGTTGATGGAAATCCCCCAAACAATTCTGTAAATGCAACATCAAAATGACGGTCTCCAAATAAAAACGATGGATCAATAACATATGGGTAACCTTTTTGTCCCGCTAACCAATTACCTCCCCATAAATCACCATGGAGGTAAGATGGTTTGATGTTATTAGGAATAAATTCATCGACACGATTCATAAGTTTGTTCAAGTTCTTTAGTCGTTTTCCTTGAATCCTTCCTTTTTCAATTCCTAACTCTAATTGACTTTTTAATCTATAATCACAGTAATAATTTTTCCAGCTATTAAATAGCTTGTTTTTTTGAGGTAGTGTACCTATAAAGGTTTGTGAACTATACCCATGGCCTTCTCCCAAGTTTTCATGTAATTTGGCAATCTGTTGACCTAATAATGCCCCTGTTTGTGAATTAGATTCACCGTCAATCCACTCAAGTAAAAGATAAGCTTCTTCTTGATGGTCTGAGTAAGCATGAATTTCAGGGACGCGTATAGTCTTTGTTTTTCTAATAAGCTCTAACCCTTGCTTTTCTATTTCAAAGAAATTTTGTGGTGGATTTGGGTGATACTTTAAAAAGTATTGATTTTCTTCGCTCTTTACAAAATAGCTTTGATTGATCGAGCCACCACTTACAGAATGGAAGTCTCTTATTTCTGAATAATCTCGAGCATTGCTTAACGCTTTTGAGATAAGTTCTTTCATAATTAAATCATCCTTCTGTTCAGAATTAATTATGAATAATTATAACAAAGTTAAAGCACTTCACATTAATTGAATTCTATAGTACAATAGGCGTAATCAAATAGGTCGGTTCATCTCCGATAACGGCAAACTTACTGAAAAGTAAGGACGCAAAGCTACGGGTCTAAGGTATAAACTATGATCGCCGGGCCGCCGAAGTAGATGAGACAAGTGGGTTAGTCTCAAAAAATTCGGTGAGACTGACCTTTTTTGTTTATATAAATAAATTTTTGGGAATCTATACAACAAAGAAGGTTGATAGTTATGAGAAAAGTACTTATCGCTGATGATTCACGTTTTATGAGATGCTGGTTAAAAAACCTAGTCGAACAAAACGGATATCTTGTAGTGGCTGAAGCATCAAACGGTCAGGAAGCCGTAGAAAGCTATGTTAACTATCAACCCGACATTGTGTTGTTAGATATCACCATGGAGAAGAAAGATGGTTTACTCGCGTTAAAAGAGATAATAAGTTCGGATCCATACGCGAATGTCATCATGTGTTCTTCAATGGGAGCTCAGAGCATAATTATTGAAGCTCTGAACTACGGCGCTCGAGATTTTATTGTAAAACCTTACTTTCACAAACTCATTGATATCCTTAATAAGGTGGAATTCAAACAAGTAAGGGCAAATTAATTGAAGAGGAGCTGATTCAAGTGCACCGTTTAAGCAATGACCAATTAATTGATACTTACGTCAAAGCTCTTGATTTGAATCTAGACCAGCCATTTATCGTACTATTAGAATCTGAAGTTCGACTAAGAGGTATTGATCCAAACACAATTAAATTAATGATCGGATAGAAATTGAACATATAAAAAGCCTCATTCCTTAAAACTGAAGGAATGAGGCATATTTTTATTTAATTAGTTTTTCAAATAAAAAGTTCAACTCCTTATGGTTAAAGGAATTGAAAATATTAATAAAATGGCGTCCCAGGCAGGATTCGAACCTGCGACCCACAGCTTAGAAGGCTGTTGCTCTATCCTGCTGAGCTACTGGGACATTATATAAAAATGATAAAAAGACATAAAATGGAGCGGGTGATGGGAATCGAACCCACGACATCAGCTTGGAAGGCTGAGGTTTTACCACTAAACTACACCCGCATGTTAAATTACTTATATTTTTGAATGATAACACGCTTCTTATGTTGTTTCCACTATGCCCCTGCATCTTCTAGCAGGTTCAGTGATGTTAATGCTCGGGGCAACTCGCAGCTTTTTCGGTAGAAGTTCTGCTCGTCACTACACCCGCATGTTAATTATTTTATAGATTTTTATGATAACACGCTTCTTATGTTGTGAACAGTTTAAACCGATAAATTCTATATTAACATATTTTCATTCGCAATTCTAATCTGATATGTATGATGTTCTCACTTCTGTTGCGGACAAGAATTATTATATAAAAGTAACCCCGTACATGTCAACACATGTTTAGCAATTTATTTAGAGAGCTGGGGAAAATTTCGCCAGCTCCCTAAAAATTAATCTAATTTCTTAATCATTGCATCTAATGCTAGCTTACGATGACTAATTTGGTTTTTAACATCAGGTCCAAGTTCAGCCATAGTCTGGTTATAACCTTCAGGAATAAATACTGGATCATACCCAAAACCATTAATTCCCCGTCGCTCTTGTGTAATTTCACCCTTACATTGACCTTCAGCTATGATCGTTTCCTCTTCTGGTTTAGCGTAGGCTATTACAGAAATAAACGCAGCAGACCTTTCAGTTACACCTTCTAAATTTTTTAATAACTTTTCTATGTTTGCATCATCATTTTTGTCTAACCCTGCATATCTCGCAGAATAAATGCCTGGTTCGCCATTTAAAACATTAACGGCTAGACCTGAATCATCTGCCATTACAGGCACATTATATCGATTGCAATATGTTTCTGCTTTTAGTCGCGCATTTGCTTCAAACGTACTTCCCGTTTCTTCAACATCTTCTACGTCATCAAATGCACCCATTAAACTAACCATCTCTATATCAAGTGATTGGAACATTTCCTGAAACTCTTTCAGTTTCCCCTGGTTTGTTGTCGCTAAATAGATTTGTTTCATTTATTTACTCTCCCTTAGCTTGACCAATTAACTCAGCTTTTTCACCAATCGCTTGTTTTTGATACTCAAATAAATCATTACACCCTTTTTGCGCTAGTTGAATAAGTTCATTCAATTGAGTAGGTGAAAAAGTTGCTTCTTCACCTGTACCTTGTAGTTCTACAAATTCATTTTGATCAGTCATAACAATATTCATATCAACTGCTGCAGTGGAATCCTCTTCATAACATAAGTCAAGAATTGCCTCTCCATCTTCAGAAATCCCCACTGAAGTAGCAGCTAGGAACTGCTTAATTGGCATTTCATTAATCTTTTCTTCATCTAGTAATTTAATACATGCTAAACTAACAGCTACAAAAGCTCCCGTAATAGATGCGGTTCTCGTACCTCCGTCAGCTTGAATAACGTCACAGTCAACCCAGATTGTACGTTCACCTATTAAGTCTAAATCAATAACAGCTCTTAAAGCTCTACCAATTAATCGTTGAATTTCCATTGTACGGCCTGCTACTTTACCTTTTGAGGATTCACGAATGTTTCTTTGTTCAGTTGCACGTGGTAACATGGCATATTCAGCAGTGATCCAGCCTTTGCCTTGCCCACGCATGAATGGAGGAACACGATCTTCCACACTTGCATTACAGATGACCTTCGTATCCCCTACAGTAATTAAAACAGAACCTTCCGGATGTTTAGTGAAATTAGTTGTAATTGATATGTTCCTTAATTGTTCGGCTGTGCGGCCGTCAATACGCATAAAATGCCCTCCTGAATAATAAAAGATATAAGTGCATAAATAGTCTATACTTTTAATCCTATTCTAATCACAACCAAAAGTATATCATAAAAAAACTTATACCTCATAACGTTCCAGGTATAAGTTATTGGCTTTAAGATAATGTAATATGTTTTAAAGAAGCATTTTTCAACTGGAAAATGTCTTCTTTTAGTCTTTGAAAAACATGCAATTTACCCGTTGTAAATATTGCGGGTTCATGGATTTCTTCTGTATTAGCATGATAAAGATTATAAAACGTTAATAACGTACTAACTTCAAATCCTGTTTCAACCGCTGAAGATAATACAGTTACTCTCGGACCAACTACCTCTTCAATTAATGATTGAATAATTGGATAATGAGTACACCCTAGAATTAATGTGTCAATTGTAGGGTAATGATTGATGAACTCCAAGCTTTCTTCAACAATCTCTTTAGCCTCTTCCAGAACAAAGTTACCACTTTCAATTAGCGGGACAAACTTTGGGCACGCAACTGCTGTGGTATCAATATTAGGTTTGATGCGAATCAGTGCATGCTCATAGGCTTGACTATGAATCGTGTTTTCCGTTCCAATAATAGCTACATGATTAGATTGAGTCGCTTTAATTGCTGCTCTGGCACCCGGTTCAATAACTCCAATGACAGGGATTGGTAAATTTTGTTTGAGTTGTTCGAGGACTAATGCTGTTGCAGTATTACATGCAATAACCAACATTTTAATGTCAAACTTCATTAAGTAATTAACCATTTCCCAAGTATATTGAATTACTTCTTCTTCTCCTTTTGAACCATACGGACACCTTAGTGTATCACCTAAATAAATGAATTGTTCTTTAGGTAATTGTCGTTTTAGCTCATGTAATACAGTTAAACCACCTACACCTGAATCAATAACCCCAATTGGACGCTCCAAGATTTATTCTCCTTCTTTTGTTTGATGTTTAGCCATTTCTTCATGGGACTTCATTTCATCAAATAGCTTAGACATGAGTATATGCAATGAATGAATCTGATCAGAAGAGAATGACTCTAAAACTTCACGTAAATAAAGCTGTCGTTTTTCAACAACTTCATGTATTATTTCTTTACCCTTTTCTAATAAATGTATTCGTACAACCCGTCGATCTTTTGGGTCTCTTACTCGTTCAATTAGTTCATTTTTCTCCATTCGATCAACTAAATCAGTTGTCGTACTAAATGCTAAATACATTTTTTTAGAGAGCTCGCCAATTGTTAAATCTCCAGAATCTCTTAGCCATTGTAAAGCTACAAATTGGGGTGGTGTAATTGGATAATGATCTAAAATTTCGCGTCCACGTTGTTTTATAATATGTGATATGTATCGAATACTTTTTTCAAGTTCGGCAATTGTTTTTGCATCAGTCGTCGATTGCACAGCATTTCCTCCTCAAAAAAGTCCTATGTAACCATTTTCAATCTTTTATCAGAAAAATTCAAGTATATTGTGACATATTCAGTCGATAAATGTTTAAAAAGAACCGGCTATTTGCACAGCCGGCTCATCTTACAATTGAATTTCCCCAAGACGTATGAGTTCGACTACGGCTTGAGAACGCCCCTTCACTTGTAATTTTTGAATGGTGTTTGAGATATGATTACGCACAGTCTTTTCAGAAATAAATAACTGTTCTGCTATTTCCTTTGTTGTTTTATCTTGCACAAGCAATTCAAAAACTTCTCTTTCTCTTTTTGTCAATATATTGGTAGGACGATATTTTTTGCTATCCAAACGGTAACCCCTCCTCTGTTAAAGAGTGAGCTACTTGTTCTATATGAGGAATTACTTAGTCATGATAGTTTATGTAATTAACCCTAATTTGGTTCAAACATTCGTCTACTTATTAGAAGTTTGCATTACTTATTTAATTTAGTTAATTGTTCATCACTAAAAGGCACTGACTTACCTGTTTTAGGGTTAATTTGAACAATTTTCCCACGACCACTTATACAAATATCATCTTTCTGATCTATTCCCATATAGTGAATATCTAAAGAACTTTTACCGATGTCTGCAGCTTTTACATGTAGTTTAATTGTATCTCCGAAATATAATTGTTTGAAAAAGTCACATTGTAAGTCTCCAACTACAGGTACTTTGTCTGTATCAGTTTTTAACGAACCGAACAATTGTAAATGACTTAAGAATTTAATTCTTGCTTCTTCAAAATAAATAAACGGTGATACGTTATTCATATGTCCAAACATATCTGTCTCTGAAAATCGAATCTCTATAGGTGTATAAAACGAAAACTCCGACTTCCACTGTTCTAAATCTTTTATATAATTTGGTAATCTCATATGCTAGTCCTCCAATTTATACTGAATATTCATTCATTTTTGTTTTTAAAATAAGGGACCGACATGTCAGTCAGTCCCTTGGTATGGTCATTAAAATTAGTAGTTATAATCACTACCGAAAAAGCTCTTAAATGATTGAACTGTAGCTTCACGGTTAAGTGCAGCAATTGAAGTCGTAAGAGGAATCCCTTTCGGACAAGCTTGAACACAGTTTTGTGAGTTACCACAATTTTGTAGTCCACCGTCGCCTGATACTGCATCCATACGCTCAGCTTTGTGCATTGAGCCGTTTGGAGTAGAGTTGTGTAAACGTACTTGTGATAGTGCTGCAGGCCCAATAAAGTTAGATTTACTATTAACATTTGGACAAGCTTCTAAACACACACCACATGTCATACATTTAGATAATTCGTATGCCCATTGACGCTTACTTTCAGGCATTCTTTCCCCAGGACCTAAATCGTGTGTACCATCAATTGGTGTCCACGCTTTAACCTTCTTCAACGAGTCAAACATACGGCTACGATCGACAGCTAAGTCACGGATTACAGGAAATGTATCCATAGGTTCTAAACGAATAGGCTGTTCTAATTGATCAACAAGTGCCGTACAAGACTGTCTAGGTTTTCCATTAATGTTCATTGAACAAGCGCCACAAACTTCTTCTAAACAACCCATCTCCCAATGAACTGGAGTTGTTTCTTCACCCTTTGCGTTAACAGGGTTACGTCTAATTTCCATTAAAGCTGAAATTACGTTCATATTTTTACGATGAGGGATTTCAAACTCCTCATTATAAGGTTGAGAATCAGGGCTATCTTGACGCTGAACAATAAGTTTAATTGTTTGGTTTCCTTCCGCCATCAGTTTTACCCCCTTTTACTTTGTTTTAGAGTAATCACGTTTACGAGGCTCGATCAATGATGTATCGACTTCCTCATAAGTAATATCTGGACCGTTCTTTTCAGGGTTGAATACTGCTTTCGTTGTTTTCAACCACTCTTCATCATTACGGTCTGGAAACTCAGGTTTATAGTGAGCTCCACGACTCTCATTACGGTTGTATGCTCCGATTGTCACTACACGTGCAAGTTGTAACATATCTTGTAACTGACGAGTGAACATGACACTCTGGTTACTCCATCTTGATGTATCAGCTAGGTTAATGTCTTTCCAACGTTCCATTAACTCAACAATCTTCTCATCTGTTTTCTTAAGTTTTTCGTTTTCACGTACAACTGTAACGTTATCAGTCATCCATTCACCTAATTCGCGGTGAAGTTTAAATGGATTTTCACTGCCAGAAGTCATATTCATAAGATTTTCAAACTTCTCTTGTTCTTCTTTAAGTTTACCTTCAAATAGAGAATCCGACTGATCTTCTGCTAATTCGTCTAATCCGTCAGCATACTTAACTGCATTCGGTCCAGCAACCATACCACCATAAATACATGATAGTAATGAGTTGGCCCCTAAGCGGTTACCACCATGAATGGTGTAATCCACTTCACCGGCTGCAAATACACCCGGAATATTAGTCATTTGATCATAATCTACCCAAAGTCCACCCATAGAGTAGTGAACAGCAGGGAAAATTTTCATTGGTACTTTACGTGGATCTTCACCTACGAATTTCTCATAAATTTCGATAATTCCACCTAATTTAACATCTAACTCTTTAGGATCTTTGTGTGATAAATCTAGGTACACCATGTTTTCACCATTAATACCTAGTTTCTGATTTACACATACATCAAAGATTTCTCGTGTTGCTATGTCACGTGGAACTAAGTTACCGTAAGCTGGATATTTCTCTTCTAAGAAGTACCAAGGCTTACCATCTTTATAAGTCCAAACACGTCCACCTTCACCACGAGCAGATTCACTCATTAAGCGAAGCTTGTCATCACCAGGGATGGCAGTCGGGTGAATTTGAATAAACTCACCATTCGCATATGCCGCACCCTGTTGATAAAGTCTTGATGCAGCAGACCCTGTATTAATAACAGAGTTTGTTGATTTACCAAAGATAATACCTGGACCACCAGTAGCAATGATTACTGCATCAGCTTTAAATGCTCTCATTTCATGAGAACTTAGATCTTGGGCAATAATACCGCGTGAGCGACCGTCATCATCAAGAATAGCTGAGATAAACTCCCAACCTTCATATTTAGTAACTAAACCGTTTGCTTCTTGACGACGTACTTGTTCGTCTAAAGCATAAAGTAATTGCTGTCCTGTCGTTGCACCAGCAAACGCTGTACGGTGGTGTTGTGTACCACCAAAACGACGGAAATCCAATAGACCCTCAGGTGTACGGTTAAACATAACTCCCATACGTTCTAACATGTGAATAATACCAGGAGCTTTTTCACACATATCTTTGACTGGAGGTTGGTTCGCTAAGAAGTCTCCTCCATATACCGTATCGTCAAAGTGTTCCCAAGGTGAATCCCCTTCACCTTTTGTATTAACGGCACCGTTAATACCACCCTGAGCGCAAACGGAGTGAGAACGTTTAACCGGAACAAGTGAGATTAAATCGACGTGAACGCCAGCTTGAGCAACTTCAATCGCTGCCATAAGACCAGCTAATCCACCGCCAACTATTACGACATTTTTGTTACTACTCATTATGTTGTTTCACTCCCTTATCATTCCGAATTCATCATATTAAGATGTAAATGCGATTAGTGATGCGATTCCCATGTAAGTGAAAATAGCAAAAATAGCAATTGTTACGTAAGTCATAATCACTTGAGATCTTGGTGTAACTGTAATACCCCAAGTCACAGCAAATGACCATAAGCCGTTAGCAAAGTGGAATACTGTTGAAATAACACCTACAACATAGAACCAGAACATGAAAGGACTAGATAAAATTGTAGCCATTAAATCAAAGGTAATTTCAGTATCATAAATTAAAGCTGCTAAACGTGTTTCCCATACGTGCCATACAACGAAAATTAATGTAATGACGCCTGTGATACGTTGTAAAACAAACATCCAGTTACGGAAATATCCGAACTTAAAGCTGTTAGGCGATGCCGTAAACGCAATATATACGCCATAAACCGCGTGGAATATTAGAGGTATATAAATCACAAAAATCTCTAAAAACAAACGCAGCGGAAGACTTTCCATGAAGTGTGCAGCAGCGTTGAATGTCTCTGGACCATATGTAGAAAAGTGGTTGACAACTAAATGCTGCATTAAGAAAAGCCCTACAGGTATGACACCTAGTAAAGAATGTAACCTACGATTAAAAAACTCACGGTTTTCCGCCATGTGTTACCCCCCTCGTTTTGTGTAAAGTGTACTTTCGATTTAACATCATAAAAAAGTAAACATGACATGTAATATTGTACTTCTAACCAATTAAAGCGTCAAGAAAACCTTACCAATAATCATGCCTTTTTCAACAATATTCAACAATAAGTGATACTAGGAATTAGTTTCCTCACCTTCATCATTTTCATTCAAAAAATAGTTTTGAATGTTTTCCGCTATATGTGTAGGAATACCTAACTTCGCCATATCTTCTGTACTGGCTTGTTTGATCTGATCAATCGAACCAAAATGTTGAATAAGAAGTCGTTTTCTTTTTGGGCCAATACCTTCAATTTCATCAAGGCTAGATTGAATGGCACTTTTACCTCTTAATTGTCGATGGAACGAAATAGCAAATCGGTGAACCTCATCTTGTATTCGCTGAATTAAATAAAACGATTGTTCATTTCTTTTCAAAAGAACTGTTTCTGGTGGATCTCCATAGAGTAGCTCACTCGTTTTATGCTTATCATCTTTAGCTAATCCACAAATAGGAATATCTAATCCAAGTTCATCCTCTAATACCTCTTTTGCAGCAGACATTTGCCCCTTAGAACCATCAACCATAATTAAATCAGGTAAAGGCTGAGCTTCTTTTAACAAACGAGTATAACGTCTTCTTACGACCTCTCGCATCGTTTCATAGTCATCTGGTGATTCAACTGTTTTAATTTTGTATTTTCTATAGTCATTTTTCTTTGGTTTCCCATCTATAAAAGTCACCATTGCTGAAACTGGATTAGTACCTTGTATATTAGAGTTATCAAATGCTTCTATGCGGTGAGGAGTTTCAATATTAAGGATTTCACCTAATCGTTCGACCGCTTTAATGGTCCGCTCTTCATCTTGTTCAATTAATGAGAACTTTTCTTGAAGGGCTATTTGTGCATTCTCCATTGCTAACTCTACTAAATCTTTCTTCTTACCTCTCAATGGCGTTTTAGCTTTTAAATCCAGGGCTTTAGATATTAATTCCTTATCTGTACCTACAGGTAAATAAAGTTCTTTCGGCTTAATATGATTAGAATGTTGATAGAACCGTGCTATAAAGCTTATAAAGGACTCATTGGCATCATTATAAAAGGGAAATAAAGATATATCTCGTTCGATTAATTTACCTTGGCGAATAAAGAATACCTGAACACACATCCACCCTTTATCAAAGGCAAAACCAAACACATCACGATCTGTTAAATCCTGAAGGTCCATCTTCTGCTTTTCCATTACACTCTCAATATGCTCAATCATATCTCGGTATTCTTTAGCCTTTTCAAAATCCAAATTCTCAGCAAATTGATGCATTTTTTCATTTAACTCTTCTTTAATCTCTCGGTGCCCACCACTTAAAAATGATGTAATTTTTTGTACAAGTTGATTGTTCGTTTCACGACTTACTGGATATTCGCATGGTCCTAAACATTGATTAATATGATAGTATAAACACACTCTTTTTGGCATGACATTACATTTTCGTAATGGATATAGGCGATCGAGTAATTTTTTCGTCTCCCTGGCAGAATATACATTGGTGTATGGACCGAAATATTTACCTTTATCTTTTTTTACTTTTCTAGTCACAATTAATCTTGGATGTTCCTCATTAGTTATTTTAAGAAAAGGATAGCTTTTATCATCTTTTAACATGACATTGTATTTAGGGTCATATTTTTTAATGAGATTCATCTCTAAAATTAATGCTTCCATTTCAGAGGAAGTGACAATATACTCAAAATCTTCAATTTCGTTTACAAGCCTTTGTGTCTTCAAATCATTGGCACCTGTAAAGTAAGAACGAACACGATTTTTAAGCTTTTTAGATTTACCTACATATATGACCTCGCCCTTTTTACTCTTCATTAAGTAACAACCAGGTTTATCAGGTAAAATTGCTAATTTTTCTCTAATTTGATCTCCCATAATTTACACCTCGAGTTGCATTATACCTATAGTTTACCATGATCCTGTTACCACATAAAAAGAAGAGCTAACCCACAGTTAGCTCTTCAGTTATTTATGCATGTTTTTGTACGAATTGTTGTAGGGCATCTTTTGGTTGGAAGCCCATAGCCTGGTCAACTTTCTCCCCATCTTTAAATAAGATTAACGTAGGAATACTCATAACACCATATTTTTGTGCTGTTTCTTGGTTTTCATCAACATCTAATTTAACGATTTTAACCTGATCGTTCATTTCACCATCAAGTTCTTCTAATACAGGTGCAATCATCTTACATGGGCCACACCATGCTGCCCAGAAATCTACTAATACTAGACCATCAGATACTTCTTCATTAAAAGTTTGGTCACTTGCATTTACAATAGCCATAAATTATGATCCTCCTCAATTTCAAGTGTATCATTAATATATCATGCTAAATCTTATCTTTTCCAATACTTTGCTTATCATTATTCTTAATTGCATTTTCTTGTTCTTATGGGAATGGGTTGTATAAAAAATAATGAGCTCTTTACCCATTTTAGATAAAGAACTCATTTAATTGATTATTTAACTTGAATAGCCTTAAGTTCTTCAGTTAGCTTAGGTACCACATCGAATAAATCACCAACAATACCGTAGTCAGCAACATTAAAAATGTTCGCTTCTGGGTCTTTATTAATCGCAACAATTACTTTTGAGTTCGACATACCAGCTAAGTGTTGAATAGCACCAGAAATACCACATGCTATATATAAATCAGGTGTTACAACTTTACCAGTTTGACCAATCTGAAGTGAATAGTCACAATAACCTGCATCACATGCACCGCGTGAAGCACCAACAGCAGCGCCTAATACATCAGCTAGTTCATGAAGTGGTTCGAAACCTTCTTCACTCTTAACTCCACGACCACCAGCTACAATTATATTTGCTTCTGATAAATCTACACCATCAGATGCTTTGCGTACTACTTCTTTAATTATTGTACGAATATCTTTAATTTCAACATCTAGAGAAGCTACATCGCCAGAACGGCTCTCGTCTTGATCTAGCGGAGCAATGTTATTCGGGCGAATAGTGATGAATTTCTTACCATCTTTAATAGATTTCTTCTCAAAAGCTTTACCTGAATAGATTGGTCTTACGAAGTCTTCACCATCAATTGCTGTGATATCTGACACAAGACCACTGTCTAATTTGCTCGCAATACGTGGTGATAAATCCTTACCAGCAGAAGTGTGACCCATCACCATTCCATCAGGATTTTCCTGCTCAATAACAGCCATTGCTGCTTGAGTATATCCATCAGAAGTATAATTTTCTAAATTATCATGTGTAACTGTTACTGCACGATCAGCACCATATTGAATCATTTGGTTAGCTGCTTCTTCAACGTTCTTATTTCCAAATACAACAGCAACTACTTCTGCACCTTCATCAATCTGGCGCGCAGCTGCTATTGTTTCGAACGAAACATTACGAATGTCTCCGTCTTTTATTTCTGCAAATGCTAATAATTTTGTCATTGTAAAATTCTCCTTTCTACACCTGTGAGAAAAACTTGGCTTATCGCCAAGTCCTAATGGCGAAAGCCTTAGTTTTTCACATACTTTAATCCTTTAACAAAGTTAAACTTTCTTAAAGTGTAAAAAAACTTTTTGGTCTTAAATAATCTTATAAAGTATCAGATTAAAGTACTTTTGCTTCTGTTTTTAATAACGATACAAGTTCTTTCACTTGTTCATCTGTTTCGCCTTCTAACACTTTACCAGCTTCTTTTTCAGGTGGAAGGAAAACTTCAACTGTTTCTGTTTTCGCTTCTACATCATCTTCATCTAAATCAAGATCATCAATTTCTAATTCTTCAAGCGGTTTCTTTTTCGCTTTCATGATACCTGGTAAAGAAGGATAACGTGGTTCGTTTAAACCTTGCTGACAAGTCACTAGTAGCGGTAAAGAAGTTTCAATTTTCTCTTCATCACCCTCAACATCACGTGTAATATTTACTGTGTCACCGTCAATGTTTAATTCTGTAATTGTTGTCACATATGGCATATCCAATTTGTCTGCAAGTCTAGGACCTACTTGACCACTAGCTTCATCGATTGCAACGTTACCGGCTAAAATAATGTCAACATCTTTATCTTCAAAATAAGCTTCTAGAATTCGAACCGTAGTATACTGGTCTCCTTCTTCTAAATCATCTTCAGTATTAATAAGAACGGCTTTGTCAGCCCCCATTGCTAATGCTGTACGAAGCTGTTTTTCAGATTCTTCATCACCAACAGTCACAACTGTAACTTCACCGTCGTGCTCATCACGTAATTTAATTGCTTCTTCAATGGCATATTCATCATAAGGATTAATGATGAATTCAGCACCATCTTCCTCAATAACTCCCCCATTAATTTGAATCTTCTCTTCTGTATCAAATGTTTTCTTCATTAGAACATAAATGTTCATTAGGATTACCTCCTTATTAATATCTATTGATCATTAAAATTAGGCTTACGTTTTTCAATAAATGCCTGAATACCTTCTTTGGCATCATCGTTACCAAATACTTTACCAAATGCTATGTTTTCCTGTTTTGAACCTGCATCAAATTGAGATGTTTGTGCATATGGTAAAAGCTTCATAATGGCATGAATTGAAGGACCACTTTTACTAGCAAATTTGTTTGCTAGATTCATAGTGAAACTTTCTAATTGATCATCTTCAACAGCATGATTGGCTAAGCCGTATTGCTTCGCTTCTTCACCACTAATCGGTTCACCTGTTAAAAGCATTTCATAGGCTTTTGGCATACCTACATAGCGAGGTAAGCGCTGAGAACCAGCAAAACCAGGAACAATACCTAAGTTCAGCTCAGGCAAACCTAGTTTACTTGATTTCGTTACAATACGAACATGGCAGGCCATAGCAAGCTCTAAGCCTCCACCTAATGCGGCTCCATGAATAGAAGCAATGACTGGGACATGATAGTTTTCAATACGATTAAATAAATCTTGTCCCTTTTTTGCTAATCCTGCGAAATCGCTTTCAAGTTGGAATGAAGTAAATTCTTTTATGTCTGCACCAGCAGAGAAGAATTTACCTTGCCCCTTAAGCACAATGGTTTTTACAGATGAATCACGATCCAAGTCATCTAGTACAGATGATAAATCTTTCAAAATACCAGATGATAATGCATTAGCTGGTGGACTATCAATAGTGATTGTGGCGATGTTACCTTCTTTTTTCCACGAAAGATGTTCCATCAAGACAACTCCTTAGGTTTGGTGTTTTTTTAGACCATTAGAAATAACAAAGTGTACTTCTTTAGCTTGATCAACTAGATCATAACGTTGTTCTTTCATAACCCAGTTCGTGACGATTTCATCTAGTGTTCCGAATATAACTTGTCGAACCAGCTTAACATTTAAATGTGAATGAAAAGTTCCATCTTCCATTCCATCTTTTAAAATTTGATCGACGACAGCTAAGTATCGCTTTAATACTTCATTAATTTCCATTCTTAGTTGCTTTTTAGACTGCCTTAATTCGAGCTGGGTTACAATGGCTAAATGAGGATCTTCTGATAGTTGACGAAAATGCATTTTAATTAAAGCATAAAGCTTCTCGTCAGCTGAATCATTTTCCATTATAACATTTTCTATCCGTTCAATGAACTGACCCATTTTTTCCTGAAAAACAGAGACTAAAATGTCTTCTTTGTTTTTGAAGTATAAATAGATCGTACCATCAGCAACACCAGCTCGTTTAGCAATCTTTGAAACTTGTGAAGAATGATAACCATTTTCAGCAATAACTTCTACTGCTGCGTCGATTATTTTTTTATACTTTGGTTTATTGTTCTTCATAGCAATTGACTCCCTGACTGAATGAATGGTCATTCATATATCATAATATAAGTTAAACGTTATCCTGTCAACTCACTAAGACTGATTAGCCTCTTCAGATTTCATTTTTTCTTTCTCTTCATCAACTAACTTACGACGAAGAATTTTTCCAACTGCTGTTTTAGGTAATTCTTTTCTAAATTCATATAATTTTGGAACCTTAAAAGCAGCTAAATTCTCACGACAATATTGATCTAACTCTTCTTCTGTTAAACTTTTACCATCTTTTAATACAATATACGCTTTAACAGTCTCTCCTCTGTATGGGTCTGGAATACCAGCAACAACTGCTTCAGAAATAGCCTCATGTTCATAAAGTACTTCTTCTACTTCACGAGGATAGATATTAAAGCCACCTGCAATGATCATGTCTTTCTTACGGTCAACGACATAGAAATAACCATCTTCATCCATATATCCCATATCACCAGTTAGCAGCCAGCCGTCTTTAATGGTATTGGCTGTTTCTTCTGGACGATTCCAATAGCCTTTCATAATTTGAGGTCCTTTTACTGCAATTTCCCCAACTTCACCAACAGGCATTTCTTCTAATGTTTCTGGTTTAAATACTTTAGAATCTGTATCTGGCCAAGGTAACCCAATTGTGCCGGCACGTCGGTTTTCATAAATTAAGTTAGAGTGTGTAACCGGAGAAGATTCAGTTAACCCATAACCTTCAACTAACTTACCACCAGTAACTTTCTCGAATTGTTGCTGAACTTCTACTGGTAATGGAGCTGAACCACTTAAGCAGGCTTCGATTGATGATAGGTCATAGTTTGAGATTTTAGGGTGATTTAATAATCCAATATAAATTGTTGGTGCCCCTGGAAATAGTGTCGGTTTCTGTTTATCGATTAATTTTAATACAGTATCCACATCAAACTTTGGTACAAGGATCATTTTTTGAGCCATCATAACTGATAAGTTCATCACGGCAGTCATACCATAAACATGGAAGAATGGTAAAATGCCTAATACTGTTTCTTTACCGTATTCAGCTCTAAATATCCATTTAGATGACATCTGAGTGTTTGCAACTAAGTTACGGTGAGTTAACATAACCCCTTTTGGATAACCTGTTGTACCTCCAGTATATTGTAATAATGCTAAGTCTTCGAGCGGGTCAATATCATGCTTCTCATATTGTCCACTTGCTTCATCTAACATCTTCGTCCATAGATGTGTGCCTCCACCATGCTCTGGTTTTACAACGATGTTATATTCACGTTTTTGAATAAATGGATAAATTAAGTTCTTGGGAAACGGGAGATAATCTTTGATACCGGTTACAATAATGTCTTTGACATCTGTCTGGTCTTTAACATTTGTAGCGCGTGGTAATAAAATATCTAAACAGACTAAGAATTTGGCACCTGAGTCTTTTAATTGATATTCTAATTCCCTTTCGGTGTATAGTGGATTGGTTTGAACAACGATTCCTCCACCTAATAAAGCACCATAGTACGCAATAACGGATTGTGGTGTGTTTGGCAACATAATTGCAACACGATCACCTTTTTCTAGTCCTAAATCTTGAAGATAACTTGCAAATTTTTTAGCCGAATCATAAACCTCTTGATAAGTCAGCTCTTTTCCTAAAAAGTGAATAGCGACTTTATCTGGGTAATTAGTTGCAGTGTCTTCAAGGACATCGTGTAAAGGTCTGTTGTCATACTCAATCGTTTTTGGCACTTCCTCTGGATAGTGCTTAAACCATGGTTTTGATAATTCTACCCCCATTAAATAACAGCCTCCTTTAATTTGTATTACTTTTTATTATAAACAACATTCTGACAAAATTAAAATAATTATTTTAATTATCAGACAAAAACAACCTGTCAAAAAGCCTTATTTCTTCACATACTTTTATCCTAAAAAGCGAGGTTTTCAAAACATTTATGCTATATTAAAATTTGTTGTTGATTCTGCGAATCGCTACAGGCGGACGCTTTCCGCGGGCACGGCCTCAACTAAGGTACATCAATGAATTCGCTTCATTGCACCTTTGTACCGAGGAAGCTTACTGCGAAGCATTACTAGTAGACGCAGGTACACCTACCGTGATTTTCGGCTCGTACTGTTCCCGCGAAGACCTGGACGGTCAAGTGTCGACGTTGGCCACAGGACGTGGCCGCTTTTTAGTCGACCAGGAGTTGCCGCCTTTCGTTTTTCTTAGAAGAACACACTTCTTATCATTTTCATGATTTAATAGTGCCAAAGTTAAAAAAGCAGCTCAACATAACATTCCGTGGGCTGATGAATGCTATATGAGCTGCTTCAAATTAACTATTAAGTAAGAAGAATATACCTACAACCACAAATATTATAGCCACGACTATTAATACTTTTGCTAAGGTTTCCATTATTTTATTACCCTCTCTAATATTTATTCATCTACACGATGAATTAGACTATTTTAACTCTAAAATAGTGACCCCAGTTCCACCTTCATTGGCATGACCAAATTTATAATTCTTAACTGCTCTATGTCCTTTTGCAAACTCTTGAACACCTTTCATTAAAGCACCAGTTCCCTTTCCATGAATAATCGACACTTGATGATAATTCGCTAATAAAGCTTCATCTAAATATTTCTCAAGTTTCTGGATGGCATCTTCATAGCGTTCACCACGTAGGTCAAGTTCTGGTTTTACGTGATGCTGGCTACCTTTAACCATTGCCATAGGTTTAGTCTTTAATTGATCAGGGCGTTTAATAAATTCTAACTGATTGACAGGTACTTTCATCTTTAATATTCCTAATTGAACTTCATATTCTTTATCACTAATTTTTTCAACGATGTGACCATTTTGATTAAAGGATAAAACATGCACTTCATCCCCAGGTAAGAAATCTTGTTGTTTTATGGCTTTATTCGGCTTTTGTTTGTCTTTTACTTTAGTACCTAAGGTTTCTTTTTGGTCTGACAGCTTCTTTTTAGCATCGATAAAGTGGTGTTCTTTTACACTTGTATGATCTCTTAGTTCTCTAATTTCTTTTAAAATTTCTTCTGCTTCTGATTCCGCCTTTTCCAGAACCTTAGAAGCTTTTTCTCGAGCTTTTTCCATATGTTTTTCTTTATTAGCCAAATATTTTTCATATTCATTACTTAAAGAATCATAAATAGCCTTGGATTCCTCTAATAATTCATCCGCTTCTTCAAATCGTTCTTCTGCACTTTTTCTTGATTGTTCAAGTGAAGCAATCATATTTTCAACGGAACGTGAATCTTCATTAACCATTGATTTTGCTTGATCAATTACATCCTGGTTTAATCCTAACCTTTTTGAAATATCAAAAGCATTACTGCGTCCTGGCACTCCTAATAATAAACGGTAAGTTGGCTGTAAAGTTGTAACATCAAACTCAACTGAAGCATTAATGACTTCCTCACGGTTATAGCCATATGCTTTTAGTTCTGGATAGTGAGTGGTTGCAATAACTCGTGATTGCTTTTCAACAACATAGTCTAAAATAGCCATTGCAAGACCCGCACCTTCTTGAGGATCTGTCCCTGCTCCTAGTTCATCAAAAAGCACTAAAGAATTTTCATTAACGTCGTTTAAGATATTTACAATATTACTCATATGAGATGAAAATGTACTCAGGCTTTGTTCAATCGACTGTTCATCTCCGATATCCGCAAACACAAAATCAAATACAGCAAGTTCACAACCATCTTGTGCAGGAACTTGTAAGCCTGATTGAGCCATAAGCGTGCATAAACCAACCATTTTTAAAGTAACAGTTTTACCACCTGTGTTTGGTCCAGTGATTACTATAGCCGTATATTCTTTTCCAATCTCAACATCATTACTAACGACTTCATCATCTGAAATTAAAGGATGACGTGCTTGTCGCATATTGATATAACCATCCTGGTTCATCTTAGGCTTGGCCGCTTTAATCTGATGAGACAGCTTACCTTTTGCAACAATAAAGTCAACCTGTTGTAAAACATCGACATTATGTCTTAATACCTCGGCATCAATTTGTACTAAACTGGATAATTCACGTAATATCTTTTCTACTTCTTGTTCTTCTTCGACACGAGCTTCTAATAGCTTATTATTTATATCCACTACTGATTGAGGCTCTATAAAGAGTGTTTGTCCAGATGAAGATTGATCATGCACAATACCCCCAAAAGCCGAACGATATTCGTGTTTAACAGGTAAAACATAACGCTCATTTCGAATCGTTACAATCGCATCTGATAACATATTACTTTTTGATTTAGTGTATTGATCTAATTTATCCCGGACACTGCCCTCATAAGAGCGAATTTGGCTACGAATTGTTCTTAATTTACTTGAAGCACCATCCATGACATGTCCATATTCATCAATGCAACTTTTAATGGATTGTTCAAGTTGATTTAAAGGCATAAGTTGTTCCATATAATCATAAAAATGAGGCAACTCAATATCCTCTAAACCTTCTATAAAACGTCTTAATTGTTTAGCACCATATAACGTATTGGAAATGTCTAATAACTCAGTAGCAGACAAAATCCCACCGATGCTGGCACGTTTGATGGCTGGGCGAATATCAGAAATACCGCCTAAAGGAATGTTACCTTTTAATCTAAGAATAGACACTGCCTCGTCAGTTTCATCCTGCCAATGGGTGACTTCATCCAAATTGGTAGATGGAAAAAGTTTCATAGCTTTTTCTTTACCTAAACTAGTAGCAGCATGATCTTTTAGCCATTCTTTAACTTTCATAAATTCTAATTGATTCAGTATTTTATCGTTCACGTTAATCACCTTTTTTTTGTTTTAAAAAATGAAGTAATTTATCAATACTCCATGTGTTAATTACAGAGTCCTTTTTTATAAAACCTTTTTTTGCAGCTTGAACTCCAATTTTCATATCGTCTAACATTTTATAATTGTGAGCATCTGTATTAATAGCAATATAAGCACCTTTATCTTGAGCTACTCTTAGCCAGTCCCACTCTAAATCCAATCGATTAGGATTAGCATTAAGTTCAATAATAGTTTTAGTTTCTACTGCTAAATCGATGAATTGCTCATAGTTTACTGGATATCCATTACGTTTTCCAATTAAGCGCCCTGTTGGGTGAGCAATCATATCTACATATGGACATTCAAGTGCTCGTTTAAGGCGACTCATAATTTTTTCTTCACTTTGATTGAAACTTGAATGAATCGACGCAATAACGAAATCTAATTCTTTGAGAAAGTCCTCTTCATAATCCAGGTTGCCATCTGGTAAAATATCCATTTCTATCCCTGATAAAACTGTAATTTCAGAGTACTTCTCATTCCATTCACGTATCTTTTCTTTTTGCTCCCGTAACCTTTTTTCATTTAATCCGTTTGCGACTCTTAAGAATTTAGAGTGATCGGTAATGGCAATAAATTCATAGCCTTTTTCAACAGCTTTTTCAATCATTTCATCAATTGATTGTGCCCCATCACTCCAAGTCGTGTGCATGTGAACATCACCACGAATTTGTGATAGTTCAACTAACTCTGGTAATTCATTTATGGAGACTTCTTCACCAGATTCACGAATTTCAGGAGGCAGATAGGGTAAATCTAAGAAATTAAAGAATTCTTCTTCAGTTTTAAATGTATGATTTTCTTCTGTTTCACTATGTTGAATGCCATATTCACTAATTTTATAACCTTTTTCTTTTGCTAAACGACGCATTTCAACGTTGTGGTCTTTTGAACCTGTAAAATGGTGTAATGTTGTTACAAAATGCTCAGGCTCAATTAACCTGAAATCAACAGAAATATCCCAATCATCGCTTACAACAACTGTTACTTTAGTTGAACCTTTAGAGACTACTTCTTTTACAGAAGGTAACTCAACTAACTGGTCTGCAACTTTTTCTGGCGTTGTTGTGGCTACAATAAAATCTATATCTTTCACGGTTTCCTTAAGGCGTCTTAAACTCCCAGCAACAGAGAAGTCTAACACACCTTCAAGTGATTTTAGCTGAGCTTCTATTGCTTCTTTTATTGGGATGACATAAGATACTGGTAACCTTTCTGGTCTAGTATTAGCATCGTCCAGAGCCTTTACAATCTTTTCAACAGATTTTTTACCAAATCCACTCATGGCTTCTACTTCACCATTTTCACATGCTTTTCGAAGAGTAGCTTCATCAATTACCCCTAATTCTTGATATAATCGAGATAACTTTTTACCGCCTAGACCTTGTATCTTTAATAGAGGAATTAACCCCTTAGGCACTTCTTCTGCTAGAGTATTTAATGTTTCAGTCTCGCCATGATTAATAAATTCTTCAATAACCGCTTTGGTACCTTTACCAATCCCATTAAGCGCACCAAAATCATCTATTTCATTAAGAGAACGATCGTCCCTCTCGAGAGCTTGAGCTGCCTTCCGATAAGCAGAAGTTTTAAATGCATTTTCACCTTTTAACTCTAAATAAGTTGCGATATTCTCTAAATGTCTAATTACTTGGTTTTTATCCATAAATACCCACCTCTTTTATAACTTAATCCATGAGTTAAAATCTTATTAAATTACAAAGAAAAGAGGTTGAACTCTAACTGAGTTAACCCCTTGTTACTTATTCTAAGTTTGTAAACCATTTTTCTTTTAATTGCTCAGAAAATATTGGTGTTTTTTCAATAATAAAACTAGCAAGTACGGACTGATTCAGTGATTCTTGTACGATGTCTACTGGAATTAATGAAGCAAAGAATAATAATACAAATAAAATTACATACATTTCAACTACACCAAATATTGCACCTAATAAATTATTGACACTATGTAATATTGGCAGGTGAGCAACGAAATCTAGTAAGTTAGCAATTATTTGCATAATGATTTTCACCACAAAGAAGATTGCAAAAAAGGCAATCCCGTGATAAAAAGCACCTTCTAATGCATCCGAATTAAAAACAGCTCCCCAAAAGTAAACGTCTGTCATGTCAGGGTAAGGAATCCATAGTTCTAATCTTGAAGCTAATTCTTTAAAATAAAGTAACGCAATAATAAAAGCGGTAATAAATCCAGTAAGGTGTAAAAACTGTAATATAAAACCTCTTTTTAATCCTATTAAAAATCCTAATATGAGTAGTATAAGTAATATTAAGCTAACCATTTTATCTTCTGTTATTCTTCCTTTCTTTCTGTACCATTGCGTTGTATTCTTCTTTTAGTTTTAGGTAGTCGCTCATGGTATTAAGTGCAGTGAGTACAGCTAGTTGTGATGTATCTAAAGAAGGTTTAGCATAGCGGATTTCATCCATTTTTTGATCCACTAAGCTTGCAACCATTTTTATGTGTTCAGCGGATTCTTCTCCTACTACAGTAAATTTTCGATTACTTATTTCGACTGTGATTCTATTTTTTCCCGACTCTGACATCACGAGTCCTCCTCAAATACATTTCTAATCCATATAGTAACACGTTTTTACATGATTAGGAAAGTAGATTATGGTGGATTCATAGTTTTAACACAATGTATACTGATAATAATAAGGTTAAAGGAGAAACAAATATGGGACAAAGTGTTATTAAATTAGATAAACAAAAAATGAAGAAACTTGTTAATTATTATACACCTTACCGTTCATCAAAGAAACCTCCCTATTCGGTTATGGTCGCAACTATTAATGGTTGTAAAATCACAGCATATGAATCAGGAAAAGTGATGTTTCAAGGGGACACTCATGCTGATGAAGCAGCTAAATGGGGAGAGGTAAGCGGTAAGTCAAAAGAACAATCAAAAAGCAAAGCAAAACCTAATTTCTTAGACCAAGCTCATATCGGTTCAGATGAAGCAGGAACAGGTGACTATTTTGGTCCAATTACTGTGGCTGCGGTCTATGCTACTGAAAGGCAGCAAGAACTACTACGTGAATTAGGGGTTAAAGATTCAAAAACCTTGAAAGATCCAACTATTAGGAAAATCGTAAAAGATGTCTTGCAAACTGATATCATTTATAGTTCACTAACATTAAACAATGAAAAATACAATCAGCTTCAACGCAAAGGCTGGACACAAGGTCGAATGAAAGCATGGATGCACCATCATGCAATTGAGAATATAATAAAAAAATCAGAGGGTAAAGCTGATTACGAAGGTATTTTAGTCGACCAATTCTGTGAACCAGAAATTTTCTTTAAACATGTGAAAGCAACTCGAAGCACGCCGCGTCAAGACTTATCGTTTATGACTAAGGCTGAAAGTTATTCCATTCCAGTAGCTGCTGCATCTATGATTGCAAGGTATAGATTTTTAAGTGAGATGAACAAACTTTCAAAATTAGTAGGTTTTGATTTACAAAAAGGCGCTTCTAAAATTGTCGACCAGCAAATTAAGCGTATAGTTAAGTCAAAAGGAGAACCGTTCTTAGATCAAATAGCCAAAGTTCATTTTGCTAATACGAAGAAGGCTAGATAATTAAAATCCCCAGCTACAATATTTCTTGTAGCTGGGGTTTCTATTATCCACGAAGGACTGCATTAAAGTTATCTTCAATGTATTTCACAATTGTATTTCTTGCCTCTTCAATCTCTTCATCTTTAAGTGTGCGTTCATCATTTTGGAATACTAAGTTAAACGCGATTGATTTTTTACCTTCTTCCATATGCTCACCTTGATAAACGTCAAAAACTCGAACCGTTTCTAAGTAAGGTTGACCTTGTTGAAGAATCGCATCTTCTAATTGTTTAGCTGGAACGTCACGATCTACAACAAATGCTAAGTCTTGAGCAATTGCTGGGTATTTAGTAATTGCACGATATTTTTCACTAGCATTAGCTTGATCTAAAAGCTGATCTAAATTTAAGTCAAATACATATGTTTCTTGTAAGTCGTAACCTTTTTGGACCATTGGATGAACTTGGCCGACATATCCAATCACTTCATTATCTAATTTCACGACAGCCGTTCGACCTGGATGCATATCATCCAAATCAGCCTTTTCAAACTCAACATTTCTACCTAATAAGTGTTCACACATTCCCTCTAAAATACCTTTAATGACAAAGAAGTCGACTTCAAGCTTTTCACCTTGCCAAGGATGATTTTCCCAAAGGCCAGTAACAGCTCCTGATACGCGTAAGTTTTCTTCAGGCTGAGAGCCTTTTTCTTTTTGCAGATAGACAGAACCAATTTCATATAATGCTACATTATATTGATTACGAGCAACATTATACTGAACGCTTGATAATAGCTCAGGAATAGCGCTTAAACGCAAGTGGCTATGCAAGTCAGTCATTGGTAAAGCTAAGTTAATCGGCTCAGTATTCATTGATTTGATTTCTGGACTGACAAACTTAGTTGCCCAATCTTCTTTAGTTAAAGAATAAGTTAATGATTCATTAAGGCCTGCTTTTTGTAAATAGTCTTGTGTTTCTCGAATTAATTTTTGGCGTCTCGTTAAGCCACCTTTGTGAGCTGATCCAATTGGTAATGTATATGGAATATTGTCATATCCATACAAACGAGCAATTTCTTCAACCATATCCTCTTTGATTGAAATATCATTTCGACGTGGAGGAACAGTTACTGTGAATGAGTTACCATCTACTTCTACATCAAAACGCAAACGCTCAATAATACTCTTCATTTCATTTGTTGAAATGTCTGTTCCAATTTTCTTATTGATTTCATCTTGAGTGAACTTAACAACTTCAGGAGTATAATCAGTTGATCCTTCTTCCTCTAATTCCCCTAAAACAGTTCCGTTACCTAATTCAGATAAAAGCTCTGCTGCACGAGTTGCCGCTTCTTTTACGCGCGTAATGTCTAATCCTTTTTCAAAGCGAACGCTCGCTTCACTGCGAAGGCCGTGATCTTTAGAGCCTTGGCGAACGACACCTGGATCAAAATAAGCCGCTTCAAGTAAAATCGTCGTTGTATCATCCTGAACTTCTGACTCTTCTCCACCCATTACACCAGCAATGGCATGAGCTTCTTTTCCATTTGTAATGACAAGGTGATCAGAAGTTAATGTACGTTCTTCCCCATCTAAAGTTTTTATCGTTTCACCATCTTTGGCCAAACGAGTCACGACTTCTTTAGAACCAAAACGATCATAATCAAAAGCGTGTAGAGGTTGACCATATTCTAATAATACGTAGTTTGTCACATCTACCACATTATTGATTGGACGGATGCCTGCACTGATTAAACGGTTCTGTAACCATGATGGAGATGACTTAACTGTTACATTTTTAATGATCCAAGCTCCGTAATATGGGTTAGCTTTTTCATCTTCAATTTTTACCGAAATATAGTCACTTGAAGCCTCATTAGAGATTTGAACTTCAGGATTTGGTAAATTGATGTCTTTATTGTAAACAGCTGAAACTTCGTAAGCCATTCCAAACATGCTTAAACAATCTGAACGATTAGCCGTTAATTCAATTTCAATAATCTCATCATCAAGGTTTAGTATAGGACAAGCTGGTTCTCCTGCTTTAACATCTTCTTGGAAGACATAAATACCTTCTTTGAATTCATCTTGCACGTATTTTTCATCGATCCCTAACTCTTGTAATGAGCAAATCATACCTTCAGATGCTTCACCACGTAGTTTAGCTTTTTTAATTTTAAATCCACCTGGTAAACGCGCTCCAGGTTTTGCAACAACAACATGCTGACCTTTTGCCACATTCGGTGCTCCACAAACGATTTGTGCTAACTCCTCTTCACCTACGTCTACTTGGCATACATTTAATTTATCTGCATTTGGATGTTGTTCACACTCTTTGACATAGCCTACGACTACTTTTTCATGAGCTAAAGCCGGCCCGTGCACTTGTTCAACTTCAAGCCCACTTTTAGTAATTGTTTCAGCTAAGTCATTTGTTTCTATATTGTTTAAATCCACATATTGTTCTAACCATTTTCGTGATACTAACATGATTTCATTCCTCCTTTATACCCCATGGAATTGCTTTAAGAATCGTACGTCGTTTGTATAGAAGTGACGAATATCTTCTATACCATATTTCAACATCGCGATACGCTCGGGTCCCATTCCAAAAGCAAATCCAGAATATTTCTCAGAATCAAAGCCAGCCATTTCTAATACATTTGGATGCACCATGCCAGCACCTAAAATCTCAATCCAACCAGACCCTTTACAAACTGAACAACCTTCTCCACCACAGATCTTACATGAGATATCCATTTCAACTGAAGGCTCAGTAAACGGGAAGAAACTCGGGCGTAAACGAATGGCACGCTCTTCGCCAAATAAATGTTTAGCAAATTCATTTAAGGTTCCTTTTAAATCACTCATGCGAACATTTTCATCTACATATAAGCCCTCTATTTGTGTAAACTGGTGTGAGTGTGTCGCGTCATCTGTGTCACGGCGATAAACTTTACCGGGACAAATGATTTTAACTGGTCCTTTACCTTCATGCTTTCTTAAAGTACGTGCCTGCACCGGTGAGGTCTGTGTACGCATTAATAGTTCTTCTGTAATAAAGAATGAATCTTGCATATCACGAGCCGGGTGATTTTTAGGTAAGTTTAACGATTCGAAGTTATAGAAGTCTGTTTCAACTTCTGGTCCTTCAGCCACTTGATAACCCATACCTGTAAATAGGTCTTCAATATTACGAATAACTTTTCTTAATAAATGCGGGCCACCAACTTGAGCAGGTCGTCCAGGTAATGTCACATCAATCGATTCTTCTTTTAACTGACGTTCCATGGCTGCTTGCTCTAATTTAGTTTTCTTGCTTTCCAATGCTTCCGTAATTTCGTCTCGTACCTCATTAGCTAATTGACCAATCACTGGACGCTCTTCTTTTGAAAGTTTACCCATACCTTTTAAAACTTCTGTAATCTGACCTTTTTTACCAAGGAAATACACACGTACATCTTGTAATTGTTTTTCATCATCAGATGATTGAATTTGTTTCAACGCTTCTTCTTTAATTTCTTGTAGACGTTCCTTCACTTTGTTTCCTCCTTTTTTATGCAAATAAAAAAACTCCTCCCTAAGGAAAAGGGACGAGTTGTATATCCGTGTTACCACCCTAATTGATAACTATGTAAGTTACCCACTTCGTTTCGATAACGGACGATCTCCGGGTCACCTTTACTAAACAGGTCCAGGTGCCAGCTCCAGAGTGAAATTCGGCTTTTCAATTAATGAGGATACTTCCAGTCCAAGGTATCCATTCCCTGTTCATCAATCAGCTGAAAAGCTTACTTGACCTCATTCACAGCTTTTATAATTCAATTGTTCTGAGAATAATTATAGAAAACATTTGACATTTTATCAAGTCACAAGTGAAAAATGATATAAAACAATACTGGTTGCAATACCGACATTTAATGATTCACTTTGACGATGAATTGGAATATATACCGTTTCATCAGCTCTGGATAGAAATTCAGGATTTACTCCACTGCCTTCATTTCCTACAATAACTGCAAAAGTACCTGGTGATTGAATTTCGTTAAGTGGTTTAGCCTGTTCATCTAATGCTGTTCCAAACACTTTTATATCGTTAGTTCGGCATTTATCAATCCATTCATCCAGATTTCCTCGTATTACAGGTATATGAAATAACGCACCTTGTGTTGCACGAATGACTTTATCATGAAATAAGTCGGCAGAGCCTTTACCTAAGGTCACGGCATCGATATCAAAAGCTAAGGCTGTCCGAATCATCGTGCCAACATTACCCGGATCCTGGACCGCATCAATAAGCAACACCTTTTGAAAATCATTTTTCTCTTCAACTTTAATTTGAACCAAGGCCATAATACCTTGAGGTGTCTCTGTCTGCGATAATTCATTAAATACCTCATCACTCACATAAATGAATTCATGATTTTCCCATTCATTTGGAACTGTTTCATCTTCATGTACAATCAGTTTTTCAATAGTCCAATCACTTTTAATTGCTTCTTCAACTAAATGCCATCCTTCAACTAAAAACGTATTTAATTCATCACGGTACTTTTTTCGATGCAATTTTTTCCATTGTTTAACTTGCTTATTTTGTTTTGATTCAATCATCTGTATTTTACTCCTAAATAGCTTTTTTACCATCATACATAGTTTAGAACTGTTTGGTCAAACTACATATAAAATGTATATTCAAAATGAGGTGACCTTCAATGGATTTAAATTTAAGAAAAGCTATAAAAAGTAATATCGCAGGTAATAACGAAGAGCAGTTAGAAGCAACAATTTTAGATGCAATTGAAAGCGGAGAAGAAAAGATGCTTCCTGGTCTAGGTGTACTTTTTGAAATGATTTGGCAAAATGCCGATGATAATGAAAAAGAACAAATGCTTACATTATTAGAACAAGAGGCTCAAAAATTAGGTTAAGGGTACCCCACTTGCATTGAAGCAAGTGGGGTTGTTTTTACAAAGCGCGCTATTATTTCGATGAACGCTCAATTATTTCTGTGAACGCTCAATTATTTCTGTGAACGCTCAATTATTTCTGTGAACGCAAAAAATCTCGCTGACTTGTGTCAGCGAGATTTTTATAATTAGCTAAATGTAATGCTCTCTACAGTTTTACGATCTAGCTTTTTAATAACTTTAACTATTAAGTCAACCGCATTGTCAAAATCATCACGGTGTAGCATAGCTGCATGTGAGTGAATGTAACGAGTTGGGATCGTGATTGATAATGACGGTACCCCATCACCAGTTAAGTGAATTTTACCTGAGTCAGTTCCACCACCAGGCATAGACTCATATTGGAATGGGATGTTGTTTTCTTCAGCTGTGTTAATAACGAAATCACGAACACCTTTATGAGATACCATTGATGCATCATAAAGAACGATTTGTGGGCCTTTACCCATTTCGCTTGCTGCGTCCTTATCATCAACACCAGGCATGTCTCCTGCAATACCTACGTCAACACCAAAACCGATATCAGGTTTAATAGCATGAGCAGAAGTACCAGCACCGCGTAGTCCGATTTCTTCTTGAACCGTACCAACACCGTAAACCACGTTTGGATGTTTTTCATCTTTAAGACGTTTTAATACCTCAATTGCGATTGCACAACCAATACGGTTATCCCACGCTTTAGCAAGTAGAAGTTTATCATTCTTCATCTGAGTAAATTCAAAATAAGGAACGATTGAATCGCCTGGGCGTACACCAAACTCTTCAGCTTCTTCTCTGCTTGAAGCACCAATGTCAACAAACATATCTTTAATCTCTACTGGCTTTTTACGAGCTTCAGGAGATAAAATATGTGGAGGCTTAGAACCAATTACCCCTGTTAGGTCACCTTCACGCGTCATAATAGTCACACGCTGTGCCAACATAACTTGATTCCACCAGCCACCTACTGGTTGGAAGAAAATAAAACCTTTGTCGTCGATTCTAGTCACCATAAAACCAACTTCATCCAGGTGACCTGCCACCATAACTTTTGGTCCGTTTTCTTCACCTGTCTTCTTAGCAATTAAGCTCCCCAAATGATCCGTTGTAACTTCTTCCGCATGTGAAGCTATGTATTTTTTCATCACTTCTCGCGGTTCTCTTTCATTACCTGGAATTCCTTTGGCATCTGTTAAATCTTTTAACATCGTAAGAGTTTCATCAAAATTTGCCATGTGTCTTCCTCCTAAATCAACTATATTATTTATCTGCCTATTCCATTATAAAGGTTTTACGAATATTTCACAAAATTAATAACCAAACTCTTGTCGATTATGATTCACTTTATTTTTGTCCAAATAAGCATTATATATTTCTTGTTCATTAAATCCAAGCTGATACCCTAACTGAATGTATGCCTTCATCATCACTTGATAGTTTTCTTTGGTAGGGTTTTGTTTGAATTGATATATTTTCTCAATAATTAAGTGGAATAATTTAGTCTGGGAATCATTAATTTTTTTAATAGATTCTTGCTTATATCTATAATTAAAATCAAGACCAAGCGATAAGATAAAATGTATACCGTCCACAAATTCTTCCAGGATCACCGAATCATCACTTGGCCCTTTTTGACTCCAAAATTTAAAGCATCTTGTTTCATTAGCAAGTTCACTTACTTCAACAAGTAAGGCAAGAAACTTGTCTTCCAGAATAGCATCTCTAGTTAAAGAATGACTTTCACGTATCTTTTCATCTAACTCTTTTTGCAGATCATACAGCTCGTCCCAATTCATATTAAAAAAACCTCCTAAGCGTTAGTATAACACGTTTAAAGTAAGTGTTTACATACTACTTTTGAAGGTCTGGCGAGAAGAAATCTTCCCACTTCATGACGATTTCTTTTTTTCTAAGTAAATAGAAGACGATTAAAACAAGGCCTAATAAAACAAAAATGTGGTGGACCTTTAGCGCTTGAAACCATTGACCAAATGACGTGTAAAGAACAGCTAATGGTAGATTGGACAAAATCGATAACTTAGCATATTCTTTAAAGTTTCTCGTCATTTCGATTAGAAAAATCGAAACTAAATGAAAATGTATAAATGGCGTCACTCGTAAAAGCATCACTTGTGGGAAAGATAACTGACGATGCTTTCCAAACATTTTTTCTCTTAACCGATGGAAGCGATAAAATAAATTTGGCATTTGTTTAATAAAGAAATAAAAAACTAAACTTGATAACGTTACCCCGATTAAGGAATAAATCGCACCATAAGTTAAACCAAATATTAGCCCACCAGTAATACAAATAAAGGCAACAGGAACAAATAAGAAAGGTCGAATAAGGTGAAAAACTATAAATAGCACAGGTGCAGCATAGCTCGTAGTTGTTAGTGATTCTTGAGCCCATGCAACTATATTTTCCATGACGATCTCCCTTCCTTTCGTCTTACATATAACTATATGACATAAGACGAGCTATTATGACATGTAAATGAGTGCTGCTATCCATAAGATTGTCAAAATAGGTAGTCCATACTTAAAAGAGAGATGCTTCGTCTTATGACGGAAAAAATTCATACCGAGCCACATCCCTGTAGCTCCACCTAGAACCGCAAAAGTCCAAAGTGTCTTCTCGGGAATCCGCCACTGCTCTTTTCTAGCTTTGCGTTTGTCATAACCCATCGAAATAAAACCAATGAAACTCATAATTATAATTACATAAATTAAGTAAGTCATGTTATTGCTCCTTAACTGGATTCTAAAAAAATATTTTATGTAAAACAAAACCCTGAAAGGAGCGTCCTTTCAGGGTTTACATTATTATTACTTAAGAGCTGATTTTGCTTGGTCAGCTAGTTCAGCGAAAGCTTTTTCGTCGCTTACTGCTAATTCAGCTAGCATTTTACGGTTGATGTCAATACCAGCAAGTTTTAAACCGTGCATTAGACGGCTGTAAGACATGTCATTCATACGTGCTGCAGCGTTAATACGTGCAATCCATAGTTTACGGAAGTCACGTTTTTTCTGTCTGCGGTCACGGTATGCATACTGACCTGACTTCATTACTTGTTGTTTTGCTGTTTTGAATAACGTTCTTTTAGAACCATAATAACCTTTTGCTAATTTTAATACGCGCTTACGACGTTGACGCGTAACTGTTCCACCTTTTACACGTGGCATTGTAATCCCTCCTAGATCTATCCGTTAATAATCTTATTTGTAAGGTAATAGTTTGCTTAGACGACCTTCGTCTGATTTAGAAACCATAGCACTTTTACGTAATTTACGCTTCTGTTTCGTAGATTTGTTCGCAAATAAGTGACTAGTGAAAGCGTGAGAACGCTTGAATTTTCCAGTTCCTGTTTTCTTGAAACGCTTTTGAGCGCCTTTATGAGATTTCATTTTTGGCATCGTAAAGTCCTCCTTCTAAAGATTGTACTCCTTATTTTTCAGCTTTAGGAGCAAGCATCATAAACATGTTACGGCCTTCCATCTTAGGTTTTGTTTCAAGTGTTGCTAGTTCGCTACACTCGTTAGCAAAACGATCTAAGACTTCTCTACCTAACTCTTTATGCGTAATCGCGCGGCCGCGGAAACGAACGCTAACTTTTACTTTATCGCCTTTTTTAAGGAATTTGTGAGCGTTACGTAACTTCGTATTAAAGTCATGATCTTCAATAGCTGGCGTTAAACGCACCTCTTTGATGTTAACGATCTTTTGGTTTTTACGTTGCTCTTTTTCCTTTTTCTGCTGTTCGAAGCGATATTTACCGTAGTCCATAATTCGACATACCGGCGGTTTAGCGTTTGGCGCAACCAACACTAAATCGAGATTAACACGATCAGCAATCTCTAAAGCTTCTTGACGAGATTTAATTCCTAATTGTTCGCCATTCGCGTCAATGAGACGTACCTCTTTAGCACGAATTCCCTCATTAACATTCATATCTCTGCTAATAGTGAGCCACCTCCACAATATTCGTAAAAAGATAAGGCATTCACGACAAGTGTTTAAACAATAAAAAAAGTGTCGGCACAATAGTTGCACCCACACGACATTTCTAAAAGAACATACTCATCTGTATGTGTCAGAAATATAGTAACCTGCCAACTGCTTCTTGCGTCGATCAGGTGAGAAGCGGGTGCTTCTACTTGTCTATCAATGACCTTATTTAATTCACTCTTAACAGTATATAACTGCACAATTAAAATGTCAAGACTTTAAAAAAGATAAAAGCAGCTACGCTTAAAGCGCAACTGCTTTGTATTATAACTTATACTGTTTAACCTCATCAACCATTTGTTGAACAAAACCTTCTAAACCAACTGTCTCACTATCTTGTTCACCGTATTTACGAGCGTTAACGGCTTCATCATTCATTTCCTTATCACCTAAAACTAATGAATAAGGAACTTTTTGTGTTTGTGATTCACGAATCTTATAACCAAGTTTTTCATCACGTGTATCCAGTTCAACTCGAATACCTTCACGACGCAAACGGTCTTCTACTTTTTTAGCGTATTCCATATGGGCATCTAATGAAACTGGAATGATTTTTGCTTGAACAGGTGCTAACCATGTCGGGAAGGCACCTTTATACTCTTCAATTAAGAAAGCAACAAAACGTTCCATTGTTGAAACGACACCGCGGTGGATAACGACTGGTCGGTGTTCTTTACCGTCTTCACCAATGTAAGTTAAGTCAAAGCGTTCAGGCAGGTGGAAATCCAACTGAACAGTAGATAAAGTCTCATCCTTACCTAAAGCTGTTTTCACCTGTACATCAAGCTTAGGTCCGTAGAATGCTGCTTCGCCTTTAGCTTCAACAAATTCAACATCCATCTCATCCATTGTTTCTTTAAGGAGCGCTTCTGCATTGTTCCACATTTCATCATTATCCACGTATTTCTCTTTATCTTCAGGATCTCTGTAAGATAAACGGAAATAGTAGTCATTAATTCCAAAGTCTTTATAAACATTTTGGATTAATTCTACTACCCGGATGAATTCATCTTTTAATTGATCTGGACGTGCAAAAATGTGAGCATCGTTTAATGTCATGCCACGCACACGCTGTAAACCAGCCAAAGCCCCTGACATTTCGTATCGGTGCATTTGACCAAGTTCAGCAATTCGAACTGGTAAATTACGATAACTGTGTAACTCATTTTTATAAACCATCATATGGTGCGGACAGTTCATCGGACGAAGTACTAAGTCTTCATTGTCCATTTCCATTTTCGGAAACATATCTTCTTGATAATGATCCCAGTGACCACTTGTTTTGTATAAATCTACACTACCTAAAACAGGAGTATAAACATGGTCATATCCTAAACGAGTTTCTAAATCAACGATATACCGTTCAATAGTACGGCGAATTGTCGCACCTTTAGGTAACCAAAGCGGTAGCCCCTGACCGACTTTTTGTGAAACAGTAAAAATATCCAGTTCTTTACCTAACTTACGGTGATCGCGCTCTTTTGCTTCTTCTAGTAAGTGTAAATACTCTTCTAACTGGCTTTTCTTTTCAAAAGCAGTACCGTAAATACGTTGTAACATCTGGTTATCACTATCTCCACGCCAATAAGCTCCTGAGATATTTAATAACTTGAATACTTTAATCTTTCCTGTGTGAGGAACGTGAACACCACGACATAGATCGAAAAACTCACCTTGTTCGTAAAACGAAATCGGTTGACCTTCAGGAATATCATCAATTAATTCTAGCTTTAAGTCATCACCAATTTCTTTATAACGCTCTTTTGCTTCCTCACGTGATAATTCTTCACGCTTAATTTCAAGTGCCTCATCAACAATCTTCTTCATCTCTTTTTCGATTTTTGGAAGATCCTCAGGTGTAATTGTTTCTTCCATATCGATGTCGTAGTAGAAGCCATTTTCTATGACAGGTCCTACACCAAGTTTAACGTTTGGATATAAGCGTTTAATCGCTTGTGCCATTAAGTGGGCTGTCGAGTGTCTTAAAACCTCTACCCCCTCTTCATCACGATACGTAATGATTTGTATATGACCGTCTTCATTTAATGGGGTACGTAAATCAACCATTTCATTGTTGAATTTACCGGCTAAAGATTGTTTCTTTAACCCTGAACTGATTGAAGACGCGATTTCTTCTGTCGTTGTCCCTTTAGGAAACTCCTTGCTATTTCCGTCTGGGAATTGGATTTGAATCATTTCAGACATCATCTAACACTCCTTTTTCTTATCTATTAAAGACTACTGTTGTATTTTGGCGCTACAGGCGGACGCTTTCCGCGGGCACGGCCTCAACTTCTCAAAACTCACTGCCGTTCGTTTTGCGTGATTTTCGGCTCGTGCTGTTCCCGCAGGAGTCGCCGCCTTTCGCTCAACTTCAACTTAAACAACATCTTTAACAGAATTTTATAAAATAAAAAACACTCATCCCTAATAATAGGGACGAGTGTTATATACCCGTGGTTCCACCCAGTTTCTGCAATGAATTGCAGCACTTTCAGACATCGTTAACGCCGATTGTACGTCAATCGCTAGCTATACCTAGTTCACAATTGATGCTCCGAGGTGGTAAACAAATAGTCATACTAGAAAGTTCTCAGCGCTACTTTCTTCTCTGTAAAGCTGTTTCCATTTGATCTTATCCTCATCAATACATTCACTGTTCATATTTTATGTAGGTATTATAACGATGTCTGAAAAGAAAATCAAGCTATTCGACAAATTTAAATGGAAATTGTTCTAGTGGGAACAATTTCATCCGCTCTTGAAAGATACTCATCATCCAATATAAATTGTGGATATGTTCATTAGAAGCATAGACATCAATTTGTTGTGGTGCTATAGATAATAATGTAGACACTAACTTCGATTGGTCATACTCTTCAATTACAGTGGTACCTGAGACCCTTCTAAAGTGTTTTAAAACTTCTTCGCGAATGGGTTGTCCATGGCTATCGAAAAAACGAATATCTTCCTTAATGTTTACAACTACTTTTGGGAGTTTAGGCTTTCTTTTGAAGACATACTCTCTTATGTCATTCATCTTATCTTGAAAATTTAATTCAAATTGCCATTCTTCGATTCCGTAACCAACAATTTCAATCCAAGCCTCTTCATTTTGAAACAATGATAAATATAAGTGCTTCATGTCCACTAACCCTCTTGTCTGATGGGTGTATAAATAATAAATCAAACGCTCGTATAAAGAAAATGATAAATCCGTATGAAGCTCTTTCGAAATAGAACTTACTGATAATACAAAAGGTATGATTTGTTCAATCTCATCATCGTGATAGTAATAAGTGTTCTTTAGTAAATAATTTGAAATTCTTGGCACGTAATAATTAACAATAAAAGGAAAAATCAAATCTACAAGGCTTGTCTGTTTTAACATCGAATAATTAGAAATCCGTACTTCACTCCCATTAATTTGTACGTTTCCATTGAATGTTGATGCTAATACAAACAGATAAAATTGATTAGCGTCTTTCTCATCTTGAAACAGAAATAGCGTCTCTTTCATGTTTCATCCCTCTTTCCACTTCATTCACAGTAATACAGTTTATGAAAGAGAATTGTAAAACATGAAAATTTAGGACAATCTTTATTTTTGTAATATAAAAAAATTAAGGAAAGGTCTTAATACCTCCTCTCAATTTCTATAGTTGTCACCTAAAACTTCTACAGGCTTACTTAATTGTGTGATTCGTTCCATAATTCTTGCAGCCTTTAATTGCTCATGATCACCTTTACCGGATTTTGATAATATGGACTCAAGCTCATCAGGCGAATAATTAGAAGTGAAAAAGACTGGTAACCTTTCCATCATTCTGAATTGTAAAATCGCCCCTAACACTTCATCCCTAAACCAAGCAGATGAAAATTCAGCACCAATATCATCTAAAATTAATACAGATGCGTTTTTAAATCGGTCAATCTTTTCATTAATAGTGGAATCATTAATCGACGCTTTCATTTCCCGTACTAATTCAGGCATATAGATGAAATAAGTATCAATTTTCCGTTCAGCGAGCGCATTGGCCAAAGCCGCTAATAAATAAGTTTTACCCACACCAAACTTTCCATATAGATACAGCCCTTTACTTGGAACCTCTTTATCACTCTCATCAAAAAATTTCTTAACTTGGGCAAAAACATCGAGACGTGCTTCCTCATCTAAATAAATCTTGTCAAAAGAAGCTTCATGTATTTCTTTAGGCATGTGTAAACTTTGAACGAACTTTTTCTTTTCGACTTCCTCCAAATGCCTTTCTTTACGCGGACACTCATGATAAATCAATTTAATTCGTCCATTTTCAAGTCTAATATCAGGTGCATAGCCTGAAACGACATTCTTACACCCTTCAAGTGAAGGACACTTTTCACATGCTTTGGATTGAACATCATATTCATATAACTTAATTAATTGCTTATTTATTTGTTCAGATGTTATTTCTGGATGTTCTTTTAAGAAAGCTTGTATTTCCGGAGAAGATAATACTTCTTGACGCATTTGATTCATCGACTGTTGAAAGCTTTCTTTTCCCTTCATCCATTTACTAAGCGCTGATTGTATTGATTCCATTTATTTCACCCTTAATGCTTCGTTTTAGAATAATTTTTAATAAACGCTTCGAGTTCTTCACGTTTCTTTTGTGATTCGCCTGTATTAATTTGTTTCTTAGGTTCTTGTGCAGGTTGTGTGCTTTTGCGTTTGTTTTTTCGTTCTTCTTCAAACCATTTCGGTAAAACTTCTTTTGATCGTTGTTGTTTTCGTTGATTTTGTGATTTCTTTTGTTTCCACGTTTCGTACATGTGATGCTCACGTTTAGCAATTTGCATCGCATCTTTCGCTGATTGAATATCTTCACGACTCCAATGAGCTGCGATGGTTTCTAAATAATTTTTTGACAGTTTGTTTCCGTTACGCTTCAATACATAATCAACTAATACATTCATGACAGGTTGTGTTAACCCGTGTTCTTCCATCATATTGGTAATCATATCGACTTCTTTCATAGATGCCCGACCGGATGACGAAAAATCCTCTAGTAATTCACGGTGTGTTATGTTATTAAAATGCTGTATTAATTGACCTTCCTTCGATTTCGGCTGCTCAGTATTTTGGTTAGTTTCAGATTGTTTATTTGTTGGTTGTTCATCCTGGCTTGCTTTTGAATACAACCGTGGTGGAACACTACCATGTTTTTTATAAAAAATATCTTTACACATATCTTGAAATTCTTTTCGGTCAAACTGTTGGTCTTCATTAATTGCCCATATTAATGCCTTCTCTAATTCAAGAAAATCGACATCGTAGACCTTGATAATCTTCTCAATATATTCAATATTAGCTTGTGTTAAGACCTTTTGAGCATGAATTTTCTGTTGAGTAAGCATCTTGTGAAGCCATTCAAGTGGTAATTGCGTTTGGATGGAAATAGACTCTTCTTCCTCAATAAGTTGATTATCAACCATGTGATTAGGATGAATAGTTGTAAATACATCATCAAAAGAATGCGTAACAGACTGTATGTTTGTTGGTAAGCTCGGGACATTGACTAGCCTTTTCTTTAATCGCAGATAGACATCTCGCCCCACGTGATGCTCTAATAGAACAGATAACATTGGGTCTTCAAAAAATCTATTAACTGAAAAAGGTCTTTGTAACACATAGTATAATGTTCGATAAGTGCCTTCCTCTTTATAGGAATGGAGTAATCCAATAGCTTCTAACTTCTTCCGAGCGTCATAAAACTCATCTAAGGTCATATTCAACATATTCATCATTTGGTGGTGTGAAATTGATGTTTGAGATTGTTGAAAATTTGATTCCTTCCACAAGGCTTGAAATACGGCCACACCTTTAATAGAAATTAGAGGTTGATATAATAGAGTTAATACTGTTTCAGCATCTTCGAAAAAGGGTTTTTCTTTAAATATTTTCATTCGGTCATTGGGCAAAAGATGCCGTATACGTTCGTTCATATCTACACCTCGTTCATTCTGTTACTTCTTGTTTTTATTAATCATTTCGTTTAATTCACTCATAAAGACGTTTATATCCTTAAATTGTCTATATACCGAAGCAAACCGTACATAAGCTACTTCATCGACCTCTGCCAGCCTGTCCATAATTAATTCACCAATATCATCGCTGACAATTTCTGAATTTCCTTGATTACGTAAATCTTTCTCTACATCAAAGGCAATTCGCTCAATTTCTTCAATTGATACAGGACGCTTTTCACAAGCTTTAATTAACCCGCGCTTTAATTTTTCACGGTTAAACTCTTCGCGAGTACCTTCCTTTTTTACAACAATTAATGGAATCTCTTCTACACGTTCAAATGTTGTAAAACGGTATTGACATGATTCGCATTCTCTACGTCGACGAATCGAGCGTCCTTCATCTATAGGTCGAGAGTCTAATACTCTTGTATTTTTAGCATCACAATTCGGGCATTTCATTTATTTTTCACTCCAGATTAGGTCATCAGAAATTCGTAAACTCTTTTTATTAGTATAACAAAAACCATAAGTAGTTGAGAATAAAAAAAGAAGCCTTGTATCAAGTAAGGCTTCTTAAATCACTTATTTATATAGTCATTTGACCATTTTGTTTTTTTTACCAACATATTTAGCTAAATCTACAATTCTGCAAGAATAACCCCATTCATTATCGTACCAAGCTAATACTTTAACTTTACGGTCCCCCATCACCATAGTAGATAGACCATCTATAATTGATGAATATGGTGAAGTCGTATAATCTACTGATACTAATGGTTCGTTATTAATAGAAAGAATACCAGCCATGTCACCTTCCATTGCATCATAAAAAGCTTGATTAACCTCTTCAGCTGTGACATCTTGGTTTAAATCAACAACTAAATCAACTAACGATACGTTAGGTGTAGGAACTCTTAAAGCTATTCCGTGTAAACGACCTTTTAATTCAGGGAGTACTTCATTAATTGCTTTCGCTGCGCCTGTAGAAGTTGGGATAATTGACTGGGTTAATCCACGAGCACGACGTAAGTCTTTGTGAGGGTTATCTAAATTTTTCTGGTCATTAGTGAATGAATGAACGGTTGTCATAAGACCTTGATCAATACCGAATTTATCATTTAATACCTTAACAACTGGAGCTAAGCAGTTTGTTGTACATGAAGCATTAGAAATAACCTCGTCATAATCTGCATCAAAGTCTTCTTCATTTACACCCATTACGATGGTGCGGTCAATTTCTTTACCGGGTGCAGAAATAATAACTCTTTTCGCGCCAGCCGTGATGTGCGCTGAAGCAGATTCCTTAGTTTTAAAAACACCTGTTGCTTCAATCACAATATCTATTTTAAGGTCTGCCCATGGTAGTTCAGCAGGATTTCGATTCGATACTTTTGAAATGTGATGACCATCTACAATGATTTCTTCATCATTAAATGTAACTTCTCCATCATACTGACCATGAACTGAATCATACTTAATTAAGTGAGCAAGAGTTTCAGTGGGATAGCTAGCATTAACAGCTACAACTTCCACTTCTTCGTCCTTCATCGCTCTACGAAATACCATTCTTCCAATACGTCCGAATCCATTTATAGCAATGCGTGTTGTCATGAAAATAACCTCCCAATACATATATGTTACACTCTATTTATTTTTCTCGAAAATAGTATAACACATTTAATATATTATAGGGGAAGTTATTTAAAATTTGTTACTACTTTTGTAGATACTTATTAGAAATTCCCCAATTTAGTAGAATTTCTATGAGTTGTTCTTTACTTCTTTCAACTGAAGCGTTATTATCAACTACTGCATCTGCTTGGTCTCGCTTTTCAGTTATAGGAATCTGTGATTGTATTCTGCTTAAAGCTTCCTCTTTACTGGACTCATCTCGCTCTGTTAAACGTTTTAATTGGGTCTCAGGATCTACATAAACGACTAATACCTTGTCCACATAATCAAAAAGTTGACTTTCGAACAATAGAGGAATATCTAATACAACGGCCTGTTCACCTTGATTAACAAAATAATCCCTTTGCCGTAACATTTCTTTTCTGATTTCTGGATGGATAAAACCATTTAACTTTTCACGTTCTTCTTGATCTTGAAAAACAATTTCCCCTAACTTCTTCCTGTTCAGTGAACAATCTTCATATAAAACTTTTTCACCGAAATGTTCAACAATTTTTTCATATGCGGGTTCACCCGGCTTAACCACATCTCTAGCTATTTGGTCAGCATCAACTACGGGAATTTTCCATTCTTTAAACATTTGAGAAATCGTCGACTTACCTGTTGCAATACTTCCTGTTAATCCAATTACGACAGACATATTGATCACCTACTTTGTGAAATTCCAAATCCCTAATAAAATAAAAATTAAGCCAGGTAAAAATGATAACTGTTGCATCCATTTAAACTGTACCATATATCGACCGGTCAAGGAGCCTAAAGCTAAGAAAAACATCGAACTGAGGCCTACCATGAATGCTGTTAAAAGGTATGGTAGTATGGTGAATGCTGCCCCAACACCGCTTCCAAATGAATCTAAAGACAAGGCAAGAGCCACGATAAATGATTCTTTACCATTAATTGATCCAGAGTGGTCAACATCAGCCATTTGAGGATCCTTAAGAATTAACCACAATGTTTTTAAATTCCAGCTGAGCGGTTCATCTTTATAATACATTCGAATCTTTTCACGTTGTTCGCCAACCCATTGCCAGATTACATATCCTCCAACAAACAAGAATATAATGCCGCCTAAATATTCGGTAATTGTTGGAGTTAGTAACGAAAAAATGCCACCTAATAAATAACCAGATAAAAAACTGCTGGATGTGACTAAACCAATAACCATATAAGTTGTTTTCTTAACTTTAATGGATTTTAGACTGTACGTAAAACCAAAAAAATAACTATCAAAACTTACAGCAAAACTAAGTAGTAAAATAATTACCCATATGTGCTCCAAAATAAAAAGCTCCCTCCATAAGGACTCAACCTATCTTATGAAAGAAGCATGTTGCACGTGTTATTTTGTAAGAGGTTGGCAATTAGGACAGAAATGTGTCCCTCTGCCTCCTACTTTAATTTTAACAATTTCAGTACTACAGTTTTTACAAGCTTCTCCCTCTTTTCCATATACCGAGATCTGAAGTTGGAACATACCTACTTCTCCCAAACTATTTAAATAAGATCGTATGGAAGATCCGCCTTTATCAATGGCATCTTGTAAAACTTTTATAGTATAAAAGCGTAATTGCTTCGATTCTTCAAAAGTGATGGTATGCGCAATTCGCTCAGGATGGATTTGACTCCAGTACAGAACTTCATCTACATAAATATTACCTAAGCCTGTCACAATGGCTTGATCAAGTAATGCAGGCTTAACTTTACGAGATGTTTTTTGAAGCCTTTTATATAGATGTTCAGGTGTAAATTCTTCACTAAATGGCTCTACACCTAATTTATTTAAAGGTGCTGTGTGTAATAATTCCTTAGGTGTTTTTAGGTGCATTGTCCCGAATTTACGAACATCTCTGTACCGAAGTTCTTTACCATCATTTAACACGAAAATGATATGCGTATGCAAATCTAATGGTTCCCCTTGATCAAAAACTCCATATTTCCCTTCCATTCTCAGGTGTGAAACTAAAGTATAATCATCTAGATTAAACATTAGAAACTTACCTAAACGATCGATATTTCTGAATGTCTGACCAATAACTTGCTGTTTAAAAGCTTCGGAATCCTGGGGTTCTTTTATAATACCTGGATAATGAATGATCACATCTTCAATTTGTTTCTTATTAATAATCGGCTCTAACGTTCGCCTAACGGTTTCTACCTCAGGTAATTCTGGCATAGCTGTATCCTTCCCTTACTTCGCGTCGTACCAAGTTGTACCGTACTCAGCATCAACAAGTAACGGCACTTTTAAGTCTACTGTATTTTCCATTGCTTTTTTAACTAAATCGTTTAATGCGTCAATATCGTCTTTAGCCACTTCAAATATTAATTCGTCATGAACTTGAAGGAGCATCTTCGCTTTAATATTAGAAGAATCAAGTTTGTCCATCACATCAATCATTGCTTTTTTGATAATGTCAGCTGCACTTCCTTGAATTGGTGTATTCATAGCAGTACGTTCTGCAAAACTTCGTTTATTAAAGTTACGACTATTGATATCAGGCAAGTATCTTCTGCGTTTCATAATCGTTTCAACAAAACCTTCTCTTTTAGCTTGCTGAACAATATCGTCCATATAGGCTTTAACCCCTGGATAACTTTCAAGATACTTATCAATGAATTGTCCCGCTTCTTTACGTGTAATTCCAAGACTCTGGCTTAAACCGTAGTCACTAATTCCATAAACAATACCGAAGTTTACAGCCTTAGCATGACGTCGCATTAACGAGTCAACTTCATCTTCTTTGACATTAAATACATCCATAGCTGTTTGAGTGTGAATGTCTTTACCTTCGTTAAACGCAGAGATCAACTTCTCATCATTAGCAATATGTGCTAAGACTCTTAATTCAATCTGAGAGTAATCTGCTGCTAGAATCACATATTCCTCTTGAGAAGGCACAAAAGCCTGGCGAATTTTTCTACCTTCTTCTAGACGAATTGGAATGTTTTGCAGATTAGGATCCGTGGAACTTAATCGGCCCGTCTGCGTTAAAACTTGATTAAAACGAGTATGAATTTTATTCGTATCATCATGAACGACTTTTAATAAGCCCTCAATATATGTGGATTGAAGTTTAGCCAATTGACGATACAGCAAAATTTTCTCTACAATCTCATGTTCATGCTGCAATTTTTCTAACACGTCCGCTGATGTTGAGTAACCTGTTTTGGTTTTCTTGATTACAGGAAGCTCTAATTCTTCAAATAATATCTTACCTAATTGCTTTGGTGAATTGATGTTGAATGATTGTCCAGCTAAGTTGTGAATGTCTTCTTCAATCTTATCTAATCGCTCGCTTAGATCTTTTTGCATCTCTTCAAGTCGATTAACATCAACCTTTACACCCTCATATTCCATATCAGCTAAAATAAGTGAAAGCGGCATTTCCAAGTTAAAAATTAACTCTTCCTGTTCATTTTTTAATACTTCTTCTTTTAATGTTGGGTAAAGTTTTCTAGCTACCCAACCTTTACGCACAATATGTTCAGACAGTACCTCGTCTTCAGGTATTTTTTGTTTTGCACCTTTTCCGTAGACTTCTTCATCATAAGACACATCGACTAACCCGTAACTTTGAGCTATGGAAGGTAAATCATGGTTGTTATTAGAAGGGTTAACAATGTATGAAGCCAGAATTAAGTCAAATTCTACTCCCTTTAAATCTAAACCTCTCCACTTTAACGCCACTTTCAGACGCTTTGTATCAGCTACAATTTTAGATTGCTTTTCGTCTTCAACCCATGCTTTAAACTCTGCAGAATTGAGGGCTACTTCAGTAGGAATGTAGAATTGACCTTGATCATTCACAAGTGCAAATCCCAAAATATCTCCTTCATGATAATTATCTTCAAGCATCTCCATAATCAAGTAATTATCTTCAGAACTAATTAAATCAGTAGAAAATTGATTAACTTTTTCAAAAGTAATGTCTTCACGTTCGACTTCTTCTTCAGAACCTTCAATACGCCCCATCAATGATTTAAAACCATATGTTTTAAATAACTCAATTAAATCTCGTGACTGGTAACCTTCATAAGATAACTGATTAACATTAATTTCAATCGGCGACTCTCGATTTATTGTGACGAGTTCTCTACTCATGAACGCATCATCTTTATGATTAATTAAGTTTTCTTTAAGCTTTTTACCGCTAACTTCATCAATGTGTTCATACAAATTCTCTAATGTTCCATATTGATTCAATAGTTTGACTGCTGTTTTTTCACCAACTCCAGGCACACCAGGAATATTGTCTGATTTATCTCCCATTAATGCCTTCAAATCAATAATTTGATCAATAGTAACACCCATTTTCTCCTTAATTTGATCGGGGTTATATTCATCAATGTCGGTAATCCCTTTTCGAGTTACCCCAACTGTGACATGATTTGAAGCTAATTGTAATAAGTCTTTATCGCCCGAATAAATAAACGTCTTTTTATTATTTTCATCAGCTTGTTTTGAAATCGTTCCAATAATATCGTCTGCTTCATATTGATTTAATTCATAATGCTTAATACCAAAAGCATCTAGAATTTCACGCATAACTGGAAACTGCTCTGACAATTCTGGAGGTGTTTTCTGTCTGCCACCTTTATATTCTTTATAAGTTTTGTGACGAAAAGTTGTTTTCCCGGCATCGAATGCTACTAAAATATGACTTGGATCTTTATCTTCAAGAATCTTTAATAACATATTAGTAAAACCAAAAACTGCATTTGTATGTACACCGTTGTCATTACTTAATAAAGGTAAAGCAAAAAATGCACGGTATAATACACTGTTTCCGTCTATTAATACAATTTCATCTGACAAAAATAACACCTCTTTATATCATTGACTCTGTTTTACAAAGTCTTTGTTTTATTAACTATTATAACAAATTAATGGGGTTGGGGTATGGAGACTGTAATGGTTGTACCTACACCAACCTCACTTTCTATATCAATGATTCCTTCATGTGCTTCTACAATATGCTTAACGATCGATAAACCTAATCCTGTTCCACCTGTTTGTCTACTTCGATCTCGATTTACACGATAAAACCTCTCAAATATTCTATCCTGCTCCTGTTTAGAGATCCCGATACCGGTATCCTTAATTTGTAACTTGGCGTAACCATCTTCTAAAAAACATCTCCAATTGATATGACCATCTTCAGGTGTATATTGAATAGAATTTGAATATAAATTTAAAACTAGTTGATAAATTCTATTGTAATCTCCTAGCACCATAAGGTCTTTAGGAACGTCAATTGTTGAGTCTATGTTTTTCTCCTCTAATTTTCGATCAACAACCAATTTCACTTCATGAATCAATTCATTGGCTGAGAAGTGAGATTTATATAAAGTAAAATCATCTTTCTCAATAGAAGATAAGTCAAGAAGGTCTTGAATCAAAGTATTTAATCGTTTCGTTTCTTTTTCAATAATACCTAAAAACTTTTTAATTACTTCTTCTTCATGCTGGTTTCCGTCTAATAATGTTTCGACAAAACCTTGAATAGAAGTGATCGGTGTTCTAAGTTCATGTGAAACGTTTGCAACAAAATCTTTCCGTACGTTCTCAAGCTGTTTAATTTTTGTTATGTCATGACAAACCACGACAACCCCTTTCCAGGTTTGGTTATCATTTTTAATTGGCGCTAAATAAACTTCAAAATAATAACCAGTTTCCGTATGAATCGTAATCTGCTTTTTGCGTTCCATAAAAATAACTTCTTGTAGTGCATCATTTAATTCTTGATGTTTGATCACATCATAATAAACTTCACCTACAAAAGGAGTCTTTGAAATGAAATTATTGATAAAAGCCTGATTAGCTAGCCGAGTAATTCCCTTTTCATTGATTAATAACAGTCCACTTTCCATGTTATTAACCACCGTTTTCAATCGATCATTTTGATTCTCATATTTAGAGGTAATATGCTGCAGGTTTCTTGCCAGCATATTAATGGATTGACTTAATTCCGAAACAATTCCATATGGTGCATCTTGAATTCGTGCATTATAATTACCCTTAGCTAATTCAGAAGCAGTTTCTGAAGCCTTCTGTATTGGTGTAACGTAATTTTCATATATTCGATTACCTAAACCCCATATGAACACACCGACCAAAAGCGCTAAACTAATAATAATTGACCAAATCGTTGTATTTAAATATTTAACAGGAACAGGCTCAGAAATGACAACTAATGAAATTTCTTCACCCACATTCTTTGTTTGAACTAACCTGGAGTCCATTTGCTCAACTTCGTCCTGCTGCAAATTTCGTTGTAATGTTTTAGTGAGTAAAGCTGTTTCTGAAGATGAAAACGTATGTAAATATTCCTGTGTGTTTCGATTCAGTACAACAACATCTATTGGAAAAGACGTATTGTAATTCTCCAATTGATTCTGAAGTTCATCGGTAGATGCCTCATCCAGCTTTATATCTGAAGCAACAAAGTTGGCATCATACTCCAGTTGTTCTTCGTAGGCTTGAACGACATAATGTCTCGCCACTTGAACAAAAATTAACCCCAGTATTAGTATAAAAACCATACTGATAACGACATATATAATTAATGTTTTGCGATCACTAAGACCTTTCATAGTTACCCCTCAAGTTTATAACCAATTCCTCTAACCGTTTTAATTAAAGTTGGCTTTTTTGGTTGATCTTCTAGTTTTTCTCTGAGGTGACTAACATGTACATCAACAATTCTTGTATCTCCAATAAAGTCAAAATCCCAAACATCCTGCAGAAGAATTTCACGTTTAACAGGTTTGTTAATTCGCTCTGCTAAATATAATAACAATTCGAATTCTTTTTTAGTAAATTCCACAGGCTGCTCTTTTTTAAAGACTTCATATGTTTCTTTATTGATCGATATATCCTTAAATGCAATAATATCTTGAGACTCGCTTGTGTTAGGTTGAGAACGTCTTAAGACTGCACGGATTCTGGCATTTAGCTCTTTAGGGCTAAACGGTTTAGTAATATAATCATCAGCACCCACGTCTAAACCTGTAATTTTGTCTTCTTCTTCACCTTTTGCAGTAAGCATAATGATTGGAACCTGAACGCCCATTTGACGTAATTTTTCGCATACTTCTAACCCGTTCATATTAGGCAACATTAAATCTAACAGGATTAAATCAAATGTATTCTGGTTAGCTAAATTTAAAGCTGACTCACCATCATGAGCAACGACGGTTTGATACCCTTCTTGCACTAAGTTGTAATCAATTAATGTGGAAATAGATTCTTCATCATCTACTATAAGAATGCGATAATCCAATATCCCCAACTCCTAGTCTCGTCTTTTGCTTATATCATATCTGTTTTCATACGGTTTGAAAAGAAAACTAAGTTTTTAAATGCCTGATTGCTTCACTCACATCTATCGTTGGTTTCTGACAAGCGAAATTTTCACAAACATATATGGTAGTTTGATCATCCATAGACCGATAACCTTCTATAAAGTACGCCAAGTCAGCAATGTTTTCATTACTTTGGGTAACGTGCCAAGTTATTTGAGGCAGAAATTGATTAGCCTTAAACTCCATAAGTTGTTTATAAGTCTCATCATTCGTTGGACTAATAGCGACCACTTCTTTTGAAGGGAACTCTGTCATCATCAAACTATTTAAAAAGAACGTACTCCCTTGTGGAATTCTTGAAAGAGCTGGATAAAAAACTCGATATTGATCCTCTACACAATCAGCGTATTTACTTTCTCCTGTTAAGCTGGCTAACCTAGATAACACGACAGTTGCAACACTGTTACCAGAAGGTGTAGCCCCATCATGAACATCTTTTTCATTAGCGATTAGCTGTTCGCTGTCTGAGCCTGAAAAGTAAAACCCTCCATGCTCTTGATCCCAAAATAAATGAATTAAATCATCAGCCAGCTTTTTGGCTTGTTTTAAATATTTTATTTCAAACGTCGTGTCGTAAAGTTCCAAATAAGCCCAAATTAAATAAGCATAATCATCTAAATAACCTTTGAACTTCACATCCCCCTCACGATAACGCGCCATAACTCGGCCATCTAAGATCAGCTTTTCCTCTACAAATTGAATGGCTTTTTCAGCCATATTAATATAATCCTCATTTCGAAAAACTTGTCCGGCTTTAGCTAGTGCCGCAATCATCATTGCATTCCATGAAGTTAACGTTTTATCATCTAAATGAGGATAAACTCTTTCTTCACGCTTTGCTAATAACTTTTGACGTGCTTGTTCTAACTTTTCATTTAAATGTTCTTGTGAAAGATTATAGTCTTTAGCAACCTGACCCATATCCGTTTTAATCAAATTTGGAATGTTCTTACCATGAAAATTACCTTCTGTTGTGATGTTATAAGTTTCAGTATATAAATCAGCCAATTCTTCTCCTAGAAACTCATAAATTTCTCTACGCCCCCAAATATAATACATACCTTCTTTACCTTCTGAATCTGCATCAATGGCTGAATAAAATGCGCCTTCAGTACTTGTCATTTCCTTTGAAACAAATTCTATAATCTGTTCACTGATACTTTTATAAGATTCATTACCAGTCAGTTGAAAAGCTTCAGTATATGCGATTAGTAAAAGCGCTTGATCATATAACATTTTTTCAAAATGGGGAACAAGCCATTCTTCATCTGTTGAATACCTTGTAAAACCAAAACCAATATGATCATAAAGACCACCTTTCGCCATCGCATTTAATGTCTTTTCCACCATCTGTTTAGCTAACGTTTTGCCAGTTTGATGATAATAACGCATTAAGAACATTAAATTATGGGGCTGTGGGAATTTTGGTGCTCCTTCAAAACCACCGTAAATGGTATCAAACGTCTTTCCCAATTCATGAAAGGCTTGATGAGTCACTTCTTTTGATGTACGTTCTTTACCCTTTTTAAAAATAACTTGATTTAATGATTTTTGTACGCTTGCTGTGACTTCTTCTATCTGTCCCGGATCATTATGATATGTATCTGATAAATGTCGAATAACATCTTTAAAGCCGGGCAATCCATACTTACTTTCCTTTGGGAAATAAATGCCCGCATAGAAAGGGATCTGTTCTGGCGTCATAAAAATACTTAACGGCCAACCGCCATGCCCGGTCATTCGTTGACACACTTTCATATAAATCGCATCGATGTCTGGTCTCTCTTCACGATCAACTTTAATGGAGACAAAATGCTTATTTAAAAGTTCTGCAACTTGTTCATCTTCAAATGATTCTCGTTCAAACACATGACACCAATGGCATGTCGAATAACCGATACTTAAGAAAACAGGTTTATTTTCCTTTTTAGCTTTTTCAAAAGCTTCATCTCCCCAAGGATACCAGTCCACAGGATTGTTTTTATGCTGTAATAAATAAGGTGATTTTTCATATTGAAGGCGATTCATACGAACACTTCCTTTCTAGTTTTAATATAAACGATATAGACTATTTCAAACAAATGAATTGGTTTTAATATAGGCTATATAATTTTGCAGTTGATTCTGTGAATCGCTACAGGCGGACGCTTTCCGCGGGCACGGCCACAACGAAGGTACATCAATGAAAAATCTCCATTGCACCTTTGCACTGAGGAAGCCTACTTCGAAGCATTCCTAGAAGACGCAGGTGCATCCCACGTGATTTTCGGCTCTTGCTGTTCCCGCGAAGAGCTGGACGCTCAAGTGTCGACGTTGGCCACAAAAGCTACTTGCTTTACTTCTTTGCGTTATTTTGCGCCGAGTAACCGCAGGCGCAGGACGTGGCCGCTTTTAGTCGACCAGGAGTCGCCGACTTTCGCTTTTCGTAAAAAATATCTATATATCATTTCTCTAATTTATCAACATTAAACATAAAAATCGTCTTAATAAAAATGTCTTGAGAATCTGTTTAGACTCTCAAGACATGTTCATCACTTTATTTAAAAGCTTTGTAAATTATCTAAGTTATTAGAAGGATCTCCATCTGCATTTCCACGAATCACTGGTCTTCCATTTCTGGCTTCACCAATATTTACGCCTTCAATCGTTCCATTTTGCACTTCTGCTAAAGCTTGTTCATAATCCAGTTCTCGCCCACTTGACGTTTTAAAATGTGTGATGTCACCATCGCCATCTTTTCTTACAGCAACGAATGTTTCTTGATTCACTTTCATCACCTTCCTTTAATCTTAAGATGTGATTATTTATAAAACTTATACATTTATTAAAAATCGATTTAGGTAAATTATCAAAATTATGTTATAATTTCTACCTAATTTGTAAAGGGGGATCATTCATGGACGCAACATTCAAAATGGATCAAATGGTCTTTAATTACCGAGTTGCTGGTGTATGCATCGAAGATAACCATGTGCTCATACATAAACAAGCCAAAGACCATCATTGGGCCTTACCAGGTGGAAGAGTTGAAGTATTAGAAGATTCTAAATCTGGAATTGTAAGAGAAATGGCTGAAGAATTGAACATTGAATGTAAAGTAGACCGACTATTATGGTTTACAGAAAATTTCTTTGAATATAAATATAGAAACTTTCATGAAATTGGTTTATTTTATTTGCTATCAACTGTCAGAGAGCATTTTCAAAAAGGTCCTTTTTTTAGCGAAGAAGGAGACCATTTAGTGTATGAATGGGTGCACATAGATGAACTTCACAAAATTAATCTATACCCAATGTTTTTAAGAACTGAACTGCAAAAATTACCGACTAACATGGAACATATAATTATTAATCAATAGATACACAATAACCCTGCAACCACATTAAAGTTGCAGGGTGTTTTAAGTAAAATATTCAAACTTCGCTTCAGGGAAGTAATAATTTAAATAATCACCTAAAGTCTGTTTCATATCCTCTTGTTCTTCGTTTGTATAAACATATTTCCATATTCCGTATTTTCCCCACTTAGGCTTACGTTTAGCTTCATCAAGCTCAAGTTTGGTCATAGGGTAATTCTTTTCAATGGTTTTCTTAGCTGGTTTAGTAAAGCGATGTTGAATAAACTCGAATGTTAAATCTTTTGTTGCATGTCTTGGTAATAAGGCTTCCAGCTTTTCAAACATCACTTTATAGCCTTCCTTCCAACCCTCATGCAAATAAATTGGAGCAACAATAAAGCCTAGCGGATAGCCAGCTTCAGCAACTTTTCTAGCTGCTTCCAAACGGTCATCTAATTTAGACGTGCCGGGTTCAAAGTATTTAATCACATAATCAGCATTAATGCTAAATCTAAACCTTGTTCTTCCATTATGTTTTGCATCTAATAAGTGATCCACATGAGCAAACTTTGTCACAAAACGTAATCGTCCCAAATCTGATTCACCAAAATATTCAATGGCTCGTTTTAACGAATGAGTTAAATGGTCTATTCCTACAATATCAGATGTACAGGATGCCTCGAACCGAGTAATTTCAGGTGCACGCTCTTGCATGTATTGCTCTGCCTTCTCAAGTACCTCTTCTACATTGACATATGTTCTAATGTAGGGTTTACTTCCCATGGTTGTTTGCAAATAACAATAATGACAATGCCCCATACAACCGGTAGCTAAAGGTATCGCATATTCAGCCGAGGGTTTTGAAGTATCGAATTTCAACGTTTTTCTTAAACCAACCACCAAGGTTGATTTAGCTACTCGGTATTGTTGAAAATGGTTTTCTCCTGGCAAATTCCGAATGTGATTATGAGATGTTGTTTCTCTAATTTCGATTCCCATTTTTTCAAATTTACTTATTAATTCTTTTCCAAGGGAATATTCCAATGCTTTGGGCTCTACATATACGAGCTCCGGAACAAACGGCTTAACCATACAAATTCTCCTGATCTGCATCTCCAAAATAAAATTCATAAGCTTCATTAGCTTCTGCTTCACTACTAAAAATAGCTACTTGATCGTTCAAAGGATAATAAGTGTCATACAAGAAAAGGGCCAATTCTCCTTCTTCTTCAGGATGTTCAACAACTGCTGCCTGTTGAATTTGAGCTACATCCTGTGTATGGGGATTACGGTACATGACATAAACAATGTTACCAGGCTGGTATTCTTCGTTTAATTCCATATTTACAACCTCCAATATAAAAATGGTACAAGCTACTATTAGCCTGTACCATTAAGTATTTTTTATCCTGCCATGTTACGACACTGTTGCGCACATTCACGACAAATTTGAGCACACTCTTTACAATGTGTATCTTGCATATTTTCACATTCCATAGCGCACTGTTCACAAACTTGAGCACACACTCCACACAGACTTGTAGAAAAAGCACTATTACGTGACATATATTGAGCAGCTTGCCCACAAATCTCTGCACAGTCATTTAATGTTTGTATACATTTTACACGAGCTTGTACATCAGGTTCTTGTAAACATGTTGTATAACATTCTTCACATGCCCTTAAACATTTCAAACAAGCCTCAATACAAGCATCCATATTGGTTGGTGATTGTGATAATACTCCCATAGATTCATCTCCTTTGTAATTGATCAAGAATTATACTGTCCAAATCCATTTGATTTATTTAACTAGTTTCCTAAATTCTTAATTGAAATTGCACAAATTCTGCATAAATCTTGGGTATAAACTAATTGAGGAGGGACTAGAATATGAAGAAAAAATTAATAGGATTTATATTCATAGCAGCTTTATTATTTATAGGATATTTCTCATCCAATTGGTTCTTTGAAACAGGTAAAGGTCAACCTAACATTATTAATGGTGAAACAAGTATAGTTGATTTAAATAATAATGACTTTAGTAATAAAAATGTAACTGAATACAACTTAAAAGCTGAAGAAGTTACATGGTCGATTGATCAAGGTAAAAAAGTTAGCGCATGGACATATAACGGCAAGGTCCCTGGTGAACCTCTGAGAGTTACAGAAGGTGATGTCTTAAAAGTAAACCTAAACAACGAGTTGGATGTACCGGTGACCATTCATTGGCACGGAGTGGTTTTGCCCAATGCCATGGATGGAGTACCTGATTTAACTCAAGAGGCCGTGCAACCTGGAGAGTCTATTACTTATGAATTTGCCGCTGAACATCCAGGTACATATTGGTACCACTCACATAAACAAAGTTCGATCCAGGTTGATAAAGGATTATACGGATCTTTAGTAGTAGAAGAAAAAGGTAACAATCAATCAGAACAAAATGAACAAATACTGATACTTGATGAGTGGTCTACTGATGGTGAGCGTGAAAGTATTACCAATATGCCTGGTATGATGATGGGAAGTATGAACGGAGACGGGGAAGCCGACACCAAACAAATGTACGACACCTATACAGTCAACGGAAAATCAGGTGATAGTGTAAAACCAATTGTTATAAAAGAAGGAGAAAAGTCTAGATTTCGTATCATTAATGCAGGTTATCAAGTACACAAATTAAAATTCCCCAAAGATACTGTTAAAGTATTAGCATATGATGCTGCAAAAACAATGAATCAAAAAGAATCCTATAATATTGTTGAAATAGCTCCAGGTGAGCGTGTTGATTTAGAAGTAACAAATAATCAGTCTAATCCATGGTTCGTTAATGACGTTACAGAAAAAGAAAAAGGTAAAGCAAACGTCAACATTCCAATTGTTACTGACGAAAATGCAGATTATTCAAATGTAAATCCAAATAATAATACTCAGGGCTCAAAAATTGATGGAACGGCAATAGGTAGTGAACAGCTCATATTTGATCAGACGCCAACTGACCCTGATGTTAACTATGTAATGGACTTAAGTATGGGGATGAATATGGGAGAAGGTATGGTGTTTCAAATTAACAATGAAATATACCCAGACACACCACCTATACAAGTGGAAGAAGGAGATATCGTAAAGGTAGAAGTAAAAAATAATGGACGTTTAAATCATCCGATGCATTTACATGGACATCGTTTCCAAGTGGTATCTAAAAATGGTAAATCCTTTAAAAATCCAATGGTAAAAGACTTAATTAATGTTAAACCTGGTGAAACGTTTGAAATTTATTTTAAGGCAGATAATAAAGGTGAATGGTTATTTCATTGTCATGACAATAATCATGCTGATCGAGGTATGATTACCATTGTCGATTATAAAAGTGTATTTTCACCCTTTGTGGAATAAATTGGTGAAGGAGTGATTTTAAATGATGAATGGAAATAACGGCGGTATGGGTGGCATGGGTGGTAACATATTCGGTAATTTTATATTTACTTTTATTTTGATTATTATCATTTTGTTAATCATAGCCGTTTTAGTTTGGATGTTTAAGCCATCAAATAAAAATAATAGTGATAGATTTAACAATAATGAATCACTAGATATTTTAAAACAACGCCTTGCTAGAGGGGAGATTTCTGAAGAAGAATACGAGAGACTAAAAAATAAATTAAAATAACTTTAAGCCGGCTATAAATATAGTCGGTTTTTTAACTATTAAAACTTAGTGGGCATAGGATATAGAAAATCAATAAAGAGGTGTCACTATGCGCGCTTTACCTTCTGTAGACCTCGGAATCATGGCCGAACATTTGGCGGCACATGAAGGGGTAATCAATAAACTGCAATATTATCACTCAATTGCTTCTAATCAGATATTAAAAGACATATTATCTCTTCAAACTGAAATTATGTTAAATCACGTCGAAGTCATGTCGTCTTTTATAAATCCAAGAATAAACCAAGAGCTTAATGTACCACCACTGGACATCTATCAAGATGTATCTTTTAATTTTGATTCAAATGACTATCAATATCATGATAATTGGATCACATTAGAAACACATAATACAGCTAAATGTATGGCTAACCAGAATTATGTCTCTTCCCTAATGATGAAAGACGCCAGGGTTAAAAAGGCTCACGAAGAAATGGCTTTACAACAAGCACATATACAGGAACTATATGGCCGTTTAATATCTATGATGGATTGGTCATACGTCCCTCAATCTTCGATAGATTCCCAGACAAAAACTTATCAATTTTATAATCAAGTATTCCAGTGGCAATAAGATATTGCCACTTTTTTATTTATATATAGAAATTCATTAAATTTGCAAATTTATCTTTTAATATGTAAATAAAGACTTAAAAAGGGAGCTGTAAGTATGGAGCTTAGTATATTTTTAGCTTTTGGTGCTGGATTCTTATCATTTATTTCACCATGTTGTTTACCTTTATATCCGGCATTTTTATCATATATTACTGGGGTTTCAATAGAAGAATTAAAGAACAATAAAGGTATTTTTCAAAAAAGAGCATTATTACATACATTATTCTTTTTAATTGGATTCTCAATTATTTTTATTGCAATTGGCTATTCAACTTCTTTTATAGGCCGCTTTTTCACCTTATACGGAGATCTTATTAGACAATTAGGTGCTATATTTATTGTCTTTTTAGGGTTAGTAGTGATTGGTTTCTTTAATCCTAAATTTTTACTTAAAAAAAGAGGAATGAATTATCAAGGTCGCTCCAGTGGGTATTTAGGTTCAGTTTTTATTGGGTTTGCATTCGCCACTGGTTGGACACCATGTACAGGGCCAATTCTGGCTGGCGTAATTGCATTAGCTGTAACTAACCCTAATCAAGCACTCCTATACATGATTGCGTATATATTAGGTTTTTCAATACCTTTTTTCATAATGTCCCTATTTTTAAGTAAAGTGAAATGGATCAATAAATACAGTGGAAGTATTATGAAGGTCGGCGGATATTCCATGATTATAATGGGAGTCTTTTTATTCTTCGATTGGATGACATTAATAACAACCTACTTATCCGATACCTTTTACAATGGATTCACAGGTTTTTAAATACCTTTTTACTACTATTTTTTATTATTCAGAGAGTATGTTACAATCCTAAAAGGAAATTTATAACAGTAAAAATATTTATTGTTAGGAAAAAGGGGAGAAAAGTTTTGAGCACACAAAATAGTAGGTTTGAATTGAAAGATGGTAGGATTTTGGGATTCAACCAATATGGTAAAGAAGACGGGTACCCCATCCTTTTATTTCATGGAACTCCAAATTCTCGTTTAATGTATCAACCCGATTCTAACGATCTTGAACAACTTAATGCTAAGCTAATTATTTTAGAACGTCCAGGGTACGGAATATCTGACCCTCAACCTCAACAAACTGTATCGGACTGGACTCATGTTGTCAAAGAATTCATTAATTTTTATAGTATAAATAAATTTAGCGTAGCTGGTATTTCAGGTGGGGCACCATATGCATTAGCTTGTTCATATCATTTTACCAACCAAGTAGAAACATGCAGCATAATTAGTGGTTTTGCACCAATTAATATAAATAAAGAATTAACAAATGGTATGTCTAGCTCTAACCAAATTGGTTTTTCATTAGCTTCAAAAGCACCATGGTTATTAAAACAAATTTTGAAACCAATAGCTAAAAAAGTTAGGAAAAATCCTGAAGAAACTTTTGATAAATTTATGTCCAGCTTTGCTAAAAATGATCAAGCTATTATAAAGCAGCCAAGCGTTCGTAATAAATTTATAAAAGATATGAAGCAAGCATACTCTCAAGGTATTAATGGTCACTATGAAGATTTAATAAGATTAGTAAAACCATGGGGAATTAACTTAGAAGAAATAAGTGTGCCTGTTAATATTTGGCAAGGTGAACAGGATCAAAATGTACCAATATCAATGGCAAGATATTACGACAAAACTCTTCCAAATAGCAAATTACACCTATATGAACAAGAAGGACACCTCTTATATATTAAGAAGTGGAATGAAATACTAACTAAACTAGTACCTTAATTAAAAGAGAGGTAATTCATTAAGAATTTACCTCTCTTTTTTGATTTTATGTTTTTAACATTTTAGCATTAATAGCCACAATAACAGTACTTAAACTCATTAAAATCGCACCAACTGCAGGACTTAATACAATACCTACAGGTGCTAAAATGCCAGCTGCAAGTGGTATGGCTATAATATTATAACCAGCTGCCCACCACAAGTTTTGTACCATTTTCTTGTAGGTTTTCTTTGACAAATTAATCAGCGATAAAACATCTTTTGGATTACTTCTTACTAATACTATATCTGCTGTTTCCATTGCCACATCAGTGCCTGCACCAATGGCAATACCTAGATCCGCAGTTGCTAACGCTGGAGCATCATTGATTCCATCTCCAGTCATTGCTACTTTTTGATTATCTTTTTGAATCTTTTTAATATGATCGGCTTTATGATCTGGCAACACTTCAGCGTAAACTTCATCAATGCCTATTTGTTTAGCGACCCAATCAGCAACTTTCTGATGGTCACCTGTTAACATAATTGAATTAATTCCCATTTCTTTTAGTTTCTCTACCGCTTCTTTAGCTTCATCTTTAATAATGTCAGCTAGGGCAATCATACCAATTAATTGATTCCCCACTAAGACAAAAACTACTGTTTTACCTTCTTGGGATAATTTTTGAAATTCATCTTGATCGTAATTGATATTTTCTTCATCAACATATTTGGGACTAACAACAAGAACTGTATCTTCACCAATATTTGCTTCAATTCCTTCTCCAGTTCTTGAGTTAAAATCAGATATTTCTTGAAGCGAAATATCTCTTTCTTCTGCAGCCCTTACAATACCCTCAGCAATAGGATGTTCAGACTTTTGCTCCACACTAGCTGCAAATTGAATAACTTGTTCTTCACTGTAATCGTCCTGTGTAATAATATTAGTTACTCCAAATTCACCTTTTGTTAAAGTACCTGTTTTATCAAATACTACTGTATCAATATTTCTTGAATTTTCGAAATTAACTCGATTTCTTATTAATAAACCTTGCTTGGCTGATATTGAGGTTGAAACCGCTACAACTAATGGTGATGCGAGCCCTAATGCGTGTGGACATGTAATAACCATAACTGTCACCATTCGTTCTAATGCAACAACAAATGAATAACCGAGAGCTAACCAAATAACTAATGTAATAATCCCTGCTGCTAATGCTAAATAAAATAACCATTTAGCTGCACGATCTGTAAAATCTTGAGCTTTTGATTTAGACTGTTGAGCCTCTTTTACTAAATCAATAACCTGAGATAAGTAAGAGTCATCACCCGTTTTCTGAACCTTAATTGTAATAGACCCTTCTTTATTAATGGACCCTCCGATGACTTCATCATCTGCATTTTTTTCAATTGGTACTGACTCACCAGTCAACATAGACTCATCAATTGAGGTGTTCCCATCTAATATTAGTCCATCAACCGGAACTTTTTCACCTGGCTTTACAAGAACTCTATCTTCTAAACTTAACTCAGACACTGGTATTTCTTCAATATTATCCTCATTATCCAGCTTATGAGCTGTACTTGGCATCAACTTGACTAACTCTTCCAATGCATTTGAAGCACCCATAATAGAACGCATTTCTATCCAATGGCCTAATAGCATAATGTCTATTAAGGTCGCTAGTTCCCAGAAAAAGTTTCTTCCCTCTAAACCAAAAACGGTTAACGAACTATACACATAAGCTACGACAATGGCCAGACCTATTAAAGTCATCATACCAGGATTTTTATCTTTTAATTCATCTTTACCCCCGGTTAAGAAAGGCCATCCCCCATAAAAGAAAATGAAGGTTGATAAAGCAAATAATATATATTGATCATAAGAAAAGCGCCAATCAACTCCAACAAATGATTGAATCATTGGCGACAATATTAATATTGGGATAGTAACAACTAGTGAAATATAAAAACGCTTTTTAAAATCTTGTACCATGTGTTCATGGTGGTCGTGATGGTCGTGTCCACTGTGATCATCATGATTATCGTGTTTTTCATGCTCTTGGTCGTCATGATGTTGTTGAGTGTCATCTTTTTTATGAGTAGATTCATGTTGATGATTGTTTTCACGTTTCATACCCATACCCCCACTAGGTTAATTTATTTGATATTTATATATTTACCTGAACTATTATTCTTAAACATTAATGCTAATTTATCCATTTATAACCGATACCCCACACTGTTTTTAAGTGTTGTTCAATTGGGAATCCGGCTTGTCTAACTTTATCTCTAATATTCCTTATGTGTGAGTCAATCGTTCTTCCTTCAACATCTGATGCATATCCCCAGATAAGATCTATTAATTTTCCCCTCTCATAAACTTTATTAGGATTTTTGATTAAATAACCTACCATCTCAAATTCCTTAGGTGTTAAATTAATAACCTTCTGATTGTATATCAATTGAAAATTTTCTTTATTCCAAATCAAGCCGTTAACCTCAATCAATTCTTTGGGTCTTGTTCGACGCAATAAAGCCTCAATTCGTGCAATAAGCTCACTTTCATCAAAAGGCTTCGTTATATAATCATCAGCCCCTAATTTAAGTCCTCTAACGACATCCTGTTGTTCGTCTCTAGCGGTTAGCATGATAATAGGAATATCTGAAAATTTTCTGATTCTTTGACATAATTCAAAGCCACTAACTTCGGGCATCATGATATCTAATATAACTAAATCTATTTTATTTTTATTAAAAGCTTCTAATGCGTTGTCTGCATTAGAAGCTTTTAAACACTCAAAAGAATGAGGAAGCAAAAACAGTTCGATTAAATCTCGCATTCGCTTTTCATCATCTACAATTAAAACTTTATTCACTAATTTCACCCTTTTTTAATGCTATGGTTACAGTAGTTCCTACTCCAATTTCACTATCTATATGAATAACCCCCCCGTGGGACTCAACTATTTCTTTGGCGATGGTCAAACCAATACCTGAGCCACCACTTAAACGAGAACGGGATTTTTCCACTCGATATAGTCTATTAAATAAATAAGGAATCTCTTCTTTTGGAATTCCTTCACCTTCATCATCAACAATAATATTAATGTGTTGTAAATCCTCTTTCACTTTCAATGTAATTACACTATTTTCATAGGAATGCTTTTTAGCATTATCTAATACATTGATTAAAACTTGTTGAAGCCGTGAAGGATCAACCAAAGCTATTAAATCAGCAGGGCATTTAGTATCTATAGTTAATTGCTTTTCATTGAATGCTGGTCTCATACGCTCTGTAACAGATTGTATAATTTCACATAGTGAAACCCATTCTTTATTTATATCAAACTTGTTTTGATCCACTTTAGCTAAATCAAATAAATTTTTGACTAGTAAGGATAATTGCTCTGCTTCTTCTTTAATGATTAAACTATATTTCCTAGTATCTTTCCCACTTAAATCAGGCCGATTTAAAACATCCGCATAACCCTTAATGTACGTTAAAGGTGTTCTTAGTTCATGAGAAATGTTAGATAAAAATTCAGTACGTTCAGCTTTTAACTGGTCTAAATCTTTAGAAATTCTAGTTATTGTTCGAGCCAATACACCTAACTCATCTTTCCTTTTGGTGTTTAAATCAATTTGTTTGTTTTCATTATATATTTGTTCTGACGCTTCTTTAATTCTTTTAAGCGGTGCAGTAATTAACTTAGACAAAATAAAAATCGTAATGATTGTTAAGATAAGCGTTAATAATCCTATGATTTTAAATTGATAACTTAGCTGATCAAGCATATTTTTAACTTTATTAGTTTTTGCAAACATTAAAACATGACCTTTGATTTCATTATCAATCACAATCAGACTATCTGAGGCAATATATTTCTTATCTTTCCAGCGTTTTTCTACAATTTCGCCTTTAGAGTCTATTGGTGCTTGTATCACCCTTTGAATAACTTGTTCTATTTCATATTCAATTGGATTAGATTTAACAAGAACTTGCCCTTGTGTATCAGTGATGACCACCACAAAGTCTGATGCAGCTTCCATGATTCTGACGTGATCCATTGTTGAACGACTATAGTTATCTTCAAGAACATCTCGATGTGTATTCCCTCTAGCAAGTAAATTATCCATAACTTCATCTACCTGATTATTAGCTAAGTTCGTGTATAATACGAAAAACAATAATACCTCAACCAAAACTATGAATACAAAGAACAACATACCAATTTTAAACGAAAGTTTATTCATCATTATTTATTGAACACGACCACTTTCAGAAATTTGTTTCCAGCTTTTTGTATCATTTTTACTAATAAAAACATTTTCATTTACATAGGTATATATCGCAAATTCATCAAGGTTCTTTAGATTTTGTGCGATCATTACAGGAGCATCTTCCCCTAAATCAGGTAAATTTTTCTCAACTTTATCTTTACTTTGTAATTGATAAGCTGTTAAAGAAGCTTGATTTTTATAAGTGGAGTAAAATAGTGTGCTTTCATTAAAGAAGACACCAACTCCCTGTGCTTTTTCAGTTAACAATTCGAAGTTTTTCCCACCATCTTCTGAAAGATAAATCCCTCCAACAGAGGCGATTGCAAGTATATCTGAATTCGATGGATGTACAGCAATACTCATGTAATCACCCTCTACATTACTTGCATTTATGCTTTCCCAAGACTCACCATCATCTTGACTCAAATAAAAGCCTTGTTCCAATTTAGAATTAGGGCTGGGGTTATATAAGAAAATATCATGGCTTTTATAACCGACAGCTAAAAAGTGGAAATCAGTTTTCCCCTCAAAGCCCACACTCTCTAAAGTTTGTCCACCATCAAAGCTTCTTTGTAAACCAATCGGGTTAGGCAAGTCTGATTGTGCACCGGGGTGGCCTGAAGTATAGAATCCCTGATCCACTACTGAAAACCCCATGTAATCGTTAATATTTTCAGTAGTTTCATACCACTCATCATCTTTATAAACTCTTAGTCCAGCATGAGTTCCAAATAATAGTTTATTGCCGCCTTCAATATATCCCATACCGTGTACATGAGTTAATTGTTCATCCTTTAATTTTTTCAAATTCGAACTTTGTTCTACGTTTTGCATCTCTTCATTCTCTTTTTCTTCTGAAATTTCTTCCTTTCCTTTAGTTGTTTCATTTTCATTATTGTTTGAATTACATCCAATTAAAATAATTAAACTTAATATACTAATCACGATCAATATTTTCTTCTTCATCTGTTTCCTACCTCCGTAATAATACTAAAGACATTATATCAACTAAATATCCATTTTCTATGCAGAAATTTTATTTATTTTTGACAATACAGCTGTCTCATAATAATTTACCTTAGATATTTGCTCTTCATTTTAAATACACTATTTAGCTTCAAAATTATTTCTTTCATTTAATATTCCTAAAAAGATGAGTGCTAATAAGTCATTTGCACATTTTCTGCACAATTGTTGGGTAAACCTAAATATACAATAGTTTACTATGGAGGTGAATTTATGGAAAGAGAAACTCAATATAAAAAGAATAGCATCACACTTATTGGAGCAATTGGGCTAGGAACTGGCGTCATGATTAGTGCTGGTATTTTTGCCCTATTAGGTCAAGTTGCAGAACTAGGTGGTAAGTGGTTTCCGTTAATATTTATCTTAGGTGGAATAGTAACAGGTTTTAGTGCTTATTCTTACATTAAGTTAAGTAATGCTTACCCATCTGCTGGTGGAATTGGGATGTACTTAGTTAAAGAATATGGCAAAGGTACTTTGACAGCATTTGCTGCACTATTAATGGCCTTTTCTATGGTTATAAATCAAAGCTTAGTGGCTAGAACTTTTGGTAACTATACCTTACAGCTATTTGATGTAGGGGAGAATAGCTATTGGGTTCCCATATTAGGTGTTGGTTTACTCATCTTAGCATTCCTAATTAATATATCAGGAAATAAATTTATTCAATCATTTACTTCTTTTGTATCCTTACTTAAAATCATTGGATTACTTATTTTTGCAGGTGCAGGGCTGATCGTTGCCAACTTTGCACTGAGTCCGGCTGAAAGTAGTGGACAAGCTCCAGATACAACTATTGCTGGGTTTATTGCTGCAATAGCATTGACGATATTGTCTTTTAAAGGATTTACAACAATTACAAATCAAGGTGCGGAAATTAAAAAACCAAAGAAGAATGTCGGACTAGCGATCATGTTTTCCATTATAATTAGTCTCATTGTATATATTTTATTAGCCTGGGCTGTCTCAAGTAATTTAGCATTAGATAAAATCATTGAGAAAAAAGACTATGCTCTGGCAGCCGCAGCTGAACCAGCTCTAGGCAACTTAGGTGTGTGGTTTACAGTGATTATCGCTATAATTGCAACTATTTCTGGAATTATAGCAAGTGTGTTTGCTGTTTCACGTATGTTAGCTATGTTAACCAATATGGATTTAATTCCACACAGTCATTTTGGAATGCCTGGACATATCCAAAGACACACTCTGGTTTACACTATTGTTGTTGCAATGGTATTAACTGTATTATTTGATTTGAGTAGAATAGCATCTATGGGCGCTATTTTATATTTGGTGATGGATATGATTATACATTGGGGTGTTTTAGTTAAACTAAAAGGGGAAATTCATGCCAATCGTTTTATAGTTAGTACGGCATTAATTCTAGATGGGATTGTATTAGCCGCATTCCTATGGGTGAAAATTCAATCAGATATTCTTATCGTTATTGTTTCAATCATAGTTATGATTCTAACATTTATTGGGGAGAAATGGTTTTTGAAGCTTAATCAAAGTTAAATATTTGATTCTGAATAGCCACACATTCAACTAATTACATGTGTGGCTTACAGAATTATTATAATCATTAAGATTATTGAAATGATTGAGATACATAACAAGCTAGTCCAGATCTTTAATAACTTTGATCCATTTTTTATTATTTCAATTGAATTTGACGATTTTATTTCTTTCTCTTTTTCATTTAGAGGTTGATTGTTCAACCTTTTTATTTTTGTAGTCCAAATTGTTTTTGCTTCTGCTGAGTACTGAAACCAATATATAAATATTATCCCACCTAAAATCATAGAGGTTTGTACGACATATTTAAGAATTACTAATATGCTATCCAATGTATTGAGCAACCTTTCTAGTATGTAGTATTACTAACTTTAAGTAACTAATATCTAATATATCAATCTTCAATAAAATTGTGGGAAGTTAATAAATTCCATTTAAACAACAAAAAAGGACTTAAAATGTCTAAGTCCTTTCACGAATAATCCATTTATGTAGTTGGGTAATAATTAATAACTCGAATTCCAAATTAATTCTTATTTCTTGCCAATTGTGTATCTCTAATGTTCTTCTGAATAGTAATTGCAGAAAATAAGCTAAGTACAAAAGCCATTCCATAAAACCCTTTTTCACTTAATGTAATACTCCCTGCATTGTATAAACCAATGGCCATTAAAGATATAGCTATAATTAAGGCAAACCAACTAACTCCATAATAAACACTTGTTACAGGTATTCCCTCTTCTTTGTCTCTTACTGCTTTTTGAAGTGATACAGCAGCATATAAACCAAACATTAAAATTGCAAAATAATATCCTTTTTCGTTCAACTGCATGGTGGCATTATACAATCCAATTAAATAAGAAATCGCACCGATTAATAACGCTGACCAAGCTGCACCTTTGAAGGCAGCAGTTGGCTCACCTTCCAATCGCTTAATATCAGTTTTAATTTTCCCTTTTTCTTCTTTATCTAATACAACATTTTCTTGTTCAGACATTGTAATATCCCCCTTTATTTAAAATACAAAATTATCTGTAAATATTATATATATACATTTTACCATAATTCTTCTCAACTGATATTACACTCTGACTATCTTTTTCATAACTCAACAGAAAATTAAAGTGACTAACATTTACTCTAGTCACTTTTTAATATAGATTGTATTTAATGTTTTTCACAGACCCTCTATTTCTTTAACTCCCACCCATTCTCTTACACTGTTAATAAACCATAGCTGGTCTACTTTTGATAAGTCTGAAACTAATATAGAGCGCTCATTAATTTTATTTTTGTTTAACAAATGCTGCCTATATGTACCAGCTAATAGACCATCAGAAATTGGCGGTGTATAGTATTGACCATCTAACTCATAAACTAAATTTCCATTGATAAACTCAGTGACAAACCCTTCCTCATTCCATAATAGGGTTTCGTCATAACCCTCTTCTTTATGCTTTTCATAATTCATACGTGAAGTGGTTTTGTGATAATATAAAACATCATTTTTATTGATCGGTTTTTTAGATAATGCTGTTGTTAATTGCTTTGGAAACTCATATAATGGTTTGACTTCCAAATCAATTTTTCCATCTGCAGAGAGCAATAACCTTAGTTTGTAGTTACCATCTATATTTTTAGATGCTGTTTCAAATACTGCGTACTCAATTTCTTCTATTGAACACTTATATTGAAAATATTCAGCAGATTGACTTAGACGTTTTTTATGTTCACCCCAGAACATTAATTTTCCATCAATTATTTTCATTGTCTCAAGTAATTGAAAGTTATCAGGTGTTTGTTTTAATACTTGAGCTTTTGCAATGGTTTCATCGTATTCACCATCCGATGTTGAATCCCAAGTGATACCTCCACCCACTCCGTAGACCGCCTGCTTTTCAGTGTGATCAACCCATACCGTTCGTATTGGCACATTAAAAATTGCCTTTTGATCAGGTGTAACCATACCTACAGCCCCGCAATATACTTCTCTCGGCGAAGTTTCAAGCTGATTTATTAATTCCATGGTACTTACTTTGGGTGCACCTGTAATGGATCCACAGGGGAAAATTGATTCAAAAATGTTCGTTAGCGAAATATCATCTCGTGTATCGGCTGTCACGGTTGATGTCATTTGATAAACCGTTGGATATGGTTCTATTTCAAATAAGTTCGGAACATTTACAGATCCTCGTTGTGCTATTTTTGATAAATCATTTCTTAATAAATCCACAATCATAACATTTTCAGCCTTATCTTTTTCCGATTCACTTAATTGCTTTTTATTTACTTGATCTTCATCATAAGTTAGACCGCGTTTGTTTGTACCTTTCATCGGTTTAGTCTCAATTTGTCGACCATCCCATGAAAAAAATAATTCTGGAGAAACAGAAATAATTTCAAAGTTATCAAAATTCAAGTGGCAAGTATAATTTGCTTGTTGAGACTGTCTTAATTGTTCATACAGAGCACTCGTATTAAGGGATTCAAACTCAGCTAAAAGACGTAACGTATAATTCACTTGATAACTAATCCCTTGTTTAATAGCTTCGTGAATTTGAGAAATAGCCTGATTATACTGATCACGCGACGTGTCACTTTCCCAAGTTAATTCATGGTTAAATTCTTTTTCTACCTTGTAATCTTTACAATAATCTTTATAGATTCCAAAATAAACGAGTGGAAGTCTAGTTTCTTTAAACGTTTTCATCCTTGGGTTAAACGCAGGTGATGCTTCATAACTTACATACCCTACCGCATAGTAATTCTTCCTCGAGTATTTCTCTACTTTGTTTAATGCAGGAATAACTTCTTCAAGTTTATTCGCAATAACAAAATCAACTGGTTCTTCAAAAAGATATGTATTGTCCTCTAACCACTTTTGTTTAAAATGTAAAATTTGTTTAGACATGATTAACTTTCACTCCGTGCTCTAGATCTAAAAAATTCTGCAGTAGTTGTTTTCCATGCTTTGTTAATATGGCTTCAGGATGATATTGTACCCCTTCAATTTGGTAGTGTTTATGTCGACATGACATAATCTCACCAGAAGATGATCTTCCTGTAACCATTAATTCTTCAGGAAAAGATTGCTCATCTGCAATTAAAGAATGATACCGCGTAACTTGAAGAGGGGCATCTAAAGTGTTATAAATATATTTTCTATCATGCGTGATTTGGTCTATTCTGCCGTGCATTGGTCTGCTTGCTTCAATAACACTCCCTCCAAAGGCTTCAACTATAATTTGAAAACCTAAGCATACACCTAGTAAAGGTACAGTCTCTTTAAGGGCATGTACCAAATTAATGGAATCTTTTTGTTCACTTGGATGACCTGGCCCCGGAGACAATATGACTGCCTGAGGATTTAATTTTTCTATATTAATGTCTGTTATGTCTTGATGGTGTATAACTTTGACGTCTTGTCCCGTTTCTTCCAAATAATGAACCAAATTATATGTAAATGAGTCCTCATGATCAATCATTAGAATCATTGAAGTCCATCCTCTTCTAAAAAAGTAGATAATAAATCGCGCAAACTGAATAATATATCTGCATGATGCGCGAGATAAGATCATAAATATAAAAACTCGAGGAAAGTATTTTTTCCTCGAGCTTTATTATAACGTGATTATTCATTATCAGCTAATACTTTCATGACATTTTTAACCGAATCAGCTGATTTGTCTAATTGAGCTTTTTCTTCTTCGTTTAAATCGAGTTCAATGATTTTTTCAAGACCATTGCCCCCTAGGATTGTCGGTACACCCAAGTACATACCGCTATAGCCATATTCACCTTCTAGATAAGCTATAGATGGCAGGATGCGACGTTGGTCTTTTAAGATAGCTTCGACCATTTCCGTAATTGAGGCAGCAGGTGCATAATAAGCTGAACCATTACCTAGCAGTCCAACAATCTCACCGCCACCTTTACGTGTACGTTCAACAATTTCATCCAGGCGTTCTTTAGAAATTAATTTTTCTAATGGAATACCGCCTGCAAAAGAATAACGTAGCATTGGGACCATGTCATCACCGTGTCCACCTAACACAAAACCTGTGATATCTTTAACAGATACATTTAGTTCTTGTGCTACAAACGTACGGAATCGTGCTGTATCCAGCACCCCTGATTGACCGATTACTCGATTTTTAGGGAAACCGGCTTCTTGGAACACAGAATATGTCATAGCATCTACAGGGTTAGTTAGGACGATAATAAAACAATCTGGTGAGTATTTAACAATTTCTTTAGTTACAGACTTCATAATCTTTGAGTTTGTTGCAACTAAATCATCACGACTCATTCCAGGTTTTCTTGCGATACCTGCAGTGATTACTACAACATCTGCCCCTTCTGTATCCTCGTAGTTTGACGTACCCATAATGTTGGAATCAAATCCTTGTACAGGACTTGCCTCTAACATGTCTAATGCTTTACCTTTTGTTGGATCTTCCATGTCTGGAATATCAACTAACACAACGTCTGCTAATTCTTTTTGAGCTACCATGAGTGCTGTAGTGGCACCAGTAAAACCAGCGCCAATTACAGACACTTTTCTACGCTTAATTGTCATTGGGTGTCCTCCTCCCAAATAATATTAATCCATGTTCTTAATTAATTCGTCACCGAACTCAGAACACTTAACTTCAGTAGCACCGTCCATTAAACGAGCGAAGTCATAAGTTACAACTTTGCTTGCAATAGTTTTATTCATTGCTTTATGGATTAGTTCACTAGCTTCTCTCCAGCCTAAGTGGTCTAACATTAAAGTACCAGATAGGATAACTGAAGATGGGTTAACTTTATCAAGACCTGCATATTTTGGAGCAGTACCGTGAGTCGCTTCAAAAATAGCATGACCTGATTCGTAGTTAATATTCGCACCTGGTGCAATTCCAATTCCACCAACTTGTGCAGCTAGTGCATCCGAAATGTAGTCACCATTTAAGTTCATTGTTGCAACAACATCAAACTCTTTAGGACGAGTTAGAATCTGTTGTAGGAAGATATCAGCAATTGCATCTTTAACGATGATCTTACCTGCATCTTCAGCTGCTTTTTGTGCTTGGTCTGCAGCTTCGCGTCCTTTATCTTCAACGATTTGGTCATATTCTTTCCAAGTGAAGACTTTATCACCGTATTCACGCTCAGCAAGGTCATAACCCCATGCTTTGAATGAACCTTCAGTGAACTTCATAATATTACCTTTGTGTACTAGAGTTACGCTCTTCTTACCTTCATTTAAAGCGTACTCAATCGCAGAACGTACTAAACGCTCAGTACCTTCTTTTGAAACTGGCTTAATACCGATACCTGAAGTCTCAGGGAAACGGATTTTGCTAACGCCCATTTCGTTTTGAATGAAGTTGATTACCTTCTTAACCTCATCAGTTCCTTCTTGCCACTCAATACCTGCATAGATATCTTCTGTGTTTTCACGGAAGATTTGCATGTCTACATCTTCAGGTCGTTTAACTGGAGATGGTACGCCTGAGAAGTGCTTAACAGGACGTAAACAAGTAAATAGATCTAATTCTTGACGTAGAGCTACGTTTAAAGAACGAATACCGCCACCAATTGGTGTTGTTAGAGGTCCTTTAATTGCAATTTTGTAGTCACGAATCGTATCTAAAGTTTCTGCTGGTAACCATTCACCTGTGTTATCTTTAGCTTTTTGTCCAGCTAGAACTTCTTTCCATTCGATGCTTTTTTCACCGTTATATGCTTTATCTACTGCTGCTTCTAATACACGAGAAGCTGCTGCCCAGATATCTGGACCTGTTCCGTCTCCTTCAATGTAAGGAATAATTGCATTGTTAGGAACATTCATTTTCCCATTTTCAACTGTAATTTTTTCACCTTTAGTCAAAGTCATAACCTCCTAGATTGCATATCATCTTTTTTTAAATTTAAACATCACAAAAGCCGGTTAACCCGGCTTCTGGAATTATCGTTGCTCAATCGGGGTATAAGCTTGTTTGCTTGGACCCACATAGTCAGCACGTGGACGAATTAAACGGTTGTTTGCATATTGTTCTAGGATATGCGCTAACCAACCTGACACACGGCTAACAGCAAAAATAGGTGTAAATAAATCATGGTCAATACCTAAACTGTGATAAACAGATGCTGAGTAGAAGTCAACATTCGCTGGTAAACCTTTATTTTCTTTAATGTAATCTTCAATCTTAACCGACATATTGTACCAGTTAGAGTTACCAGTGATTTCTGTTAATTGTCTAGACATTTCTTTTAAGTGTTTAGCACGTGGATCACCATTTTGGTAAACACGGTGTCCCATACCCATGATTTTTTCTTTATTAGCTAATTTTTCTTCAATGTAGTCTATTGCTTTATCTTCATCGCCAATCTCAGATAACATCTTCATTACACGTTCATTCGCTCCACCGTGTAATGGCCCTTTAAGTGCGCCAATTGCAGCTGTTACACCAGAATAAACATCTGATAGTGTAGCTACACATACACGTGCCGTAAATGTAGAAGCGTTTAGCTCATGATCGGCGTGTAATACTAATGCCTTATTAAATGCTTTAACTTCAATGTCTTTAGGTTCTTGTCCTTTTAACATGTATAAGAAGTTGGCAGCAAAACCTAAGTCTTTCTTTGGCGATACAGGCTCTTCACCTTTACGAATGCGCCCGAATGCTGTTACGATTGTAGAAATTTTCGCTTGCAAACGAAGAGCTTTTCTGCGGTTAGCTTCTTCCTCCATAACATCAGCTTCATCATCATATAAACCAAGCATGGAAATAGCTGTTCTTAATGCAGCCATTGGATGAACTGTTGATAAATCATAAGATTTTAAATGATCAATAATTTCTTGAGGAAGGCTCATGTTGTCAGCTAGTTCTTGTTTGAAAGAATCTAACTCAGATTTCGTAGGTAATTTCTGATTCCAAAGTAAGTAAATAATCTCCTCGAAGCTTGAATTCTCAGCCAAATCATCAATATCATAGCCAACATATGTCAACTTGTCATCAATAATTGAACTAATTGAAGATTCAGTTGCTACGATACCTTCAAGACCTTTAGGATTTGACATAGTATCTCTCTCCTTTTCCACAATTTAATCATAGAGCAATAAGTGTATGTAAACACACTTTCATCTATTATTCCTCTAGCATTTGTCCCACAGACCATTATAAACAAATTTCAAATGAATGTGAAATCTTTCTGCCTAAAAATAATATTATCTTTAAGATTTGCATAGATATTTATATATATTCCCTTTTAAAAATCGAAATAAACTTAAGAGAATATTCTAATTATGGAGTCGACTACCTGCATAGCTAAATATGCTATTCCAGCTCCTATTAATGGTCCGACTGCCACACCTTGGAAGAAAACAACAGCTAATATGGTGCCTATTATGAGTGCTGCTGTTAAGTGCGGATCATTTGCTAATAATTGCAATCCATCTTTTGCAACGTAAGCCACAAACATACCTGCCGCTAATGCAATCCAAGCGTAGTATGATTTAATACTTTCTAATAATTCGTTAAAACCTATTTCTCCAGTAGCAATAGGTACTAATACCGCTACAGTAATAATAACTACCCCTATAAATAGCCCTTTTGCTTCTAAATAAGGAAATATTTTATCATCTAATTTTAATAATTTTATGCCTAATAAAATGTAAACGGCAATCAAAATTGCCTGGTTTTTTGCTATAAAACCAAGCCCTAATAGAATAAGTAAAAACAATGTTGATGATGACAGCATGAATTATCCCAACTTTCTATGCTATAAACGTTTGAAAGGAATATATAAATGGCCGTTAATTACCTTAATCTATTTAAATTAATAGCTTGGCTAATTACCATAACTCTACTTGTTTATTATGTATTTGAATTCCTTTTTCCGTTCGCTGTCAGTTTAATTATTGCATTAATGATTAATCCAGTAGTACAAGTTATTCAGAAGAAGTTTCATTTAAATCGTAAACTGTCTGTGTTAACTGTATTATTTCTGATCTTACTTTGTTTCATAACATTTATTTCTTTTAGCTTAGTTGAACTCATTCACCTGTTACAATACTTAATTCGAATCATGCCTGACTCAATTGATGAGTTATTTATAAAACTCGAACAAATTAGTGCACAAACAATCGAAAGATCCTATCAACTAATATCCTCTTACTTTAATTCTGTACAACCTCAATCTCAGCAATTTTTAAAAGAGATAATTACAGAAGCGGTCAGGACATTAAAGGAGTATAGTCAACAGCTCTTAATTGTTCTCTTAAACAATGTAATGTCTAGTATTACAAATGTCTTAAAAGGTAGCTATTATCTATTATTCATTTTCATTAGCACCTTTTTCATTAGTGCTGATGGCCCTAAATGGCTTAAAACTGTAAAAAAGAGCATGCCCCAAGCCATTAAAGAAAAAATGTCTTCGATGAAAATCAATTTTATTGCCTTGGTTAAAAAATATGCGATAGCACAATTGATCATTGTGTTTATTACAGGGTCAATGGTCTTAATCGGACTAACATTTTTTGATGTGAGACATGCTCTTGCAATAGCATGTATAGCTATTATATTAGACTTAATACCTTTTATCGGGGTTAGTGCATTATTTGTACCATGGTTATTGTACTTATTTATAACGAGTAGTTATTTATTAACAATAGAAATTAGCATATTATACATCATACTAATTATTACTCGTAATATAATAGAGCCTAAATTAATAGGCTCTTCAATAGGAATCCATCCCTTAATGCTTATAATCGTTTTATTTGTTTTCGTTAATTTCTTTGGATTGTTAGGTTTTTTACTAGGACCGATTGCAGTTGTCAGTTTTCGAGCTCTAACCCAATCTGGTGTGACTCAATCAGCTTTAGATTATATTTTAACCCAATCTAATAATTCCGAAAAACTTTAATAGAACCTTTTCGAAACATCTCAGATAAAATTTTCTTCAACCAAACTTTAGCAGGCTTACGAGTTTGTGGTATTAACAATAGAAACCCTATCGCATCTGTAACAAACCCCGGTGTGAATAAAAGGACTGCACCAACTAGAATGGCAATACCGTCAATTATTTCTTCTGTTGGTGCACGTCCATGACCGAGCTCATATTGCGCTCGACTAAGCGTGCCTAGCCCCTGATTTTTAGCTAAATATGCTCCAGTAATGCCTGTTAGAATGATTCCAAATAATACAAACCACACATTAAATACATTACCCAGCCAAACAAATAAAGCTATCTCAACCGCAGAAATCACAACAATTAACAAAAACAAGATACGAAACATTTGGCATTCCCCTTATTTTAGATGACGCTTGTACGTCCTTGATAGATATTTCCATTAGATGGATCAATCGTAATCTCTTCTCCATCTTTAATTAACTTCATGGCATCCTTTACTCCTACGACAACTGGAATTCCAACATTTAATGCAACTACAGCTGCATGGCTAGTTAAACCACCTTCTTCAGTGATAATTCCAGATGCTTTGTTAATATAAGTCATCATGTCTCTATCAGTACCAGAAGTTACTAGAATATCTCCCTCTTTAAATTCTTTCTCTAATCGAGATGAATCAGTCGTTACAAATGCTTTTCCAGCTGCACCTGACTGTCCGATTCCTTGGCCTTTAGCCACAACATTCCCGACTACATGTACTTTAATTAAGTTAGTCGTTCCACTTTCACCTACAGGAACACCAGCTGTAATTACAACACGGTCACCATGACTAAATAATTCTGAATCTAATCCTTTATCAATAGCTAAAGCCAGCATCTCATCTGTAGTATCTACACGGTCACCTTGAATAGCGTGAACACCCCATACAAGGCTTAATTGGCGACTTACATGTTCTTGTGAAGTCACTGCAACGATTGGCGCCTGTGGACGATATTTCGATACCATTCTAGCTGTATTTCCACTTTCCGTTGGTGTGATAATCGCTTTAACAGATAGATCTTTAGCCAGACTTGCTGCAGAGTGACTAATCGCATCCGTAATGGTCAGATCAGATTCTAATAGACGCTCTTCTGTTAATGATTGATTAACTAAAGTTTTCTCAGTATAAACAGCAATATTGTACATTGTTGTCACGGCATCTACCGGGTAATCTCCCGCTGCTGTTTCACCTGACAACATAATGGCATCTGTACCATCATAAATGGCGTTAGCTACGTCACTCGCTTCAGCACGCGTTGGTCTTGGGTTTCGTTGCATAGAATCCAACATCTGTGTTGCCGTAATAACTGGCTTTCCAGCTAAATTACACTTTTGAATCATTGTCTTTTGAATAAATGGCACTTCTTCAGCAGGAATTTCTACACCTAAGTCCCCACGTGCTACCATAATCCCATCACTAACTTTAATGATTTGATCTAAATTCTCTACACCTTCGCGATTTTCAATTTTAGGGATAATTTTAATATGATCTGCTCTATTCTTTTCTAATAACTCTCGAATATCTAATACATCTGTCGGTCTTCTAACAAAAGATGCTGCAATGAAATCTACTCCTTCTTCAATACCGAATAAAATGTCTCTAGCATCTTTGTCAGTGATTCCTGGTAAATTTACTTTTACATTTGGAACGTTGACACCTTTACGATCTTTAATCGTTCCTGTGTTAAGAACTTTCGTCACAATCTCATTTTCATTTTTACGAACTTCAGTGACTTCTAAAGCAATGAGTCCATCATCTAATAAGATTTGTCTACCTTCTTCGATATCGTCAATTAATCCTTTATAAGTAATAGTGAATCGTTCATTAGTTCCTTTTACTTCATCCATTGTTAACGTTACAGTCGAACCTTTTGTTAACTCAGTTGCACCGTTTTCAAAAAATCCTGTGCGAATTTCCGGTCCTTTTGTGTCTAATAGTATAGCTATAGACTTACCTGTTTCTTTAGCTGCTTGACGAATGTTTTGGATTCGTTGATGCTGCTCGTCATGATCTCCATGTGAAAAATTCAAACGAGCTACATTCATTCCCGCATCAATTAACTGTTTTAATGTATCTACAGATTCTGAGGCAGGCCCAATCGTACATACAATTTTTGTTCTATTCATAACAATATGCCCTCCTAAATTGATAACTGATTCGAAAGATTATATAAATCTTTTGAGATTTTATTTTCTAGTTTTAAAGCTTCGATAATATCATGATGAACTAATTTATTATTTTCATAACCCACCATTCTACCTTTTTCTCCATTCCTCAATAAATCAACGGCGAAACCACCTAATCGACTAGCTAATACTCTGTCAAAAGCAGTAGGTGATCCTCCACGCTGAGTATGGCCTAAGACTGTTACTCGAGTTTCTAAATTCAACTTATTTTTTATCTGTTCAGCGTAATCAACCGCACTACCTGCTCCTTCAGCGACCATAATAATACTGTGCCGTTTTCCACGTTCATGACCGCGTTTTACTTTATCGATCACGTCGTCCACGTTGGGCGGAAACTCAGGAACTAAAATACTTTCAGCACCTGCGGCTAAGCCTGCCCATAATGCTAAATCACCTGCTTCACGTCCCATGACTTCGATAACGTAAATCCGTTCATGAGAAGTAGCTGTATCACGGATTTTATCAACTGCTTCAATAACAGTATTTAATGCCGTATCAAAACCAATCGTATAATCCGTACCAGGAATATCATTGTCAATCGTTCCAGGTACTCCTATACATGGTACACCTTTTTCTGTCAGTTTCTGAGCCCCTCTAAAGGAACCATCACCACCAACAACGACTAATGCTTCTATACCATGTGCATCAAGCTGATCAATGGCTTTTTGCTGTCCTTCTTCTGTTTTGAATTCTTCTGAACGAGAAGAGTACAGCATGGTGCCTCCTCTTTGAATGATGTCACCAACTGATCCAATATGTAATGGTTTTATTTCACCTTCAATTAATCCTTGGTAACCATAAAAAATACCATAGACTTCTATATCATTGTAAATGCAACTTCTCACAACTGAGCGAATCGCTGCATTCATGCCAGGTGCATCGCCGCCACTAGTCAGAATTCCAATTCTTTTCATTCAAAACACCTCGTTCATTCATTATGTGCTCTATTTTAAATCATATAAACTATAAATACCATGCTAACGCTGTATCAATCAAAAGTTAGAAATTTTTAAACGATTTAACAACATTAAGATTTAATAGCGCCAAAATTAAAAACGGAGCTGAATCATCAGCTCCGAACAATTGATGTGACTGCGCCAATTTGTTGATATTTCTCCCATCTTCCTTCTAATAAAGCATCTTCTGATTGTTGATTCAACTCATTGAGAGCTTCACGTAGAGTATTTCGAATGGCCTCCGATTGCTCTTTAATATTTCGATGGGCTCCACCTTGAATTTCTCCGATTACATCATCAATAACACCAAGTTCTTTAAGGTCATACGAAGTAATCCTCATTGATTCCGCAGCCTTTTGTGCTAAGTTAGAATCTTTCCATAATAGCGCAGCTGCTCCTTCAGGTGAGATTACTGAGTAAGTAGAATTTTCAAGCATGAATAAACGGTCACCAACACTAATACCTAAAGCACCACCACTTCCACCTTCACCAATAACGATGCAGATGATCGGTACAGTCAGACCTGCCATTTCTCTTAAATTTTTCGCAATGGCCTCACTCTGTCCTCGCTCTTCGGCAGCTTTACCTGGATAAGCACCTTTAGTGTCAATAAACGTAATAATAGGACGATTAAATTTTTCAGCTTGGTACATTAAACGCAATGCTTTGCGGTACCCTTCAGGATGTGGCATCCCAAAATTACGACGGATATTTTCTTTCGTGTCCTTACCACGCTGATGCCCAATAACAGTGACAGGGGTATCCTCAAATTTTGCGATACCACCTACTATTGCCTCATCATCACCATAATAGCGGTCACCATGAAGTTCTAGAAAATTGGTAAACAATTGTCCAATATAATCAAGTGAAGTTGGACGTTCTGGATGTCTAGCCATTTGAACACGATCCCAAGGAGACATGTTTCCATAAACTTCAGTCTCTAGACTTTCTAAACGGCTTTCTAATTTATTAATTTCATCAGAAAGGTCAATATCACTTTCATTTGTAAACTTTCTAAGTTCAGCAATTTTTTCTTTTAATTCGACGACAGGTTTTTCGAACGGTAAAACATGCTTCATGACATGCCACCTCCAGTCTGGTGAATTTCAAGTATGTTAGTTAAAATCTCTTTCATATCCGAACGGTGAATAACTTGATCCAATTGCCCATGATTAAATAAGAATTCTGCCGTTTGAAAATCATCTGGCAACTTTTCACGAATCGTCTGTTCAATGATTCTTCGACCTGCGAACCCTATTAATGCCCCTGGTTCAGCAAAATTATAATCACCTAATGAGGCGAAGCTTGCTGAAACACCACCAGTTGTAGGGTTTGTCATGTAAGAAATAAATAAACCACCTGAACGATTAAAGCGTTCTAATGCAACAGAGGTTTTAGTCATTTGCATTAGACTAAGTACACCCTCTTGCATACGTGCTCCGCCAGAAGCTGTAAAGATAATAAATGGAATTTGTTCTTCTCTTGCTTTTTCAATGGCTCTTGCAATTTTTTCACCAACAACTGAACCCATACTTCCCATTCTGAAGCGTGAATCCATCACGGCGATGGCTGTCTGTTGGCCATTAATATACCCTTTTCCTGTAACAACTGCTTCATTAATCCCAGTTTTTTTACGGTCTTTCTCTAACTTCTCTAGATATTCAGGGAAATCTAATGGATTCTGTGAAACCATATCTTCATCCCATTCTTCAAATGTATGACCCATTAAATGATCAATTCGCTCACGTGAAGTCATTTGGTGATGATGATCACAATTTAAACAAACCATTAGATTTTTCTCTATTTCTTTACGGTAAAAGATTTGACGACAAGATGGACATTTGACCATTAAGCCTTCGGGTACATCTTCTCGCTCATCGTTTTTATTTACTGTTGCGTATTTTTTCTTTTTATTAAAAAGATCTTTTAACAAATCGGATTCCTCCCTATTGAAACAAGCTACTCACAACTATATAAAATTTTAGTTAAAAAGTTTGTCGGAATTCATCGTAAAAATAACTTTGATTCATTCGATTAAGGTCGTTATTAATCTAGCGTGCATTGACGTAATTTTGCTGATAAAAATCTTTCAAAAGTCCTGAGATTTCTACGGAATTCTTGTCTTTAATTAATTTCAATAAGTGTAAATAATAATTCTGATCTGGTGTTAATTCATGCGATGCTTGAACAAAATTATTGATTAAATGCCATACTTTGAGCAACAATTGATTTTTAACTTTTTCAAAAAAATAATTGAAAACATAAGTATGCAAGTGTTCTTCCTCATGCATCAATATTTCTTGTTCCAAGATGTCAATTTCATTATCTGTTATAACTTCTTGAACCTTTATCAAACATTGATGTTCTAACATTTCCATAACTTCTAAAAGTTCATTCTTCGTGGTAGATTCCCTTAATACAAATGTGGCTAACAATTCTACAGTTTGATATGGTCGGTATGTTTTTAAGAAGGTCCCTTCACCATGTTTCGTTTCTATTAATCCTAGTAATTCAATGGCTCTAAGTGCTTCCCTTACAGATGAGCGAGCTGCATTCAATTGTTCAGATAATTCTCTTTCAGAAGGTAATTTGTCACCTTCTGAAAGTTGATGTTTTTCAATATAGAAACGTATTTGTTCCAAAACCTCTTGATAAACTTTAATTTTTGATGAATTAGTCATCTTAGCACCTCAAGAGTATTCTTAGGAATTGTCAATAGAGGTTAATTCCTTTGTACGTTTTTTCACCTGTTCAGGATCCACTTGAATTCTAGCTACACCTGACTCCATTGCAGCACGAGCGACTTCACTGGCTACAGCTGGAGCGACACGTGGATCGAAAGGATTTGGAATTACATAATCCTCAGATAGCTGATCACCTACTAAATCTGCAATAGCTTTTGCAGCGGCAACCTTCATTCGCTCATTAATTCTGGTAGCACGAACATCTAAAGCCCCTCTAAAAATTCCCGGGAAAGCCAAAACGTTATTAACCTGGTTAGGAAAGTCTGAACGACCTGTCCCGATTACTTTGGCTCCTGCAGCTTTTGCGTCGTTAGGCATAATTTCTGGGTCTGGGTTAGCCATAGCAAAAATAATAGGATCTTGATTCATGCTTTCTACCATTTCTTTCGTTAAAGCACCGCCAACAGATACACCAATAAACACATCTGTATCTTTAATGACTTCTTCTAAAGGCCCTTCAACCTTATCTTTATTTGTGAGTCGTGCGACTTCGTCCTTCACTGGATTCATTCCATATGAGCGTCCTTCAAAAATCGCTCCTTTGGAATCACACATGATAATATCGCGTACACCAAAATTATATAAAAGTTTTATAATTGCAATTCCAGCAGCACCCGCACCATTGGCAACAACTTTAATTTCTGAGAATGACTTGCCGTTTAGACGTAATGCATTAATTAGACCAGCAGCTGTAACAATGGCTGTACCATGCTGATCATCGTGAAAAATAGGAATATTCGTCTCTTTCTTCAAGCGGTCTTCAATTTGAAAGCAGTTAGGAGCTGCGATATCTTCCAAGTTAACACCACCAAATGTAGGTTCCATTAATTTGACGGTATTGACAATTTCGTCGACATCATTTGTATTTAGTGCAATAGGGAAAGAATCTACCCCTGCAAACCCTTTAAAAAGTGCAGCTTTTCCTTCCATAACTGGCAAAGCTGCTTCTGGACCAATATTTCCTAGTCCTAATACAGCTGAACCATCAGTTACAACTGCAACCATGTTGCCTTTCATTGTAAAATCATATACAGCATCTTTATTGTCATATATCGCTTTACAAGGCTCCGCGACTCCCGGTGAGTACGCTAAGCTTAGATCTTTTTCGTTACGAATAGGAATCTTTGAATGAGTAGCTAATTTCCCTTGATTGACTTTGTGCAAGTGTAGTGCTTCTTCTTTTAGATTCGTCACGAGAACCTCTCCTTTGTAAACTGAGACTTATTTCGGAGTGGTCAGACCACTCTTATGTAGCTTAATTCATTATAACAAAACACCTACAAGTGTAAAGCATTTCAATTAGTTAAATGTACGTTTAATTTTTACATTCTCTTCATTAAAAATATGGTTCAGTTCCGATATAACGTTCTCATCTTCTGGCAAATCATACTGCTCAGAAAGTTGATAGGTTCTATTTCTGATGGAATCATAAATCACTACTGGTGTATTCCCTTCATATTGTTTGCTAATGTCATAAATTTTGTTTAAATAAGCCTGCTCATTTCCTTCTCCTATTCTTATAAAGATTTGAGCATCACTAGTCTTTGGTAATTGGTCTATTTCAAATGGATGAATTTCATTTAAAATAATTTGTGTTTTTCCATTCCGTTCATCAACCTTACCCTTAATTTGGATGAACAGGTCCTCTTCTAACCAGCGATGGACTTCTCGATGTAATTTTGGAAACATAACTGAATCAATTTCTTCTGTTTCATCTCTGATTGTTAAAAAAGCCATTTGTTCCCCACGTTTAGTTCTGATGTGATGTATGGAACTAATGCTAGCAATTAAGAATACATACGATCCTTTTCGTGCAATTGACTCTTTGATGGTTAGCATTCCTTTTCTTTTTAAGGCGCGACGAATATATGAAAGAGGATGCGGACTAATAATAAAGCCTAATACTTCTTTTTCCATATTCAGCTGTTTAATAACTGGAAACGGGTCTACATCTGGATATTCAATATCCATATCAAACAGCTCATTAGACCAATTAAGCTGATCATCCATATCTGAAAATAAGTCACCTTGCTCAATTGCCGGCATGACAGCAGATAAAAGTTGGGCACGATGACGTCTAGTTTCATCAAATGCTCCAGCAAGAATTAATGTTTCAATAACTGACTGGTTAATCGTTTTTAAATTAACACGCTTGCAAAAATCAAATAAATCTTTATATGGTTTATCTTTTCTCGCAAATATTATTTCATCATAGGCTTGCTTTCCAACATTCTTAATAGCTAAAAAACCAAAACGAATTTGCTTAGGAGCTTCTACTGTAAACTTTCCAAAACTTCGATTAATTGATGGTGGCAATAATTTAATACCTTGTTGTCTGGCTTCATTGATATACTTTTCCAGCTTGTCATGATCGTGCATCACAGAGGAAAGAAGCTCAGCATAAAAATATTCTGGATAATTCGCTTTAAAGTATGCTGTTTGATAAGAAATAATGGAATAAGCAACCGCATGACTTTTATTAAATCCGTAATTAGCAAACCGCTCAATCCAATTAAATAATTCAATAGCTGTTGCCTGTTCATAACCTTGTTCTTGACTTCCATTAATAAAGTCCTCTTTCATTTGTTGGATCGCTTGAGCATCTTTTTTACTTATTGCGCGACGTAATAAGTCAGCTTGTCCAAGCGAAAAACCTGCAAACTGATTAACCGCCTGCATGATTTGTTCCTGATAGACTAATACACCATAAGTGCTTTTTAGAATGTTCTCTAGATCTTGATGAATATAAGTAATAGGTTCCTTTCCATGTTTACGTTTAGCAAAAGTCTCTATAAACTGCATCGGACCTGGCCTGAATAAAGCATTTACAGCTACAATATCTTCAAGTTGATTAGGTTTTATGGCTTTTAACGCTTTTTTCATACCATCAGACTCTAGCTGGAAAACCCCTGTCGTAAAACCTTTTCTAAGCAATTCAAAAGTTTTTAAATCATTGAATGGTAATTTATTTAGGTTAATCGATTTACCTTCATTTTCTTCCACTTGTTTAATCATTCGTTCAAGTAACGTTAAATTTCTTAACCCGAGAAGGTCCATCTTTAATAGACCTACCGCTTCAAGCTGTTGCATTGGATACTGTGTCAGCATAACCAAATCTTGCCCCTGAACAACTGGTACATAATCAGACATCGGTTGATCACTAATTACGATGCCAGCAGCATGAGTAGAATAATGACGGGGTAACCCTTCGATTATTAGTGCTGCTTGAAACATTTCTCTTAAACTAGATGACTGCTTTATATATTCCTTTAATTCATTATTATTGTTTATTAAATCTTTTAGTGAAGAGGCTTGATGTGACAGCTGCTTCAAAATAAACGTTAATTGATCTTTCTCGATTTGAAAGACTTTACTTAACTCCCTAACCGTTGATCGTGCTTGAAAAGTTCCAAATGTCATAATTTGAGCGACGTGCTCAGAACCATATCGACGAGCAACATAATTAATTACTTCATCTCTTCTGTAATCCGAAAAATCAATGTCAATATCTGGCATACCCATTCGCTCAGGGTTTAAAAATCGCTCAAATAACAAATCGTACTTTAGGGGGTCAACCTCAATAATACCTAATAAATAAGCTACAATTGAACCAGCCGCAGACCCTCTACCAGGCCCTATTAAGATATTTTCACGTTTCGCATAATCTACAATATCTTTTACAATTAGAAAGTAATCCGAAAAATTCATTGATTCTATCACATTCAGTTCATGATTAAGACGTTTCATTGCAGCATCCTGCTCAGTTTTATACAAACGTGAAATTTGAACTACACATATTTCTCGTAAATGTTCGGCAGAAGACAGTCCTTTTGTATCTGGAAAGCTCGGCAATCCAAACCATTGATCAGGCAATTCGATATCACATTGCTCAGCAATAACATTTGTTAACTGCTTAGATTGTTCCCATTTATGATCCAATTTCTCATTCAGTTCATCTTCCGTTAAGAGGTGAATACCTTTAGGCACTTCGCGTCTTATCGACACTAATGAACTTGATTGATCTATCGCATATAAGGATTCATATCCTATACGGTCTTTTTCTCTGAGGTAACGGACGTCATTCATAAGTATCGCTTTTGAATATATGTTTTCACGACTCTCAATCCAATTCGTCACGAGTTCTTTTCTAGAAGTAATTGGTTCAACACTCACATACCACGTGTTAAGAGATTGATTAAGTAAACTAACAATTTCACTTATCTTCGATTGATCATCTAGATAAATTAACTCTTCAACATACGTATTATAAAAAGATACAATCGGTATGATTCCTTCACATTCTTCAATATGTTTTAGAGTAATTTGTACACTATGTAATTTTCTTAAATTTGATAGGTGAACCAAAGATTGATAGCCTTTGGCGTTTTTAGCATATATATATAAAGTCACAGGACGTTGGTCATTTCCAATGTAAAGATCGATAGACATACCTATTAAAGGTTTTAAGCGTACTTTACGACAAGCTTGGTAAAATTCATAAGCCCCATGCAACACTTCGTGATCAGCTATTGAGCAGGCTGAAAACCCTAATTCTTTTGCCTTTTGAACATAAGAATTAATTTTTATTGTACTTCTTAAAAATGAAAAACTACTTTTGACTTGCAAATGAACAAATGACACGCTCATCACACCTTCTTATTCAATCCTAATATAATTATAGCGAACCTATGTCAAACTTGAAATGTATTACATATAATAATTTATCTTCTCATATTGTTATATAAAGACAAGCAATGTGAGAAGGTTGGTTAATATGGAAGAACGATTTTTTGCTGCATTAATAACCTGTTTCTTTATATCTTTTGGAGTCATCATTGGCGGTTCCTTATTTGGAAGTATGAGTGCTTACTTAACCGGACAGCCTCCTATTTCAGAGATGATGGTAACAGCAAAGCAGCTTAGAATTTGGGCTATTGTTGCAGCCATTGGTGGAACATTCGATGCTATCTCAACCTTTGAAAGAGGAATCCTTGATGGATCTACACTTGATTTGTTTAAACAAATCATGTTGATTATTTCTGCCATGGGAGGAGTCAAAGCAGGTATTCTCATCATTACATGGGTAACGCAAGGGGAGATATAAAGATGCATATTCCACCGTATTACAAAAAGCCTTCATGGCAGGCTTTCTTCATTGGCGTATTAGTAGGTGTAGTCATTGGATATTTATTTTTCCTTTATTTATACGGAGAACACACTGAACGATGGATCGAAGAGAATTTAACACTAGAAAAAGAGTTAAAAGAGGTAAATAAAGAGTATGAACTTTTGAAAAAAGATACAGATCAATTGTCTGAAGAAAACCAAAAAAAATTAACGATTCAAGATGTTGAAGTAAAATTATTAAACGCTAAACAATTAAAACTTGACCGCTTTACTACGCTACATCTCACAGACTTAATTGAAGACGAGATCGGAACAGTTATGGGTCAAAATATTGAATCTGTTCATGGCCAACGAGAGTTACTAAAACGAACCCTTGAGAATAAAATATTTAAGGTCAATAACATCACATATAACGTTGAAATTGTAGAATTAACCATTTACACGACGCTATATGTTTCTGTAAATATTAAAATCCAATCAAGTTAATAGTTATGTCGTTTTTTTGAAAGTTATGTCAGAAATGCTATAAAAATTCATTTTTAGGTTAAAATTATAGTGAGAGAATAAAAATTTTGAGGTGAGTAATATGTTTGTCTTAAATAAACGGGAAATGGCAGATGAGAAATTAAATCACTTAATTGATGGCTATTCCGTATATGCTGAAACAGAAGAACTCATCCGACTAATGAATCGTAGAATTGAATCTCATGAATTAGACATTACAATCGACGATACTGATCAAGGTTGTTGGTTTATTCCAAACAATTAAGTTAGCCCATTTATTGGGCTAACTTTTTAATATTTAAGGCTTAATTATTATATTCATGGCAAACTTTATCGAGGTCTTCAACTAATTTTTCGGCTTCTTCCCATGATTGAACCTTAGCACCTGAAGCCATAGGATGTCCGCCACCATTGTAATCCGCGGCTACTCCATTAATGATTGGCCCTTTAGATCGTAAACGAACTCTTATAACATCATCTTCTTCAACGAAAAACACCCATGCAAGTATGTCCTCAATATCTCCAGCTATGCCTACAAAAGAATGTGTTTCTTCTGATGAAATATCATATTCTTCTAACATTTGTTTGTCAATTTTAAATACTGCTACTCCACTTTTACGTGGCTCTAAGTCAGTTAAAAGTTGTCCTTTAAACTTTGCAATTTTCAACGGCACCTGGTACATATTTTCATAAAGTTCAGTACGGTCAAAGTTATACTTCGATAAGTCGCTAGCCGCTTCAAACGTCTTTCCAGTTGTACTTGGGAAAAGGAAGCGACCAGTATCTCCTACTATTCCTGCATAGAGTAAGCGTGCACTTTCATCATTTAACTGAAACCCTTCATTTTTTCCTTCTGTAAATAATTCAAAGATCATTTCACTTGTTGATGATGAATCTGTATCAACCCACATGATATCACCATAAGGTTCACGATTAGGGTGGTGGTCTATTTTTACGACTTTATCACCCGTTTTATAACGCTGGTCACATATACGCTCTTCATTTGCTGTATCACAAACGATGACTAATGCTTCTTTAAACTGATCATCACTAATCTCATCCAACCTGGTCAAATAATTTAATGATGGTTCCTCTTCACCTGCTAATAAGACTGTCTTATTTGGAAAAGACGTTTTAATCATTTCTGCTAACCCAGCCTGAGAACCATAAGCATCAGGGTCAGGGCGTACATGTCGGTGTATGATAATTTTTTCATAAGACTTAATTAACTCTATAATTTCAGTTTTCATCAATTCGTCAACCTTTCATAACATTTACTACTAGAAATTTAAGACAACACTCGATACAATAAATTAAGACTGATCTCGTTAATAAGGAGGGTATATATGCCTTTATTTATAACTTTAATTGTCGTAACGTTTGTCTTATATATATTTTTCAAAGTACAAATTTTAAGATCTAAAGACACACTTTACATGCATTTCACTAATGCTAAAGCGCGAATGGCCTTAGGGGGCTTCCTCTCAATATTTGGAATGAACCAATATTACTATTACCAAACTCAGCTGGCCCTATTTATTTGCATCGCATTCCTTGTACTAGGTATTGCTCAAATAGTTTATGGTTACAAGCTATTCAAACATTATCGTGGTGAAATGATTAGACTTAGCGATTAATAAATTGAGTCATGACCATCGCTTTTCCAGCTAATTCATCATTTGATAAAATTTGCACATCCACTTTAGCAAATTTACGTCCAAGCTCTAATACTTGCGGAACGATAGTTAGATAACTTCCGATTTGAACAGGCTTCATGTAGTAGATCGATAAATTTTCAATCACCATGTCGCCTGTTTTTTGTTGTTTTAAAACTTGATTACATACTTCTGTGACGAAGGAAGCAAATACTCCATAAGATAAAGATCCTAGTTGGTTAGTCATTTGAGGCGTCACTTCTGTTGTAAAAAATGACATGTCAGCGTCGTAATGAAGTTGCTTTTGAACAATATCATCAATGGTTTCACCGATTTGTGGCTGCCTTTGATTACTTTGCAAGCCTTTAATTACATCTTGTCTGGTTATAACACCTTGAAAGATATTCTGATCGTCCACTACGGGTAATAATTCAATCCCCTGCCACACCATTGTATGAGCTGCACTTGCTAATGATGTGGTCGATTGGACCGTAATAGGATTTTTGGTCATGACCTTTTCAATCTTCTGCTGATCTGGTTTACCTATAATGTCTTTAGATGAAACGATGCCGATAATTCGTCTATCTTGATCAATCACAGGGTAACGACTATGCTTTGTTTCATCATTGTATTGATACCATTTTTGAATAGTATCCCCTTCTCTAAGCACATATGTATCTTCAAAAGGTGTATAGATATCATCAACTATGATGATTTCTTTTTTAATTAATTGATCGTAAATGGCTCGGTTAATCATTGCTGCAACTGTGAATGTATCATACGTACAAGATATAACAGGAAGTTCGTATTCATCAGCTAATTGCTTAACATGATCAGTTGTATCAAAACCCCCAGTAATCAGAATCGCAGCACCTGCATTAAGGGCTTTTTCCTGCGCTTTAACTCTGTTACCAACTATGAGCAATGATCCCTTATCTGTATAACGCATCATTGCCTCTAATTTCATAGCGCCAATAACAAACTTGTTTAAGGTTTTATGTAAGCCTCGGCGACCACCCAGAACCTGCCCATCTACTATGTTAACAACTTCTGCAAATGTGAGCTTTTCAATATTTTCTTTTTTCTTCTTTTCAATACGAATCGTTCCCACTCGTTCAATTGTACTGACATAACCAATATTTTCAGCCTCTTTAATTGCTCTGTAAGCCGTACCTTCACTGACATTCATATCTTTAGCAATCGTTCGGACTGAAATCTTTGAACCGATGGGTAACTCTTCAATATGATTTAGTATTTGTTCATGTTTAGTAGCCATGAATTTCTCACCATTTCTTTTAAGATAATAGCTCTGTTAAAGTTCGTTGTTGATATTGTGATTCGCTTTCGGTGGACGCTTTCCGCGGGAACGGCCTCAACTTCCCAAAACTCACTCGCGTTCGTTTTGCGTGATTTTCGGCTCGCGCTATCCCCGCAGGAGTCGCCACCTTCGCTCATCACAATCCAACAACTCAATCTATGCTGAAAAATCAACACTAAACTTTAACCTAACCTAGATAATAATTCCATTATACCGGTACCCGTTATATTAATAAAGTGCCAGCTTGGATAACCGCTGGCACTACTTTGATTTATAAGATTATGTCTTCTCCAGGTTTCATCACTAACCCAATCCCGGCTTTTAAGCTGTCACTAAATGCCTGAGGATCCTGTTTAATAACTGGGAAAGTATCATAGTGAATCGGTACAACCTTCTTCGCCTTAATCCATTCTGAAGCCAATTTAGCATCATCTGGCCCCATTGTGAAATTATCACCAATTGGAACAAAGGCTAAATCAATATCATTTAAATCTCCAATTAGCTTCATATCAGAGAATAAACCTGTATCACCCATATGATAGATGGTTTTACCATCAATCGTTAATAAAATCCCAGCCGGCATCCCAGTATAAACAATGGTTCCATCTTCTTCATTATAGCTTGAACCGTGAAAGGCTTGTGTTAATTTAACACGTCCAAAATCAAATTCATGCGCCCCACCAATATGCATAGGGTGAGCATTTAAACCATTGTTACCTAAGTAAGTTGCTAATTCAAAAGGCGCAACTACTAACGCATCATTTTTCTTAGCGATATCAAACGTATCACCCACGTGATCATTATGTCCATGAGTTAATAAAATAACATCTGCTTTTACTTCATCTGCATTTAAATCACACAATTCATTACCACTAATGAACGGGTCAATAATAATGTTTGTGCCTTCATGTTCAACTTGTACAACTGAATGACCATGATACGATACTTTCACACTAACAACCTCCAACATTAAATTTTCTATAATAAATTAATTCTCTACAGTTCATTTATTTCCCTTGTTTCGATATGATAACACATAGAACATAAAAATATTTTTTCGAGGTGATCTAATGAACGGAAGAATTAATCAACTAATTTCTACACTTGAAACTAACAATATGGATAGCGTTTTTATGACGTCTAAAGAGAACGTATTTTATTTTACAAACCTTTATGCCGAAGCACATGAAAGACTTATCGGGGCTTATTTTGATCAAAAAGGTAATGAAGTATTAATTGTTCCTGCTTTAGAGGAAGAAGATGTTAAAAACGCTGGTTGGCAAGGCCAAACAATTACATATTTTGACCATGAAAATCCATGGGATAAATTATCATCTACGATTAATGACCTTGGACAACCTCAAACAATGGCAATAGAAAAAGAAGACATGAACGTCGTTAGATATGAAATTTTAAAAGAAAGTTTTCCAAAAACAACTATTTTAGATGGACAAAGTTTATTAAATGAACTAAGACTTATTAAAGATCATTCCGAAATGGGAATTATAAAGGAAGCAGCACAATTTGCCGATTTTGGTATTGAAACAGCATTAAAACACATTCAAGAAGGAAAAACAGAACTAGAAATCATTGCTGAAATTGAATACGCATTGAAAAAAGAAGGCATCCGTCACATGTCATTTGGTACAACTGTCTTAGCCGGAAAAAAATCAGCAGCGCCTCATGGTACTCCAGACTTAACACCTATTAAAAGTGGTGATTTCGTTTTAATGGACCTAGGGGTAGTTCATAAAGGATACTGTTCTGACATTACGAGAACTGTCGTACTTGGCAAAGCTTCAGATAAGCAAAAGGAAATTTACCAAACCGTTTTAAACGCTGAGAAAAAAGCTATTGAAGCGAGTCAAGTTGGAACTCGACTTGGTGACATTGATAAAACTGCAAGACAAGTCATTGAAGAAGCAGGCTATGGAGAATATTTTCCACACCGAATTGGACATGGGCTGGGTATAAACGTTCATGAGTATCCATCATTAGCTTCTAATAATGATTCAAAACTACAAGAAGGTATGGCATTTACAATCGAACCTGGCATTTATGTACCCGAGGTTGGCGGTGTGCGAATTGAAGACGATATATTCATCACGAGTGAAGGACCTACGACATTGACTGAGTTTATGAAAGAACTGATTGAACTTTAAATTGTACTTATTTCTGTGAGCGCTCATTTTCCCGTGAGCGCTCGATTATTTCCGTGAGTGCAACAATAATTCCAGTGAGTGCAACAATAATTCCAGTGAGTGCAACAATAATTCCAGTGAGTGCAACAATAATTCCAGTGAGTGCAACAATAATTCCAGTGAGTGCAACAATAATTCCAGTGAGTGCAACAAAACCCCTCCCGCTTCACGCGACGGAGGGGTTTTTCGTTAGATAGTTGGCTTTTTTCTACGGCTTTTATTTCTCATTTTTTGTATAAATGGAAAGATAATTGGACCGTATTTGATTAATTTCCTAATTAATCTCATTTATAAAAACTCCTTCAATTCGTTTGTTTATACTTTTCCACAATTGAAGGAATTTAAAACTTACAATAATTCACTTAAGTCTTTAAACTCTAATCCATGTGCATCAGCAACAGCTTGATAAGTAACATAGCCATCCAGTGTATTGATACCTTTTAGTAAATGATGGTTGTCTTTAACCGCTTGTTTGTAACCTTTATTTGCCAGCTGCAAAGCATAAGGAACTGTTACATTAGTTAATCCGATGGTTGATGTTCTCGGAACAGCGCCAGGCATGTTCGCAACAGCATAATGAAGCACACCATGCTTTTCATAAGTTGGGTTATCATGCGTTGTGATATGATCAACAGTCTCTACAATACCACCTTGGTCAATCGCAACGTCCACAATAACCGAACCAGGTGTCATGTTTTTAACCATCTCTTCTGTAACTAATTTTGGTGCTTTAGCCCCTGGAATTAAAACAGCACCCACAAGTAAGTCTGATTTAGCCACTGCCTCAGCAATATTTAATTCATTAGACATAACCGTGTTGATTTGATTGCCGAAAATATCGTCCAATTCACGTAAACGTTCTGGGCTTAAATCAATAATCGTTACATCAGCACCTAAACCAATGGCAATTTTAGCTGCATTTGTACCAACGACCCCTCCACCAATTACAGTAACTCTACCACGTTGAACACCTGGAATACCACTTAATAATATTCCTTTTCCTCCACGTGATTTTTCTAAGAATTGAGCACCAATTTGGCTTGCCATACGACCAGCAACTTCACTCATTGGTGTTAATAGAGGTAATGATCTATTATCCAGTTGAACTGTTTCATAAGCAATACCTACTACTTTATTATCAATAAGAGCTTTAGTTAATTCAGGCTCTGCAGCAAGATGTAAATAAGTAAATAAAATGAGACCCTTATAAAAATACTCATATTCTTCTTTAAGCGGCTCTTTTACTTTCATAACCATTTCTTGTTTCCAAGCATCTTGAGCTGTTTGTACAATTGTAGCACCTGCATCTTGATACTGCTTGTCCGTGAAGTTCGACCCTTCACCAGCATTTGTTTCTACAAATACATCATGACCTGCATTTACTAATGCTATTACACCAGCAGGAGTAAGTGCTACTCGATTTTCATTATTTTTAATTTCCTTAGGTACCCCGATTCTCATCAGCATGACCTCCTAGTAAGAATTAATATATGTAAAACTGCTATAACCGCTACTACTATATCACTATTTACTCAAAAATTGTATAGTTTTAGCAAGGTAAAATGAACGAAAAATTTATCATCAATTACAAATAACGATGGATAACATCCATACCGCCCGTTATTTCAACGACTGAACCAGTAATCATATCTGAATCATCATGACATAAATAACCGACAGTTCGAGCAATATCTTCACCAGTTCCAGGTCGTCCGATTGGGGTTTCATTGTCAGTCAACTGACGACTCTCTGAGATAGTTTTCTCTTTCATTTCATCAGTTACTTTACCTGGAGCTACCATGTTAGCTGTGATTTTTGATCCCGCTTCTTCTAAAGCGATTGTTTTCATTAATGAAGCGACGCCAACTTTAGCGGCGGCAAATGCAGAACGGTAAATCCATCCCGAACTATGGTTAACTCCTTGAAAACCAAGGAATATAATTCTTCCAAATTGTTGCTCTCGCATAGCTGGCACACATGATTTGGACAAATGAAAAGCTGCATCTAAGTTACCACGGATCATCTCATTCCATTCGTCTTCACTATAATCAAGTAATTTTTTTCTTTCAAAAATATAAGGTCCTGCATTACATATCAGGCAATCTAATCTTCCAAACTTTCGGATAACCCTCTGAACAACTTGGTCTATTTGTGAATGATTTAATACATCTAACTCTTCAATGTCTAAGTATTTACCAAGTTCTTTATATGATGCCTGCAAAGATAATGCTTGTTCTCGGTCTGAGCGGTAAGTGGCCGTGACACTATAGCCGCGCTCTAAAAAATATTCCGTCATTTTACGGCCAAGGCCTTTAGTCCCAGCAGTAATCAAGACATGGCGCATCGCAATCCTCCATTCCTAGTTCATCTAATACCTATCTTACCATTGATTAATTATTAATTGAATTGCCTCGGTTTTATCAGATTATAATTATAATAACAAGAGTGATATAATAATTAAAAGGAGGTCTAATTTATGGCATTTGAATATCATGATATTGTCATTGCTGTTGATGGTTCTAAAGCATCTGACTTCGCGTTTCAAAAAGCTATTGATATTGCAAAGCGAAATCATGCTAAATTAATTATTTCACACGTAGTAGATACTCGAGTATATTCCACCATAGAAGCTTATGACAGAAGTGTATCAGATCGAGTTCAAAATGATGCTCTTGAGTTATTAAAAAGCTATGAAGAACGTGCTTCAAAAGCAGGTGTTTCTAACGTTGTCATTGATATTGAACACGGTTCACCAAAAGTAAAAATCGCAAAGGAAGTTGCTCCAAGGCACGGAGCCGACCTCATTATCTGTGGTGCAACTGGAATGAACGCCGTAGAGCGATTTTTTATCGGTAGCGTATCTGAACATATTACGAGATATGCTAAAGTCGATGTACTTGTTGTTAGACCTGAAGAAAATAAATAAGTTGAATACTACTCGAGGAGATATTAATCTCCTCTTTATTTTTCAATTAAATGTCTGTACTGATAATACCTCTTAGCAAAATTAGTGACTTCTTTCGATAATTTGTAATTTGATAAAGCCCCAATCCCCACGCTAATTAATGGCACACCCTGCACCAGCTTTTTTCTGAACATAACAATCGCTAATGTTTTGAATACTTGATTAAGTGGTTGCTCGATCCAGGTCTCGTCAGTTAATAAATCTTCACTTTCCATAATAGTGGTTAATGATGAAGTCTCTTCTTTCAACTGGTGCCAAGCATCATATTGGAACCTTTTTGGTAAAATGCCGCCATGTAACACTTTCAAAGCAACGACCATTTCTATTGGATTATTCATATCGTAACCAAAACTACTTCCAATTAATTGTACACTTCTTAGGTTCATCGTTAGCATTAAAGGGAAATCAGCGCTTAATAACAACCAACCTCCAGTTCCTGTTATACCACCTTGAGTTAAAGAATATATACGGCTTCTGGATAACTGCTGATTAGCCAAATAAGTTAGTTGTTCAATGGATAAGTTTTGAAGGTCTGTAATTGTCTCAATATCTTCATCAAAAGATCTTGCTGTTTGTAGGATTCTTTCTTTAGCTGTAATCTGAGAGCTAGTTCCTTGAAGAAATGCGTAAGTATACAAAAACCACTGATCCATCATACTGAAAAATTTCTGTTGATAATTCGGTGGTATTTTAGAAAATGAATTTTGAACCCACATTTCATACATTCTTTCAAAATCATTTGTATTATATTGTTGTAATTCTTCTTCCCACTTATTGATTGATCGTTTAACACGTTCCTCTCCCATTGATATCCTCCTCAAAGATATTGATAAACCAGCCCTCAAGTGAGGACTGGTGTGATTAACGATCGTTGTTAAACCAACTATTCATTTGTTGTAAGACACTTTCCATTGCTTCTGCATCTTTAAACGACGGGAGCTCTGCTAATAATACCTTCTTAGGGTCTTTTGTGTCTTTCCCCTTTTTCTGAAGGATAAAAATACTTTTTTGCATTTTTTCATTTTTAAACATCGTTTCAGGCAGCTGCAAGAGACCCACAATATGTGCGTGCTCTTTCAAGAATGACTGAAGTTGATCCTTTTGATCACTTTCAAATAAAAAGCTTGGTACAACGAAGAACAAATAACCGCCATCATTAGTATATTTAAGACTTTGTTCAATAAATAGATGGTGAGCATAGGAATATCCTTCTTCAGCCTTTAATTCGTAGCCAAATGCTGTATGATCATCTGGATAATAACCTACTGGCAAATCAGATACAACCACATCAACCGAATCTAATAATATTGGTTTTAAGCTATCTTGATGAAAGTATTCAATTTTTTTTTCTTGTAAATTGGTATTACTATAAGCTAAACGAATAAGGGTTGGATCTACTTCACTTCCATATGCTTTAATCGAAGAATCCTTTTCTTGTTGATTTATAACAGCTAAAAGTAAATTAGCTGTTCCGCAGGCCGGGTCAAAAAGAGAAAATCCTTTTTTCTCCCCAATAAAGCGTTGAACTAAATATCCAATAAACATCCCTACTGTGTCTGGCGTAATATAGTGATGTTGTTGTGTCGTTCCTTTCATACCTTTTAAAATGGCTAACTGCAAGGATTTCCTTCTTACTTCTAATGGGTAGTCATTATATTGAGTCTTATTTAACTGATTATTAAGCTTCTGCTCATAATCCTCTTCTAAGTCTTCAGGTAAGTCTCTGTAAAACAGTAACTCACTTGCCGCAATTAATGCATCTAAATATGGAACCTCTTCTTGTTTAGCTATGATATCCGTTGTCTCATCTATCCATGTAAATAATTCTTCGATTTGTTTTTCCAACCAAAGTCCCTCCGATTTCTAAAGCGTAAAAGTACGTCATTAGCAATATTAATCTAAATATATTTTAGCAAATTTAAAGGGACTTTGACAGACAAAACAATTTATTCAGGGGTATTGGTCTGATTGGATTGACGCGAGTTATTATTTTGGTTATTACCTCTTGAATCCTTGGAACGTTGTTGAAACATACCTTGCATTTTTTCGACAGCTTGCGGAGCAAAGTCAATTAACTTTTCAATGATATGTGTACCTTCATCTAAATGAACCATTTTAACTTCGTTAGCTCGCACAACTAAAAATCCAATAGGGTTGATGGACACACCGCCACCAGTCCCTCCACCAAACGGGTGAGAAGAGCTTCCAGATTGTTGGTCATCCTGATTCTCTTTACCCTGCCCACCACCTTTAAACTCACTCCCACCAGCAGCAAACCCAAATCCAACTTTAGAAACTGGAAGAATGACCGTAGACTTGTCAGGTGTTTCGATTGGTTCACCAATAATGGTATTAACATCAATCATATCTTTTAAATTTTCCATTGCAGTAACCATCATGTCATGTATTGGATGTTCACTCATTTTGTACCCACCTTTTTAATTTGTCCATACTTTTTTACAATACTGTATAATTCACGCATAATTTTACCGATTTGAAATGAGAATATACATTTAAACTCTGTTTGATAAGTTAACCTTGAGTAATGAGGTTGGATGGTATAGGTTGGAATTGTTTCATTATGCAATACTTCCGTTAATACTGAACTGCAAATACCTTTAACTGAATATAAACAACCAGTTATGATGGCTGTATGATGAGCAGACTTTAAACCTACTAGAGTGTCCCATTTGAAATATTTAAGTTTTACAGAATACATAGCTTTTTTAAAATGTGGGATGACATCTCTAGTAGTATGTATAACTTCATCAACCACAGTCCACTGCTTCTTGAAATCATCGATATTAAACGATTTGTTATTCTCTTTCTCTTTGTTCATAAATTGATCTTGTTCAACAACAGCTAAAGACAAAGTATCTGTATTAATTTCCATAACAGGAATTGTACGTTTAATTTTTATAAACTTCAGCATCTTAATTTTGATAAAAAGATCTTTTCGATGATCAGCATAAGTAAAAAATATCTCCACCGTTACTTTTGACAAAATCAAGATTAGAAATAAAAGCAACAGCGCAACAACAACACCAATAAGAATTCCTATAAACCAAACCAATCCCAACACCTCTTAGACATAGGATGTATAAACATTGGAAAAATATTCATATCCACATAAAAACTCCGTGCGATTAGTTCACACGGAGTTACATTTATTTCTGTTCGAAAACAATTTCTTCATTCACAATAGTTTGCTTAACTTTTATTTCTTTTAGCTCATTTTTATTAATCTCAAAAGGATTTTTATTTAAGATAACAAAGTCAGCATAATAACCTGGTTTGATCTGTCCCTGTATATGCTCTTTTCCAATTATTTTTGCCGGATTAACTGTATAAAGTTGGATCGCATCAAATACAGACAAGCTTTCACTTTCGTTATGTGTTTGACCATCATACGAGGAAATTCGATTGACTGCTGCATCAATACTTACCATTGGATCAACGACTTCAATTGGCGCATCAGAACCACCTCCACATAAGATGTCTTCTTTAAGATAAGTATTCCAAGGATAAGACTCTTTCGCTCGCTTTTCCCCTACACGATCAATCACCCATGGGAAATCTGACGCAACGAATAAAGGCTGGATATCCAGGATTAAAGGCAGTTCTTTTATCCTTTTAATTAAATCTGGTCTCATGATTTGTGCATGAATTATACGGTCTTTCATTCCTTTAGGCGGCGGATACTTTTCAATCAATCGCACGATATCCTCCGCAGCCTGATCACCAATTGCATGGGCTGCGATTGGCATATTATATTGGCGCGCTTTCTTGACTAGAGCTTCAAGGCCCTCATCTGTATGAATGGAAACTCCATTAGTCGTGGGGTCATCTTCATAAGGTTCTGATAAGAGAGCTGTACGTCCTCCTAACGCCCCATCAACAAACAATTTCATAGCGCCAAACTCTAACCAATCATCTTGTTTTCCGGGGTCATGCCCTGCACTATGCAAATCATCTACTACTAAATGGTGTACTAATAGATGTGCACGAAATTTTTGTCTACCTGGAATGATTTGCTTAAATGCATCATAAGTTTGTTCAAAGCTCCCATAGTAGCTTAAATCTTCACTATGACCAGAAACTATACCTTGTGACAGTAAATCTTTAACAGACGTTTCAACTGCTTTCTTTAAAAAACTAAGGTCAGGAGTCGGCATATAGTTTTTAATAAGTTCTTGTGCTTGATCATGAAAAACACCTGTCAATTCACCTTCATGGTTTCTTTCAATTACTCCACCAGGTACATCCTCTGTTTGTTCATTTAAACCTGCAAGTTCAATGGCCCTTGTGTTTGCAACTAGCGCATGTCGACAAACTCGAGTTAAAACAACAGGCTTTCCCCCTGAAATTTCATCTAATTCATGACGGTGAATTAACACAGGATTATCCCAATTATTTTCATTAAAGCCTTCACCAATTAACCATTGATGGTCCTTAATGTTGTTTGCCGCCTTTTTAACCTTTTGAATAACTTCTTTTCTAGAAAAAACTTCAGATAAATCTAAGCGCAACAACTTTTCACCATGTCCAATAATATGTAAATGACTATCTATAAAGCCAGGCAATAAAGTCCCTTTAAAAGTAATCTCCTCGTCAATTTGTTCGCTATATTTATTCTTTAGTTCGTCTAATTTTCCTATATCAAGAATTGTTCCGTTCTCGGTAAATATCGCTTCAACTGTTTCATTTTCTTTAGTCATTGTATAAACCATTCCACCGTACCACAACTTACCCAATTCAAATTCCCCCTCATTCACGTTAAAACTCTTGTAGTTGACCTTATACTACTATCATTTTATATCCACATTCAACTTTAAACTCTTAAAATTCGTTAAAAACTTTAACACGGTAAAAAGAACTTTGAAAGCACCAAAAAAAGGGCAGCTTTTACACTGCCCTTATCACTACATAATTTTTTTTTTATTGCCCATGCATTTGTGATTGTGCTTGTTGTACTAGACGTTTAGTGATTTCTCCTCCTACAGAACCATTAGAACGGGATGTAGAATCAGGGCCAAGTTGTACACCAAACTCTTGAGCAATTTCAGTTTTCATCTGGTTTAAAGCAGCTTCAACACCAGGAACTACTAATTGGTTTGAGTTGTTTTGGTTTGCCACGGCTAATCACCTCCTCGTTAACTATTGTTAGCAACGAGAAAGTTATAATACTATGCAAAACATGGAAGGTTTTTAGCTTTATAATAAGTCGTCAAAGTCGTCTTCTTCATCAGATTGTTTTGCACTAAACGTGACTGTTTCAATACTTGATAAGGCTTTTTCAATATCTTTAGAGAAATCAATAGGTTTTTCAAACTCGTTAACCTTCTCACGTTTAGGTCGAGTTTTTGGAGATTTAGGTACGAATATAGTACAGCAATCCTCATAAGGTCGGATTGAAATCTCATATGCTTCAATTTCTTTAGAAATATCAATAATATCAATTTTATCCATTGCAACTAATGGTCGAATTATTGGATAATTCGTCACTTCGTTGATTGTGTGCATGCTTTCCATCGTTTGACTGGCTACTTGCCCTAAACTTTCACCTGTTGTAATAGATAAAATATCATTCTGTTTAGCAACCATTTCACTAATTCTTAACATCAAGCGACGCATAATCGTCATACCATAATTCTCAGGTGCTTCTTGGAAGATTTTTTGTTGAATTTCTGTAAATGGTACTAAGTGTAACTTCACATCTCCACCATATTTAGTTAAAACACGTGCTAAATCTTCTACTTTTTGTTTAGCTCGATCGCTTGTAAAAGGAGGTGAATGGAAGTGAATGGCTTCGATTTCCACACCACGATTCATTGTTAAATAACCAGCAACGGGACTATCAATCCCGCCGGATAACAACAGTAATGTTTTCCCAGTTGAGCCGACCGGTAATCCACCTTTTCCTTGTATTTTCTTAGCGGTAATGTATGTGGCATCATGACGAATCTCAACTCTTAATTCAACATCAGGATTATGAACATTAACTGACCAATCATCTGTGTTTCGAAGTAAATGTCCCCCAAGAATCTGATTCATTTCTTGAGAACGCACTGGAAAGTTTTTGTTTGGACGTTTTGTAGTCATTTTAAAGGTATTGCCATTCTCAAGCATTAAAGCTTGTAAAGCAGCGTCTTTTATTTTTTCTTCATCATTTTCAACCTTCATCGCTAAACTAAATGATTGAATTCCAAAAATATCTTTACATTCTTTTAAAATAGGTTCATGTTCTTCTCCATTCAAAAGAATGTACATGTGATCTCTTTTAGCTTGCACTTTAATATTTGTATAGGCAGATAATTTCTTCTCCACATTGCGCTTTAATATTTGGATAAATGTTTTTTTATTTTTACCTTTTAGTGCTAATTCACCATAGCGCACCAATATATGATCATATTTCATAGTTATTACCCCATTACATTATCATATTGCTTAATAATTTTGTTTAATTCTTTAATGAAGACATCGATATCTTCTTCGTTTTGTTCAATATGCATACTCACCCGTAAAGATGAGTTCGCATTAAGCTCATTACTGCACGCCAAGACGACATGGCTCGGTTCATTTTGTTTTGAAGAACAAGCTGACGTCGTTGAAACATAAATGTCTTTTTCGCCAAGTGCATGAATAAGAACTTCCGGTTTAAAACCAGGTATAGAAATATTAAAAATGTGAGCAGCTCCATTTTGTGGTGAGTTAATGGTAATTTGCTTATGGTTTTTGAGTTCATCAAATAGCCTTTGGCGTAACAACATTACATGACTATAATTCTTTTGCTTCTCTTGTGCTAAACGTATAGCTTTAGCTAAAGAAACTATTCCGGCAACATTTTCAGTGCCCGGCCTAATAGAAATTTCTTGAGAACCACCTTGAAATAAGGGCTCTAAATTAATATGTCTTTTTTTAATTAAGCAACCTGTTCCTTTTAACCCGTGAATTTTATGGCCAGAAATGGTTACCAAATCTAAGCCGTCCGCGTTATATTTTAATGGAATCTTCCCAAAACCTTGTACATGATCTGTATGAAAAGTAACTTTAGGAAATTGGCTTAAATAGTTAGCTACTTCTTCAATTGGTTGAATACTTCCAATCTCATTATTGATATGCATCATCGTCACAAGAATCGTTTCTTCCTTATGAGCTTTCATAAGATCATCAACCGAAATAATGCCTTGTTGATTAACAGGTAAATAGGTTACTTCAAACCCTTCATTTTCTAGTTGCTCACAAACTTGAAGTACTGAAGGGTGTTCAATTTGAGTTGTAATTATATGATTCCCTCTATTTTTATGGGCATGTGCAATACCTTTAATCGCTAAATTATTGCTTTCGGTTCCGCCAGATGTAAAAATCACTTCTTGATCTGATACATTTAAAAGTTCAGCAATTTGCTTCCTCGCCTTTTTAAATAATTTCTCAACATCACCACCCATTGTGTGGATGGAAGACGGGTTTGCAAAATAATTTAAAGAAACAGACTGAAAAGTTTTTAATACTTCTGGTGAAGGTTTAGTTGTTGCGCTATTGTCTAAATAAATCATCATGATACTCCTTCAAAACGAGTATTTGCATCACGTTATCTTACCATACAATGAAACATTTTTTCAATCTAACAAATAAAAAACCACTCCTATGATTGCGGAGCGGCTTCTTCACTTAAATCAAATAATTCCAATAACACATCAATGGAAACACCATCGCCATTATTAAATTCAATTAAATCATTAATGTCTTGCTTTTTGATGGAATCTTTAAATTCGACAGAAGACTTATTTTCTTCCAATTTAGCTATAGCAAAAAAGCGTTCAGACTCTTTTTCGCTGATTAACATTTCCTTGGAAATACTATGCTGCTTGGCCATATAAACTTTTTCTTCTGGTTGCAATACCAAAATGAATAAAAAAGTCCAAGTAATTACAAATAATAACGCACTAAGACCTACAATAAGACGCTCCAAGTTTCATCTCCCCCAACACGATGAACTATGATACCGTTGTTTCTTCAATCACATCTTCTAAACGTTTTAAAGCACCAGGTTCTACTTCTTCTAATGTTTTTGATGCTTTTTCCAAGGCCAACTCATATTCATAATTGTGAAAAGCAATTTCGGCCTCTGATATTTTCGCAGCAAGTATTGGATAACTTGTACGATAGCGATTCGCATACTGTATAACTTTTTCAGCCAAATGAGCTTGATCCACGAGTAACTGAGTTTGCTCAACTGCTCTATTGACAGCTTTTTCTGCCTTTTCAATCGAGTGGTTAATGCGATCCATGTCCAGCGGTTGTTCTTCTAAAGAAGACACGGCCTCTGTTACCGCGATTCGCCCTTCTTCAACTAATTCATTGATGTAATTTGGAATTCCAGGCAAGTTGCTTTTCAGTAAATTTTGTCTAACATTTATAATTTGTTGTTTCAATTCAAAAATTTGATCTCTTGCTACTAATTCATCTTTTCGCAGGTTATGCAGGTGTTCGTCAAATTGAGATTGTGGTTTCTCCCATTCTTCATACTCTACAAACCACTGTTCCAAGTCGACGCGAATTGTAGTGAATAACTTCTCTTCTTGTTCAACCATTAACTTAATTTGTTCTGCTTCTTTTTCTAAACGATCAATCATTTTTTCTAAACGATACTGTTCTTCATATTTTGCATCATTCAAATGATAATTTTCTTTGACCGCTAAAATATTTTCTTTTGTTTTCGAAAATCGTTCTTTTGCTTCTTCAACTTTTTCCGATAAAGAATCTAATCGTTGAACCACAAAATTTTTATCAAGAGCTTCTTTTTCTAATTCATCATAAATCTCTAACTTACGCGCACGAATCTGATCTATTTTTTCTTCTACACCATCATCTTGACCTTTGTTGAGCTGTTCAACTAAGGCAATTAATGTTTCTTGATGCGTATGTATTTCTTTATCAAACCCAAATAAATGAATTCGGTAACCTTCATCTCTCATTTCCCGCAAACCATTTTGCAGATGGTCTAAGTCTTCAGGGATAACTTGTTTACACAAGCGATACAGTTCTGGAAAACTTTTAACTTTACGGTCGAGTTCATTTAGTTGCTCACTTATTTTTTGTACTAAATTATGAGCTTCCGTGTAATTACCGGAAGACGTTAAGTTCTCATATTCTGATAATTCATTTTCAATATCATCGAGTTCAACTTCAAAAACAACTTCAGCTTTACCTAATTGATATCCGTTTTGAAGCACATTCTTTCTTACCTCAGTAATTTTTGGCTTAATTTTTTCAATCTCTTTACGACTATCTTTTTCAGAATGTAAGAGGCGATCTACTTCTGAGAAAATCTCATCAATTGTATTTTCAACCTGGTTCAACTCTCGACTAACATGATTTAAAATTCTAAATGCTTTTCCAAAGCGATAACGCTCTGCTGCTTCTTCTGCATCTAGAAGGTCTTCCTCTACGTGAGAGAATACCTGGTCATTTATGTTGTCCCATTCTTCTCTCCAAGATTCAAATAATTCCTCGGTCTCACCAGTTAAATTAAGACCTCGAACCTTAGCTAGTTCGTCTGCAACTTGACGATTCATCAATAGGACTTTTTGCTCTTCAAGGGCATCGACACGTTGATATACTCTTTTCCTCATAATAACTCCAAATGCTATAAAAAGTACGACTGCTATTATTGAAATGACTAATATTAGTTCCATCAAAAGCCCCCTAACTCCACACAACTATTGACTCAAATAACTTTACTCTATAATAGCATATTTTTGTCAATAATTTGCTAAATTTTTTGTGTTTTCACAGGAAAAATTGCAACTTTAGACACTTTTTTTATACTGAAAACCACTTTTTGAATGTTTTCATATAGTTCTTAACGAACGTTTGTCCACTTTGATCCCAGTGATAGTGGTCCTGCCAGTCATTTGCATAAACAAAAGGTGCATTAATTAAACTTTTTAACTGTATGTAGAAAACTTCTTTTTCTATATTATTTAATATCCATTCCCTAGAAATAGATGTTGTAATCTTTTGTAGCAAATATTTTTCTTTTGCGACATATGTAGAAAATAACTCACGTATAAACATGTTGTCTAATGATAACTCTCTTTGAATAAAACAACTGAATTGAAAATGATTATATTTATAATGTATAATTTCTTCAATTACATTAAAGAATTCCTCTTTTTCTCTTAATGAATCTTGTGATGCAGTTAATTGTTCTAATAATTTTATATAGTTCTCAAAATAATCAACAGTCATATATTCCAATAGACCTTGTTTATTTTTAAAATGATAATTGATCATTGAAACATTAGTATTAGCTTTATCGGTGATTGAACGTATAGATGTTCCATTAAAACCATTGTAATAAAATAATTGCGCAGCAGCTTCCATAATTCGCTGCTTTGTGCTATGTTCTGACATAAAATCACCTCTTTCATCTTATATTCGATTGTTTTTTTAAAATACCTTTAAATAATTATCGGATATTTATTAAAAATGTTTAGTTAAAATTAAAGGAGAGTATGAAAATTGTTTGAAGCCATGACGTATAACGGTACAAGAGAAGAAAATTACGATTTATTAATTAAACAACTAGATGCATTATTAGAAGGAGAAACAGATCAAACTGCAAATTTAGCCAATGCAAGCGCCCTGCTAAACCAATTTTTAGACCAGGTCAACTGGGTTGGTTTTTATCTGATGAAGAATGGAGAGCTTGTACTCGGTCCATTTCAAGGGATGCCTGCATGTGTAAGGATTACAGATGGAAAAGGTGTTTGCGGGACAGCTACTGCTGAAAGAAAAACTATGTTAGTTGACGATGTCCACCAGTTTCCAGGTCACATTGCCTGCGATGCACAAAGTCAATCAGAAATTGTTGTTCCTATTATAATCTACAACCAAACTTTTGGTGTATTAGATATCGATAGTCCAATCAAAAATAGATTCGATGAAACTGATCAAAAGTATTTAGAAACATTTGTTGAAACACTAAAAAAACATCTATAAACACTTAGGTGAGCACCAATTTTCCATCATGAAAATTGGTGTTTTTTTATGTCAAAATTCAATGAAATCATGGTATAATAAATATCATTGTAATGAGAGGGGAATATATTATGTCTGAAGAAAAACTGGATTTAATATTATCTGAGCTCCAAAGCTTGAACAGCAGAGTCACTTCTCTTGAAACGAACCAATTATTAATGAGGGACGAGCTAAGAGTTACACAAGAAGCAATGTCTCAATTTACAACTAAAGATGACCTTAAAAATTTCGCTACTAAAGACGATTTTAAGAGGTTTGCTACTAAAGAGGATCTTAAGAACTTTGCCACAAAAGACGATCTTAAAAATTTTGCTACTAAAGAGGATCTCGAAAATTTCGCTACTAAAAACGATATGCTAGAACTTAGGAGTGAACTTAAAAACTTTGCTACCAAAGACGATATGCTAGAACTCAGAAGTGAACTTAAAAACTTCGCTACTAAAGATGATTTACAAGAACTTAGAAATGAGCTTAAAAACTTCGCAACAAAAGAAGATCTCCAACCAATTTATAATGATTTAACTCATCTTAAAGAAGAACAAAGTGTTATTAAGCAGGCAGTTCTTGAAACAAAAGATGAAGTTAATGAACTAAAACAGAGCCAGGCTTCCGTTCATCAGATCATTGGAGAACATGAAATTTCACTACGTAATATTAGAAATCATATCTTATAATCTTCTATAAACACTTGACTCTTCTCGTTATTTTTCATATAATATCCTTTGTGTAAAATAAAAGGCAGCTTAGGTGAACTTGCTATGTCATCATTTTGTACCTCTTGATGAGGTGTATCGCGTAACTCTCTGCTGCTGGAGCGAAGGTACATGAATGCAAAATGAGCATGGTGTGGAACACATCCTTTTTATTTTATGCAAAATTTATTATATAAAGGAGGAGACGCTCGTGGCACGTTACACAGGCTCTCTATGGAAAAAATCACGTCGTTACGGCATTTCTCTAACTGGTACAGGTAAAGAGTTAGAAAAACGCCCTTACGCTCCGGGTCAACATGGTCCGAACCAGCGTAAAAAACAATCAGAATATGGACTTCAGTTACAAGAGAAGCAAAAGCTTCGTTTCATGTATGGTTTAACTGAACGCCAATTCCGTCGCATCTTTGACGATGCAGCAAAAATGAAAGGTGTTCATGGTGAGAACTTCATGATCTTACTTGAATCTCGTCTAGACAACCTTGTATACCGCGCAGGTCTTGCTCGCACTCGTCGTCAAGCACGTCAATTAGTAGGTCATGGTCATATCACTGTAGATGGCGGTCAAGTAGACATCCCATCTTACCGTGTAAAACCAGGTCAAGTAATTGGTGTTCGCGAAAAATCACAAAATCTTGACATCGTTGCAGAAGCAATCGAAGTTAACAACTTTGTTCCAGAGTATGTGACTTTCGACGAAAATAAAAAAGAAGCAACGTATAACCGCTACCCTGAACGTTCTGAATTACCTTCAGAAATTAACGAAGCGCTTATCGTTGAGTTCTACTCACGTTAATATTTTAACTTACAAAAACCTCGAATTGTTTATAAACAATTCGAGGTTTTTTTGTTTGGAATGTACACTAATCAGGGAATTCTATGAAAGGTATACATTTTCAAAAGGATAGGTGATTGAATGATTATTGATAATGTAAGGTTATATCAGGCGAAAATTAATCAAAATGATTTAAATGACATCTTTCATATCGAATTAGAGAACGAAAAAATTAAAAGTATAATACCCGGACGTTATCAAGGAAATGATCAGGATTTATATGATGCAAAAGAACATGTGATGAGCGCAAGTTTTAATGATAGTCATATGCACCTTTTAAGATATGGGTTACTCAAAAAAGAACTTGATTTAACTCAAGTTTCCAGCTGGGCAGAAATGAAAGAAGCTGTTGAATATTATTATAAAGAAATGGAAGAAGGTCAATGGGTATTTGGAAAAGGATTTGATGACTCTAAATTTGATGACATTGACCACCTGCTAACAGCAGATGATTTAGGAGAAATTAACGTGAATGATTATATGTATTTCATGCACCAGGATGGTCATGAATGTGTTATTTCTCATTCTGCTATGAATTTACTTAAACAAGAGAAAGACTTTGAAAAAGAACCAGACATATTTAAAGAAAAAAATTCAGACGGACAATGGAATGGTCGCTTTAAAGACACTGCCGTCCATTACATTAAACACCACTTTTGGGGCAGGCCCGTTAAAGATGCTAAACAGGCTTTACTTAACGCCTTCCCTTATCTATTAAAATACGGCATTACGTCTGTCCACACGGACGATATTAACTTTATGGGGTCCTATGAAAAATTATGGCAGGCATACACTGAGCTTGAAGATGAAAGCAAACTTCCAATCGATGTGATGCTACATCATTATATATTTGATAAAGAAGATTTACTTCGATACATTAATAGATCAAACCTAAGAACTGGTGACGGTACTCAGCGGGTTAAAGTTGGCGCTATTAAAATCTTCTTAGACGGCACTCAACGATTACACACTGCTGCTATGCGCAACCCTTATCCTGATCAACCGGATTCAGATGGCACCTTAATATATAGCCAGTCTGAGCTCGATGAATTGGTATCCATAGCTGCTGAAAATGATATGCAAGTTGCGATGCATGCTATCGGTGACCGAGCCGTAGAAGAAGCAATCGTTGCTTTAGAACAAGAAAACGCCAGAACTTCTGCCCTAAAACATCGTATTATTCATGCTCAAACGTTAGCGCCTGACTTAATCCAACGGTTAAAAACGATTAAACCTTATATCGAAACACAGCCTTCCTTTTTAATAAGTGAATGGAATAGTAAAGAACAATGGACACCGAAAGACTTACTACCATATTGTGACGCGTTTAATAGTTTAATGAGGGATCAAATCCCAATAACATTAAGTTCTGACTTACCAATTGGATCTTTAAATCCTATGGAATCTGTATATGCTGCAGTAACTCGGATGGACTTGGGTGAACAACCTGATGGCGGTTGGATGCCTCAGGAACGAATTTCAGTGGATGACGCATTCCATGGTTTTACGAGTGCACCTGCTGAATTAGAGTTTAAGGAAAAGGTTAAAGGAAAAATCGAGAGTGGATATCAAGCTGATTTTATCTTACTAAACAAACACCCTTTAGAAGCTCAACATAAAGATTTAAAAGACATAACAGTTATGGAAACATGGTCTAAAGGTAAACAGGTATTTAAGAAATAAAGTTAAACAAAATAAAAGCCACCGACTTAATCGGTGGCTTTCTTATGTTTCGTCTTATTTGTTATCGTCACTATTCTTCTTGTTACCTTTTGCGTGTTTACCTTGGCTGCCATATTCCTTATTCATCTCTTCAGTTCTTTCTTCGCCACTTTTACATTGGTTTTGATTATTCGATGTCATAATTATTAGCTTCCTTAATAAATGTTATTTCAAAGGATAAGTACCCTTTATTTCCATTTAAAAAAACTAGTTAAAAAGTACCTATATAATAATTAATTGCATTTTACAAATAAAATGGTTGCAAAATGCAATTGTTTGGTGTATAAATAAATTAAGAGGTGATTAACAATGAGTAATCAAAACTTAAGAACACTATTTCAGTTAGTTGTTCGGCGCTTTGGATTTTTAAATGAACAATGTTGTAATCAATGCTGTAACCAAGATATTAGTGTTGCACAAAGCCATATTATTTTTGAAACATCCAGACAGCATAACCCTTCAATGCGTGATATAGCTAACGCTTTAGGGATTGATATAACTACGTTTAGTCGACAAGTAAAAGCACTAATTGATAAAGGCTATGTAAAGAAAACGCCTCACCCAAATGATCAACGCGTTCAAATACTAGCTCTTACTGAAAAAGGTAAAGATTTAGAAAGAAACATTGATGACGTGATGAATCAACAATTAGAACAAATTCTTAGTCAGCTGAGTGATGAGGAACGAAGTAAAGTTACTCAATCCATAGATTTATTAAATAAAGCCATGGTTAATTCTGAAAGCTACTGTTGTCCTCCCCAATAGGAGGATTACTTATCAATTAATAGTTGCAAATCGCAACTATTAAAGGGAGTGAAAATTATGTTACCAGAAATTCTAAAAAGTTTTTTATTAATTGCCGCTGAGCTTACAATTTTATTTTTCAGTATCACCTTTATCATCAGTTTGCTTCAAGGTTTTATACCTTATGAAAGGATTGAAAAATATCTATTTCAATCGAATAAATTGATTGGATCATTCGTCGCTGTTTTTTTAGCATTTATTACACCGTTTTGTTCATGTTCAACTATTCCTGTTGTAGCCACCATGTTACAAAGAAAAATGAAATTCAGTTTTGTAATGATTTTCTTATTTGCATCACCCGTCTTAGATCCCACTATACTAACGCTTATGGGAGTTCTACTCGGGTGGAAAGTTGTTATTCTATACACCATGATTACATCAATTTTATCTATTATTATCGGATTTACATTAGAAGCATTAGGGTTTGAATCATCTGTTAAAAACATTATTGTAAAAAATCAAACTGAGCCACAAAGAAAATTCAATGTTAAAGCGGCATGGCAAGAGACCATCAGTCTAATGAAAACGGTCTACCCTTTCTTGATCATTGGTGCTTTAATCGGAGCTATTATACATGGAGCAGTTCCAACTGAATGGATAGCTAAAATGTTTGGCGGAAACGAATGGTGGTTGATTCCAATAGCAGCTGTCATTGGAATACCTTTGTATATTCGTTTATCAACCATGATTCCTATCGCAAATATTATGCTAATCAAAGGTATGGCTTTAGGACCAGTCATGGCAATCATGATTAGTTCTACAGGTGCTAGTCTACCAGAGGTTACTTTGCTTCATTCAATTTTTCATAAAAGGCTTGTCATTGCTTTTGTTATATCTGTTCTCTCTATGGCTACTCTTTCTGGCACACTATTTTATCTCATCTAAATTTTTTCAATTAATCATTGAAAGGAGGTGAATTAAATGTTTAAGATTTCCGACATTTTTTCTACAAGCTCAAATAAAGATTGTTGTTCAGTAATCATAGAAACATTTGATGAGCAAAATGAAAAAACAAATGAAAATGAGAGTTGTTGTGATGGGGCCGAAGAATCTTGTTGTTAACTTTTTTGGAGGGGATAACATGTACCCTAATTTAGATCATCTTTATTATTTAGAAAATCATAAACGAAAAATAAACCAAATAAATCGAGAAGCTTGGAAACTTAATAATATTCAATCTACCGAAAACTTTAATCATCAACAAAACTTATGTTTTTCATTTGGAAAAGATTGGTGCATTACAGTCCGTTACTCTTAATGTTTGATTGATTCTATTATATTGTCACCATCAAACTATAGCTTCAATAACCAGTTGATACGATTAACGTGTCAGCTGGTTTTTATTTCTTTGAGATAGTAATACTTCATTAAATTTTCTGGAATATAATTTGGATATACTTTAAACTTATTATAGATTTAAACGAAACTAAATCACTAAGCCAATCGTACTAAACTTATAGAAAATTAATTTGGAGGTCAAAATGGATAATCAAGACTTTTTTGAACAATTAAACAAAAAGCAATCTGACAACATTAAGAAGTTAATTAAAAGAGTAAAATTTCTCTTTTATATTGTTCTACCTATCATTATCTTAGGAACAATTGCTTTTCATATTGTAACGAATTACATATGGATGGAGACTCTGAATTTTGAAAGTGTCTACACAACGATTATCACCACTAAAGTTGCTTTAGGTGTGATCGGTTTTTTCCTTTTTTCGATTATAGGATTTTTAACATTGCATTGGATTCGTCGATCCTATCTAAGTTATTTAAATCAAAATATGCTACCAAATGCCATATTAAATAAAAAGACAAGCAGAAATATAATGCTAGTAATCTCAGTGATCTTTGGTATATTTGGCACGATGTTGATACAAGGATTGGGCTGGGAACCTGCATTAAAGGTTCTAAACTTTGAACCTTTTGGGACTACAGACCCCCACTTTAACTTAGACATTTCATTTTATTTGTATATGCTACCTTTCTTAGAATTTGTTCTAGGTGTACTACTCAGTTTAAGCATTGTTATTTTACTTGCAGAAATAGGTGCTTATTCAGTGTTTGAGATGTATCGAAAAAGTCGAATGGCTCAACTGCATTTAGGATTTACTCTTGGTTTTATCGGCTTGATTTTAGCTGCGCAGCACCTTTTAGAACCATACGGAACTCTACTAACGAATCAAGTCAATGCTTTCCAGGAGAGTGTGGTTCATGGCCTAAGTTATACGGATAATGCTGTTAATATTCCAAAAGCTTATATCCTTTCAGGTATTGCGTTATTAGCAACGATATGGATGATCATCTCTCTAGTCAGGGGCCAAATGAAAGGAATTATTGTTTCAATTGCATTTTATTTTTCTTTAGTTATCTTAGGGCAATTGGCCTCAGTAGCAGTGCAACAATTTGTCGTATCACCTAATGAATTCAACCAAGAAAAACCATTTTTAGAAAAGAACTTAGAATACACTAGAAAAGCCTATAATTTAGAAAACATTACTGAGTTAGACCATCCAGGCAATGACTCTTTAGATGAAGAGTTAATAGAACGAAATCAACTCACTATTGATAACGTAAGAATCAATGACGCTAGACCTTTAAAAGATGTCTATAATCAAAAGCAAACCATTCGTAATTACTATAAATTTAATGACATTGATATTGACCGCTATATAGTAGATGGTCAGTATAATCAAGTTTTTACAGGTGCTCGTGAACTTGACACCTCTAATTTACCGGACCAGGCAAGAACTTGGGTCAATGATAATCTCCGTTATACGCATGGTTATGGAGTAGCCATGAGTCATGTCAATGAAATAGACAGCCAAGGCCAGCCAGAGTATCTATTAAAAGACTTACCACCTAAAGGTGAATTTGAAGTTACTAGACCTCAGATTTATTTCGGAGAAGAACAAAGTGGTAATGTCATTGTAAAAACAAAAGTTGAGGAATTTGATTATCCAGAGGGTGAAACTAATGCATATACCCGTTTCGATGCAAACAGTGGAATACCTCTACAAGGGTTGAATAAACTTCTATTTTCGATTAAAGAAGGGTCATTTAGAATGTTTATTTCTAATCAATTAACTAATGAAAGTCAATTTCTAGAAACTCGAAATATTGTTGATCGAGTAAATCGCATTGCTCCTTTCTTTGAATATGATTCGGATCCATACCTAGTCGTTCGAAAGGATGGAAGCTTAACATGGTTAATGGATGCCTATTTAACAGCTGAAAATTATCCTTATGCTGAACCATACGAAGATGATAACAGTTATATACGGAACTCAGTTAAAGTCGCAATTGATGCATACACGGGTGAAGTTAATTTCTATGTAGCTAATGCACAAGACCCTTTATATCAAACGTATTTTAATATGTTCCCTAAGTTATTTTCTGAAGAAGTCCCAGAGGATATAAGATCTCACTTTAGATATCCTGTAAAATTGTTCAAAGTTCAATCTGACAAATGGGGAACTTATCACATGTCTGATTTAGAAGTGTTTTATAACCGTGAAGATGTATGGCAATTCCCTACTGAGAAATATTATTCGAATGATATTACAATGGAGCCTTATTATATTACAATGAGCCTTCCTGAAGAAGATACGGAAGAATTTATTCTTTCTATCCCTTTCACACCTAAGAGCCGACAAAATATGATTGCTTGGATGGGGGTTAGAAATGACGGGGAAAACTATGGTGAGTTATTTGTTTATCGTTTCCCTAAACAAAAGAACGTCTATGGACCTCAACAAATTGAAAATCGAATTAACCAGGATAGCTATATTTCTCAACAGTTAAATTTATGGTCCCAAGGTGGTTCAGAAGTTATTAGAGGTAATTTATTAACTTACCCTATTGAAGATACCGTCTTATATGTGGAACCTATATATATCGAATCATCTAATGCCACTTCACTTCCAGAAGTTAAACAGGTCGTAGTGGCTTATCAAGACTATATTGTCATGGAGCCAACTTTTGATAAAGCGTTAGATCGAATCCTGACCATGGCTGAAGAAGATACTCCAGGGAATGTACCTGACACTAATGAAACGGATAAAAATGAGGACCCTATTCTTAATGCCGAAGCAACTCTACGTGAAGTTTCAGATTTATTCGATCAATATCAAAATGCTCTATCTAACGGAAATTGGGAACAAGCGGGCCAAATCATGACTGAAATTGAAAACAAATTAAATGAAGTAGAATAATTTTAAAAAACAGGTCGACCAATTTAATTTGGCCGGCCTGTTTATTTATTTTACTGGTGACGAATTAAGAAATATTTTTTCTTTCCACGACGAATAACTGTAAAAGCACCATCGATTTTATCACTTTCATCAACCACATATTGCATTTCCTGCTGACGATCACCATTAATATAAATCGCCCCATTTTTAATATCTTCTCTCGCCTGTCGTTTTGAAGAAGAGATCTTAGCTTCAACCAAAAGATCGATTAAGCCCTTTTCCTTATCTTCCATTACAAATGATGGTACATCTTTAAAACCTGCTTCAATTTCATTTTTATCTAACTCTTTGATTTCGCCTTTAAATAAAGCATTTGAAATTTTAATCGCTTGTTCTAATGCTTGTTCATCATGCACAAGCTTTGTCATTTCCTCTGCTAACCGACGTTGAGCAACACGTTGTTCTGGACGTTCTTCAACCTCTTTCTCAAGATCATTAATTTCATCAAGAGACAAGAATGTGAAATATTTGATGAATTTAATAACATCACGATCATCAACATTTAACCAGAACTGGTAAAATTCATAAGGTGTAGTCTTCTCTGGATCTAACCAAACTGCACCACCAGCCGTCTTGCCAAATTTAGAGCCATCTGATTTGGTAATTAGCGGGAAAGTTAAGCCGAACGCTTTAGTCTCCTCCCCTTCTTCACTTGTACGTCGGATTAATTCCAAACCAGCTGTAATATTTCCCCATTGATCACTTCCGCCAATTTGTAATGTGCAATTTTCATTTTGATTTAATCTTTGGAAGTCAAGTGATTGTAATAACATGTATGAGAACTCAGTAAAAGAAATACCATGCTCAATTCGTGATTCAACAGAATCTTTAGCAAGCATATAATTGACACTAAAATGCTTACCCACATCACGTAACAACTCTATGACTGACATTTCTTTTAGCCAATCGAGGTTATTTACTGCTATTGCTCCCTTTTCTTGGTCATTAAAATCAATTAATTTAGAAATCTGTTTTTTAATACTTTCACTGTAATGTTCAACTACTGAAGCCTCGTTCAATTGTCTTTCTTCGTTACGACCACTTGGGTCACCAATCATCCCTGTTCCACCACCAACAAGTGCAATGGGTCTATGACCCGCTTCTTGGAACCTTTTAAGCATGATGATTGGAAGTAAATGACCAATATGCAAGCTATCACCAGTTGGGTCGAATCCGCAATATAACGATACTTTATTTTCAACTAAATGATTTTCTAAGCCTTCTTCATTTGTAATTTGATTAACTAATCCTCTTGCTTTTAAATCATCAATAATATTCATCATAATCCTCCTTTATAAATAAAAAAAACCCCCGTCCACCATATAGGGACGAGGGATTCGCGTTACCACCCTAGTTGTAGTTAAACTTAACTACCACTCAAAAGTTTTATCGGTTCAACCGCCCTCAGGTTAAGAGAGTGCTCCAAGCCGTAATTCGTTACATACCTTGCACTGATTCGCACCAACCATCAGCTCTCTTTAGCAGCGGGTATACTCCTACTTCAACTCTTCTTTGCGTTAATTATTAATATGATTATGAAATATTTTTACCACATATTATAAAAAAATGCAACTAAATTCATATAGGTATTTGATAGGATGAATTACTAGATTATGCTATAATAGATGTGACATTTTAGGGGGTTCTACTATGAGTAAAAACAGTTCAAATAAATGGCTATCATTTTTCCAACAGGGAAAGTTTGTAACATCAACTAGAGTCACATTGGATGTGGTATGGCATATCGCCCTATTCTTTATAATCATAGGTTTAGTCCTAATGTTTTTCTTAGGAGGATTAGGCTTTGGTTATTTTGCATCATTAGTTGAAGATGTACCTGTTAGTGGAAAAGAAGAAATGAGAAAGCAGATCTATAACTATGAAGAGACTTCGCATATTTATTTTGCTAATAACATACATATGGGTCAGCTTCGTAGTGACTTACACCGTGAAGAAATTAAATTAGAAAATGTATCACAACTCGTTAGAGATGCCATTAAAGCAACAGAAGACGAATATTTTGAAACGCATAGTGGTATTGTGCCAAAAGCAATTATGCGTGCACTTTTCCAAGAGTTTACCAACGCTGACATGCAGTCAGGTGGTAGTACCCTAACGCAGCAATTAATCAAATCTCAAATCTTAACAAATGAAGTATCATTTGAGCGTAAAGCGAAAGAAATTTTAATAGCATTACGTTTAGAAAACTTCTTTAATAAAGATGAAATCTTTGAAGCTTATTTAAATATTGTACCATTCGGTCGAGATTCGTCTGGACGAAATATTGCAGGGGTGCAAGCCGCCGCTCAAGGTATTTTTGATAAAGACGCAGATGAATTAAATTTAGCACAAGCTGCTTATATTGCCGGCTTACCACAAAGCCCTTCAGCTTATACACCATTTAAAAATGGTGGTGAATTAAAGTCGAAAGAAGGCTTAGAACCTGGATTTGAACGTCAGTATGTAGTATTAACTAGAATGCTAGAAGAAAATATGATTACTCAAGAAGAATTTGATCAAGCAGTGAATTTCGACTTAGTTAGTAGCTTTACTGACAAGAAAGAATCGACATTCTCGAATTATCCATTCTTAACGTTTGAAATTGAACAACGCGCAAAAGATATTTTACTTAAACATTTAGCAAACGAAGATGGATATACGATGGATCAACTCAATGAAGACGAAAGCTTATATGAGCAGTATGATATTTTAGCTGAACGAGAATTGCGTCAAAATGGTTATGATATTCATACTACGATTAATAAAAAAATCTATGATAAATTCCAGACAATCACTAAGGACTATCAGCATTTTAAACCAACTAAATATGTTCAACGTCCTGATCCTGACACAGGTGAGATGAAGCAAGTTGAAATGCCAGTTGAAACGGGTGCTTCATTGATAGAGAATAGTACAGGTAAAATTATAGCTTTCGTAGGAGGAAGAGATTTCCAACGAAGCCAAGTCAATAAATTTTCTCAACATATTCGCCCTAATGGTAGTACGATGAAACCATTGTTCGGATATGCTCCTGCCATGGAAGAAGGAGTCATTCAACCAGGATCACCACTGGCTGACGTGAAATTTGAATACGTTGATGTTGCTGGTAATGTATGGAGTCCCACTAACTATATTGAGAGTTCAGAAAGTGGCATTGTACCTGCTAGAAAAGCATTATATAAATCACTTAACTTACCTGCAGCTAGATTAGCTTTAAAAATGCAAGAACAAAACATTGATTCTGTAGGATATTTAAGAAAAATGGGGTTCAGCAACCTAACTGCTAGAGATGCCCCTGCAGCAAACATACTAGGTACAAAATATGTGACTGTTGAAGAAAACACTAACGCTTATGCGACTTTTGCTAATAATGGAAAATTCGTAGATGCATACATGGTAGATAAGATTGAAGATAAAGAAGGCAACGTGATTTATGAGCATGAATCTAAAGCAACTGAGGTTTTCTCACCTCAAACTGCATATTTAACGCTAGATATACTTAGAGACGTGTTAACACAAGGTACCGCTACTTATCTACAACGCCAATTAACTAACCCACAAGTAGATTGGGCTGGTAAGACTGGAACAACAAACTACTGGATGGATGCATGGTTTGTTGGTACGAACCCTAACGTAACTTTAGGAACTTGGATTGGTTATGAAAGCTATGATGTAGATGGTAAAAATGGTGTATCTGATAGTGAACGTAATTACATGAATTTAAAAACATGTAGAGATTGTGTAATGGGATATAGTAGTCGTAACTTAGGTTATTGGGCACAATTAGCAAATGCAGCCACTGAAATTGACCCTGAATTAATGGCACCAGATCAAAGACATGAAAGTCCAGGTGGCATTGTTCAAAGAAGTTATTGTCAAATTTCAGGGCTACTACCAAGTGAAGCTTGTGAGCAACTTGGATTAGTTAATACAGATATCTTTAATGTCGATTATGTACCTAACGAAAGAGATGATAGCATTATCGAAGGACAATTTGTCCAACTCGGAGAAAATTTCTATAAAGCTATAGAACAAACTCCTGTTGAATTTGTTAATGAAGGCTATTTCTTAAGGCCTGGTTTTATTGAAGAACAAGGTTGGGACAATATAGAAGATTTAGGAAAGCTATTACCTAATAATGAGATGTGGGCGAACTTAGTTGCACCTCAACCTGAAAACCCTGAGGATAACGGTACTCCCCCTGCCCCTGACAGTGTAGGGTTTGAAGGCAGTACGTTTAATTGGTCATCTGTCGGTGGTGATGTTATTGGTTACCGCATTTACATGGCTAATTCACAAGAAGACGATTTTACATTAATTGATTCTACGGTAGACTCTAATTATGCAGTTCCGTATTCTAACCGTATATATGCTGTGTCTGCTGTTGATTTTTATGGAAACGAATCATCATTATCAACTCCTGTCATTTACGGTCAAATTACACAACCTGATGATGAAGAGGACCAAGATGATAACAATGATGGCAACGATGACAATAACGGAAATAATGACGATGAAAACAATGGTAACAATGATGATAATAATAACGATAACAATGATGATAGTAATAACGGCAATAACGACGATGGTAGTGGAAATGACAGCGGAAGCAATGACGGTAGCAACGATGGAAGTAATGATGGAGATAACACTGACGATTCAAGTGGTAGTAATGATGGCGGATCGAGTAACGATGGTAGTAACGACGGTACAACCGATGGATCCACTTCATAAACTTCTAGATTGAAAAATCTAAGTCAGAACTGAGAGCTTACACTAATTTGAGTGTAAGCTCTTTTTTTGTATTAATTTTCATTTGAGGAAACCCTCCCATTTTAAGGTTTATCATATTTTGAAAAGGAAAATCATGTTATACTTGGAATATAATTTGACTTAATCATTAGGTGGTGTTGAGTTGAAACATCCTAAAACGTATCACAAGCAAATGATTAATAAAAATCAAAAACAAGTAATAATAGAAGGACCTCTAACATCTGAACAACTAACTCATTATTACTTTGATGATGGTTTAAAAGCATTTAGACCTCCTAAGAAACAATTTGAAGCAATTAAATCAATTGCTGACTTTCCAGAAGGTAGAATTATTATAGCTCATGATGAAGATAAAATAGTCGGTTATGCGACGTATTTACATCCAGACCCTTTAGAGAGATGGTCAACTATAAAAATGGAAGATTTACTTGAATTAGGGGCTATCGAAGTCTCACATGAGTATCGAGGGCTAGGGATTGGATCAAACATTCTTAAATTATCCATGATGGATGAACAAATGGAAAATTATATAGTCATCACAACCGAGTACTATTGGCATTGGGATATGAAATCTACCAAACTTAATGTTTGGCAATATCGTAAACTGATGGAAACCATGATGGGATACGGTGGATTAAAGCCAATGTCAACTGATGATCCAGAGATTATTTCTCATCCTGCCAATTGCTTGCTAGTCAGAATAGGTAAAAATGTTCCCCAATCATCAATAGATACCTTTGACAAACTGAGGTTCATGGGCAGAACAGATTTTTTTATGTAGAGGGAGTGTAAACAATTGCTAGTAGAAGAAATAATGAATAAAGATGTAGTGACATTAAAACCTGATCATTCCATTAAAGAAGCATTAGAACTTTTAAACGAACATCACATTAAACATATTCCAATTGTAAATGATCAATACTCAGTGGTCGGAATAATTTCTGACAGGGATATTCGTGATGCAGCACCGTCTACACTAGAAAAGCAAAAGAATCAAGCCATTTTAGATCATAATATTGAATCAATTATGACAAGCCCTGTTATAACCGTTCACCCTTTGGATTTTATTGAGGAAATTGCTTCTATTTTTTATGAACATGAAATCGCATGTGTCCCAGTAACTAAAGACAATAGATTAGTTGGTGTCGTCACTGAGAAAGATTTATTATATACCTTAATTCAATTGACAGGAATCCATGAGCAAAGTTCACAAATTGAAGTAAAAGTGCCTAATAAAGCAGGTATGTTACCTGCAATCACAAAAATATTTGGCGAAAGAAAAATAAACATATCTTCTGTATTCATCTATCCTTTTAAAGATGATCACTCTCAAAAAATTATAGTATTAAGAATCCAAACGATGAACCCTATGCCTTTAATTGACGAATTGAAGGATAAAGGGTATGAAGTACTGTGGCCAAACATACCGGGGCTATCACAATGAATTTACGTTCAGCATTTGTTTACTCAGAAAAGTTTCAAGACTATAAGTTTCGTGAAGATCATCCCTTTAACCAAAAACGTGTTGAGTTAACTTACGATTTGTTACTAAAATCAGGAGCATTATCTGAAGAACAAATCATTAAACCAAGAATGGCCACAGAGAGTGAAATCAAAGCCGTACATCATTCACAATATGTTGAAGTAGTTAAACGTGCAAGTGAGCTTCAATTATCTGATTCCGAAACAGAAGAATATGGCATTGGTACAGAAGATACTCCCATATTTCACAATATGCACGAAGCAGCATCTACATTAGTTGGTGGTACATTAACCGCTGTAGAATCTGTTATTAATGGTGAGGTTGATCATGCCGTAAATTTAGGTGGGGGTCTACATCACGGTTTCGCAAGAAAGGCTTCAGGATTCTGTATATATAATGATGCTGCAATAGCGATTAACTATATCAGAGAACATACTAATTATAAAGTATTATATGTCGATACGGATGCGCATCATGGGGATGGTGTTCAATGGATTTTCTATGATGATCCTAATGTATGCACACTGTCAATCCATGAAACTGGACGATACCTCTTTCCTGGCACAGGGAATGTTAACGAGAGGGGTCGATCAGAAGGTTACGGTTTTTCTTTTAACGTGCCTTTAGATGCTTTTACAGAAGATGAATCTTTCTTAGAAGTTTATAAGAGCGCATTAAAAGAGGTTTGTGAGTATTTCCAGCCCGATATTATTGTCACACAAAACGGTGCTGACGCTCATGTGTATGACCCTCTTACACATTTATGTAGTACAATGAAAATTTATGAAGAGATACCTAAACTAGCTAATGAAATGGCTCATATATATTGTGAAGACCGCTGGATCGCACTTGGCGGTGGAGGGTATGATATTTGGAGAGTTGTACCACGTGCCTGGGCACAAATTTGGAATATCGCTTCAGATCAAAAATTAAAATCAGGCCCATTACCCCAAGAGTGGATTAATAACTGGAAAGACCAAAGTCCTGTTGAATTACCTACACATTGGCATGATGAACCAGGAATCTATAAAGACATACCTAGAAAAAACGAAATTACCGAAAAAAATAAATTAACGTTAAATAAAGCCTTACAATTTATCACTAACCAGCAGAAATATACTTAACTTTTATTTGCACATGAGATAACCGTTCTCGTGTGTTTTTATTAATACTTAAAGAATTAAATAAGACTCGTGATTAGCTTCACGAGTCTTAAAGTTAATTGTCATTCTGATTCTTCTAGAATCACAATTTCAACACGACGATTTTTACTCATATTTTCAGGTGTATCATTTGAAGCAACAGGTCTTGTATCAGCATATCCAGCGATGTTAAAACGAATAGGATCTAATCCCTTTTCATTCGTAAAGTACCTTACAACACTACTTGCCCTTGCCCCACTTAGTTCCCAATTGGAGGGGAATTGAGAAGTGTTAATTGGCAATGAATCCGTATGCCCTTCAACTTTAACAAAATTAGGTATTTGCTCTAATAAGGTTCCAACTTTATCTAGAAAGGGAATGGCATCATCCAGTAGTTCAGCTCTTGCAGATTCAAAAACAACTTTTTCCTGTAAAACTAAAACAACGCCACGCTCTGTTCTGTTTGCTGTTATAACCTCAGATAATCCTTCATTTTCTAAAAATTCATCTACTTCATTAAGTAAATTTTGTAAATCATCTGTGCCCTCTGATGGCCTATTTTCGTTCATATCAAAATCTTGTTGTAAACCGCCGTCATTAGGCTGTTCTGCTTCATCTTCGTTGTCTTCAATATTACTCGCTTGTTCTAATTCAACAGGTGATGGATAAAAATCAAAAATTACTCTTTGTTGATATGATTCCGTCACCGTTTTTAATTTTTCTGCATCAATTTGAGACATTGAGAATAACAAAATAAAGAATACCAGAATTAGAGTTACCATATCCGAATATGTAACCATCCATAATGGTGCCTGCTTCTTATTTTTCTTTTTTCTTTTATTATTAAGATTCATTTACGGTCTCTCCAACAACGCTTTCTTCCTCTTCTTCCTTACTTTCTTTTAATTCTTCATTTGAAAGAAATGCGCTCAACTTCTCTTCAAGAATTTTTGGATTTTGACCTGATTGGACCCCAATAACTCCTTCAATGATTACTTGTTTCATAAAAACTTCTTGCTCAGTCATATTATTTAATTTTCCAGCTATTGGTATAAATACTAAATTAGCTAACACCATACCATAGAATGTAGTTAATAATGCAACTGCCATACTTGGACCAATGGTTTGTGGATTGGTTAAATTATTAAGCATTAACACGAGCCCGATTAACGTACCAATCATTCCCCAAGAAGGAGCGTATTCTCCTGCCTTTTCGATAATTGCTTGACCTTTACCGTGACGTTCTTCCATGGCCGTAATTTCTGCATTCATAATATCATTAATGACCTCTGGTTCGATTCCATCAATAGCTAAATAAACACCTTTTTTTATAAACTCATCATCTAAATCTTCAATTTCTGACTCTAATGCCAATAACCCTTCACGCCTGGCCCTTTCAGATAAAGTAATGAACAACTGAATAAGGTCTTTTAGATTATGATCAGTCTTGTTAAAAGCTTCCTTAAACACTTTCCAGGTTAACTTCATTTCCTTTAAGTCAAAATTAATAAATAATGCGCCTAATAAACCACCAATAACAATAATAAATGATGACATCTGTAAAAACGTTGAAAAGCCATCAGGACCACTATTAAAATAAATCCCCATTAAAATCATGGTTGCTCCAAGCGCAATCCCAACCGGAGTTAAAATGTCTTTTTTCTTCATTTGCCTCTCACCCTATTTTGACTGTTTGTCTTTACCTATATTATCGGTTAGTTTATTCTTTTGTTGAGCTTCTTTTAATAATTCTGTGAGGAAGTATTACCTGATGTTCATCAACAGCTTCGTTTTTCAATAGTTTGGTTAACAGTCTCATCGAAACCGCTCCAATGTCATACATCGGTTGAACGACCGTAGTTAATTCTGGACGAACCATGACAGCTAATCGTGTATTATCAAAACCTACAACTGATAAATCTTCTGGGATATTAAAACCTTGGTCTTGTGCACCATGAATCACACCTAAAGCCATTTCATCAGATGCTGCCATAATTACAGTAGGTTTTTGCTCAAGCCCTAAAAAGTAATTGGCAGCATTAATGCCTGACTGGTAAGTATCGTCACCTTCAAAAATAAATGACTCATTAATTTCTAAGTTGTTTTCTTTTAGAGCATCCTGATACCCTTGAACTTTTGATGCTTCAATACTGGAACCAGAATTGTTAGGAACATAACCGATAGTTTGATGGTTCTGTTCAATTAACTGTGAAACCGCATCATATACTGCCGTATAATAATCAATATTAACAGAAGGAATTTTTTGAGAATCATCTACCGTGGCTGCTAATACCACTGGGATATTTGAGCTTTCAAATGCCTTTACATGATTTTCAGAAATGGACCCTCCCATAAAGATGACGCCATCCACCTGTTTTTCTAACATATTATCGAATAGGTCTAGTTCTTTGTTCAAATTCTGATCAGAACTACTTAAAATAATATGATACTTGTACATTGAGGCGATATCTTCAATCCCTCTAGCTAGTTCTGCAAAAAACATATTAGATATATCAGGAATTATTACACCAACTGAAGTCGTTTTCCGGCTAGCTAAACCACGAGCAACAGCGTTAGGTCGAAAGCCTAATTCTTCAATAGCAGCTAGTACTTTTTTTCTTGTCGTTGGTTTTACATTTGTGTTGCCATTAATCACTCGTGACACTGTTGCCATTGAAACATTAGCTTTTTTGGCCACATCATAAATTGTTACGCTCATTTTAACCCCTCATTTCAAACCGATATTCTTTTTAATATTGTTAGCATACGACATTCTAACCATTCTATCAATTAAGAAAACAGAAACACAATTAGTATTTCTGTTTTTCTAATAATTCATTTATAAATGTTTCGAATGTTGGTATGTCCATTTGTTGTTGTGAGTCAGATAATGCAGTTGCAGGATCTGGGTGTACTTCTGCCATAATGCCGTCTGCCCCAATTGCAAGTCCAGCTTTAGCCGCCGGTAGTAATAAGTCTCTTCTACCCGTAGAATGTGTAACATCAACAAAAACAGGTAGGTGCGTCTCTTTCTTTAATATCGGAACAGCAGTGATATCTAACGTATTTCTCGTCGCTGTTTCATAAGTTCGAATGCCTCTTTCACATAAAATAATTTGTCCATTACCTTGTGAAATAATATATTCAGCTGCATTCATGAATTCATTAATGGTTGCTGCCAAACCACGTTTTAATAAAATTGGTTTGGTCGATCGGCCCGCTTCTTTTAATAATTCAAAATTATGCATATTTCTTGCGCCGATTTGAATCACATCAACGTAATCATGTGCAGTTTCAATATCATTAGGGTTAACAATTTCACTAACGACTTTTAAGCCGTGTTTCTTTCCTACCTCTTTTAATATTTTCAAACCTTCAATACCTAAGCCTTGAAAATCATAAGGAGACGTTCTTGGTTTAAATGCACCGCCCCTTAACATGCTCAAACCTTGTTGCTTAATTGATTCAGCCACTGCGTCGACCTGTTCAAAGGATTCAACTGAACAAGGTCCAAAGATAAACTCAGGTTTTCCGTTCCCCACTTCAATCTCATCTACTTTTACAATTGTATCTGTCGGCTTTTTCTGTCTTGAAACTAGTAATGCATTTAATTGATCCTCTTCTATTAACTCTTTTGCAGCTTTAAAAACTTCCTTAAAAAGATGCTCAATCGTTGAATACTCAAAAGGACCCTCATGATTTTTTATGATTAAGTCTAACATTTCACGCTCTCTAAGCGGATCAAACACATTAATGCCTTGATGAGTCTTGATATCACCTATTTGCTTTATTAATTCCCCACGTTTATTAATTAAGTCTAATATTCTTAAATTGACTTGATCAACTTCTTCTCTTAATTGTTCCAGTTTATTAGGATCCACGTTGATTCCTCCAGCCCTAGTTTATTACATTTCATTTTTATGGTACATTATGCTTAACCATGTATTCTTTTAGTATTATAAAGGACGATGGACCACTTGTCATTCAATCCATATATAAAGGGGTCAGAAGCATGAACGAAAAATTATTTGCTTTAGATATAGGTACCAGAAGTGTTGTAGGACTTATTTTAGAAAAAGAAGATCACCGATTCAAAGTAATAGAAATGGTTACTGAGGAGCACCGTGAACGCTCAATGTTAGACGGGCAAATACATAATATATTAGAAGTATCTCAAGTCATTCAAAAAGTAAAAGAAAAGTTGGAAGTAAAACATGGCCCACTTACTAAAGTATGCGTAGCTGCAGCTGGACGAGCCCTTAAAACTAAAAAAAGTACATATGTAACAAATATTACTGAACAACCACTTATGACACAAGAAGATATACTTCATCTAGAATTAGCAGCCGTTCAACAAGCCCAATACACTTTAGCTGAGGATGAACAACAACAAGAGAGTACCAATTACTATTGTGTTGGTTATTCAGTCCTCCATTATTATTTGGATGAAGAAGAGATTGGTTCGTTATTAGATCAACAAGGCGAGGAAGCGCGTGTAGATATTATTGCGACATTTTTACCTAAGGTTGTAGTTGATTCCTTATTATCTGCTTTAAAACGTGCAGATTTAGATATGGAAGCATTAACTTTAGAACCTATTGCTGCTATTCAAGTTTTGATTCCAGCATCTATGAGACGGTTAAATGTCGCTCTAGTGGATATCGGTGCCGGTACAAGCGACATTGCCTTGACTAGCGATGGTACCGTTACTGCTTATGGAATGGTACCTAAAGCTGGTGATGAGATTACTGAAGCTATTAGTGAAGAATACTTACTGGATTTTCATAGTGCTGAAGAAGTTAAGCGAGCAATTAATACACAAGATGTTATTGAGTTTGAAGATATTTTAGGTTTTAAAACAGAACTAAATAAAAAAGAAGTTGTACAATCAATTGAATCTTCTATAAACAGTCTAGCTAAAGCAATTTGCGAACAAATTTTATCACTTAATCAACAGTCACCTAAAGCTGTTATGTTAGTTGGGGGCGGAAGTTTAACCCCTGCTTTACCCGAGAAAATTTCTGACTTCTTACAGTTACCAAAGAACCGAGTAGCGATTCGTGGCATTGATGCGATACAAGTATTGGATGACAAGGATCAATTACCTGATAGCCCTGAGTATGTCACTCCAATTGGAATTGCCATCGCTGCCAAGCAAAACCCAATACACTATATCAGTGTAGAAGTTAATAACCGTACTATTCGTTTGTTTGACTTAAAACAACTATCAATTGGAGATTGCCTATTAGCAGCTGGTGTTCAGATGAACAAATTATATGGACGTCCTGGGATGGCAATCATGGTTGAACTCAATAATAGAAAAGTCACTTTACCTGGTACATTAGGTGAAGCTCCTATAATAACGATTAATGGACAAGAAGCTTCAGTTCAAGATGAAATCAAACACAATGATGTTATTCACGTAGAACAAGGCAAAGATGGTGAGTCTCCTTCTTATACTGTGCGCGATGTAGTTGGAGATTTGACAAATCTCACAGTATTCATAAACGATGAAAAATTTGAGCTAAAACCCCAAATCCAAGTAAATCAAAAGAATGTCTCAATTGATGTTGAATTACATGACGGCGATCGTATATATTGGGATAGTTCTAACACCTTAGAAGATGTGTTATTACAGTGCGGGTTTGAACATTACACTAATAAATTTAAACCATTTCATATAACATTCAATAATCATGAACAAACCATAAAAAAACAAATGATTACTGTATGTAGAAATAATCAACAGCTTAAATTATCAGATACAATAAATGATGGTGACCACTTATCCATCGAGGTCAGTGATTATTTGCCTATAAAAGATTTGTGTAATACCTTAGAAATAAAGAAGAAACAAGATATTAAGGTGTTTTACAACAATCGACCATTAACACTGACTAAAGAGTTAAATAATCTTTATATTAATGGAGAGAAAGCTCAAGACCAATCCTATGTTTATCCGGGGGATCAAATTATCTCTGAAGAAAAACGAGAAGAACCATTCATTTTTCAAGATATCTTTCGCTTTATAGAAATTGATTTAAACGAGATGGAAGGCCATCACTTCAAATTAATTCGTAATGGAGAAGAAGTTGGATTTATTGAAGAGATATATGATGGGGATCAACTTCAAATTAATTGGAGCACAACTATTAATACGTAACATGACAAAGCCTGTATCACTAATAGATACAGGCTTTTACAATAGCATTACTGTACAACTTTCTCTAATTTCTTTGCAGTGACATTCCAATGAGACGCATCAAAAATTACTTCACCATTTTTTATCAAGAATACCTGTGGTGATTCATGTTTAATTCCAAAGTATTCTGCAACGTAATCAGACAAGTCTCGATTTTCCTGAATATGAATGATATATGATGGAACCTCATGATTTTCATGGAACTTTACAAACTGACGCTTTGCTTTACTACTAATTGGACAAGTTAAGCTATGTTTTAGTAAAACCAATGATGCATTATTTTTTACAGCTTGTTCAAAAGCTTCTTTTGTAGTAAGTAATTCCATGACAAAAACTCCTTTTTTAATAAAACTATGTTAAAAGTTGATTGTTGATTCTACGAACCGCTACAGGCGGACGCTTTCCGCGGGCAAGGCCTCAACGAAGGTACTTCACTGAATAATCCTCATTGCACCTTTGCACCGAGGAAGCTTTCTACGAAGCATCACTAGTAGACGCAGGTGCACCTACCGTGATTTTCGGCTCGTGCTGTTCCTGCGAAGACCCGAACGGTCAAGTGTCGACGTTGGCAACAAATGCTACTTGAATTACGTATTTGCATTAGTTTGCGCCGAGTAACCGCAGGCGCAGGACGTGGCCGCAGTTAGTCGACCAGGAGTCGCCGCCTTTCGCTTTTCGCCGAAAAATACGAACTTTTTCTATATTATATCAACACTCAACAATTAAAGTGCTAATAAGAAAAGTAAAAAGTTGTTGGCTTGATTACCAACAACTTTTAATATAGATATAATTTTACTTATTATTTACCGAATGTTCAAATGTTCTATCTGCTTCTAAACGGTCTAGCTCCTCAGCTGCTTCCTCAATTGCTTCTGCAACTTCTTGAGCTTCTTTATCATTTTTATTAAACTTCTCATCTTTAATTTGATTTACGCGGTCTTGTAACTCAACTGTTTTATCTTTTACTCGGTCTGAAATGTCTCGGCTTCTTTCTTGAATTTGTGTAGACCACTCTGTACCCTTGTCGTATGCTACATCTTTCCATTCGGTAGCACGTTCGCGAACTTGCTGAGCACCTGTGTTAATATCTTCTCTCATTTCACGACCAGATTTTGGTGCAAATAATAGAGCTACGGAAGCACCCATAATTCCACCAATTAAACTCCCGATTAAAAAGTCTTTGCTATTAATATTTTCCTGATTTTGTGTTTCCTTTTCATTAGTCATACTCAAATTCCTCCTCTAAAATTATAAGAATTATTTTTCTTTATATCTTTTCCATAAATGAATAGCTGCTTCGCCCCACTTTATGGTTTGTGAGGTTTTTTCAGCATGATCATTTGCCTGGTCTTTTAACTCATCTGATAACTTCTGTAAAGAATCATTAAACTCCTGCACAGTATAACCAATTCCCTTAACACCATCGAATAATGTGTTAAGTTTATCAGTTTTAACAGAAATGTCTGCTGCTAAATGATTAGTTTTCTTCAATAACTCCGTCGTTTCATATGTAATGCCCTGCATTTGGTTTTCAATACCTTCTACAGTGTTGGCTACATGATGGAACGTTTTTCTAACTGATACTAGCGTATAGGAAATATAAATCGCTAAAATTAGAAATGCAATTGCTGCAACTAAAGCGGAGATATGTAATAGATTCATTACTTACACAACCTTCCTATATCTGTTTATATTTAATCTATACCCGAATTTCTTTATTGTCAAACAAGTCTGAGTTTATTTTTATAATTTCACTTAAAATTTGTGTTAAAATAGTTTTAATAAACTTATTCAAAGGTAGGGGAAATTATGCGAGATCCAAGAATAAACAAACTAGCCGATTTATTAGTAAATTACTCAGTTCGTCTACAAAAGAACGAGAAGCTTTTAATAGAAAATACAGGATTACAACAAGAGTTAGTATCTGCAATTATTGAAAAAGCATACGAAGCTGGAGGACATCCTTTTGTAGAATTAAAAGATCCTAAAGTCATGCGATCATTATTAAAGGGTGCCAATGAAGATCAACTTAAGGCTTGGGAAAAATATGAAGCTACAGTTATGGAAGATATGGATGCTTACTTAGCGATTCGTTCAGGTGATAATATCAACGAATTATCTGATGTACCAAGTGAAAACAATAAATTATATGGACAAACTGTCGGAAAAGTCCATCGTAATATCCGCGTTCCTAAAACAAAGTGGTGTGTCCTACGTTACCCTAACGACTCAATGGCTCAACTGGCAAGCATGAGTACAGAAGCCTTTGAGGATTTTTATTTTAATGTTTGTACATTAGATTATGACAAAATGAATAAAGCGATGGATGCATTAGTTAAGAAAATGGACGAAACTGATGAGGTTCACATTAAAGGACCAGGAACGGACCTTAAGTTCTCCATTAAAGATATTCCAAAAATTAAATGTGCTGGTCAAATGAATATACCTGATGGTGAAGTTTATACAGCACCTGTACGAGATTCTGTTAATGGTACATTATCGTATAATACTCCATCACCTTATCAAGGGTTCGTATATGAAAATGTACAATTAACATTCGAAAACGGCAAGATTGTTGATGCTAAAGCTAATGATACTGATCGTATTAATGAAGTGTTAGATAGTGATGAAGGTGCACGATACATTGGTGAATTTGCTATTGGAATTAACCCATACATTTTACACCCAATGAAAGATATCTTGTTTGACGAAAAGATTGATGGCAGCTTCCACTTCACTCCTGGTCAAGCATATGATGATGCCTATAATGGTAATGATTCATCAGTTCACTGGGATATGGTTTGTATCCAACGTGAAGATTATGGTGGCGGGGAAATGTACTTTAATGGTGAATTAGTTCGTAAAAACGGACGCTTCGTCATCCCTGAATTAGAAGGTTTGAACCCAGAAAATCTAAAATAATAGCAAATTAAATGAACAAACCAGTTATATTTATACCATAACTGGTTTGTTTTTATTGATGTCACTCGTCACTAGTATCAAATTGTCTAATGTCACCAAAATAATAAACTCACTCACAAAATTAATTGTGAGTGAGTTTATATTAAGCTAACTGCTTAAATTCTTCTTCATATTTCTGGATATCTCCAGCTCCCATAAATAAGATGACACTATTCTGGTGCTGTTTCAAAATATCTGTCTCACCTTCTAGTAAGAGCTCAGAACCATCGATTTTTTCCTGTAAATCCTGAATTTTGAAAACTCCTGATTTTTCACGAGCGGAAGCGAATATATCACATAAATATATATGGTCAGCACTGGACAAACTTTGTGCAAATTCATCCAAAAATTGCTTCGTACGTGTAAATGTATGTGGTTGAAAGACAGCAACAATATCTTTATCAGGATACTTTTTCTTAGCAGAATCAATTGTTGCTTCAATTTCTTTAGGGTGGTGTGCATAATCATCTATTAATATCTGGCCATTCTTCCATTCAGTTTCAGTAAATCGACGTTTAACTCCAGGAAATGTTTTTAAATGGCTAATTTGTTTCGCTGTGAAACTTTCGTATTGCATTAGAGCAATCACACTTAGTGCATTCAGTACACTATGGTTGCCGTAAGTAGGTATTGTAAATGTTTCATAATAAGTACTTCTTACATAAACATCGAACGTTGTGCCCTCAGCAGATTCACCGATGTCTTTCGCCTGAAAGTCGTTACCTTCTGAAAAACCATAATATACGACAGGTACTTTGGCTTGGATTTGCTGCAAGTACTCATCATCTCCACAAGCAATAATTCCTTTTTTAACTTTTAGGGCCATCGATTGAAATGCGTCAAAAACATCTTCAACACTTCTAAAATAATCTGGATGATCAAAATCGATGTTAGTCATAATCGCATAATCTGGCTCATAAGCCAAAAAGTGCCTGCGATATTCACAAGCTTCAAAAATAAAATATTCGCTCTCAGGGTGGCCATTGCCCGTGCCATCACCAATCAAATAAGAGGTTGGTATATTCTGTTTCAACGTATGAGCTAATAAGCCTGTTGTTGAAGTTTTTCCATGTGCACCAGTAACTGCTACACTAGTGTATTTCTTTAACCATTCGCCTAAAAATTCATGGTAGCGATAGAATTCAAGCCCTAATTCTTTTGCTTTTACGATTTCTTCATGTTCATCATTAAATGCATTGCCAGCAATGATTGTTAATCCTTCGGTAATATTAGATTCATCAAAAGGAAGAACAGTAATATCTTTATCCCTTAATGCATCTTCAGTAAATATATGTTTTTCTATATCTGAACCTTGAACAGTTTCTCCTGAATCATGTAAGATTTGGGCTAATGAACTCATTCCTGTACCTTTGATTCCAATAAAATGGTAAGTCGGCATCAATCGAACCCCCGCTTATTCATCATGTATATAGTATATGCTAAACTATTTTATTTTGCTTTAATACATTATAGCAAAATTATTCAATAAATACATTAATACTAATGTATGAAAAAATAAAAGATTGATTGCTAAAGCAATCAACCTTTATTAACTGGAAAATCTACTTTCTCTAAACGAGGATTATAATTAAATTTTCGACCTTCTTTAGCTTCTTCTTCCCCGTTTAATATTACATTATCACCTGTAAAACCTATATTAATTTTTAGCAGATTATTACCCACTCCGTACATATCAACAGGCACACCAAGTGATTCAAATCGCTTAATTTTTTCTTCATTGAATCCACCACTGGCAACAATCTTAACATGATTAAATCCTTCCTGGTCCAATGCATCCCTTAATGCAAAAATCAGCTGTGGGTTAACACCTCTTGGGTCAAATGATCCCATGATTTGAGGATTGCGGAAGAAGTAATGATCAACCATGTTTTTAGATGTATCAATTCTTACACCTTTTAATTCATCACCAAAATGTCTTGCTACTTTAAGTGAATCAGTTATAACATCGTTATTATAGTCAACGAGTGCTACTAAATCATCTTCTGGAAAAGTATCTTGATAAGCTTCTGTAGCTTTAACGATATCACCTTTAAACATCTGAATTAATGCGTGAGGCATCGTACCCATCCCTTGTTTCCCCCACCATTCATTCATTGCGTGAGTCGCTTGTGCTGTTGAACCGCCAATAAACGCCGCATAACCATCACCCGCTTGCTGAGTATAATGGTCATCTCGATCACCCATAAAAATGACAGGCTTATCCGAACCAGCTGATTTGGCTGCCGTCACAACCTTATATACATTGGTTGCAACTGACGTTCTGCGAGATAAAATCCCATCAACAATACCTTCCAAATACCCAAAGTTTTGGTAGGGTCCTTTGACTGTTAAAACTGACTCGTATGGACTTACACGATCTCCATCTTGCAGGGCATGGATTTCTAAATCTTCGGGCTTATCTGCAAACGTATGAAGTAAAGCAATGGCTTCATCTGTTCCGCATAAAACAGCATCCCGTTTCTGAAAGAACTGCATGGTAACTTCATTATCTTCAAGATGCTTCTCTACAATCTTCTTAGTTTTAAGGAAATAAACAGCTGAAAACCAACCCTCACCAACACGTTGATCAAATTTAAACGTTTCATTCGTTAAGCGCTTGATTTTCCCCTGATGTTTCAAAGTAAACTCTTTCATCGTATATCCCTCATCCATCATTTTACTAAAGTAGAACATCTAATTAGATAGTAACGACTTGCCCACTATTTGACAAGTTCCCTTGCTAATTAAAAGTTAAATGGTGAACCTACTTCTGAATCATCTTCTAGCACAAGTATTCCTTTTTTCTCACTCGAGTTAGGTAAATTTAATTCTTTCGCTGAACAAATCATACCTTTAGAATCTACTCCGCGTAGTTGAGAGTCCTTAATTTCCATTCCACTAGGCATGGTAGCTCCCACTTTAGCAACTACTACTTTTTGGCCTGCATCTACATTTGGAGCACCACATACAATTTGTAGTTCTTCATCCCCAACATCAACTTGACAAACATTTAACTTAGAAGCATTTTCATGTGGCGTCATCTCTTTAACATAACCTACAACGAATTTTGGTGTTAAATCTAAATCTAGTGCGTCCTTCACACCGTTTTGATCAAATATATTCTTGACTTGGCTCACCAAGTCTTCATTAACATTTAATGGCCCATTACCTTCTAATGTCAAATAGTTTGAAACATTGAAGATATTATAACCTAACAGTTCGCCCGATTCATGTGTTAATCGAACCACATCTCCAACCTTTTCACTATTAACTTTCCCTTCTTCTTGCTTTAAAGTAACAATTAATACATCACCAATACCTTGGGGATTATAAACAAATTGCATTATCTCCTACTCCTTATCTTTAGGTTTATTTTGAGCTAGAATAAATATCGGCTCTAACTTTTTATTTTCATATAGAAATGGTAAGGACGTAATTGGAATCTGCCCTTCTGCGAAGAATTGCATCATCATTTGCGCTAAGATATCATAACCTGTTTTATTTTTTACATCAACGAAAATTAACACATCCTGGTGCGGAACACCAACAGCCAATTCACCTTCTACTTTACTTGCCATCTCTTCTAATAATGCTTCATTTAAAATACGACTAGCGTCATAGCCGTCCTTTGATGATAAGAAATAAAACACATTTTCGGCTACTTCTTCCTGCTTCATATCAGTAGATAAGCGTCTAATATTAAACATCGCTACTTCTTTAACACGTTCTTCTTCCCAATTTTCTTGTTTCAGCATCTGTTCATCAATCAATCGATATGATTTTCCTAAATCTATTGCAAAATAAACTCTTGTTTCAGCCGTATGATCACTAAAAATTAAACGATGACCACTTTTAGATTCTTTAGGAAAAGATCCTGAACGAATAACAGGAAAGATATTTGCTTCTTTACCTTCTAATGTTTGTTCTTCATTCATAATCGTTAGAGCTTCACGAATGTGGTTTTCAATCTCATCTAACGCCTCTTCTTTACGGTTTTCCCATTTAGAAATAATACCGGGCAGTGAGATTGTCACCCCTTCTTTACTATCCTTCCACTCTATGCGAAGTGTATCTTGATCACGATCAAAGTGCGTCTGCCATTCATCGTGTTTAAATCGTTCTTCTAATTTTCTTTTCATTTGTATACTTGTCATTTTCATATTTTTCGCCTCCTTTTACCGAAGCCACACTAGCCATTATTTTACCATTTTATCAAAAAAGAAAAAAGCATGACTGTTTGGGAACAGACATGCTTCGTTCATTAAGCATCCAATTTCATATCACCGAATTTAATAATACCCTTCTTTCTTAAAATCTCAGATAAGATTAAACTAATCAATGCTGGTGCAAGTATATGTAAAAATAATATAATCATGAATATGTCAGTTGTAAAACCCATTGTTCTTAGAGTCATGATTGGCCCAACTAATCCACTAGTTCCCATCCCTGCTCCTGCCGCATTGTTTTCTAATTGTAACCAGACCGTTGCAAAGGGTGCTAGTACTGCTCCTGCAACAGTGGGTGGAATTAAGATTGCGGGATTTTTCATGATATTAGCAACTTGTAACATAGAAGTGCCAATACCTTGAGAAATTAAGCCGCTTACCTTATTTTCACGAAAACTACTTACAGCAAAACCAATCATCTGAGCAGAGCATCCAACTGTTGCTGCACCCGCAGCTAAGCCTTCTAAGCCTAGCATTAAAGCAATCGCAACACTAGAGATAGGTGCTGTTAAAGCTAAACCCATTAATACTGCAACAACAATGCCCATAATAAAAGGTCTTAACTCGATTGCCCATTCGATAATACTCCCAAAAGCATCTAGAAATTCAGCAATTGGAACACCAATTAGGTTAGCCACAAAAAAGCCAACCATAATCGTGACAAAAGGCGTAACTATAATGTCTATTTTCGTTTCCTTACTTACTAATTTCCCTATTTCAATAGCTACTAAAGCTGCAACAAAACTTCCAGCTGGCCCTGCGCCTACAAAATCTGGATCAGCAGCATATGAACCCGCAAATAATGCACTGAACATAACTAATGGCGGAGCATTTAACCCATAAGCAACTGCTATACCAATTGCTCCTCCGTACACATAGCCCTGCATCGCATAACTGCCCGCTTCAACTAAGAACTGGGGTGCATAAGGAACTTCTTGTCCAATTGTTTGAATGATAACACCAATAATTAATGATGCGAATAAACCCAAAGCCATATAACTTAAGGCGGTAATGGCATAGGCTTGAAAACTAACTTCAACACCTTTTCGCTTAAGGAATGCCTTCAACACTAGTTCCTCCTAAACCTATACTTCTTAATTTTCATCAATAGATTTAATCATCATAATCATGTCTTCTACATCTTCTTCTACATCATCAGTTGTTGTAAGTGTAGACATTTTAATTCCACCAATACCAAGCTGTACTTCAATGTGATCTTCCTCACGGTCTTTCACACTAAAATAAGCAAATTCTTTTTCGTTTTCAAACGTACTTAAATAATCACTGTTATTTTTATCCTTTTTTAGATCATTATAAAACCATTTACTGTTTGGCTCCTCAAATTCATTTATGAATAAAATAAATGGTTGTTCATCTTTATAAAAGATTACATTATTTTTTCTCTCTTCGCCTAATTCAAATGTTTCTGGCTTATAAATCTTAAACTGATTTAATTCGAAATTTGTTTCTACAGTTTTGTTTGAAAGAAATACTTCTTTTAAACGATTATCGGCTTGATTCATGATTGATGACTCCGATTGTAAACAACCAGATAATAAACCAAAGACAATAAAGGACACCAACGCTAAAAATACTTTTTTTGTATTCACTTTCTCTCTCCCCTACAATTTTTAATATTTGACAAACCACTTTTTTCATTAGAAGATAATAAAAAATAGTTTTGGAGGTAATTTTTTCTATGAGTCTATCTATCTATTTAGCTGGACAAATTCATGATGATTGGCGTGAACAGTTAAAACAAAAATCTAAAGAGCAAAATCTGGACATTCAATTCTATGGACCACAAGAAGAACACGCTTTATCAGATGATATCGGCGAAAACATTTTAGATAAACAACCTAATCAAGTTTATCGTGATGATACTGGTGCCAGCATCAACAACTTCAGAACTGATATCATGATGAGTAAATCAGATGCAGTGATTGCATTATTTGGTGAATCTTATAAGCAGTGGAATACTGCTATGGATGCGGGTATTGCAATCGGATTGAATAAGCCTTTAATTTTAATTAGACCTGATTCACTCATTCACCCATTAAAGGAATTATCTAATAAAGCATCTGTTACTGTTGAAAACATTGATCAAGCACTTGAAGTATTAAAGTATTATTATAAATAATAGCTTAAGAGAGAGGGCAAGGGCCTTCTCTCTTTTTAATTTGTAATGGAAAAATGACTCGCTTTCCGCGGACGAACGGTTGAGCCGCTTCGAGCTTTCGCTCTGCAGGGTCTCAACACGTCCGTTTTTCCGCAGGAGTCTCGCCATTTTTCAATTGCTACACTAAAAATAGCTTACTAATATTTATTTGATCACAATTAAAACTTTTCAATTAAACATTCTTTCTAATTGAATCTACTGTTGATTGATCAACTTGCTTAATTAATTTCACTAATAGCTCTTTTGCCGCTGCGTAGTCATCAACATGTACAATTGAAGAGCTTGTGTGGATGTAACGAGAACATACACCAATTACAGCTGATGGTACCCCTTCATTGGACATATGAACACGTCCAGCATCTGTACCACCTTGAGAAATGAAATACTGATAGTTAATGTCATTAGATTCAGCTGTATCTAAAACAAAATCTCTCATACCTCTATGAGTCACCATTGAACGGTCAAAAATTCGAACAAGTGCACCTTTGCCTAAATGACCGAATTCTTTATCCTGTCCTGTCATATCATTCGCAGGTGAAGCATCTAATGCAAAGAATAGATCAGGCTGAATCATATTCGCTGCAGCTTGAGCTCCGCGAAGTCCTACTTCCTCTTGGACCGTTGCGCCTGAATAAAGCTCATGATTTAATGTCTCACCTTGAAGCTCTTTTAATAATTCAATCGATAAACCACAGCCGTATCGATTATCCCAAGCTTTAGCCATAATTTTCTTTTCATTTGCCATTGGTGTGAATGGACAAACCGGTAGAATAGGCTGGCCTGGTTTAACACCAATGCTCTCTACATCTTCTTTATCATCTGCCCCAATATCAATTAACATATTTTTAATATCCATCGGTTTCTTACGTTGTTCAGGAGTTAAGTTATGTGGTGGGATTGAACCAATGACACCATCAACCGGTCCATTTTCTGTAATAACTTGAACACGTTGAGCTAATAGAACTTGGTTCCACCATCCACCTAATGGCTGAAAACGAAGCATGCCGTTTTTTGTCACTTGTGTAACCATGAATCCGACCTCATCCATATGGCCAGCTACCATAACTTTAGGTCCATTTCCTTTTCTTACACCGAACACGCCACCTAAACGGTCTTGTACAATTTCATCTGAGTACTTCTCTAACTCTTGCTTCATATATTGTCTGACTTGATGTTCGTTGCCGGGAGCACCGGGTAATTCTGTCAAAGTTTTAAACATGTCTAAAGTCTCTTGATTCATTATGTATCACTCCGATTTTTATATGTTCTTCTATTATTTTATCGAAAAAGAGTGAATTATTCCAATCTATATTTATAATTATTTTTATTCTAGTTTTTTTATTTGTATAATAGTAATAATGATACAGCTTGGTAGGATGGAGTGATAATTGATGAAATGGTATAAATTAATTGCTCCAACAGCAATTGGATTAACTGTTGGAACCATTATCGGGAAAAAAGTTAAAGATCGTTGGCTTTTCCCTGAAGTAGCTTTAAAGAAAGTTAAAGAGTCTTTTAAAGAAAATGGGCCAATTAGCGGTTCTTGGATTCTGATGGAATTGAAAGAATTGAAAAAAGATGATGAACTAATTAAGGTTTACCGAGGCGGTGTCTCCAGAAACATTGATGGACAAACGATTCAATATGAATTCTATGTCGATGCTGCGAATGGAGAAATCGTAGAAATTAATCATTTATAATGAATTATTCGAAACTTATCAAGATTATTCTTGGTAAGTTTCTTTTTTATTACATAATTTAACCAATAGTAGCGAACAATATCATTACATTTTAAACATTAGGGAGGCTTCATATATGACAGATGAAGAAAAGCATCTTACCGACGAATCCAGAAGAAAATTCCTAAAGAATTCGGGTTATTTTGCAGGAGGATTAGTGGGTGGTGGAATTCTTGGCTCAGTCATAGGCTGGCAAATAGATGATCCCAATCAAAATCAAACTCAGGATAACCCAAACAATCAAGATAGTAAACCTGACTACAATCAAGCACTTAAATTTTTTCAAAATCAAGAGGAGTTTGAATTAATTAGTGCTGCAGCTGAGCGGATATTTCCTGAAGATGAAAATGGACCAGGTGCTATTGGTCTAGGGGTTGCTTATTTTATAGATCATGAATTAGCAGGTGATTATGGAAATAATGAAAAAATGTATATGCATGGTCCATTTAAAGAAGGGACAGCTTATCAAGGTTTCCAAAGTCGACTAAAACGCAAAGAAATATTTAGAGAAGGTATGAAAGCTATAGAGCGTGAAAGTCAAGGTTCGTTTGATGATTCCTTTGTCAATTTAGATGCTGAACAGCAAGATGAAATCTTACAAAAGTTTGCGAATGACAAAGTGAAAATGCGCGGCGCTATGCCTTCCACATTTTTCAGTTTATTAAAAGAATCTACACTCGCCGGGGCATTCGCCGACCCATTATACGGGGGCAATTTAAATATGGATGGCTGGCGCATGAAAGAATTTCCTGGCAGCCAAATGAGTTACTTGAATGAAATTGAAAGTGAAGAATTTGTTCAAATAGAACCACAATCATTATATAAGCACTTACACTAAGGAGGAACATCATGGCTAAACAACTAAATAAAGTCGATGTCGTGACAGTCGGTGTAGGTTGGACTGGCGGGATCATTGCAGCAGAACTCACTAAAGCTGGATATAACGTAGTGGGGTTAGAACGTGGAGAAGACCGCTCGACTAGAGATTTTCAAATGATTCATGATGAGTATCGATATGATATTCGCTATGGACTAATGCAAGATACTTCAAAAGAGACAATTTCTTTTAGAAATAACTTGAATGAATCAGCATTGCCTATGAGGCAATTAGGTTCGTTCTTACCCGGTTCTGGAGTAGGTGGCGCAGGAGTCCACTGGAATGGTCAAACATGGCGCTTTCTCCCATATGACCTTGAAATTAAATCAATGACAGATAAAAAATATGGTCCTGATAAATTAAAAGGTGACTACACTTATCAAGATTGGGGCATAAGTTACAAGGAACTGGAACCTTATTTTTATAAGTTTGAACAAACAGCTGGGATTAGTGGTGAAGACAATCCAAAAGGTGCTCCGAGAAGTAATGATTACCCAACACCGCCAATGAAAAGCACACCAATTCTAGATTTATTTAAAAATGCTTCAAAAAATTTGGGATATCATCCTATTCAGATGCCAAGTGCCAATCTTTCGGAGCAATTTAAGAACCCTGATGGAGAAACAATTAACCAATGTCAGTATTGTGGGTTCTGTGAAAGATTCGGTTGTGAGTACGGAGCCAAGTCTTCACCTAATGTGACGGTTATTCCTACTGCTAAGAAAACAGGTAAATTTGAATTAAGAACGCAAGCGAATGTGGTTGAAATAATAAGCGAAGGCGGCAAAGCAACTGGAGTCAGGTATGTCGATGTCGTTTCAGGAGAAGAATTTATTCAGCCTGCTGATGTTGTTGTATTAACAAGCTATGTTCTCAATAATACTCGCCTGCTTTTACAATCTAACATTGGTCGACCATATAATCCTGAAACAGGACAAGGCGTTATAGGTAAAAACTATTGTTATCAAATTCTGCCTGCTGCAGTTGGATTCTTTGAAGAGAAAAAGTTCAACACCTTTATGGGTGCAGGTTCATTAGGTGCAACCATCGATGATTTTAATGGCGATAATTTTGATCATAGTGATTTAGACTTTATCCATGGTGGATCAATCTCCATCACTCAAACAGGTAGAAGACCAATTGCATCGAATGCTACACCAAGTGGTACGCCAGAGTGGGGTAAAGAATTCAAGCAAAAATCTATTCATTACTTTAATCGATCTTTAAGTATTGTGTCTCAGGGTGCATCTATTCCTCATCGCCAAAACTATATGGACCTTGATCCAACTTATAAAGACTTTTATGGCAACCCGCTTTTACGATTAACCTATGATTTCACTGATCAGGACCGCAAACTCCATAAGCACATTACAAAAGTTTGTGGTGAGATTATGAGTGAAATGGGTGCAGATACAGTTGAAGAAGCTGAGATCAGCGAACATTACAGTATTGTTCCATATCAAACCACACACAATACAGGTGGCGTAATCATGGGAGCTGATCCAGAAACATCAGCTGTGAATAATTATCTACAAATGTGGGATTCAGAGAGCCTATTTGTAGTTGGAGCTTCAGCCTTTGCTCATAACGGAGGTTATAACCCTACTGGTACAGTAGGCGCTTTGGCGTATAGATCAGCAGAAGGAATTAAAAAATATCTTGAACAAGGCGGCGGACAATTAGTTCAAAGTAAAACTAAAAGTAACTTAGCTTAATCTGAAAGGAGGGGCCTCAATGGGCATCTCTACAATTGGAATTCCGGGGTTAATCTTAATTCTCATTATTACATTAATTGTATTTGGACCAAAAAAATTGCCTGAAATCGGCTCGGCTATTGGACAGACGTTATCTGAGTTTAAAAAGTCCGCTAATCATTTAATTGAAGAACCGACAAATCAGTCGCTGCAGGACGAGAATAAAAAAGAATAACAATTATGATTGAGCATTAAATTGCGGAAGCAATTTGATGCTCAAATTTTTGCGTGCGTGAATAAGTGGCGAATAATCCTGTTAACGACTAAATCTCAAAAAGTAGCGAATAAACCACCTTACTCTGGTGCCACTAGTTCTACTTTTATTCTATCCGGATCTTCAAAATACACAGCATAATAATTATCTCCCCCAGCGTAAGGGTGTTAATCTGAGTAGAGAATATTTACTTCTCTTTTTTTCAATTTATCCGTCATTTCATCTACGAACTCTCGTGAGTCTGCATGAAAAGCCAGATGATTAAGTCCTACTCGACACCTATGATATGGAGGGTCCAGAAACCGATCTTCTGCTTGAACAAAAACGAGGTAAGTATCACTTAGTTTCCAACTATGTCCACTTTCCCATTTCTGATAGGAAGTATACCCTAGTTCTTCTAGAAACCATCCCCAAAACTCAACAGTTCGTTCTAAATTTGATACATAGATCTCTATATGGTGTAATAATCCCTTCTGCAAAAAAAATGCTCCCTTCTATTCTTTCTTCCTAGTCATTAGTTATTTTTAATAATCCACGAACGTAATTTCTCTGCATAGAAAATTCGTTCTTCCGGATCAGTAAAAGAACCTTTCGTATGATAGAGACAATCATTGTCATATCTTGGATAAACATGAAGATGATAATGCCAGACGTCTTGATTTCCAGCAGGTTCATTGTGTTGCCTGGTAGAAATACCATCACATTCATATGTATCTTTCATAGCAAACGCCACCAACTGAGCACCTCTGTGAATTTCTGCAGCGATGTCTGCTGGAAGTTCATATATATTTTCGTAATGTTCATTAGGAACTACAAGAACATGCCCCTTGTTGTTTGGCCACCATTTACTTGCAATAAATACTGTTATATATTCATTTTGATAAATAATGTCTCTTTGTTTCGTTCCTTTATTTGGTCTCTCGACACCTGAAACAACTCGGCAAAATGGACACTCGTAACCTTCAGGCTTATGCGAATACTCCAGCACGTCTCAACGCCCTTCCTATTTATTAATCTATAGCCTCACCGTATCAATTCATTTGGTTAATACTATACTCACTTGATAACTCTTTAATTTTGTTTACAATGGCTTGTTCCAGTTCGCGCTCATTATTAATTACATCGTTTGCATACGGGGCTAATCCTTTATGATCCCCTATCATTACGGTATGTAAAGCCTTCTCGAACATTGGTATATCATTTGAATCATTTCCAAATGCAATATAGTTATTTTCTGGTACGCCCAATTCATTAAGAGCATGCCATTTATTTACACCTTTCGGACTAATATCAAGTATATTTTCATTACTATGTTTGTTAATGAATACATTAAGTTTATTTAGTTCCTTCTCTAATTCGGTAGAATTGTTAGAGGTTAGGAATAATATTTTAATTATAGGATTTAAACGATCAATACTAACTAAACTAGCTAGTTTAGTTGGATCTACATTTTGTAATATTGGATGGTTATTAGGGCCCGTATAAGCATAATTCCATTCGCCATCAATTAAATATGTTGCATTAAATTTTTTAATAAGTTCTTTAACTTTACAAACAACTTCTTCTGAGAATGATTTGGATTTAATTAGTTCCTTATTTTTATATATAAGTGAACCATTACCGCCAATCATTGTGTAGTTATGAAACTCCATATCTATTACAGGTAACATATCTCTAATTGGTCTAGCTGATGCAAAAATCACTTCGTGTCCTTGTGAAGTTACTTCAGAAAGAGAATTCAGTATGTTATTTGATATTGGTTGCCCTTTAAAACAAATTGTCCCATCTAAGTCAAAAATAAATTTCATATTATACTCACCTTCAAAAATACTACATTTTAAAATAAATCTAGAAGTTCATCAAACGCCTCAATAACGTAATTATACTCATTGGCTTCACCGAAACCGTACTCGGCATAAACAAATGGAATTTCAGCATACTTACTTGCCTCTAAGTCGCCTGCCGTATCACCAACGTAAACAGGATTAGTTAGATGATTTCTTTCAATAATTAGTTTTATGTTTTCTCCTTTTGAAAGGCCGGTTCTTCCTGGATTCTCATAGTCTAAAAAATATTTACCTAAACCATGATACGTATAAAAGGCCTCTATGTATCCATCCTGGCAATTACTCACAATATATAACTTATATTTTTGCGATAGAATTTTAAGCACATCTTCCACATTTTCATACAACTTACCACCAAACTCTTCTAAATAGTCTCTTTCTAAATTACAACATTCATTTAATACCTGTGCTTGAGTTTCTTCGTCCAAGTATGGAAACAACTTTCGTCCTATATCTTGAATTTGTAACCCCATTGCACCTCTAAAATCTTCCCTTGTAACTTCATTTTTAACTTGGTCAAGTTGATTAATCCTCTTATTCCATGCTACCAATACCGTATCTATCGCATCCCATAACGTCCCGTCTAAATCAAAAATAATACTATCCATCCCAGTCCTCACTTATCTATTAGATATTTACTTATTGTAATCAATCTAGTATCCATAATTGATTTCCTTTAAGCACACTTCTTCACAAAGTTGAATTTATCTTAACATAAATATCCAATTAAGGATGAGTTATTTTTCAATTCTCAATAAATATTTACATCCATTTTAAAAAAGCCTGAGCATATCGCCCAGGCTTTCACATTAATAATCGTAATCATATCTCTTTCGTTCAACTTTTTCTTTAATTTTACGCTCTTCATTGTATTTAATCGCGCGATAATACGCATCATGGTAAAAAACGAACCAGCAGTTCTTATCATAAGCTTCGTCTTGTAGTTTTTTCTTTTCATGAACACTGGTGACTGGAAAATCATCATATGCCAGTACCCAAAGTGGATTCTGGTGAGCATGCGTCGGCATTAAATCTGCCATATGAATAAAGCAGTCGTCACCATCTTCAAACTTAATAACAGAATGTCCATCACTATGACCGCTCGTGTGGTGCATCGTTAATCCAGGCACAACCTCAATTGATTGATCAAAGGTTTCCACTTGATGCTGAATAGGCTTCCAATTCTCTTCCCAATACGTGTTTTTCGATCTCATATTAGGATTTCGCATTTCATCCCACTCAACTTGAGACGTGTAAATCGCAGCATTAGGAAACTGACTAACCAATTCGCCTTGTTCAGGCTTAGTTAAGCCATTTGCATGATCAAAGTGTAAATGCGTCATCAGCACCGCATCAATATCGTTGACGGTTAAACCTAACTCTTCAAGAGACTCTTCTACTCTAGTTTCTTCTAATACACCGAAGTTACGTTTTTGCTTATCATTCAGTTTATCGCGGCCAATACCTGAATCGATCACCATATTCTTACCATCCACTTGAACAAGTATAGAATCACATCTTAACTCAATTTGATGGCTCTCATTATGAGGATATTTTTTACTCCACAACGGATATGGAACAACTCCAAACATCGCTCCGCCATCCATATGAGTGACGCCACCATTTAACCACGTTAACTTCGCTCGTCCGACTGTTAAAGTTTCCATCTAATCCTCTCCTTGTACAATGTCTATTAAAATTTTGCAATACATCGATAGATTGGTTGTCCTTTGCTTGAAAACTTCTCTTCGTACTCTGTCATCACGTTCATTTCATCGTCCAACTCATGCAAGTCTAATGTAACATCTTCTAGCTTCATACCAAATTGAGAGAAGCTTACTAACGAATACTCGAACAAATTTTGATTATCCGTTTTCATCACAATTTTACCATCATCTTTTAAGATATTTTGATATTGTTCTAAATACGTGTGATAAGTTAATCGACGTTTCTCGTGTCGTGTTTTGGGCCATGGATCTGAAAAGTTCAAATAAATAGTGTCGACTTCATTTTCTGCAAACATATCTCTTAAATCTTCTGCATTTTCATGTACTAAGTGTACATTATTTAAATACTGGTCTTTGACCTTTTGAATGGCTGTCACGATAATACTTTCAGCTTTTTCGATACCAATAAAGTTCTCATCTGGATATTGGGCCCCCATACCAGCGATAAACTGCCCTTTTCCTGTACCAATTTCTAATCCAATAGGTTGATTTTTTTCAAATAAGTCCTGCCATTTCCCTTTTTGTTCAAAGGGGTCTAAAACCATTAAACCTTCATTCTCTTTTATGTAATCAGCAGCCCAAGGCTTATGTCTTAAACGCATGTTGTCACTCCTAGATTTGATTTTACTGCTTATATTATACTATAAAAAAATCTATACCCAAAAGTTACCCTTTTGAATATAGATTTAAATTATTTATGAATAAATTACCATTTTATGTTGCATTAAGCGGTTCTTCCATTTCAACGAGTACTCATAATCTCCCTTTTCTAAATAACGAATATAATACGATAATGATAGAGCAATCATATACCACTGTATACGTAAATGTAAGTTATGATCATACTCTGCTCCATACATGTTTAACCAATCTTCCCATTCACTACTCGGAACGTATTGATAGAGTAACATGCTTAGGTCAATAGCTGGGTCAGCAATCACAGCTTGATCCCAATCGATTAAATATAAATGATCGTCTTCACCCTGCATCCAGTTTTCGTGATTGAGATCCGAATGACAGACAACCTTTTCTTGTGTTTTTACTTGTTCGAGGTGTTTATGCAAAAACTCTAATGCGTGAGCGATTAACGCTTGATCGACACGCTTATTACCTCGATATTGATTAATTAACCTGACTAATAGATTAGCAGGCTCTAACGGCTTCTTACCCATTCTCATAAATAAATGCAATATTTCAGATGAGTGATGAATTTTGCTCAAAAGCTTGGCCACCTTGTCTTCCTTCATTTCCTCTTTAGATAGGACGCGACCTTCTAACCATCTTTGAGCAGTAATCACATCACCATTTTCCAATCGCTTTGTCCAAACTAATTTAGGTACAATTCCCTCAGCGGAAAGTACTGCGAGAAAAGGAGATGAATTACGTTTCAAAAAAAGTTTTTCATTCTGTTTTTCAGCTAAAAAGGCTTCTCCTGAGGTTCCACCTGCTGGAGAAATGGACCATTCGGAACCTAATACATGTTCCAATTCACTCACCCACTTTTGCACATGATGTATGTATTCATGATAAAACGAGACTAGATTAGATTAACCCATAATGTCTATTCATTTCAAGGGTATTTTATAAATTTCCTATTATTTTCTTTGAACCAGACGTTCTATTTCTTCTTTTTCAACTCGGCATTGATAACAGTAACTCGTGTATCCATCAGCATGATATGTAAGCCTTTGCTTAGATTTTATCTCAAGTTTTGTCGCTTCCAAAATTTCAACTTCCTTTAGCATGGTGTGCTTACCAAAGAAAACTGTTAAAAATAATAATAGAAGCTTTAACTTAGAAATTTTATGGACAATTGTTACATACATTCTCTTTTTGTTAATTTTAGCATTGGGAGCAATTTTCATGCCACCACCAAAATAAGGATGATTTGTAATTGTAAGCATCCAAATATTTGATAGAGTATGCTCTTTACCGTCTATATTTAACTGAATCGTTTTAGGCTGAAACTTAAAAATAGTAAAAAATAACCCAATCACATAAATTAGTGATTTAAGGTGAATCTTATTAAACCACTTTTTTATTCTCGAGCGATTAGAACGATCGGCCACTTCAGCATCAAATCCAAACCCTAAACTTGAAGCAAACAAATGAGAGTGTCTCTCGTTCTGAAAATCCTTTATGTATCGACCAGCCCAATAAGGCTTTAAGTCTGTCTGATTAAATGTTTCTCTAAGGTTCTCTTCTGGTTTAAGTGGCATGCCACAGCCCCTGGCAAAATCATTACCTGAGCCTACTGGTATAAAAGATAAGGGAACCTTAGGGAAGTCTACCAATCCGTTTAAGACTTCATACATGGTCCCGTCGCCACCAACCACAAATAGTAGTTCAATAGATTTATGGTAAATTGTTGCAATTTGCTGAGCCAATTCCTCTGCATGTCCTGGATATTCTGTAAAATAAGTTCTAAATGCGTTAGTCGACGATCTATGTTCTTCAACGAACTTTTTGACGATATGTTCGCCTCTACCATTTCCTGCTGCAGGATTTATTATAAAAACGTACATAGCTGCTCCCCTCTATCCCTTACAACATGTGATCCTCTTCCTCTTTCCATATCGGACGTTTCACAAATGTTTTTTGTGTATGTTCTAAAATCGCCTCTGCCACTTTCAATTGTTGAAACTTAATAGGATAGTTGGATTGTCTTTGTTCATGAAACCACTGATTATAATTATCATAATCAATGTATTCAGTCTGAAAAGGTGGTTTCTTTTCCAAAATTCTATGATTCGGGGCAAAGACGATTTTCTTAATTGGAAAATCAAGTTCATGATAGTGAAGCACACTATTAAGCGTTTTCTCCATTCTCTTAAGTGAAATTAACGGATTCACTTGATGACTTTCTATACCGTCTTCAACTCGCAACCATTTTCTTTCATCAACGGGCTTATATATGGTATTTGCAGACTGACCTTCTAACGATGAAATCAACAAAATTTCTGTAGGTGTAATGATAATAACTTCACCTTCAATGACCGCCTTTTTCAATTTAAATATAGGCTGATAAAGTACGAGGTATGTATCAGGGAAACGTTGTAAGAAGTATTTTAAGTTAGAGTCCGTTTCATACGCTTTATCTATGTAAGATACTTCTTGTAAAGTACTAGAGGCCCATTTTAATTGAAAAGAAAATACCTGTTCTAAAAACAATAACTTTAATTCATTTTCGTTATCAGGTAATGGCAATGAGTCATGATGATTGTCTTCCAACTCTTGTTCCCATACATTAACGTTTTTATTAGATCGGGAAAACAACTTATTAAAGAATGAAGGCTTTTCTTCCTCGTATTCAGGCTCTTCAAGATTTTGAATCTCTTGTTCTGTTTGCCATTGTTTTATAAGTTTTTGGTAATTGTCTTTCTTCATTCTAATAAAATGGCTTGGGTATCGAAACATATCATTTTCGTATCTAGAAATATAGTCTTGTAATTTTATTAGTTGAGCCATAAACACTCACCTTATTTCAGATTAAAACTTGCTATAACTTCATATTTTTGTTTTCGATCTGGATTGACGCGATATATATTAAATCGATCTATATGAAATTTAAAGTATTTTTCGTCATCTATTTTATTTTCTAAGGCATCCTTTGACATATGTAACTTACCTTTATCCCATTTTTTTGCTAGTGTAATATGTGGACGATATGGTCGGCTTTCTTCATCGAACTTTAGCTGATTTAATAAATCATCCACCTGCGCTTTAATAGAAAGTATTTGTTCACTTCTGTTTATTTCAGCATACATAACCCTGGGCTGATCTTCCTTTCCAAAGAAATTTATTCCCTCCACGCTTATATCAAACGCTGCGCATTCTACTGTGACTAACTTCCTTTTTAACTCACGCAATTGACTCTTCGATAGCGCGCCTAAAAAGCGAATTGTAATATGAAAATCATCCATATGTACCCATTTTCGATAATCAACGTAATGCTCTAAAATCTTTTGCCATTCAGACAAAATTTCTCTACGTTCTTGAGGAACCGGAAATCCAATAAAATAATGGACATCGTCAGGCATTTAAGTGTCACTTCTCTTTCTTTTTAAAATTTTTTGATTTTTTATTTAATTTTATTGTACAATACTTTTATAATAATAGTACAAAATATTCAAATAATTTACAGGGGTGGTTTTTTGAGTTACCCATCACAAACGATGTTAAATCGTATTAAAGACATCTATCTGTATTTAAATGAAAATGGAACGGCTACCACGAATGAGCTATCTGAACAATTTGGGCTTTCTGACCGTACAATACAACGTGATATTAATGTACTACAGTATAATGGACTCGTTGAAAGCTGCCGAAAAGGAGAATGGACAACCACTGAGAAAAAAGTCAAGCTTCCAAAAGACTAGTGATTTTGTAAGACTTTTACTTCTTCTTGGCTTAATTCGCGATAATCACCAAGCTCCAAAGAAGAATCTAATGATAAACTGCCTATTTTCAATCGCTTTAACTCTTCAACACGATGCCCTCTCGATGAAAACATACGTCTGATCTGATGAAACTTGCCTTCTGAGATTGTAACTTTCACTTCTGATATGTCATCTGATTTTATAATTTCAAGTTGAGCCGGTTTAGTTACATAACCGTCTTCTAATTCTATGCCTTCTTTAAATGCATGTACATCGTCTTCAGTAACTTGTCCTTTAATTTGAGCCTCATATAGTTTATCGACATGTTTTTGAGGAGATAAAAGTCGATGAGCTAAATCTCCATCATTTGTTAGGAGCATTAACCCCACTGTATCTTTATCTAATCTGCCAACAGGGAAAACTGAAAAAGGTTCATATTGAGTGTCAATTAAATCAGTCACACACGTTTCTTTTTTATCTTTCGTGGCAGAAATGACACCCTTAGGTTTATTCATCATAATGTATACGAATTCGCGATAATCTAACACCACACCATTTACGGTGATCTCTGATTCTTCAGGGTTAACATGATGAGAAGAATCTCTAATCGCCTTCCCATCAATAACCACTTTTCCTTTTTTAATTAGTTGTTTAACGATTTTACGCGATCCAAAACCCTGGTTTGCTAAAACTTTATCTAATCTCATTCGAACCACCTTTCTATTTATGGAAATAGCTTAGATAAACGTTTGGCGCGGTTTCCTAGTAGTCTTTCGAGCAAACTTGTTTTATAAGCTAACCATAAATAAACGTATCCGCCGATTGGTACGGCAATCATTAATTGCATAATAAATTTAATTTTAGTTGGTTCTTCACCAAATGGTAAGCCTACTAACCATTTTACGAGTAAAACGATAAGGGCCATTATTGAGACTAAAATTGCAATTAATAATGACTTTCTATAAAGAGGTCTAAATCTAAACCTTGTTACTCTATAAATCTTATAAACATTCAACCCTGAAGCTACCATTACGCCTAATCCAGTCGCAATAACAGCACCTTTTGCTTCAAACAAGTAAATTAATGGGTAGTTCAATATTAGTTTAGTTAATAAGCCAATTCCTAAACTAATCACCGCGAAGTTTTGACGATTGATTCCTTGTAACATTGAAGCACTAACTGTAAATAGAGCAAAAAATAATGCGACTGGTGCATAATAAGCTAATACGGCGCCAGCATAATTTACAGCGGTGTCCATTGTATATAAAGCACCGTAAGCTTCTGTTGATAATAGTGATAAACCTACTGCAGCCGGTAACACTAACAGAATGATAATTAAGAATCCTTGATTAATGTATGCCGTATATTCTTCCTTTTTATTTTCTGTAAAGGATTTGGTGATGGCCGGTAATACTGCCATCGCAAGTCCAATCGCTAGAGTAACTGGAATAATCACCAGCTTATGCCCATAAAGAGTAATAATTGAAATATACAACTCAGATACATCAGCCAGTCCAATACTAGACATCGCTCGATTAAAAGTAAACTGATCAATGATCTGATACATAGGAGTAGCAATACCCACTAATACAAAAGGCCCTGCATAGGATAATAGTTCTTGATACATATCCCTTTTAGGTAGTGGTTCAGTTGTTTTGCCAGAGTTATTTTGGGCCTCCAGCATTGGTTTTCTTTTTCTATAAATGGCTACAAGAACCATACTAGAAGCGATAGCCCCAATAAATGCAGCAAAAGCAGCTAATCCTACTGCAAGTCTGACTGATCCATCCATAACTTTAATAACAACGAAAGCTGCTGCTAATACGAAAACAATTCGTACAATTTGTTCCACAACAATAGATATGGCACTTGGACCCATCGAATTATGTCCTTGGAAATAACCCCGTAATAGACTCATTGGGGTTACAATAATTAGCGCAAAACTAACCATTTGAATAACAAATGTCACATCACTCACGGTATTGTCTAAATCATCATCTGAAATGATAATATTTGCTAACCACTCAGCACTGAAAAACATAATAAGAAAAGCGGTCAATCCTGTTAATGTCATGACTGTTAACCCTGACTTAAACATAGCTTCTTTAGTGGCATGATCCTCTAAGGTATCATATTTGGCTATAAATTTCGCCATAGCCATGGGTATGCCTAGAGATGACAGTGTAACGAATAATTGAAATGGATTATAAGCGTATATATATAGTGCACCACCTATTTCTCCAACCAGCATGTTAAATGGTATAACATAGAGTAAACCTAATACTTTAGATATATAATTAGCGCCGGTTAACATCATGGTTCCGCGCATTAAATTTGAGTTCGACATTATTTCACCTACATTTTATTGTTCAATCTAACTCTTTTATTTTATCATATATTATAGACAGATAAACGAATAGAAAGGCATGAAGCCAAATTGAAATATGATGTAGTAGTTATAGGTGGAGGCCCGTCCGGTTTAATGGCAGCTATAACGGCTGGTAGAAATGGAGCCAAAACCTTACTTATTGAAAAAGGAAATAAACTCGGTAGAAAACTGGCGATTAGTGGTGGCGGGCGTTGTAATGTGACGAATGTTTTGCCAGATAATGAACTCATTGCCCACATTCCAGGGAACGGAAAATTTTTATATAGTGCCTTTTCAATCTTTAATAATTCTTCAATCATTGAATACTTTGAGTCATTAGGTGTGAAATTGAAGGAAGAAGATAAAGGACGAATGTTTCCTGTGAGTGATAGTGCTAAGACGGTGGTAAGTACTTTGGTGAAGCAGTTAGATGTACTTGGCGTTGATCAAAAACTTAACACAAAGTGCGATGCGGTACATTACGGTGAAGAGACGCATGAAGTCATTTTAGAGAATGAAAAAGTGTCGACTTCTTGTGTGGTCATAGCCGTGGGTGGAAAGTCTGTTCCAAACACTGGAAGTGAAGGACAAGGCTATGCATGGGCTAAAAAAGCAGGGCACACCATTACGGAACTCTACCCAACTGAGGTTCCAATGACGTCGAATGAAAAATTCATTAAAGATAAAACCTTACAGGGGCTATCCTTACGTGATGTAGAAATTACAGCATTAAAACCCAACGGCAAGCCAATTAAATCACACCGCTGGGATATTCTATTTACTCACCAAGGGTTATCTGGACCCGCTTCATTAAGACTCAGTCAATATGTCGTTAAAGCTTTAAAGCAATTTAAAGTCGATAACATTGATGTTAATGTCGACTGCTTCCCAGATGAAGGTGAGCAAAACCTAGCAGACAAGTTGATGAAGCAAGCCAAAGAGCAACCGAATAAATCAGTTAAACAAGTTTGGAAAGGCACGGTCCCTGAACGCTATCTAATTTTCTTAATGGAGCAAATTGGTTTAGACTCAAGCACCACTTATCATCATCTGAAAAAGAAAGAGGTCATGGATCTTGCTAACCAATTGAAAAGCTTCAGATTAAAAGTAAATGGTACTTTATCCATTGAAAAAGCCTTTATTACTGGTGGAGGGGTTTCACTTAAGGAAATTGTGCCAAATGAAATGGCTTCGAAGTTGATGGATCGCTTATATTTCTGTGGTGAGATATTAGACATCCACGGATATACTGGTGGCTTTAATATAACAGCCGCATTTTCGACTGGCTTCGTGGCAGGATTGAATGCAGCCCAGCGAGCGAGTGAAGTTCGAACTTAAATCTTGTAAAAAATCCGCCTTGAGGGGCGGATTTTTTGTGTCCTAAGCAAATTCACTGGCGGTTCTAACATCGAAATAAAAAGGTCCATGCCTCAGCATGAACCCTCTCATTACTTAAATTCCACGAAATCGAAATATACAAATTCTAAATCAGGATTGTCTCCAGAGACAATCTTACCTTCATACACGACATCTCCGGATTGTACATCAAAGACCTTCACTTTAGAATTGTGAACAATATACAATTGACCATCCTTAACAGTTTTTAAGATATTTGTTCTTTGCTTGCCTACCTCAATTGTTATTGAGTCCTCAAACGATTCGCTCTCAACGTTATAAGGCTTCATCACTAAATCGCCTTGTTCTGTATATACTTCAAAATATAAATATTTTCCGTCAAACATGGCTGCAAGTCCATATTCTTTTTGAGATAAATCTAGCTTTTTATCTTCACCTGTTTCAGTATTGTAAGCTAATAATTCACTTTCTCTGTCGGTAACCCTCATACCATCTGTTCCTTCTTCTACTGTTTCAAGCTGATCTCTGAACAGTAGGTATTGCATTGGTGCATAATTAACCGATTCTCCAAGTTGACTTATGTTAACATACTGATTCTTTTTGTTAGATTGTTTACTCTCTATTAAAACTGTTTCATTTTCAATACTTCCACTATTAGGGTTAATTGTTAAGTCAACAATTGAAATATTTTGAGATTGATGATTACGCTTTTTAATATAAATATGAACGTTTGAATCAACATATTGAATGTCTACAATGTGACTCATTTCTTTAACAGTAACTTCAAATTCCTTTTCTTCTTTTGATTCTTTATTTAACATTGAAATCTCTAATTCATGCTGTGCTTCACTTTGCTCATACTCATAATCTTCTTTTACCAAAATAAGATATTGATCATCTTCATAAAGATTATTATGAACATATTGCGTTCCACGCATGAAATCTGGGTACTTTTCACGCAATCTCTGACGAGTAAAATTATATTGTCCTTCAAAACGCTCAACAATATTTAATTCAGACGAATATTCGATACCTTGATTAGTAAGTACAAACCGATCATTAACTTCCTCATGACTGTATGTCCCTCTAATGATCAGGTTATCAATTAATTCTTCTTCTCCTTTAACTTTTTCGATGTGATATCTTGGCAGGTCATTGGTTACCATCGCAGACTGAACATAATAAGTTCCTAAACTACCAAGAATTAATATCATTACGATCGTCGATTTTATAAACTTTTTCAATGTAATCCCTCCCTACACTCTTACTTTATCGTTTAGTAATTTTCTACTGATGATCATAGACAAAGCTAATGCTATTAAACTAACGACAACTTCAATCCAGAATATTTCACTTAAATAGAAGTAGTGATCTAAGAACCACTCCTCATTAATAATGATTGGAGATAAGACTAAGCCAACCATAGCCAATCCATATAAAATACCTAAAGCAATGCCTTTAATTCTAAAGCTTCTTTCCAGAAGAATCACAGTAAAGATTACGACCACAGACAGGATACCTGTGCCATAAAATATAAGAAACTCATCAAAATTCGTTGGCAATAAAATACGTGTAAAAGGATAAGTGTTCATTAATTGATTGAAGTACACTTCTTGTCTCAGATCATCCGGAATCAACAAATTAAAAACTGAACGTTCAATAAGTATTGCGACTAATTGAAATGCAACTAACCCAAATGTTGCCATTAGAACTGTAGTTAATTTGGATAGAAAGATATTAAACCTTTCTGTAGGTAACATTAATAATCGATAAACAAAAGTATTCTTGCCTAACCAATCGCGATACCAAATTAAGAAGATATAGAACAGAATCGCACCTACACAGATGAAAATAGGTCCAAAGAACAATATGTTCCCCATTACTGCACCGAACGAAATGGTATCAAAATTCATCAAAGCTTGTTCTCTTGTTAATTGTTCGTTCTCCATATATTGATTAAATTTACTCATAAAAGTACTTGTCTCATAGAAAACTGCCCCTAATTGAACAACTAGCACAAAGCCCATTAGAGCAAATAACAATTTAGACATACGATTAAATTCAAAATTAGCTAACTTAATAAAATTCTTCATCCGCGATACACCTCCCGCATAACATCAATCACAGATTTACCTTCATCTTCACGCATGGTTTCTGTGTTAAATTCTTTATAGATCGTCCCGTTATCTAGCAATACCGCTTTATCTATTAAGTGTTCAATATCATTGATTTCATGAGTGGTAATAATAACACCACGATCTTCTATTAAATGACTCGTAAATACTTCAGCAATCTGCTCTCGAGTAAAAATATCAATACCTGAGAATGGCTCATCCATTAAAATATAATCTACATCTAACGCCAAACCCATTAATAGATTAACCTTCGCTGTATTACCTTTTGATAAACTTGAAATCTTATCTTTCTTTTTCAAATTGAAGAAGTCCAATAATTCATTAGCTCGACTTTGATTCCAAGACGTATAAAAATCATCCATGAACTCCATCGCTTCTTCTATTTTCATATTTGGAAGCATTGTAGCCGCATCAGGGATGAAAGCTACTTTTTCAAATGTTTTCTTGGTAACTTTTTCACCATCAACTAATATCTCACCCGATTGAACCGGTGTTAATTTCATAATGGCATTCATGATCGTCGTTTTTCCGACACCATTGACACCGATTAGGCATGTTATTTCACCTTTATTAGCTGTAAAATTCACACCATCTAATACAACTTTTCGACCGTATTTTTTTACAACATTTTTAAACTCAATCATCTAAATCCCCCTTTTCTTTGCCATATTTCTGTTTGACTAAATTTAGAGCATCATCTAAAGGAACGTTAATCGACTTAACGGAATGAACAAACTCATTGACTGCTTGAATAATTAATTCATCTCTTAAGTCCTGTAAGATATTTTCATCAGACGTTACACGACTTGGTTGATTTCGTTCAGTTTTAATCAAACCCTCTTCCTCCATTTCCTTGAAAGCCCGCTGTGCAGTATTTGGATTAATCTTTAACTGATTCGCTAATTCTCTTCTAGAAGGAATCGCTTGCCCAGGTTCTAAGAAACCCTTCGCAATTTGATTTTTAAAATGACGAATCACTTGCACATAAACGGGATCACGATTATTAAACTTGATTTTCATGAACTCTCACTCCCGGTTTTCGATAAGTAAGCTTACTTTGTGTATTAATGGGTTAATACACCCTCTCCAAAAAATATGTATTAAGTGCTTAATACACCGATAACTGTATTATATGTTTAATACAGTTTGAAGTCAATCATTTTTTTGAAAAAATATGACCAAGTAATACAAACCATAATGGCCGAAGGATTTTATCATTCATCAAAAATAGAAAAGTTTCTAGTATTTCGTAAAAGTTTCTAGTAAACACTAAATTCTTTCGAGTATTTTGCCCAGTTTGTCTAGTAAATCACTATTTTTGTCTAGTATTTAATCCAGTCTGTCTAATAAGACACCTGTATTTTCTAGTAAACGCCAAAATTTTCTAGTAAAACTTGCTTAGTATGAGAAAGGCTTTTTCATATGGTAAAATAATGGTCGGTATATAGAGAGGAGCATACATCCTATGAAACTTGTATCTTGGAATGTAAATGGACTGCGAGCAGCAGTTCGAAAAGGCTTTTTAGATTATTTTAATGAAGTCGATGCTGATATCTTTGCTGTACAAGAAATTAAACTACAGGAAGGTCAAATAGATTTAGAGCTAGAGGGCTATGAACAATATTGGAATTATGCAGAGAAGAAAGGCTATGCTGGTACGGCTGTTTTCACCAAGAAAACACCGGTTCAGGTCACTTACGGATTGGATGGTGAATCACACCCTGAAGGCCGTATTATCACATTAGAATTTGAAAACTACTATTTCATCACAGTCTATGTCCCTAATTCTCAACGATCACTTGCACGCCTCCCGCATCGCATGGAATGGGAAGACCAATTCTATAAATATATTAAGGAATTAGATCAACAAAAACCTGTGATTCTATGTGGTGATATGAATGTGGCGCACCAGACTATCGATGTAAAAAATGATAAATCCAATCATGGAAACTCAGGCTTCACTGAAGAAGAGCGAGGAAAAATGTCACGTTTACTGGACAGTGGATTTATTGATACGTTAAGACACTACCACCCTGACCGAGACGACATTTTTACTTGGTGGTCATACATGAAAACCGTAAGAGAACGAAATATCGGATGGAGAATTGATTACTTTATCGTATCTGACAGAATAAAAAATCAACTTCAAGATGCACAAGCTCATACAGACATATATGGAAGTGATCATTGTCCGATTTACTTAGGGATTGACATATAAGGCACTAACGTAAAACTAATAGAATAAACTTTCTAGACTTAAATAGAGTTAACCAATTTATAAAAGTTGGTTAACTCTACTATTTTATTATGTATTTATATTCTATTCTTTTTCATCTGTTTTCTTTTTAGCCATATAGAAGGCTAATATGACAAGTGGGATAGCAATAAAAAAAGGTATATTAATATGACTTTGCGTAATTAATGCAAGAAACAATAATACAGCTATACCTATTACAATATACAAACAACCTCTTTCAAAGGTCTCCATACATTCCACTCCCTTCAAAAACAATATATTTTCATCCAAACCTTAATATATCACATTAATTAAAATAGAGAACCTCACAAAAAGTGAGATTCTCTGTTTTCCTATATTAATACTCTTCCGAAGCCAATAATTTCGCTAATCTCAAGGATGAAACCGCTAGCTGAGCATATGTGACTTCTTGTTTTGGTAAGATATTGCCTTTGTAGTCTTTTGATATTAACCCTAATGAATCAGCAATCACAACATAACCTTTCAATTCTTTGCTGATGTCTTGTTCATCACTAAAGTCATAATTAAAGATATCGTGCATTTTAGCAACTGAGTCAAGTTCTAAAGCACGAACATACCAGAATGCTAAATTTTCACGTGTCATCTTTTCGTCCACATCAAAGGTTGATTGTTCCGCATCTAGAATTCCTCTTCGAAGTGATTCCATGACGATATTGTAAAGTGGATGGTCATGACCAATGTTCTCAAATGGTGTAGGTTCAGCATCTTCAGGGGCAGGTCCACTATAAACTCTATCAATAGATTTAGTTAGAATTTCTAAAGCCTCACCCCTAGTAACCACTTGATCACCATCAAATTGTTCTGGACCTTCAATTTCCAATATTTGGTTACTAATTAAAAAGTTAAGCTCTTCTTCTGCCCATGGATGACTGACTGTTTGGTCTTCATCCTTCTGGCCATATGGTCTTGTATTTTTCCAATCACCTGTTACGGCATTATAAAAAGAACTATCATAATCTCTTAAATAGCTTAATTTGTACTGTAATACTTTTTCTTCAGTATCTCTTATATCATAAGGCTCTTCTGTGACATAAAATAATTCTAAGTCGAGTTTATCCTTAATATCTTCTAAAGCTTTTTCTTCACCTACAACTTGATCAAGTGATGGCCATTGTTCTACATTCGTGTGTCGGATTGACAAATGTAACAATTTTCCATTCTCTTTAGAGACATCAACTCTTATATAGTTACCACTCACAAGAATTCCGTCTTTGATTCTTTGGAAAATGAAATGATATTCAGGACTATCATCTCGATTTACATTATCTGACACTCTAGGATATACGTATTGTTCCATATTAGAAAAAGCAAATTTATTAATATAGTCAGTAGCTAAATCTAATGCTTCTTCTTGGGATACATTAACATCCACTTCTTCTTCTGGGTTATAACTTCTTGCTCGAGAAAAGCGCTGTAGTTCTCCTGTGTTTTTGTTTATTTGAATCGAAGAGCCATGCCCTCCATTTTGCGAGTGATACATATAACGAATATCATAGACTTCAATTCCATCTACCTCTCGTTCCATTACACCATCGATTCTTAATTCTACGCCTTCTTCATCAGTTGCTAGTAATTCTTCTGCTAATGATCTAGCTTCATCTTTCGTTAAAGGATTAGGATTTTTTGAACTCTTTGGTAACTGCTTGAGTTCTTCTGACTCAGGAAGCTCGTCTACATATTCGCCATTAACATAGTACTGACCATTTTTCGCTGATAAACCTCTAATCATAGGCGTTTCACGGTAGGTTAAATATGCAGTTTCTTCTCTAGTGTTGTAATCTCTGTGAATTAAATACTGTAACTCAACATTTATTTGAGCTTTTAATTCGGATAGAAGTTCACTCTTAGACATCAAGTTACTAGTAGATTCATAGTCAACCTCTCCCATATAACGAGGTCCTCTATACTGAGTAATTTCTCCATTACCTAAAACTGTGACGCTAATCGATTGATTTTGAATTGGAATACCGTCTTTTAACTTATTAAAAGAAAAACGATACTCGATTGGTTCTGTTAATGGTCTATTGTAACTAAAGTAATAAGAATTATTCTGCTCATTTAATTCATATTCTCCTTTTAAATCAACCTTTTTCAAGAATTCTTTTGCTAACTTTTCTGCTTCCTCTTCCGAAACCTTAGGTGGGAAGAGTGCATCTGATTCATTTCGTGGATGGTAATAATATCTGTTAAGTTCTAACTCTTCACCAACAAATTCAAAACTTATGTGGGAAGGGTTCTTTTGACTACGATCATAATATACAAGATTATATCTTTCACTATAGTCTCTTTCACCAGGAAAACGATGATTAAATTCTAAACGGAAATATTCTTCTTTTGCTGACTTGTATTTTGGAAAAATTTCTTTGACTCTCTCAATTAATTGCTCCAATGAGACTGAGTCTTCATTCGCTACCTGATTGTTTTCTCTCTTTTGCTCTTCACTGCTGTCTGACTGAGGCGTCCCACTTTCTTCTGCATGTAATGTAGGTGCAATTCCAGTAAATATCATAGATGTTGATAGAATTAATGCTGATACCTTTCTCAATTTCATTCCATTTCCCCCTTTTACTAAAACTGTAAATATTATAACATAACTTTTATTAAATTTTACCAACTTTTATAATTTTTAACACAAAAAAACAGAGACCATTTCAAGCCCCTGCTGTATTCATTTTATAAAACATTTTTATTTAGATTGTGTTCACCACTTTTCTTATCACTCTTTATAAAACCATCACCTTTAATAAGTTTCAGTTGAGCAATAATGATAAAACTTACTACAACAAGTAAAAACCACGAGCTAATTTTACCTACATGGACTAACTCCCACGTATCACCCTGATTGGGGTAACGATAACCATCTAATAACGTAGAAATGTTTTCAGCAATCCAAATAAACAGGCCAATGAGGAAAAACGAAACTGACATTGGCATCCGATACCATTCAGCATTCACTTTAAAATAAACAATTGTCTGAGCAAAAATAACAAAAAGAGCAACAGTTAAAATCCACCTGATATCATAAACAAAATGGTGGGTAAAAAAGTTCAAATAGATGCCTGCTCCAAGAGGAAATGTCCAAAAAAAATGCGGCCATTTTTTAATTTTTAAATCTAAGCGCCGCCAAGCTTGAACCATATAGCTTAAAACGCTTGCATACATAAACCCCGCATATAAAGGTACACCTGCAATTTTTGTGTAAGATTCACCCGGATAACTCCAAGAACCCATATGTACTTTATATATTTCTAATACAATTCCTAGTAAATGAAATAGCGTAATGACTTTCAATTCATCCATGGTTTCCATACCAGTCTTAACCATCACAAATTGAATAACTAAACAAATGATTAAAATCACATCATAACGAGGTATTCCAGGTATAGATACAACTTGCGTTAACGCCAATGTAATAAAAATTAACCCAGGAAATAGACAGGATAGAGCTTGTTGGTAGCCGAAATGATAGAGTTGTTTAATGAAGTGCATGAATGATTCTCCTTAAAAATTCAAAATCAGATACTATAAAAACTTCTATAGAATAAGTGGATTTCCTTTATTATGAAGGAAATTGTATACCAACAATTGAACTTAAGATCTAAGAGATTTCTAGAGAGGAAGTTAATTCACATGGGAACCGGATACGGCATTCGATGCCAGTCATGCTTCTATTCAAATGAATTTTTATTAGGCGTTGGAGGGGATTATACCCCCTTTATAGATTATGAATTTAATATTTTACACCCAAAAACTCGAGAACAAGTTAAAAGAGTGATTGGTGGCTCACCTATTCATGATATAAACTATGAATATGAATTGCTCTCGTGCTTAAAGTGTCAGCACTTATATAGTCGCCCTATAATGGAAATCAAATATGACAGAGATGAAAAATTTACAACTAATAAAAACTGCAGCAAATGTAAAGGCAAAGGTAAAATTATTTCCAATATAGAAATAGATATTAATCAACTGAAATGTCCTGGTTGTAAAAGAAAGAAATTAGAAATCAACTCACATATCATGTGGGACTAATAGAAAAGAAATACATAGCAGGCACCTCTCAATTCATTTTATGACTATGTTTATGCGCCCAGATTGAGAATGTTAAATTTATGGATATAAATTTTCAAAAAACTGAAACAAATCGATTTAATGTTCGTCTTATTTATAATATAGAAAATTTTTATAAAGGGGTCTTTTTTATGAAAAAGTTTATAGCATTTATTTTATTAGTAACATTAATAGGTTTAATGGGATGCAGTAGTGAAGATGAGGAAAGGCTGAGCTTTTTTCAAGAGTATAAGGCGGAACAGTATACGATTGAGGATCACGAAAATGCTCCAACATCTGAAGAGATTGCAGAACGAGTCAAACCTTACTTGACTGATGAAGCACTTAAAGAACTAAAAGCAAGTAAAAAGTTCAACGTAATGCCAGCCTTGGCAGCAAACAGAAACAAAAATATAGAGTTTAGTAACGCTGAATTTAGTAACAAACAAGAAAATGACGATGGGTCGATTGATTATGATTATAAATTACAACTGAATGTCTATAATGACAGTGGTTCAGAGCCATTTACCATTGTAGGTGAAGTGACGTTTATAAATAAAGACGGTGAGATGAAAATCAGTCGGGATCAGGAATCGTAATAAAGAGGAGTCTTTCTATGCGAAAGACTCCTCTTTTTATTAATAATATTTCCAGGCCTGATTATACAAGCCCATTAATACTGGTCTATTTAAACTATTAACCGGAATGTCGAATGTTTTACCTTCTCTAACAATTGTAGAATCGGCATCTTTACCAAACTTAAACAGTGTTGGAACAATATCATTCGTTAAATATTGGGTCTCCACTGGTATATCAATATTATCCAGATTAATTTCATCTCTTGAAGCTAAAGTAAATCCCCAATTACCAAACGACGGAACATCTAAATGATAGCTCTTGGCTTTTAAACCGGTGGATTTTACCGTTTTATTAATGGTCCAAAAAGCTTCTGTTGCAAAAATAGGACTGGTAGATTGAATCGAGGTGTACCCTCCTGGCAACAAATGATTCCTAACTAATGAATAAAACTCTCTAGTATACAGCTTGTTCAAAGCTTCATTGTTTGGATCAGGTAAATCAACAATGATGACATCGAAGAAATTTTCATTCGTCATCAAATAATGAAACGCTCCATCATTAATAATATTAACTTTTTCATTATGTAAAGAGTTATTATTAATACGTGTCAGTTCAGGATGAGTTTTTGCTAGATTGGTCATCTTTTGATCTAAATCAACTAGCGTGATTTTTTTCACACCCTTATATTTAAGAACTTCCCTAGCAACGATCCCATCGCCACCACCTAAAATCAACACATTTTGGTGGCTTTCAGCTAAAGCCATCGGAACATGGACTAAAGCTTCATGATAGCGATATTCATCACTTTCAGAGAATTGTAATTGACCATCTAAATATAATCTTGTATCACCCGGATTTTTCGTCAAAATAATTTTCTGGTATTTCGTTTTCTCATGATAAACAATCGGGTCAGCATAAAGCTTTTGTTCAAACTTAAACGCCATCCCTTCACCATATAAAAAGCCAAAGATTAAAACAATCGTAATCAATACACCACTAAATTGATGCAACTTAGGTCGCTTAAGTTCATGTTTAAATACAAAAGCAATAATTAATGCCACCAAAATATTAATACAAGCGACGAAAAAAGCGGTTTTGATTAAACCTAACGTCGGTCTTAAAAGTAAGGCAAACCCAACAGCACCAATTAAACTCCCTGCGTAATCAAAAAACAATACGCGCGCTGTACTTCTCCCAATCTCTTCTCCCATTGATTGAGCTTTTCTAATTAAGATCGGCAGTTCAATACCTGTTAAGAATCCCGTCACACTAATAACGATGTATAAATACATCTGAGCAACATTAACGCCATAATAAGACATACAGAAAAACAAACCTAGAACTGAAAATCCCCCTAAGATCGCAATGAGATATTCAGTTTGTACAAATCTATTCATTAAAGAGTGTTTGATATACTCACTAAATGCTGCCCCAACACCCATAAACATTAAAAACAATCCAATTGTCATACAATAGAAAAAAACACTATCCCCAAAGAGATAGCTTCCAGCTGCACCATAAAGTACTTGATAGACAATTCCACATATGGAAACAATAGCTGAAGATAAATAAAGGTAACTATGATTGGCCATAAACTTTTTCTCCCTCTTCTGCATAACCTCTCTCTATTTCTCTGTACCTAACTTTAGATGGCTGGAGGATGTTCTCCAGCCATTTAATCGCCTTTGAAGGTGAGGTACTTTCACCACAAGTATAACAATCCAACGCACAAAACCCTTTTTCAGGATAAGTGTGAATGGTAAAATGACTTTCAGCTAATAAAACGGCTATCGTTACACCTTGTGGTTTAAACGTCTCAATGGCACAAGATAAAACAGTGGCACCCGCTAATTCAGCCCCTTCTTGCATCCATTGTTTAAGGGAATGGCCATCATTTAATAGACTCTCATCTACTCCCCAGAAATCTGCGAAGACGTGAGACCCTTCCGTAGTATAATTCATGATCGCCCTCCTTGCTTATGTAATACTACCTGATACGGCGAAACCAATAAAAATGCTCACAGAAGCGACTAGCACTCCAATGGCTACATTGCCTTTTTTAATTTCGTCTTCTATTTTAAAAGGCGTGATTAGTTCAAAGACATAATAACCAATAAGCATTAAAATATAGCCGATCACAATCCATACAGCTGCACCGATCAAACTGACATTGTGGGCAATAGAAGCTTCAGTAATAATACCAAGCCCAATGATTTTTCCAGCAAACTGAGCACCAACCGCTACATTTCCAGCAAGTAACTCTTCACGATCTTTATATGGTGTAAATAATTCAAATACAATCATTAATAAACCAGCAAGGCCTAATGTTACTACCCAATAAAGAAGCGTTAAAAGAACTTCTTCTAAATCTAGTATTTCTGACCAATTAATCATATCAAATTCCTCCTCTTTTACTTTCCAACTCCTGGTCCTCCACCTCGAGTCATTGACCCAAAACGAATCGATGGGAAACCACCTGTGTTTCTAACGTATTTACCACTCTCACCAATATAACCACGATATTTTCCTGATGTCATATTATTTATGCCATAATATTTTTTCGTTTTCTTGAACACCCCGTATTTATGGAAGTGATCAGAGTCATAATTGTCTTCGATAAAATCATCATCAGATACTTCTATTAAAACATCGCTATTATTAATATCTGGATAAATATAAACTAGAAAATCATCATACAACATCATGACATTACCATCTTTTTCAGCCATATCTTGAGGCTCTTCAATATCTCTAATTTCATTTGACACACTTTGAACCGATGTATTAAAGGCGCGATATACATTCGATTCATTCCCATTTTGATCATAGACAATATCAGCTCTCGGATATTTATCTTCAATCGAATCCTCAATTCCACAACCAGCCAGGAACAAGAATAGGATCAATAAAAAAGCTAGACGTTTAACAACCATTTATTCTCCTCCCCCTTTTTCTTAAATTTATAGAATACTTTCTCATATAAAACCCCTTCCGTTTATGTAATTTAATGAACACTCAATTGGAGTGGTTTTAACATAGTTGTACTAATTTTTATTCCGTTTTTGGATAAACAATGCACTTATCATATACATTATTTCTCTTTAACGCAAATTCGTGGGAGTTTTCATTTTCATAGATTCATAGTGCCCCTAACTCGCACCCTTACATTTTTCGACGAATTAATGTAAAAATCCTACAAATAATATTTAAAATAAAAAGAAGCAGAAACCCTTGTTAGGATTTTGCTCCTACGCTTTTACTAGTTCTGGCTAAGATATAAGGGGTAATGTTGTTCGCCTAATACACTTGCGAGTCTATATAACTTCTTAGAATGAAATTTATAATAATTAATTAAATAAAATGTAATAAACGCACTCGGAGGGAATCAATATTAAACTTTAAATATTTGTACATTAGTATCCTTAGTTAGATGTGTGTTGATAATAAATTAATAACAATATTTTTCAGTTTACAGTAGTTATTTAGTTTACTATTGCTACAGTTTTTTTTGTATATTTAGACCCATATAAATACCTCTAATACGGTAAAAAAATCACCTTAAAGCGTTATGTAATTAGGAGGATTAATAGTGTATGTTGAAATTAATCATATTTTGTAAAAATTTAACGAATTATGTTGGAGGTGTCTTTATTTGAAGTTAGTCACAACAGTCAAATTTGAAACAAATGAAATTAACGATTTAACCATAGCTTTAGACTTCGCAATAAAAATGGGCAGTCAAGGTGAATTTACAGAAGAACAAATAGAAAAGTTCTATAATCTTAGAAAGTCCTTATTAACTATTTCAAAAAGGGACAATTCTTATCTTGAAGTTTAAAAAAAACTTTAACTAAAAAAGAATTAGAAATTTATAATTTACTAATAAAAGGTTACACCAACGATCAAATAGCTAGACACACTTATACATCTAAACATACTGTTAGAACACACATTAAAAATATTTATAGAAAATTAAATGTACATAACAAAATAGACTTAATATTGTATTATAGATAGTTTTAATAAGGAGCTGTTCTTTTGTTTTTACGTAAATTAATTGAAGAAAATCAAATATTTCATCACTACCAATCTATTTATGACATACATAAATGGAATGTTGTTGGTTACGAAGCATTACTTAGAACAACCGATAAAGAAAATCCTGAAAAAGTTTTTAATATGGCTATTAAAGAAAATGAGTTATACAACCTAGATACATATTCAATAAAAAAAGCTATTAGTTCATTTAATCTTTCTCTAGAATTTGTTGAATCTAATTACTTATTTTCAAATGTTTATCCATCTACATTAGTTAACCCAAACTTCTTGCCATTCATTAAAGAATTAGATTTTTGTAAATTAAATCTAGTTCTAGAAATTAACGAATCAGAGCTTGTTTATGATTTAAAAAAACTAAAATCAATAATAAATCATTTAAAAAAACTTAATGTATCTATCGCAATTGATGATGTCGGTAAAGGTAATTCTGATATCATAAAAATTTTAGAATTGAAACCTGATTATATAAAAATTGATTCGTATGTCACTCAAAATGTCCATAAATCACCTGAGAAACAATCTCTAATTAAATTACTTTCAAATTACTGTGACGAGTTCGAAATTAAATTAATTTTAGAAGGAATTGATGATATAGATGTTCTATTTCTGTTAAGGGAAAATGGCGCAAATTTTGGACAAGGATTTTTATTAGGAAAACCGACTAATTTAAGTATAGTTAATCTTCAATCAAAATAATTTACGGAATGTGCCGTCTATTAAATAGCATACTTCCAGAAAACTTTTAGTTCAGAAAATTTAATGAATGATTATTAGTAAAAGAACTTATGGTCAATTGTTCCCTAGGTTATAATCGTGGTAAAACTTCTATTTGTAAATTAATTTAGAGGTGGTTATATGAAATACGTCGTATATTATGAACTTATTATTATATTCTTTTTGCTAATAATTGTTTATAGGCTTATTAAAGATACTAAAAATAAACATCAAGAAATTAATTCATTAAAAAAAAGGTTAGAAAATACTTCATCAAAACCTCTAAGTGCAACACAATTTCTTAAAGCACAAAGAAAGAATTTTCGAATCAAAGTATATAACGTTCCGATTGAATTAACAATTACGAAATGCGATAATCCTAAATTACAAAAATTAATAGGCAAAAAAATTAATGGGGATATTGAAGATATTAGTCTTAGTGGATTAAAATTCATTAGCGAGTTCAGTTTACCAATTAAAGTGAAGTTTGAAACTGACATAATGTTCTTTTTAAAAAACGAGCAATTTAAAATAACTGCATTATTAGTTCGTAAAGAAGAACACATAAAAGAAAAATTAATATCATATGGTATTCAATTTGAAAAAATGAGCTACAAGCAAGAAAAACAACTCGCTGTGAGTTTGCATAAAGTGGAAACGGAAAGAAAATAGAATGAATGCTCAATCCTATAAACTAAAACTATCAATTGCATCATTAATAAAATCTTGGTTAGCACCTATATATCTTAACGTAATTGGTAGTGCAGAGTGATTAAATATATCTTGTAATAAAGCAATGTCTTTTGTTCGTTCATAAAAATGGTATCCAAAAGTCTTTCTTAATGTATGCATACCTATTTCCTCTACTCCTCCTTCTCTAGCAGCCATATTCAGTATATTATAAGCCTGCACCCTTTTAATTAGTTCATTCGATTTTCTAGATTTAATTGAATAGCTTTCTTCACTCATATTTACAACGTAACGTTCAATATAGTCTCTTAGCTCATTATTGATTTTAAAACGTTTAGTCTTCCCGTTTTTTGCTCATGTAGGATAATATGTAATTTATTTTTTACATCAACGACTTTTAATTGTAATAGATCGCTTATTCGTAAACCGGTATTAATTCCCATAGTAAACATAAACCAATCTCTAAATTGATTTCATTTGATTTATGACCTCTGAATCTTTTATTGGTTGAACTTCATTCATTAGTTTACCCCCTTTAATATGTTTCCTATATAAAGTTATTTAAATAAGACATTATGTTTAATAAATTACTAAAAAGCAACAACACTTTTATAAAAATGCTGATATGTCAAGGTTTATGACGATGTACTAGGAAACGTAATATACATAGTGTTTCTATGTTTCATCCATTCAAATTGACTGTAAATCTGTTGAATAAAAATATCCGTAACATTCTGTACCCTCATACTAATACAATGTTTTAGAGGTGATTAAAAGTGGCAAGGGTAGCCTATAATCAAAAGGATGTTAATTTAATTGCAAGGATGATGCGGGCCGAAGCTGTTGGTGAAGGTCGAATGGGAATGCTAATGGTTGGTAATGTCATAGTCAATCGGCTTAGAGCTAACTGTTTGGATTTTGAAGGCTTAACTTCAATACGCGATGTGATCTTTCAAACGCAAGGTGGAAATTACTCTTTTGAAGCCGTCCAAAAAGGGAATTTATTTTATAGCCCAGCAAGAGGTGTTGAAAAAAGATTAGCCGAACAAGTATTGAAATACTGGCGAAAGCATCCTGCAAAGTATGCACTTTGGTATTTTAATCCATATGGTGAATGTCCACCGACATGGTTCGGCCAACCATTTACAGGGCAGTATAAAGAACATTGTTATTATGAGCCAATAGCTAATACATGCGAAGGGGCTTACAGATATTAGAGATCTTAATAGTAATTAGATAAATACTCTGTGTTTATAAGAAGCAGACTCCATAGGAATTCTGCTTCTTTTTATATAATCTTCCTATTGCATAGACAAGCACGTGAACAATTAACGGTTCACTTAGCATTACTATCGAAGCAAGAGCCTTATCATTTGTCCAATACTTTGAATTCTTGATAATATTTAATAAAATAACTGGACTAACGATGAAAGACACATTTAAAAATAGGAGGAATTATTATTAGTAAAAAAATTGGATTCGTAGGACTAGGAGCAATGGGTTTTCCAATGGCAGTTAACCTAAAGAAAGCTGGTTTTGAAGTGATAGGTTATGACGCGTTCAAAGGAATCTATGAAAAGGCAAACGATGCTGGAATAACCATGGTAGAAACTTTAAAAGAGGTAGGAGAACAAGCTGACGAAGCGATCATCTCTATGGTTCGTAACTACGACCAAAATATTGACATTATTTTTGGAGAAGATGGTCTATTATCTGCCCAACCTAAAGATAAAACAGTTATTGTCATGAGTACTCTCGACCCGGATACCATGAATGAATTAGGTAAGAAAGTCGAAGAAGAAAGTGAATTAAAATTAATTTCTGCTTCAGTAAGCGGCGGGGTTGCAGGTGCTGAAGCTGGTACATTATCAATTATGACATCAGGTTCTAAGGAAATCGTGGAATCTTTTAAAGGTTACTTTGATGCGATAGGATCCAATACACTTTACTACGGTAACGAACCAGGTAACAGCGAGGCAGCCAAATTAATTAACAATATGATTCTGGGTGTTAACATAAGCGCAGTAGCCGAAGGACTTAAATTAGCGAAGGAATATGATTTGCCTCAAGAAGAGATATTAAAATTACTTCAAGTAAGTACAGGTGACAGTTGGGTAGCTCGAAATTGGGACAATATTTCTGAATGGACAACAGATGCCACATTGGGCGTACTACTTACTGACTTAAAAGCATCTTACAATGAAGGACTGAAACACAATGTCCCTTTACCTTTCAATGCCTTATCAACAACACAATTAGTTGACTCTATGGGAAAAAATAAACCAAAAGCTTAGTAATTTAAGGGTAAATATAATCTAAACAGAAAAGCATTCTATGTGTTTTAGAATGCTTTTTTTGTCCATTATTAAAATCTAATAACTAATCTCACTTAACAGGCGCGAGTTCTTCTTCAACAACCCATTTGTGATTCGTGACCATAATTCCATTTGGGAGCACGAAATCTACCATATATACAGTCGTCTTCAATGAATTATCAATCGTATGAACAGCATCACTCATGCCTTTCATATGTTCTGCTTTTGTAAGAGTCTTAGTACTGTCAGCTAATCTATCGTCTCCAACATCAACAAATTCTTCATGCACAATCCATTTATGGTCCTTCACTAACATACCGGAGTTAGTAGATGTATATGTTGTCGAATAAGCTGTTGTTTCATAAGCAGCAACAATCGTTACTTCAACACCCCGCATCATACCGCTCATATGATCAGCAAGACTGATCGCTTGACTTCCAATGGGATAAGCAGGCGAATCCGCAATCTTGAGACCACGTGGCACCTCAGGCGAACCTTCATAAACCATATCGAGGTGGTGCACCGTCATCTCTTCACCAGTCAGAACCCCATAATGAGGATTTTGCGTGACATAATACACAAAAAAGCAGATAAATAACGTTAAAAAAATTATTAAATCTTTTACCTTCATACTCATGCGGCCTTTTTATCTAATTTTTTTATCCATAGACCGATTAAAATGAGTACTATGCCAGAGGCTAAAAAGGCTAGATCATAGAGTAGTGGATTATCCGCCATCGGTCTAACTCGGTGTACCTGGAGAATATGGTGATCAATAATTCCCTCAACTAAATTAAACACACCACCACCGATTAAGGTACCACTTACAAATACCTTCCAACTGTATCCCAGTTCATGATTTCTAGCATCACGAAAAATTTTAAGCGCACCCCATACCATTAAAGCAGAAAAAGCAGCCGTAAATAGCCCGTCTGTGAAAATTTCTAACTTTATATCGGGACTTAAAATCATATGATGCCACTGCAACAATTGATGAAACACGATTCCATCAATCGCCCCCAAGATTCCTAAACCGAGAATAAACCCTGCTATATACAAATTTTTATCTTCTTTAGTCAAACGAATCATCCTTTTATTATAAGATTTTCGCTACATTAAAGAATTACCATTATATACAAAAATAATACTGTATTAGAAAAACATCTTATGAGATATGTGTTCATGTATAACAGAATTTTCTCCTTAAATTTAGTTGCTATAAAAATTAAATAAATCACATCTTTTAAAACATATAAAATCACCTCCACCCAAAAGTAGAGGTGATTTTATACATTCATTAAATCTTAAAATTAATGTTGATTTGGCAGTTCTTCTTCGTCTTCATTTAGGATGTTGTTGTCAATAAAACCTTTGCTAACGTCATTCATTTGGATAAACTGCCCTGCTGTCATAAGAAATGCCATAATTGTACCCATAGCTAATAACTTCTTGATCATTTAAGCCCCTCCTTTCTCCCCTTTTTAAGCTTATTAATATATTTGACATAAGCTTTTTCAACAACTTCGGCATACTCTTTCTTATCTTCTAAAAGGAATGTCTGGATGGATTTACGAAAAAACACAGCAGATTCCTCATCATTAATGCGTTTAAGACATCTTGCTTTTTGATAGTATAGTTCACCTAACAAATAAAACGTTTCATATTGTTTACAAATATTGATTCCTTTTTGGCTATAGTCTAATGCCTGATTAATTTTCCAAAGATTTAATGCCGACTTGGAAGCACCAAATAATAATCTTATTTCAATCGTAAAATCTTTTATAATAGGCAATTTCTTTACTTTCTCTAACGCTCGATCAAATACTTTTAGAGAAAATTGATAGTTTTCCTTTTCATTTAAAATAATTGCGATACTATTCAGTATTGCTACTTCCCTTTCCTTATCGAGAACACGGTCTCTCATACTTAAAGATCGTGTTAAGAACTTTAGTGCTTTATGTTTATCATCCTCTAAATAAAACGCGCAAATCCCTAAATGCCACAGAAGGAATTGATAAAAATCTTTGTTTTCTTTCGCTAATGGAGTATTAAGTTGACTTCTGACTAGGTTATTTATTTTTTGATAGTTTTTGTCTCGCTTATACTTCCTTACAATATTTTTCACATCGTCAATATACTCTACACGATCAGATTCTATTTGACGAAAGAAGTATTCTGCGTCTACCCCCAGCTTCTTTGAGATTAGATAGAGAGTAATACTAGAAGGGAATTCATCTCCACGTTCTAATTTACTGATTTGTGCCTGTGTACAAACCCCTTCTGCCAACTCTTTTTGTGTCATGTTAGCATCAAGCCTAGCCTGCTTTAGAACCTTATTAAAATTTTCTAGCTTCACCTGACTCCCCCCTATTTATAGCAAAGAAAAAAACAATGAGCAATACAATATTCCTATTATTATATTTTTTCTGAAAATTAAAGATAATTAAAGAAAAATAGGTGCTAAACGTTCCAAATCACCTATAATCACAAATTCAAAGTATTTTTCTATGTGTTAAATTGAAATCAATAACCGCTGACATTACTTTTTTAAAACATCTTACCATTGATATGTTTATGGTTCCATTAATATTCTATCAATACGAATCTATTAAACTTTTATTCACGATTTCCTCATTATGAATGCAAATTAATAAGCGGTTATAAAAATTTTGAAAGGGGAAAAATGCTGTGAAAAAGTTGTTAGTTCTAGTTAGTGTGCTGGCTATACTTCTCATGCCACTACAGAATGTTTTTGCTGATGAAGCGAAAACACAGAACGAAGAAGAGTATTTAGTACAGTTTGATGGACCAGCTGAAAAAGGATTGCTGAAAGGGTTTGGAGTTGAGGATGAAGATATACTTCACGAATTTAGCTTACTGCCTGTTTTTCATTTAAAACTAACCGATAATCAGGCGAAAGGATTAAAGAATCACCCACAGATCAAATACGTGGAGGCTAACGCTGAAGCCAAAGCCTTTGCTCAACAAACCCCTTGGGGAATTCCACATGTTCAAGGGACACAATCACAAAACAGTGGATACACAGGATCTGGAGTAAAAGTTGCTGTATTAGACACTGGAATTGATAGTTCACACGAGGACTTAAATGTGTCTGGGGGATATTCCGTATTTGGTGACTCTCCATATAACGATGGTAACGGCCACGGAACACACGTTGCTGGTACTGTTGGAGCATTAGATAATAACTTAGGTGTTATTGGTGTGGCACCTGACGCTTCTTTATATGCTGTTAAGGTATTAGACAGTAATGGAAGCGGTTCTTATTCAGGCATTGCGCAAGGTATCGAATGGTCAATTCAAAACGATATGGATATTATTAATATGAGTTTAGGTGGATCATCAAGCTCATCCATATTAGAAGATTATTCTAATCTTGCATATAATGAAGGTATTTTAGTAGTTGCTGCAGCAGGTAATAGTGGTAACTATTGGGGCTGGGGTGACACGGTTGGTTATCCTGCGAAATATGATTCAGTAATCGCTGTTGCTGCAATTGATCAAAATAACAATCGAGCATCTTTCTCAAGCCATGGACCAGACGTTGAATTATCAGCTCCTGGTGTTAGCGTATTAAGCACAATTCCAGGTAATAGTTATGATTCATTTAACGGTACATCAATGGCTTCACCTCATGTTGCAGGTGTAGCAGCACAAGTATGGCAGGCAAAACCACACCTATCGAACGTACAATTACGTTCACTACTGCAACAAACAGCCCAATACTTAGGTGACCCTTACTACTACGGTCATGGGCTAGTACAATCTTATGATGCAATTGCTAATTAAAATATTCTATTAATAGAGTCCGGGGGATTTGTTCTCCCGGGCTTTACTTATAAATACACCTTTCATTTACAGTTACATTTATAAACTAGTTTTTAAAAGTCATACATACAGGGTATCCATTTTTATATTTTTGAGTAATTACTTTTTTAATTTAATGCACTGAAAAAAGCAGAATCCTATTTAGAATTCTGCTGCTTCAATAAAGAATACCCCTAAAATTTCTTCTTAAATTCAACTCACGTCCCGCAAAATGTTTGATATACCCGGTCTGATGGTTCAGGTGGCGCAGCATACTTCTCCTGATCTAAAGAATATTCGTATGGTCTTTCAAGAACATCAAGCAGGCGTTCTAACACGCTGTAATCTTCATTTTCTACTGCCGCTTCAAGTGCTTCTTCTACCCGGTGGTTTCTCGGGATAACAGCTGGATTATGATCACGCATTAACTGTTGTGAAGTTTCTTTTGATTCTTCCTGTCTATCTAGCCTCGCCTGCCATTGTTCCTGCCACTTATTAAAGTCTGCGCTATCAAATAAATCTTCTTCATACTTCTCAAGTGTTAACGCCCGGAACGTATTCGTAAAGTCAGCTGAATACTTTTCCATCAATTCAAGAAGACCCTTAACCAATGTTTCATCCTCTTTTTCCTCATTAAAAAGACCAAGTTTAGCTCTCATACCTGCAATCCAATGATGGTTGTAGTATTCAGGAAACTTTGTTATTGCACCTTCTGCAATTTCAACAGCTTGATCCGAATCCTCATGTAATAATGGCAATAGTGCTTCTGCAAATCGAGCGAGATTCCAATTCGTAATAGGCGGCTGGTTACGATAGGCATATCGACCATTCATGTCAATGGAACTGAATACTGTTTCTGGATCGTATTCATCCATAAAAGCACAAGGACCATAGTCAATTGTTTCACCGCTAATGGTCATATTATCAGTGTTCATCACCCCATGAATAAACCCAACTAACTGCCATTTGGCTACGAGTTCAGCCTGGCGTTTGGTTACTTCTTGAAGAAGAGAAAGATACGGGTTCTCATTCGACTGAATATCTGGATAATGGCGCTTGATGGCATAATCAGCCAGAGCTTTTAACTCTTCTTCCGAACCCCATTTTCTCGCATATTCAAAAGTACCAAAACGTAAATGACTCGATGCGACACGAGTTAAGATCGCCCCAGGTAACTCCGTTTCACGAATAACCGATTCTCCAGTTGTCACAACAGCTAAACTCCGAGACGTGGGAATTCCGAGAGCATGCATGGCTTCACTAATAATATATTCTCTTAGCATGGGCCCAAGTGATGCTCGACCATCTCCCCCACGGGAATATGGTGTTCGGCCTGAACCTTTAAGTTGAATATCATACCGTTTACCCGATGGGGTGATTTGTTCACCTATGAGAAGTGCACGTCCATCACCCAACATCGTAAAATGCCCAAACTGATGCCCAGCATAGGCTTGAGCAATCGGAACGGAATTTTCAGGGATCTCGTTACCAGCAAAGACCCTAACCCCCATTTCTTTTTGTAAAGCCTGGGCATCCAACCCTAGTTCTTTTGCCAGATAATGATTAAAAATCAATAACTCAGGTGAGCGGACAGGGTTTAATTCTATTTTGGAATAAAAAGTTTCTGGTAGTTGAGTAAAACTATTCTCTAAATTCCAGCCTGCATTTTCATGTGTCAATTTTAATCTCCTTTACGTGTTTCTATAGCCTAGTTTACTCTATAAAACCATTAATATTGCTGATTTAGCAACTTATTTTCAACATATATTCCTACTTAATTTCATGGTAAGTGATGCTACCCAATATGTAAAATTTTCTATTTTGCGTCCTTAAGTGTACAAGTTGTACATATATATAAATATTTACACACTAGGAGGAATAAAGATGTTTGTGTTATTAGAAAAAGCTGTTTTAGGGATGGCACTTCTAAGGATATTATCAGGATGTATCGAAATGTTTGCTGCATTTTTAATGATAAAATTTAATGATGTCGAAAAAGCACTAATCGTAAATAGCTCATTAGCCATTATTGGACCATTGGTTTTACTATTCACAACTGCCATTGGCCTTCTTGGATATGCTGATCAGTTATCTTTAAAGAAATTTACTTTGGTGATCCTTGGGATTGGTTTTATATTCTATGGTTTAAGTGGCTAATTTTTAAACATGTTATTAATTGATTTAGTTAAAACTAAACAGGTAAAGTTACTATTGTTAAACAATTACTGCAGCTATTGTCACAGGTAAACTTTAAAGGAATAAAAAATGAGTTTCACTATATAAAATTGGTGTTAAAGGAGAAAATGGAATAAAAGAAGTTACCATGTTTGTAAAAGGTGTTGCTACAGCACTAGAAATTCAAGATGTGGAACACATTTTAAATGAGCTAGCAGGCGTTGAACGAGTTCTAATAGATACAGAGGATGGAAAAATTAATATTAAATATGATGACACTCAAATTTCAATGGAACACATAGCCCTCTAACTCCAACAACACGATTACCAGATTGGACTTTGAACTATTAAACGAGATAATATGGCAAATGGTATTGATTTGACAGTCAAACATCGACCTTTCGTATTAACTATGCAAAAAAGAGAGCAGATACCAATTTATAGGATTCTGCTCTTTCCATTAAACAAACTAATTATATACTGTTCTAGGGTGACTGAATTATCTCTGCACTTTGTGTATATCTACACTTAGGAAAACTACTACAACCATAAAATTAACCTCTCTTGCTATTACGTATCACTAATTCTGAACCACAGCGCTTACACTTTTCTTTTAAGTCTTCTTTTCGTGTTTGGTTAACTAATTGATCAGGTTGTTCTTCGTTTAATTTTAACATCATATTAATTAGTCCTTCTCTCTCTATCAGTCGGATATTGTAGATTTTGCAAGATTGATAGCTGCTTCCGTAAATTCATTGTTAGTTACTACCCATCCTTCTGAAGCCTTGTAATACGCAATTGCTGAAACGGCTTCTTGTACGGCTTTTATTCCCACTCTACTTTTGTAGCGCTTCGCCTGGACAATGATCTTTTTCGTTTCTTTAGTTAAAATTAAATCAGCACCATAATCTCCTGTAACTTGATAACTTTATTAATGCATCTATGAACTCCTGTTCTCTTTTTGCTGCGCTTTTTCTTCTAGCCATTGCTAAACCACCTTTTTATCTAAATATTTCCTAGACAATTTTCGACGAGTTAATCTAAAAATTCCTCCATAATTTATAAACAAAAAAGAAACAGAAGCACTTATTAAATTCTTATATTTATTAATCAGATAACAAAAGAGGCTGGGACATAACTAGTCAAAAATAACTTAAAAATGGCATCCATCATAAAAATTAAATGATGGATGCCATTTTTTGATGAATCAATATGATGATTTAGGCTTCTTTGGGTGTTTATGGCGGTGTACTTTCTTAAATTCACCGCCATGAAGGCAAACCCTAATTCATTTTTCACTTTCTCTTTGCCCCTTACGGACATTCGAGTGAAACACAAATTAGCCTTCAGAAATCCAAAAACTGGTTCCACATCGATTTTACGCATGCCGTAAATTTCACCCGTTTTTTCTTCCGAAAGCTTATTTCTAATATATGATTTTTGTTGCTCCCATTTTTGGTTATAGTATACCTTGCGATTATTGCCTTCTTTAGCTTTTGTGCATTCCGAACGTAATGGGCAACCCGTACAATCTTCGCATTCATATACTTTGAATGTTCTTGTAAACCCATAGCGATCCGTACGTTGGGATTCATAACGGAACGTAACATGTTTATTGTTAGGACAGATAAACAGATCATTGGCCTCATCATAATCCCAATTATAAAAATTAAATGGGTCATTTTTGAATTTTATTTTTTTCTCTCTTCGGTACTGATTATATGTAATGAGAGGTGTACGTTCTCGGTTTTCTAATACATCTTCATAATTTTGTTCACTACCATAGCCAGCATCTGCAACGATATAATTAGGTAGTTCAAAGAAATTATCTTCGATATAATCTAAAAAAGGTAGAAACGTCC